>CAYXLI010000016.1:0-127241 GCA_964464925.1 uncultured Solibacteraceae bacterium | reverse complement strand
CTGGTTCGGGACCAGGAGGTCGGAGGTTCGAATCCTCTCGCCCCGACCAAAATCTTCTTTCCCTCCATTAAATTACCTTTGACATTTGGATTTCCGGCAAGAGCGGAAGTTCCCGGATTGCATCGAGGAATGTAGGCGTTTATATTCCAACCATGGCAAATCACATCCGGTACGTTGACATTCCAATCGAGTCCATCAGATCAAAAGATCTTACGCCGGAAATTCTCGACGGCATGGACAGGGGAGAAGCCTGGGAACTGTACAAAAAGAAGAACTCCGAAATAGTCGAAGCAGGTGCAGCCCTCGTCGTCAGGTTTGGCCTCAAAGAAGGGCAACGGGATGACAAGAAACAGCTTCTGGCTGCGCCAAAGGTCTATATGTGCACTGCCATGGAAACTCCGATGTGGTGGGCCTTAGGCCACTTAAGCTGAGTCCGGCTCTACTGGCGGCGCGTCTCATAGAGGACGGTTTGCAGAATATTCCTGGTATCACGATTAAACTGTGGTCTTGCCATTCGGGCGAGGTCAGCCAGATCACCGGTGAATCATTTGCCGACGCCTTCGTGACCGCGATGCGTGCACGTGGGTACTACGGGATCAGAGTCTACGGCTATCGGGGAGAGCTTCGAGCCAATCAGGCACCCGAACACAAGACAGCCACTGTAAATGGCGAATCACTGCGCGCGCGTGACCGGAGAACGCCCGCGGTGATCACTTAAGAGTTTGTGCGAGACGGAGCACGAATGCTCGAGATACCGGCGGACGCCTACGCTCGTGCCCCGCACCTGGCCAAATCCTTTTCGAACCCTAAGAAAATCAGTATCCTGCAAGCACCAAACGGCGCCTTTTTCTTTCGTTTACTCGGATTGTATTCTGGTTCCGAAAGTTCACTCTGGTTGCGCGCTGGTGAAAAGTTCATTGTTTGCGAATTGAATTGACGTGCTCGCCACCCGGGGTCTCCCGATTGCGTGTTCCTCGCGCATCAATCTCTCCAAGTCCATGATTTGCAAACCGGATCGGCCGCCGGGCGGCTGTTCGCGAACGGCAACAGCAAGGTACATTGCGCCGAGCGAACGCGGACGCCTCCGCCCTCGATCCCTGCAAATAGCACGAGGCTGAAAATCAGGCGTACACAAAGACGGTTTGAGTGTATACTGGCCAGGAATCTGGCGCGACAAAATGGGAATTCCGCACTAAGGTTTTTTAAGTTCCGCCTATGGTGGTTGTGGCAAACAAAGGCGAAATGGAAGACCGGTCGTACATTCTACTTACGTCCGTAAGGAATGAAGCGGAGCACATCAGAGGAACGCTGACCTCTGTGTGCAGTCAGACCGTGCCGCCAAAGCTGTGGATCGTCTGCATCAACGATTCAACGGATGACACGGCTTCCATCGTGGAGGAAGAAGGCCGGAAATTCTCCTTCATCCTGCCGCTGGTAGTTCACTTTGGCGGACCAAGGTCGTTTTTGAATCAGGTACTCGCAGTCCGGGAAGGCTGGAAGCATGCAACTGGCGTTCCGTCGACGTTTATCGGCCTCCTCGATGGTGATGTTACCTTCGGAAGCAAATATTTCGAGAATCTCATCGCCCGTTTCGCCTGCGATCCGAAACTGGGCATCTCAAGTGGACGGCACGTGGAGTGCCTTGCCGATGGCACGCAGGTATCGCTATCTGTTCCCTCCTATCTCGTGATGGGCCCGAACCAGTTTTTCAGACGTGAGTGCTTCGAAGAGATTGGAGGCCATAAACCGCTGCAGTGGGGTGGGCAGGACACACTGGCGTGTGCGATGGCGCGAATGAAGGGATGGAATACCGCAGCCTTTGCGGACCTGGAATACAAGCATCACCGCCCAATGGGGACAGAAGGCACGTCGGTGATTCGGGCCCGGTTCACAGAGGGCGTCCGGGATCAGAAACTCGGGATGCACCCCGTCTATGCCCTCGCGAAAACGCTCTATCGTGCAAACAAGCGGCCATTTCTGTTCGGAACGCTTTGTTGGCTCGCCGGTTATTGCCGCGCGTTCCTGCTGGCCAACGATCCGGAAATTCCGTCCGAATGCCGCGGGTATTTTCAAGCAATGCAGTTGCGTCGTCTACGAGAGCGATCGTCTTCTGCTTGAAAGGCCGGGAGGTGTGGCATGAGAATCATACTCGTGCTCAATAAGGCATATGCCCAGGATCCTCGCGCCCAGCGCCAGATCACCGCGCTTTCGGATCAGGGACATTTGCTTGACGTCCTATGTTTCAAAGACCCACTCTATCCCGAGCCGGCGCTTGCCGGTGTCACATTCCACTCTCTTCCGCTGTATCGCCGGCGCCAAGGCCGGGTGCGGTACGCGGTCGAATTTGCAGTGTATCTGGTCTACTGCCTGTTTCAATGCTTCTGGCTCCTGTGTCGCCGGCGATATACCGTACTGCAGATCTCCGTGCTGCCCGAAGTCATGATTCTGCTGAAGGTAGTTGCCGGGCTGTTTGGAATTCGCGTGGTTACCGATTGGATGGATCTGGGATATGAGTTATACCAGACCAAGTTGGGACTGCGGCGTTTCGATCCCTATCCATGGCTGATTCACCAATTCGAGAGGCTGATTGTCCGCTGGTCTGATCTTGTACTTGTGCCCAATAACGCGTTCCTGCGTGCCCTGGCCACTCGCGGCATCGCCGCGAAAAATGCCCTGGTCATAATGAATTCCGCGGATGAGAAGCTGTTCAAGCCGAAAGTCGGTTTCAGACCGCAAGCCGGCCCACTGCATTTGATTTATAACGGCACGATCAATTATCGAAACGGCGCCGATTTGGCGTACGCCGCCGCCGCGAGGGCCCTGGAAGATTGCGGAGGCATCCGGCTCACGATTGTTGGCGAAGCCCGCGAGTTTGAGGCGCTTACCGAATTCACCCACGTCGAACAAGTTGAAGGTTTGGCCGTGTTCACTGGTCGCATCGAATTGTCTGAGGTTGTGAAAAGGATAGCGAGTAGCGATATTGGCTTGATAACCACGCGAGACACAGCACTCACCCGGATCAACGTGCCGACCCGGATCTACGAGTTCGGCGTCATGGGTAAGCCCATCATTTGCGCTGACCTGGACGGGATAAGGGAGTACTTTGACGATTCGTGCGTACTCTTCCATCGTCCCGGGGACGTCGCCGACGTGGCCCGGTGCATTCGCGAGCTTCGTGATAATTCTTTCAAGGCGCAGAAATTGGCGGCTAATCTGCAAAAACGGTGCCATTCGTTCTCATGGAACACCATGAAACAACGCTATTGCGCTGCAATGGAGACCGGAACTGCGGCTGTCCCGCAAATACCCGGTGAAACCAGAGGGGTGTCACCTTTTGGAGATCGAATACGTCTCTAGCATCGATGTACAGAGATCATGTGCATATACCTCGCAACCCGATCGTCGTACTGTTCGGCGCCCTTGTTGCGACTGCTGCATTTCCGGCTCTCATTCTGACCGTTTTCCACATTATTTAGTGGACTGGGTCACCTTGAGAGTGCGGAAGTCAAGGACTCGCACGCTGTCCTTGTACCGCATCGTGAGCACCTGAGAATCAACATCCGACTTGAGGAAAGGACCGCCGAACAGCGGCCAATGTGCATAGTCGATTGGCTTGCTGTTGATCTTCGGAGTATCTCCGTAGGTGAACTCCAGCAGGCTGCCCCGGAGCGAGCGGAAGCGCACCGAGGGTACCGGCTCGAGAGAAAACGTTAGCGGCAGCGCCAGAATCGCTTTTCGGAATGCATCGAGGTTCGCGAATTCGGACGCGGCCGCCACCTGCACCACCACTCCATTCTTCAGGTAGGGACTGAAGAGACGGCGTCCTCCCCCTTCAACCGGCTTCCATGAATATGGCTGCAGCGGACGGCACGCAATGAATGCGTCTCCGCCGCGCAGGAAGATCCAGCCGGACGCGTCTTCGCGCCACTCCGCCAGATCTTTGGAAAAGAATCCGTTGATGTGAGGAAAACGCTCCTCACGGCCTATGTTGTAAAGCGCGATCAGCGTGTCCTGATCCTGTACGATCTTCTCGAACGGTGAGCCTCCGGAGAACTTGTCCGCCGAATCGTAGAACTTCTTCGAGGAGACAACATCCTCGATTCCCGTGTCCGGGGAAAATACGAAGTAAGTCTCCAACTCGTGAAGCGAGGAATGCGGATTCAACGTGAAGAACGTGTTCTGTTTTCCTCGCTGATCCGGGAGCGCCCAAGTCACGTCCCACGAGTGCTGCTGAATAGGCTGTAAGACGCCGCCCTGGTCGGAGCCAATGGCGTATTCTTTCCGGACGTAGGTTGTCTTGTATACCGGGCCATGCAACTCGTCATGGAATCGCCACCGGTTGCGCGTTCGTTTCTTTTCATAATGCGTATAGCTCCAGGACCGGTCAGTCGCGATTCCCCGCAGAATGTCCGGAGGTTCGTAGCCGCTCGCGGCCGCATACCAGAGCAGATATCCGCTGGGCGCGTCGCGGTTGCCGCCCAGACCAAACCACAGCCAGCCGAAATCGTTTGCCACATTCGCTGATTTCAGCAGTAATTCTCGGTCGTAGACGCGCGACTGCGCACCAACATAAGTGCCATCCAGATTCTCGGCGGCGTAGTCGGCAATCAGATAATCGAGCATCATGGTTGCGCGCTGCTTCATCGCTGGATCTTTCGCCCACGCCGCAAGGTAGGAAACCGGTATCAGGTACACGCTCATGTAATGCGGCGAGTCATACTCGCCCTGACCGCGTGTCGTCGTCAGCTTCACCCATGATTCGATCCACTGCCGCGCTTCCTCCATGTTTTCCCGTGAGGACTTCCCCGTGTACCAGGTCGCCGGTCCGTCTTCTGGATAGAGCTGCGCCATCAGGTAGAGGCACGTGTAGTACAGCAGCCAATGATTTTCCGTGTCGCCGCGATAGGGCGCGTAGGTCTTCCACGCTGAGCGCAAGGCCGTGCGGGCCGCCGGTGTGAGCTGTCCGCCATCCAGATAAGCGATGGCGGTGACCGGAAACATCCAGAACATGTCCCCGTTTTGCGGACCAGCCAGAAGTTGCTTTAGCCGGGTAGACGACCAGGCCGCATCCTCATGCAGCCAGAGCTTAGCCGCAATTGTGCCGAACCCCGCGGCGTTCAGATCTTTCGGATGAGCGTTGAGATCGATGACCGTCTTGATGCGCTGCTCGAAAGCCGGCGTTGCGCCCTCAACGGCGCATACGCTCAACGCAAACAGGAGGAGGGTCTTCATTCGGCACTCCTCGCCGAAACGAAGCGGAGTTCCTGGATCTGCCCGCCGCCGAGGCCGTCTTTTCGCCACGTTCCTCCGGCATCGTCGGACACAAATACGCCATCCTTGTGAACCGCCGCATAGAGACGGCCCGCGTGGGCCGGATCAAACGTGAGCGTCGTAACCTCCGGCCGCGGTAATCCCACATTGCGGCGTGTCCAGGTTTTGCCGCCATCTTCAGACACTGCCACCCCCACTCCCCAGCCACCTATTGCGATGCGGCCCAGCTTTCGGGGGTCGAATGCAACGTCGTAGATGTTCTGACCGACTCCGAGCCGGCCGCTGCTCTCAAACGTCTTTCCGCAATCGCGGGATTCGAAGAGGCCGCCCTGCTCGGTTGAGGCCAGCCAGTGGCACGCGTCGTGAGGTGAGTTTTCGATTCGCATCACCTGATAGCCTGCTGCCCCCACCTGCCGCCAGGTCTTTCCGGCATCCTCGGTTCTCCACAGTCCTTCTTCTGTTCCCGCAATCAGACTATCGGCGTTCCCATACAGCGCGCCCGTGTACTTCCGCCGCAAACTGGAAGCGAGCTCTTGCCACGTCTTACCGCCGTCACGCGAGACTCGAATTCCGTGACTGTATCCGTATGCAAGGAATCCAGGGCCAGCAACGACGTTCCGGACCTCGGTTATGTCGCTACCGGTCAGGATGGTCCATTTGGTGCCTCCAGCCTCGGCGCGAATCACCCCATTTCCCGCCGCCAGGTAAAGTGTGTCCGGATGTTGCGAATCCCCGGCCAGCCCGAAAAGAAAAGGATGATTGTACCCGAGATGTTCCCACTGGCCGTTCGCGTTTTTTCGGAACAGGCCGCTCGGCGGGAGCTTCGCTCCTACGACATATTGTTGTGAGAAGCTACCGCACGCGAACAATGTGGGTTGAGCGAGAGCCGGTGTCATGAACGCCACCAGCAATAAAATCCAGTGCATGTGCAATCACTCTATCAGCAGCCTCGCTCCGGTAATACAATCAGAAAACAATGAAACTCCTGATCGCCGCAGGATTGAGCATGAGCCTGATTGCCAGCGCCCAGAACCGTTTTCAACCCACTTGGGAATCGCTCGACAAACGCCCGATTCCGAAGTGGTATACCGACGCGAAGTTTGGCATCTTCATCCACTGGGGAGTCTACTCCGTTCCGTCGTACGGCAAAGTGGGAACCTACGCCGAATGGTATTGGAACACGCTGAAGAAAGGTCCGACGGAAAAGGGTCAGCCGAACCTCACATGGGAGTTCCATAAGAAGAACTATGGCGAGAACTTCCCGTACGAGAACTTCGCGCCCATGTTCCGCGCCGAACTCTACGATCCCGCCTCCTGGGCCGACATCTTCGAAAAGTCGGGCGCCAAATACGTCGTACTCACTTCAAAACATCATGAGGGGTTTACGTTGTGGCCGAACAAGCAGGCGAGCGCAACGTGGAAGCGGCCCTGGAACGCCCTTGAGACCGGACCGAAGCGGGATGTCCTCGGCGACCTGACGAAGGAAGTTCGCAAACGCGGTGTTCACATGGGTTTCTACTATTCGCTTTATGAGTGGTACAACCCGCTCTGGCTTACTGACAAGCCTCGTTACGTGACCGAGCACATGCATCCGCAGTTCAAGGACCTGGTAACGAACTATCAACCGGACATCATCTTCTCCGATGGCGAGTGGGATTTGAATTCGGATCAGTGGAAGTCGCCAGAGTTGCTCGCGTGGCTGTACAACGATTCTCCAGTGAAGGACTACGTTGTCGTCGACGACCGTTGGGGCAAGGATACCCGCCATAAACACGGAGGCTATTACACCACCGAGTACACAGCCGGTCTGGAAGGCAGCAATCATCCGTGGGAAGAGAGCCGCGGAATGGGCTTCTCTTATGGCTACAATCGCGCCGAGCAGGCAAAGGACTATCGGACCGACCGCGAAATGATCCTCATGCTGGTCGACCTGGTGAGCCGCGGCGGCAATCTCCTGCTCGACATCGGACCCACCGGCGACGGCCGTATTCCCGAAATCATGCAGGAACGGCTTCTACAGATGGGCCGCTGGTTGAAGACAAACGGCGAAGCAATCTACGGCACGCAGGCCTGGAAGAGGACTCGCCAGTGGAGCAGCGGCAATCAGCCGAAGCTCGAGACCGGCGAATTCATGACGCGCTATGAAGTGACCGACTATATCGAAGCCAAGAAGCCGGGGCAGGCAATCATCGAGACGTTCTTCACCGCAAAGGATAACGCGGTGTATGCCATTGTGCCGCGCTGGCCCGGTGCGCAGTTCACCGTCCGGAACGTGAGTGCTCCTTCAGGCATGCAGCCGGGCCTGCTGGGCCATGAGGGTTCCCTTAAATGGAAAGCTGCGGGAAATGATCTGCTGATCGAGATGCCTGCCGCGCCGAGCGACGCCACCAAAGCACAGCACGCCTACGTCATCAAGTTGCCTGGGCTGCAGAGCCGGTGACCTTTGCGGCGGCCCTGCGCACATCGTTGAGCACCGTCTGCATGTCCTCCAACGTGGTGCGATAATTCAGCACGCACCCCCGCAGGGCAAAGTGCCCGTGAACGCGCGCATTCGAAAGATAGCTGCTGCCGTCGTGCTGCAGTTGCACGAGTGACTTCTCATTCAGTTGATCCAGGTCACCGGCAAATCCCGCCGGCTTATACCGGAAGCAGAAGACCGACAGCCCGGAAGCCAACAACTCAAAATCATCAGCCTCGGCCACCAGGCGCGAGAAGTGGCGTGCGCATTCCAGATCGTGCTCAATGGATTCTGACAACACATCGGTTCCCGCATGCTTGATCTGCATCCATAAAGGCAGCGCGCGAAACGGCCGGGAGAGTTCCGGTCCGTACTCCCAGAACAAAAACGCCTCGTCCTGTGCCAGGCCGATCGGTCTTGTATATTCCGCATCGTGCGCGAAGGCGGCACGCGCGGCCGCCGGATCTTTATAAAGAACACACCCGCAGCCGACCGGCAAATACAGCCACTTGTGTGGGTCCAGACTGATTGAATCGGCCAGATCGATACCGGCGAAACAAGCCTTCGCCGATGGCGCCAGCGCAGCGAGCGCTCCATACGCTCCGTCGATGTGCAGCCACGCACCGCACTCCCGAGCCACGGCCGCCAGCTCGGGAAATGGATCCACAGCGCCGGTTGCCACTGTGCCTGCATTCCCCACGATGCACATCGGTTGATTGCCGTCGGCCACGTCCTGCTGAATCGCGGATCGTAGTTCGGCGGTACGGATCCGAAAGCTTTCGTCCGTCGGTATGAATCGGACATTTTCCTCGCCGATGCCCAGCAGCGCCACCGCCTTCGGGATAGAGAAATGGACTTCCTCGGATGCGTAGACGCGCAGCCGCTTGCCGCTCAGGCCTACTCGCCCTGCATTCGGCACTGCCTTCGCCCGGGCAGCTGCCAGGGCGGAGAAATTCGCCATGGAGCCGCCGCTGACCAGCACTCCGAATGACTCCGGCGCAAAGCCAATCATGTCTCGAAGCCATCCTGTCACCACATGCTCCAGAATGGTTGCGGACGGCGCGGACCGGTACGAAGTAACATTCGCATTCACTGAAGCTGCAACGAATTCTCCTAGGGCAGCGATGGCCGTACCGGGAGACGTGACATAACCGAGAGCCCGCGGATGTCCGCTGTGCCGCAGATTCGGAATGATGGTTTGCTCCACCTTCCACAGCAGGTTCGCAAGCGATTCCGGGGCATCGGGTACGGCCTCGTCTAGTTCGGCGTGCAACTCGCGCGAGGTTATTTCGGGGTAAACACGCCTGCTGCGCAATGTATCGCAATACGATGCAATCGACTCGATCGTCTGCGCGCCTAACTTGCGCATTGCGTCCCCTGTTGTATCCAGCCGGTGCTGCATACCCGAATGATAGCTGGCCGGTTGCTCAGCCAAAAAATGCCACCTCGGCAAAGTAGATTCGCCGGAAGGTCCCGGGTCGTCGATGAGGCCCCTTGCACTCCAGCGTCCGGCAAGCAAGAATAGCAGAGCCAGTCGGAGGTGACAAATGGCCCAATTCTGCACATCGTGCGGGACCCAAATCGCTGAGGGAACGCGATTCTGCACCGGATGCGGTGCGTTGCAAAATCAGGCGGGTGTTCCCGCAGCGGCTGCAGCGCCGGCCCCTGCTCCTATTCCTCCCGCCGCGAAAAGCAGCTCCGCCCTTAAGGTCATTTTGGTTGTCGTCGGCATATTCTTTCTCATGGGAGCCCTCGCACTCGTGAGCGTTATCTATACCGCTTATCGCGTCAAACATCGGGTGGAAGCGGCCGCGAGGGAGCAAGGAGTCGATCTCGGCGCACTCACCGCGTCTCGTTCTGTCAGCGGACGGCTTCCCGATCCGTGCTCTCTGCTCTCCACATCGGAAGCCAGTGACATTCTCGCCCTCAAGGTAGTTTCCGCGGAGAGTTCCGGCAACACCTGCACGTACCATACGGCGACGCTCAACGCGGAAGAACAGCAGGACAAGATCGCGCAGGCTATGAAAGAACTCGATGCGAAAGGTGCTGACGCGGAGAAGGATCCTTCCAAGGCCCTCGAAGGCATCACCAAGGCGTTCGGCGGCGCGATGGCCGGCGGTGCCGGCGGGTTCTCCGTGGAACTGAATCGCGATGGACGTCAGGCACTCAACGCCATGCGCCTGGCGTTGGGCATGGCCGGCGGCAAGGGGCTTACGAAAAAAATCGAAGGCTTAGGTGACGATGCGCAGATGGGGCCCATGGGCAGCATGCTCATGTTCCGTAAGGGCGATCTCGGCGTGCAAATCGATGGCCGGATGATTACCGGTCAGGAAAAGTTGACCGCGATGGCGCAGAAGATCGCGTCCCGGTTGTAGCGGGACGGCGGCGCGTGCTCCTGTCTCAACTGGTCGAAACTTCCACACGAGTGTCGGAGACCTCCAAGCGTCTCCAAAAGATTGAGCTTCTGTCCGGTCTGATTCGCCAGGCCGCGCCCGAAGAGGTCGAACTGATCGTTGCCTATCTCTCCGGGGCGACGCGGCAGGGCAGAATCGGCATTGGCTATGCCACTCTCAAGGACGCCGCGGCGAGTGCCGCTGCCCAGGCGTCTCTCACAATCCTCGAACTGGACTCCCTCCTGGAGTCGATCTCTACTACGAAAGGCCGCGGTTCTCAGCAGGCACGCGGTGAGTTGCTGCATTTGCTCTTCGCAAGGGCAACCGCAACCGAACATCGTTTCCTCTTCGGCCTTTTGACCGGAGAGTTGCGTCAGGGCGCGCTCGAGGGCATCATGATCGAAGCAATCGCGAAGGCTTCAGATCAGTCGGCTGACCGCGTTCGCCGCGCCGTCATGATGGCAGGCAATCTTCCGGAGATCGCCCGGGTTGCTCTTTCTGAAGGCGAAGCAGGGCTCCGCCGTTACGGCATCCAACTCTTCCGGCCTGTGCAGCCCATGCTGGCGGGCAGCGCGGACGAAATCGCTGATGCGCTCGACGAATTAGGAGAGGCCGCCCTGGAATACAAGCTCGACGGCGCCCGGATCCAGGTTCACAAGGCGGGCGACCAGGTGGCTGTCTACTCGCGCCAGTTGAACGATGTCACCGCCGCCGTGCCCGAAGTGGTCGATGCCGTGCGCTCACTTCCTTCCAAGGATCTGATCCTCGACGGCGAGGTCATCTGCCTGCAACCCGATGGCCGCCCGCTGCCCTTTCAGATCACCATGCGCCGCTTCGGCCGCAAATTGGATGTGGCTGCAATGCGAGCCGGGTTGCCGCTCACGCCGTTCTTTTTCGACGCTATCTACTCGGACGGCGGCTCACTCATTGACGAAGCCCAATCGCGCCGCTTCCAGATCCTGCAGGACGTCGCTCCGCACCTGGTCATCCCGCACACGCTCACGGCCGACAAACAACGTGCCGGGCAATTCGTGTCGGAAGCTCTCGAACGCGGACATGAAGGCGTTATGGCCAAGGCTCCGTCTGCAACCTACGCGGCTGGTGCGCGCGGCCAAAGCTGGTTAAAAGTGAAGAAGGCTCGCACGCTCGATCTGGTGATCCTCGCCGCTGAATGGGGCAATGGCCGCCGACAGGGTTGGCTCAGCAATCTCCACTTGGGAGCGCGCGATACCGAAAAGGGTGGATTCGCCATGCTCGGAAAAACGTTCAAAGGCCTCACCGACGAAATGCTGCGATGGCAAACGGGGGAGTTGCTCAAAATTGAGGTCGCGCGGGACCGCTACACGGTTTACGTGGAGCCAAGAATTGTAGTGGAAATTGCCTTCAATGAAATCCAGGTGAGCCCGCGTTATGAAAGTGGACTCGCACTGCGCTTCGCACGTGTGAAGCGCTATCGTACGGACAAAACCGCGGACCAGGCCGACACCTTCGCCACGGTCCAGGCGCTCGCCGGGGGCTCGTAACCGGATACGCGGGCTGCAGTCTCAAGGGGAGCCCGCCCGCAGCCGCACATAATATTGGAATGGCCCACGAACATCACTACGCCCTCACCATGAGGTGGACCGGCAATACGGGTACAGGAACGTCTGGCTATCGCGCCTACAGCCGCAATCACGAAATCACTGGAGAAGGGAAGGCACATGCCATTCTCGGTTCTTCGGATCCGAGTTTTCGCGGCGAGGGCAGCCGATACAATCCGGAAGAACTTCTTGTCTCTACACTGTCCTCCTGTCATATGCTCTGGTTCCTCCACGTATGCGCGGAAGCAGGCATTGTGGTCACCGCGTACGAAGATTACCCGCGCGGTACCATGCGTGAGAATTCGGACGGAAGCGGAGAGTTCACATCCGTAACTTTGCGCCCAAGTGTCACTCTCGCGGATCCATCGCGCGCTGGGGAACTCGAACGCCTGCACCATAAAGCCCACGAACTCTGTTTCATCTCGCGGTCTGTCAATTTTCCTGTCCAAGTCCAGCCCGCATGAAGACTCGGTAGCTGCAGTTGCTATTGCTGTGACCTGAAAGCTCTGAATGCCAGCAGCAGCCAGCCGAGAATAAAACACACACCGCCGATCGGAGTAATCGCGCCGAGCAAGCGTGCGCCGGTTACTGCCAACGCATACAGGCTCCCGGAAAAGATCAGGATTCCGAAGAACAGTAAGCCGGATATCCATCCCGCTTGATCATTGCGAAGTGCGTTGACTCTTGGCATCAGCGAGACGATCAAGATACCCAACGCGTGGATGAAGTGGTAGAAGACCGCCTTTTCGTAAATGCCCATCGAATAGGCGTCCAGTTTGTCCCGCAACCCGTGTGCGCCAAAGGCTCCCAGCATTACCGCAAGTCCCAGGCACGCTGCTCCGATTCCTGTCCAGTTCATGGCGTCTCTATTGATTGTGATGTAATAACTTACGATGTCGAACTTTTCTCTTACCAGGCGCTCGTTTCTCGCCGCTTCCGCAGCGGCCCCGCTGCTCACAGCCGCCAGGAAAAAGATTCCTGTAGGGTTGGAAATGTTCTCGGTTCGGGATCGCTTGAAAGAAGATCCCAATGGCACCGTCGATGCCGTCGCCAAGATGGGATATCAGGGGCTCGAATTCTTTTCACCCTATATGTCCTGGACTCCGGATCAGGCGAAAGAGATGCGCAAGAGACTGGATGGCCTCGGCATCCGATGTTTTTCGACGCACAATGGGTTGAATTCCCTAACGACCGATCTCGACAAAGCGACTGAACTGAACAATATCCTCGGCAGCAAGTTCGTGATCCTCGCCAGTGCGCCCGCGAAAACTCTGGATGACTGGAAAGGCGTCGCCGACAAGCTGAACCAGGCATCCACGAAGCTGAAACCGGCTGGCCTCCGCACCGGGTTCCATAATCATCGCACCGAGTTCACGCCCATTGACGGCAAGCGCCCCATCGAAGTGCTCGCCTCGAACACGGATAAGAGCGTTGCTCTCCAACTCGACGTCGGCACCTGCCTGGAAGCCGGCTCTGACCCCGTTGCGTGGATCAATGCCAACCCGGGCCGTATCGCCTCCCTTCACTGCAAGGAGTGGTCCAAAGATCCGTCAATCGGCTACAAAGCTCTCTTCGGAGAAGGCGAAGCGGACTGGAAGAAGATCTTGGATGCTGCGGAGAAGAAGGGCGGCGTCGAGTACTACCTGATCGAGCAGGAGGGCAGCAAGTACTCTTCCGTGGAAACGGCACAGCGCTGCCTCGCCGAGTTTCGTAAGATCCGTCCGGCATAGGGCACGCAATATCGTCTGCTTGGCTATACTGCATCAACACTGGTGGTGCGATACCGCAGTCCGTTACCGCATCGGGATGAGTACGTTAGGATATTGAATCTCTATGTTGAAGAAGATTGGGTTTGTCCTTCTCGGGATCGTTGTGCTTGGTTTGGCCGGCATCGGATATCTGGTTCTTCGAAAGCCAACAGTCGCGGAGCCGTCCGCAATCCAAGTGGCGATGACTCCGGAGCGCATCGCTCGCGGAAAGTACGTCTTTACGCTGGCGAATTGCACCGGGTGCCACTCGCCACACAATTACCGGCTGCAGGACAGCCCCGCCATGGAAGGCAAACTGGCAAGCGGGCAGGACATGGGACGAATGGACGGGCTCGATATCCGCGTACCGAACATCACGCCCGACAAGGATACCGGCATCGGTACGTGGACCGACGGGGAAAAGATCCGTGCCATTCGTGAAGGCATTAACAAGGACGGCAAAGTACTCTTCCCAATGATGCCGTATAGCAGCTACCGGCACATGAGCGATGACGACGTGCAGGCGCTGGTAGCGTACCTCAATTCGATCCCTCCAATCCGCAGCGACGTTGCCCGCATGCAGCTTCCGATGTTTCTTTCAGTCATGATCAAAGGGGTTCCGCGACCGGTCACGGAAAAGATCGCTACTCCTGCGCCTTCCAGTGGTCATGTCTACGGCGAGTACCTCATTACCCTTGGGCATTGTGAGGACTGCCACACGCAGGCAGAGCGTGGCAAGCCGGTAGCTGGCATGAAATTCGCGGGCGGCCGCAAGTTCGAAACCATGATGGGAACTGTCGTGAGCGCGAACATAACGCCGGACAAGGAAACAGGCATCGGAAATTGGTCTCGCGAATACTTCAAGCAGCGCATTGCGCTTCATCGTGAACAGTTCGAGAAAGGACCGCAAGCCGTCGGGCCGGAGAAGTTCACGGTGATGCCTTGGCTGAATGTCATCCAACTGCCCGTGAGCGATCTGGATACGATTTATGACTATCTGATGCAGCAGCCCGCGGTTGTGAACAAGGTCGACATTCATCCGGTGCAAGTAGCGCAACGTTGAGTCATGCGCTTGGGGGCGGCGTAGGTTGCTACGCTGAATCCATGGCCGATCGCGATTACCCATGTCCGGTTTGTATGAGCCGGGACACACGGCCGTCGAAAGAACATTCTCTTCGCGATACGATTTGGCGAGCGCTGTTCAGCAAGACGCCGCGACGTTGCCGTGCCTGCACGAAACGCTTCTATGTGAGCGGTAGAGCTAAGTCTCAGCCGTCGGCGAAGAAGGCATAGGCGTAGTCTCCTCCGGAGCTTGAAATACTTGCGCTTCAAGCGCGCGCTTCAGCTTCTCAAGACCCATGCCGGTTACAGCCGAGATCGTGAAGAAGGGCAGATTGCGAATGCGGGCGACCTCAGCAAGAGCTTCGATGCGTGATGGATCCTGGGCCACGTCCAGCTTGTTTGCAACAAGCACCATCGGCTTGCGCGTAAGTTCCTCACTGAAATTACTTAGCTCTTCCATTACGACTTCAAAGTCGCGCACCGGCTGGCGTCCGCTTTCCTCCGAGACATCGACGAGATGCACGAGAACCTTGGTGCGCTCAATATGTTTCAGGAACTGAATGCCGAGCCCGTGGCCCTCGTGCGCCCCTTCGATCAAGCCCGGTATATCGGCCACTACGTAGCTGCGCTGGTCGTCGGTGCTGACCACGCCGAGGTTCGGTTCCAGTGTTGTGAATGGGTAATCCGCGATCTTCGGCCGCGCTGCCGAGATGCGAGAGATCAGCGTTGATTTGCCGGCGTTCGGGAAGCCCACCAATCCGACGTCTGCGAGCAGCTTCAATTCGAGCCGCAAGCGTTTCTCTTCGCCGGGCTTACCGTCCTCATGTTCGGTCGGCGTCTGGTGAGTCGACGTTGCGAAGCGCGCATTGCCGCGTCCTCCTCGCCCACCCTTCGCTACGACAAACGACTGCCCAGGCTCGACGAAATCAAAAAGCTTCTCACCTGTCCCGTCGTCGTAAACGATCGTGCCGATTGGGACTGGCAGTTCGATTCCCGTACCGTCCCGGCCCTTCTTGTTGCTGCCCTCGCCGTGCCTTCCGCGCTGCGCCGTGTGCTCCGGGTTGAAGCGAAAGTGGAGCAGCGTATTGTGATGTACGCTCGCCACCATGCTTATGTCGCCTCCTCGTCCACCGTCGCCGCCGCTCGGGCCTCCGCGGGGCACATACTTCTCGCGCCGGAAGGCGAGAATGCCGTTGCCGCCGTCGCCGGCCTTCACTCGGATGCGTACTTCGTCAATGAACATGGGAGGGAAAAATACGAAGGGCCGCACGGTCTTTTCGACCGGCGGCCCGGAAAGACTATAGAACCGAAACTATTCCTGGGAGCGGATGCTGACGAACTTGCCCATACGGCCGCGGTCTCTAAATTCCACGTACCCGCCGATGCGGGCAAACAGAGTGTCGTCCTTCCCGATGCCGACGTTTTCGCCAGCCTTGTAGCGCGTCCCGCGCTGCCGCACAATGATGGAGCCGCCGGTCACCAACTCGCCGCCGAAGGCTTTTACACCAAGCCGCTGCGCATTCGAGTCGCGGCCGTTTTTAGAACTGCCTAATCCTTTTTTATGTGCCATTGTTCTCTACTCCGTGGCGCCCCTTAGAGGACGATATCGTTCACCGTCAGTTCCGTGTAGTTTTGACGATGACCGTAGGTCCGCTTGTACTGCTTCTTCCGTTTGAACTTGAAGACAATGACCTTGTCGGCGCGGCCTTCGCCTTTGACGGTTGCGACGACCTTCGCGTTGTTGAGTGCCGAACCGGTCAACAATTCGCCCGATGCATTGGAGGCCGCGAGCAGACCGCCAAATTCCACTGTCGCGCCTGCCGCCGCGCCTTCGATCGTTTCCACCTTGATCGAATCGCCTGGCGAGACACGGTACTGCTTGCCGCCTGTTTCAATGACTGCGTACATAGATCCTCTGAATTTACTTAGGTTTCCGGTAGGCTTGCAGGAAGCGCACACCGGCGCGCAAGAAAACTACGCGCCACAATCCTTTATGATACACGATCGTGAAGGGTTGTGCAAAGCCCGCCCGGTGCATGAATGTTAGACGTGGGCAAACTCGCAGATTGCCTGGGCGACCGTTACGATCACCTTGCGCCGAAACGAGTGCCGCTCGCCCTCAAGGAACAGCAGGCGCTTGGGAGCCCGAACGAGTTTCGATGCTTCTTCAATCTCTTCGCGCGAGCCGAACTCATCGCGGGTGCCTTGGATGATCAGGACGGGCGTTACGAGGGCGGGAAAGTGCTCGGTGCGAAGTTGGCCGGGCTTGTTCGGTGGGTGAAGCGGATATGACAGAGCCACAATCCGGTCCGCGATGCCGGGCATCTCGGACGCGAGCATCGTGATCTGCCGACCGCCGTAGGAGTGGCCGGCGGCGAGCACAGTGCCTTGCCGCTCGGCGCGCAGACGTCCCAACTCCTGTCGTAACCCCTCCCGGTCCTGGACCGCGACGGACGGATTAGGGGTTTTGCCTTGTTGGCGGAACGGAAGTGTGTACCGGTGTACAAACGCGCCTTCGGCCGTGAGCGCCTCGTCCAGTTCGATGAGGAACTGCGAGTTGGCATCGGTGCCGGCGCCGTGGGTGAGTAGGATCGAGATCATTCGAACTGCTTGCGAAACGAGGCTAACTGCTCCTCCAGCATCTCCATTCTTTTGCGAAGCGAAGCCATTTCGGTCTCGAGAACGCCGACACGATCGCTTGCCGGGGAAGGGCTAACTGGTTCTTGGAGAACGGGTTCTCCTGCAAGGAGGTGGGCGTACCGGGCTTCTTTGGTGCCGGCTTGGCGCTCCAGTCGAATAGCAAGACCCACTTCGGAGAGGTGCCTTATCACGGATTCTACCTGATCCAGATCGTCAAAGTGGTACATGCGGTCGGCGCGGCTTCGGAGCTCGCCCAAAGTCTGCGGGCCACGGAGCATCAGTTCGCAGAGGACCGCAGTCTCGCGACGGCCGAGGTTTAGCTTCTCTACAATGCGGTGCCCGTACTTGCTCACCCGGCTTCCCGTTTGCACAAGTGTTAGACCTTGTTCGCGAAGTGATGCCAAGGCGTCCTCGACGTCGCCCTCGGACAGCGACATTACCGGCTCGCGGTTCGACTTCTGGTTGCAGGCGTTGACGAGGGCGTTCAGGCTGAGAGGGTAATACTCAGGCGTTGTGATCTCCTTTTCGATCAGGCTGCCAAGGACGCGAACCTCTACCGGAGTCAGGGTCATTCACAGTGCTCATCGAATGCTTGTTTGAGAATATCGGCAATCTCGGGGGCGACGCGTGGCTCGATATCGCGGCGGTGCAGCATGTAGACAGGTTTGCCATCCCGAAACAGGATCATGGAAGGAGAGGAGGGCGGGTACTCGCGGGCAAGCTCGCGGACGCGCGCGGTCGCTTCGAGGTCACCGCCCGCAAAGACAGTCGCGATTTTATCGGGAAGAGTTTTGTGCTGAAGAGCGATGCCGATTGCGGGGCGGGCGCGACCTGCCGCGCAACCGCAGAATGAGTTGACAATCATGAGCACCGTGCCGTTTCCTGGCGCGAGCAACTCATCCACAGCTTCGGGTGTACGGGTTTCCTGAACGCCCATGGTCGCCAGTTCGGCGCGCATGGGCGCAATCACGTGTTCGGGATATCGCATCCCTTCCATTGTC
This sequence comes from uncultured Solibacteraceae bacterium, assembly GCA_964464925.1. Classification (GTDB taxonomy): domain Bacteria; phylum Acidobacteriota; class Terriglobia; order Bryobacterales; family Bryobacteraceae; genus CAYXLI01. The sequence goes on along the minus strand of CAYXLI010000016.1, from coordinate 109,088 downwards.
GGATATGGTTGGTCCCTGCGGATTCGCCATCGGTTAACCATAGCGGCGAACCAATATAATAGGAGCCGACATGCTTCGCCGTCAGTTCCTTTCCACTCTCGCCGCCGCTCCTCTATTGGAGGCGCGGTCCAACAAGATTGACCGCACGCGTTTGAGCATAATTGCCGATGAAGTCTCAAAGACTTCCATGAATGACGTGTACGCTTTCCTCGAAAAATTCGGGCTGAAGAACCTGGAACTGCGCGATGTGCCCGGCGAGAGAATCCATTTCTACAAACTGCCGGAGGACCGCCTGAACGCGTTCGCGAAGGAGTTCCAATCGCGCGGCATCACGATTTCCTTCTTCAATACGCCGTTCCTGAAGTTCACGCTGCCGGGCACGGACCCGAAGCGCTCGCGCCCTGAGACGACGGAGCAGAAAGAGAAGCGCATTGCGCGCGACCAGAAGGCGTTCGATTCCCGCATTGACGATCTGAAGCAGGGCATTCGCGCCGCGCACATTCTAGGTGTGGACAAGCTTCGCATTTTCACGTTCAATCGTGTGGCGGAGCCGGAGTCCGTTTATCCGCGGATTGCGGAAATCATCTCTGAGATGGCACAGGTAGCGGAAAAGGAAAAGATCCATCTGCTGGTGGAAAATGAAGGCTCACAAAACACCGCGAGCAGCGCGGAACTCGGAAAGTTCATCGGCTATGTGCATGCGAAGAGCGTAGGGCTGAACTGGGATACGTTCAATGTGCCTACCGAGCAGGAGCGCGCATTCCCGGATGGGTATCCGCACATTCCGAAGAAGCGGCTGATGAATGTGCAGGCAAAGGGCAAGACGCTGTTGTTGGAGAAGAACAAGCTGGACTGGAACGGTCTGTTCCGTGCTCTCGAGAAAGACGGATATAAGGGATGCGTCGGGCTGGAAACGCACTTCCTGGACGGGACCGATCCGGAGAAATCGAAACTGGCGATGGCGGAGATGATCCGGCTGGCGGAGAATCCAACTTGAACAGAGGCCCCATACTTCCGGCGGTGATTGCGATTGTGCTGTTAGGCACGTTGGTCAGCATCGGATTGTGGTCGACGCGAAAGAATCATCTGGAACTGACGGGACAGATTCTGAAGGTTCGCACGCACACGATCGAGCAGGAGACGGAAGAGAAGCAGAAGGAAACCTATACGATCGCAGCTCTGGATTTCCGGATCACCAATCCGTCCACGCAGCCATTCCAGGTGAAGAATGTCGATGTGGAACTGGTGACGAAAGACGGAAAGACACTGGAGCCTGCGTATTTTTCCGAACTGGATGCGCAGCGCATGTTCGCGTTTTACAAAGTGCTGGGGACAAAGTACAACCCGACGCTGGTCCTGCGGGACAAGATCGATCCCGACCAGACGATGGACCGAATGATCGCGGTGCGCTTTAAGTCTACTCAGCAGGAAGTGGACGAGCGCAAGCTCATCAAGATTGTGATCGAAGAAGTGGACGGGCAGAAATCGGAAATTACCGAGAAGCGTTGAGCTTCTCATCGAGCTTCCGGATCGTCTCGTCCGCCATGCGATAGGCGCCCGGTTTAGCCGGGAGTCCGGTATCGAGGTTAAGGTTCGCCAGGTGTAGTTTGCCGGCTGCTACTTGGGAAAGGCGCTCCTGATACTGCTGAATCGTGACCTTCAGGCTCTCCAGAAACAATTTATCCACTTCCGGTGTTGGCTGGCGAAAGGCGAGGGCGCGGAAGGGACCGACCTTTGGAACAACAAGGAGGAACCAGGCAATCAAACGCGCGCGAACGCCCGGGCGATAGTAATTGCTGCCGTACTCCTTATCGTACTGACGCTGGGTGTATAAATAGCGGAACGTCTTGCGATCGAACTTGGGATTGATTTGTTTCAACTGCTTCTCGCGGGTGGCGAGAGCGACCTTCGTCATTTCGGGAATAATTTTGCTGACTGTGCGCCTGTAGGTGCCCAGCGCGAGATCGAGACTTTTGAACCCGGTGAAAGCATCCTTAAGCGGCAACCCGTAAGTCTTCTGGAACGCACGTTCCAGCAAAGGCTTGGCGACTTCGAATCCGATGAAAGCGTGATACTGATCGGAAGCGTACAACCCGTTCGCCACCTGTAGCACATCGAAGGCGAACTCGGTTTGGAGATGGCCTACCGGGAAATCCTCATAGGTCATGACATTCCGGCCGACCTTGCGCGCCTGCTTCGGGTAGAGGAGCGGGACAGCGCGGTTGGTGGCGAGAGGATGGCCGTCCGTGTCGGCCACATAGTGGGCGAGAGCTCCGAGGGCGAAGGCGTACTCGTTGGGATCCTGGGCTTCCGCGATGAGGTTGTCGACGAACTCGCCTGTCTTAACGTAATGGACCAGGTCACTGAACCACTTACTTCCGAACGGATAGTAACCCATGTCCTGGATGATGCAGCCGCCATATGCATAGGCGCGTGCGTTCTTTAGGGTCTCCGAATCGGCGTTAGGAAATCGCTTCCGCAGCATGGGTATGATCTGTTTGTCGTAAGCGGAATCGATGATGGCTTCATGTGACAGAACTGAATAGCCATTCGCGGCGATAGAGGCGAATAGCAAAAGGGCGAGAGCTCGCATCAATCCATAGAGGCGTCAGTATGCGTTACTGTGTCAAAAAGATCTACTTACACGTGACGTAACCGCTCTACGTTCCTTCATCGAGAACCTCGATGCCGTTGATGAGGGCGTAATTCCGGTCCGGCACGAACTGGAGGACAATTTTGCCTTGCGCGTTGGGCTCAAGGCCTTTGAAGGTTTTATCGATCGCCCGCAAAGAGCCTCCCGCTTCCTTGAAAAGGTCGAAATTGCGAAGGAGGGTGCGGCCGTTCGCATAAACATCGAAGATGCGGGAATCCGCACCGCCACCGCCTGGCCGGCCAGGACCGAACCAACTCTCGCAGAATTTCAAGGTAAGCGTAAAACGCGTGTTGTCCACAACGGGGATGGTGTAGGTGAAATTGCCATAGCGTTCACTCCGGTACAGTTCGTCGTCTTCCGTATTGGCAATAGGATCGTGACGCCGAAGCATCATGCCGTTGGTGAAATAACGATCGGCGCTCCAGTGAAGATTCGTCTTGTCCGCGTAGCTAATATCGCGCGCCACGATGCGGACCGGCCGCATGAAGCCGGGCGTGGACGGCAGCACCTCGATGGCATTGACGAAGGGTGATTCTTTATTCGTAGAGACGAACGCGATGTGAATCTTTCCATCAGCCGCGGGCTTTACGTCCTTGAATATCTTGACATCGGCTGTATTGGAGCCGCCGGCGTCCGAGACGACGTCGAAATAAAACAACGACATTATGCCGTTGATTCTCACATTGAACAACCGGGTGCTCTCTCCACCGGCAGCGATGTTGTTTTCCCCGAACATCGTTTCGGCGAAATAGAGGTGAACTTCGTACGTGCCGGGCTTGGCCGGGATGTCATAGGAAAAGTCTCCCTCACGGCGAGTGAGATAGAGGGCAGGATCCTGGGACTTTGCAATAGGACGAGAACTTACTGTCAGCGTGTTGCCGCCATGGTAGAACTGGTCTCCGTGCCAAGTCTGGCCGTAATGATCGACCAGAGATGCCGCGGCCGACCCAGCCATGATGCGTACTTCCTCTCCGAGCGGTATGGCGGGCACGGGGACGGGTCGATGCGGCTCGGCTTTGGAGGCGCGAGAGCGGACTGTGGCGATTCCGCCCACCAGGAGGGCGACAGCGATAAACGTGAGAATAAGGCGCCAGCCCGGTTTGTGACTGGGCGGAAGAACGGGCTCAGCATCAAGAACGGGCGGCGGCAGGCCGGCCACCTGCAACGCGACCTGTTCCTGGCCGTTGACCGCGGTGGACTCCACGATACTCGTGAGAGGCTGCTGAGCATCCTCCTTGTGAACGAACTGGGGAACATAGTTGCCGGGTGGAATGGAGATCTGAATCGAATGGCCGGCGCCCAGTTCCCGGTAGTATTCCTGGAGCCGCTTCCTGAGCCGGTGCGCTTCGACGCGGACAATCGAGTCCTTCTTCTGGTCGAAAGACGGGGACCGGCCAAGGGCTTCGACGGCGACGTTGTATTCCTTGATCGTGCCGGACTGACCCTCGAAGTACTTCTCGCACACGTATTGCAGGAAGTTCGCGAGACTGGGCGAACGGGCGAAAATGCCGGAGCTGAGAACAGCGTCCAACTCGGCACGTTCCTCGCGGAACTGCGTGGCAGCGGGCACCCCTGCGGTTGAGACCTCCCCCGAACACCGGGAGTATATCACTTCGCAAGATCTAATCAAATCCTAGGGTTGTATAGGCAGTAACTTTGCCGTTCAGGGGTTCTTAACGGCACTGGTAACGTGGTAACGTGATTGGTAAGAAAGGCACTTGCACGATCTAACGGTGTCCCGAGCCCAAACGTAACCGCTTTATCCTTGTTGCAGGAAGATTAGTATTTCTATATTACAGAAAGACTCTCGCTGTACACTTCACGAGTTGAAAGAGGTTTGCTCCATGTCGACAACCCAAGTCAGACATATATGCTGCGCGGCTGTAGTGGGCCTGCTGATGGTGGCAACGATCGCCAGCGCACAATCCATCTTCGCCACGCTGACAGGCACGGTTTCCGACGCTTCAGCAGCCGTTATTCCCAACGCGAACGTGACTCTTACAAACGAAAGCACCCGCGATGTCCGAAAGACCACCACCAACGCGGAGGGCTATTTCACTTTCGCAGCCGTTCCTGTAGGGTCCTATACCGTGACGGTAGAGGCTCCGGGCTTCAAGGGGTGGGAGCGGACGGGCGTGACGCTCGGCTCCGCGGAGAAGCGCAACATCGCTGACATCATCATGCAGCTTGGCGCTACGGGAGAGAAGATCGAAGTTGTCTCCGCGCAGGACCTGATTACACCCGTCGATTCCGGCGAAAAATCCGCAACGTTGAACACGAAGCAGTTGCAGGATTTCTCAGTTGTCGGCCGCAGCGCCGCAGAGTTCATCAAGATCCTGCCAGGCATGGCCCAAACGGGGAATGGCGTAACGAACCGGCCTGGCTTCAGCGGTGAAACGATTGGCATCAACGGAAACGGCGATGCAGGCCACCAGAGCGCATTGGGCTATTACTCGGCTAACGGGACGCCACCCAGTTCGATGGATATCACTTCCGATGGCGCTCATGTTTCCGACCCGGGCTGCAACTGCGCGACGCCGGTGAATCCGAACACGGACATGATTCAGGAGTTCAAGGTTCTGACTTCGAACTTCAGCGCGGAAAACTCCAAAGGACCGGTGGTTTTGAATTCGATCGCGAAATCCGGGACGAAGGACTTTCATGGACTGGGATATTTCTATGCCCGTCACTATGCGTTGAATTCCAACGACTGGCAACAGAACAAACTTGGTGTGGAACAGCCGAAGAACAAGTATTTCTTCCCTGGCGCGAATATTGGCGGCCCGGTGCTGATTCCGGGAACGAACTTCAATAAGAACCGCGACAAGCTGTTTTTCTTTACAGGCTTTGAATATTACTACCAGACACTGGATACGGGCCTGGTGCAGGCTTCCGTTCCGACACAGGCCATGCGCGACGGGAATTTCTCGGCTGCCGAAGTGGCCAAAATGGGCGGGAATGCTCCGGGCAATCCAGGGCCGGTGACGGATGCTGCATTTCAGGGAGGAATCATCCCGAAGAGCGCATTCGACAAAGGCGGTCAAGCTCTGATGAATCTCTACCCGCTGCCAAACATCGACCCGAATATCGCGGGCGGGTTCAACTACGTAAAGAGCATCAACTTCAACCAGAACAGTTACCAGTGGATGAGCCGTGTGGACTATTCGATCAGCGACAATACGAAGCTGTTCGTCCGGTACAACCTGCAGAACGAGCTGCAGCTCTTCCCGGTGAGCCTGTGGTGGCGTCCGCAGGGTGGTCTGCATCAGGTGCCGTATCCGACGCCAATCACGGCGCACAACCAGTCGCAGTCGGTCTCGGCCAGCTTGACGTCGGTGTTGAGCCCATCACTAACGAACGAGTTTGTGTTCGGGTATACCTACATCGATTTCCCGAATTCGTTCGATGATCCCAAGAAGGTGGACCGCACCGCTCTTGGCTATCCGTATCAGGGGCTTTTCAAGAATGGTGTGAAACAGATCCCGGCGGTAGGGGCGTGGGGAAATCCGACCTCCTGGGCGTGGAATCCGGGCGGCTTCGAAGCGGGGCCGGGCGGGAATAATCTTTTCGCGATCAAGCACCTTGCCAGCTTCAGCGACAACGTTTCGAAAGTTTACAGCACGCACACGATGAAGTTTGGCTTTTACGGCGAATACAACATCAACAATCAGCCGGCAAACGGGTACAGCAATGGGTTCGTACACTTCGCTACCGGACACAGCCTGTCCTCCGGCAATGCTTACGCCGACATGCTGCTTGGCCGGGCGCAGGGATACGACGAGCAGAACTTCAATAACCTGCACAACGAGGGTTATAAGACGTACGAGTTCTTCGCGCAGGATAGCTGGAAAGTGAGCCGCCGGTTGACTCTGGACTTCGGCATGCGGTTTCAGCACCTGGGGAACTGGTATGACCGTCAGGGTGTAGGCTTCGCGGTTTTCAATCCGGCGGCGTATAAAGATACTCCGACGGCTTACCTGCCTGGCATCACCTGGAACAAGATCAATTCGAGCGTCGCGAACACCGGCCAGCAGGACCGGGCTCTTTTCTACGCGCCGCGCTTTGGCATGGCTTGGGATATCTTCGGCTCGGGCAAGACGGTGCTTCGCGGCGGATGGGGAGCGTTCCGCTTCCACTCGCCACAGGACACGGCCGGACTGGATGCGCCGACGGGTTCCTATCAGGCATCGATTCCGAATCCGATGACGCTTGCGGAGATCGATCAGTTCAAGCCGGCGGCGAACGACCCGCGCCGGTCGAACCAAACTGTTCGCGACCAGTTCAACGATCAGGCTCCGCTGACGTATAGCTACAGCTTCTCCATCAGCCAGCGACTTCCGTTCTCTTCGCTGCTGGAGGTTTCCTATGTCGGCAACCAGAGCAAGTACCTGACAACCGACCGGTACAACAACCTGAACGCGGTTCCTTACGGAACGCTGTTAAACGTGCCGAGCGCTAACGATGCCAATTACGATGCGTATCGTCCACTCTCGTACTACCAGGATCTCCGGATCATCACCAACCGGGCGTATCAGAACTACAACGGCCTGCAGGTGAGCTGGAACCGAACGCGAGGACGGTACAACGTGATGTTCAACTATACGTGGTCAAAGACGATGGGTATCGTGGCGGACACGGACCAGTTCAACATCGACAACAACTACGGGCCGATGCCGTATGACCGGAGGCATATCTTCAATGCGGCCTACTCGGTGGAACTCGGAAATCCGATTCACAACAATGCGTTCGGCGGAGCGTTTCTGAACGGTTGGCAGGTCTCGGGCATCACACAGATTTCGAGCGGCGCCAACCTGCAGGGAAATTACGATTCGGCGTTCAACATGAACGTGCCTTCGAACGGCCCGCTGAATCTGCTCTCGGCAAAGACAGTGAACGGTACGAGCTCGATCAAGATGCAGCCGGTGCTTACCTGCGATCCGCGCAGTAATCTTGGTACGAATCAATACATCAACGCGAACTGCTTCGCACTGCCCAGCCCAGGCCACAACGGCAGCATCATCATGCCGGAGATGTTCGGCCCGGGATTCTTCAATAGCGATTTGGGAATGTTCAAGAACTTCCAGATGGGGGAACAACGCAAGCTGCAGTTCCGGTTCAATGCCTACAACTTCCTGAACCATCCGGTTTGGAGTTTCGGCAGCGACAACAACCTCAACCTGGCGTTCAACGAGAACGGGAAGGTGAGCAACACCCGATTCGGCTACGTCGACAACAAACTCGGCCGCCGAGTGATTCAGCTTGCTGTGAAGTACTACTTCTGAGGCTGAAGACCAGCAGGGAATGCAACACGGTGAGTGCCAGTACGGGGCACTCCTCTTGTTGTCTATACTGAAGTTGTTTTTCGCGATGTACCGCCTGGATGTCCTAATCCTGATCCCCGCCCTGGAGTTGTTCCGAGACCGGTTTGAACACCGGCTGCACGCGAAAATCCGCGCCTCGGTGATGCTGTTCTGCGCCCTGGCGTTTGGACAAGGGGCCGATTCCTTTCAGAAGGCACTGGCGTTGCATAAGGCCGGAGATCTGGAAGGAGCGATCCGGGAGTATCAGGCGTATTTGAAAGTGAAACCAGGGGCCGTGGATGCGCGGACCAACCTGGGCGCGGCCCTGGCGCGGACGGGACACTACGAAGAAGCGATCGCAGAGTACAAACAGGCTCTGAAGGGCGCGGGAGATAACCCGGGAATCTGGTTGAACCTCGGTCTGGCGCACTACAAGGCGTTCCAGTTGCGGGAGGCCGCGGAGGCGTTCGCGACGGTGCGGGCAATTCAACCCGGAAACAAGCAGGCCACGATGCTGTTGGCGGATTGCTATCTGCGGACCGGCGAGAACAGGAAAGTGATCGAGCTACTGGAGCCGATTCAGAAAGAATCGCCGGAGGACCTGGCCGTAATTTATCTGCTGGGATCGGCACTGATTCGGGATAAACAGCAGGACAAAGGACAGGTGCTGATCGATAAGATTCTGCGGAATGGGGAATCGGCGGAGGCGCGGCTGCTATTAGGGACGACGAAACTGCTGGTGCGGGACAATCCCGGGGCGCTCGAGGATTTGGCTAAAGCGGTGGAGCTGAATCCGGAACTGCCCGAAGCGCATGCGTATTACGGCGAGGCGCTGCTGTTTACGGGCGATCCGATCCATGCGGCAGAGCAGTTCAAGAAGGAACTGGAGAAGAATCCGAACGATTTCACTTCGAACCTGCAGCTTGGTGTGCTGGCGAAGCAGGATCAGGAATACGAGGCGGCTCTGAAGCATTTGCGGCAGGCGCTGCTGGCGCGGCCTGGAGATTTCGGAGTGCGGTATCAGATTGCGACGGTGCTGCTGTCGAAGGGCGACATGCCGGCGGCGCGGAAAGAACTGGAAGGGCTGGTGAAAGAATCGCCCGAGTTTACTGAAGCGCACGTGAGTCTGGCGACTGTGTATTACCGGATGAAGCGGAAAGAAGAAGGCGACCGCGAGCGTGCGATTGTGCAGCAGCAGAATGCGGCCAGGCAGGCGAAGGAGCCGGGAGCGCAATCGCGATGACTTTCTTGCTGCTGGCCGCATTGCTGGCGGGTCCGGAATCGTTCGCGGTGATTGCGAAGAACGCGGAAGCGGCACGGACCGCGAACCGGATGGATGAGGCCGTGAAGCTGTATCAACAAGGGCTTCAGTTGAATCCGAAGTGGGCGGAGGGAGCTTTCTACCTGGGGACGATTTATTATGATCGCGACCAGTTTGCGGACGGCCGCGAACTGTTCGGGCGGAGCGCAGCGGCGAATCCGAAGAATGCGGCGGCGTGGGCGTTTCTGGGCCTTTGCGAGTACAAGGTGAGCGAGTATGCGAAGGCTCTGCAGCATTTGTTGCAGGCTAGGGACCTGGGTCTGGGATTAGAAGGCGAGTTGAGTAAAGTGGCGCGCTATCACTCGGCGATTCTGCTGTCGAAGTACGAACGCTTTGAAGCGGCGCTGGATATTCTGAGCGAGTTTGCGAAACGGAATCAGGACTCGCCGGGGCTGCTCGAAGCGGCCGGTATAGCAGGTCTGCGGTTCGCGGTGCTGCCGGAGGAATTGCCGGTTGAGAAGAAGCCGCTGGTCATCCAAGTGGGGCGAGCGATGTTTGATTCGGGAGCCCGGAGGAGGGCGGAAGCGCAGAAGGAGTTCGAGCAGATCCTGGCAGCCTATCCGGATACGCCAAATGTCCACTATTTGTACGGGAGCTTTTTGCTTGGCGATAACGGAGAGGCGGCTGTGCGGGAGTTGCAGCGGGAAATGGAGATTTCTCCTCAGCACGTCCCCGCACGCCTGCAGCTTGCATTTGAATACTTGAAACGCGGCGAACCGCAAAAGGGGATTGCATACGCGGAAGAGGCCGCGAAGCTTGCGCCGGAGAACTTCGTGGCATGGAATGCGCTGGGGCGGCTGCAGACCGCGGCCGAGCAGTATACGGAGGCTGTGAAGAGTCTGGAGAGAGCGGCGAAGCTGGCGCCGGAGAATGCGGAGACCCGCTTTGCGCTGGCGACGGCTTATGCTAAGGCGGGGCGCATGCAAGATGCGGCGAAAGAGCGCGTTGAGTTTCTACGGCTAAAAGAGCTGCGGGGCAAGACAGGGGAGCAGTGATGCTGCCTGTCGTTGCGCTGCTGCTGGCTGTGAATCCGTGCGCGGCATGTCACCCGGCGCAGGTGAAGCAGTATCCGAAGAATGCGATGTACCGAGCGCTGGAGAGCGCGGAAGATTGCACGATTCTGAAGCAGAATCCGAAGTTGACATTTGCCTCCGATGGGTACTCGTATGAGATTGTGCGCGGGATGTACACCGTGAGCAATGGGCGCGATACGATTCAGGCGCCGATCCGGTATGCATTTGGACAGGGCGCGGCGGGGCAGACGTACGTGTTCGAGCGCAACGGGCGTTGGTATGAGAGCCGAGTGAGTTTCTATCAGCAAATTCGCGGGTTGGATTTGACGATGGGCGCGCTTGGGATGAAGCCGAAGAATCTGGAAGAGGCGGCGGGCCGGCTGATGAATACAGAGGATACGGCGCAGTGTTTTGGGTGCCATACAAGCGGTGGCGTTAAGGGATTGAAGGTGGATTTCGGGCGGATGACGGCGGGAGTGCAGTGTGAGAGCTGCCATGAGGCGGCGGGGGCTCATGCGGAGGCAGCAAGAGCAGGGAAACCGCAGGATCTTCCGAAGAAGCTGGCGAGCCTATCGGCGGATGAGATGTCGGACCTGTGCGGCGGGTGTCACCGTACGTGGTCGTATATCTCGATCAATGGGCCGCGGGGGTTGCTGAATGTGCGCTTCCAGCCGTATCGACTGACAAACAGCAAATGCTACGACGCGAATGACGCGCGGATCAGTTGCGTGGCGTGCCATGATCCGCATGGACCGTTAGTGAAGGAATCGAAGGCGTATGATGCGAAGTGCGCGGCGTGCCATAGCGCGCAAGGCGTCGCAAAGATGTGTCCGCAGGCAAAGGGCGAGTGCTCTTCCTGCCATATGCCTAAGCTGGACTTGCCGGGAGCGCACCACGTGTTCACCGATCATCAGATCCGAATTGTGAGAGCCAATGAACCCTATCCGAACTAGTGCCGTACTCGTGTTGGCTGCCGCGCTATTGCCGGTGCAAGCCCAACAACCTTCGATCCGAACGACTGCGGAGGAGGTGGTGCTGGATGTGATTGTCCGCGATAAGAAGGGGCGGACGATCAAGGATCTTGCTTCCGGCGATCTGGAAGTGCTGGACAACGGACAGAAGCGCGAGATCAAGAGCTTCCGACTGGTGGAGGGCAAGGAGGCGATCACCGGCACAGGCAGGAAGGAACTGGATCCGCTGCGGCAAGTGCGGCTGGTGACGCTGCTGTTCGAACGGCTGGGACAGAACGGACGGCGGCTGGCACGTGAGGCTGCGCTGGATCTGATCAAGGATGATCAGCAAAATGTGTACTACGCGGTGATGGTGCTGGATCAACAGTTGAATGCGCTGCAGGCGTTCACCACCGATCGAACAAAGCTGAAGGCGGCGATCGAGAGAGCGACAGGCGGGCAATTCACAGGATTTGCGGAGCAGTCGACGAATATACGGAAAGCGCTGGAGCAGCAGGTAGGTCCGAGAAACGGACAAAGCGTGGTCGAAGCGGTCCAGAACAAGGCGGATTCGATGATGAGTCCGAGTGGCAATCCAAGCCCGGCCGGATTCGCGGATGCGAAGGCCGCGGAGGTGCTGCTGCAGATGCTGCAGTTTTCCGACATGATGGCGAGGGAACAGGAGGGGCGGTCATCGATCTTCCCGCTGCTGGCGATGGTGCGCGCGCAGATGCCACTGCCGGGCAGAAAGACAGTCGTCTACTTCAGCGAAGGGTTCCGGATGCCCGCGGGGCTGAAGGATGATTTCGATAGCCTGATTGGCGCGGCGAACCGGGCGAATGTGAGCGTGTATTCAGTGGATGCGCGCGGGCTGCAGACAACGTCGGATTCCCAGGCAGGCATGGATGAGTTGCGCGGCGCGATGGCCTCGAGTGCACGCAGTTCGCGCAGTTTGAACGGGCCGGTGACGGCGGACCAGGCCAAGGCAATGGACCGGGCGGAGGATAGCATGCGATCGAATACGCAGAATCAGTTGCTGATTCTGGCGGAATCGACCGGAGGCGCGCTGATCGGGAATACGAACGATCTGCGGACGCCGATCAAGCACATTTCAGAAGACATTAACTCGTATTACGAGATTACGTATAACCCGGGGATTGAGACATATGACGGTCGTTTCCGGAAAATCGCGGTTAAGGTGAACCGAGCCGATGCGAGACTGCAGACACGCAACGGCTATTTCGCGCTGCCTCCGTCGGCCGTTGGGACGCTCTCGGCTTATGAGATGCCGATGTTGAGTGCCTTGAGTACGATGCCGCTGGCGAAGGCATTTCCGTTTCGATCGCAGGTGCTGCAGTTCCGCAGAAAGCCGGATCATGTGCAATGCGAACTGGTGGTGGATGTGCCCCTGAAAGAAATGACGTTCGAGCAAGAAAAGGATCATCCCGGGTATCATGTGCACTTCTCGGTGCTGATGCTGTTGAAGGATGCGACGGGGAATGTCATCCGCAAGGTAAGCCAGGATGTTCCATCCGAAGTGCCGCCGGACAAGTTGGAAAATTTCCGGGCAGGCAACTTTATATTCACGCGGCACTTCGATGTGGCGCCGGGACGGTATACGCTCGAGACGGCGGTGATGGACCGGCGAGGGCAGAAGGTTTCGGCCAAGCGCGCGGTCCTGATGGCTCTGGCTCCGAATCAGAGCGTGGGGCTGAGCAACCTGACGCTGATACGCCGCGTGGAAGCGCAGACGAAACCGGATACGGAAGACCCTCTGGACTTCGCAGGGGGGAAAGTGACGCCGTCGCTGAACGATACGGTGCCGGGTGGGAAGGGAGCGGCACTGTCGCTTTATTTCGTGGTTTATCCAGTGCAGGGCGCGGACAAGCCGAAGATGAAGTTGGAACTACTGAAGGATGGTAAGGCTGTTGGCGGAGGCACGCCGGAGTTGCCCGCGCCGGATGCGCAGGGCGCGATTCCGTATATTGCGACGCTGCCGATCGAAACACTCGAGCAAGGGCAGTACGAGGTGCGCGTGACTGTGCAGCAGGGCGCGGGCGCGGTACAGCAGACTACGATGTTTATTATCGGATGAACATGGTATCCCGCCGATCGTTCTTATCTGGCGCTTTGGCCTCGCTCGCCGGGCCGCGGCTGTCCGGCAATGGCACGGGGCCGATCTTCGAGGAGGTTCCGGCGACGGCGAGCGGAATCACATTTGTACACGACAATCTGATGTCCGACCGGCGCTGGCTGCCGGAGACGATGGGCCCTGGATGCGCGTGGTTCGACTACGATAACGACGGCTGGATGGACCTGATCATCGTGAACAGCGGACCTTGCGATTTCATTACGCCGAAGAAGAAGCTGCCGCACGCGCTTTATAAGAACAATCGCGACGGTACGTTTACGGACGTCACCCAGAAAGCCGGGATCACAGCGGATCTATTCGCGATGGGCGTGGCAGCCGGAGACTACAACAACGACGGCAATGCCGATTTGTTCATCACGGCATACGGAAAGCCGGTGCTCTACCGGAATAACGGAGACGGTACCTTTACGGACGTAACGAAACAGGCGAAGCTGGATGTGCCGGGTTGGACGACGTCGGCGGTGTGGTTCGATTACAACGGCGACGGGCTGCTGGATCTGTTTGCGTGCAGTTTTGTAGAGTACAGCGCGAAATCGATTCAGTGCGGCGATAACAAGATGGGGCGGAACTATTACTGCATCCCGAGAGTATTCAAGCCGACGGCGAGCTACCTATTCCGCAATAATGGCGATGGTACGTTTACCGATGTGACCAAGGGCACGGACATCGCGAAGGCGATGGGCAAGGGGCTCGGCGTAGTGGCGACGGATATCAATAATGACGGCAGGATGGATCTGTTTGTCGCGAACGATACAGTACAGAATTTCCTTTTCGTAAATCGCGGGAACGGCAAGTGGGAAGAGATGGCGCTCGCGGCCGAGGTGGGTTTCAGCGAAAACGGGCAGGCGCGCTCCGGGATGGGCGTGGACGCGGCAGACATCAACGAAGACGGCTGGCAGGATCTGTTCGTGGCCAATGTGGACCAGGAGATGTTCTCGCTTTACCAGAACAATCAGAACGAGACGTTTACCGATGTTGCCCATAAGAACAACGTGGCGCAATCGACGCGGCTGCTCTCCGGTTGGGGGCTGAAGTTCTTCGACTACGACAACGACGGACACATGGACCTGATCCTGGCAAATGGGCATCCGGACGACATGATCGAAAACTATTCGCAGCAGGTGAAGTATAAAGAACCGTTGCTGCTGTTTCACCAGGAGAAGGGCGTGCTGCAGAACGTGAGTAAACAGGCTGGGACGGCATTTCAAAGGAGCTTCCCGGCGCGAGGGCTCACTGTCGGGGATTACAACAACGACGGCCGCATGGACGTTCTGGTAGCCAACAATGGCGGTGCTCCGGTGCTGCTGCGGAATAACGTGCAGAACGGGAACCACTGGGTGGGTCTGCGGCTGCAGGGGACGAAAGCGAATCGCGATGCGATCGGGGCGAAGATTACGTGGTCAGTGGGAGGAGTGAGAAAGACCCGCCAGAAGAACAACGGTGGGAGCTATCTGTCTTCGCACGATCCTCGCGAAGTTCTGGGGCTTGCGCAGGCGACTCAGCTTGATTACGTAGAGATTCAGTGGCCCGCTCCGAGCAACCGGGTGGAGCGGTTCACAGATCTCACGATCGACCGTTATCACACCCTCGTTGAAGGGAAGGGAATGGCGGCGACCAAGTCCTAACGTGTCCAGATCTCCTACGCCCCGCCTGTTGCTTGGCCTTGCAATCACGCTGTTGGCCGTGGGGATCTTCTCGTGGTACGCGCTATGGCAGATCCATGGTCTGCGCGAACTGCAATCGGACACGATCGACCGGAACCGGCGGGATTCCCTGCAACTGCTACGCATTCAAAACAACCTTAATCAGCTTGCGGTGGCGATGCGCGACATGCTGGAGGGCGAGGGTGGCTATCCGCTGGAGGCTTGGCACACGGAGTTTCAGAGGCTCCGGGACGATTTGCGCGACGCCGTGACGACCGAGAGCAAGCTGACTGCGAGGCCGCAGGAGCAGCAGCAGTATCTATCGGAGTTGCTGAGGCAGTTCTGGAGCTCGTCCGAGGAAGTCTTCGCAATTGCCCGCAATGGCGATAAGGCGCGTGCGCGGAAGATAATCGCAAACTCGCTGCAGGCGCAGCAGGCGGCGTTGTCAGCAACGGTGGCGCGCCAACTTGTGCAGAACAATGACGCCGAAGAGCAGGCTGCAGCGCGGATCCAAAAGACTTATAGCGGCGTGGCGCGGACCACGTATGTCTTCGTGGCTGCGGTGTTGCTAACGATTTCACTGACGCTACTTTCGGTGATCTACCTGAACCGAAGAATTTTCGAACAGATTCAATTCCTATCGAACCAGCGGCGGACGTTAGCGCAAAAGCTATTTACCGTGCAGGAGGATGTGCTGCGATCGATTTCGCGGGAACTGCACGACGATTTCGGACAGATCCTCACCGCCATCGGAGTAATGCTGAATCGCGCCGATAAAAAGCATGTTCCGGCGGCGTCACCGCTGCATGACGACCTGATGGAGGTACGTGAGATAGTGCAGGACCAGCTCGAACGGATTCGCAGCCTATCTCAGGCGCTCCATCCGACGGTGCTGGATGATTATGGGCTGGAGCAGGCGATGCAGCGCTTCCTGCCAATGTTCGAGAAACAGACCGGCATTCATGTGCGCTTCCAAAAAGAGGGCAGCGGAGATGTGCCGGAAGAGAAGGCAATCCACATTTACCGAGTGTTTCAGGAAGCTTTGAATAATATAGCGAAACACTCGAAGTCAACGGACGCGGAAGTGCGGATGCGTATCGCCGCGGATAACCTGTTGCTCGAAGTGGAGGATCACGGCGTGGGAATCGGCGGGCAACCGCGCAACGGGCTTGGCCTGATCGCGATGAGGGAGCGAGCCGAACTACTACATGGGAGCTTGTCCCTGCAGAAACCTGCGTCAGCAACCGGCACGCTGGTGAGGTTAGCGATTCCGATCTGACGGAGGGCGCTTCACGCAAGTATGGTTGCAAGGGAACTGATACAATTCAGCCAGATATATCCCAGGTCCGAGCGCTTTCCCGGTTCGAGCCTGGTTCCCTTTCGTCGCAAAGGCCATTTTGAACCGGAGCTTCAGCGGCTCCCCGGGAAAGAACGATGATTACCGTCTTACTAGTAGACGACCACAGCCTTGTGCGAAAAGGCTTCCGCCGCATGTTGGAAGACGATACGGACATCCATGTGGTGGGCGAAGCAAGCAACGGGCTGGAAGCAGTCGAGATGGCTTCCCAATTGCGGCCAAATGTAATCGTGATGGATTACGCCATGCCCGGGCTTGATGGCGTTCAAGCCACACATGAGATCAACAGGCAGGTGCCGGAATCCGCCATTCTGATCCTCAGCATGCACTCCGACTCGAACTACGTGCGCAATGCGATCGAGGCGGGAGCGAAGGGCTACATGCTCAAGAACGCGATGGAGGTGGACTTGGCCGCGGCTGTCCGGAAACTCGCTTCGGGCGGCTCTTATGGAATCCCGAAGGCGCAAACGGATCCGGATGAGAACTACAACAAGCTCACACAGCGCGAGCGGCAGATTCTGCAACTGATCGCGCAGGGCAATTCGAACAAGGAAATCGCGACACTTCTCGGTCTTAGCGTGAATACGGTTTCGGTACACCGTGCGAATCTGATGGATGCGTTGAATATTCACCGGACTGCGGAGTTGGTCTTGTATGCGATTCGCAAAGGACTTGTCAGCCCTCCCTAGCCGGCGCCGATTCCTGACTGCACTGGCAGCCTCTCCGCTCGGCGGCGCCGCGGAGAGTGCGCCGGGTTTCCGGCTGGCGGATGTGACCCGGCAGGCGGGAATTCACTTCCAGCACAACTCCGGCGCGTTCGGGAAGAAATATCTCCCGGAGACGCTAGGCCCTGGCTGCGCCTTTCTGGATTTCGACAACGACGGCTGGCAGGACATTCTCCTTATCAACGGCACGGATTGGCTTGGCCAGACGAACCGGAACAGCACTATCGCGCTTTATAAGAACAACCGGAACGGAACGTTCCGCGACGTGACCCAGGAAGCAGGGCTGGCAGTGCCCATGTACGGAATGGGCGTGGCAGTGGGCGATTTCAATAACGACGGCTGGCCTGATATTTTCGTGTCGTGCCTGGGGCAGAGTAGACTCTTCCAGAACACCGGCAAGGGTACGTTCGTGGACGTGACGCGCCGCTCCGGGCTGCAGGGCAGGGAGAGCTTCAGCAGTTCCGCGATGTGGATCGATTACGATCGCGATGGGCTGCTGGATTTGTTTGTGTGCAATTACGTGAGGTGGTCGCCGGAGCAGGACGTGTTCTGCAGCTTGGACGGGAAGCAAAAATCATATTGCACGCCGGAGGCGTATCACGGGACCACGTGCTGGCTTTTCCGTAATAAAGGGGATGGGCGGTTCGAAGATGTGACCGCGCAAGCCGGACTATTCGATTCCACTTCGAAATCGCTAGGCGTAACGATGCTGGACTATGACGGGGATGGCTGGCCCGACCTCTTCATCGCCAATGACACGCAACCCAACAAGCTGTACCGGAATCTGCGGAATGGAAAATTCCAGGAGGTTGCGGTCCGCGCGGGCGTGGCATTCAGTGAAGACGGTAAGGCGCGCGCGGGCATGGGCGTGGATGCCGCCGATTACGACAACTCGGGAATTACGGGGCTGGCCATAACGAACTTCGATAACGAAATGCTGGCGCTTTACAAAGGGAACGGCGGATCATTTACGGATCAGGCTCCGCAGGCTGGGGTAGGGTTGGCATCGAGGCGAACGCTCGGATTCGGCTGCTTTTTCTTCGATGCGAATCTGGATGGGCTGCTGGATCTGCTTGTTGTGAACGGGCATATCGATCCGACGGTAAGGAATGCACAGTACGCGCAATCTCCCCACCTGTTTCTGAACACGGGCCGAGGCAAGTTTCGCGACGTGGCCAAAGACGTGGGCAGCGACTTCGCCCAGCCGAAAGTCGGGCGTGGCGCGGCGTTTGGCGATTTCGATAATGACGGGGATCTCGACGTGCTGATCACTACGAACGGAGGGCCGGCGTATCTGTATCGCAACGACGTTTTGACGGGATATAAGAGCCTCCGCCTGCGGCTGGTGGGAACGAAATCGAACCGTGATGCGATTGGCGCGACGGTGAAGGTCATGGTGGGAAATGGCACCAGTTCACGGCTGGTGAAGAGCGGAGGCAGTTATCTCTCGCAATCGGAACTGCCGGTTACGTTCGGGCTGGGTGCGCGCGAACAGGCTGACCGTGTGGTGATCGCCTGGCCTAGCGGCCGGACCGACGAGTTCAAGAACGTGAAAGCAGGGCGTTATACGGTTACGGAGGGGGCACGGCTGGTTGCAGGCTAAGGCGCGGCTAGAGATAGAATCGAAGGCGAAATGCTCACCCTTCGCCTGGCCCTCGCCTGCTCACTTGCAATTCCGGCGCTGTTCGGACAGTCCGGATTCTTTCTGAAGGACGGTGACACCGTCGTCTTTTACGGAGACAGCATCACTGACCAGCGGTTGTACACGACGTTCGCGGAAACCTACGCTGTCACACGATTTCCGAAGCGCACCATCAATTTTGTGCATTCCGGTTGGGGAGGCGACCGTGTCACCGGCGGAGGTGGCGGGCCTGCGGATGTGCGGCTGAATCGCGATGTGGTGGCGTACAAGCCTACGGTGATGACGGTGATGCTCGGTATGAATGACGGTCGCTACCGGGCCTTTGACCAGGCAACGTTCGATACCTACGCCGACGGGATGAGGCACATTGTGAAGGCGACGAAGTCGGCGCTGCCTGGGATACGCATCACGCTCATTCAGCCCTCGCCGTACGATGACGTGACCCGCGCCGGAAATTTCCCAGGCGGATACAACGCTGTGCTGGTGAAATACGGAGAGTTTCTAAAGACCCTGGCGTCGGAAGAGAAGCTTTCGGTGGCGGATTTGAATACACCGGTGGTAGAAGAACTTGCGAAAGCGAATTCCACGGATGCGGAGAATGCGAAGAAGCTACTTCCGGATCGCGTGCATCCCGGTCCCTCAGGCCATTTGTTGATGGCCAAGGCTCTGTTGAAGGCGTGGGGGGCACCGGCGCTGGTGACGTCTGTGGAGATCGACGGCGCCCGGGGAGCTGTGCGGAAGGCCGAGAACACAACGCTCAGCAACGTGAAGGGTGGTCCTGTCGTGTCCTGGCTGCAATTGGACAATGCACTGCCGATGCCCGTGGATCAGAAGGACCCGCTGGTTATGCTCGCAGTCAAGTCTTCGGATTTCGAACAGTCTTTGGATCAACAACCGCTGAAAGTGACCGGCCTGAATGGATCGTCGTACCGGCTTACGATCGACGATGACGCCGTGGGCACGTTCTCGGGAAAGCAACTGGCAGACGGAATTAATCTTGCTATGCTGCCTACGCCGATGGCCCGGCAAGCGAGTGAGGTGCATGCACTGACGCTGAAACACTGCAACGTGCACAATACCCGCTGGCGGCAGATTCAGGTTCCACTGGAGGCCGAACCGGCCGCACACAAACTGGCTGCTATGGCTGCGCTCGATCAACTGGAGGCGGATTTGGTTGCCAAACAGCGTCTGGCGGCGCAGCCGCGAATTCGGGAGTATCGCATCACAGCGGTTGAGTAGCGTACATCATCAACGTGCAGCGGCGAGCGCCGTGCCGCACACTGCCAGACTTGCATCCAGCCGCTCGGCAAAGAGGTCTACGTCCGAGCGGCTGATGTTCATTGGCGGCGAGATTCGCAGGACATTTCCGTAGAGACCGCCCTTGCCGATCAGGATACGGTTCTCCCGCGCTGCTTCCATCAGCACGCCCATCTCCGCGGCCGCGGGTTCCTTCGTTGCTCGATCCTTCACCAGTTCGATCGCCTGCAGCAATCCCATGCCACGTACATCTCCGACGATCGCGTGCTTCTCTTTGAGCTCCTCAAGTTTGCCGCGCAGGTAGGCGCCGACCTCCGCACAGTTGGCTCGCAGATTCTGCTCTTCGATAAAATCGAGCACCGCTTTCCCGGCTGTCGTGGCGACCGGATTTCCGCCAAAGGTTGAGATTGTAAGTCCTCTCATTGCGTCCGCGATTTCCGGTTTCGCAATGGTTACGGCGATTGGGATTCCGTTACCGAGGCCTTTGGCACTAGTGATTACGTCGGGTTCCACACCCCACTGCTCAATGCCGAACCACTTGCCCCCAGTACGTCCCCAGGCGGTCTGCACTTCGTCGCTGATGAACACGCCACCGTACTTTTTTACGATGTCGACTACGATCCGGAAATACTCCTTCGGAGGTGTGATGAAGCCGCCAACGCCCTGTATGGGCTCGGCGATAAAGGCAGCGACTTTGCCGGAACTGGTGGTGCGAATCAGTTCCTCAACATCCTTCGCGCACTGTACTTCGCAGCTAGGGTACTTCAGGTTGAAGGGGCAGCGATAGCAATACGCGTTGTGCGCGTGGAGTATGCCCGGTTGCGGCATGCCTCCGATCTTCCATGTGCCATGACCGGTCAGCGACATGCCGAGCGAGGAGCGCCCATGATAGGAATGCCGCAACGCGATCACATCCGTGGAACCGGTGAAGCAGCGCGCGGCGACGATAGCGGTTTCGTTCGCTTCCGTGCCGCTGTTCGTGAAAAATGTTTTCGTAAGTTTTCCGTTCGGGGTAATGCCTGCCAGTTGCTTTGCGAGAGCGGCCTGCGGTTCGTTTGCAAATACGGTAGAGACATGTTGCAGCCTGTCGATCTGCTGATGCAACTTCGCGGTCACTGACGCATTTGCGTGTCCGACACTCACGGTCACGATTCCGCCGAAGAAGTCCAGGTACTGATTGCCATCCGCATCCCAGACGTATTGATCCTTAGCGTGCGACATAACTACAGGCTCTTTGTAGTAATGAAAAACCGCAGGGAAGAGATGCTCTTTATGAGCAAGGATGATTTCTTCTTTGGTCATGGGAAACTCCCCCGGCCATGATATCGAACGGCGGGCATCTTAGCTGTTAACCGGCAATGTAGGGTGCAGGGTGGCGTCCCATGGGTTGAAAGGTGCACCTATGAAGGAGATCAGCCGGGGAACGGAGGAGAAGAGGGCGAGAACGCGCGGAGCCGAGGTCACACCGTCGGTCTGTCCATATTGCGCGGTGGGTTGCGGACAACTGGTCTACACGAAGCAGGGAAAGATCATTAATATCGAGGGCAATCCCGACAGCCCGATTAATGAGGGCACGCTCTGTCCGAAGGGAGCGAACGCGTTCCAGCTTACCGTCAACCCGCACCGTATCCAGCATGTGCTGTACCGCGCGCCGTACAGCGATCACTGGGAGCGGAAGCCCTTGGACTGGGCGATGGAGCGAATCGCACTCCGGCTGAAGGAGACTCGAGATCGAGACTTCCGCGAAAAGGCGGACGACGGCACAACGCTGAATCACCTGACGACTGTTGCGTCATTGGGTGGGGCCACGATGGATAACGAAGAGAATTATTTGATCAAGAAACTTTTTAATGGGGGGCTTGGCATCATACCCATTGAGAATCAGGCTCGAATATGACATAGCGCTTCGGTGCCCGGTCTGGGCGCCTCTCTGGGCCGCGGGGCGGCCACAACCTTTCAGCAGGACCTCGCCAATAGCGACTGTGTCCTAATCATGGGATCAAATATGGCGGAAGCCCACCCGGTTGGGTTCCGGTTCGTGATGCAGGCACGCGAGAAGGGCGCACAGGTGATCCACGTGGACCCGCATTTCACTCGTACCTCAGCGGTGTGCACGCAGTACGTTCCGGTGCGGACGGGCGGCGACATCGCTTTCCTCGGCGGCCTGATCCACTACATCCTGGAGCACGACAAGTGGTTCAAGGAATACGTGCTCGCGTTCACGAACGCGGCCACTCTGGTGGCACACGAATTCGAGGACACTGAGGATCTGGATGGTAAATTCTGTGGATTCGATGAATCGAAGAAGGTTTACGACCACACCAAATTGTGCTGGAACTACCAGGATGAACCGAAAGGCGCGCCGCAGACTCACACTCCGCCTCAAATTAAGGCGGAGTCCTACAGCGAGCGGCTCGGGTTCATCAAAAATCCGACTCCGCCTACCGATCCCACGCTGCAGAATCCGCAATGCGTTCTGAATATTCTGAAGCGGCATTATCGTCGATATACGCCGGAGATGGTAGCGGATATCTGCGGATGTACGAAAGAAGAGTTCCTGCGTGTGGCGGAAACCGTTTGTGCAAACTCGGGGCGCGATAAGACCACGTCGATCGTCTATGCCGTCGGGTGGACACAACACTCCACCGGCGTACAGACCATCCGTGCGGCCACCATCGTGCAATTGCTGCTGGGCAACATAGGCAGGCCGGGTGGCGGAATTATGGCGATGAGAGGGCACGCGAGTATCCAGGGCTCGACGGATATCCCGACATTGTATGAACTCCTGCCGGGCTACATTCCACAGCCGGCCGCAATCCGAAACCACAATACGCTGCAGGATTATCTGATGGAGGAGCAGGTTCCGAACGGCTACTGGTCCAACTTCTCGAAATTCATGGTGAGCCTTCTGAAGGCATGGTATGGCGATTATGCGAAAGCCGATAACGAATGGGGCTTTCAATCGTTACCGCGTATCGACGACAACTACTCCCAACTGCCCACGTTCATTCGCATGGCCGAAGGAAAGGTGAAAGGCTTGTTCCTGTTCGGCCAGAATCCGGCGGCGGGCGCGCCAAACGGCAAGTTAAACCGGGAGGCGCTGCGAAAGCTGGATTGGCTTGTGGTTCGGGACTGGTTTGAAATCGAGAGTGCCTGTTGCTGGTATAAGGGGCCCGAAAATCCCGACCCTTCCACGATTGGGACGGAGGTATTCTTCCTGCCCGCCGCTGCTTCGCCGGAGAAAGACGGCAGCTTCACGAATACGCAGCGCCTGCTGCAGTGGCATGACAAGGCCGTGGATCCTGCAGGCGATTGCAGGTCGGATTTATGGTTCCTTTTTGATCTCGGCAAGCGCATGAAGCGGCTGTATGCTGGCTCCGCGGCACCGCGTGACCAGGGCTTGCTGCACCTCAACTGGGATTACGACTACGACCATCCGCAGTTGCTGCCTGACGGATCTGAAAGCCGCATAGAAGGAGAGCCGGATGCGGAGAAGGTGCTCCGGGAAATCAATGGTTACACGGTAGCGGATCGCAAGCCGGTCAGCGGATTTTCCGATCTGAAGGACGACGGTTCGACGGCGTGCGGCTGCTGGATCTACAGCGGCGTCTATCCGAAGGAAGGATACAACCGCGCACGGGAACGCAAGCGCGACAACGGGTACACGGATCCGCATTGGGGATTCGCATGGCCGCACAATCGCCGCATGATGTACAACCGCGCTTCGGCGGATCCTGAAGGCAAGCCCTGGTCCGAGCGCAAGAAATATGTCTGGTGGGATGAGCAACAGAAGAAGTGGACCGGCCTGGATGAGCCGGACTTCGAACCGGACAAGCCTCCAAGCTACCGGCCGACCTCGGAATCGCACGGCATGGGTTCAATCGGCGGCGACGCTCCGTTCATCATGAAGCCCGACGGGCGCGGATGGCTTTTCACTCCGGCGGGTACAAAAGACGGGCCCATGCCGACGCACTACGAACCGATCGAGAGCCCTGTGGCGAATCTTCTTTACGGACAGCAGGAGAATCCGGCAATCGAGCTGTACGATATGCCGATGAACGAGAAGTCCCGTCCGCTCGATCCCGAGTATCCAATTGTCGCGACCACGTTCCGGCTGACGGAGCACTATCTGAGCGGGCCTATGAGCCGCTTCAACAGTTGGTTGAACGAATTGCAGCCGGAGATGTTCATCGAGATTAGTCCAGAGTTGGCGGAGGAGTGTGGCATTCGCCACAGCGACTGGATGGTGGCTTGGAACGTACGTGGCGCGATCGAAGCGCGCGCCATGGTGACGCGGCGTGTGCGGCCGCTGGCAGTGGCCGGCCACACGGTCCACCAGATTGCCATCCCGTTTCACTGGGGATTCGCGGGAGAAACGATTGGTTCGGTTGCGAACGACCTCACCTCAATCGTTGCCGATCCGAACGTGAGCATGCACGAAGCGAAGGCATTCGTCTGCAATGTACGGCCGGGCCGCCTGAGAGAACAAAGCCGGGACGAAGCTCTGCCGTACCGGCGCTGGCCGACACGCGAACCTGCTCCGAATACGCCGAAGACCGATCAGCCGGAGGGCCAGGAACTATGAATGCCCAGACGGGCTTCTTCACGGACACCACTCTGTGTATCGGCTGCAAGGCCTGTGAGGTGGCGTGCAAACAATGGAACCAGCTTCCGAGCGACGGGCTCAATTTCACCGGCAACAGTTACGACAATACGTCCATGCTGTCTGCGACCACGTGGCGCCATGTCGCATTCGTGGAGCAGTTCGACGGGACAATGGGTCCGGAACGTCTGCTGATGATGAGCGATGTCTGCAAGCATTGCGAAACCGCGCCCTGCCAGGAGGTATGCCCAACCGGGTCGATTATCCACAACGAGTTTGGAAACGTCTACGTGCAGGAGGACATCTGCAACGGCTGCGCGTACTGTGTGAGCGCGTGTCCGTTCGGCGTGCTCGACCGCAATAAGGACGATGGCCGCGCGCACAAATGCACGCTCTGTTACGACCGCCAGAAGGAGAGCATGACCCCGGCCTGCGCTAAGGCGTGTCCTACGGCGTCGATTCAATTCGGGCCGCTGGATGAACTTCGTGAGAAGGCGCGTGCGCGTGTGGAGGCGCTGCATGCGCGTGGCGAGACGGATGCCTACCTGTACGGGGATACTCCGATGGACGGCTACAGTGCTCTGCGAGCGTTTTTCCTGTTGCAAGATAAGCCGAGCGCCTACAATCTTCCCAACGCGCCGAAACGGCCGAATGCAGTGCAGAAAACCAATTACCTGGTGAGTTTCGGTGCCGCTCTGGGTCTTGCCGCAGTCTCTGCATTCCTGTTTGGAAGGGAATCCTGATGCGCACGGCGAGCAGTCCGACGAGTGAGAACTATTACGGCATTCCCCTGCTCAAGAAACCGAAGTGGGGGTGGGAGATCGCGTTGTACTTCTTCTTCGAAGGAGTGTCGTCAGCAGCCTATCTGCTGGCGAGTCTCGCGCGCCTGTTCGGAAGACGAAAGATGAATGCGGTAGTCCATACAGGGCATCGCATTGCGTTCTTCTCTTTGTTGCCTTGTCCACCGCTGTTAGTAAAAGATCTCGGGCGTCCGGAGCGATTCATCTATATGTTGAGGGTTTTCAAGCCGGGCTCTCCGATGAATGCGGGGGCCTGGGCTCTCCTGGGTTTCAGCTTGCCTGCCGGAGTCCTCGGAATGCGGCTGCTTCCCGCTACATTCGTGGAGCCGTTGGGCATTCCGTTCGCGCTGTTCATGCTCTCCTATCCGGGAGTGCTGCTCTCGAACACGGCTACGCCGGTGTGGAGCCGGACCCGTTTGCTGGGCGCACTCTTCGCCGTGAGCTCGATCAACACTGGAATCGCGGCGATCTCGATTGCGCTTGCGAGGCGCGGGGGAGAGGAGCACGCGCTCGGCAAGTTGGAGAGGCTGCAGCGAATCGGAGCGTTGGCCGAAGCGGGGCTGCTGGCGGGCTACCTGATGCGTTCCGGGCGCGCGGCAAAACCGCTCATTCGGGGACAATATGCGCCGCATCTGTGGGCTGGTGCGGTGGGCGTAGGATTGGCGCTGCCCATAGTGCTAAGCGGGGTGAAGAAGCGCGCGGCCTGCACCTTGGCGGGCGGGTTCCTGCTCAAGTGGGCCGTGACTCACGCTGGGCCGGACTCTTCGGAAGATGTCGAAGCAACGCAGGCGGGGACTACCGCCGCGATTTCTTCTTAGGAACGAAATAATCCTGGGCTGAGAGCGTGCGCTTGGTGTTCTTCGGCTTCAGTCTCACATACGTTCCGTCCGGCATCATCCGGCGAGCCTTCACCGCATCGGACAGATATGTAGTGAGGATCTCTTCCCTGACGCGGCGGATCATCTTGGGATCCTTGAGCGGGAACAGCACTTCGACTCTGCGGTTCAAGTTGCGAGGCATCAGGTCCGCACTTCCGACGTAAATCTCTTCGTGGTCACCATTGCGGAAGTAGTAAATGCGGCTATGCTCCAGGAAGCGGCCGACGATGCTGGTCACCTGGATGTTGTCACTGACCCCTGGTACTCCAGGCCGCAAGCAGCACACGCCGCGCACCAGCAACTGCACCTTGACGCCAGCCTGCGACGCCGAATACAGGGCTCGAATGAGCTTCTCATCCACAAGCGAATTCATTTTGAAGATCAGGCGGCCGTTGCCGCTCTTCTTGTGGTGAGCGATCTCCCGTTCGATCATCTGCTGAAAACGCTCGCGCAGGTTCACGGGAGCTACCAGCAACTTCTGGTAATCGAACTTCTCCGAGTAGCCGGTCAGATAGTTGAACAGATCCGTCACGTCATCGGCAATCTGCTCGTCGCACGTGAACATGCCGATATCAGTGTAGAGATGCGCCGTGACCGCGTTGTAATTGCCGGTGGCTAGATGGACGTACCTGCGGATCGCGTCGGCCTCTCGCCGGACCACCATCGCGACCTTGCAGTGAATCTTCAGGCCGAGCAGGCCGTAGACGACGTGCACACCCTGCCGTTCCAGAGCACGCGCCCATTCGATGTTGCTCTCCTCATCGAAGCGCGCTTTAAGTTCTACCAGGACCGCTACCTGCTTATCGTTCTCCATCGCCTCCAGCAGCGCTTCGACTACGGGTGCGTTCCGGCCGACGCGGTAAAGCACCATCTTGATGGCCAGCACTTTCGGATCGTGCGAGGCTTTCTGCAGGAAATCGATCACAGGCTGAAAGGAATCGAACGGGTGGTGCAGCAGGACGTCCTGCCGCTTGATCAGGGCGAAGATGTCCTCATCTTCTGAAGTGGGAATCAGAGCATTGGGGATAGAAGGTACGAAGGGTGTTTCCTTCAGATCCGGCCGCTCGATCTGATACAAGCCCATCAGCCGCTTCAGGGATAGAGGGCCGCGGACCCGATAGACCTCCGTACCATCGACTTCGAGGTTGCTCTTCAGAATCTCCAGCAGATCCGTTGGCATTTCCTCGGTGACATTGAGACGAACAACATCGCCGAAACGCCTTTGCCGCACGCCCTGTTCAACGGTTTCGAGAAGATCTTCGGCTTCGAGTTCCTTGATGGCGACTTCCGCATCGCGGGTTACGTGGAACGGATGTGCTTCAATGACCTCCATCCCCGGGAATAGGGACGCGAGATTGGCTGCAATGATCTGCTCCAGCCAGCAGAGCTTGACGTGTTTGCGCGTACGTCCGCGAGCGACTTTGATCGGGCGATTCAACTGTACAAGCTGCGGCAGGGAATCGGGGACTTTAATGCGCGCAAAGTGATCCGTTCCCCGCCGGTCGCGAATCACAACTGCGAGATTCAGGCTGAGGTTCGAGATGTGGGGAAACGGGCGTCCAGGATCGAAAGCCAGCGGCGTTAGGACCGGGAACACGGTCTCATGGAAATACGCGTCGGCGGCCGCTCGTTCCGTGTCACTCAGCGCGGTGTAGTCGAGGATGTGGATGCCTGCGTGGTCCAGCGCCGGCATCAATTCGTTTCGGAGACACTTGTTGCACTCCGTGACCAATTTCTTAACTTCACGCCGGATCGCGACGAGCTGAGCACTTGGGCTCATGCGATCAGGACCGACTTCCGGAGTACCTGCATCTACCTGAGCCAGCAAACCCGCTACACGGACCATAAAGAATTCGTCCAGGTTCGATCCCACGATGGAGAGGAATTTCACTCTTTCGAGAAGGGGGTTGTTCTCGTCTGCCGCTTCTTCGAGAACCCGCTGTTGGAACGAGAGCAAACTGAGCTCGCGATTAATGTACAGGGAGGGATCGTGAAGATCCACCGCCGGCGACGGAGGTAATGCGGGTTGGGGGGTGGCTGCTGCGGGAGCGGGCATCTTCTTGTGTTTCGCCGACACCGAAATTGATGGTAGGCCCGGCAGGACTCGAACCTGCGACCCTCTGCTTAGAAGGCAGATGCTCTATCCACCTGAGCTACGGGCCCATCTTATGTGATTTTAAACTAGCGACATGGCTATCCGCCTTCTTTCTCCATCCGATCTGAGTGCGCTGATGCGTCTGAAAGAAGCCGCCGGGTGGAATCAGACCGAAGGCGATTGGCTTCGTTTGATGCAATTGGAGCCGAACGGCTGCTTCGGGATGGAAGTGAATGGTGCGCTCGCATCCAGCGCCACGGTCGTCTGTTACGGCCGGCAGCTTGCGTGGATTGGCATGGTGCTTACGCTTCCCGAATACCGAAGCCAGGGGCTAGCAAAGCGGCTGACGGAGCAATGTCTGGAGTACAGCGGTAGACGTGTAGTGCGGCTGGACGCTTCGGATATGGGCAAGCCGCTCTACGAATCGCTCGGTTTTGTGGAGGAGTGCCCCATCGAGCGATGGAACCGGGCTCCGGGCCCTTGCAATCCGCCTTATCTCAAGACTTCGGTGCCTGAGGAATTTCCGCTGGACACTGTGGTGAATGGAGTTGACCGGCAGGATCTGCTCAGCGCGTTGAGCATGTATGGCTGCGCCGGGATGGGGAAAGGATATGCATTCGGCAGGCCGGGGACGCATGCCGCGTATTTCGGCCCCTGTGCGGCCGAATCGGAGGACGATGCGCAAGACCTGTTGCGCTGGTTCCTTGTGCAGCATCCGGACGAGTACATTTATTGGGATCTGTTTCCGAACAACAACGCCGTGCGGGATATGGCTCATCGGTATGGCTTTGTCCCGGAACGCCGGTTGACCCGCATGGTGCTGCGCGGCGAGCCGAAGTTGCCCGATCCTCGCATTTATGCAATTGCGGGTTTTGAATACGGGTAAAGCGCCGCTTGGTAGACTAAGGGGTTGTCAGCACCATCCGAAAAAGAGCGGACCGCCCAAGCGTTTTCCGTAAAGCGGGCCCAAGTCGAATTTCATAACTTCGCATCACTGGGCGAACCGGAACGCGCCATGCGTGTGTATGCGGAGGAGAATCAGCGCCGCGGCGCGATCATCCGCAACCATCTGCATTTTATTGGCGAGCTGTCTCCTTTCCTCGAGATCGGGTCAAACGTAGGCCACACCAGTTACATGCTGGCGAACGAATTTGGCGCCGAGGGATTTGCGCTCGACATCTCGGCGGACGCGCTTCGTTATGGTGTTGCGCTGCAGGATGCGTGGGGACTCGCGCGTGCGCCAATCCGTGTGGCCGGCGACGCGGTGAATCTGCCGTTTCAGGATGGCTCGCTGAGGTTTGTGATGGCTCACCAGATGCTGAGTCAGTTCATGAATATCGAAAGCGTGTTCCTGGAGGTGAAGCGTGTGCTTGCCCCCGGCGGCGTATTCCTGTTTTCCGAGGAACCGCTGAAGCGCCTCCTTTCCGCGCGCATGTACCGGGCGCCTTACTACGAGACGATGAAGCCCTGGGAACGGAAATTGTTCGATTGGGGGCTGTTGGGGTACTTGACGAAAGACGTCATCGGCGCGCACCAGGAAGAGAGCTTCGGCATTCGCCAGAACCATACGATGGGTCTGAAGGAATGGCATGAGCTGATCACCAAGCATTTTGCCGCGCAGGAATATGACATGTTCGTGCCCGAGCGCGGCTGGGGAGAGCGCGTGGTGAAGCGCGCTGCGACACGAGCGGACCGTTACGGCTCCGTTTGGGGAGCAGCCCGGCTTCTAGGAGGAACGCTTGCGGCTGTGTGCCGGAAAGCCGGAGAGCAGGCGCCGATAGACGCATCGCTCGAACACTTTGAGCGCTTCCTGCGCTGCCCGGATTGCAAAGGTGCTTTGTCGCGTGATGCGGAGGAGACGCTATGTTGCGGGTCGTGCGGCTACTCGGCTGCGAATGAGGGCACGGTGTACAACCTGCTGCCATCGGCGGACCGGAAGGAACTTTATCCGGGGGATCGCGAGGATGTGATCGATTTCTGCCTGCCTTCGCATGTAGAGAGACTGATCAGCGGGTGGTATGACCTGGAAGGCGTATTCGGCAATAAATACCGCTGGATCGGGAAGAACGCTTCTGTTCGATTGAGGCGCGTGAGCGCGGACCCGCAGAGATTGCGAATCCGCGGTCATGTCCATGAGAATCAGCTAAAACAGCGCGAGCCCGTAACTCTATCCGTCAAAGCGAACGGGGTGGAGGCGGGCTCGTGGAAGCTGGATCGTCCGGGGCTGTTTATTGTGGAGGCGAATCTTCCGGATGCACCGGAATACCTGATCGAAATCACGTCCACGCCCACCTGGAAGGTGTCTACCGACGAGCGTGTGTTTTCGGTCAATCTGAGCATGATCCGCCTCGTTCCGCAGGACTGATCGGCTTTCTTTACACCTCGAGTTTCCAAGGGCTCCGGTACTTCTCCTGCAGGTATGGCTTGACCGCATCCTGCTTTACGGTCCAGTTCTGCTCGTCCCAGTCGAGGCGCACGTTGTGGCGCATCGCGAGGTTCGCCAAAATGCACGTCGTTGACGAGCGGACGCAGGTCTCGATCTCACTGATCGGCCTTTTCCGCGTCTTGACGCATTCGATGAAGTTCTGCCAGTGCGGCACGTTCATCTGCCGCATGACATCATCCTTCTCCCAGGTTTGCGCGGTCACCTTGGAGTTGTTGCCGGCCGGCGTCAGCCAGCAGCCACTGCGATTCACCACGATCGTGCCCTCGGTTCCGTGAATCGAGGTGCCGGCGCCCTGGCCGAACATCGGCATCGGATTGCACGTACGGCTTTCGTAGCTGGCCAGATACTTCGGATAGAAGAACGTCGCCAGCATGGTGTCCGGAGTCTCGCGGTTGTCCGTGACGTAGAACTTGCTGCCCATTGCGCTCACGGCCGTGGGCATCACTTCGTCGAAACATTGGTGCAGCGGATCGATCAGGTGCACGCCCCAGTCTGTCATCGCGCCGCCGGCATAATCCCAGAAGTAGCGGAAGGTGGGAAACGTCGCAGTCTTGACGCCCCAGCGGTTCAGGTTGAACGGAACCTTGGGCGCGGGCCCCAGCCACATCTCCCAATCGAGGCCGAGCGGCATGTCGGCGCCATCGGGCGGATTTCCCCAGCCCTTCTTTGGCGTGGAGCCGGTCTGCCACGTATGGCAGAAGGTTACGTCCCCGAGGATTCCACTCTTCACCAATTCCGCCGCCTTCAGAAAGTAGCCGCCCGACCGCTGCATGGTTCCTGCCTGCACCACGCGGTTGTACTTGCGCGCAGCCTGCACCATCTTCTGGCCTTCGCCTACATATACGCATGCCGGCTTTTCCACGTAGACGTCTTTGCCCGCTTTGCACGCTTCTACCATCATGTAGGCGTGCCAGTGGTCCGGCGTGGAGATGCAGACCGCATCGATGGATTTGTCGGCCAGGATATCGCGAAAATCTTTTACCGACTTTATACCTTCAATGCCGCCCTTCTTGACCGCGGCTTCGGCGCGCTCCAGATGAGGCTGATAGACATCGCACAGCGCAACGGGCTGTGCCCCGGGCACCTTCATCGCATAGCCCAGATTTCCTGAGCCCATCGCACCCAGGCCAATAAAGCCGACCGTGACGCGATCATTCGCACCGCGTACATTCCCGGTGAACAGCGATGTAGTGAAGGCCGCGCCCGCACCGGTCAAGATTTCTCTTCTGCCAATTGAATTCATGAAAGATCCTTTTCCACAGGGAGGATGATTGGATAGTACCGCCCGGGATGCAATTATTGTCTCCCAAACAGACCGGGAATGGTGGCGCTGCATGCAATGGGGATCGTAGAGCAGTGCGAAAATGAAAACTAGTGATCACTCGGCGGTACATTTTGGGCGCGGGCGTTGCTGCGCTTGCGGCCGGCTGCGGAAAACGCGTGCCTGGGTTCGACGGATATGTGTTCGTCGCCAACGAGGAGGGGCACTCGCTTGCGGTCGTGGATATGGCCGCATTTGCAACGATCAAACACGTGCGGTTCGACGCCGCGCCCACGGCGATTCTGTCTCATCCTACCCGTCCCCTGATCTACGTGTTGACGCCCGGGAACGGCACCGTTCACGAACTCGACACGAAAACGATGAGTGTCGTGCGGCACGTGCAGGCGGCGCACTCTGCACTTGCGATGCGGATGGGAGCCGGCGAGGACGATGCCATCTACGTGCTCTCCGCCGAGGCGAAGAAAGTGGTGAGGCTTCCGGTCGCGACGTTACGGACGGAAACGCAGTATGCACTGGACGGGACTCCGACAGACTTTGACCTCTCCGGCACCCGAAATTTTTGTGCCGTGGCTTACGGCGATGAAGGGGCTGTGTCTCTGATTGATCTGAGGACCCGTAAGGCGGAGCGGCCGAAAAAGGTCTCGGCTAAGATCGGCATTGTCCGGTTCCGTTCCGATGGAGAGGCTCTTATCGTTGCCGATCTGGCTCAGCGGATGCTGACATTTATTGCAACGCCGGGTGGCGGGGTAATGTCTCAGCTTCCTCTTGCGGTGCGGCCGGATCAACTGTGCTTCAACCTCGACGGCGGTCAGTTGTTTGTCACGGGCGAAGGGCGCGATGCCGTCGTTGTCGTGTATCCGTACAAGCTCGAGGTTGCCGAGACGGTGCTGGCGGGACG
Organism: uncultured Solibacteraceae bacterium; assembly: GCA_964464925.1. Taxonomy (GTDB): domain Bacteria; phylum Acidobacteriota; class Terriglobia; order Bryobacterales; family Bryobacteraceae; genus CAYXLI01. The sequence continues at coordinate 76,073 of CAYXLI010000016.1, read as the reverse complement.
CGCCCCTGGTGCTATGGGAGCAACGGCGGACTACCTGTTCATCGCGAATCCGCTGACGGGCGACGTCAGCATCCTGCACATCCGTTCGCGGAAACTGGTTGCGATTGCGCCCGTTGGGGCAGAGCCCGGGTTTGTTGCCGTGACTCCGAATCAACAGTACGCGCTGGTTCTTAATCGCAAATCGGGCGATATGGCAGTGATCCGGGTCGGCACCATAAAGGCGGATCGCGCGAAATCGGCCTCATTGTTCACACTGATTCCTGTGGGATCCAGACCCGTCAGCGCCGTCGTACGAGCCGTCTAAGTTTTTATAATGCGACGAGCTTTTCCTTGCTGCGATCCCACTTCATGTACTTGCGGCGGCGATAGGACTGCACGCCCATTTCAGACGCAACAACGCCGTAGTATCCAAGATTCACGTCGCAGTTCAATTCTTCACCCTTGCGAATCGCATTCATGAGATTGCGGTGATGCAGGCCTAGGTCCTCCGCACCTGTCTTTTGGTGCGTTACCGGCTTCACCTCGTTCTCGAACAGATGCTGCGGAGTGATTGTGAATCCTGTACGCGTAAATTCGAGAGTGGCCTTATGGCCCCGGATCAGATGCTCCACTTTGTGGTCATTCGCTTGTGAGCTGATGAGTTGCACGGTGAGACCTTCCGGATAATCGAGCAGCACGTTCAACGTGTCGGGAATCTCCGCGCTGCTCTTAGTGAACTCAAATTTGCCGCCGGCGCCGACACCCTTGTCCGGGAATGTCAGGCCGAGTGCCTTGATCAGGCGCGTTACGCGATGAATGAACAGATCGGATGAGATGCCGGCCGAGTAGTCCCAATAGCGGCGCCATGAAAAGAAGCGGTCGGGATCAAACGGCCGTTTCGGCGCAGGGCCGAGGAACGCGTTCCAATCCAGATTTACGCCAGGCTTGGCATCCTCATCGATTTTGTATTCCCAGAAGTCGTCCTTGTGATTGCGCGAGTAGTCGATTTGCGCAAGCACTACTTTGCCCAGGGCACCTTCACGGATGAATTTATTTGCAGTGATGTAGCTGTCGTCAGACATGCCCTGGACGCCAACCTGCATCTTCAGCTTGGGGTTTGCCTTGATCTTTGCGGCAACTTTTTTCGCCTGTTCCACCGTGCGGGTCATCGGCTTTTCGGTGTACACGTGCTTGCCCGCGTCGGCCGTGTCAAGGATCATTTGCGCGTGCCAGTGCTCGGGTGTGGCGATCAGGACATAATCGATGTCCTTATTCTTGAGCAACTCATGATAGTTCTTGATCGGCTTGCCGCCGGTGAGTTGCGCAGCCTGGTCGAGCCGCTTGTCATAGATGTCACAGACCGCGATGATCTGCACGTTGTCCGCTTCTTTATTGCGGACCAGCGTGCGCATGTGCCCCATCGACTGTCCACCACAGCCGATGACACCTACGTTCAGTCGTTCATTCGCACCCCTAATACGCACATAACTACTGGCGGACGCAGCCACAGCGGTTGTGAGGAAATTGCGGCGTGTAACAGGAATCATCGTCCTGATTGTATCTGTTCCAAACTTATCTGCATCAAACCGGATATGCGCTCCTTTGTCCTGTTGTCGGTTCTGAGTGTGTCCATGTTGTTGGGCGCACCCACTCGTAAGAAGGGAATTGCCGCGGTAACAAACCCGCTGCACGGTGATGCGGATGCGGCAAGCGCAGGTCAGCGGCTCTACAGCACGGATTGCGCAGGCTGCCATGGACCTGAGGCACAGGGTGTGGGCCAGTACCCGGCTCTGCGGAGCGCGCGGGTGAAGAAGGCGTCGGATGCCCGCCTGTTCAACGTAATTACGAAGGGTGTTCCGGCGAAAGGCATGCCGGCATTCACGCAACTTTCCGAGAATGAGCGGTGGCAGATTGTCACGTATTTGCGCTCGCTGAAGTAAGGTATAGCGAGCCAATTACTGCCAGCGCTGCAATTGCGGCAGTCTCTGCTCTTAATACTTGCGTACTGAGCATTACGGATTTCCACCCAGATTCCTTGGCGAGCGCTCTTTCTGCATCGGTCCATCCGCCCTCTGGGCCAACAAGTAGTGAAACGGAATCGTTCCAATCTCTTTCGGGCAGTGCTTGCAGTATGGGTGTGCCGGTGCGATCTTCGTCCAGGAACAACCTGTGCGTGGCTTCGGTATTCACGGCATCCCTGAACCGAACCGGCCCGCTAATTTCGGGTAATTGCGCACGGCGGGACTGCTGGCTGGCTTCGAGCAGAATGCGCCGCCAGCGCGTCATTCGCTTCTCGGCACCGCGCTCGATGCCTTTCTCACTGCGGTTTGCATCAACGAGCACGATGTCAGTTACACCGAGCTCGGTCGCTTTCTCCAGCGCCAGTTCGAGATGATCGAACTTGATCAACGACAGATACAGGGTAATCTTCATGCCGGGCAGATCCGCGTCCAGCTTCTCCAGTACGCGAAACACTACGCGGTTTTTGCGGGCGACCTCCACCTCGGCAAGAAAAACCTCGCGGTTGTTCGAGATCTCATACCGCTGCCCCTGTTCCACACGAAGCACGTGCGTGAGATGATGCGCCTCGTCCCCGAGTAGTTCCGCCTGCCCGTTGTGCACCTCTTCCACGAAGAATCGGCGTCTGGCCATGCGTGCAGGTTAACATTGAGTTTCATGATTGCTCAGCTTCGCGGCGTGCTGGCCGAAAAGCATCCGAACCAGGCCGTTGTGGATGTGCAGGGCGTGGGGTATGACGTGGTAATTCCCGTGTCGACCTTTTCGCATTTGCCGGATGCCGGCGCACAGGTGATGCTCCGGATCCACACCCATGTGCGCGAGGACGCCATCGCTTTGTTTGGCTTTTTGACGGCGGAGGAGAAGGCCCTCTTCGAAAAGCTGATCTCGGTCAGCGGCGTAGGGCCGAAGCTGGCAATCACCGTTCTTTCCGGACTTGCAACGGCTGACCTCGTCCTGGCCATCCGTTCCGGGCAATTGGAGCGGCTGGTGAAGATTCCCGGTATCGGCAAGAAGACGGCGGAACGACTCGTGCTCGAGTTGCGCGACAAGTTGGAGGGAATCGGCGGAGCGGCCAGCACCGCTGCGGGAATACCCTCCCCGTCAACGCTTAGTGCGCTCGAACAGGACGTGCTCTCTGCGTTGGTGAATCTAGGCTGCGCGCGCCCTGCGGCAGAAACGGCTATTCGCAAAGCAGCGGCTTCGGGCGTCACGGGAGACTTTGAAACGGTGTTCCGGAAGGCAATGGAGCTGATACGCTAAGCTGAAGTCTCATGCGAGATTCCGGTATCGTCTCGCCCTCCCCGCGTGACGAAGAGCGTCAATTCGAAGCCAGCCTCCGGCCATCCCGGCTCGCCGATTTCACCGGCCAGCCGAAGCTGAAGGAGAACCTGTCGATCGCGATTGAAGCAGCGAACCGGCGAGGCGAGGCGCTCGATCACGTGCTGCTTTACGGCCCTCCCGGACTGGGCAAGACCACACTGGCGAACATCATCGCGCAGGAGCTGAGCGTGCCCATCGACCAATCCTCGGGGCCTGTCCTGCAGAAGAAGCTCGATCTTACAGGAATTCTGAGCAATCTTCGAGCACGCCAGGTATTCTTTATCGACGAGATCCATCGCCTGCTGCCCGACGTGGAAGAAATTCTTTACACGGCGCTGGAGGATTTCCGGATGGACCTCATGATTGGCACGGGCCCTGGCGCCCGAACGCATACCATGCCGCTCCAGAATTTCACTGCCATCGGAGCGACGACGCGGCAGGGTTTGCTCAGCGCTCCGCTACGGGGGCGTTTCGGGTTGCTGCTTCGGCTGAACTACTATGACATGCCGGAACTCACGAGGATTGTAAAACGGTCTGCTCCGCTGCTGGAGGTGACGATCGATGAGGATGCGGCTGAGGAGATCGCCCGTCGCGCGCGCGGCACACCGCGCATTGCGAACCGGTTGCTCCGGCGCGTTCGGGATTATGCGCAGGTGCGCTCGAACGGTCACATCAGCAAAGCGGAAGCGCAATCCATGCTCGATCTGTTGGAAGTGGATCGGTACGGATTGGATGAGATCGACCAGAAGATCATGATTACGGTGCTCGAGAAATACGCGGGCGGGCCGGTCGGATTGAATACCATCGCCGCATCCGTCGACGAAGAGCCCTCAACGATCGAAGACGTGTATGAACCGTATCTGATGCAACTCGGTTTTTTGGATCGCACGCCACGAGGGCGGGTAGCCACTGAGTCCGCGTTCGACTATTTTCAAGTAAGCCGCAAACGGCGCGGGCTGCAGGAGAATCTGTTCTGAAGACGGCGTACCTGGGCCTGGGTTCGAATGTTGGCGAGCGCGAAGAGAATCTACGTGAAGCGCTGAAGCTGCTGGAGAATCCGCGCCTGCAAGTTAAGCGCATCTCGTCTTTCTATGAGACTGCGCCGGTAGACTACACTGCGCAACCGCAGTTTCTCAATATCGTCGCTGAAGTAGAGACCGAACTGCTCCCAATGCAGCTACTGAAGCACGCCCTCGACGTTGAGCGGCAGATGGGTCGGAAGCGTCTGATTCCCAAAGGGCCGCGCATCATCGATGTGGATATCCTTCTTTACGGCAGGTTCAAGGTTAACTCTCCGCAACTGGAGATTCCGCACCCACGGATGACAGAACGCCGGTTTGTGCTGGAGCCTATGACCGAACTGGCGCCCGAACTGCGGCACCCGGTTACGCGAAAAACGATGAGGGAATTGTTGGGCGGCGTGATGACACAGGCCGCCCGAAAGATAGTTACTTCGTGATGTGCGAACGCAGCATCCAGGCCATTTTGTTGTGAGCTTCCAGGACGCTGGTCAGAAAGTCCGCCGCGTCGGCCGCATGCAGCTTTTCGTCCGCGATATCGATCTGCTCGCGGACATACTGAATGATCGTCTCGTGATCTTTTAGGAGATCGTCGAGCATCTCTTCTTCGGTCAGGTGCTTGGTGGGGGCTTCCTTTAGATTCGTATGTTCCAGGAAATCTGCCATCCGGCCAAGAGCATAACCACCGAACTGGCGGGCATTCTCCGCCACCTCGTCCATCAACTCATCCAGCTCTTCGTACTGTTTTTCAAAAAAAAGGTGCAGGCTGTGGAAACGAGGCCCGCGCACATTCCAGTGGTAATTACGAGTTTTCGTATAGAGAGCGAACTCGTCGGAAAGAACAGTGTTCAGCGTGTTGACAACGCCAATCTTTGCCTCCTCGGAAAGTCCGATATGGGCAGGTTCTAATGCAGAGTGAGTAGTCGTTTTCGGCATTGAGGTACTCTTACTTCATTCTTGAGATGCGTCCGTTTGCCATTGGATTCAAACCAGGAAGTGAATGTTACACTCGGGTGATGGGAGACAGCCTGTTCCCGATGTATGGCGAAGGCGCCGCCCTTGGCCCGACCCCGCGGATTACATCCCTGCTCATCAAGCCGGCATCCGCCGTTTGCAATCTGGACTGCTCGTATTGCTTTTATCTGGATCGCGATGCAGATCCATATAAATCAATGCCTGCGCGCCGCATGACGGACGACACGCTCGAACGCCTGGTGGATACGTACATGTTTTACTCGTACCCAAACAGTGTGTTTGCCTTTCAGGGTGGAGAGCCGACTTTAGCAGGGCTGAAATTTTTTGAGAAGCTGGTGCAACTGCAGAAGCAGTACGGACGCAACGGTCAAAATGTCTCAAACGCACTGCAGACCAACGCGGTCCTGATCGATGAATCCTGGTGCGACGTATTCCGCGAGTACAGTTGGCTGCTCGGTGTTTCCATCGACGGACCCGAAGAGGTACACGACCTGTATCGATTCAACAAAGCGGGGCAGGGAACATGGCGGAAAGTGATCGCGGCCATTGAGGTACTGCAAAAGAAGAAAGTGGACTTCAACGCGCTCTGCGTGCTGAGCCAGGCGAATGTGGAGAAACCTCGGGAACTCTACAAGTTCTATAAGAGCCTTGGAATCGACAACATCCAATTCATTCCGCTCGCCGAGTTTGACAAGAGTACGGGCGAGCGCCTTCCCTTCACCATCACTCCCGAGCAATATGGCCGCTTTCTGGTGGAAATGTTCGACTTGTGGTGGCCCGATCGCCGGAACGTGCGCATTCGCTGCTTCGACAACATGGCGGAAGCTGTCGCCGGCCACAAGCCCGGCACCTGCACAATGCACGAGACCTGTGACAGCTATGTAGTCGTCGAGTACAACGGCGACGTCTTTCCCTGCGATTTCTTCGTGGAGAAGGACTGGAAACTCGGCAATATCAATCTGGATTCCTGGTCAGAAATCGCGCGGCGGCAGCGCCGCTACAGCTTCGCTCGCAAGAAGACCTTGGCGCATCCCGAGTGTCAGATCTGCGAGTACTCCGGTATCTGTCATGGCGGCTGTCCGAAGTTCCGTGAGGGCCAACGCGGCAATTTCGAAGATCTCGACTACTTCTGCAGTTCCTATAAGCAGATCTTCGCTCGTGCGGTCGGGCCGCTGCGGGAAGAACTGAAGCGCCTGAACGTCCTTCCGCAGAAAGCCTTCGCCTAGCGTGCGGCCTGCACCTACAGGCAGTGTCTAGGCTTCGACTTTTTCTATACGGACGCGTGCGATGCGGTGCCGGTCCATTTCCGTAATGGTGAAGCGCCGCCCATCGTGCTCCACTATTGTGCCCACCTGGGGAATCTCCCCGATATGGAACAGGAGAAATCCAGCGAGTGTCTCATACCCGGCCTCGGTCGTGAGTTCGATTCCATATTCCGTGTCGAGCGAACGGATGCTCGTGGCGCCATCCACTTCAATAACACTGACGTCCTTGGCGGGCGTCGCGCGTAACTCATCGTGCTCGTCGCCGATATCGCCGAGCAATTCCTCCAGCACGTCCTCCAGGGTGACGATGCCGCTAATGGTTCCGAACTCATCCACCACAATCGCCATATGCGTATGGTGACGGCGGAACTCGTCCATTAATTGATTTAGCGGCTTGGTTTCCGGCACGACCAGCGGCTTTCGCAGAATGCGGCGCAAGGAGAACGGACGCACTGGCCGGCGCTTCTCAATCGATTGTCTCCTCTCCTCCCAGACACGCATGAGGTCTTTGTAATGGACGATGCCGACGATGTTTTCCGGCTGGTTTTCATACACGGGCAGGCGGGAATATTGGTGCTCGAGAAATAGCCGCAACACCTGATCGAGTGTGGCGTCTGCGGGTATGGAAGCGACCTGGTTTCTTGGCACCATGATCTCTCGTGCCGAATATTTGCCAAGATCGAGTGCGTGCTGGATTATGTCCTCTTCGAACCGTTCCAGGTGGCCTTCTTGCTTGCTCGTGCTGACAATGTACTTCAGTTCTTCTGCCGAGTGGCCTCCGCCGTGGCCCGCTCCCTTCAGTCCGAGCAGGTGGTTGACGATGCCTGCGCCACGCTCAATCGCATAAACGAACGGCTCGGAAACCCGATAAAAGACCAGCAATGCCGGCGCGACAATCACCGCAAGTCTGTCTGCTTTCTCGAGTGCGAGGTTCTTCGGCACGACTTCACCGACGATGACGTGCGCGTAACTCATCGCTGCAAATGCGAGGAAAAAGGACACACCGTGCAGAACCCCGGTCGTAGCGGGGGTGACCAGCGGGCTGAGCGCTGCAGATATAATCTGGAACAGCGTGTCCTCCCCCGCCCATCCGAGGCCAAGGCTGGCCAGAGTAACTCCTACTTGTGTAACAGAAAGTAACCGGCCGGGGTTCTGTAACAGGCTGAGGGCTGCCTGGGCGCCTACATTGCCGGCTTCAGCGATCTGATGCAAGCGGGAGCGGCGTGTGGACAGCAGCGAAACCTCAGCTGCGGCAAAGAAGCCGTTTAACGCCAAAATCACCGACAGCAGCAGTAGCCGATACCCTATATGTCCTTCGTTCATGAGAGGTCGGTTCGGTACAATCGGGCTAAGTGCCTCTAAATCGGCTCCTTAAATATCTTAACTTGCTGGTAGCCGCACTCCTCGTCATTGCACTCGGGTTGGTGTACTGGTTCGTCTATCGTGTCTTGCCAAAGACCAGCGGCGAGATGAATGCGCCTATTTCAGCGCAGGCGGCCATTGTGCGTGACTCGCACGGGGTGCCTCATATCCGAGCCGCATCGATCGAAGATGCGATTTTCCTGCAAGGGTTCGCCTGTGCCCAGGACCGTCTCTGGCAGATGGACGTCATACGGCGGCTTGCACGCGGGGAACTTTCCGAGATCCTCGGCTCCCGCACTCTCGAGAGCGATCAGGCCCAGCGCCGCCTCCGTATCCCTCGCCTTGCCGAGCAGTTGGTAAAGACGTTGAAAGGGGAAGACCGCAAAATTCTCGCAGCCTACGCGCGGGGTGTCAACTACTTCATCGAAACCCACCGTTCCGCTCTTCCCATCGAATTCACGTTATTGAAGTACGATCCACGCCCATGGATGATTTCCGATACCGTTGCAATTGGCTTGCAAATGGCCAGCACCTTGACGAGTTCATGGAAGATCGAAATGCTGAAGAGCACCATGTTGCAAGGGGGCGAACCGGACCTGGTGAATTTTCTATTTCCTACGCGGATCGGAATGGAGATGCAGCCGGGATCCAACGCTTGGGCCGTCAGCGGGGCGCACACGGGGTCCGGCAAGCCTCTGCTTGCGAATGATCCGCACCTTGAGTTTTCGAACCCGTCCACCTGGTATATGAACCATCTGCAGGCGCCGGGCTTGAACGTCACCGGCGTTTCGTTGCCTGGGGTCCCAACTGTGGTCATCGGTCATAACGAACGCATCGCCTGGGGCGTAACAAATCTCGGTTTCGATGTTCAGGATCTCTATATCGAGAAGATGAATATCCAGTCGGGACAGTATGTGTACCAGGGACAAGTTCTGCAGGCTGCCCCAGAGAGGGACTTGATCCGGGTAAAGGGTGCAAAACCGATCGAGATCGCGAACTGGGTAACGCGGCACGGACCGGTGTGGAGCAGCGACAACGGCCAGGTCCTTACGCTCAAGTGGCTCGCCGCCGAGCAGGGAAATTTCGAATTTCCGCTCCTCGATTTGGATCGCGCGCAAAACTGGAGCGAGTTCCGCCAGGCTCTGCGCCGCTATGTCCTTCCAGCCCAGAATTTCGTGTATGCGGACGTAGATGGCAATATCGGATACCAGGTGGGCGGACGGTTGCCGATTCGGAAATATGCGGGCGATGTTCCGGTAGACGGTGCATCCGGCGAATTCGAATGGGCCGGCTTTATTCCCTTCGAAGAGAACCCTTCGGCCTACAACCCGCCGGGCGGCATCATTGTGACGGCGAATCAGAATCCGTTCCCTGCAAACTATCCGTACAACAATCATGGCGAATACGCGCCCTCCTTCAGGGCAAAGCAGATTGCTGACTTGTTGAGGTCGAAGAGGGCCTTGAAGCCGGAAGACATGCTGGTGATTCAGAAGGACGTGTATTCGGCAAGTGCGCATCACCTCGCGCAGGCAGTCGTCCGTGCATTCGATAAGAGAGGAGCGACAAATCCGGCTCTCACCGATGCCGTGAACGCGCTTCGCAACTGGAACGGCCAGATGGACAAGGACGGCGTGGCACCGATGATAGTGACGCTCGTCTACCAGCACCTGCGTCACTCCATGGCGGAGCGCGCCGCGCCCGGGAAAGCGAATGCGTATGAACCAATAGCGGCGTCCGCCGTAATTGAGCGTTTGCTGAATGAGCGTCCGGAGACCTGGTTTCGGGATTATGACCAGTTGCTGCTTCGGTGCCTGCTCGATGGTGTCGACGAAGGTCGGCGCATTCAGGGTAAGAACGTCGGCAAATGGCGCTATGGCCTTTACAACGAGGTGACAATCCGGCAACCCGTGCTCGATCAGATTCCGTGGATCGGCAGTTATTTCGACATCGGTCCGGTTCGTATGAGCGGCTCATCCACAACGGTGAAGCAGACTTCGCGCCGGGTTGGACCCTCCATGCGCATGGCGGTGGATCTGTCGAATCTGGAGAACTCGCTTCAAAACATCACCATTGGTCAGAGCGAACAGCCGCTGTCCTGGTACTTGCGTGACCAATGGGACGCATACTACACGGGCAAGAGCTTCCCGGTGCAGTTCGGAAAAGTAAAGGGCAATGAGCTTCGTGTAGTGCCTTTGCCGTAGCATCGGATGTACAATTGTATTCCTCCCCCGTAGCACCCTCCCCCCAGTTCGTGCTTGACAGCCGAACCATCTTCTTTCCGTAAAAGAGGCTTCATTGTCTTGTAAAGTTAAGCACACGATATAGATATTTTTCTTGACCTGCCCCAACATATTGGGGTATCGTTAGGACCGGTTCAAACAGGGCCTCCTCAGAAGGGATTGATAAAATGGGTCAACTGACAGTTAACCTCAGCACGCGCAAGGAGTTAAAGCGGTCGCTGCCGAAGTCGCAGCGAACCGGAATCGAGTTCCCCAGGTACTTCACCGTCAAGATGGATGCTGGTAAAACTCCGTACGACGAAATCGTTTGGGAGTTGCGCAACGCCACGATCGGAAACGAGAAGGGTGCCGTAATTTTCGAACAACGGGACGTGGAGGTTCCGGCCGACTGGTCGCAGACTGCGACCAACATCGTCGCCAGCAAGTACTTCCACGGCAAGATGGGCTCGCCCGAGCGGGAATCGAGTGTGGCGCAGTTGGTGCACCGCGTGGTGGATACGATCGCGGACTGGGGACTGGCAGGCAAGTATTTCAAGAGCACGGAAGACGGCGAGAACTTCCGGAGCGAGTTGGCCCATCTGATGTTGACCCAGAAGGCCTGCTTCAACTCTCCGGTGTGGTTCAACGTCGGAGTCAAAGAAGCGCGTGGCTACGGTTGGTATCACGACGAAGCGACCGGGCAGATTGAGAAACTGAGCGCCGGCGCTCCGCGTCCGCAGTGCTCGGCGTGCTTCATTGTGTCGGTGAAGGACTCCCTCGAATCCATCCTGGATCTGGCTAAGACGGAAGGCATGCTGTTCAAGTGGGGTTCGGGCACCGGCAGCAACCTGTCCGCACTTCGCGAAGAAGACGCCATCCTGTCAGGCGGGGGCCGGGCATCCGGGCCGCTGAGCTTCATGAAGGGCTTCGATGCTTTTGCCGGCGTTATTAAGAGCGGCGGTAAGACGCGGCGCGCGGCCAAGATGGTGGTGCTCAATTCCGATCACCCGGATATTGAAGGCTTCATTTGGTGCAAAGCAAAGGAAGAGAAGAAGGCGCACACCCTGATCGACAGCGGCTATGACAGCTCGATCGATGGCGAGGCCTACGGTTCCATCTTCTTCCAAAATGCGAACAACTCCGTCCGCGCGGACGACGAATTCATGCGCGCGGTGGTGGAAGACGGCGATTACTGGACCAAGTCCCGGGTGAACGGACAGGCTCTGAACCGGTACAAAGCGCGCGACCTGATGAAGCAGATCGCCGAAGCCACGCACCAGTGCGGCGATCCCGGTATGCAGTTCGATACTACTGTGAATCGCTGGCATACCTGCAAGGCGACAGCTCGCATCAATGCGTCGAACCCATGCTCGGAATACATGTTTCTGGATGATTCCGCCTGCAACCTGGCATCCCTGAACCTGATGAAGTTCGTGGGTCCGGACGGTCAGTTCGATGTGGAAGCGTTCCGCCACGCGGTCGACACGGTCATCGTTGCGCAAGAAATCCTCGTCGACAACGCGAGCTATCCAACGGAGAAGATCGCGAAGAACTCACATGACTTCCGGCCGCTCGGCCTCGGGTATGCAAATCTCGGCGCGCTATTGATGTCGCTCGGCATGGGTTATGACAGCGATGAAGGCCGTGCATACGCCGCCGGAATCACTGCCGTCATGTGCGGTCAGTCGTATTTGACCAGTGCACGGATTGCCGAAACGACAGGCCCATTCGCTGGCTACGAGCCGAACGAACAGAGCTTCCTCGACGTCGTCCGCATGCACCGCGACTCGGTGAGTGGGATTGCGGCGCGCCACGTGTCAAAGGAACTCTACGAAGGCGCTCGCCGCGTCTGGCACGACGCCTACGAGAAGGGCAAAGTCAGCGGCTACCGCAACGCACAGGTGACTGTCCTGGCACCCACCGGCACCATCGGTTTCATGATGGACTGCGACACCACCGGTATCGAGCCGGACCTGGCGCTCGTCAAGTACAAGAAGCTTGTGGGCGGTGGCGTCATAAAGATCGTCAACAATACCGTGCCCCAGGCACTGATCCGTTTGGGCTACTCGCCTGCGCAAGTGGAAGCGATCGTCACCCATATCGATTCGACGGGAACCATCGAAGCCGCTCCGCATATCAAGGACGAACACCTCACTGTGTTCGACTGCAGCTTCCGTCCGCAGAATGGCACACGCTCCATCCACTACATGGGCCACGTGAAGATGATGGCCGCGGTGCAGCCGTTCATTTCGGGAGCTATTTCCAAGACCATCAACATGCCGGAAGAGTCCACGGTCGACGACATCATGGACGCTTATATCGAGGCATGGCGCCTCGGGCTAAAGGCGGTGGCGATCTATCGGGATAACTCGAAGCGTATCCAGCCGCTCAGCTCCGGAACAGGAAAAGGTGAGAAAAAAGGAGTGGTCGCTGCGGCGGCGCAGCCTGTTGTGGTGGAAAAGATCGTGCATCGTCCGGTTCGGCGCAAGCTGCCGGATGAACGGCAATCGGTCACACACAAGTTCTCCATCGGCGGACACGAGGGCTACATCACGGTAGGTCTTTATGAAGACGGCACACCGGGTGAAGTCTTTATCTCCATGGCTAAGGAAGGCTCAACCATCTCGGGCCTCATGGATAGCTTCGCAACTGCGATCAGCTTCTCGTTGCAATACGGTGTACCGCTGAAGTTTCTGGTGGACAAGTTCAGCCACGTCCGGTTCGAACCGAGCGGCTGGACCGGAAACCAGACAGTGCCGTATGCGAAGTCGATCATGGATTACCTCTTCCGGTGGATGGGTGCGAAGTTCCTCGGCCCTGAGTACGCCCTGGGAGAGGCTGGAGACGCACCGGTTCTGAAGCCGACCGAACCGGAGCAGCAGCAGAGCCTGTTCGCTCAAGCGGCCGCAATGGCTGACGCTCCTCTGTGCGCCGAATGCGGATCGATCATGACGCGCAACGGATCCTGCTATAAGTGCAGCAACTGCGGCGGCACAAGCGGCTGCAGCTAGCGTTTACTCCACAGCGGGTGGGAGAAGGCGGCTTAGGTTCTGGAGGGGACCGGGCCGCCTTTTTTTCGCCTCTGCGGCGCCTGTTTTACCATCAGGGATAGAGGGTGCATTGAAGTATTTCCTTGCAGTGCTGCTGATCGCGGCGATTCCATCGCCCGCGCAGACCTTGGATGCGCAGCAGCTCGAAGGAGATCTGCGGGTCAGTCCCGAAGACCTGAGCCTGCGTCAGCGGCTGATGGAGACTTACAAAGCCCAAAATGATACGCGGTCTCTGGCGCCCCACATCTTCTGGACCATTGAGCATCACGCGGAGTCCGGTTTGGCGGGCAGCGTGCTGATGCAGTTGCCGGCCGGAACAGAGGAATATGACCGCGCCAAGCAGCTATGGCAGGATCAGGTTTCACGCAACGCATCCGGACCCGTTCTACGCAATGCCGCGGCCTTCTTCGACGCCGACCCAGTGTATGCGTTGGATCTTCTCAAGCAGGCACACCCGCTGGCGCCTGAGGACCGAGACCTCTCGCTCGCGCTGGCACGGGCCTACGGACGGGCGCTCACGCCGGAGCAGAACGAATCCGTGCAGCGCCTTCTCAAAGACGAACTGGCCGCATCGGATGATCCGGTACTCGTCGGCGGGGTTGCGCGTATTCTGCTGAACAGACCCGGCCGCGTCGATACACCGGAAAATGACTTCGCTATGTTCCTGATGAATCGCGCCAAACAGCTCGAGCCGGACATCGAGCGGCAACTCACGCCTGGGTCGAAGCCGCGGATTCCAGTCGCTCCAGCCGTACAGGCGAAGAAGCTGAAAGAGGCGCCGAGTCCGGAGTACCCGGGAAACGCACATGCGTCCCATGCCGAAGTCCGCTTCCAGGTGGTGATCGGCGCTGACGGAAATGTTCTAAGGGCTGACGTGATGAGCGGGCATCCGTTGTTCGTCGATCCCGCGAAAGCAGCTCTTCTGCGGTATCGCTATGAGCGGACGCTGCTGAACGGAAAACCGGTGGAAGTCCTCACTACTGTAGACATCTCATTCACCCGATTGCCGTAAAATCCGGCGATTGCGGTCCCAAAACTTCACGTCACGCGATACGTTGCGGAGATGCGGAAGGTTGCATTTAAATTCAGCTACCCCGATATGTAAATCCTTGTAAATGCCGGGAACTTGCGCTGGTTCCAGGTCATCTGAAGGAGTGGAATGAGAGGTTACAGAAAAATGAATCAGCTAGTTCAGAAGTCGTTGATAGCAGCGGCTCTCCTGCTCACGCCCAATTTCGTGCAGGCCTCCACGCCGAAAGCTTCCACCGTGCAGACGGCGAGTTCGCTGGAGAATGCTATTCGCCATGAGTTGGTAATGCTCCCCTGGTATGGCGTGTTCGACAACATGTCCTTCAATGTAGATGACCACGGAGTTGTTACTTTGATGGGACAGGTCAATCGGCCTACCTTGAAGACTGACGCTGCCAATGTAGTGAAGCGAATTGAAGGCGTGACTGCCGTTAAGAACGAGATCGAAGTTCTGCCCCTTTCGCCGATGGATGACCGCATCCGCTTGCAGGTCGCGCGAGCCATTTACGGATTCAACGGGCCGCTCTACCGGTACGCGATGGGCGCCATCCCCGGAATCCACATCATTGTGAAGAACGGTGATGTGACACTGACGGGTATCGTGGCGAACGAATTCGATAAGAATGTTGCGAACGTGCGCGCCAACCAGGTTCCTGGCGTATTCCACGTTACCAACGACCTGGTCGTCCAGAAGGGTTAGACGGCTTTTTTTTCTTACCCCAGAGCCCGGCGAGGAATCGCCGGGCCTTTTTGTGTGCACCTCGGTAGCAGAACATTTTCTATAATGTTTGTTCATGCACATCGACTGGTTCCCGTTGTGGCTCAGTCTGCGTGTAGCCGCGCTCTCCACTGTGCTGTCGGTGGCGGCAGGGCTGGCGCTCGCCTATTTGTTGGCCAACCGGCAGTTCCGCGGCAAAGAAGTGCTCGATGCGGCGGTCACGCTCCCCTTGGTGCTTCCGCCCACGGTGTTGGGCTATTACCTGCTGGTCGTCCTCGGACGTGAAAGCGCTCTCGGGCGATTGTATGAATGGGTGGTCGGATCGCCTCTCGTGTTCACGTGGCAAGCTGCAGTCCTGGCAGCCCTGTTTCACTCGGCCCCGTTATTGGTGAAATCGGCGCGAGCCGCGCTCGAAAGCATCGATCACGACTACGAACGTGCCGCGCGCTCGCTAGGTGCTTCGGAGTTCAAACTTTTTTGGCGCGTCAGCCTGCCCTTGGCATTCGGGCCGATCTTTGGCGCCACCGCGCTTGCCTTCGCGCGCTCCATGGGCGACTTCGGAGTCACGATCATGCTTGCCGGCAATATTCCAGGCCGTACCCAAACAATCGCGGTTGCGATTTATGATGCCGTGGAGGCGGGGGACGGCCAGACGGCGCGCGTGCTGGTCCTGGTGATATCCGCTGCGACGTTGTTGATTCTGGCAATCGCGAACCGGGCCAGTTTCGCCTGGACGGCGTCCAGCAGGCAGGCTCGATGATTCAGGCCCGCCTGAAGAAGCGGTTTCCGGCCGTTCGTGATTCTACGGAATTCACTCTTGACGTCGATCTTGAAGCCGACGCGGGCATCAATGTTTTGTTTGGACCAAGCGGATCAGGCAAAACCGTTATCCTCGACTGCCTGGCCGGCTTTGTCAAACCGGAGCAAGGCCGCATTCTGCTGGATGATCGGATCCTCTTCGATGCGCAAACCGGCGTTCACGTCCGTCCGCAGGACCGCCGCTGCGGCTACGTGTTTCAGAACTACGCGCTCTTTCCTCATATGACGCTACGGCAGAATCTTTCTTTCGCCGCTGAGAGAATGCCACGTCTGGAGCGGCACCGAAGAGTAGCGGAAATGTTAGAGACATTCCGGCTGGGCGATGTAGCGGGACGCAAACCGCACCAGGTTTCAGGTGGCCAGAAACAGCGCTGTTCCATTGCCCGCGCCCTGGTCGCCGGGCCGCGCCTGCTACTGCTGGATGAGCCGGCACGTGGCCTGGATGCTACTCTGCGCGGTGAATTGTATGAAGCGATTCGGCAGGTTCGCTCCGGTTTCAATACGCCGGTTGTGCTGGTGACTCATAATCTGGAGGAGTGCTTCGAACTGGGTGAGAAGATGTGGATCATCCGGAACGGGAGAGTGATGCAGTCGGGGAGTCCCGCGGAGATTGTCGCGCAGCCACAGACTCTTGAAGTCGCCGAGTTGCTCGGCGTTTACAACATTCTGCCGGCTGAAATACGTACTCTCGACCCCGTCCGGAAGAGTAGCGTGCTCCGCTTTCGGGATGTGGATTTGCAGGGTCCATACTTCCCCGGCCGCTTCAAGGGCGATCGCGTGAACATGGTCGTCACGCCCCAACAACTCAAGGCAATGCCTCGCCTCGGTTCCCCAGGAGCTAATCAAGTGGTGCAGAAATTTGTTCGCTGCGTCGATCTGCCGGGAGGGGTGAGGATGGAATTCGAAGATCTGGCCGTGGAAATTTCCCGGGACGTGTTTGAGCGCAACCGCAATGAGCGAGAGTGGCTGATCGAGTTTCCACCTGCGGCCATCCGGCTTCTCTAGCAGTATGCGCCGGTACTACATCACGGACCGGAAGGCGTTCGCCAATTCGGCGGAGTTGCTCGCGAACATCGGCCTGCAAATCCGGCGCGGTGTGGAGATGATCCAAATTCGGGAGAAAGACCTGCCCGGCTGTGAGCTGGCAGCGCTCGTCCGGGCGGCCGTAGAACTGGCCCGTGGAACCGGCACTCTCATCCTCGTAAACTCCAGGGCAGACGTGGCTCTGGCAGCCGGAGCGCATGGCGTTCATCTGCCGTCGAATTCGATCGCGCCCAATGAGTTTCGAACCATCAGCCGAGTCCGCCTGACGATCGGCGTCTCCTGTCATACCATTTCAGAGCTGCAATTTGCGGAGCGTGAGGGGGCCGATTTTGCGGTGTTTAGCCCCATTTTTCCTAGTGGGGCTAAAGGACCGGCTAAGGGCCTGGACGCACTGCGTGAAGCGGTCCAGGCGGTCCGGATGCCAGTCTTTGCGTTGGGGGGAATCACGGAAGAAAATGCGCCAGTTTGTGAACAGTGCGGCGCGGCAGGTGTCGCAGGGATTTCGATGTTCCAGCCTTGATCAGGCTGCGATTTTCAACTTCAATTTGTCTCTGGAGCCGTTCAGGTCTGCAATGACCATCGCGCCGGGCTGCACGCGTCCCTCCGCCACCAGCGCTGATAAGGGCTGCATCAGGTGCTTCTGCAGCGTTCGCTTGATTTCCCTCGCACCGTACTCGCGGCTGGTGCCCTGTTTCAGCAGGAACAGGCGGGAGCGGGTCGGCACTTCCAGATGGAAAGCCTTCTCACCCAGACGGCGCCGTATGTGCATCTGCAACTCAGCGATCTGATGCGAAACGATCCTCTTCAGAGTCTCCTCACTAAGAGGCTGATAGGTGATCACCGCGTCCACCCGGTTCATGAACTCGGGCGCGAATTGGCGCTTCGCCGCATTTAGAGCGATTTCGCCGATGACTGTGCGGCATTCTTCTGGTGCGGGCGGGTCGATATGGGCAGCGAATCCGAAATCCGGCTGAAGCGCCTTCATCATCCCGTGGGCTCCCAGGTTGCTGGTAAGGAACACCATGCTGCGCTCGAAATTTACGATATTGTTGTCGCCCAGGCGCAGCGTTGCCTTGTCCAAAACCCCCAACAGTAAACGGGTCATCGAAGGGGCTGCCTTTTCGATCTCATCGAATAGCACAATGGACAAAGCGCTCTTCTCGCTCGTCACAGCAGCGAGCCGCGCCTGCGTCAGCATCGGTTGCGTTTCGCGATGTCCGAGATATCCAGGAGGTGCACCGACGAGTTTGGCCACCTCGTGCTCCATCTGAAATTCGCCGCAATCGACTTTCAAAATGTTCCTCGGACTGCCGTGAAGCACTTCAGCCAGGGCTTCGACTGTACGTGTTTTCCCGGTTCCGGTGGGACCCAATAGGAGGAAAACCCCGACGGGCCGTCCTTCCGGAGCGAGTCCCGCTTCGAACATCTGAATGAACGGCACGATCTGCGTCAGGCTTTCCTCTTGCCCGATGACCCGTTGGCTCAACTCCGCCACGATGTCGCGGTGCTTCCCCACACGGTCGGCTGAAGGAAGCCTCCGTATTAATCTGGGGCGTTTCGGGTTGTTGCTGTTGTCGTTATCAAGAGTCATTTACACCACCTCTTCTCGGCTCCAGTATAGATTCGAGCCTTCGAATAATAGGAGGTGCGAACGCCCGTTTCAGGTCAAAAACGGCGTTTTCTGAAATTTTTTATTGATCGAAGAATGAACGGGTTGCGGCCAAAATTCGCTCGCTCGCTCGCCCGTCTCCGTAAGGGTTGTGAATGAGGGACATGCGTTCGTACTCTTTTTCGTCATCCAGCAGGCGGAACGCCTCGCGAGTGATGCGTTCGCGATCCGTACCCACCAGCTTGACAGTGCCTGCGGACACAGCCTCCGGACGCTCTGTTTTGTCCCGCATAACCAGGATGGGCTTGCCCAATGACGGGCCTTCCTCCTGGACTCCTCCGGAATCGGTGAGCAGCAGATATGCCCGCCGCATCAGATCCACGAATGGTACATAGCTCTGCGGCTCAATCAGATGAACGTTCGGCAGTCCGCTCAAGTACTGGTTCACAGGTCTTTGAACATTGGGATTCGGGTGCACCGGATATACGATCTGTACATCCGGCCGCGCTGCGAGTTCAGCCAGCGACTGGCAAATCTGCTCGAAGCCCGCTCCGAAGCTCTCCCGCCGGTGTGCGGTAACGAGAATGAGTTTTTTTTCCGGTTTCAGAAACGGCCATTCGGGCCCTTGCAAGATGCCGGATTCCAGCCCATCGCGCACGTAAAGCACGGCATCAATGCACGTGTTCCCCGTGATGGCGATTTTTACCTCAGGAATGCCTTCGGACCGCAGATTGTCCGCTGCTCCTCGAGTCGCGGCCAGGTGGAGATCGGTTACCCGGCTGCACAGCACGCGGTTCATCTCCTCAGGGAAGGGTTCTTTCAGATCCCACGTTCGCAATCCGGCCTCGATGTGCGCCACCGCGGTCTGTTTGTAAAACGCTGCCATAGCGCCACAGAGTGTCGTGGTCGTGTCGCCCTGCACGTAGACCATATCAGGCAACAATTCGTTCATGACGGGCTCCAGCCCGGCAAGAATGCGCGAAGTGGATTGAAAGAGGGTTTGTCCGGGAAGCATGAGGTTCAGGTCGTACTCCGGAGAGATACCGAACACTTCCAACACCTGATCCAGCAACCCGCGATGCTGTGCGGTTACGCAGACCTTTACATCGAACTCAGGTGCATGTTTGCGGAAGTAGAGAACCACCGGGCAGAGCTTGATTGCTTCCGGCCTGGTGCCGAAAACGAAGAGGAGACGGCGCATGCGGAATCGGTGCGCCTATTTGTGCCGGTACGTGATCCGACCCTTGGTCAGGTCGTAAGGAGACAACTCCATGGTGACGCGATCCCCCGCCAAAACGCGGATACGATTGCGGCGGAGCTTACCGGCAAGGTGGGCCAAAACGGTGCGGTCCACGTCCAACTGCACGCTGAACAGGCCGCTCGGGAACTTTTCGACCACGGTTCCAGTTACTTCAATGCTATCTTCTTTGCTCATTCGCCTCTTATGTGTGTAAAGTAAAATCCTAATCCAACCCTTACAGTATAACCTGGGTACGTACGGCGCGCCTAGTCCCGGCGAGGGGGCGACGCATACGGTTAAGGCTTTATGGGCAAAGAGAAGTCAGTCCACCACAATAGAAGCATGACAGGGAAGCGCAGAGTCCTGCGCACGGGTTTTGGTGTAATCGTAGGGCTCCTTGTCCTTGCTACGTACACTGCGTACCGCATTCAGGACAGTTTTTCACGTCGAACAGTGGCGATTCATCACAGGTTCGTGCAGCAGCAGACCCTGCTCACGAATCTGAGGCGCTGCCTGTATGGCGGAGGAATAGCTGCGCGCGACTTTTTCCTGAATGAATCCCCGAACCGCAGAAGCGTGTACCTCACACAGTTGGATGCCTTTCAGCGCGATGCCGGCCAATCCTTCGTCGATCTGGCCAAGCTGCTTGAGCCGCAGAACTCCGTTTTGGAATTGCGCGCGCGCTTCGACGAACTCTGGAGAGTCTTGCACCAGTCGGCTGATATGGCTCTTCCGGGTTCGCAGGAATACGGTTTTGTCCAGAAGCAGATCGTTCCCCGGAGAGATGCGGCCGCGACCATTCTGCGCCAACTCGAAACGGCGAACGAGAGCAACTTGACAGCGAGCGAAGAGGAGTTCACGGCCTCGCGACGGTCGGCGGCACAGAGTCTGCTGATGATGCTATTCGCCGGCTTGGGCATAGGGATCTTTGTCATGCGGTTTAGTTTGCGGCACGCCGAAATCCTCGAAAACCAGGCGGAACAGCAGTTCAAAGAAGTGAGTGAGGCCAAGACGGAACTCGAGAGGCTTTCCGCGCGTTTGATGGAAATTCAGGAAGAGGAACGAACGAATCTGTCGCGGGAACTGCACGACGAGGTTGTTCAGAATCTGGCAGTTCTGAAAATCGAAATCATCCAGGCGCAGACCAAGGCAGGCGACCGCGTGACCTTCGCTGAGAACCTGTCCCGCGCACGCGACCTCGCCGAACGGACGGTCAAGACTACGCGCAATATCATGCTCCTGCTGCGGCCGTCGCTGTTGGATGACCTGGGCCTCGGGCCGGCCTTGCAGTGGTTGACTGATGACTTCAAGCAGCGTACCGGAACGCGATGCGACCTTGCGGAAACCGGTCTGCAAGAGGACCTGCCTGATGCCGTGAAGACGTGTGTCTTCCGCGTAACTCAGGAAGCTCTGCATAATTGCGAAAAGCATGCAAACGCCTCTCACGTAGCTGTGCGCGTCTTCCAGACCGCCAGCCGGTTGACATTGGAAGTCGAGGACGACGGCGTAGGCCTCGACGCAATCAGGCAAAGGAATCAAACGACCGCAAACATGCACTTTGGAGTAATTGGAATGCGCGAGCGCGCGGCCAGCCTGGGCGGAACGCTGACGATCGACTCTAAAAGGGGACGCGGAGCAAAGGTGAGTCTGACGGTTCCGTTGCCCTCTCCCAGTCCTGTACAAAATAGAGGCACAGAAGTACACGTATGAATCCAATTCGAATCCTACTCGCGGACGATCACAACCTGTTTCGACAGGGATTGCGGCGTATCCTTGAAAGCCAGAGCGACATGGAAGTGGTCGCTGAAGCTGCATCCGGGCTGGAGGCCATCGATATGGCAAAGCAGCATCAGCCTGATGTCGCCATCGTGGACATCGCCATGAAAGAGTTGAACGGCATTGAAGCTACTTCGCAGATGCTGCGATTCTCTCCACGAACGGCCGTTCTGATTCTCAGCATGTACAGTGACGAGCGATATGTGATGCGCGCTGTGAAGGCAGGTGCGCGCGGCTACGTGCTGAAAGACACCTTGGAAGAAGGACTGGTGCAAGCCATTCAGCAGTTGCATCGGGGGCACCCGTTCTTCAGCCCTTCAGTCGCAAAGCTCTTCCAGGAAGCCCATATGCGGGACGTTCAGGAGAAAAAAGTGGACGACCGCTATGAACTGCTGACAGATCGCGAACGTCAACTCTACCATTTGCTAGCGGAAGGACAAAGCAATAAAGAGATTGCGACGCGTCTCGGATTGAGTCTTCACACCGTTGAGACCCACCGTACCCGCATCATGGAGAAGTTGGGAGTTCATTCGATAGCTGAACTGGTACTCGGGGCAGTCCGTAGAGGCCTGATCGTCTAAGATTGCAGGAAATTGCTACGAAAACAGGAACAAATCACTAACATCGGACGTCTCTCCTACTTACGCTGGAGATTGTCCCTGAACTGATCGGTATGGGACAAGCGTCCCGGACGCTTTCGCCCCGTTCTCTGAATGGCGGCTTGCAAGCAGTGGAGGAGTCATTGGCGCCCGTGCGAACTGGTCCTTCGCACGGGCCGATTCGTTTATGATTCTTCCATTCAGCGGTGAATCATCTCGCGTTTCCCAACTGCCCCTTGCCTGATCATGGAGCCGCCAATATTCGGCTGCTATCGTATCCGAAGAAAAGCGCGTGCCTTCCTGAACAAAGCCGCACGCGGTGAAGTCGCGACATGGATCCCATCGGGTTCGCACTCGCCGGCTATAAGCAGACGGAACAAGGACCCGGTCATCTGCCGGGTCCCTCAAAGAGTTGACGGCGGCTCCTCGGACAGGTCGCGAATTATTCGCCCGCGACGCGATCGAGATAAACAGTCACTAGGCGTTCCTTCTCAGCCGTCCTCCACTTCGGGGAAGCTGTCGAGTACGTCTGCCCGTCGTCCGAAGAAATCCCTGTAAGGCCGCAGCCTGCCGATACGCAATGGAATGTGAGGCTCGGCCGAGTCGATTTCGAGTATTCGGAAGCATGTCCTAAAAGGACGATCTGCTTCCCGGTTTCGACGTTGCGCAGGTAAAAGTATCTGTTCCCGTCGCCGGTTTTCTGAAGGATATCGTAGTGACCAGCGGCCATGTCGGACGTGAAAGCCTTGAACGGAAAATCGATTTTGGCCTTCAAGTGACCGCCATCGGACGCGAACGAGGCTACAGCGCTGGCAACGGCCAAAGCCGCTGTCATCGCGAACCGTGCAAAAGACTCGGTGTTCATGAAATTTCTCCTATGCGTCTCACCAATGCAGGCGGAGTGCCCTTTTTTTCGGGCGGCCAAGTTGTTGAAGAGACTCGGTCTGCCTACGCGAGCCTTGAGCCGGACGGTTAGCCTTCATGAACCGTTGGGTTCGTTTCGTAATCTTCCGCGGCGGCTGCGGATGCCGAATTCCGGGTCTCACACCAGGGGCCGCGCTGAAGGTTCGTTGGACACGCTTCCCCGCAGCTAGTGTGTCATTGCGTAGACGATGTAATTGATTCCGATACGCATGCCGAGCGCGGAGAACTTCTCCGGATACTCCGGATTGTCGGCGTGCTCCCAGGAGTCGCCAAGGTCCATGTTGTGGCAGATGGCGACCATCAGCCGGCCCTTGTCGTCATAGATGCCCTTCCATTCCGGGCTGAAGCCATCGTGTTCGTACAGTTGTCCAGTCTCAAGAAATTGCGCCCCCGGCACTTGGTAGCGCTGTTCCAGATCGAACAACGTGTGGAAGATTGGATCGCTGTTCGGAATGTCCAGGATGGGCCGATCCGGCAGCACACGGCGCATGCTATTCATGAAGACGCTCCATTCCCGCGTGCCATGAAAATCGTCCACCATGAGGAAGCCGCCGCGGAGCAGGTAATCACGCAGCTTTTTCGTCTGATCGTCGGTCAGGTTCCAGTGTCCCACCTCCACGGCATAAAGCCATGGCCAGTGATAGACGTCGTCGCCGTCCTCAAGATTGATAGGCTGTTCCACGGAACGCGCGTCGATTCGGGTGAGGCGGCGCACGGCGGCGGCGAGATGCCGGTCCGATCGGGGATAGTCGATGGTCCAGTCCGAATATCCATCGCGCCATCCGAAGCCGGGCCGAATTGTGGGATACATGAGCCGGCCGAAGACCCATTCGCCAGGCGTTTGATAGTCCGGCGGAAGGGGAAAGTTGTAATACTCTGCCGCGGGGTATTGCCGAAACGGCTGTTGCAGCGCGAAGGCGACGCCGAGGGCCACAATCCCCATGGCGGCGGCGATTCCTGCGCGGCTGCTGAAAATACCCATAAGTTTACGATGTGCTCAAGTGACCGCTCGTTTCAAGACCGGGCGGCTTGACGCCGCGGGCCGAAGCGCTAGCATGAAAGCGGAGGTAAATATGTCCGCTGCTCTCGACAAAATGAGACAACATGAACAGCAGCAGCGCGCGTCGCTGCGGGCCTCCATGAACTACTCTACGCTGTTCATGGCCGTCGCCGTGATAACCGCGCTAGTCGCGGCCATAATCGTCTGGCGTTAGGATGGTAGGTTGCGAGGCGTCGCCCTTCTCCTTATCGGAGCCAATCTCTTGACGGCTAACACCCTCAACCAGGGTGTCGCGGAGCGATTCGCGAACCTCGCCTTGGCGTGCGTACACCGCGAGTACCCGAACAAGGTTGCGCACGTGCTCAATTCCGCCGAAGATGCGAAACCGCCGCGCGATCTGACTCCCGCGTTCTATGGCTGTTATGATTGGCACTCGTCTGTCCACGGCCACTGGCTGCTCGCGCGCCTGGCCCGGCTGTTTCCAGATGCTCCGCTTGCGGCCAAGGCCAAGACGGCCCTCGCCCTGAGCCTCACCGCACCGAATTTGGCGAGGGAAGCGGAGTACCTGAATGGCGCCGGTAGAGCGACATTCGAGCGGCCCTACGGGCTGGCATGGCTGTTACAACTCGCAGCCGAACTGCACGAGTGGCAGGATCCGGACGCGCAACGCTGGTCGCAGACGGTCAAGCCGCTGGAGAACTCGGCCGTCCGCCGCCTGAGCGAATGGCTGCGGAAACTGCCGCATCCCATCCGTTCCGGCGAGCACTCCAACACCGCATTTGCCTTAGGCTTGGCACTGGATTACGCGAGAGTGGCTAAGAACCCGGATTTTGAAGCACTCCTGACCGACAAAGTGCTTGAGTTCTATCTGAACGACAAGGCCTGTCCGATAAATTATGAGCCCTCAGGAGAAGATTTCCTCTCGCCCTGTCTGGCAGAGGCAGACGTTGTGCGGCGGGTAGTGACCCAGAAGGAGGAGTTCGCGAAGTGGCTGGGACAGTTTCTGCCGGGAATCCCCGAAGACGGCTCCGCTGCATGGCTGAAACCCGGGATAGTTACGGACCCCAGTGATGGGAAACTCGCTCATCTGGATGGCCTCAACCTGAGCCGTGCATGGATGTTGAAGGCCATTGCGTCGGCCTTACCGGCCAGGGATAAGCGCGTAAGATCCCTTCGGGCGACCGCGGAAGTCCATCAAAACGACGGGCTTCTAGCGGTTACAGGTGCGCACTACGAGGGCGGGCATTGGCTTGGAACCTTTGCCGTCTATTTGCTGTCTTAACACGGGAGGACTGCTGCGAGCCTCGGAGGTAGAACTCGCAGCAGTCTTTCGTGCGCCTCCCGTGCACTAGTTTGATGAGCGGGTCATGAAGAATGCTTCATCTTTAGTAAGAATTCTTACTGGAAATACTGCGTTCACCCTTCTGCGGTAATACAATCACTGGTGATGCTCACTCGCCGCCAACTTTTTAGACTTTCCGCGCTCGGTGCAAGCGCTAGATGGTTATCCGCGATTCCGCTTTCGAAGGTCCGTCTGGGTGTAACGACCGACGAGATCGACGAGGACGTTCTTGCTGCTGCTAAGTTCTTGAAAGAGTTCGGCCTTCATGATGCTGAGGTGCGCTCCATCTGGGGCAAGTACAACACTTCGCAACCTCTGGAAAGGGTGCGCGAGGCGAAGGCGATTTTGGAGCAGAATCAGATACGCACCTCCGTGCTAGGCAGTTCATTCTTCAAAATTCCACTTCCGGCGGACACGCCGCAAGGAAAGGCGACGCTGGATAATCAGTGGTCGATGCTGGACGCCGCAATGGAGCGGGCGGCTCTACTGGGAACGGATAAGATCCGCGTTTTTGCCTTCACTTACGAAAAGGGGCAGACGGCCGATCCGAAGGTGTATGCTCGCATCTACGAACTGGTGACCGAAGCCGCCCGGAGGGCGAAGGCGAGAAACATTCGACTGGCGCTCGAGAACGTCGGCGGCAGCTACGTGTCTACCGGCGCGGAATCGGCTGCCCTGCTCAAAGCGGTTCGGTCCGAGAATCTGGGGCTGACTTGGGATCCGAATAACGCGGCACTATCCGGCGAAAAGTCCTTTCCGGACGGCTACAACAAACTCGATCCGGCCCGTATCTTCCATGTTCACCTTCGTGATTTCAAGAAGAATAGCGATGGGAAAGGGGAGTGGTGCGCAGTAGGACAGGGTGATATGGACAACCTTGGGCAAATCCGGGCACTTCTGAAATCCGGTTACAAGGAGACCTTCACCTTGGAGACACACTACAAAAGCCCACGGGGCAAAGCCGACGCTACGCGCACGTCCCTAACTGCCCTCTTGCAGGTATTTGATAAGGCTTAGGCCGGTTATCGACGCGGAGCCTTCACTTTGAACCGCAGAACCATCTGGGAGGGCAGGTTCTCGCCGCCTTCCCGCCGTGCCGGGATGAATTGCCATCGTGTAGCCGCATCTTCTGCGGCTCGTATCAGACTCGATAACACGAAGCCATCCGGCGGGGTCAAGGATTGAGCCCGATAAACACGCCCATTGGTGTCGATATATGCCGTGATCAGCAGATCTATGTCGGTGTGTAGCAGTGGACGAATTTCAGAGGGCACTACAAGGCGCGCCTCGCGTTTCACCTGGGGTGGGATGAGTCTCTGCAGTGGGATCGAAACTGCGTGGGGCACAACTGCCTGCATTCGGGGCAGATCCTGAGTAGTTGTGGCGATTGCAGGCGGCTCGAACACGTCTGGCCGGACCTCAGGTTTAGGCATTTCAGGGAGCATGACGAAGGGTTTGGGTACATGAGCCGCTAAGGCACGCTGTGCTGGGCGTGGCCTTTCTTCCGGGTCAGTGCTCTCTGTGATTCGGGATCGGGAACCCTCCATCTCGTTCTCCTCAGGTGTACCCGCTGACTGCGGCTGTCCCATTTCCCCAAAGCTCAGAAAACGGGCTGACTCCGAACGTTTATCGTGCTTCTGATCATTGAGTTCGAGCAGGAACAACACATCGCGCGACGCAGGGCTGAATACGAGAGAGCCGCTCATCAAGTCATTTCGGCTGAGTGGAATCTTCTTGATAAGGCCACCATCGGTAATCGTAAGAATCGCCTTCGCATCCGGATATAATGCCGCCAAATCGGGCTTCCAGTTGACGCGCAAGTCGGGTCCGGCGCGCTCGACCCTCAACTCGAGCCCGGGATCGTGGCTTATGGAAGCAGAAGTTGACCGGTACAGGCCGGCCGCAACGAACGCTATTACGATCAACGGCCACCATGCCGGCCGGCGCCATCGTTTTACGGAACCGGCATTCCATGACTCCACAGCACAGACCGGCGCGTCCGGCTCGCCTTCGATTCTGAGAAGTATCGACGACTCAGCGTTGAAGTAGGTACGCATCAAGGCACGATCGTGCTCCTCCGCCGCATCCTTGGCACCCGTGCGGAAATAGCCAACAATTCGCGGAATGGCCGTGGGACCCTGGAATCGCGAAAGGGTGCGCTCGAAGGCTGCACGGTTCTCGGACCTGTCCAGGCTTCCTTCCGCGGTCCAGTAATACGTGTTGAGAGGCAGGCAGAGGTCGACGACGACAGCAGGCTTGGATCCGGGCTCGATGTGCCCGAACAGGAGACCGTCGACAGTTTCTTCGCGGCTGCGGACTGCAATTTCTGAAATCGCTCTTGCTGAGACCTGGACCGATGGTCCATTCCCTGCTGAATCCAACTTTAGGATTTCGTCTTCGCTGCTCGACGCGTCTGAGAACGCGCGGCTTCTTGGAGAGTTCAACGAGTCCCCCCGTCCTGGAACTTCCTAAATGTTAGTACCTTTGGAAGTATGCTGTCTTACGCTTAACCGTGAGTCAGCAGAGTCCCGGGGGACTGGCATACCGTTAAGGACCCTCGTAGCTCGCACATGCCGTGATGGATAGGCCTTGGCTTATGCCCGCTATCCACGGCGTGAAGAAATGGACAGGGAAGCCCGAGACGGTAACGACGACCCGGTCCTCCGAGGTCCCAGCATCCTGGCGGGAAACGGAAACCATGGATCGCGATAACTCGAATGCCGGCGAACCGGTAACCGGTATCGTGGGCTGAGAGTAGAGAACCATATTCTCGACACTGGTCTGGTCGTACGAATTCACCGCTCCATACCGGGCTGCTGCGCGTACACGTTCTGTAAGGCTGCTGTGGAGGAACAGCAACTGCCCAACATCGAGCGTTCCGATCAGAATCGTTAAGAACACCAGCAGAACGCAAGCGGATTCAACGAAGAGGGAGCCTCGTCGGCTCTTTCTGGAGCTTTTCATCGGTTTAGAGTGCGATCATCCTACGGAGGTGCAAACGTTCCTTGAAAACGGTAGCTTGCCCAGGGTTTACCGGTCAGCGTGAACTTTGCCACGACGGCATCTATCTGGAAACTAGAGAGGCTCACTGTCATCATGTCAGGCGTTCCGGAGTACATGGATACAGCTAAGGAAACTTGGTTGGTGGTCAGTCCTGGAACGACCGGAGTCGTTCCGCCATTCGGATTCGCGTAGACAACCATGTTCTGAACCGCCGCTAGAAAGGCGCTGGATGGTGTCGACGTGCCGGAATCATACGTCCGCCGGGCAGCGTAGCGCGCCCCGAATCGCACTGCGCTTTCCAGTTTGTTGTACGTATAGAGCGAATAACCGATCTGGAATGTGGTGAGCAGCGCCGGGAGGAGGATCGACGCGGATAACGCGAATTCCAGAAGCGCATTGCCCTTTTGCCGGCAACGTCGAACCACCCTCATTGAATCAGCCTCGCTACATAGGCCCCAGGATCGCCGGCCCCTTCGTTGCGGGCACCTTGCACCCAGGCTCCCAGGAACTCGGCGCAGAACGAACTATTTCCGCCCGCGTTGTACTGCGATGCCGGAAGTAGAAGGAACGCTCCGATCTGCACGATTGTGTAATTCGGGTATCCGGTATTGATCGGCACTCCTACTATGCGCCTGCCTGTTCCTAGCCCGCCGGCCAAGTACTGCGCATACGTCGGCGAGTACGGATCTCCATCCTGGTTGATGCGGTCGACCAGACTCGTCAACTGGGTTTGCTTCGTGCCGCCTGTCATCTGTACGGAGTCGCCGATCTGCCGGGTGACCGTCTGATAGTCGTCCACAATCGTCTGACGAATCAGCGACGAACTGGTGGATTCTATGAACCCGCGCTCCGATCCGCCACCCGCCGCGTTCAGATCGAGCATGGCCTGCTGATTGTCTCCGGCGCATACGTTGGAATCCAGCTTGGGATTTGAGGGCCATCGCAATGTGTACTGCTGACCCGGTACAAGTCCGAAGTAGGGGCCAGTGGTGTTGTGGGCATAGGGAGAGAACGGAAATAAACCGTTTGACCAGATATTCTTCGGCTCCTGGCCCGCTCCTGAATCTCCTTTTACACTCAGTGTGGACTGCAGCATCAGAAATGCTGCTGGCTGATTTCCTACCGTCGTTTGCGTACCCATGAACGCGGACATGAAGGTCAGAGTCACATCGACGCTCGCACTGACCCGTGCCAATCGGTAGCCAATTGGACTGGTTGGCGTAGTCGTCCACGGACCCGCTTCAGTTTGGGCAAATGATGTGGTGGTTTGCGTGATGGAAGAAGTGCCGAAATTCCATTGGTTTGGATTCGAAGCCACTCTGGCGAGCGCACGATTGATTCCGGCCCAGGTCCCGTCCAATTCCAATGTGGCGGCCAGCGCCGCGGAATCGGTAAAGGCTTGAACCTCATTCTTAGCGATATAGATGCGCGCGACGTCAATCGCCAGCCCGACCATTCCTATAAGCACAACCAGACAGACTGCCGTCGTGATCAGAGTAAAACCCTTCTCTCGAGTACTCTTTTTCATTGATTTGCACCTCGATTTCAATTTCGCGCGCCGGCTGCTGGATCCCATCCTGAATTCACCGTATGCCCCTTCGCATCGGCTTTCGGGCATCCGTCGAAAATTAGGGAAACTGGCCTTTGAGATTGAATCGGTTCGATCTTCAAAAGAGATTATGCACAAAACTTTAAAAAAGTACCTTCAGGCATATGCGGGTAATAAAATTCGATGTTCCTGCCGGAATGCCTTAGAAATGTATAACTGTGGCGTGCAGAGTACCACAATTTAATTTGAATTCCGGCGTGCGGAAAAGAGGTAGAACCGCCAATAGCGGCAACGCGCCGCTAAGAAATCGGAGCGTGTGTACCCAGACAGGGTTGCCATTGAGTGAATGGGGAGAGGCTAAGGTCCTCTGAGATTCAGTGAGGAGAATGACCCGCCTTTGAGGCGCAGACGGGAAAGATATATGGCTGGTCGGGCCGGCGAGATTCGAACTCGCGACCTCTTGCACCCCAAGCAAGCGCGCTAGCCAGGCTGCGCCACGGCCCGATGAAATCCCAGTATAGCAGCGTGACCGTAAAGAATCACGTCCGATCGCCGCAGGCCTCGAGCAGCGCCGCACCAACAAAGGTATGCGATCGTTCGGGGAGCTCCTTCAGGAGTTGCGCCTCCAAACCTTCGGGGTCCGGATCTACCCAGCAGGCCGCAATCTGCTCCTCAGTAGCATCGCTGTAGCAGAGCTCACAAACGCAGTAGGAACCATCAGCCGACAGTGCGGGAGGGCCGAAAGTCCTGCACGTGACCGGGCGCGCATCGTAGAGATCGCACATCCCTGTGGAGGGATCGAGAGCAGGGCACAGTTCCTCGTCCATACCGTCTTCCTCGAGTAGCTGTTGCAACGTCGCTTCGCCGGCACGCTCCATATAGAGGCGCGCGCGTTCGAGCACCCTGGCCGCGCGCTCCGGATCCAGTCCCGTCAGCCCGGTTTGCAGACGAGCCGCATCGAGTGCAGTGATCTCGAAGGGTCCCTTGCAGCATTGGTTACAACCGGGACCGCAGACCAGCCAGGCGCCGCTGCGGCGTGAGGCCTCGGCCAGTGCCGCATCGACGATTTGAATTAACTGCCCATCCGTCATGAGGGGATAGAACCGCGCCGGATGATCTTCTCCATCACCTCAGTGAAGGTGTCCACTTCTTCCAGCGTGGTGTAAACGTTGGGGGTGATCCGCAAGCCCTCGTATTCACCCGGTGTGACGATCGCTACGGTCCAGATGCGGTACTTTTCCCAAAGATACTTGGAGAGCTTCTGGGAATCCATACCCTGCACCTGAATGAAGCCGATCGCGCAGGATTGCTCCGGATCTTCACTGTTCAGGATTTTCACTCCGGGCAGTTCGCGCAGTCTGCTTGACCAGCGCCTGCGAAGATAGCGGAACCGCTCGGCCTTGCGCTCCGGGCCGATGCTGTCATGGAAATTGAGTGCCTCGGTAATTGCATTGCGCTGAGAGGCAGGATGCGTGCCGATCTCCTCGAATTTCCGGATATTCGAATTCATTGAAGCGGGAGCCGGCATCATGGGCCAGATCTTCTCGATCTTGTCCCGCTTCACGTACAGCATTCCCGTGCCGATGGGGGCCAGCACCCATTTGTGCAGAGACGTTCCGTAATAATCGCAGTCGAGATCCGCCTGCGTGAATGGGAACTGTGCGAAGGCGTGCGCGCCATCGACAATTACTTCGATGCCGCGCTTCCGGGCCATCTGGCAAATCTGTTTCACGGGGAAGATCTGACCGGTGCGGTTGGTGATATGGCAGATGTGGATCACCCTTGTGCGGGGCGTGATGTTGTCCTCGATCAGTTTCGCAAGATACTCCATGCTCGGCGGAGGCGCCGGGAACTTTACCTGATTGAGCTTGATGCCGTCGCGCCGCTCCCGCTGCTGCCATGTGGTGATCATTCGTGGGTAGTCCTGGTTTGTAGTGAGGACTTCATCACCGCGCTTGAGATCCATGCCGAGTTGAACGATCTCGAGAGATTCACTGGCGTTGCGCGTGATGGCGATTTCTTCCGGATCGCAGCCGAACGCGCGCGCAAGTCTGCGGCGCACCGTTTCAATACCCGGGTCCAGCACGTTCCACATGTAGTACGACGGGCTGAGATTCTCAACTTCCAAATAGCGGGTTTCGGTGTCCATCACGATCTTAGGGGATGGAGACACACCGCCGTTGTTGAGATTGATCATATTCCGGTCAACCGTGAAAGCGTGCCGGATGTTCATCCAAAAGTCTTCGTCCCGCGCGACACTATCGGCGGGACGGCCAGAAATTGTCTGGGTCGCGGACTGGGCGAGCGCAAGAGAGCCGCGGTGGAGCGAGAATGCTCCCGCGGCGGAGGTTAGAAACCTGCGGCGATCCATTCATGCAAGATAAACGGAATCGCCGCTAAGCACAAGCGGCTTAGCAGGAGGCGCGCCGGCGAAGGGAAGCGAGAGCCAGAAGAGCGGACCCGCCCAGGACAAAGGTTGCGGGTTCGGGAAGCGCCGTGGTACTGAGCCCGGTCCCTTGTACGTTGGCCAGTAGCAGCACGGAATCGACGCTATTGTCCGGAGTATCAGTTGAAACTGCGTCGTAAACGGAGAAGGCGAACTTCACGTTTTGTCCGTAGAAGGCTGCGAGGGAGAACTGTTGGGTCAACCATCCCGAAGAGGCACAGATCGTGGAGCCGTCCGGAGCGGCCACTTCTGTGCACCCGCCACTCTGGTTAATCATCGAGATTGGATATTTCTGGGTAAACAGCGCATGATTCGCGCTGTCGAGAACCTGGAACGTCGCGTAATCGGTGCCGGTCGGGAACTCATCCGTCAGTAGGTTGTAAAGGAAGCTGATCTGGCCCCCGGCGTTCGGAATCACGTAATAAGCCGAGCTGGTGGTCAACATCGAGTAATCCGGAGCCGGTAATGGATTGATAGCGCCGGGACCATTAGAGATCTCGGCATAGTTTCCGCCGGTGTACGGCGACGGCAGGACAAATGTGGTGCCCGGATTCCAGACCGTGCTGTCCGGGAGCACGCCGACCCGCCCCGTTGTGGGGTTCACGGTCGGGGAGACGTTTCCGGATACCGTCCAGCCGATCAGTCCATTCGAGAAATTTCCGTTGGTGATGGTCGCGGCCTGGAGGCCAGGCATGAGCAAGAAACCGAGACTGATGATACAGAGCTTCACTTCATACCTCCGTTATTTAGCCACCACGGTGACTGTGTTTGATGACTGTATGCTGACGTTTCCAAATTCATCAACAGTTTTCACGAAGTAGTTGTAGCTCTGACCCGGGGTCACCGTCGTGTCCGTGAAAGAAGCGGGCGGCGGATTGCCGGAAGCCGTTACAAACGTGAAAGCCGTCGGCACAGGGGCGCCTGTGTTGTAGCGGAAGATTTGATAGCGCCGCACGATCGCGAGGGTAACCGGGTTCCATGCCAGACGGATCTGGCCGGTCGCCGTGCGCGAGACCAAACTGTTGCCCGGTGCCGGCGGATTTACCGTGCTCGCGCTGATGTAATCGAATTCGTTGCCGTTTGCGATCTCCCCGTTCGAGTTCGCGATCTCGCCGTTCGCGATTTCTCCGTTTGCAATCTCGCCGTTTGCGATCTCGCCATTGGCGATTTCCCCATTGGCGATCTCTCCCTCGGAAAACGCAAACCCGCCACTTACTTGCTGCAAGTCCACCGCAGCCCAATCGAGGAAACCGTTGAGTGTGGTGAAGAGTCCGTCGAAGTTGGTATCCGCATTCACCCCAATATCCGTATTCACGAGATTGTTGTTCCAGTCGATGGGTCCGGTGTTGAAGGGACTATCAATGCGCGCCATGCTCACCAGTCCCTGACTGCCATCACACCGCCGCGTTGACCCGCCGGATAAAACGGGCGCGTAATAGCGCGCGCGATATAACGGATTGCCGCCCTGCGGATTCAAACTCAGCCCCAGACCGGCCGGCTCATTCAGTGATGTCTCGTCCAGAGACGGCAGCAATTGTCTGGAAAAGTCGAAGGTGATTGCTCCACCATTGTTTTGCAGACCATGAGTCTGGAAGAGGTAACTCATGACGCTGTGATAGTTCGGCTTGCAGTTTATGTTGTCGCCACCCCCGTGCCGCAATCCCGTGTTGTGCCCGAGTTCATGTAAGAGCGTTCCTCCTTGCTCTTGCACCGTACCCACTTGGTCGTCGCTGCTGTTGTCGTGCCGCCAGAGGCCGAGCGTGACCATGGAATCGCTGCCGGGCAGATCAGCAACACCCGACGCGGAGTTCGGCTGGTTTTGCAAAGCCGGATCCGGATAGGTGGCAGGGTAATTCGGCCGCTGATGAGCCCAAAGGGAGTAGTGGAAAATATGGCGGCGGTTATAAGAGAAGTTGGGCGGAGCGATGCCCGGAACTCCAGCTTTCACGTATGCGAAGCCGCCCGTCTTGAACTTCCATGCAGTTCCGTTCGGGGCGAGAAGGCTCTCCTGGCCCACGCTGTTGCCACCCGTAAATGGTCCGCCCTGGCCCACATCGAAGTGAACGTTGATGCCTGCGTTCGCAAATGCGGTGGTCACGAGATCGAGAGCAGCCTGCTTTGGTTTATGGGTGTGTGTGACGCCATCCATCCAGTCGATCTCGACGAAAAGATCTTTCACGTTTGGATTGGCCCCCATGGCTGGCAAGTCGATAAACGTGCCGTCCATGTCCATGAAGCCGCTGGTCTCCCAAACGTCGAGCAATCCGTCTCCATCCGTGTCTTGTACTGTGGTGCTGAATGCCACCGCGGCGAAGGTCAACGCGTCGGATCCATAGGGTGAGGTCGTGGAGGCCTGGGCAGCGTTTGGGCCCACCAAAGCACTTACATCAAATGTCGGATTGTCCCAGAAGCCGCCGGGAGTGCCCGACGCGGACCCTGTGAACACATTCATTGCTGCAATTTGGGCCGGCGATCCTAACTGCGTTCCGTTGAAATAAACGCTGTCGAGATTACTGCCGGTTGCATCACTCGGCTGGCCATCGGCAACGATGTAGCAAACTTTTGCGCTAGGAGAAACGGAAGACGCCTGATAGAAGCCGCCGATGTTCAAAGTGAACGGAGCGTCCGAGCGGGCAAGAGTGAATCCTCCGTCGTAAAGTGAAATAGCTCGAAACGGAGCGCTGGGAGAGCGATAAACCACTACCATCGAAACACCTTCCGTAGAAGGTGCAATATTCAGGTTCCCACTATCCTTCAACTGGATAGTGAATGTGCCTCCGGCTAAGGGACGGAATGTCGTCCGGTCGAAGGGCATGTAAGGGAACAGGTCGGCGCGGTAAACCGACGCCCGCGTGAACCCACTCCAGCGCGGCACGGGCCGGCTTGCAATCAGAGTTCCGGTGATGCTGAAGTTTGCGGATCCATTGCTGAAGTTGATCGTCGCGCCGGAATTGTTCGCCTCTTCGAGCGTCACCCAGTAAAGATAGGCGGCCACCACGTCGTTATCGGCTGGAAAAGAGCCGGTGCTAATCATCGCGGTTGCAATGCCGTTGTTTCCCGTTCCGCGAGTCCCTGCTCCAGCGACGACATAATCACCCTTCACAAAATAATTCTTGAAGAAGCTCAAGCTGTTTTGCGCAAGTAACACGTTCGCGCAGCATACTGCGAACAGGAAGGTGCGGAACGATGTCTTCATGAGGCTCTCTCCTCGTATTCTGTGTACAGTACTCTCTAGGTGTACGACCCCTCAAATGCAGGTGGACAGTCGATTATAGACAAGTATCCTCAGAATGCAAATCCCCATTCTGTCCAAATCGTTAGCGATGGTGTAGAAATGGTACGAAAGTACTATTTCATTCGCGCTTTCGCGTCTAGTACTAATGGGTCTTCGGTGAGGAGGGTATGCGTGGTTAAGAAGGTTCGGTAGGCAGCACCGGCCCCCGGACTTTGAAGGACTTCGAGCGAACGGGCAATGTAATACTGCAATGCTGCAACATTCCGGTATGTAGGCACCTCGTCCAGGAAGAGGGCTGCCCCTTCGCCACGACGTTTTTGCGCTGCGCTCAACTCTGCATGCGCTTCGGTGAAGGCGCTGAAGGCCAGATAAGCGCGGCCAAGATCGTAGTGCCCAAGCCACGTATCCGAAATCTGCAGGGATTTCTGGAACGCATTTATCGCCTCCCGCGCACTGTTTCGCTCCAGGAAGATTTCGCCTTCGATCACCTTCGCGTAAGCCTGAAAATCCTGGCCAAGACGTGAGTTCAATTCGATGGCAAGAGCCCTTGCCCTTCCGTCATAGCCGAGATGCACGTACAGGCGCGCCGCGGTAATCATATTCTCTTCCTGCTTGTTTGTGTTCAGAGCCTTCTCAACTAGCGCTTGAGCCGGAGCCCTCTGACCGAGCAGGAGCTTCGTTCCTGCCTGGGTCAGCATCTTGGCCGCGGCGGCTTGCCGGTTGTTCGCTTCCGTATCGGTTTTGATCCCGTCGTCCAGAATGTGGATCGCGTCCGAAAGCCGCCCTTCATAGAGAGCGAGATCTGCGAGAGCGCTGGACGAATAAGATGCCCCTCGGGGGCCGATATCCTGCGCCTTTCTATAGGTATCAGCGGCGTCGTTCTGGCGTCCTTGCGCGAGTTGTGTCAGCCCAAGAACGATGTAAGCCTTAGCGTACTTCGGATTAATCTCCAGTACGCTCCTGGCTTCGCTCTCGGCTGTCGCGTATTCGCCGGCGTACAAGGAAAACACTGCCACGTTCATCTTGGACAAAGCGCTTTTGGGATTGACATTCGATGCGCGCTTGGCCATCTCCACCGCTTTGGGCATATCACGTTTGTAGGAGTAAGCTACAGCGAGATTGTTCAGTCCCGCCGAATCGGCAGGATACTGCTGCGTCAACTGAGTCAAATCCTGGATCGCGCTCTGGATATTCCGGACCGACAAATAATAGCTGCCACGCGTGCGGAACTTCTCCCGATCGGTCATCTTATCGACGTGCGCCATGGCTTGCTGGAAGTACCTGGCGGCCATGTCACGTCTGCCCTGATTCGCCTCGATGGCTGCGAGACCTGCGTACGCTCGTCCCAGCGTCGGATCCATTTTGATGGCCTTAGTGTAGGACTCAATTGCTTTATCCCAATTGGCGGCGAACTGATAGTCCTGGGCCATGGCGTACTCGTGCGCGGCGTCAATAGACGAAGCCGAGAATGTCTCTGCCGCGGCCAGTGCCGCTGATTCCGGAGCGGCATCGCCGAGCGCCCGCCGGATCGGCGCAGTCAGTTTTGCGACAAGCGTCAATACCTCATCTTTCCTGGTAGTGGTGGAATCGCGGCTGACTAGCTCCTTGCCCGTGAGTGCGTCAATCGCGCGGACCTTGACATGGTATCGATCGCCGTCCTTTGCAATCGAGCCGCTGACTATTACGTTGATGCCGCGCCGGGCGGCCACCAATCGGGCCTGCGCCTCGTCCAGCCTGGTGTTGCCATTATTCAATTCGGCTGCGTTTTGACGAGCGTCAGCGCGATTGTACGAGGCGACGAACGGAGCACCTTCCATTGCGATACTGACCATCGGCTCGATCGTGCCTTCGAAAACCGGGTCGCCTGTCTTGTTCGCAAAGTCAGCGACAAGCATCGTGATCGGCTTCAGGTTCTGCGGCGCCCTGAAATAGGTGTTCTTGACGTAAACTCCACCGGTGGCGAGAGCGAACAGGATCGCCGCCGAGGCGCAAAGAAATTTCCAGGACAGCCACTGGCGCGGCTCATCCTTCTTCTGGTGGAGTGATGGCGGACTTACCTGAATCGTTGGCGCTACGAGTGCCGGATTGAGCCACGCATCCAGATCGTGCCGGATTTCAGCGGCACTCTGATAACGCTCCTGCAAATCGACCTTCAGGCAGCGAAGCACAATATCGCTAAGCGCCTTGGGGATGTTCGGATCTATTTCCGCAGGAGGAACGGGATTCTCCTGGATGCGCTTCAGCAACTGCGCCATGATGGTATCCGCCGGATACGGGATCTCGCCCGTCAGCAGTTCGTAAAAGATAACGCCTACCGCGAACAGGTCGGAGCGGGCATCCACTTTCAGGCTGCGCGCCTGCTCAGGCGACATGTAGGTCGGCGTCCCCATTAGCGTCCCGGTTCGCGTCAGAGCGATATCTTCTGCGGAACTCGCGATGCCGAAGTCCATCACTAGGGCCCGTCCCGTCGAATCCAGCATGATGTTTTGGGGCTTCAGGTCCCGGTGAACGACACCTTCGGCGTGTGCGGCCTCCAGCCCCAGGCACACATCCCGGATAGTTCGCGCAGCTTCCCGCGGTTCGAATTTGCCTTTGTTCCGGACCAACGTGGCAAGATCCTTGCCGTCGATAAACTCCATGCTGATGAATTTCGTGGAGCCGGCAAGCCCGAGATCGTAGATGCGGATCACGTTGCGATGCGTGATTTTCGTCGAAAGGATCAGCTCCTGCTTGAAGCGATCGAGCGTAGCGGGATTGCGCGCGAGCTCGGGCCGGATGATCTTCAGTGCGACCAAGCGGCTCAACTCGCGGTCATGCGCCTTATAAACGGCGCCCATGCCGCCCTCGCCAAGTAAAGAAACGATCTCGTATCGCTCGCCTAATACGGATCCTGCTTTGAGTGCCGTAGCAGGTGCGTATGGATTGAAGCCGTGCTGCCCGGCCGGCGTGGGCTGCGCAAACACGGTGGGCACGTCAAACGGAGTCTTGCACTTCGTGCACGAGAGAGTTCCTGCCGGGTAGCTCGACCCGCATTGCGGACACTCAATGACCTCTGCCGGACCCATGTCAGAACCCGCCCTCGAGGACCCGACGGCAGAATCGGCCCCGCAAACCGATCACGGGCAGAACGATACTACTCGTAAATCCTCGGTGGGACGGCCTAACTCTTCCGCTATACACGACTACTGATTCTAAGAATACACTTCCCGGAGAAAGGTGATGCAAGGAGCCGGGCGAAATCGGAAACTGTACCCCAGCCGGGCAGCCAAAACGTCCAAAATAGGGCAAGGATGGCCCGCTACCTCGTTCCGCTCTTCTTAGTCTGTCTTTTTTCCGCGAATGCCCAAACCGGCAGAAAGAAATCTGCTGCGCCTGTACCTGTTCCGGCGTCTCAAGGATACCCGCTCGCCAGCATCGCCGTGGAAGGCGCCAAGGCGTATCCCGTGGATGCCGTCGTCTCGGCAACCGGGCTAAAGATCGGACAGGCGGTCACGAAGGCTGACTTCGATGCCGCGCGCGATCGTTTGCTAGCGACCGGAGCCTTCGCCACAGTGGGGTATCGCTTCGGACCCGCACCCGGGAACCGCTATGCCGCAACTTTTGAAATCACCGAAGTGGAGCAGGTATATCCGTACCGCTTCGAGGGATTGACGCTGGACGCGAAAGCGGCTCAACTGTGGCTTCGCACCCGGGAACCCCTCTTCTCCGTAAAGGTGCCGGCGACTGCCGAGGTCTTGGCCCGTTTGTCGAAAGAAGTGCAGGAATACTTAGCTTCCACCAATCGCCACGAGGCGGTCATAGCCAAATTACTCCCAAACGACAAGGCGGAGTTGGAAGTCGTTTTTCGACCGGAGCGCCTCCCGGTGATCGCCGAAGTTGAGTTCACGGGAAACCAGGCCGTGCAAACGCAACGGCTGCAGAGTGCAGTGGCCAGTACGGCTGTTGGTTCCTCGTTCACCGAGGACCGTATGCGGCAGATCCTTGACGCTAGCGTTCGGCCCGTCTACGAGGAAATCGGAAGGATACGAGTTGCCTTTCCGAAGCTCAGCGTCCAGCCTGCCAAGGGTGTCGATGGGTTGCTGGTGACTGTAACCGTGCAGGAAGGTGAGTCGTACAAGCTGGGCGATGTATACCTGGCCGGCCCGTTGAAGCAGAATCGGGAACTCATCCGGGAAGGGAAGTTCAAGGGCGACGGGCCTGTGAACTTCACCGATGTGAAGGCTGGAGTGGATCGGATGCTCGCGTCGGTCAAGCGTAAGGGCTATATCCGCGCAACCGCGGATACGGATCGGAAGATCGACGAAAAAGCGAAGAAAGTGGATCTCTCGATAAATATCGATCCCGGCCCCCAGTTCACGTTCGGGAAACTCGGGATTGAAGGGCTGGACATCATCTCCGAACCGCAAATTCGCAAGATGTGGTCGATGAAACCGGGCCAGCCATATGATGCCGAGTACCCGTACTACTTCCTCCGGCGGATCGAGGAGGACGGTCTGTTTGAGAATCTCGGCAAGACGAGTGCCGACCTGCACATCGATGACGCACAGCGTTTCGTCGACGTGACTCTCCACTTCTCCTCGAACGGTAAGGCCCTACCCACAATCGGTCCAGGTTCCCGCGATCAACGCAAGCCGTATTAGCTTGGACTGCGCCATTAAAATAGGGTGTTGATCAAGACAATTGTTTTCGACCTGGGTAAGGTCATCATCCCCTTCGATTTCAAACGCGGTTATGAGCGCCTTGCCCCTCTGTGCGCCTATCCCGCTGCTCAAATACCGGAACGCCTACGTTCGTGCGATCTGGTGACACGCTTTGAAAGCGGCGATATCGAGCCGCGGAATTTTGTCGAGCAAATCAGCCAAATGCTGCACTTGCAGGCCAGCTATGAGCAGTTCTGCGATATCTGGAGCAGTATTTTCCTGCCGGAGACCCTGATTCCGGAAGAGATGATTCTTGGTCTGAAGGGGCGCTACCGGCTGCTCGTGCTCTCTAATACGAATGCGCTTCATTTCCCAATGGTGCGCGCTGGTTATCCGATCCTGAATCACTTCGACGATTACATCCTCTCGTACGAAGTCGGGGCAATGAAGCCGTCGCCGAAGATTTATCAGGAAACGATCCGCCGGGCCCACGCAAGCCCGGCAGAGATCTTTTTTACGGATGACATCGCAGCTTACGTGGAAGGTGCGAAGCAGGAAGGCATCGACGCGGTTCAGTTTGAAAGCGCAGAGCAGATCAGGCGTGAACTGCTCGCCCGCGGCGTAGCTTTATCGGGCGCTGGCGCGGAGTGAATCCGCCTTTGAGCCTAACTGGTCTCCGAGAAACGCCTTGATTTCGGAGCGGCTCTTATACGCGTCCGGAAAGCCTGGTTTCAACTGGATCGCTCGAGTGAAGGCGAACAGAGCGAACGCGTGCTGCTCCGTCTGCACGTAGGCCTTGCCCATGTTGTAGTAGGCCTCGACGAGATCCATTTTCAACTCGGTGGCTTTCTTGTAATCGTTGATCGCCTCTTGCCATTCCTTGCGGGCGAAATGCGCATTGCCCCGGAAGTAGAATGCGTCGGCGGATTTGGGCGATTCGCTGATGACTTTATCGCAGTCAGCAATAGCTTCCGGAATTTTATTCAGTTCCAGATAAGCTCCACAGCGATAAGCGTACGCCTCCGACATCTTAGGGCTCGCTTTAATCGCCGCCGTGAAGTCTGCCACAGCTTCGGCTGTTTTCTTCGTCTGGGAGTACAGCCGCCCGCGGCTGAGCAGGATATTCGCAGCATCCGGCTTTCCGGCCAAAGCCTTTGTGTATGCCTCGATTGCTCGATCGGGCTGCTGGTTCTTCTCAAATCGTTGAGCCGCCTCCAGCATGATGCGAGTTTCCGAATCCGACGGCCCCGACGGAGCAGGCGCCGCTGCCGAGGGTTCAGGGTTGGCTGGAGGTGCGGGACTGGGCGTCGAAACCGGCGGAACATTGGCCGCGACCTGCGTCGCTTCCTGCTTCGGGGCTGGAGGAGTTGCCGGAGCTTTGGCGGGGTCCGGCTTGGGCGCTTCCGCGACCGGCACTGGGGTGGCCTTCGCCGGCTCTGGTGTCTTCTCTTCCACCTTGGGCGCATTGCTTCCGCCGCTGCCAGCTATTAGAATCGTCTTGGTCTGTGGCGTGGAGACCATCGGCTTGGCCTCCTCCGAGCCTTGTGGCACGGCCGAAATCGCGGCGGCGTCCAGGTTCGGTTTCTTCAAAGTTGCCGGTTCGCCCGGTTTCGCAGGAACTGCCTGAGCGGCCTGCTGTTGTCCGGCAGGCTTGTTTGCCTCCGGCCGTAGGCGGGCGACCACGTCCGCATAGGTTGGATTCAGCTCAACCGCTTTGTCAAAATCTGCCTTTGCCAGCTCCGCTCGCCCCATCTTCATGAACGCGTAGCCGCGGTCGATGTAGGTCAATGGCGAATTTGGCCGCAGCTTAATGAATTCCGAGTAGTCTGCGATCGCCTTATCCACCGCCCCTATTTTCTCGTAAGCCCGCGCGCGATCCTGATAAAAGAAAGGCGAGTCGGGCGCAAGCTTGAGCGCCGCCGTGAAGTCCTCGATTGCTTTCTCAGGCCGGTTGAAACTCAAGTTCAGCGTGCCCCGTCGCCAGAGGAGGGTCGGGTCATTCGGCTTGATCTTCACCATGGCATCGTAATCCTGCAGCGATTCTTCCAGGTTTCCTTTGCCTTGCTGGATTCCGGCGCGGCTTTCATACGCGGCCAGAAACTGAGGGTTTATACTGATCGCTGCTGCCAGATCTTTAAGAGCGCCCTTGGTGTCACCGAGGTACGCGTGGGCTAAACCGCGGCAGTGCAGCGCTTCCGCAGAGTCGCTCTTGAGTTTCAATGCCTGCTCGCAATCGGCCTGAGCTGTTTTGATCCGCCGCGCCTTCAGGTTTGCCATGCCCCGGAGTATGTAAATTTCCGGATTTCCCGAGTCGCTACGTACCGCCTGATCGTACAACTTGAACGCTTCGTTGAACTTTTGGTCTTTGACGAGACTCTCCGCCTCGGTCAACAACTCCTGTGTCTTGCCGCTTTTATCTTTCTTCTGGGCGAATGCCGGAACCACCAAGGAAGCGCACACGAGTGCCGGGGTCAGCGTTTTCCACATCCATTTGCAAGACATAAGTCCTCCCGATCGCAGGCGTAACGACTGCAACTGATCTTTAATCGGGCGTACGGGCCAGGAGCATATAAGGGGTTTCTCTTAATTTCCCCGAGTGTAGTTTCCGCTGCCCGCGTGGATGTCGGGAGATTGAACTTAGTACTCAGCCCTAACCTCAGGAGCGCAATCCGTCGATATACCCTCGAGCTTGTAGGACTTCACAGGCGAGAAGTACAAAGAATACCTATTTCACGGTATAGCGGTGTACCGTGCCAAAGGGTTAATTAAATATATAGGAGACGTTTCATCAGATGTTGCACATTCGTAGGTCCCGCCTTGCGGTGGCTGCTGTCGCCGCCCTGAGCATACTCGGTTCGGCTTGTACCAAGAAGGTTGCCGTTAAGCCCGCTTCCCAGCCCGTACAGACGGCTAAGGCGGCTCCGGCGACACCGCCGCCTGCCCAACAGCCGGCTTCATCGACGCCCGCGGCGCCGCCTGCCCCGGCACGGTCGAAGTACCCGGACGCTGCGACTCAGGCCCGCATCGACGAACTCATCGCTCGCATTCAGGATGCCTATTTCGATTACGATAAGCACAATATCCGCACCGACGCGCAGAGCACCCTTACTTCCGATGCCAAGGCTCTGGGTGACATCCTCCGCCAGTATCCCGATTACAAGCTGACCATTGAAGGTCATTGCGACGAGCGCGGCTCGGACGAGTACAATCTGGCGCTTGGCGATGCGCGTGCCAAAAACGCTCGCGAATTCCTGTCCCAACTTGGCATTCCCGCCGCACAGTTGAACGTTGTCAGCTACGGCAAGGAAAAACCGCAGTGCACGGAACACAGCGAGGGCTGCTGGCAAAAGAATCGTCGCGCCCACATCGTGGCGATGGCCCGCGCGAACTAATAGATCCCAACAACGGTCGCATCCGGGGTGTTCTTCCTCGCGAGAGGACTCACAGGAACTCGCGAGGAAGATGTCTGCCTGGATGCGGCCGTCTTCTTCCCCCCGTCTCGGTGACCCGAATTCACTCTGGCTGTGCGACGCCGTGCGTCGACGAGTATGCCCAGGGACCACGATTTGGGCGCAAATTCATCGCCATTCCATTGGACGAGCAATCTTGTTAAACTCTGAGTTGCCTCGGTGTTACTGAAGAGACTAAGCAGTACAAACACAACAGGCCCGCAGAGGCCGAAGGAGTCACGATGGAAAAGCTGGCACAACAAAACATCCAGGAAGCTTTTCTAAACAACGCGCGTAAGGATAAGACCTTCCTTACCATTTACTTGATGAGTGGCGTCAAGCTTTCCGGCCGGATCAAGAGCTTTGATAAATACTCTGTCATTCTGGAAGCGAGCAATCAGGAGCAGCTCATTTTCAAGCACGCCATTTCTACGGTGGTCGTTTCCAAGCCGGTCCACGGGCCTGGGCCCGGGCCCATCAATGCGGGCGCAGCAGCCGCCCCTCATCCTCCGGCTAGACCCGGTCCGGTTGAGCCTGTTCAGGAGTGATAAATCCCGTTGCCTCTGGCGGCGCGTGAACGTGCAATCCTAGTCGGCCTTGAACTCAAAGGTCCTCCGTCCCGTCGTCCCTTGACATCGACTGATCTGGACGATTACGACGCAGAGGAGTCGATGGAGGAACTGAAGGTGCTCGCCCAAAGTGCCGGCGCCGAGGTCCTCGAACGGCATCTGCAGACGCGTGACGCGGTGGAGGCTGCCACACTGGTCGGTTCGGGCAAAGTCGACGAACTTGCGCGTCATGTCAAAGCAAATGAGGCAGATCTGGTCGTCTTCGACCAGGAACTGTCCCCAACTCAGTTGCGGAACCTTGAGCGCTCGCTCGATTGCAAAGTAATCGATCGTACCCAGTTGATTCTCGATATCTTTGCGCGCCGCGCTCGAACCCGGGAAGGCCAACTCCAGGTAGAACTCGCCCAGTTGAACTATCTGCTTCCGCGCCTTACCGGACGCGGAACGCAAAT
Organism: uncultured Solibacteraceae bacterium; assembly: GCA_964464925.1. Lineage (GTDB taxonomy): Bacteria > Acidobacteriota > Terriglobia > Bryobacterales > Bryobacteraceae > CAYXLI01. Next base: position 31,422 of record CAYXLI010000016.1, on the reverse strand, counting down.
GTCCCGTCTAGGTGGCGGAATCGGGACCCGCGGTCCTGGTGAAACGCAGTTGGAAACCGACAGGCGAATGATATTCCGGCGAATCAAGAAGATCGAGGATAGCCTGGAAGCTGTGCGGGCCGGGCGCAGCGTCCAACGCCGCCACCGCCAGGCCGTTCCCCTCGCCACAATCTCACTTGTCGGTTACACCAATGCCGGAAAGTCCAGCCTGTTTAACCGGTTCACGAGAGCTTCTGTCACCGCGGATGCCCGCATGTTTGCCACCCTCGATCCGACGGTCCGTCACGTCATCCTGCCTTCGAACCGTAAGGTTCTCTTCAGCGACACCGTCGGGTTCATTCGCAATCTGCCCACTCAGTTGGTCAAGGCATTTCGGGCGACGCTGGAAGAAGTGGTGGAAGCCGCGCTGCTGTTGCATGTTGTGGATGTCTCTTCCGAAACCGCGGCGCAACACACCGCACACGTCCGCAAGGTGCTGGCCGAACTCGGCGCTGCCTCCACGCCGCAACTCCTGGTGTTCAATAAGTTGGATCTTTTGCCTCAGCAGGAGACGGATATAGAGAATGTCTCGCGGCGCGTGCTGGGCAACACCATTCCACCGGAAGAAAAGCTCCCCCCCGCCGTAGCAGTGTCCGCGCTGACGGGGGCCGGCCTCAATGAGTTGCTGGCGAGAATCGATAAATTGCTTCCCATCGACCCCATCGTCCATGCGACGTTTCGGATTCCCCATTCAGAGGGCGCTGCGCTTCATTTTCTTTATGAGTTCGGCCGGGTACTCGAGAAGCAGGTTGGAGAAGAGTATTCTGAAGTGGTAGCGGATGTTCCCGAGTCCGTGCGAAGGCGCCTCGGAGAGTTCGTGGTTACGAACCGGCAATGAACCTGCCCAACGCGCTCACGCTTCTGCGAATCTTCTTCGTGCCCTTGCTGGTTGCGGCATTGGTGCAAAAGAGTTGGTACCTGTCTTTGGGCGATGTCGTCCTCACCAACGATTTTCTGGCGCTCTGTATCTTTCTGGCGGCCGCCGGTACCGATCTGCTCGACGGGTATCTGGCTAGGCGATGGCAGCAGATCACGACCGTGGGCATGCTGCTGGACCCCATCGCGGATAAACTTCTGGTCTCCGCAGCGCTGATCTCGTTAGTCCAGGTGGCTGTAATTCCCGCGTGGATGACTATTCTGATCATCGGCCGCGAATTTGCAATCTCCGGCCTGCGTTCGATCGCTGCAGCCGAAGGCTACGTGATCAAGGCGAACGACTTCGGGAAGGCCAAACTCGTCACGCAGGTGATTGCCATCAGCCTCGCCATGCTGAGCATCCATTGGCCCTCCTTGCATCCCTACGTCATCCTCTGGATGTGGGGAGTGATCGTTACCGCGCTGCTCTCAGCCTTCATGTACTTCAGGAAGTTCTGGCGCAAGGTGGACGACGAGACGAAAGCGCGCCGCCGGCGCGAACTGATCGCGAAGCAGGTAATGCAGCAGCGTATTCGCAAACGCAGTCTCGTCCTTTAGCCGCCGCTCTGAGTCGCTTGGGCAGCCGCCTTCGATATCCCGGAGAGTACCTTGTACAGGTGCTCCATGTTGATCGGTTTGGAGATATAGTCGTCCATACCGGCGGCCAGGCACCTTTCCTTATCTCCGACCATTGCGCTAGCCGTCAATGCCACAATGTGGGCGCGCCGCGAGGTTCCCGCTTCACTCGCGCGAATCGCCGCGGTTGCCTCGAAGCCGTCCAACTCGGGCATTTGCAGATCCATCAGGATCACGTCGTAAGTCTGTGTCCGCGTCGCTTCCACAGCTTCCTTGCCGTTCGGCACAACGCTGACCAGATGCCCTTTCCGTTCCAGCAGGTTCGTGATCACTCTTTGGTTGATCTGGTTATCTTCTGCCACCAGAATCCGCAGGGAGCGCGATATCCCATCGGCTCGCGCATGCGGACTCCATGCGCTCAACTGCACGATTCCTGTGCTCAGCCGGAATCGTGCGGTGAAATGGAAATTGCTGCCTCTGCCGGGGATACTTTCCAACCACATGCGTCCGCCCATCAGCTTGGATAATTGTGCCGAGATCGTCAGGCCCAATCCCGTCCCGCCATACCGGCGCGTAATGGACCCGTCGGCTTGACGGAAGGGCTCCAGAATCAATTCCTGCTGCTCCGGGGAGATTCCGATTCCCGTATCGCGGACGGTGAAATGCAGCACGATGCGTCCTTCTTCGGCGCCCTCTGCCTGTTGTGGAGGCACGCTGACGAACAAGGTCACCTCGCCCTGCTGCGTGAATTTCACAGCATTCCCCACCAGATTGATCAGAATTTGGCGTAGCCGGCCCGGGTCTCCTACTAGAGAATCGGGTACCGCCCCTTCGATGCGCGTATTCAGGGCCAAGCCTTTCTCCCGGGCCCGTAGCGCGAACACACCCATCAGACTGCTCAACTGCTCTCTCAGTCGGAACTCCACCGTCTCCAGGTCCAGCCTTCCTGCTTCGACCTTCGAAAAATCGAGAATATCGTTGATTACGGATAGCAGAGACACGGTGGAGACGCGAACGAGTTCCAGATCCTTCCGTTGTTCCGGCTGTAGCTCCCCAGCGAGCAACATCTCGCTCGTTGCCAGAATGCCGTTCATCGGCGTGCGGATCTCATGGCTCATATTCGCCAGGAATTGGCTTTTGTACTGGGTGGCCTGTTGCGCCTGCTCTAGCAGGCTCTCGATCTCTTGGTTCTTCGCTTCGATGATGCGCTTCTCTGCCACCACCTTTTGTTGTTCCGCGACAACCTGCTGCGTTCGCTCCTCCACCAGAGCCTCAAGTCTCCGCTGCTCGCTCAGGATCCGCCGGAAGCGCCACATCCATAGCAATCCAGCGACGCTCATCAACGCGATTGCACACGCTATGAGGAATAACCAGCTCCGCCACCAGGGCGGGGTAACAGAGAACCCGACCCTGGCCACCGCGGGCTTTCCGAACTCAGCTCGGCTTGCCGCCTGCACCTCGAATGTGTAGTGTCCATCCGGCAGACTCGGATACCGCAGATCGGTCCGATCCGTCTCGGTCCAGTTGTCTTCCAGTCCCTCCAGCCGGTAGCGGAAACGGATCGGATGTGCAAATGAAAGCCCTGTGAACCGTACGTTGAACGTGTTCTCCGCGAATGGTACGGTTAGCTCCTGCGATCCGGTGCGTTCCTTATTTCCGAGAGAGAATCCGGTGATCACGGACTCCGGTGCGGCCGGGAACTCGACGCTCGGAATCTGGAAATGCGCCAAGCCCATGCTCGTCCCAATCCAGACACCGTCGTTGTCGCCGAGGAATGCGTTGCCGTTGCAATCGTCCCATACCAGGCCGTCTTTGCTTCCGTAATGCCGCCAATTCTGCCCGTCCAGCAGGAAAATTCCGTCATCTGTGGTGCGCCACAAACGGCCCCGGGCGTCCGTGCCCAAGGCGATCGTCAGGTCCCGCCGTGAGGATCCACCGGCAGCTTGATGTTGCACCTGAATTTGCGCGCCGGCAACAGTCATTCTTCCCAACTCCGGTACACCGCGATATCCAATCCAGATAGCCCCGTCTGCCGTCTGCGCAAGCCGCTCAATCGGCGACTGCCGCAGCCCATCGCGCACCGTATATCGCGTCCACTGGTTCCCGGTAAGCCTCAGCAGGCTGCCCTGACCTCCAAACCAAACGTTCCCGGCTTTGTCGGCGTAGACTTTCACATACAGGTCGGTGCTGTCCGCCCCGGGTGGCGCAATCTCAGCGAAACTCGCCTGCCTTCCCGGCTTCGGCGCAATGTATAGCCCTTCCCGAGTGCACAGCCAAAGTCGGCCTGCTGTGTCGAGGGTCATATCCAGGATGTGATCGTTACTCAAGCCCTCTCGAGTGCCGAAACGCAACATTGTGTCCGTCTTCGGATTCACGCGTGCCAGCAATCCCGAGGAACTTCCTATCCACAGCGTTCCATCCGGATTCGCCAAAACATGATCCACCGTCACGGTTCCTCCCAGGCGGAACCGGCGCCAGGGCGCTGAGCCTTTCGCCTGCAGCGAGAAGAGTCCCACATCGTTGCCGACCCATACCGTCCCGTTCGTATCCTTTTCAATCGCCCATATGTTGTCGTTCAACAGACCATCCGCCGACGTCCACGCCGACCATTGATCGTAGCCCTTCCACCGTGCCAAACCGGCTCCGCCCATACCGATCCAGACCGAACCCTCGCGGTCCTGCAGGGCGCACGTAGTCGCGTTCGTCTTCAGGCCGTTATCCTTCCCGAGCAGAACCCACCGGTCATTGCGCCGCGTGGCAAGTCCAAGATCGGTCGGAACCAGCAGTTTGCCGTCCCGATCCAGATATAGCTTCGCGAAGGAATTGGACGCAGGTAGACCCTCGTCCATGGTCACGAAATCGTTGCTGCCTTTGGGCCGTATGAAGAGATTCAGCGCGCTGCGCGCCCAGAGATTGCCTTCCCGGTCTGTGATGATTGACGCTGCCCGGTTTGGAATAATGCCCAGATCGCGGCTGACGACGTTGACAGCGCCATTCTCAAAGCGGCAGATCTGGGTGCCGCACCATAGCCAGACGTGATCGGAGCTGCCGACGTAAATTCCGGAGGCGGCAGTTCGATCGGTTGGCAACTTCTGAAGTTCAAACCTGTATTGAGCGCCTTCCGGGTTGCCCACAAGCAGCCCCTTTGACGTTCCGATGAAAATCCTGCCGTGGTGGTCCGTTGCGAGGCCGTTTGGCTGAACCGTGCCGCTGCCCTCGGGCAGAGACAAAGGCTCAAATCCCACAACCTCGAGCGCGCTCCGCCTCCGGCGGGCCACGCCGGCAGGCGTTCCTGCCCACACCGTGCCGTCTTCTGTCTCCAACAGTGAGTCGATACTTGGGGAAGGAATGCCCCGGGAAAGGCCGTAGTGCACAAAGTGAACGCCGTCGAAGCGGAACAGACCATTCTGAGTCCCCACCCAAAGGAAGCCCATGCGGTCTTGCAGCAAACACTGTGGGGTCAGATTCGTTAGGCCTGCGTCCTGATCGTAGAACTGGAACGAGTATCGTTCGGCACACAAAACGGCGGGCACAAGCCAAAACAACAGCCTCAGCACAGTGCGCCCCATAGTGTATTGCATGGTAACACCGTGACGGTGGCGCTCTGCCGCTGGATTCCGCGCGCGTTATTCGTAACGCAGGGCCGTCATCGGATCGATGCGCGTCGCACGGCTAGCCGGCACCCACGTCGCAATCACGCCCGCTAGAGCGAGGATCATGGCCACGCCGGCATATGCGTACGGATCCAGCAGCGGTACGCCGAACAGAAACGTGCGGATCATCCGCGACAAAATCGCCGCACCTGCAAATCCTGCCGCTAAGCCGATCAGCACAGCACGCAGACCCGCCGACACCAGCATGCTAATAATTTGCCCGCCTTCGGCTCCCATTGCGAGTCGGATCCCTATCTCCTTCCGGCGCTGCTCCACGTTATAGGCAAACACGCCGGAAACGCCAATTGTCGCAAGGATGAGAGCGAAGACGCCGAGAATCCCGGCCAACGCGGCTGAAAGTTGCGGTCCCACCAGCCAGCGCTCCAGGTTGCTGCTCAAAGGCGTGACTCTCACGCGCACCCGCGGGTCCAACCGCGCAGCTGCCGCCTTGATTTCGTGAGTTCCCGCCGAACTGATCAACAGCATGGCGTCGCCGCCTGCTCCTTCGAACGGCTTGTAGATGATGGGCTCATATTGGCCGAGCCCATAAGTGTACGCGTCGTTCGCCACTCCTACAATCGTCTTTGGATTACCGGAAATGATTATCTTGCCCACGCAATTCTCATTCGGAAAGTAACGATTCGCCAGCGTCTTACTGACGATCACAGAATCCGCGCCTTCATGTGTCCGAAATGGCCGCCCCGTGATTAAAGATATGTGCAGTAGCGGAAAGAACTCGGGCGAAACCTCTTGCAGAATCGCCATCGTAGAACGCTGCTCAGGCTCGCCCTGCCGGCGAAAGGCAGTGATCATTCGTTTGGAACTCAGCGGAGGATTCGAGGTGATCGCCGCGTGTGCGAGATTCGGAAACTCGCGCAGACTATCCTGCAGCGCGGACCAAAATGCCGGATTGCGCTGCGGCGTATAAGCATTCGCCGGAAAGTCCACGTTTACGATACTCACTCCGTTGATCTCGAATCCTGGATCCATGCTGCGTGCCGCAGCTACGCCTCGCGCCATCAAGGCCGCGCCCACCAGCAGCACCACGCTCAATGCCAATTGAACGCCCAGCAAAACGTTCCGCATGCCGGTGGCGGAGCGCTCCGATGCCGAGCGCTGCTTCAACGCCGTCTCCAGGTCAACGCGAGTCGCCCGAAATGCGGGCGCGAGCCCGAACAGTAAGCAACTCAGGATGCAGACTGCGAGTGTGTAGGCCAGCACGGTCGTGTCGGGCGAAAGATGGAGTGCCACGCCGTCCGGCGCAAGGCGGTTGACCACGATCGACGGCAATTCACTCGCCAGCAGGACTCCGATCGCGCCCGCCAGCAGCGCCACCAGGAAGCTCTCAGTAATCAACTGCCGTATAACCCGGCCGCGCGAAGCTCCCACGGACAGACGTACAGCAATCTCTCGCGTGCGCGTCGCCGATCTTGCCAGAAGCAAGTTACCGACATTCGCGCACGCTAGCGCGAGCACGAGGAATACGCCGATAAAGAACAAGCCGAAAGCCGGTAGGACTGCCTTTTTGCGCTCGGGGTTATCGAAATGTGCCGTACTGCTCAGTAGAATGCTGCCCGGAACTATGTTCTGACTTCGCCGGTAGCGCGTACTCAGCGCATCAATCTCCGCCTGCGCCTGTGACTTCGTCACTCCTGGTGCGAGCCGCGCCGTCAACCATGAGCAGCAGTTGTGCGGATCCGTGAGGAACCTGCGCGTCCCTTCATCCGGACGCATCAGGCTAAGACTCGACATTGGAATCCAAATATCGGTGCCATCCGGAAGCGTGCCGGTGAATTCTTCCGTCGCGACGCCGACCACAGTGAACGGCACGCCATCGATGCCGATCTTCCGGCCAACGATCGTGGGATCCGATCCATACTCGCTTCGCCACTTCACAAATGGAAGTACGGCCACCGCCTGCGGCGAGTCCACCCGGTCTTCCTCCGGCAGGAAGCCGCGCCCAAGCTGCATCGGGATGCCGAGCAGATCGAAGAAATTTCCGCTTACTACGACGGCGCGTGCGTTTCTGGTTAGCCCGTCTTCCCCGGTCCGCACGCGCTCCTGCCGGGTTAGCAGGAAACCGCTCGTCATCTTTGAGTTCTCATTGAGAAAACGGAACTCCGCGACCGAAAAGCCGTTGGGTACCTTCACGTCCGGCGCGGGCGGCATTGTATGCACGTTCACCACGCGCCCGGGGTCCTTCACAGGCCAGGGACGGATTGCAGTCGCGTTGAAAACCGTAAAGAGACTCGTATTCAGCCCGATCGCGATGCCTAGCGCCAGCGCAGCCGTACAAGTGAACCCTCCGTGGCTGATGAGCGTACGCAGACCATAGCGAATGTCCTGCATGACGGACTCAACGGCCGGAGCCAGCCAGACGGCCCGCGCATCTTCCATTGCGCGAGTGCCGTTGCCGAAGGCGCACCCGCCTGACATAGATTTATGAAACTCGATCTCCTCGGCCAACTCGGCTTCCATGCGGCGCAAGCGAAAGAGCATTCGTATCCGGCGAAACATAAATTCCCTCTCAAGCAGGCTGCATGACGCGCTCAATTGCCACAATCATGCGGTTGAACTTCTCACGCTCGCTGCTCAGCTTCTTGCGCCCCGCGGCTGTGAGTTGATAAAAGCGCGCGCGGCGGTTGTTTTCCGATGCGCCCCATTCGGCCGTGACGTATCCATTCAGCAGCAGACGCTGCAGGGCAGGGTACAGCGAACTCTCGCCTACCTCGAGCACGTCTTGCGAAACGGCCTTGAGGTGCTGCGCGATACCGTAACCATGCATCGCACCTTGTGTCAGGCTCTTCAGCACCAGCATTTCGAGCGTTCCGGGCAGGAGTTCTTGGCTTTCCATCGTTTATCGATAGGAGCAGTATGCGCCTGATTGGCTCGCTTGTCAATCCCCATCGACTGTCGATGGGAAGAGTGCCTGGGTCGCCCCGTTTACACTGAAATTGATGACTCTTGAAGAAATGGAAAGGGAGTACGTTACGCTCCGTCAGCAAGCCGATGCTGTGCGGAGCTATCTTTGACGCTCCCAAAAAGAAGGCTGAACTAGCCAAGACGGAAGATCAGATTAGCTCCCCCGATTTTTGGAACTCCCCCGAACGCAGCCAAAAAGTGATGCAGGACCGTAAGCGGCTGGAGGAGAGCCTCACGCACGACTCTCAGATCGCAAACATGACCAGCGATCTGGAGACGCTTTTCGAGCTCATGCGGGAAGGGGAAGATGTCGGCGGCGATCTCCAGAAGGAACTTCGAACCTTCTCCGAACGCCTGGAAGAACTGCAGACCGGCATGCTGTTATCCGGCGAAAACGATTCCCGTAGCGCAATTCTCACCATCCATCCCGGAGCCGGCGGCACGGAGAGCCAGGATTGGGCGGAGATGCTCCTGCGTATGTATCTCCGCTGGGCCGAGCGCAATCGCATGGAGGCTGTCGTCACGGATCGGCTGGAAGGCGACGGTGCCGGCATCAAATCGGCTACGGTCGAAATCAATGGCGAAAACGCGTACGGCCTGCTGCAATCGGAAATAGGCGTGCACCGTCTCGTCCGCATCTCGCCATTCGATTCGGCTGCCCGCCGCCACACATCGTTTGCTTCCGTCTTTGTCTATCCTCAAATCGATGACGAGATTAAGATCGACATCAAGCAGGAAGATCTGCGCGTGGACACGTTTCGAGCCGGAGGCGCCGGAGGCCAGCACGTCAACCGGACAGACTCGGCTGTGCGCATGACGCACCTCCCCACTGGCATCGTCGTGCAATGCCAGAATGAGCGTTCGCAGCACAAAAACCGTGCAAGCGCGATCAAACAACTCCGCGCCCGCCTGTATGAGTTCGAACTCGATAAGAAGCGCGAAGAAGAGCGTAAACTCGAAGACACCAAGTTGGAGATCAACTTCGGGTCCCAGATTCGCAGCTATGTGCTCGCGCCGTACCGCATGATCAAGGACCACCGCACGAAACTGTCCATCGGAGACGTGGATCGTGTCCTCGACGGCGATCTCCACCAACTCATTCACGCTTTTCTCGTCTGGAAGCACACCGGCAAACTCGCTGGAGGCGACTCGAAAGACGACCTGGACTAAACCCGCTATGCCCGATCTACAACGAGCGGCCGAACTCCTTCGAGCCGGCCGGCTCGTTGCGTTCCCCACGGAAACCGTCTATGGCCTCGGTGCAAACGCGCTGGATGCCGCTGCGGTCGAGCGCATTTACGAGGCCAAGGGACGTCCGCCCACCAGCCCTCTGATCGTTCACGTGGACAGCATCGCCATGGCCCAAACGGTCGCTTCCACTTGGCCGCCGTTTGCCGAAGTGCTCGCCCGTCGTTTCTGGCCAGGCCCGCTCACCCTCGTGCTTCCGAAGCAGCCGCACATTCCGGACCGGGTCACAGCCGGCCTGCCTACAGTTGGGATTCGCATCCCGGCACATCCGCTTGCCCTCGAACTCATCCGGACAGCCGGCGTACCGATCGCTGCTCCGAGCGCGAACCGCTTCACTCAGCTCTCACCAACAACCGCGGAGCACGTCCGAACCGGCCTGGGAAACAAAGTGGACATGATTCTCGACGGCGGCCCGACAAACGTCGGAATCGAATCGACGGTACTGTCGCTTGTCGCGGCTCCTACGCTTCTGCGCCCGGGCATGGTATCGCGCGCGGAAATGGAAGCCGTGATAGGGCCTATACAGATCGCCGGCGCTGCGAAGGACGAAGCGCACTCCTCGCCGGGAATGCACGAACGGCACTACCAGCCCCGCACCCCGCTTGTTCTTGGACGGGAGCCGAAGGGCCGCTGTGCCTACCTCTGGCATCAAACCGAGCGCCCAGCCTATCTCGCCATCCAAATGCCTACCGATCCCGCCGCGTACGCGGCCAGCCTGTACGATATACTGCATCGTCTGGATCGCGAGCCGATCGACTGTATTACCGTCGAACCGGTGCCGTCCGCCGAAGAATGGGATGGCATCCGCGATCGCCTCAAGCGTGCGGCGCACACGTCATGAACCCGGTCCTCGAAGCTATCGAGAATACTCCTAGCCTCACTCCAACTCTCTGGTGGCTCGGCGGAGCAGGCTTCGTCGTGAAGTATCACTCGATCATCTTCTACATCGACCCTGTGCTGCCTCCCGGCTGGAACCCAAATCAGATTCAACATGCGGACATGATTCTTCGCACGCATGTCGAGACGCCCTCCGGCGCAGATCCTACTGCGGAGATTTTGAACGCTTCCCGCCACGCCAAGGTAATCCTTCCGAAGAGCCGTGCGGATGTGCTGAAAGCGGCTGGTGTGAACTATCACCGGATGACGACCACGGATGCGGATCTCCGGGTGGAGTACTTCAAGCTCGGAGTCTACGGTCGGGTCTATTCGGTGCCTTCCAGCCACGGCGGACTCCACTATACGCCGCTAGGAGGCTACCCCTATCTGGGATATCTCGTGCGCTTCGGTTCGTTCACGATATATCACGCGGGGACCGGCTCTCCCTATGAGGAACTCGCGGACCGCCTCAAGCCATACAACGTTTCCGCAGCTCTGCTGCCCATCGGCAATGGTCATTTCTCGGTGGAGGAGTCCGCTGCACTGGCAGCCGAGGTTGAAGCACGATGGCTCGTTCCGATGAACTGCACGCCGGGCGACCTGGATCGGTTTACGGATCACATGCTGGGCTTCCGGCCGGACCAGAAGTTCAAGATCTTCCGCCCCTGCGAGGGCTGGACCTTACCCGCTGAGTAGGAATGAGGGGCTAAGGTCGCGTGTTTATTTGCAGCCGCGGAGACCGCAATAAGCGCTGGCCGAAGCCCCACAAAACCATACTAAGGCCATTTGCTTCAGCGGCATACGCCGCAGACGGGTACAGCGGGAAGGTTTTGTGCGGGGACGTCCAAACACCGGATTTCTCTCATGAGGGATCCGGGTTCCAAAAATGAGCCTCACGGGAGTGAATTTATGTCGTTCGTGACAATTTTTAGGCGTGGTTTAATCTACTGATAATAAGATGGTTAGTCCTGTATCACGATCCCCAAAGTCGCGTTACGAAATGAAGCATTTTTAATTCGACCTTAAGCGATGCTTCATGAACGGCTGAGATCATAGCGTTCGTAGACGAACGAATCGTCACAAGTTCCAATTAGGAGAAACACGAACCATGAAAAAGATCATGACCCTGATGCTTGGCCTCTCCCTCGTGATGGGAATCAGCGCTTTCGGCGCAGACGAAAAGAAGGACGAGACCAAGAAGGCCGAAAAGAAGACCAAGAAGGCCAAGAAGACCGAAGAGAAGAAGTAGTTTTTTCTCTCCAGCCGCAGGGAGCCTGAGTCGGATGGTTCTTCTGCGGCTGACGTGTTTCTGCCCTCCTAATACGGTGACAGTCACTGTATTTTCTCCCTCAGTCGTCCGTGGCATGCTGGATTTGTATGCCAGGCCGCGCAGATAAGCGCCCGATCCTTCTGGGACTCGTTTCACTTGCCACTGCTGTCTTTCTCTGGAGCCTGCCTGCCGCCGAGAGTCCCATCCGCTTCCACTACCAGGCAATCCCTTTCAAACTGGAAAATTCAGAAACACTGGAGCGTCACGCTCCGGAGACCATGGCCGGAGGAGTTGGCATCTTCGATTTCAACAACGACGGCAATCTCGATATTTTCTTCACCAATGGCGCGGATATCCGAACCCTCCGGAAGAGTTCTCCGAAATACTCCAACCGTCTGTTCGCGGGTGACGGAAAAGGGCATTTCGCCGATGTGACGGCCGCTTCGGGTTTAGCCGGCACAGGATACGACACTGCCGTGGCAATTGCCGACTTTGATAATGACGGCTGCAAGGACATCTTCGTCGGAGGTGTGCACCACAACACGCTCTATCACAATAACTGCAACGGCACATTCTCCGATGTGACTGCGAAAGCTGGGTTAGAGAGTAAGCCCGATCCCGACTTTGGCCCGCTGTGGTCCGTCGGCGCAGCGTGGGCGGACGTCAACAATGATGGCCTTCTCGATCTCTTCGTTGTGAACTACGTCGCCTGGGATTTCGCTACCGAGCCTGTCTGTGACTACAAAGGACGGCGCGAGTATTGCCACCCCAAGTTCTACAAGAAAACGCCGAACCAGTTGTTCCTGAATCTGGGCAACGGAACATTCAAGGACGTGTCCGCTGAGTCCGGAATCCGTGCCCATCCGGGTAAGGGAATGGGTGTCGGTGTTGCCGATTCCGGCCGCAGCGGGCGTGTAGACATCTTCGTCGCAAACGATAAGCTTTACAATTCTTTCTTCCGCAACAAAGGAAACGGCGTCTTCGAGGAGGCAGCGTTCGAGGCGAATGTCGCCCTGCGCGATAACGGAGAGTTCATCTCCGGAATGGGTGTCGACTTCCGCGATATCGATAACGACGGTTATCCGGATATCATCGTCGTGGCTCTCGATGATGAGACATTCCCGTTTTTCAGAAACACCGGAAAGCGCGATTTCATAGACGCAACTACCGACAGCAAAATAGGCGCACTCAGTCTTCCGATGGCCGGGTTCTCGGCTATGATTTTCGATCTCGATAACGATGGCTGGAAAGATATCTTTGTCACTCGGGGACACGTTCAGTCTCCCGCTGCGGCCCCGCGAATCACAGTCGATCAGCACAATACCGTCTTCCGCAACCTGGGCGGCACCCGGTTCAATGCATGGACGGCCGAGGCAGGATTGACCAGTCAGCCGCCCCGCCGTCATCGCGGTTCTGCGGCCGGTGATCTGAACGGCGACGGGCGCATGGACGTCGTCGTCACCGCACTGGATGCTCCCGCCGAGATCTGGATGAACGAGAGTCCAGGCGAAGCGCACTGGCTCGAATTATCGCTGAAGGGGCATAAGAGTAATCGTGACGGTATAGGCGCCCAGATCAAGGTAGTGAGCAAAACCGCTACGCAATACAATCACGTGACTTCGGCCGTAGGTTACGCTTCTTCCAGCGCCGGCCCGGTGCACTTCGGTTTGGGGCCCGACGATTCAGCCGAACTAATAGAAATCCGCTGGCCCTCGGGAATCTTCCAGAAATTATCGAATATGCCTGCAAATCGCGTCCTGACGATCCGTGAACCGGAGCGTTAGAGTCCGCACGTTAGTGGATACCTGTGAGTTAACTGGAACCCCCTTGACATACATCGGCAATTCATCATAAAGTCATGTAAACGTTTACACGGGTTACACACAGGCCCGTAAGTGAGTTAGTTTCGGGATCACAGAATTCCGCACAGTTACGAGCAGTCCGAAAAGGACCTGTTGTCCACCCGCAGGAAAGGGAACGCATGCGCCACGTTGCACGCTTCAAGGCTGTCGTTGTCGGGTTATTCTTTGCCGCCTCATTGTTTGCACAAAGAGATCTTGCCACACTGACCGGTACGGTCACAGATGCGCAGGGCGGGGCGGTTGGAAATGCTAAGGTCACGATCACCGAAGACGCGACCGGACTCAAGTACGAGACTCAAACCAGTTCAGGCGGCGAATATACTCGCCCCGCTCTGAAACCGGGTACCTACTCAGTGGAGGTGGAGGCACCCGGGTTCAAGAGAAGTACTCAACGAAACGTCATTCTGACCGCGGGCGACCGCGTCGGCGTCAATATGCAACTGTCACTCGGAGAGGTCTCGCAATCGGTCGAGGTCTCCGCCGATGCGCCGCTGCTGCAGACGGAATCCACCATCATCGGTGCCTCTATCAATACGAAGCAGGTAGGCGAACTGCCGCTCGGCGGGCAGCGTACCTTTACATATCTCGCGCGTCTTTCGCCCGGAGTTGTCCCGGCTGAGCCTGGCGCTCGTGATGCGGTCGGCGGTGGCTTCTCGGCCAATGGCGTCCGCTCCAACGGGCAGAACAACTTCCTTCTGAACGGCGTCGACAATAACGTCAACGTCATTGACTTCCTCAACCAGACTTCTTACGTGGTGGGTCCATCAGTCGAAGCCATTGGTGAAATGCGGGTCATGACGAACGGGTACAACGCCGAATACGGCCGTGGTGCCGGTGGCGTGGTCAACGTCAGCCTGAAATCAGGTACCAACCAGGTTCATGGATCCGTATTCGAATATCTGCAGAATGCCGCGCTGAATGCCAACCGCTGGGAGAACAACAAGAGCGGTGCCAAGCGTGGCGCTTATGGACAGAATCAGTTCGGTGCTGCCGTCGGCGGCCCTGCCATTCGCAACCGGACGTTCTGGTTTGCCGATTATCAGGGTACGCGCCTGAATTCAACCGGTGGCGCCGTTCAGAACCTTGGTACATCCGGGTTCTTCACCATTCCCACGCCCGAAATGGTCAACGGCGACTTTTCCCGCCTCCTCACCGGAAACGGCAACGAAGGTCAGCTTTACGATCCGGCAACCACTCGCACCGTAAACGGGCAGTTGGTCCGCGATCCGTTCGTGAACAACCAGATTCCGGTGTCCCGCATGGATCCCGCAGCGCGCAAAATCATGGCGCTTTTCCCGAAACCGAACGTAGCGTTTCCCGCGAAGGGCTTTCCGTTGAACGACTACTTCGTCACTACGAAGGGAACCCAGAATGTGGATCAGGCGGACCTTCGCATCGATCACAAGATCAGCGATAAGGACAGCATCTTTGGGAGCCTCAGTTGGTCGGATTCGAGTAAGTTCAACGGGCAGCCGCTGCCTGGTGCTCTTGATGCGACTTACTTCAATTCCAACGCGGAAGATACTCTCGCCCGCAATGCCATGTTGAGCTACACGCGCGTGTGGACTCCGGCAACCATCAGCGAGACGCGCGTTGCGTTCACACGGCTCGTCACTGCCCGGACCCAGGCCGATCCGAACACGGATCAATTCAAGGCGTTTGGCATCGGCGGCTACAATCCGACCACGACTCTGAACGGCGGTCTGCCGTCCACCAACATCGACCGTTACAGCGGTTTCGGTGCCTCGGACTGGCTCCCCTCGAAGGAGTACAACAACGTCTGGGACTTCATCCAGAACGTCGCGATCAGCAAGGGCGGCCACTCCTACAAGTTCGGTGCGGAATACCGTCCCATCAAGTTCCCGTTCTTCCAGGTTCCCAGCCCTCATGGCAACTGGACCTTCGACCGCCGCAGCACATCGGCTCCGGTCGCGGCCTATCAGAACACGGGTGACGCTTACGCATCGTTCCTCCTGGGTCAGGTGTTTAACGGCCAAGTATCGACCAACAACTTCATCTCTTCCCAGAAGAGTGCCTGGGCGTTTTACGCTCAGGACGACTGGAAGGTGAATTCGAAGTTGACCATCAACTATGGTCTGCGCTACGAGCTCTTCTCTCCGATTGATGAGAAGTTCGGGCGGCAATCCAATTTCAATTACGACAACCTGACTCTTTACATACCGAAAGGGAAGGATCAGAACGCCGCGCTGCCGCCAAACTTTGCCACGCAATTCCCGCAGGTGAAAGTATCCAGGGGCGAAGTGGATAGCACCCTGATTCCCTGGGACAAGTGGGATTTCGGCCCGCGCATCGGCTTCGCTTATAGCCTGATGTCGAGGACTGTCGTCCGCGCCGGTTACGGCATCTTCTACGGCGGCGAAGAAAACCAGGGCGGCAACCCGAATCGTGGTGAGGCTGTTCCGTTTAATGCAACAGTTAAACTGGACAGCGTCGGCGACTTCGTACCGAATCCGTTCTTCTCAGGCGGCGTAGCGGGTGGCTTCCCGTCAAATGTCTTCACGCTTCCCGCTCCTGTCGAGTTCCGTAGCGTCGCCCAGGACTTCCGCAGCTCTCTCGTCCATAAGTGGAACTTCTCCATCCAGCGCGAGTTCGCCGGCAACAACGCCTTCGAACTTTCTTACGTTGGCAATCATCAGGCTCACCAGCTTCTGCAGCCCGATCCGAACGCCGCGTACGACAGCCCGATTCCGAACCTGAGCACCAACTCGCGCCGTCCCTATCCGAATATCGGAAACATTCAGGGGACGGCCTCCTTCGGCTTCGGCAACTATCACGGCATGACGGCCAAACTGGAGAAGCGTTATACAAACGGCTTGACCTACATGGCCTCGTACACATTTGGTCATGCCCTCGCCACCAGCGGCACTACCCTGAGCGGCTCTTCGGGTTTCGGCAGTAGAAATCCCCGAAACCTTTCGCTGAACTACTCCAATGCCGCGTGGGACGTCCGGCATAGCTTCGTGGCCAATTTCCTCTACGATCTGCCTTTCGGAAAGGGCAGAAAGTATCTGGGCAACGCGAACTGGGCTACGGACTTCCTGCTGGGCGGCTGGCAAATGAACGGAATCTTCACGTTCCGAACCGGTTCCCCCTTCACTCTTCGTACGGACCGTTGCATTGGCAGTTTCAACAGCTGTTTCCCGGATGCGGTTCCCGGCAAGAACCCGAATGCTGCACCCTCGGGCGGCCGCCGTCCGGAGATGTGGTTCGACACGAGCGCCGTCCAACTGCAGCCCACCCCAGGTACGAATGGGAACCTTGGATTGCAGACCAACTACGCTCCCGGACAGCGGAATGTGGACATCTCAATGTTCAAGGCCTTCCGGATCACCGAACGCTGGAGCGTGCAATACCGCGCCGAGGCGTTTAACATCGCAAATACTCCGCAGTGGAACCGGCCGGGCAACAACGTCCAGAATTCCGACTTCGGCGTGATCACGGGCACCCAGGCAGGCAGTGAGCGCCGCATGCAAATGGCGCTCCGCATCATGTTCTGATTGGGCCGCCAGTAAGCTCGAAAGGCTCCGCCTCTCTCTGGAGACGGAGCCTTTTCTGTCATGATGGATGCAGCTTCCGCGATGATCCTGCTGTTTCTTCTTCTGTTCTCTGATCCCGCACAATTTCAGGCGCGAATGCAGCAGGGTGTGGCTGCCTTGGATCGCGGCGACCTGCGCGCAGCACACGATAGCTTTCAGGCAGCCACAAAGTTGAATCAGGAGAACGCTGCGGCGTGGATGATGCTGGCGCAGACGCTGGCCCGGCAGAATGACGTCCAAGCGGCTCGGCAGGCCGCCGCAAAGGCGGAGACGCTCGGCTCAGCAGATCCTAAAATTCTGCAAGCCTTGGCGAACTTCTATGCAGGTGTAGTTCCGGACTTACTGAAGGCCGCTCAACTAGGCGAGCGATACGCTGCAAAGGTGCCTGACGATCCGATGGCGTGGCGGAAGGTCGCGGCGCTCTATCTCGACCTCGGGCGTACCGTCGAGGCGATCAGCGCCGCGCGTCGCGGTCTTCCACGCGATAACAGCGCTGAATTGCACACAATCCTTGGACGTGCCTTTGCCAGCCAAAAGGATTGGCGCACAGCGCAAGCGGAGTTTACGTCTGCCATCCGGCTGAACCCTTACGATGAGGAATCCCGCTTCGGACTTGCACAGACCTATCTTATTCAACAGGATTTTCCGCACGCGGCCTCTATCCTGGAAGACGCGAAGAAGATCTTTGCCGGAAGTCCCCAGATCGAACTGGCACTCGGAGTCGCTTATTACGGCCAACGCAAATTTGAGCAGGCAGTCGGGCAGTTTCTTCGCACTATGCAGATCGCACCAGACGTTCCGCAGCCCTATGTGTTCCTCGGCCGCATACTCGAACACGCAACCGGCAATCTCCCCGAAATCACGGAGCGGTTCGCCTTTTTCGAGAAACGAAACCCGGCCAGCGACATCGGCTACATGCTGCATGCCAAAGCCCTCATTGCACAGCTTCCCCCCTCAGGATTTCCAGCCGAAGCCGAGCAGGCCCAGACTCTTCTGGAAAAGGCTCTCACCCTCCGCGAACAGTCCGCTGAAACGCATTATCTTCTCGGAATACTTTTGGAACGCCAGCGCGATTTTTCTTCTGCCGCAGCGCATCTGGAACGAAGCATCCAACTGAACGGCAATGAATCCGCAGTACACTTTCGCTTAGCCCGCGTATATGACCGCCTCGGCCGCCATGACGAAGCGCAACGCGAACGTGCATTGCACGAGAAGCTGAGTGAAGCGGAGAATGCCGCGCCTTCGCCGGAGTTGGGCAAGTGAACCCCAGTTGGCACTGGAGCCGCCGCGATTTCCTTCGCGCCACTGGACTTGCAGGATTCGCTTTGACCATGGCGGAGCAGGGAACCGCCGCAACCGGCACTCCTTTCCCTGTTGAACTCCGTAAGCCCGGACCCTATGAATCGCTCCGCCGCTATATCGCCCCGGATAGCGATAACTTTGCGTGTGAGAAGCAGGCGATGTTGGTCGAATCAGCGCTCGCAAAGCTCGATACATCCGGCTCTCTGCCCCTAGACCCGGCGTTCGAAGGCCAGTCGCCGGTTCCCGCGCGCTTTATGCAATTCGACGCTGAGGTGTCCGAAGCCGTCTTCGATCCTAACAACCTCGACTTCGCCGCTGGCCTTCGCGAGTGGCTGCGCTCCCTCGGGCCCTCGCCCGGCCTCCGGTTCATTGCGCTTGCAGGGGATCGCGTGCGCGTCGAAGCAACCGGCCGGAACGAGTATCGGGTCGCGCACTGGCACATGCGGTGGCGCGATGGAAACCTGTTGGCATTCCGTCCGCTGGATGAAGTCCGCGCCTTCCGCCAAGAGACACTATTTGTCGACTGCTCAGGAGAACTGCTAGGCAACTCTCCGGCGTGGCGGGATCAGTTGCTTCACGGCAGTCCCTATTGGCGATCCCGTCTGGATTCGGCTTGCGGCATTGATATCTACGGCAGCAATGGCATCTCCGCCGCCGACATCGATAACGACGGTTGGGATGAGATCTACGTCAGCCAACCCGGCGGACTTCCGAATCGTCTCTTCAAACGCCAGCAGGATGGTAGATATGAAGACATCGCGCCGCAAGCCGGGCTCGACCTGCTGGACGATACCTCCTGCTCGCTCTTCGCCGACTTCCGCAACATAGGCTCGCAGGACGCGGTAATCCTCCTGCCCGGCGGCCCTCTGTATTTCTTGAACGACGGTACGGGCCGATTCCGTCTCCACAAAGAAGCATTCCGCTTCGCAGTCGGCGTCCAGGGCTCATTCACTGGAATGTCGGCAGCCGACTTCGATCGGGACGGCCGCGTTGACCTTTACCTCTGCACTTACGTCTATTTTCAAAGCGAAGACCGCTATCGGTATCCCGTCCCTTATCACGACGCGCAAAACGGCCCGCCAAATTTTCTGTTCCGGAATCGTCTGAACCCGGATGGTACCGGCCAATTCGAAGATGTCACGGCATCCTCCGGCATTCATCAGAACAACAATCGCTACAGCTTCTGCGCGGTATGGTCCGACTATGACGGCAGTGGCTGGCCAAGTCTCTATGTCGCCAACGATTTCGGCCGCAACAATCTCTATAAGAACTCGAACGGTACGTTCCATGACGTTGCGAAGGAGGCCGGCGTGGAGGACCTCGGGCCCGGCATG
Organism: uncultured Solibacteraceae bacterium; assembly: GCA_964464925.1. Taxonomy (GTDB): domain Bacteria; phylum Acidobacteriota; class Terriglobia; order Bryobacterales; family Bryobacteraceae; genus CAYXLI01. Next base: position 11,868 of record CAYXLI010000016.1, on the reverse strand, counting down.
TGCGCCTCCTGGTTCGACTACGACGGTGACGGCCGCCCCGATCTCTATGTAGCCAACATGTGGACACCCGCCGGCCAGCGTGTCGTCGCCGATCCCTCTTTCCCTCATGCTGCAGATGCGGAGTTGAAAGATGCGTGGCTCCGTCACACCAAGGGAAATTCGCTCTACCGCAACCGCGGCGACGGCACCTTCGAGGAGATGAAAGATGCCGCTGGTGCTGCCGTAGGCCGCTGGGCTTGGGGAGCCGAAGGCATCGACTTCGATAACGACGGCACTCCCGAAATCTTCGTCGCCGCCGGGATGCTCACCAATTCGCGTCCCGAAGACTTGATGAGCTTCTTCTGGCGTCGCGTTGTCGCCACATCTCCGCTCACTGCGTCCGCTTCTCCGGAGTACGAGAACGGATGGAACGCCATCAATCAATACATCCGTGAAGAGTACAGTTGGAATGGCCGGGAACCGAATCTTTTCTATGTCCGAAAAGGTGGGCTGTTTCGCGATTGCTCGGGCATCTCCGGCTTAAATTTCGCGGCCGACACTCGCACGTTTGCAGTCAGCGACTTGGATGGGGACGGAAATCTCGACCTGTTTGTCAAGAATCGGCTGGGCCCGCAACTCCGCGTCTTCCGCAACAATTGCGGAGCGGCCCGCCGTTCCGTCGCTTTCGCATTACGCGGAACCAAATCGAATCGCGATGCAATCGGAGCAATCGTCGAGATTCAATATGCAGGCCGTACGGCCCGCCGCACGCTGCAGGCCGGCAGCGGTTACCTCTCACAGCACACGAAGAGAATCTACTTCGGGCTGGACAAGCATGACACGATTGAGCATGTGAAAATCACTTGGCCATCCGGAAACGAACAGACATTCGATAATTTCCAAGCCGGCCATCTGTACGCCATCACGGAAGGCTCGCCCGATCTTAAAAAGACCGCGTTCCAGCCCCGCGGCCCCGTGCAGTCGTCTGAGATAACCGGCGTGGACGCCGTACACCTCGAACCAACCTGGCTGCTGGAGCCCGTACCGCTGCCTGACAATCGCAAAGGCCCCGGTTTCGTCCTGTTGACGGACGGCACGCACTCTGCGCCGGCAGGTATCCCGGTCGAAACCATCAACCTGCTGAAGTCACCTCCCGACGTCGCGGCCAGCTATACGCTCTTCCGGCGTTACCTGTTTGACTGGCGCGCCCCCCTCACCGTTCCGCTCATGATCCTCGTGGATGCCCAAGGAAGAGCCAACAAGATCTATCCTGCTATTCCATCTCTTGACGCGATGCGAGCCGATCTGGCCGCGCAGTCCGGACCGGATCGTGGCAAACTGGCATTGCCCTTCAAGGGCTGGTATCACGGCCGCCCCGCGCGCAACTATTACAAACTCGGCGCCGCATTCGTTGGGGCCGGCTACCCGGAACAGGCGCTGCCTTATCTCGACCACGCCATTCGCCAGTGGCCCGGCAATTTCAAGGCTTGGCTTGCCGCGGGTCAGGTTCATCTCGAACTGAACCGTCCGCGTGAAGCTCGCTTGCACCTGGAGCGAGCCCTGGCGCTCAATCCCAGCTCGCCCGAAGTCTGGAACAATCTCGGCGGCGTAGCTATTCAGGAGGGCAATGACGCCGGCGCTCTTCGTTGTTTCGAGAAGATGCTCGCGCTCGCTCCGGATTCCGTCTACGGCTTGACGAATGCCGCCATGGCCTTAGCCCGCCTCGATCGGAAAGCAGAGGCTGAGAAGTTCTATCGCCGGGCTCTGGAAATTGACGCCAAGGATACAGAGACCGCCGACCGTCTCGGCCTTCTTCTCGGCCAGCAAGGCCGCCTGCCGGAAGCGATCGAACTCTTTAAGCAGGCCCTCACCAGCGATCCTCGCAACGCTTCCGCGGTGAACAATCTCAGCGTTGCCTATATACAATTTGGCAAGACGGAGGATGCCATCGCAGCTCTGCAATATGGGATTCAGATCGCGCCCGATCGTGATATTCTCTACCTGAATCTTGCCCGCATTTACGCTGGCAGTGGGAAACGGGAGAGAGCCAGGCAGGTGCTGCAGACCCTGCTGGAACGGATGCCGGAACATAGCGCGGCAAGGAAAGCGCTGCAGCAATTGGGTGAGCCATGAGCGCCACGATTTTCTTCTTACTCGCATTGCTTGCACCGGATCACGAACAGCGCATCAACAAACTAATCGGTGAAATCGCTCAGTCCGGCTGCGTTCTGGAGATCGGCGAAGCTACCGCGAAGTCCGCCGATCCTCGTTCTCAACTCGCTCCCGGAGCGCCCCCTCTCCTCAGCTTCCGTTATTTTGAAGGATCAGATCGCGGCCGTTTCGGCAAATTGGATCTGATGTTGGATGATGCGGGCCATTAGCATCTTCTTCGCGGTCGCCGTCGTTGCCGGCGCGCAACCCGATCCGTTCCTCTCCGGCCTCGAAGCGTTCCGCCGGTCCGACTACGTCACAGCCGAGCGCGAGTTCACTCGCTCCACCGAGCCGCGCGCGAAAACGTTCCTCGCTCTGACGCTTGCCGCCACCAGCCGATGCCAACTCGCGGAGCCCGGTCTTACCAGCGGCTTCGCCTCGCCCTCTCCGGATATCTCCAGGTTGTCCGGGCTTGCTCTGGCGCAGTGCCGAATCTCCTCAGGTAACTTTGAAGAAGCTGCAGCCGTGCTCGCAAAACTGCGCGCTGCTTCCCCGGACGATGCTGATGTCCTCTACCTTTCCGCCCGCCTGGAAATGCGCCAGTGGAACGAGACGATGTATCAGCTCTACCGCCGCGCGCCTGGGTCATTCCGTGTGAATCAGATCTCCGGAGAGGTGCTGGAAACCCAGGGACGCTTTTTAGAAGCCGTGGCCGAATACCGCAAGGCGATCGCGAAAAGTCCGAACACCATCGGCCTTCATTACCGCCTCGGCCGCGCGCTGTTGATGACATCTCATGCGCCGGACGTCCTGGATTCCGCGCTGAAGGAGTTTCAATCCGAATCCGCACTGAATCCTCATGATGCAGCGGCCCACTATCAGATCGCACAAATCCTCATTACTCGCGGCAATGCCGCCCAGGCCGCGGAAAGCTTGCAACGCGCCATGACAATCGATCCGAAATTCGTTGAGCCATTAGTCGCCCTTGGTAAACTTCGCCTTGAACAGACGCACCACGAAGAAGCAATCTCCCTTTTCCAGCGGGCCATCGCGGTGGCGCCTGCGCATGAAGGCGCGCACTACAACCTCATGATGGCTTACCGCAACGCAGGGCGTCTGGAAGACGCGCGGCGGGAGAAAGCGGCACTCGACAAACTCCAGAAGTCACCCGAAGGCGAGTTCTCCGAGTTCCTCAAGAAACTCGGCGGCACAGCGCCAAAGAAATGAAGGTACTCTCCCTGCTTCTCGCGGTCGCATCCTTCCAACCGGACTTCCGCGACATCGCCCCATCCGCCGGCCTCACCCACTCGTTCCCCAACGGCGGCATGGTCACAAAAAAGTACATCATCGAAACCACGGGCAGCGGCGTAGCCATGGTGGACGTCGATAATGACGGACTGCTCGACATCTTCGTAGCCAGCGGCGAGGGAGGCCGCAGCCGCCTTTACCACAACGAAGGCAACAATCGCTTCCGCGACGTCTCCGATCAGTTCGGCATCGCTCGTACCGGCTGGGCGCAGGGAGTGTGCGCGGGCGATTACGATAACGACGGATACACCGATCTGTTCGTCACCTATTGGGGCCGGAACGTGCTCTATCGCAACGAGCAAGGCAAGCGCTTCCGCGACGTCACAAAAGAGGCCGGTCTCCTGCAGGATCGCGTCCGCTACAACACCGGCTGCGCCTTTCTCGATTATGATCGCGACGGCCGCCTCGATCTCTTCGTCTCCAACTACCTCGAGTTCTCTTTTGAAAGCACTCCCAAGCCCGGTGCAAACCCCTACTGCTACTATCTCGGCCTCCCTGTCAACTGCGGCCCCCGCGGTCTCCCGTTTGACCGGAATATTCTTTACCATGCAAATGCCGGCGGCACCTTCACCGATGTCTCGGTAAAAGGCGGCATCGCTTCACCACATCAGAGCTACTGCCTCGCGGCGCTGGTCTCCGACTTCGACGGGGATGGATGGCCGGACATTTTCGTCGCCTGCGATCAGACTCCGTCTCTGCTCTACATGAACCAGCACGACGGGACCTTCAGTGAAGAGGCTGTGCTCCGCGGAGCCGCTTTCAATGAGGACGGCAAAGCTATGTCTGGCATGGGCGCCAGCGCGTCCGATTACAACCACACGGGTTTGCCAAGCATCTTCCGCTCTAACTTCTCCGATGAGCGCGAGACGCTCTACCGCAATCGCGGCGAGGCCGAGTTCGAAGACGCGACTCTCGCCGCCGGCATGGCTCGCAACACGCGCTTCGTCGGTTGGGGATGCGCCTTCTTCGACTTTGATAATGACGGCTGGCCGGACCTCCTTCTCGTCAATGGACACGTCTTCCCTGAGGTGGAACAGAAGCATCTCGACATTCACTTCAAAGACCGCCGTATCCTTTACCGCAACCTGCGCGACGGCAAATTCGAGGACATTTCCGAAACCAGCGGTCCCGGCATTACCGCCAAACACTCCTCTCGCGGTCTCGCCGTTGGCGATATCGACAATGACGGAACGCTCGAACTGCTCATCAACAATCAGGGCGAGGCTCCTTCCCTACTCAAGCAATCCACCCAGGCTCCGGGCAACTGGCTGGACGTGCAACTCGAGGGCACGAAATCCAACCGCAGTGCCATTGGAGCCCGCGTGCGCATCACTGCGGCAGGCGTCACCCAAACGGACGAGGTCCGCAGCGGCGGCAGCTATCTCTCTCAAAGCTCGTTCCGGCTTCACTTCGGCCTGGGCGCAGCTCGCCGTGTTGAAAAGCTGGAGATCCGCTGGCCCAACGGGTTAGTCGAAGAGAAACTAGGTTTGGATGGCAACCGGATCCACAAATTCAAGGAGCCCTAGCGCAGCCTTACAACTGCAGCCACTCCCGCAATCGCGCGTGCACCGCAGCCAGCGGCATCGCTGCATCCGAAGCTTTCAGCGGAAAATCCGAAGGCGCAATCACGAGTATCTGATCCATCCCTTCACACGCAAACACGAACGCAGTGTTGTTCCGGTACTCGGCGTATTTGTTGAACTCCTGCCACACGTACTGATAGAACACCTCGAGGTCCACATAGGAGCCCAGCGTATCCATCTGTGTCGGAATCGGAGTAGACGCTTCCTGGTCCGCGTAGATCAACAGGCTCGTAAACGGCTTCACCTTATTGCGGATCCCGAACCCGATCGTCATCACCGACGGCCGGGCCCGCCTCACCGCCTGCACTGAAGCCCACTCCACAAACGTGTTGTTGATCAGCAGCGTGCCATTCCCGCTGAGCAGCGTCGATCGTGCAAACTCCGCCAGTAGCGCATCGGCCGCCAGTTCCGATTCAGCCGGCGCCAGCTTCATCTGCTTCAGGCGCGCGCTCAACTGCCGCGGCCCTGGAATGTTTTCCGCGCGCAGCACCTGGTTCACTTCACTCATCAGGCGCTTGCGGTATCCCTCCAGTTGCGTGTAGCTGATCCGCACGGCACCCGACCTGTCATGCAGACTCGTGAACCGGTCCGCAGACTCCACCGCCCAGCAATCATATGGGCGCGCAAATTGATCCGCATACTCCGCCCCAATCGGCTTCCCACGCGCGGCTTTCTCACCGCCGGTCAGCAGTAGCGGCGCGAACTCCGCAGGATCTTCAGGCCCCACGACATTGATCCGAGCCCCGCGATCGGCAATGCGGAGCCACATGCGATCCGGCCCTGCCGGCAACTCGGCCGGCGATAGCACCACAACCAGCCGCGGCCGTCCCTTAGCCGCCACCTCTCTGTCCAACACCGGATCGACCTCCGCAAACACTGCTGCCACGGCCTTGCGCCACGCCGGGTACTGCGGATTGCGATTCAGAAAATCTACCTGGTCCAGCGTGAACTCACGGCGCGGCCATGTGTGCTCGTTCACGCCCATCAGCTTTTCGGCGTCTTTCACGCTCGCGAACAACCGCTCACGGTTCTCTCCGGCCATCCGATCCAACAGTGAAAACAGCCGCTCGAAATATCCCTGCTCGGCGGGAAACAGCAGCGCCCATTCGCGCATCTGCTCGGAGCAATACGCACCGAACGTTACCGGGAGCCTGTCCAGCACTCCCTTATCCAAAAGCGCCTGCAGTTTCTCGGAAACCTTCACAGCAGCAGTTCCTTCAACGCATGCCCGCTGATTCCTTCGAACTTCACGCCCAGCAACTCCGCCGCTGTTGCGGAAACGTCAATGTGGAACACGGGCCGCTCCGTCTCTCCTGCCGGTACACCGGCCCCCAGCGCCAGCATCCACATATTCCGGCATGACGGATCGCCGCTCCGATGATTCAGAAATCCGTTCGCTGTATTCGCATCGCCATCGCGTCCCAACTCCGGCAGAACCAGCAGCGTCGTCTTGTCTTTGTATTGCTGGTTCGATTGGATCTCATCCCACAGCATTCCGGTCAGCCGGTCCGTCTTGGTGATCGCCTGCAGATACAGCGAGTAAGATCCCCAATGCGCCACGTCCATATCCCAGAAGTTCACCAGCATCAGGCGCGGAGCGAATTCCCGCATCACCTCGCGTGCAATGAAGAAAGTCAGCTCATCGCCGGAAGTCGGCGCCTCCGGCCCATTGATGAACTCCACCAGCCCGCGAGTCAGCGTCTCCCTCACATTCCGGTCCAGTTGCCGGCCCGCCTTGAAGATGCTCCAGCCCACGCCCTCGTAGCCTTCGTTCAGCAGTTCCTCTAGCCGCCGGTGTACGTTGTCACGATCCGCGACGCCTTGAGGCATCTTGCCCTTCACCACGCTCGATACCGCTTCCAGGAGCAGTTGTTTCGGTAGAACTACATTGGCTCCGTATGGCTGCCCTGCCGACGTATCTGAACTCCATCCCATGCTGGCGAAGCTCTTGTTCGTCGCCACGGCCCACACGTCCTTCGTACTCGCGCGGCGCTGTTTCCGGTATGCTTCGAAAATCGTCTGCGACGCCGGAGGCTGAAATCCGAAATCGTCTACGCGCTGCCAGTTCCCTGTAAGGATGCTGGCCGTCGAGTTGAAATGCGAGAGCACGCCCGCGTTCGCGCAGTTGCTGAAGAAATAACCGTGTGGCCGCAGTTCCACAAGACGCGGGATGTTGCGCAGGCCATCGGGCGCAAACGTCTCGGAGTACCGTACGCCTCCACCGAACGTTACGATGATGACCTTGTTTTGTTCCGAACGGCCGGGCTCTGCATGCAGCACCGGCGGAACCACCCGGTCCGCTATCGACAGGCCTGCCAGCTTCAGAAACTGCCGCTTGGAAAAACCGAACATCAGTAATCCGTAATTTCGCCGCCGTTGATCTTCTTGCGAACATTCGCGCCCAGGTCCAGTGGATGGTCGTAGCCCGGCTTGATCTCACCCGTCGGCGAGTAATAAGGGCCAATGTCACAAGCCATGCTGCCCTTGCCCTCTGCCAGAAACTGAATCGAGGTGATCAGCTTCGCGGATTTATACCCGTATCGCGACGGATCGAGCAGCCGCAGCGGAGCGCCATGCCGGTCCGGCAGTGGCTGCCCCGCCATATCCAGAACCATCAGCACATGCGGCTTTCCGATTTCATCCAGCGTGAAGTACTCGTACCATTTGTCCGCGCAGTCGAAGCGAACCGCCTTGGCGCCCTTCTTCGGCTTGACCAACTCAGCCAGTTCGCCGAACCGGAATCCGCCCCAGGTCGTGCGGGACGACCAGCACTGCACGCACTTCATTCGCGAGTTCTGTGTTTCGTGCCGGAACTTCCGCAGGTCCGCCAGTGTGAGCGTGAGCGGCTTCTCCACGAGGCCGATATATGCAGACGATACGTCGCCGGATCGAGCGGCGGGACAGGGTTGTACCACATGAGCCGGAAGCTCAGAGCGTCCGGCTGATCGCTCGGCAGAAGCAGCTTCTTTTCAGCACCGAAAGCCGCTGCATGAGCCGTAGCGGCGCCCAACAGAAAACGGCGGCGGTTCATTGATAGTCCCTAGTGTATCGCTTGCTTCCGCATGTTGCTCTCGCCCGAGGCGTGATTCACGTGTGGCGAAAGCTTCATCTTGCAAGCCGACATTCACATCGGCCTGCAGAACCGCGACGTACAATCCGAGCCGGATGACAGAGCCAGTTCCCGCAGCAGCGTGTCCACCGAGATCGACGTGCGTTGTGAGCCGGGGATCTCATGCTGCCGCGCCGCGATTTCCTCGGCCTCCGCATCCGTGCGGATGAGCATAAGGTCGAGAGGCCGCTTTCTCCATGCAAAAGCTGTTTGTTTAAGCTCAGGCGGACGGCGCCGCCGACGACAGCGCGGCGATGCGCCCGGGGGGACTTGCGTTAATTTCCAGATGGCGGTTCAGCGTGATCGACAATAATCACCTCGACTGGGCCCCTCGCGGATTCGAGCCGCAATCCAAGTTGCTGCTGGAGAGCCTGCGCGATGGGGACGCCTGATATGCCCGAATCGGGCGGTGGAGGTGGCATCGCCGGGGTGGTGTAATCGGGCACGAAATCCATTTGCAAGTCGAAAACTTCGGTAGATCCCGTCCTATCGATTACGCTCCGGCCCAGCAGCATCGAAAGTATGCGGGCGAGTTCCGGCATGGCGATTTTTCCGCCCTGCAATCGCGCACCGGCGGGTCCCAAAGAGACGCCTGCCGAGCCGCAGCGCGTCGTCATCGGCGGAAGCTCTCCGGATACGGCCATTCTTCCTCCCCCTGTCCATTCCGGAGAGGCGTCCGCGGGAGATTCCACGCATGCGTCGTTCTTCGGCGGCGGCAGCTTGAGCCCGCCTCTGGCGGCTACCAGCGCGAACACCGGCTGTTCCCGCGTCTCTCGGTGTATCTTCAACTGGAACCGGTCCTCAAGCAACGACCGGAGCATGAGAAACATCCGGTCCCGGCTGGTATTGCCACTGGCCGTGGCGTCGATCTGGTAGCGCACCGACAGGACACGCTCCGGACCGCCAACCACCCGGAAGGGCGGGACGCCATACGCATAATGCGTAAGATTCTGAAGACTCGCATCGGCGGTGAGACGGCCCGGAAGCGGACGCACATATTGGATGCTCTGGCTATAAGACGGTTTGATGGAGGCTGCCTCAAACTGCGGACGGTCCGAGGATTGGGCCAAGATTGTCCATCCCCCAATTGCCAACACTAACAGCGCAGCGGCGCTTCCCGGACTGCTGGAAATGCGGTCTGCAGTAGATGACTGGCCCAATAACCTCGCAATGCGGGCGGCCAATGATCCGCTGTTCGCGGCCATGACGGTCGGCTGAATCCAACCTGTTGAGCCGAACTCCGCCAGGGCTCGCGCATAGACGACGGCGTCACCCGTTATGGATACGGCGATGTCGTCGCAGCACAGTTCACGCTCAGCACGCAGGTGACCGGAAATCCACCAGACAGCGGGATGGTAAAAAAGGATGGCCTCTACGGCACTCTGCACCATATGTACGAGATAGTCATGGCGGCGGATGTGTGCTAACTCGTGAACGAGAAGCGCTTCCATCTGTGCTGGCGGTAAACCGGTGAGGGCGCCTGCCGGAACGAGCACAATCGGCCGCAACCATCCGATCGCGGCCGGCGCCTGTAGTAATCCCGATACCAGCAAGCGGACTGGCGGGGAAACAGAGAGTCGGCTTTTGAGCTGGTCCAGGGTCCGCTGCCATCCCGCAGGCGCGGGGCGCACCATTCTGTACCGAAGACGTTCGGCCAGTATCCAGCCGCTCAGCAACCGGAGCGAGAAGGCGGTTGCGCCAACAAGCCAGAACGCGACCACCCAGGACAGCAGTGGCTCAGGCATAACAGGAAAGGCATCGCCTGGAAACGAAAGTGAGAGGGGCCGGGGAGAATCGATCCGAACAGCGGACATGGGCTCCGCAAAGGTGGTAGCAGCCGAATCCGGGGCTGGTCCCCGCAGCAGAACCATAGTCACGACCGGGGCGAAAGCCATCGAAGTGAGCGCCGCACAGGCGAGATTATACCGGCCATTGGGGCCGAGGATTCGTCCGCCCGCCTTTCGTGCGGCGGCATATATCGTGACGATGATGGCCCCCTGCCAGAGAAAGTGGAGTAGCGTCAGCCCCAGACGCCCCACCCACGGCTGTGTCGCAACGATCTGAATTCCGCTCATTTGGTCCTCCTCTTCTTCCCGTCCAGTTCGTCGAGCATCCGGCGAATCTCCGCTCGCTCTTCGGCAGTCGTCGGCTTAGCGCCGAGCGCACTCATGATGAGTCCTTTGGGTGACCCCCCAAACACTCGTTTCAGAAGATCGCCGGCAATCCGCGTCTGCATCTCGCTCTTTGGGGCTGCGGGCTCATAGACATGCGATCGAAAGCGCTCGCTGCGGACCAACAATCCCTTTTCTGCCATGAGCCGCATCTGCGCGAGTGTGGTGTTGTAATCGCAGTCTTTCTCCAGGGCCTCGTGTACCTCCCGAACCGTGGCGGGCCCCAGACCCCACAGAACAGCCAGAATATCGGCCTCTGCAGCGGTGGGCATGGGAGGATCGGGCTTAGGAATCTCAGAGTGCGAAGGCATCTGAAAAGAGGCTACCACTACAAAAATCTTACGTCAACGATAAATCTCTGACTAGTAAACACGCCCCCAACAGGGGAGTGCGCCGGATTGGAGTCCGCATTTTCAACTGGCTCACAGCAGAGCAGAACAAGCGACTGTTAGCCGGCGCGGAGAGGGAGTCGCGACGACGCAAGAGTAACTATGCCATGCTCGCCATGCGGATCGGATGCGGATTACGACGCGGCGAGTCGCGAGGAACACTGGATTGTCGCCGGCCTGCTGGGCAAGGCCGGGCATCTCCGGACCCTGCCAATCCCAGCGCGGATAAAAGCGGTGATCGATGAATGGAAGAATGCTGCGGGCATCGAAAAGCTTGCACCGCATGATCTGAGGTGGAACTGCGCGAGGCTCTGTCATCTCGCTGGCCGCGAACTCGATCAAATTCAGTTCCTGCTCGGACACGTCTCGATCCAGACAACAGAGCGTAGCACCTGAGCACGGATAGGCCGCCCCTTGGCGACTAGGATGGACTAGGCGCGCGATCGGACGCACTTCGTCGGGTGGGGCTTGGATCGGAGACCGCAAGGGTATTCATTGTTCGAGTTTTCGGCTCGAAGAGATCTCGTTCACCAACTGCTGAATCACCTCGGCTACAAGCTTCGGGTTGTCGTGCTCAATATTGTGGCCGCTCATAGGGTCGACAATGAATTTCGATTTTCTGGAGAGCTTACTCAACTCTTTTACGCGGCTGTCGCGCGAGCTTCGCATTTCCAGCCACTGTTCACTGGACGTGCCGGGCGGCTGAGCCCGTTTTCCCGCTCCGATGACGATGAGGGGGCAGTTGCCTAACGGAACCGGATCGGCTTGGCGAGCCTTGGCCACGCTTCGCGCCGCCTCACCTAGCGGTCCTTCGAGTTCGCGGACCGTGATCCAACGGTTAACCCTGGTATTAAAAACCACGTCATTTTCGTCAGTGGGATCGATCAGGATCATAGCAGCCACGGAATGCGGATATTCTTGGACCAACAACCGGCCAAGAATCCCGCCGAGTGACTGTCCCACGAAGACGATAGGCTCCCTGATACCCAACTTTTCGAGCAGAGAGTGAAGATCTCCAACTTCGGCATCCATCGTGCGGGGTTCTGGGCCGGGATCGCTCTTCCCGGAGCCGGCGCGATCATAAGCGCACGCGCGAATCGACTTCGGCAGGGCGGCCTGCACATCCTTCCAGGCGGCTGACGATCCGCCGCCACCTGCTTCGAACAAAACCACAGGAC
>CAYXLI010000015.1:0-127479 GCA_964464925.1 uncultured Solibacteraceae bacterium | reverse complement strand
CTTGCATGTGTTAAGCGCGCCGCCAGCGTTGATTCTGAGCCGGGATCAAACTCTCGTTTGAACCTTTAGCTGTATGCTGATCTTGCGACCAGCGCGTCTCAGACTTAGTTACTCAAAGCTTGACGAAAGTACTACTTTTGCGTCCAACCAGATTTTCAAAGATCTGCGTGACAAAACCAGGGATCATTACGAAACCCAGCTCGCCACCCGGCCTCGAAAGCCGTTTCGGCGCGAGCACCACTTACATTTTTAATCAGTGGGCTGCTACCAGAACTTGTAGAGAACTTGTAAGAACTACTGAAGGCGATCCAACTACGTTGCGCTTACCAGCGGCTTACTTCGTTTGGCTTCCAACCTCAGATTTTCTTGCTGCCATTTGTTAGTCTATCAAACTCGCTTCGCCTTTGCAACTGCTCTTTCAAACTTTTTTGCTTCGGCTTTCGCTTTGCTCGACCGCGTCCGACTCAGAAGTGCTTTACCAGGCGTCTCTTGCGTCTCCCGGCTCGGCTAACCCTTTCAGGCTCTTTGTCTTTCGCGCTTCAGACTTTCTCGCGGCGACTTGTCCAGAATAACAAACCACTCGGGGTCTGGCAAGCTTTTTGTCCATCTTTTTCACTTTTGTTTCGACCAGCATTCGCTTTCGTTTCGATCATGCCTGGCGGCCTGGTTCCCACGGCCTCTCGGCCCTGGGAGCAGGTTTCCCTGCGCCGTCTAGTCTCGTGAAATGGCGGACTGTCTGTCAGATGCTTCGAAGCTGCTGCCGGTTTCATTCAGGGTTCTCTTTAACCGGAGCCCGGGGTCAAAGGGCACTGGAGTCCCCCACGAGGCTTTCCTGCCGTTTTGCCGGATTCTGCGACTACTGCGCGGCGCGAGCTTCCCGTTCGGCTTTGGTCGTTAGCTCGTCGACCGTGCGGCATTCGGCCGTCGTGGCGGCTCCTGCGCAGTGACTGAACGGCCGCTTTGTTTGGTAGAGCCACGCGTGTGTCGCCTCGTGGGCGAGGGTTTCTGCCATGTGTGGATCATCAGCCCAGATATAAATTTGCAGGTCGGCGGTGCACGAACACGCGTTATTCGCGATTCCGCACGGGATCAGAGTCTGGCCGGGAACGCTCGGCCCTACCGTTGGTTCGAAGGCGGCGTATTCGGACGCATGCTCCCGCCCGTACTTTTGGGTCAGCGTTCTGATGATGTTGCCAAACTCCTCGTTGCCCATAGGCGGCAGACTGAGGTAAGGCGCAGGAATCTCCTCACCATTGGAAGTGGTGATTCTCGCGCAGAAAACAGTCTGGGCTTTGTTCACAAAAATCGTCGTCGGCCGCGGGCTCGCGGCCAATTCCATCCAGGTCCGTACGTTTTGCGATTGGGGCCGGGACGGTGCGGCGATTGAAATTCCGGAACAGCAGGTTTCGCCGCAACGCACCTCTGACAACTGTTTCGGTGCCCGGATGGCGTTTGTACCTTTTCGGACCAATTCGGGCGTATCGGCACAAATGGTCAGGCCAGTGCCGGTGACCGTAGTTGTGTGGATTGCCAGTGTAAAGGCCAGGATTCGGGCAAGCACGAATTCATCATGGCAGTCCAGAGGGGCGGACGGAAGGGCGTCGCTGCTCTCAGCACCCAAACAGAGATCCGGATGCAGGCAGCAGGGAATCGCAATTGAGTTCCCGCCCGCGAACGCGGTGCTTGCTAAGCAACCCTCCCGAACTGCGCCTTGCCATCGGATGTAGGATTGAGGGAGATTACAGCAGTCAAACGATGGGAAAATCCCGTTCTGCCCATTTGGTCTTGCGGACCGCCGCCTCGCTCGGCGCCGTCGCCGCCCTCACCTACGTAGGCGCCTTCTTAGTACCGATGAACACGGCTACCATCGGTTTCGCCTACCTTCTGTTGGTGCTCCTGGTTGGCACCTTCTGGGGATTTCTCGAGGCAGGACTGGCTTCCATTGTCGCGACTCTTACTTACAACTACTTCTTCTTGCCTCCCGTAGGAACGTTAACAATTGCCGAGCCGGAGAACTGGGTCGCGCTCTTCAGCTTTCTCACGACATCCCTCATCGCCAGCCGCCTTTCCACCGCAGCCAGGCGGCGCGCGCAGGAGGCCGTCGCCAGGCAGCTGGATTTGGAGCGGCTTTATAGCTTTTCGCGCGCCATCTTGCTCATCGAGGCGGGCGAGCCGTTCGCGCGGCAGCTTGCGGCGAAATTGGCCGAAATCTTCGAACTGACTTCGGTTGTTCTCTACGACCGGCGCAGCGATCAGTTCTATCGCGGCGGTCCGTTCGAGTTCGAGGGGGTTGAGGAGCAGCTACGGGAGTCCGCTTGGCAGGGAGCCCACTTCCACGACTCCTCACACCAGAGGGTCATCACGGCGGTGCGGTTGGGGACAGCCCCCATCGCAAGCCTCGCCATCCAGGGCGGCGCGATGCCCGACTCGCTGGTTCAAGGTATCGCCAATTTGGTTGCGATCGGCCTGGAAAGGGCGAGAGCGCAGGAGATGGCGCATCAGATTGAGGCGGCCCGTCAGAGTGAGGAACTGCGCACGACATTAATTGATGCGATGTCGCACGAGTTCAAGACACCGCTCACCTCCATCAAAGCTGCGACTACTGCATTGCTATCCAACCCCGAGCAGCACATTACAAACCGAACAGAGTTGATACAGATCGCCGATGAAGAAGCGAACCACCTGGAGGAACTGATCGATGATGCGGTAGAGATGGCCAGGTTGGACAGCGCACACATCGACGTGCGTCTCGAGATGACCGATATGCACACGCTGCTTGCCGACTTGCTGGACAGCATGCGAGCGGAATTTGAAGGCAGGCGCATATCCTTGCAAGCATCGAAAGCGGAACTTGCGGTCGATCGCAGACTCATGAAGCTCGCAGTCAAGCAGTTGCTTTCAAATGCTCTGAAATACTCTCCTCCGGGTTCGCCAATAGAGTTGAACCTTTACAACGAGCCGTTATCGCTCCAAATCGATATTGTGGATCACGGGGCCGGAATCCCGGGCATTGAGCAAAGCCGTATTTTTGAGCGCTTCTACCGTAGCCCTTCGGTAAAACAGAAAATTCCCGGCTCGGGCCTTGGTCTCTCGATTGCCCATAGCATTGCGCGCGCGCACAGAGGAGATTTGACGATGAAGAGCCGAACCGGCGAAACTACATTCCGCATGCGTTTTCCGAAACAAGAGGAGGGAGCACGCGCATGAGTGCAGGACGCGTGCTTGTGGTCGACGATGAGCCGCAAATTCGGCGCATTCTGCGCACCACTCTGACAAGTGCCGGCTACGAAATAGACGACGCAAAGAGCGGCGAAGAGGCGCTCGATAAGGTTCGTGCTTTCCGGCCAGATCTGGTTCTCCTCGACGTGAATATGCCTGGGATAGGAGGGTTGGCGGCATGCAAAGCCCTGCGGCCGGATACGTCAGCAGCCATCATTATGTTGACGGTTCGCAACACCGAGGCTGACAAGGTCGCGGCTCTGGATGCCGGCGCGGACGATTATGTCGCAAAACCATTCAGCACACCCGAATTGCTCGCACGAATTCGGGCGGCCTTACGCAGGGTGCCCGCAACGGCGCAGTCGCCGTTGGCTCGCTTTCGCGTAGGGGATCTGCTAATTGATTTCGCCGCACGCACTGTGCAAAGAGAGGACGCTGAAGCCGCCCACCTTACGCCCAAGGAACTGGATCTCCTCCGCTATTTGATTCAGCACGCAAATGAAGCCGTTCCCCATAGGGAACTGCTACAAGCAGTGTGGGGGCCCGACTATGGTGACCAGGTGGACTACCTGCGAGTGTTTATCAAGAACTTACGCAAGAAAGTCGAGAAAGCATCAGAATCGCCGGAACTGATTACGACTGAGCCGTGGGTCGGATATCGCTTCAACGGCACGCCCGAGTCTTTATAGAATCTTCACGCCTTTTCCATTACTTCTTCAGGCCTTTCTTTCTATCCTCGAACTGGAGCATTCGAGATGATCACGCAGAAAGACCTGATCCCGACGGTTGAAAAGCTTCTCTCAACGCCGTCGGGATTGCCATTGGCGCAGGAGCCAGCCGATTCGCCTCTCGAGATCAAAGTCCTCTTCACATCCGTGAAGGCGACCATTCACGCCTTGCGTCGGGCTGCACAAATGTCGGTGAGCCTCGACGGCAGTATTACTCTGCTGGTTCCGCAGGTCGTGCCATATCCTTATCCGCTTTCGAGTCCGCCGGTCTTATTGGAGTTCAATGAGCGGCGGTTTCGCGCGATCGCAGAAGCCTCCGCAGTCGAAACCCGTGTACGGATTTATCTTTGCCGGGATCGCGATGAACTACTCCGCCGCATTCTGGCGGACCGGTCCGTGATTGTGCTGGGCGGGCGGAAACAATGGTGGCCCACGGCAGAGCGTTTCCTCGCCAAGCGCCTTCGGCGCGCCGGACACGAAGTCATCCTTACCGAAATGGAGTGAATTGATGCTGGATTTTCTTTACGTTCTAGCCGGCTGCCTATTCTTGTTTGTCTGTTGGGCGTTCACGAAAGCGTGCGCCCGGCTCTAGCCAACGGAGACAAAACCAATGGACTACCTCATTGCAGGCATCGCAGCCGTCGGGCTGTTTCTCTATTTGATTTATGCGCTGCTCCGTCCGGAGCGATTCTAAGGAGCATTTGATGACCGCGACAGGCGTTTTTCAGATCGCACTCTACTTCGTGATTATTTTGATCTGCACGAAGCCGGTCGGTGCCTTCATGGCGAGGGTATTCGAAGGACAACGAACCTTTTTGCATCCGGCGTTGCGTTGGTTGGAAGTATTGACCTATCGCATCGCCGGCGTCCGCGAAGACGTGGAGCAGCGCTGGACACAATACACCGCATCGCTCCTCAGCTTCAGTATCTTCGGATTTCTCATTATTTACCTGCTGCAGCGGGCTCAGGCGTATCTGCCGTTCAACCCGCAGAATTTCGGCACTCCAAACGTAACGCCGGATTTAGCCTTCAATACAGCGGCCAGCTTCATCGCCAATACGAATTGGCAAGCCTACTCGGGCGAATCGACGCTCAGCTATTTCGTCCAGATGGCGGGTTTGACCGTGCAGAACTTCGCGTCGGCTGCCGCGGGCATGGCCGTCGCGATCGCGCTGATCCGCGGCTTCGTACGGCAGGAGAATCGGACCATCGGCAACTTCTGGGTAGACGTGACGCGCGCCACCGTGTACATCCTGCTGCCACTCTCGATATTAGCCGCGCTGTTCCTGTGCTCGCAGGGAGTGGTGCAGAACCTGAAGCCGTACGACGCGATCACCACGCTAGAGGGCGGCAAACAGATCATCGCCCAAGGGCCTGTGGCATCGCAGGAAGCCATCAAGATGCTGGGCACGAATGGCGGCGGGTTCTTCAATGCGAACTCGGCGCATCCGTTTGAGAATCCGACCCCACTCACGAACTTCTTTCAAATGATTCTCATCTTTCTGATCCCGGCGGGGCTCACGTACACCTTCGGCCGAATGGCCGGAGACACGCGTCAGGGCTGGGCGATTTTCGCGGCATTCTCCGTGATGTTCCTGGCAGGCGTATTTGTCCTGTATGGATTTGAACAGGCAGGGAATCCCGTGCTGGCAAGAATGGGCCTGGAAACGCATGCGTCCGCGACGCAACCCGGTGGCAACATGGAAGGCAAAGAAGTTCGATTCGGGATCGTAAGCTCGGCATTGTTTGCCACAGTCACGACGGATGCCAGTTGCGGCGCAGTGAACTCCATGCACGACAGTTTCACGCCGATTGGCGGCCTGGTGCCTATGTTCAACATCATGACGGGCGAGGTGATCTTCGGTGGAGTAGGGGCCGGGCTGTACGGAATCCTGCTCTACTGTATTCTCGCGGTGTTCATCGCCGGGCTAATGGTGGGCCGCACGCCCGAGTATCTCGGCAAGAAGATCGAGCAGAAGGAAGTAAAGATGGCGATGCTGGCCGTGATCGCAACGGCGGCGAGCATCCTGATCTTTGCAGGGCTGACGACCGCTGTTTCGTTCCCGGCGAAGGACTACTGGAATCCTCCCGGCGCGGCGATTGCGAATGTCAACAACAACGGGCCGCACGGATTCAGCGAGATTCTCTACGCCTATGTCAGTGGCACCGGCAATAACGGGAGCGCCTTCGCAGGGCTGAACGCGAACACTCCCTGGTACAACCTGACGATCGGGCTGGCGATGCTGATCGGCCGATTCTTCTTTCTGATTCCGCTGATGGCGGCCGCCGGCAGCCTTGCCGCGAAAAAGAAGGTTCCTGTGACGAGCGGCACGTTCCCAACTCACGGACCGCTATTCGTCGGTCTGTTGGTAGGAACGGTGCTGATTGTCGGCGCGTTGACCTTCTTCCCTGCCCTTTCATTGGGACCGATTGTAGAGCACTACCTGATGGAGAGCGGCAAGTTGTACTCCATGATCCTGCCGCTGTGGAGCTAAACCATGCCGAGCATGACGAAAACACCCGAGATTGAGCCAGTAGTACCGGAAGATCCGACATCGCTGCTTCCAAAGAAGCTCGCGCATTCGCGCCCTCTCTTTGATCCCGAGATTGTGAGACGCGCGGTGGCGGCTTCGTTCGGGAAGCTGAATCCCGTGGCTTTGTTCACGAATCCCGTAATCCTCGTTGTCGAAGCAGGCGCGGCCCTCACGACGCTGTTCCTAATCCGGGATGTGGTGACGGGCGCCGGCGGCATCGGCTTCCAAGTGCAGATCGCAATATGGCTCTGGTTTACGGTGCTATTCGCGAACTTCGCCGAAGCGATGGCAGAGGCACGCGGCAAGGCGCAGGCCGACGCTCTCCGCAAGACCAAGACAGATGCCATCGCTAAGCGCGTGGGGAAATCCGGACAGTTGGAACAGGTGCCGGGCTCGGTGCTACGGGTCGGCGATGTCGTCATTTGCGACGCTGGTGATTTAATACCCGGCGACGGCGAGGTGATCGACGGAATTGCGACAGTGGACGAATCGGTCATAACCGGCGAGAGTGCGCCCGTCATCCGCGAGTCCGGCGGAGACCGCAGTGCTGTGACCGGTGGCACGCGAGTCCTGTCGGACCAGATACGGGTTCGAATCAGTTCAAACCCGGGGGAGACGTTCCTGGATCGCATGATCGCCCTCGTCGAAGGCGCGCAGCGGCAGAAGACGCCGAATGAGGTGGCGCTGGGGATCCTCATCGCCGGCCTGACGCTGATTTTTCTGCTTGCTGTCGTGACACTGCAGCCATTCTCCGCATTCGCTGTATCGCAATCGCATTCCGGAACCGTGCCGACCGTGGCTGTGCTGATCTCGCTGCTGGTCTGCCTCATTCCGACGACTATCGGCGGACTGCTCTCCGCCATCGGTATAGCGGGTATGGATCGCGTGATGCAGCACAACGTGCTCGCGATGAGCGGCAAGGCCGTTGAGGCCGCGGGCGATGTAAATTCCCTGCTACTGGACAAGACAGGCACGATCACGCTCGGCAACCGCCAGGCAGTCGAGCTGATTCCCGTGCCGGGAGTGAATCCGGAAGAACTCGCGGACGCCGCTCAGTTGTCGAGCCTTGCGGACGAGACTCCGGAAGGCCGCTCCGTCGTGGTGCTGGTGAAAGAAAAGTATGGCCTGCGCGGCCGGCATATCCCGGAGCACGAGGCAACGTTCATTCCATTCTCCGCGTACACGCGCATGAGCGGCGTGAATCTGCAGGGACGGCAATTGCGAAAGGGCGCGTCGGAAGCGATCGTACGATTCGTGATTGAGCAAGGCGGCACGGTCCCGTCAGACTTCCAGGACCTGAGCGACCGCATTTCGCGCAACGGCGGTACTCCCCTGGCAGTCGCGGACGGAAACAGACTGCTCGGCATCATCCACCTGAAGGACATTGTGAAAGGCGGCATGAAGGAGCGCATCTCCCAGCTACGGAAGATGGGGATCCGGAGCGTCATGATTACGGGTGATAATCCGCTGACTGCCGCGGCGATTGCGGCTGAAGCGGGGGTGGACGACTTCCTGGCGCAGGCCACACCGAAAGACAAGCTCGAGTACATCAAGAAGGAACAGGCGGCCGGACGACTGGTGGCTATGACCGGCGACGGAACGAACGACGCCCCGGCGCTGGCGCAAGCGGATGTCGGGCTGGCGATGAACACCGGCACCATGGCGGCGAAGGAAGCCGGCAACATGGTGGATCTGGACAGCAATCCCACGAAGCTCATCGAGGTGGTGGCGATCGGCAAGCAGTTGCTGATCACGCGCGGAGCGCTCACCACTTTCTCGATTGCGAACGACGTAGCGAAGTATTTCGCGATCATCCCGGCAATGTTCATGACGACATACCCGGTGCTCGGAAAGCTCAACATCATGGGCTTGCACACACCGCAGAGCGCCGTGTTATCAGCGGTGATTTTCAATGCGCTGATCATCATCGCACTCGTTCCGCTCGCACTAAGGGGCGTGAAGTACCGGCCGCTCGATGCCGCGAGCCTGTTGCAGCGCAACCTGCTGATCTACGGACTTGGCGGCATTCTCGCGCCCTTCCCAGGCATCTGGGTGATCGACCAGCTGCTTGCGGTGTTGCACCTGGCATAGAGGAGACACGAAAATGTGGCAACAGATTCTTCCCGGACTTCGGATCAAGCTATTTTTGACGGTCATGCTCGGTGTGGTGTATCCGCTGGCCCTGACCGGCATCTCCCAGGTCCTTTTTCCGCACCGGGCGAACGGGAGTCTGGTGACGGAGAACGGACGCGTGATCGGATCCGAACTGCTGGGCCAAAGCTTCCAACAACCAAAGTACTTTCAGCCCAGGCCGTCGGCCGCAGGCAATGACGGCTATGATGCGACGGCATCCGGCGGATCGAATTTCGGACCGACAAGCCAGAAATTGGCGGACCGGGTGAACGCGTCAGTCCAGAAGTTTCGTAAAGAAAACCCGGACTACACCGCACCGATTCCGGCGGACCTGCTAACGGCGTCAGCCAGCGGACTCGATCCGCACATCAGCCCGGCTTCGGCCATAGCGCAGGCAGCACGGATCTCGAAGGTGCGGGGCGTAGAACAAGCGGATGTGCTGAACATAGTGACCCGGTACACGGAGCAGCCGGACCTGGGTATCCTTGGCGAACCTCGAGTGAATGTGCTGAATTTAAATCGGGCACTGGATCGAGACCTGCCGAAGAAATGAAGAACCAGCTACGAAGGAGAACCCCGGAGGAATGCCTTTGGGAGGCACAAGCCGAGGAGAGGGGCGCGACGCGCGGACGCCTGAAAATTTTCCTCGGCTATGCATCGGGTGTCGGCAAGTCGTTTCGCATGCTCGACGAGGCGAGGCGACGGATTGAACGCGGACAGGATGTGGTGGTGGCCGCCATGCAGCGCGTGGTACCCACCGAAGTAACTCCTCTTCTCAGTGCACTTGAAACCATCCCGACCAAAGGAACGGCGATTGATGTGGACGCGCTGCTGCGGCGGAAGCCCGCCGTCTGCGTAATCGACGGGCTTGCTTACACGAACCCTCCGGGACTGCGGCATACGACGCGCTGGGAAGACGCAGAGGAACTGCTGCGCGCCGGCATATCCGTGATCACGTCCATCAACATACAGTACGTGGATGAAGTCAGCGCCCAGGTGGAAGCCATTACGGGCAAGCATGTGAAGGATAAAGTACCGGTCGCATTTCTTAAGAATGCGGAGGAGATCGAGGTCGTGGACGCACCGGCGAACCCGGAAGACACGGAAATCCGGCAGGAGCGCCTGTTGAAACTGCGGGAGCTGGCGCTGGTGCTCGCGGCCGATGTGGTGGATCATCAGCTTGAGGAGTATCTGCGGCAACATGGTATTCAGCAGTCGCTCGGCACGCAGGAACGTTTACTGGTTTGCATCACGCCGCGCGCGAACATCACCTCCATGCTGAAGACCGCACGGACGATCGCGAACAGATTCCACGGGGAACTGATCGTGGCGTACGTGCAGCAGCCGAATCTATCGGCCGAGGACGCGACGGCATTGAACGCGAAGCTCGACATGTCGAGGGAAGCGGGCGCGGAGATCGCTCTTCTGGACGGAGAGGATGCGGTGCAGGCGATTCTTGATTTCGCGAAGGTGCGGGGGATTACGCAACTCTTCATCGGCCACAGCCAGCAATCGAGTCTATGGTCGCGGCTGTGGGGTAATCCCGTAGAGAAACTGATCCGGCAGTCGCGAGGGATGGACGTTCGCGTGTTTCCGCAACACACATGACGGACGGAGCGCGAGGCAAACTCAAAATCTACCTCGGATATGCGGCCGGCGTAGGCAAAACCTACCAGATGCTGTTGGATGCCCAGGAGCTGAAAGCACATGGCGTGGATGTTGCGATCGGCTACTTTGAACCGCACGGGCGCCAGGACACGATTTCGAAAACAGAAGGTCTGGAGATCGTTCCGAGAAAGACACTCGACTATCGCGGGACGAAGTTGGAAGAGATGAATACGGACGCGATTCTCGCCCGTCGTCCAACCGTTTGCGTGGTGGACGAGTTTCCGCACACGAATGTACCCGGGTCGGAACGCCAGAAACGATGGGAGGATGTGCTGGTGCTGCTCGATGCCGGCATCGATGTCCTGACCACAATGAACATCCAGCATCTGGAGAGCCTGAACGACCAGGTCTGGCAGTTCACGGGCGTGCGGGTGCGCGAGACGATTCCGGACTGGGTAGTGCAGCAGGCCGACGAAGTGGTGATGGTGGATGTGACGCCGCGCGCACTGCTGAACCGGCTGGAACGAGGCGTGGTTTACAAGCGCGACAAGGCCGAGCAGGCTTTGCAAAACTTCTTTCGCGAATCGACTCTGGTCGCACTGCGGGAACTGGCCATGCGGCAGACGGCTTACGAAGTGGAGCAGCGCACTCCGGAGATTCGGGATCAGCGGGAGCGAATCCTCGTATTAGTGACGCCGGAACCGGAGACCGCAATGCTGATCCGGCGGGCCAAGCGCGTCAGCGATTTCCTTGGGGCGGAGTGCTTCGCTGTGTGCGTGCAGGAGGGAGGAGACCTCGGCAATCTGAATCAGCATGACCGCGAGGAGATCGAGCGTCACCTGAACTTCGCACGCAATCTCCATATCGAGACTCGCATCCTGGATGGCACCGACGTAGCACCGGTCCTGGTTGATTTCGCCAGGCGGAACCACATCACTCAGTTGTTTCTGGCGCGCCCCGGGGCGAAGACGCCTCCGTGGTTCCGCCGGGATCTGGTGCAGCAGATCGTCCATACGGCAAGCGACATCCAGATCGTGATTGTGTCGGAACGGGATCGGATTACTTAACCGGCGGTTTTGGTGCAGCCTCATTCCCATTGTTTGGCGGCGCGCCAGCAGGCAAGTCCCACAGCGAGAACGTTATCGTCATGGTCGCCCTCGCGCCATGCCGAGTAGGTTTCGTTTCCGGCCGAGGTGATCTTCGCCGCATGTTCATGAGCTCGTGGATGAGCACTTTGGATTCGATGATGTTGGCGGAGACCTTGAGATTCCCCTGCTCGACCGAAATCTGAAGTCCCGCAGGTCTTCGTCCGCTGGGGCTATTCGTAGCGAAGGGCGTCCACCGGGTCCAGCCTCGCGGCCTTGTTCGCGGGCCAGATTCCGAAGAATAGCCCGACGCCCACGGACATTAGAATGCCCGCGGCAACGGCCCAGAGCGGCACGGCTGTGACAAGGTTTGGGAACACCAGCCTGGCGACGACGGAAATGATCCAGCCGAAGACCATGCCGCACAATCCACCCACGAATGTGAGCGTGGACGCCTCGGTGAGAAACTGCAGCGTAATATCGAAGCGCCGGGCGCCGATTGCCTTTCGGATTCCGATCTCGTGCGTCCGCTCCGTCACAGACATGAGCATGATATTCATGACGCCGATCCCGCCCACCAGCAGACCAATGGAGCTGAGCACAATCATCACCAGCGCCACAATCGCAGTCGTGTTGTGAAACTCTTCGATCATCTGATCCGCGG
Source organism: uncultured Solibacteraceae bacterium (assembly GCA_964464925.1). Lineage (GTDB taxonomy): Bacteria > Acidobacteriota > Terriglobia > Bryobacterales > Bryobacteraceae > CAYXLI01. The sequence goes on along the minus strand of CAYXLI010000015.1, from coordinate 115,508 downwards.
TCGAGAGCCAGAAGTCATCGGGGTCGTTGTACTTCACGCGGCGTTCCTGTCTCAGGACCATACGAACTTCGTCGATAGCTTGCGGCAACAGCCCGTGTTTGGCTGTAACCACGACCATGTGCTCCCTGGCGCTCGGGTAAAGTTTCCTCATTGTGAAGTACGGCAGCAGCGCGCGATTGTCATCCTGACCAGGCAGCGATGCAGCGGGCTTTTTCATGACGCCTACGATCTGCATCTGCCGGCCGTCCACCTCGATCCACTTGCCGATTGGATCTTCATTGGGAAACAGCGTCGTCTGAAGAGTCTCGCCTATCGCGACTACCGGCATTCGATGCTGATTTTCCGTGTCGGTGAAGAAACGGCCGAACTTCATCTCCACACCTGAATTCACATAGCCTTCCTCGGTGCCGCCCATCTGCAGCCGGAACACTTCGTTGTTCTTGTACTTGGCTTTCCTCAAATTACGGAAGTCGGGAAACAGATAGGGGCTCGCGTGCTCGACCGAAGGGCACCGCTCCGCAATCGCGAGCGCATTTTCATAACTGATCGGCTTGCGCTTCCATTCTTCCGGCGAAAGGTTCCCTACGCGGAATCCTCCACGGAATTTGAACACGATCAGAGTATCCGGCCCGAACTGCTTCAGAATGTCACTAATCGCGTTGTCCAGACCGGCAATGATGGAGCCGACTCCTATGATCGTTCCCGTGCCGATGATCACTCCGAGGACTGTGAGGAACGCCCTCACCTTAGCTTCGCGGATGCTCGCCATCGCGAGGCGGATACCGGCTGCTATGGGAACCCAACGCTTGGTCATTCGTGCCGCAATGCCTCAATCGGATCCAGTAGCGCCGCGCGACGCGCCGGATAGATGCCAAAGAACAGCCCGACCAATGTCGATAGTCCAACGCCGATCACAATCGCGGAGACCGGCACTGCCATTGGCACAGGAGTGAAATTTCGAACGATTACCGCGACGGTGTACGCCGTCGCCACTCCAATCAATCCGCCGATTCCGGAGAGCATCGAGGACTCGACCAGGAACTGATACATGATGTCGCGGCGGCGGGCGCCAACCGATTTGCGGACACCGATCTCACGCGTGCGCTCCGTGACCACCGCGAGCATGATGTTCATGATCACAACGCCGCCGACGACCATGAACACGGACACAACCGCTACAGCCGTGGCGGCAATCGCGCCGGTTAAGCGGTCCCAGGCGGCCACGAGGGCATCGGATGCCGCCATGCCGAAGGTGTCTTCCTGGTTGGGCCGGAGATGACGGTACGCTCTCAGAAGCGAACGGACTTCATCCTGCGCCTGCTCAAGCACTGTGGGATTCAGCGCCGCCGCATTGTAGCCCAACCCCTGCCGCGCACTGAACATCTTGAAGTACGTCTCGATCGGGATCATGACGAAGTTATCCCGGGACTCGCCGAAGACCGTTCCTTGCGCCTTAGCGACGCCGATGATCTCGCACGCGTGATTCTGAATCACGATGACTTTCCCCACCGGATCGATATTCGGAAAGAATTGATCCTTGATGTCGTTGCCGATGAACACCACGGGCAACCGCCGGTTATTATCCGTGTCGGTAATGAACCGCCCGGATACAGGCTGGACATTGGCGATGCTGGCCATGTTCGGGCTTACGCCGGTGAGTTGCACCCAGTCTACCGTCTGTGAGCCGTATTTTACGGTCACGCCACGGAATGCCTCCATTCCGATCTCACGGATCAGTCTGGCGTGCGTACGGAGGAAGTCGTATTCCTCGCGGCTCATTTCCGGATTGCGCCGCTGCATCTCAAGATACTTTTTCGGATCGAAATTGCCAATGAAGATGATGCGCCGGACGCGGAACCCGTCAGCCCCCATGTCCGAAACCTGTTGAGCAATGTACTTGTTCATGCCGTTGATTACGGACATGACTGCAATCAAAGTTGTGGTCGCCAGAATAATGCCGAGAAGGGTGAGGAAACTCCGCAGTTTGCTCCCACGGAGCGACCCTGCAGCCACGAACGCCGCTTCGGCAAACGAGGCATTGCTCGCCATTGCAGGGGAAGACGAGAATCGTCTGTATTTTGTTCCCGGTTCGTGCACCGTAATGTATAACGGTACAGCGGGCGCAGCATTAACGCGTCAGGCCGTCAACGACGAGGCGCCATTTCAACGCTTTCTTCGGATCCAGCCATGCGTCGAACACACATTCCGGCGATCTGTTGAATCGGTTTGTCAAGCCACCGGACCCGCAGATGGCCGCCGTTGCTCTTCGATCCACTCCAATACGATCCGGTCTACCCAAAATCGAGGGTTCGAGTTCGCCAGGAATCCAAGATGGCCGCCGTGCTCCACGGCCACCAGCCGGATGAATGGGTTCTCACTGACGTCGGCGTCCTCAAACATGTCAAACGGAATCAGAGGATCATCCTTCGCCTGTACCAGCAGCGTGGGAATCCGGATCTTCGGCAGGAACTGTTTGGAGGACTGGGTCCGGTAGTAGTTGTCCGCCGAGCCGAAGCCAAACGACGGCGCCGTGATCCAGTCATCGAACTCGTACACCGTCCGTGCCTTCGCCAACTGTTCCAGGTCATAAACGCCGGGCAGACTCTGCGCCCGTTTCCGGATTCTCTCCTTCAAGCGCGACAGAAACCGCCATTCATAAATCCGGTTCTCACGCCGGCTCATCTTTCGCACGGACGCCGCCAGGTCGATCGGGGTAGAAACTCCACAAACTCCGTCCAGGAGACCTTTGGCCGTCTCACCCAGTTCTCCCGCCAGCTTTAGCGAGACGTTGCCTCCGAGTGAGTAGCCCACCAGGAACACCGGGCCGCCATGCTTTTGCCGGATTTCCCGAATTACCGCCAGAGTGTCTGACGTGAGCCCCGCGTTATACATCGTTTTGCACAGGGCCTCGGTTCCTCCGCAGCTCCTCATGTTGGTCCGGTGCGTCGCGTACCCGTGCTCCAGGGCGAGTTGGGACATACTCCGCATGTACCCGGCGGCGCTCGACCCCTCCAGGCCGTGCACCATCACGATTTCTCCCTTTGCCCGGCCGTGCGGGGGCCGCTGCTCATGGACCAGCACGTCCACGTCCGGCTCCGTCCGGTAGTGACGCGGGGTGACCGGGAACCGGCGCTCGTCCAAGCGCCGGACGGCGAAATTCGCCGCAATCGTGAGCAAATGCGGGTTTCGAACTAAGGGAAAGAACGGAGGCAACTTCTCAGGGTACAATGGCACGACTGGAGGGGTGACGTATTGTCCAGCGTAAGTGTGTTCTTTCCTGCGTATAATGATGCGCCGTCGCTACCGGCGCTGTTAGCTAAGACGTTCGAAACATTAGAACAGCATGTAGATGATTTTGAAGTGATCGTCATTAACGACGGTAGTCACGACAACACCGGCGAAGTTCTGGGACAGCTGGAACAGCGGTATGCGCCGAGGTTACGAATTGTGACGCATCGCAAGAATCGGGGCTATGGCGGTGCGCTGCGCAGCGGTTTCGCTGCCGCTACCAAGGATTTAATCTTCTATACGGACGGCGACGGCCAGTATGACCCGCGCGAGTTGCCGAAGCTGTTGGCTCTTATGGCGCCAGATGTAGGGCTGGTGAACGGCTACAAGCTCGAACGCAACGACCCACAACATCGGATCTGGATCGGAAATGTCTACAACGCGTTCGCGCGTTTCCTATTTCACATCCAGATTCAGGACGTGGACTGCGACTTCCGCCTGATCCGGCGCGAACTGCTCGAAGAGATCAACCTGTTCTCGACGAGCGGTACGATTTGCGTAGAACTCGTGCGCAAGCTCGAGATGAGTTCCTACCGGGTGATCGAAGTCGGAGTGCATCATTATGCGCGGCTGTACGGCCGCTCGCAATTCTTTCGCGTCCGATCGTTGCTGAAGACGCTATACCAGCTCATCCGCCTTTATGTGCAGATGGTGCTGCTGCGCTGGCCTTCGAGGAGAGCGGTAGTCCCGGAAACACGGTAATCGGCGGCCGTCCGGCACACGTTGGATGGATCGGGTTCCGAACGTGTGTTCAGATGGTGACAAGCATGAAGATTTCCAGACGTGCGCTGCTGGGCGGAACCGCCATGGCCGCGGCAGCGCAAGCTTCCCCGAACGATCGTCTCGCAGAGGCTCTCCGCAAGAACGATAAGGCCGTGGAGCGGCTTTTAGGCGGTCAGAATACGGATCCGTCCAGCAAGATGAGCGGCGGCTTCCCTGACGAATACGGGTTGTACCCGACTGCCTCCGCGACGGGCTTCCTATCAGCGGGCATCATAGCAGCGCTTTCCCCGCAGTCGCGCTTCCACCGTAGCGGTGAATTGATGCGGAGGATGCGTCTGGCCCAGGGATTCATCTCCCGGACACTTACGCCGGACGGTAATCTCAACCTGCTGATTACGAATTTCAATTCGCCCCCCGATACCGGGTTTGCCGTTCACGGACTCGCGAGCGCGACGGTAATCGCGCAGCGCCGCCAGGAGACCGAACTGGTCGCCCTGACTGGGCCCGTCCTGAAGCGCATGGGAACCTCACTCGCTCACGGCGGCATCCATACACCGAATCACCGGTGGGTGGTGAGCGCCGCGCTCGCACAGCTCTATGAGATTTTCCGTGAGCCGTCTTATTTAAATCGCATTAATCAGTGGCTGGCGGAGGGCATTGACATCGATGAGGACGGCCAGTTCGACGAGCGCAGCACCACCGTCTACAACACTGTCTGCGACCATGCGTTTACGACGCTTGCGGCGAAACTGAACCGGCCTGAATTGCTCGACCCGGTGCGGCGGAATCTGAATGCCATGCTCTACCTGGTGCACCCGAATGGCGACGTAGTAACAGAAATTTCGCGCCGCCAGGATTTGAATACGCGGGGCACTATGGGACGCTACTGGTTCCCCTTGCAGTATCTCGCCATCCATGACGGAAACGGCCAGTTCGGGCGTCTGGCTGAGGATCTATTCGGATCCTATGCCTCCGCACTCACCTTGCTGGAGTATCCGGAACTGCAGGAAGTGCCGAAAACAGAACTGATTCCGGACAATTACCTGAAAGCATTCAAGAGCAGTGGTTGTGTACGGATCCGGCGTGGCAAGAGGAGCGCGACCCTGCTCTCCGGCCGGGACCGCTTCTTCACGGTACGCAATGGGGATGCGGTAATCAACGCGGTCCGTTTCGCCACTCCGTTCTTCGGCAAAGGCCAATTCAGCGGCGGAGAGATGGTACAGGACGGCAATAGTTGGCGCATGACGCAGGAGCTGGAAGCGCCTTATTATCAGCCGCTCGATCCGCCCAGGCACCTCGCGCCCGGGGAGTTCGCGTCCGTCCGCTCCCAGCGGAAACAGACCGAGATCTGCAAGCTGGAGCAGATCGTGACGATCACCGAGATACCGGCGGGCTTCCGGCTCCGGATACAATCTCACGGCACGGCGGAGGTGCCGGTGTCCGTCGAGATCAACGTACGCGAGGGAGTCCAGGTGAGCGGCGCGGACCGCCTGCAGCGAACGGAGGATTGGATTCTGGCTGCCGGCGAAGCCGAACTGCGCTTTGGCAATGATGTGCTCCGGTTTGGTCCCGGCCACAAGGAGCACTCGTACGTGCAGGTTCGCGGTGCACTCCCGAAACTGCCCGGTCCTAGCATCTACATCACTGGAATTACGCCATTCGATCACACAATCGAGTTCCACGCGTAACCCGACCGTCGGCTGGCGCGTCTGGCTGAGCGGTATGCGTACTCTACTATACTGTGCGCTAATCGTTCCGGGCCTGTGGGCAGCCGAAAAGCCGCGGGTCTATATCACTGAGAGTCAGACATTACAGGTGTCCGGCGAGGCGGCCTTGAATCTGATGGGAGGATCCAGCCCTCAGGCCATCGAGGTCATGAAGACGTTTCAGCGGCGCTGCCCCGCCGTGCTGGTGACCAACAACCGGGAGAAGGCCGATTTCGTCGTCCGCCTCGACCATGAAGCGCCGAGTCCGATCACTCCGTTTAGCAGGGGCAACAAAGTGGCGGTCTTCGATAAGAGTGACGATCTGATCTACAGTAACTCCACACGAACCTCGCACCCGTTGTGAGGGGCGCGTGTGAGGCCATCGCCAAGCAACGTTAGTCCGTGCGATCGATTTGCACGCTACCTGCTCATCGTCAGAACGTTGCCGAGCGCGGTAGCCTCTACTGGACCAGCCAGCACCTTGCGTCCGGTCTTCTCTTCCACAAGTCTGTTCAGTAGCAGATTCTTGCAGCCGCCGCCGACTATATGGATGGTGCGGATCGTTTTTCCCGTGACCTCTTCGAGATTGAGGAGAACCTCGCTGTATTTCTGCGCAAGACAATCGAGCACCGCCCGGGTCATGGCGGCCACGCCCTCGGGCACAGGCTGACCATTCTGCCTGCACCAGGCAGCGATGCGCTCCGGCATGTGCCCGGGACTGAGGAACTCGTCCGGCGGGAAGTAGCCGCGATAGGGCTCGGCATCCCCGGCCATGCCGGTCAACTGCTCGTAGCCGTACTCCTGACCTGCTTGCGCCCAGGCGCGGCGGCACTCCTGCAGGATCCACAACCCGGCGATGTTCTTTAGGAAGCGCACGCGACCATCGGCTGCCATCTCATTCGTAAAGTTGCATTCGAGAGCGCGCGCATTGATGAGGGGCTTGGGGAGCAGTACACCCATCAACGACCATGTGCCGGAACTGATGTAGCACCAGTCATCCCCTTGCGCCGGCACGGCAGCAACTGCGGCCGCGGTATCGTGGCCGGCCGTTGCGAAGACGGGGACCTCACCGATTCCCGTGAGGTCAGCCACGTGCGGAAGCAAGGTGCCAAGTTTCGTACCGGTCGGCACAATCTCCGGCAGGATGTGGGTGGGAATGTCGAGGGCCTCCAGGATATCGGTTGCCCAAGTGCGCGTGCGCGGATCAAAGAACTGTGACGTGCTCGCGATAGACCACTCGGTCTTCTGCGCGCCGCAGAGCCAATAATTGAGCAGGTCGGGCGTGAACAGAAGCTTCTTCGCCGCCTTCAGGCCGGGGGAGTTTTCGAGCCGCGCGGCGTGAAGTTGATAAAGCGTATTAATGTGCATGAACTGAACGCCGGTCCGTTCGAAGATACGTTCCTTCGGTACAACAGCGAAGGTCCGCTCGACCATACCCACATTGCGATCATCGCGGTAGTGGCGCGGCACGTCGCAGAGTGCGCCATCAGAACCGAGCAATGCGTAGTCCACACCCCAGGTATCTATCCCGATGCCGTCGATCTTCACCCCCCGCGCCTTGCTGATCCCACGCACAATCTCGTGAAACAGCCGTAGCATGTCCCAGTAGAGCCCGGTCGGCAGGCGGACCGGATCGTTCGCAAACCGGTGGAGTTCTTCCAGGGATATATTTCCGTTGGCCACGGTTGCCAACATCACGCGGCCGCTCTCCGCGCCGAGATCGCAGGCCAGGTATCGACGTTCACTCATCGAAAGGAGTATATCCGCTTAGTCCAGCACCTTTGCATTTACAACCAGAAAAAACGTGCCTTCCTTGCCGTCAAGGTTGGCACGTCCGACCACGACCGTCTGTCCTTCCCGGACATCGATATCGGTGTTCACCCCCGTCTCCACGAAGTTGTATGTCGTCGTACCTGTCGACGTTTTGACGCCAACCGGAAGCCGGGCGCCGAAACGCAATCCATCGAAGCGAACCATGGGCTGCTTCTCTTCCGAACTGACTGTGGTGTTTGTGAACCTCACCTGGAACGTACCACTCGGGGCGTTTTCGTCGTCCACGCGCATTGCGCTGGACGCTTCGCGAACACCCGAGCCTTCTCGCGTGCGCACTTGCAAGGTCTCCACCAGCCGGAAGCCCTGGTACGTAAGGGCTCCACGGAGTTGTTTGACGACGTTGGCGAGTTCGGCCGGTAGCTTCTCATTGTTCGGAGCTTTGGTGGCGGACAGGATCTGAAACGTCGCTTCGATGCTCTTCTTGGGACGGTCCAGCCGCTTCAGCGCCTGCTCGGCAGCTTCCACACTCTCTTTTGCGCCACGGATGGTCAGGAAGCCGGGATCCGGGCCTATATCCACCTTGACATTAAACGCGCGGACCAGGTCCCCCACCGTCTGGGCTTTCACATTATTGAGCTCGGCAAGTTTCGTGACCGTACCCCCCGAATCCTGTGCAAATACAGATGCACAGAGTACACACGCAATCAGGATGTGTTTCATTTCTTCTCCTAGTCAGTGATCCAGTAGATAACAATGTTTGGATCGTCAGTGAATATCTTGACGACCACTTCCGGCTTCTCCTGCGACGACTTGCGTTTGACTGCCGCCCGGCGAACCTGACGCGGCGCTTCGGTCCGAACCGCGTGATAGGCCATATCAGGAGCGGTAATTTCAGCCGGATGCCAAACCAGTGTTTCCGCTTTCGGCTCCCGCACGAAGAACAACATCAGCAAAGCCGCAATCGCTCCAGCGGCGGCACGCCACAGGAGGCGCTGTCTGCGAATACGTGAAACTGCTGCAATACGGGGTGCAGAGAGGTCCGCCTCCGAAAAGACCGGAGCAGCCCCAAGCGCCTCCCGATCCGATAGCAGTTCCGCAGCCAACTGCCTGCACGACGGACAAGCCTTCAGGTGCCGCTCCAGTTCCACATCCTCAGGCTCGTTGATCGCGATCCGCTCTTCCCAATCCGCGCAACTCATGACTTCCTCCTGAGTAACTGCTGGACTACCTGCCTGAGCCTGAGACGTCCTGTCGAGATCTGAGAGCGAATGGTAGTCTCAGTCGTTCCCAGCGACTCCGCTACTTGGGCGGTCGACAGGCCCTCTACGTCGCGAAGCACAATCGCGGCTCGCTGCTTGGCAGGAAGCGTCTCCAGGGCCTTGTTGACGAGCAGACGCCTTTGCTCCACGTCGAACGCCTCGTCCGTCTGGTCTGAGGCCGCTGGGGGTCTTATCGATTCAATCGGGACCAGCGTGCGCCGCTTCCGGAGCAGGTCCATACAAACATTCGCCGTGATTCGGGTCAGCCACGGCCGGAACTCGCGGCCCTCGTCGAAGGAACCGATCTGCCGGTAAAGGCGCAAGTAGACCTCCTGGGCGGCATCCTGTGCATCGGGCACATTTCCCATCAGCCGGTAGGCGAGAGTGAACACGTGGCGTTCGTGCATGCGGATCAGCTCTTCGAACGCGGAAAGATCGCCCCGGCGCGCGCGAGCAATGGCCGGACTGTCCAACAGCACTCCTTCCGCGTTCACGTCACTAACTTATACGGAAGGAGTGCCTGATGTGTTGAGAGGATTTACTTCCGGGCAGTAACGTGGAGGGGTTGTTCCAGACGGAATGTAAGGATGGATTCAACTGGAACCTTAATGGAACCACCCTTGGTGATGACCTGAGTAGCAGCTCCCGCACCGGCACCAGCGGCGGCGCCGATCGCGGCTCCTTTGCCTCCGCCTGCTATGGCACCGATGATTGCCCCCAGGGCCGCGCCGCCCCCGGTATATTCTGCGGTACGCCTGTTGCCACCGATACCCGCTTTACCTTTGCGAACCAGATTGGCGGTTTCTACCTCGTAGGCACGTCCATCGATAGAGACGGAAGCGAGGTCGAGCACCAGATCGGAACTGCCTTTGAATCGACCGCCCTTCGAGGCGGACCGGATTACAATTTTTGCATTCGCGTTTCGGGGGATCACAACATCGCCGGCGGCATCGTTGACGTTTTCCGTAACCTCCGCGGCGTAGGTTTGACCCTCAACAGCCTTTGAGGAATCAATCGTCTCTTCAACGCGCACCGAGACAGGCGTACCAGCCGGGACTTCATACGTCTTGGTGGTGATCCGTTCTTCGGTGGGGTGAACGTGGCGTTCGTGGTTCAGTTCGGGAGCGGTCGAGCGGCTGGCAACTGCGGCAGATTTCCGTGCAGGTGCACCAGGAGCAGTCGTCGCCGCAGGTTCGGGGACGGGGACAGCTGCAGCGGCAGGTGCAGTCGTGTCGTCATATTCGACAGACTTCACGTCCTTCATGGCAATCGTGCGGCGGGTCTTGTCGTCGCTTTCCAGCGTGATCTCCGATGGCGAACTCGCCACGACGTTGCCGGTCAAGGTCACTCCCTCACGCGTTTGAACAGTCGCATGCGGAGCCGGACCCGTGGCGCTTTCCTTCTGGCCACAGGACGCGAGAAAGAGGATCCCAATGAATACAGCAGCGCTTTTTCTCATCCCCTGCTAGTATAGGCCACTCTCGAATACGATAGCGTCTACCGCATCCATGCTCGTGCGAGGATCGCTAACTTCTCCCAGGTGGGGACGCGGATCCGGTGGCGCATTACGTCGTAACCGGAGGCTTCGATGCGGTCCAGAAGACGCCGGTAGATTTCGATGAGGGCCCACAGAGACCGGCGGCTCCGCTTGTGGACCATTCCGATGAGGGGGCGGGATTCGGCGTAATATTCCTTCGCTCGGGAGGCTTCGAAGGCGAGCAGCGGCTTCAAGCCGGGGAAACGCGCGCGGTCCTCTTCCGGCAGGTACACACGGCCAAGCTCCTCGTCCTCCTTCACATCGCGAATGATATTAGTGAGTTGGAATGCGATGCCACACTTCTCGGCTAAGTCCAGGGCGCGTGGGTCCTCAAAGCCAAAGATATGAACGATTGTCAGGCCGACGACCGACGCGACCTGATAGCAATAGCGATAGAGTTCGTCGAACGTTTGGATACGGCGGGGTTCGAGATCGGAACTAACGCCGTCAATCATCTCATAAAAATACTGATGAGGAATCTGGAATTGCCGGACTGTGTCATGGAACGCGGGCCAGCAGGGGTTCGGCCCGTAGTCGCCGTTCAATGCCTGGGTCAGTTCGTCCCGCCAGCGCTGCATGATCGTCGCGTCCGCTTTACCGGGCCCGTCGCTGAGATCATCACAGTACCGCATAAAGGCATAAATGGCGCACATCGCTTTACGCTGGGCAGGCTCTAGAAGCACGAACGAGTAGTAGAAATTCTTGGCCTGCGATCGAGCCACCTGCTCACAGTACCGGTAAGATTCTTCGACCGATGGGCTCATGCCGTCTTGCGGAATGCGATGCGCGTGATGCTCCGCAACAACAGCATCACACGCTCTCCTTTATTGATGGCAGGACGCCGCGCTAGCACCCGATAGCCCTGCTGTTCCACTTTGTCCAGGATGCAGAGACCGCCCCGGCTGAACAGGTCGAGATCAAGGGCCAGGCGCCGGTCCACCGTATCAACCAACGGCAAGCCTTTATAGAACAGATCGCGAGCAGCATCGACGATTTCCCGCATGACGGCGAAAAAGCGCTGGTCTTCCCGGCCGGCGAACAAGTCCTGCTCCGTGTACCCGTGTTTGAGCATGACATCGAGTGGGATGTAGATACGATCCTTCTGGAGGTCGACCGACACATCCTGCCAGAAGTTCGCCAATTGCAATGCAGTGCAGGTGTAATCGGACAGGCGGAACCGGTCTTCGGTCGCGTAGCCGCAGAGGCCAAGCACCAGCCGTCCGACGGGATTTGCCGAATAGCGGCAGTACTGGAACACGTCGTCCCAGGTACGATAGCGCGTGATGATCTGATCGTTCTCGAAGGCGGTGATCAGGTCGTCGAAAGGTTCTCGCGGCAGGTTGTGGCGGGCTACGGTTTCCTTAAGAGCTACATAGACGGGATGAGTTGCCTCGCCGCCGTACATGCGAGCCAGTTCGGAGCGCCACCAGGCGAGCAGGCGCAGGCTTTCCTGCGTGTCTCCGATCTCATCGCCGAGATCGTCCGCCCAGCGGCAGAACGAATAGACGTTGTAGAAATCCTGGTGAAGACGCTTCGGAAGAAGGAAGCTGACGACGTGGAAGTTCTCGTAGTGATGGGTGGCGAGCCACCGCGTGTAGGCGATGGACTCCTCAAGTTTGTAGCGCCGGCTCAGCGCTTCAGGCGAGCCGGCGAATTCTTTCGGTAAGAGAAACACGCACTGACTATGGGATGATTGCCGTCTTCATGTGGCCGTTGTGGCTCATGAGGTGACGCATCACTTCGAGCAGATTGGTCAGCGGCTCTTCGCGGTTGACGAAGTCCCGCGCAGTGATCTCGCCGCGGCTGACCGATTCCAGCGCCTTGCGGATGTGCATGGGCGTGTGATGGAAACTGGCCTTACAGGTGATTTCAGAGTAGTGCAGCAGCGAAGTTTCGAGAGTGATGTGGCTCTCACTGGGGCAGCCGCCGAAGAAATTGACAGTACCGCCGCGGCGAACCATCTTCACGGCCATTTGCCAGGTGTCCGGCTTGCCGACGGCCTCGATGGCGACATCGACGCCGCGACCCTTAGTGAGGTCTTTGATGGTATTGAGAATCTCTTCGTGCGATCCAGTGCCGGTAGAGAGCAGCTCTTCGGCGCCCATCCGTGCAGCGCGATCAAGCTGCGTCTGGCGGCGGCCGATAGCGATGACACGGGCTCCGTAGACCTTCGCCAACCGGACAAACATCAAGCCGATTGGGCCGAGTCCGATCACCGAGACCGTATCGCCCGGACGAATATGGGTCTCTTCCAGACCGCGCATCACGCAGGCGAGCGGTTCAATCAACGCAGCATCCTGGTAGCTGACATGTGGAGGGATCTCATACATGTTGCGCTTGACGATGCGGCCGGGGATGCGGATGTACTCCGCATAAGCGCCGTTGTTGAAAAGCAGATCGTCGCAGAGGTTTTCGAGGCCGCGCTTGCAGTAGTAGCACTCAAGGCACGGAGCAGAATTTGCCGCCACCACCCGCTGGCCGACGCGAAAGCCTTTCACGTCGGAGCCAACCGCGACAATGTCACCGGCCAGCTCATGACCAAAAAGCGCGGGCGGAACAATCATGCGGGCGTGATAGCCGCGGCGGAACACTTTCACATCGGTTCCGCACGTCAGAGCTGCCTTCACTCGCACCAAGACATCGGATTTGTCAATTTCCGGAACGGCCACCGGCTCTACATTCAACTGCTCCTTCCCGTAGAGGACCGCAGCCATCATCTGATTTTTCACTATGACCACCTCTGTGGCTGAACGATAATTTTCAATGATCCCTCATCTGGATGCAAGGCCAGCTCAAATCCTTTGCGAATCTGATTCAACGGCAAACGGTGCGAAATCAAATCTTCCACCGGCAGTGCACCACTGAACACCAACTCTGCCGACTCGCGCTGTAAGTCAACGGAAGCACTGTAGCACCCGAACAAGGTGCGCTCGTCTTTACAGATGTCGGCACCCGAAACTTCGATCCTCTCTTTATCCGAAGTCTGGGAGAACAACAATATGCGGCTACCCGGGCGGGAGCAACGGACCGCCTGCTCAACGATTCCCGGAGCGGATGCCGCTACGATAACAAGGTCGGCGCCGCGTCCTTCACTGAGTTCCTTGACCTCTTTCATCACGTCCACATTACGCGGATCCCAAGCCTCTTCCGCGCCGAACTTTTTCGCTAGTTCCAGACGCCTGGCAATGGTATCTGTCGCAAGGATGCGCGCGCCGGAGCGCTTCACCAGCATGGTGAAGATGAGGCCAATGGGGCCTTGGCCCATGATGACGACGGTTTCGCCGGGCTGAGGGTCCGCCTGAACGACGGCCTTGTGGCAGGTATTCACCGGCTCTACAAACGAGGCTACGTCGTACGATACGCCGTCCGGAATCTTTTCCACGCCCGCCCTGACGATCCAATCCATGATGCGTATGTACTGGGCGAAGCCTCCGCCGGCAGGCTCGAAGCCGGCTGTGATGCCCACCTTCTTGTACACGGGGCACTGTGCGTAAAGCTTTTTCCGGCAGTAAAAGCAGTTCAGGCAGGGGATGTGGTGGAACGCGACCACGCGGTCGCCCACCGAGAACTTCGTTACGCCGGCTCCGACAGCGACCACCTGGCCCGCGGTTTCGTGGCCGTAAATGCGGGGCGGCGTGAGCAAATCGTATTCGATCTTCTTCAGATCGGTATGGCAGATTCCGCAGCTCTCGACGCGAACGAGGAGTTCGCCCGGACCGATTTCAGGTGTCGGAAGAGACTCGACCGTGACCTGGCTCTTGCCCTGATAGACAGCACCCTTCATCATCACCGGGGTCTTTCCGGTGGGGCCGGTCTGCTCAAAAACTGCACTCTGCAAAGAACTCTCCAAGTTGTTTTGCCGCTAGTTCGCTATTTCGCTTCAGCCGGAGCAACTCCGGGATTACCGCCACGGGGCGGCGCATGGCCTGCCCCAAAATCTTCCAAACACGGAACCGGCCCAGTTCGTCCCGGGTCCGATTCAAATCCATTACAAAATCTTCATCCGCTGTATCCGAAACGGCTCGAACACAGTAAAAAGGCACGCCCCATTCGCGGCCCTTTTCAGCCAGAACCGCGGCTTCCATTTCCACCGCGATCGCACCGCTTGACCGCAGCGCCTTCTTCTCAGCAGCGCTCGCGGCAACCCGGTCCTGTGAGAGCACCGGGCCAAGCACAAAAGGCCGGCCGGTCCGGGGGATGGCGCAATCCACTCCGTTCACAGTCTCGGCTACAACAATCTGTCCAACACGAAGACGCTCATCGAGCGCACCGCATAGACCCGCACTAATCAAGGCTCGAGGTCTTTCCGGTATGCCCGACACCGCTCTTTGCGCCAGACGGAACCCAGGTCCTTCCGCCGCGAAGCGAAAGTCCGACATCTGGGTGGGCGTCAGCGCAGACCGGATACCTGCAAGTTCCACAGGCATCGCGGCGACAACGAGAACGGGACCCATATCACGCGTATCCGTTTTCGCGAAACCAATCGACCGCCCGGCGCAGTGCCGTTTCCGCCGGTCCCGGTTGAAACCCGAGTTCGCGCGATGCCTTTTCATGCGTGACGAACATCTTCTTCTTCGCCATCTTCACTGCGTCGAGCGGAGCCCTGGGCTCGATGCCCGTCATGTTCGCCCAAGCCGTGTTAACGACACCTGCTGTATAAGCAACGGCGTAGGGAATGCGGACGGAAGGAGCTTTGATTCCGCTGATTCGTTCTAAAGTTTCAAAGATCTCGCGCAGCGTCATGTTCCGGCATCCCAGCACATAACGTTCGCCTGGCCTGCCCTTTTCGCAAGCCAGAATATGGCCCAAAGCTACATCCCGCACATCCACGAGGTTCAACCCCGTGTCCAGATAGGCGGGCATATTGTGGCGGAGATAATCCACAACGATCTTCCCGGTGGGAGTCGGCTTACTATCGTGATCTCCAACCGGAGCCGTCGGGTTCACAATGACGACGGGAAACCCTGCGGCTGCCGCTTCCAGGGCGACCTGTTCAGCGAGGAACTTGGAACGTTTGTACGCTCCCGACATATCCTCGAGCGAAACCGGAGTTGTTTCATCTCCGATTCCACCTGCCGGCACCCCGATACAGCCTACCGTACTGGTATATACAACTCGCTCGACTCCGGCTCGCTTCGCCTCTGTCAACAGGTTCCGCGTGCCATCTACATTCGAACGGTACAGCTCATTCTCATCCTTCGCCCACAGCCGGTAGTCGGCAGCCACATGGAATACGCGGCTGCAACCTTCGACTGCTCGCCTGAGCGATTCCGGATCCCGGAGATCGCCAGGTACGACTTCAATTCCATCCAGCCCACGCGCCCTATTCGGGTCACGAGCCAAGGCGCGAACACGTTCGCCACGCGCCAGCAACTGATTTGTCACATGCCAACCGACAAACCCCGTCGCACCGGTCACCAGGATCGGCTTCACAGGCTACGATCGGCCCAGGCTGGCAGTACGCACTTCCTGCAACGCGGCCTGCTTCGCCTTATAAAAACCGGACAGCGCCATCAGCGGGAACATATCCCGGTACAGGTGATAGCAAAGATAGAAAACCTTGGGGAATCCAGTGCCGGTCGCCAACTCTTCATCCCAACGCCCGTCGGCACGCTGCGTTTCAATCAGATGCTCGATTCCCTTATTCAAACTCAAACTGGATTCATCACCGCCAGCCAACAGGCCCATGATGGCCCAAGCGGTTTGCGAAGGCGTGGACGGGGCCGGAGTGAAGGCGTGATTGTCATAACTGGCGCAGGTCTCGCCCCAACCGCCGTCGGCGTTCTGGATGGATCGCAGCCATTCGCCTGCACGCAGGACGCAAGCCTCGCGATCACTCACGCCGGCAGCTTTCAGACCGCGCAGTGCCAGGAACGTCCCATAGATGTAATCGACACCCCAGCGGCCGAACCAGCTTCCATCCTGCTCCTGCGTGCGGACCAGATAGTCAACGCCCTTCCGGATTGCCGGGTGATTGGGCGAAACACCGTTCTTAACGAGCGCCTCGATCACTCGGCCGGTGATGTCAGGGCACGTGGGATCGAGCATCGCGTTGTGATCCGCGAACGGCACATAGCTCAGCGGTTCCCAGTTGTTGTCCACATCGAACGCCGCCCACCCCCCGTCCTTCGACTGCATATCAAGAAGCCATTTCACCGCACGCTTTACAGTGGCCTGCTGAGCCGCGGGATTGGACGCCTTGGTGTGAGTGAGACCGAGCAGCACCATAGCGGTGTCGTCGATGTCGGGGTAGAACTCGTTGGCGAACTCGAAGTACCAGCCGGACGGCTCGGTATTTGGCCGCTTCACCGACCAGTCGCCCTTGCGACGGACTTCCTTGCTGAGCAGCCAGTCAGCCGTCCGCGACAGTTCCTGCGGAGATACCAGGCCGGATTCGCCGAGGGCGAAAGTCATGATGGCCGTATCCCAAACCGGTGAAAAGCAGGGCTGGAAGAAGAACTCGCCATCCCGCTCAACCATGAGATTTTCGAACTGCTTTTCCGCTTCTACCCGATCCGGATGGTCCGGCTTATAACCGAGCAGATCGAGCGCCATGATGATGTACATCATCGATGGATAAATCGCGCCCAGACCGTCGCTATACTTCGTTCGCTCCAGCATCCACTGCTCGGCGCGAAGAATCGCCTTTTTGCGTATGCTGCCGGGGCCGTACTTTTCCCAGAGCTTCGCCAGATGGTCCCCAGTGAGGAAAAGATTCTTCCAGGTAAGGAATTCCCGGTCCTTAAACCAGCTAAAACTCGGTCCGCTGTCGAGGAAGAGTTCCTGAACGGTAAAGCCTTCCGGCACTGGACGCGTCGGCTTCATCGCGTGCACGATGGATAGAGGGATGACGATCGCCCGGGTCCACGAGGACATCTCGTAGATGAAGTTTCCGACCAGGATCATCTCAGGTGGAATGGAAGGACAGAACTCGCGGGGATAGAGCCCGAACAGGCTGAGATTGATCTTGACGTAGCTATTGGCAGCCTGAATACCGCCTAGAGCGAGAATGCGCTCCCGGGCGGCAGCCAACCTCGAATCATCGTGTTCTATGCCGGCGAGCTTCAGCGCGAAGTACGCCTTTACGGTGGCGCTGACGTCTGCCGGGCCCTTCGGATAAATATTGAAGCCGCCATCCGGTAATTGCCGGGCCAGAATTGACTCGGCAGCCCGGTCGACGCGCGTCCGGGAAGGAGGATTCCAGACGCCGTTCTTAGGGGGGTGCAGCCAAAGCTGGAGGAGGATATAGTCGGATTCGAGAGTGGTATCGGCCGTGAGATCGGCCCACCAGTAGCCTTGGGGGTATTGCAGAGACAGCAGTGCGTCTGCCGACTTACGCATTGCCTGCGCAGTACCGGCGAGCAAACCGTCCGCAACCTGAAGTTCCGGACTCATAAAGTGGCGATCTGCGTCAGCTTCGGCGCTGCGGCCGCCAACTCTGCGGGGAGCGAGAAACGCACGTCCTCATCCTTAAGAGTCACTTCTTCCACATCAGAAAAGCCGTACTTCTTCAAAGATTGAATGAGCGCCTGCACCAGAACTTCCGGAGCAGATGCACCGGCGGTGACAGCAACGGTATTTACGTTTTCCAGCCACTCCGGCTTCACTTCGGATTCGTCGTCCACCAAGTAAGAAGGCACGTTCGCCTGCTGGCAGACTTCTACGAGGCGAAGCGAATTAGAGCTATTTTGCGAACCAACCACCAGAAGCAGATCCGACATTGGGGCTACCGTTTTGACGCCCAACTGCCGGTTTTCGGTTGCGTAACAAATATCCTGCCCCGGAGGTCCCTTAATCCCTGGATATTTCGATTGCAGGGCGGCAATTACATCTTTCGTCTCATCGAGGCTCAACGTTGTCTGAGTCAGGTAACAAACCCTGGACGGATCCGGCACCTGGAGACGATCGACATCTTCCACCGTCGAGACCAGGATTGTCGAAGCGGGCGCCTCCCCAAGAGTGCCAACTACTTCGTCGTGATCCTTATGCCCGATTAGGATAATGGTGTAGTTCTGCCGGGCGAATTTCATCGCCTCAAGATGGACCTTGGTGACCAGCGGGCAGGTTGCGTCGATCACTTCAAGGCGCCGCTCCTTCGCCTGATGGCGGACAGCCGGCGAGACTCCGTGGGCGCTGAAGATAACGCGGGCACCGCTGGGCACCTCTTCCAGTTCTTCCACGAAAACGGCGCCAGCCGAGCGCAAATCCTCTACTACGTGCCGGTTATGGACAATTTCCTTGCGGACGTAGATGGGCGCGCCGTACAGGTCGAGCGCGATTTTCACCACGTCGATGGCGCGAACGACCCCTGCGCAGAAACCGCGCGGATTGAGGAGAATAATTCTCTTCCCAGACCCGTCCTGTATAGGCTGACCGTTTCGAGACATTGAAACTCACATTATAGCAACATGTTGCCTCTCAGCGCGGCTCTCGTCCTGAAATGCCGCATACGGCGTCGACGGTACGGAGGAAGGCAGACTCCTGGTCAACCGTTATCCCAATTCTCAAGTACCAGATACCGGCCTGTGGCGGGAGTTTAACGGCGTCTTTTTCCGTGGTGAGCAGCACGGCACCAGGCCTCCGGAGTTCTTCGAAATCAGAGCTTCTGTAGCGGTAATGATCCGGGAATGCCGTGCGGAACTCCGGTGAATAACCCAGCGTGGCAAGCGTATCCCAGAAGCTCATCGGGTTGGCGAGGCCGCAAAAGGCTGCTGTGCGCTGGCCGTGGAAGGCGTTCAGCGGACGGCGTTCCCCGGTGGAGGAGTCGATCCAGCACTCGGGCACTACGCGGGAGTAAAACACCGGTACGGACGCGGGTAGCAATTTATGAATTGCAGGATACAGGCGTGCGGGGTCGGCCCGGTGCAGCAGGAAGACGTGCGCTCGCCGAAGCGCATCGAAGCCCTCGCGCATGCGCCCGAGCGGGAACGGCGCCGCGCCCGCGAACGGATCCAGCGCGTCCAGCACGACGAGGTCGAGATCGCGGTGCAGGCGAGCGTGTTGGAAGCCGTCATCGAGGAGAAAGAGTTCGGCCTGGATGTGGCGGCCGGCTTCGAAGCGGTCGGCTGCGATTCCAACGGCAGCCCTTCCCGAACGCAGATAGATTTGCGCTTCATCACCCGTGTCGGAGACCGGGGCTCTGGAACCTGGCGAGAGGAGGACCGGTTTCGAGTTTGCACGTCCGTACCCCCGGGTGAGGATCGCGACGCGCGCACCCTCAGCAGCGAAGCGCGTCGCGAGGTAATCAACAACCGGGGTCTTGCCGGCCCCTCCCATTCCGACACCGCCAACACTCAGCACCGGAGCCGGGAGCTTCCGCGTCCGCGTCAACGCCCGTTTCCATTTCCCGCCGAGCAGCCACACCCGCGAGACCAGCCACAGAGGCCAGCAAGGCAGAGCACGCGGAAGAGACCAATCGTACTCGCGGGTCATGACGGCGAGGGCACGTCCGGTCGCCCCTCGCTGGGCTTCGGCCGCGACGCGGGCTTGCGCTCCCAGCTCGCCGGGTGACCTCAGGAGTCTGACGACCGCCTCCGCGAGTGCGGCAGGCGTCGCAATCTCGCACAAGGCGCTCGCTTCTTTGAAGGCGCGTGCGATTTCGGAGAAGTTCTCCATATGGGGCCCGATGATGATCGGCTTGCCGAAAAACGCAGGCTCCAGGATGTTGTGGCCTCCACGGCACGCAAGCGTCCCACCCATGAAGACTACGCCCGCCCGCGAGAATAGAGCGCTGAGTTCGCCCATGGAGTCGAGGAGGAGGACGTCTGCGTCGGTTATTGCCGGAAGGGCGGACCGGCGAACGAAACGGAGTTGTGCGGCGGCGAGTTTTCCTGCGGCAAGTTCGAATCTCTCCGGCTTACGCGGCACCAGGATGAGAAACAGGTCGGGAATTGTCCGGCGTGCCTCAATAAAAGCGTTCAGGACCGCGTCGTCCTCGTCGATGTCGGTGTCATCGAGGGGCGGCATGGTGCTCGCTGCGATCCAGATCGGCCGCTGTCCCTGCTGGTCGAGCAGTTCGGCAATCGGACGTGGGATTGTGGATTGGCCTGGATTGAAGTCGTATTTCAAGTTCCCGCCGCACTCCACGCGTTCGGACTGTGCACCTAGTTCGAGATAGCGGTCGCGGTCCCGAAGGCTTTGGACGAGCATTGCGTCCGGTAGAGACAGAATAGGTGCGAACAGCGCCCGCCATTTGCGGTAGCGCGGCAGGGCCCGGTCCGAGATTCGCCCATTGACGATAACCAGCCTGGCCCCGCTCCGTTTCGATTCCTGCCAAAGATTGGGCCAAATCTCCGTTTCCATCACTACTACGAGTGCCGGCCGGATTCGGCGCAGTACCCGCCTGACGGCAAATACGTAATCGACCGGGACGTAGAAAATGCCCGACGTGAGCGATTTCAGGCGCGCCTCCGCCACTTCCCTGCCCGCCACCGTGGCACACGATACGAAGACTTCCCAGTCGGGATGTTCCACGTTCCAGCGGCGGATTAACTCAACCGAACTAATCACTTCGCCGACCGAAACTGCGTGCAACCAGACCGGGCGTTGGACCGTCCGCTGGTATGAGCCGGGAAGAAGGCCCAGGCGTTCTGCCAGGCCATGCCGGTACCGCGGGTCCCGCAGAACGCGTTTCAGCCAGTACAGAGGGAGAATAGGGAGCAGACTCGCCAGCAAAATGCGATACAGGAGAAATATGAGTTTTCTTCGCAAGTGCCTTCCGGTGCTCGTTCCTCTAGTGGCGAGTATAGCCGCCGTCCATGCAGTCGACAAGGACAAGGGGCAGTTCAAGCCGGGTCCGGCCAGTTCCTACGATTCGAAGCAGACCAATAATGGCGTCACCATCGCCGCGGTTGCCTACGATTCACCCGAACTTGCCAGGCAGGCCTTCGGCAAAATGAATCCTTATCAGTATGGCGTCCTGCCGGTACTGCTGGTAATCCAGAACGACTCAGGGAAAACCATTCAACTGCAACGGATGTCGGTGGAGTATATCGACGCGGACCGGACGAGAGTGGAGTCAACTCCAGCACGCGATGTGCCCTATCTTGCGGTTGCGCCAAAGAAGCCGAAGGTGATCGACACGCCGATTCCGGGCGTCAGCGTTTCGAGCCGCGCGAAGAAAGGCCCGCTGAGCGGATGGGAGATAGAGGGGCGATCGTTCGCGCCCAGGATGTTGCCGCCGGGCGAATCGGCCAACGGGTTTTTCTATTTTCAGACCGGACACAGGAAGGGCGGGAAGCTCTATGTGACCGGCCTTCAAGAGGCCCCATCCGGCAACGAGCTTCTATATTTCGAGATTCCTCTCGATACTCACTAGATCTGGCGGAGGAGGGGTGGCTGTGCGCTGCCTGCTCCTGATTGATGTTGCACGGCCAGTTCGAAGGCGTGCGCGAGTTGCAGCACGCTCCACTCGTCCCGATGCCGCCCTACTATCTGGAGGCCGATTCCGGCAGTACCGGTAGGTACTGAGATGGCCGGATTCCCAACGATTGAAATGTAGTAGCAGGACTTCATCCAATCGATGTACGTGTCCAATTTCGTTCCATCGATCTCAGTAATGTACGGCTGATCGATGGGAAACGGCGGCACTTGTGTGACCGGGAGGATAAAGTATTCGTAATCGCGGAGAAAATCCTGAAAACGAGTCCAGAGCGCCGCGTGCTTTACTTCCGCGCGCGCGATATCGGATGCGGAGAGCCCTGCGCCCCGGTCTACCTCCCATTGAATTGTCTCTTTGAAGTGATTCCTGTTCGCACGAAGCAGATCGCCAAACTTGGCTTCGAAGTGCCAGGCTCGAAGGGTCTTGAAGACCTCGTCGGCGCCGGAGAAATCGGGTTCGTTTTGTTCCACGATGCAGCCGAGCGATTCGAACGTCCCAATGTGCGCATCGACGGCAGAGCGGATTTGCGGATCAAACGGAATCCCGCCTAAGTCGCGGAACCAGGCGACACGGACGCCTTTGAAATCGCGGTCGAGCGGTGCGGCAAATCGAGATCCCGTCTCGGCAATAGCGATCGGACAGCGGCGATCGGGCCCCGCGATAGCACTCAGCAGAAGGGCGCAATCCGCGACGGTGCGGGCCATGGGCCCTTCGACGCTCAGGGGGGACCAGGCGAGCGTGCCGGGCTTGCGCGGGATGCGTCCCGGTGCCGGGCGCAGGCCGACGACGCCGCAGAATGCCGCTGGATTGCGAAGAGACCCGCCCATGTCACTACCGTCGGCGATCGGAATCATGCCGCAGGCGAGAGCAACCGCTGCTCCTCCGCTACTGCCGCCGCACGTCTTCGTCAGATCGTAAGGATTCTTGGTCGCCCCGAATACAGGGTTAAATGTTTGGGAGCCGGCGCCAAATTCGGGAGTATTGGTTTTGCCAATCGTAATGGCTCCGGCGGCTCGAAGGCGCTCCATCAGGATTGCGTCTTCGGCTGGAATGTAGTTCTTGAAGATCGGCGAGCCGTAGGTGGTACGAATGCCCTTCGTATCGGCCAGGTCTTTGTGAGCGATAGGCAGTCCATGCAGCGGACCGAGCGGTTCCCCACGGGCTTGCGCCTCGTCCGCACGTTTCGCCGCATCCATTGCTTGGCCGGGAACGAGCGTGACGATCGCGTTCACGTGCGGGTTCACACGTTCAATCTGCCGTAAATGTGCGGCGAGGACTTCCTGCGCGGAGACTTTCTTTGCACGAATCAGGCGGGCCAGGTCGGTGGCGGGCAGGAGAGAGAGGTCGGCCATCGGTGGGTGAACCGCCCGGGGGGAAGAACCGGGCGGCTTCGAATCCCTAGTGAGCGCTGATGTCCACAGTGGCCTTTGTGCTGCCCCATGTCATAGACAGCGTCCCAGCCTTGCCGCTGCCGGTGAGGTCAATTTTGAACGTCTCAACTGGAGCGCTCAGTTTTGTGAGTTTCAGCGGCGTCCGGCCCAGGTCTTGTGACTTGTCGTACTCCGTGCCCCACTGGCCTGTCTGCTTGTTGATGACCAGATCCCAGCCCTTTTCGCTTGCCTGTACGTAGAGCGTGTATTCGCCCTTGGGTACATGAACATCGCCAATCATCAGATCGCCGGTGGTCGTGAGCGTAGTGGCAGCGTCGGCGCCCGCGCGCCAGATCTTGCCGTATGGGACCAGTCCGCCTTCTACCTCGCGCCCTCGCGCGGAGGGTGCGTTGTAATCGATCGTGACCGTGGTGGTGCCCAGCTTGACGTTGGTGGTGGCGGAAGGACTGAGCTTGTTCTGCGTTCGTTGCCGCGGAGCCGCGAACAGCATCGTCGCGCTCAAAACCAGAATGAACAGTTTCCTTGTCATCCCGATTAGTATCCCACTATTGCTTAGGCGCAGCTTTGGGGGCTGCTTTCGTCGCCGGTGCACCGCTCTTCGGAGTGCCCGTTTTCGGAGCGCCTGTCTTCGTGGCAGGGGAAGCCGCCGGCTTCGGAGCTTCGGCTTCGATCACGGCAGTCTTGATGAAATCCATCTTGGGGAAGTTCGCCTTCAGATACTTGTTGCCCTGGGTCGTAATGGCTCCCTGATCGGGATTCTGGCCGTATTCGCTGTTGATCTTATCCACGTTGGCCATACCGTCGGTTACCTCTCCGAATACGGCAAATCCCATCTGGTCCAGCCGTGCGTTGTCGCCGTAGTTGATAAATACCTGAGTGGTACGGGAATTCGGGAAGCTGGGTTTCGCGAAGCACAGCGTGCCGCGTTTGTTGGTCTGCGTTACGGGATCGTCCTGGATTGTGGCTTTCTCCCAGGCCGCGTTGACAGCGGGGTTGCCGTTCAAACCGAATTGCACGACGAATCCGGGAACGACGCGGAAGAAGCCGGTGTCGTTATAGAAGCCGTTCTTCACCAGGTTGTAAAAACGGTCCGCACCCAAAGGGGACCACGCGCGCGTCACACTGACAACGAAATCCCCGGCGGTAGTGGAAAACTTTGCCTTATAGGTTTCAGGAGCTTTGGCCTTGAGCGTTTCGGGTTTCAGAAGCGCGGCACGGGTTGGCGCAGCCGGAGATGCCTTTTTCGCACCCGTGCCGGCGGAGACTCCCTTCTTGGGAGCCGGCTTGGCGGTTGGTGCGGGAGCTTGTGCGAAGGCGAAGGCGCACACGCTCAGGCCTGCGGCTACAAGCCGCAATATCGAATTTTGACTCATGTTGCCAGCTTATACTGAAAGCGTTTCCCGATGCGACTGCTGACCTTTGTGTTCGTTGTGTGCGTCTGCGCCCGCGCGGAGCAGGTGAACCTTACCGTGCTTGCGACGACGGACATGCACGGCAACCTGATGCCTTACGACTACTTCACCGCCAAGCCCGCGGCCAGAGGGCTCGCCAAGGTCGCCACCATCGTGAAGGCAGAGCGGAAGCGGAATCCGAACACGCTGCTCATCGACTGCGGCGATACGATTCAAGGCTCGCCGCTGGAAGCCTACTACCACCAGCGCGGAAAGAACCTGGGTCCAGACCCGATGATACTCGCGATGAACTCCATCGGGTATGACGCCATGACGCTCGGCAACCATGAGTTCAACTATGGATTGCAGGCACTCCAGGCGGCGCGGAAGAGCGCCCGATTTCCGTGGCTTTCAGCGAATACGGAGGCAGAGCAGGGCGCGCAGCCGTTCGTTCCTTATGTGGTGAAAACCATCGCCGGAATAAGGGTTGCCATCGTAGGGATCACGACACCCAGCATTCCGGTTTGGGAAAAGCCCGAGAACTACCGGGGCTACCGGTTCCTGCCGGGAGTGGAAGCCGCAAAGAAAGCCGTAGCGGAGTTGAGGGAGAAGGAACATCCGGACGTGATGATCGTCGCGGCGCATTCGGGAATCGATCGGGATCCTGAGACCGGCGCCCTTCGCCAGACAGATCTGGCGGGCGAGAATGTGGCGTATCAAATCGCGACGGAAGTTCCAGGGGTGGACGCGGTCTTCTTCGGACACACACACCAGGAGGTGAAGCAACTGGTGGTGAATCAGGTCTTGCTCGTGCAACCCAAGAATTGGGCGATGTCCGTTGGCAAGCTGGAACTGACGCTCGAACGCAAAGCCGAAGGCGGCTGGCGGGTGGCGAACAAGAACGGCACGACCTTGCCTGTGACAGATGCAATCGAACCGGATCCCGAAGTGCTGCGCATAGCCGGGCCGTACCATCGCGCGACGGAAGCGTGGCTCAACACGGCGGTGACCCACTCCGAAGCTGCTCTGGACGCGAGCCGCAGCCGCATAGAGGATACGGCAATCCTGGACGCGATCCAGGCTGTGCAACTGCACTACGCCAAGGCCGACGTGTCATTGTGTGCATCTTTCAATGCATCCGCACGCATTCTTCAAGGGAAGGTGACAGTGCGCCAGATCGCTGCTTTGTACGTCTATGACAACGAACTGTACGCCATTGAGGCAACCGGAAAAATGGTGCGCGAAGCACTGGAGAACGCGGCCCGGTTCTACAACCGGTGCCCTGATGCCGGCTGCACGCATGGTCCGCTAATTAATCCGGGGTTCGTTCCCTTCAACTACGACATGGCCGAGGGAGTCTCGTATGAAGTGGACCTGACGCAGCCCGTCGGCCACCGAATCCGAAATCTCCAGTATCACGGTAAAGCGTTGAGCGACGAACAGCCTCTGCGGCTTGCGATTAACAACTACCGCGCGGGCGGCAGCGGCGGTTACTCTATGTTTCCAAAGGCCAAGGTCGTCTGGAGGTCGTACGGTGATATCCGCGATCTGATCATTCGTTATTACAGTGAGGGGCATACTCTCCCCGCAAGCGCGGATGGTAATTGGAAGGTGGTCCCGGAGGCCGCCCATCGTATACTTGAAGCTGAAGCTCAATCCCAAGCTCAAAGGCCTCAAAGCCAATAAATTGCATGCGATGTTGACCGTTTTCTAACACGCGTGTCACGTGAGATTTACGATTCAAGGCTAAGACAGTTGTATGCGCTCTAATCACCAGTCCGCCTTGCCTGCGGCGCTGGAGAATCTCCTGCCGCAAGGTAAGCTCGCCCCCGTCGGCGTCGCCCTTCGGCAGATCATGATGCTGGATCGGCTGAACAGTATCTACGAAGAGATCCTGGCTGTGCCGGACGATCGTCCTTTCTTTGACAAGCTGTTGAGCGCCCTCAACGTCCATCCGCAGGTAGCTGCTTCGGATTGGGAACACATTCCGAAGACAGGCCCGGTTGTTGTGGTGGCGAATCATCCTTTCGGCTTCATCGAAGGCGCGATCCTATCTTCCCTGCTCGCGAAATTACGTCCCGACGTGAAGATCATGGCAAATTCGTTGCTGTCCCTTTTCCCGGCGATCAACTCGAATTTCATCTATGTGAACCCGTTCGGCACGGACGAGGCGAAACGGGAGAACCTGCAGGGCCTGCGTGAATCGATCGCGCATCTCCGCAACGGCGGAATGCTGGTCGTCTTCCCGGCAGGCGAAGTGGCGCACGTCAACCTGCGTGAGCGGAAGATTACGGATCCGAAGTGGAGCGAGACGATCGCGCGCATCATTCGCATGAGCAAGGCGAATGTATTGCCTGTCTACTTCTCAGGTGCCAACAGCCCCCTATTCCAAGTGTTGGGCTTGCTGCATGCGCGATTGCGCACGGCGATGCTGCCGCACGAATTCTTCAACAAGCAGGACAGGCACATCGAAATTCGGATAGGATCCGCGATCCCTTACGGGAAGCTGGAAACCATTGGCGGCGACGCGGAGGTGATCGAGCATTTGCGGCGGCGTACATATGTTCTGCGCCACCGTAGGAGGCCTGTGCGGCGCCTGTTCCGCAAACCTCAAATCCCTGCACGGCAGGAGCCGGTTGTGGCGCCCGTGGAGCCGGCGCTGATGCAAGCCGAGGTGGACCGCCTTCCCGGGGAGCGGTGCCTGGAGACAATGGGCGAGAATCGCGTCTATTACGCGATATCCCACGAAATCCCGAGTGTTTTGCGCGAGATTGGACGTCTTCGGGAAGTCACATTTCGCGAAGCGGGCGAAGGAACGGGCAAGCCGATCGACATCGACGCCTACGACGCCTACTATCTGCAGCTCTTCATCTGGAATCGTGAAACCCGGGAGATTGTCGGCGCATACCGCCTGGGGGCGACCGACGTGATCTCCAGCCGGTTCGGATCGAAGGGATTGTACACAAACACCCTGTTCGCCTACCGTCCGGAGTTTTTGAAAAAAGTTGGGACGGCCGTGGAACTGGGGCGGTCTTTCGTTCGCGCCGAATATCAGAAGAGCTACACACCACTGCTGTTGCTGTGGAAGGGCATCGGCAATTTCATCGCGCGGAATCCGCAGTACAAGACGCTGTTCGGTCCGGTCAGCATCAGCAATGACTACCTGCCGGTCTCACGGCAGCTTATGGTGACCTACTTCCGGCAGCAGGAAGACGCGAGCGAGTGGAAGCCGTTCCTACGCGCTCGCAGCCCGTTCCGCCGCAGCCCTCTGCGCGACTCGGAGCAGCCGCATGGCATGCGCGAGTGGGATATTGAAGATCTCTCCGCAGTGGTAGCGGACATCGAGACAGATCAGAAAGGCATTCCGATTCTGCTGCGGCAATACTTGAAGCTCGGGGGACGTCTGCTCGAATTCAACGTCGACAAGCAGTTTTCCGATGCCCTGGATGGATTGATCCTCGTTGATTTGACGAAAACCGATCCGAAGATGCTGCAGCGTTACCTTGGCAAAGAAGGCGCAAACCGATTCCTGGCACATCACGGGCTGGAGCCGTTGGACAAGGCGCAATCAGCGGGAGCGTGAGGTCGGTCTCACACTGCAGCAAATTTCTTTCAGGGTAGGATTTCGATGTTGTCTACCTGAATGACATCGCCATCCAACGTACCGCTGACCTTCGCTTTCAGGTCTTTATCTTTGGCCGTCGCTTTCAGTGCCGCGAGCGCCTTCGCATTGCCCTTCTCGTTGAACTTGACGAACTTGCCGTCCGCGAGGACGAGCCCATAGCCGCCTTTGGCGCAATTGAGGGCGCATTTCGTTGTGTGGCTGGCAAGGTCGTTTGCCTTGCACATGACGTCTACAACCGTACCGGTCCAGGTTTCGCCGGCAGCGGTAAGGCTGAGTCCTGCTGCAAATCCGCAGATAATGAGAAGCCGCTTCATACGAGCATTGTACTCGCGGAAGCAACCGGGCGAAACGGTCAAATCGGGTCTGACGTCTTAAGCTTCGGTTGCACTTG
Source organism: uncultured Solibacteraceae bacterium (assembly GCA_964464925.1). Taxonomy (GTDB): domain Bacteria; phylum Acidobacteriota; class Terriglobia; order Bryobacterales; family Bryobacteraceae; genus CAYXLI01. The sequence continues at coordinate 87,044 of CAYXLI010000015.1, read as the reverse complement.
CCAGGATTTGCTTCCCTGTTTATACTTCAGTTTTGTACTGGTGTGCTGTGAGAAATAATCAGCCGGTCAATCGAGACGACTTTGATCCTCTTGCCTCCCAACGGGAGGCCGCTATGTTTTACGGCCTCTTCTTGCGCGGCCATTCCGTGGACGCATTGCGGCGGGACATTGACGTGCCTAAGCCGTTGTTGGATAAATGGCTGAAAACGCCGAGGTTCGAGTCGAACTTCAGGGATAATCTGCGGCGTGTATACACCTATCGAAAGCAGGTCCTGGCGATCTTCGACGAACTGGTGCACAGCGAAAAGAATCGTGCGCGCTTACAGTAGCATCTAATTGCAGGTCTAATTTCTATTTCCCTCCGTTTTTTCTTATCTTCATAACTACAGCGGCATCGCCGATATGTGAGGTATGAAGTGCCTCAAGGCGCTCACGATCGTAGTGATGGCGATGCTGGCGAGCAATCGCCTATCGGCTCAAAACCTTACGGTCACGGCTGCCCCCACCTCTTTGAGTTTCAGCTATACGCCGGGAAACACCCTACCTGCGTCACAGCCGGTTAGTGTGAAGGCGAACTCGGGAACACCCTCGTATTCGCTGGCCATTTCAGGGACAAACACAATGTGGCTGACGGCGACTCCGGATACGGGAAAGCTGTCCGCGACAGTCAATGTGCGTGCAAACCCGACGAGCCTCCCTTCCGGAACTTATACAGCAACAATCGTGATAACGGTCGCGGGAGTTACGAATCCAGTAAACATACCCGTCACATTGACCGTCAATAATGCCCTTCCGACGGTCACTCTCTCGACGACCTCTCTCGCCTTCGCTACGCCCCCTTCTCCAGCGCCATCACAAACGGTTAAAGTGAGCACAAGTGGATCGCCTACCAGTTTTACAGCCACTATTGCCGGAACGACATGGCTGACGGTCAGTCCCCCGAGCGGACTGTTGATTCCGGGCGCCCCTGCCGTGTTGACAGTGTCAGTGGATACGAGCGGCCTCGTACCACAGACGGCACCCTACACAGGCCGAATTACGATAGCGGCGGCCGGAGCATCGGCAGCGACGAAACAGCAGACAATCACAGTCAGCGTTTCGGTGAATCCGCAGACCCCCACAATCACCAGCATCTGGCCCGCATCGCTGCCGCTCAACGCGCCCGCGACGACAGTGACGATCCGGGGAACAAATTTCTATGCGGCGTCGGTGGCGAAACTGAGCAGCGGCAATCTATCGCTGGCCACCAAGATTCTCGGAAATGATGCGCTGGAGGCAACGATCCCGGCTAGCGCGTTGAACACTGCGGGAGCGCTCACAATTCTGATATCCAATCCGGCGCCCGGAGGAAACTCTCAACCCGCAAACATTACCGTAGGCGGTAGTTCCACAATTCAGGCGGTCGTGAACGCAGCGGGCATGCAGGCTGGCCCTGTGGCTCCCGGAGAGCTAATCACATTGTTTGGCGATAGCATTGGCTCCTCGACGCCCGCTATGCTTGCCGATGCTGATAATAATGGGTTCGTTGACTCTACTCTCAGCGGAGTCACAGCCACCGTGGACGGCACCGCCGCACCATTGGTATATGTCAGTCAGAACCAAATCACGTTGCAGGTTCCTTACGAGGCAAGCCTCGGCACGAACAAGGTGATTTCCGTTGATAAAGGATCAGGCACGCCTGCAGCCGCGCTGGTAACGATTGCGGCGTCGGCACCGGCACTCTTTACGCTGGACGGCTCCGGTGCGGGTGCGGCGGCAGTGCTGAACTACGACAGCAACGTGCAGGTGTATTCCGTAAACGGATCGGCGAATGCGGCAAAACTCGGCGACACGGTTGTGCTTTACCTGACGGGCGAGGGCGACTACGCCACGGCCATTACGCCCCGAACAGGGCTGCTCGTTCCATCGAGTTTGAATCCAATGCCGCAAGTGAATCCGCTTCCAACCGTGACGATTGGGGGCGTCCCTGCGACCGTGACCTACGCCGGCCCGGTCGTCGGTTCGATTCTGGGATTGCTACAGATCAACGCCGTCGTGCCCGCCACGGCCAGCACCGGTGCGAGCGTACCGGTGCTCGTGACAATTGCAGGGAACACCTCTGCCTCCGGAGTGACTTTATCCCTGAAGCCTTAGGGGCTGCTATGTTCAATACGGAAGATCTGCCATTGTGGGCGTATATTCTGACAGTCGCTGCCGGCTCGGCAATGTTCCTGCATCAACAGAAACAGGCGACCGAGAAGCACCATCGGCGCCTGGCGGAATTGGAAGCACGCCTGTTGAGCCGGCTTGATGCCATCGAACGTAAGATTGCTTCCGAATCAGAAGAGGAGGAGAACCGGCCCCGTTTCCGATTGCTCCGTCGCTAGGCGTAGCTCGAGGCCGCCTGCGCGTTTCGGGATCCACGTTCCTCGGTGATGCGCTCCAGATATCCACTCTCGCGGAACGTTCTGAGCGGTTGCGCAGGCAGGCCTTTGGCGACGCGCCACTCACGTACGGCCGGCCGTACGTCCGTTGCGAACGCGTCCTTCAGCAGTTCTTCGCAATCCACCAGATTAGCCGCAGTCTGTGCCTTGGCCAGCGCGGCATGGTCCACTAAAGCCGCCTTTGCGTACAGATCCTGTGCCGTGAGCGCAGTCTGAATCATCTCCTCAATCTTGTTCTTGAGATTATGGCTCTGGTCTACCATGTACGCTATATCCGCCCGGGAACCGGTCTCCCATTCGAAAAAGAGAATTTCGTTGAAAATGCGGAAAACCTGGTAGGGATCGATAGACCCAAGGGTGAGGTCATCGTCGGCATAGCGGCGGTCGTTGAAATGGAACCCCCCGAGCATGTTCTCCGATAGCAGCCATGCGACGATCTGCTCGATGTTCTGCGCCTGATAGTGATGTCCCGTATCCACCAGAACTTTCGCACGATCTCCGGCCGCTTTCGCCAGCAGAAGCGCCATGCCCCAATCTGCAATATCGGTGTGATAAAACGCCGGCTCAAAGGGCTTGTATTCGACGAGCATTCTCTGGTCGGCGCGCATGGCGCCGTGCACGCGCCGTAGTCCTTCTTCGAACCACTGCTTCCGCTGACGGATGTTGGCCGAGCCTGGATGGTTTGAGCCGTCTGCGAACCAGAGCGAGATATCGCGGCTTCCTGTCGCGGATGCGATTTCGACGGAATCGAGAATGTGCTGCACCGCGGCTGCGCGGGCGTTCGGATCCGGGCTCCCGAGCGAGCCGTGCTTATAAATTTGATCCTGGAACACGTTAGGATTCACCGCTCCGATTTGGACTCCGTACTTGGCGGCCGTATCGCGCACACCCCGCACGTCGGTCATTCCCGCTGGAAAATCCCAGAGCACATGAACCGCCACCGTGGGGCAGCATCCCGTTAAGCGGTGCACCTGGCCCGCGTCGCTCAGCTTCTCTTCAATCGTGCTCGCGGCGGAGGTTTGCAGGAACTTCCCGAATCTCGTCCCCGTATTGGCGAATCCCCAGGACGGCAGTTCAATCGCAAACGCGTCGAGCGCCTTCCAAATCGTCTCGGTTCGTTTCGCATCCAGCATTTCGATTCCCGTTGTATCACGTCACGCCGCCGGAGGCGGAATGAATGTGGCCGTGCGCAGGATCTCGGCCAGCCACGCCGCATGAGGGTAATCCGATCCCTGCAGATCCCGGATCTCGGTTTTCACGTCATACTCAACCCGGCGCGTACTCGGCCTTCCATTCTCAACCAGCAGGTAGGAAGCACGCTGATCGCCATCGAACGACATTCCCACGCTTCCCGTATTGCAGACCGTCAACCCATTCAACTGCCTGATATAAGGCTTGTGGATATGGCAGTATACTGCCATCCTCGATCCAAGCGGAGCGTAGGTCTCAATCAATTCCACGTCGGGTGCATCGGGCTGGATAGAGCGCCAGAGGCTCGCCGGCGTCGCATGCACCAGAGTAATGTCATCATTTGTCCATTGCATTTGAAGCGACTGCAGGTAGGCGAGGCGGTCTGCCCCGATGCGATCTTTCGTCGCCGGAGCAAGAGATCCAAAGAGAATCCGGAATAGCGGAGCGAGGTGCGGAGTATTTGCTTCCAGCCGGGCCTGCCGATCGGGACGCCACAGCATCTCGTCCGTGTTGCCCACGATACCGGGCCACCCCATCGCGCGAACCAGGTCGATGACTTCCGCAGGCCGGTAACCGTGTGTGACCAGGTCGCCTCCATGGACAATCAGATCCGGACTGGTCTCGCGGAGATCGCGCGCCACTGCCTCAAGTGCGCTCAGGTTTCCATGGATATCCGCAACAATCGCGATCCGCATAAACGATCGGGGCCTTCGATTGCGATGGTATCAGAGCGAAGCGAACGGAGAATCGTTTTCCGGCAGGCTGATTTCGCGCTCGTGCCGCTCAGCCATCGCGATCTCCTCCTGGCAGGCAATGCAGTTCTTGGCCCACGGCAGTGCCTTCAACCGTTTCTCAGGAATCGGCTCTTCACAACCCTCGCAGATACCGTAATCCCCGTCCGCGAGGCGTTGCAATGCCTCATTCACTTGGCGCAATTTGGCATAGTCGATTGTATTGATGGTCAACGAGACGAACTCGTCATAGGAGATTTGAGCCTGGTCCTCCTCGGCGACCGGCCCGCTTTGAGCCAGCCCGTCCACTTTCATGCAGAGGCTCGAAAGCACATTATTCCGCTCCGTCTGAAGCACGCGCCGCACTTGTTCTGTTTGCATCACCGCTATCCCTCAGCCGTAGAAGTGCGGATCGGGGCGAAAAATTCTCAGGATTTTTGCGGAATTCCCCTGTGCCTTACTCAGGGGCGGGCATTAACCGGGTGAAGTTATCGAGCAATTGTCGTTCGTGACCGTCGAAACGCGAGCGAAACTCCTCGCTGTCCATCCGCTGCTTCCGCTGCTCTGGCGTCATGGCGCGCAATTGCGACAACTCCTGGCGGACCACGATACGGCGATCCTCGGAGAGCGCTGTGAACTGGCGGAAATTCTTTCGCAGAGCGTCCTGCTGTTCCGGCGGCAGTTGTTTGAAGTTTTGGAATTGCTGCCGCAGGTGGTCGCGGTCCTGTTCCGGGAGATCGTTGTATCGTTTTAGCCCCTGTTCGATCTTCTCCCGCCTCTCCGGAGGAAGTTTCGAGAGGGCGCGCTCCCGTTGTTGCGGGTTCATGCGATTCAAACGTTCGAACACATTGGGGTTGGCTTGCAAACCAGGACCGGAGCCCTTCGGCATACCTCCAGGGCCAGGTCCACGCTCCATCCGCAGCGGCGGGGGTGGGGCCGCACTTTTCCGCCCCCGGTTTTGAGCAAAGGCCGAAACCGAAAAGAGAAGCGGAATTGCCATCCAGCAGAGTAACTTCACAGATTGCGCGCAGACGGCGGCGGCGCCAACTGCTGTAACATCTCCAGATCGTCTACAGCCCGCTCCGCCTGGTCCAGATCCACGCTTTCCATGCGAATCTGTCCATTCGGGTCCACGACGACAGGTCGGTCACCGGGAAGATACAACCATACAGCCAGCGCTACCGTCGCGCACGCGGTAACCAGCGGCATTGCGGGCCTCCAGCCGAACGGCTGGAAAATCTCATGAGACTTCAGTTTGCTCCACCAACTGCTCTCTTCGTGCTCTTTGATCCGGGCATATAGCCGCCGGTCAAAATCCATCGAAACCGAGTTCGTCTCCCAATTGTCCAATGCCTCCCATACGGAGCGCTGCGCATCGGCGAAGTTGCGGCATTCCGCACAGGAATCCATATGCCGCTCCAGGATCGCCATCGTGCTGGGATTCAACTTCCGGGCGCAGTAGTCCAGAAGGATCTCCGCGTTATCGTGCTGTAAGGGGCAAAGCATCTTCTGTCTCCTCTCTACGCCATGTGCGCTAAACGGGACCGCAACGTCTCGTAGGCCCGGAATAAAAGTGATTTTACGGCAGATTCCGAGCAATTCAATACGCCTGCGATCTGCGAATATTCCATCTCCTCATATTTATGCATGAGGACTGCAGCCTTCTGCTTCGCAGGCAGCGCTTCTATCGCCGCACGCACTTCGCGAAGCCTTACCTCACGCACCATCCTCTGCTCGACGGAAGGCTCCCGGTCGGCTACTTGCCGGGAAACGCCCTCCTGCACTTTATCGTCCAGGCTCTCCTGCGATTTCTCGTTCTTGCCGTCCCGAATCCAATTCAGCGCCAGATGGGTAGCGATTCGAAATAACCAGGTCGTGAATTTCGCGGACGGTTCGTACGATGCTCGCGAGCGGTATACCCTTAGGAATACCTCCTGAGCTAATTCTTCCGCGATCGCCTGATTCAGCACCATACGGTAAATAAAGTGGACCACTGGGGCCCGATGCTTTTCCAGCAGGACACCGAAACAGGCGGCGTCACCTTCGCGTACGCGCAACATCAATTCGGCATCGTGTTCCAGCGCCACTGCAACCGCCATGTCCTTGTGAACACGCGGATTGCCCGAAGGTTGCGGCAGAGGGGCCGAAGATGGATCGGGATTAATGTCCACGCGATTATCTACAGTATTTACTGTACTCCAGCCGTCTCCGGTTTGAGGCTCCTCTCCATCAGGTCGCGAATCCCTTCCCTCGGTGGCTTCCCATCATGCAAGATTGCATACATTTGCGCGACGATCGGCATCTCCACCGAGTACTTCTTCGCTAAATCGACAGCAGCATAGGTAGTCTGTACCCCTTCCGCCACCATGGATGTCGAATTCAGGATATTCCGCAGGCTGCGCCCGTGCGCCAGTTCGAGTCCGACACTTCGGTTGCGGCTGAGATCGCCCGTGCACGTAAGTACCAGGTCTCCCAATCCAGTGAGACCCGCCAATGTCAAAGGCTTCCCACCCATCGCGATTGCCAGGCGGGTAATCTCCGCCAGACCCCGAGTGATCAGTGCCGCTACGGCGTTGCTCCCCAATCCCAAGCCCCGGCAAATACCGGCGCCAATCGCGATGATATTCTTCAACGACGCTCCCACTTCCACACCCACCACATCGTTGTTCGTGTAAAGCCGGAACGTCGGACCGGAAAACAACTTCTGAATTCGTCGCGCCAGGTCTTCTTCTTCCGACGCGATGACAACGGCCGCAGGTTCCCCTGCCGCGACCTCCCTGGCGAAAGTCGGCCCCGAAAGCACAGCCACGCGCGGCGCAAAGGCGGGTGCGGTCACGTCCCGGATCACCTCCGACATGCGAAGTAGACTGCCGTTCTCTATTCCCTTGGTTGCACTAACATACAACACATCGGGAGGAAGCAAGGGCAGCATCTCCTCAAATACCGGACGCAGGTGATGGGAGGGAACCACACTGAGCACCACATCGGCACCGGCCAAAACATCGCGAAACTGGTTGGAGATTTGCACATTAGCCGGCAACTGGAAACCGGGCAGGTACATAGTGTTCACCCGCATATCAGCGATGCGGGCCGCCAGGTCCGGTTCGTGGACCCACAGCCGAACGCCATCGAAACGCGGCGCAAGCACGATCGCCAGGGCCGTGCCCCAACTCCCCCCGCCGATGATAGCCAAATCGCTCATCCTCGCTTTCCTCCAAAGGAGAACACGCGCTCGTTGCCGGCACGGATACGTTCGATATTCGACTGATGCCGCACCACAATGAAGACACCGGATACCAGAGCAGCAATCAGCACGGGCAACGGAGGATGCTGAATGAGGAAGACGGCGACCGGGAAACTACCGGCCGCGATGATGGAACCGAGAGAGATGTACCTGCTGAAGGCCACCGTGACAACGAACACGATGAGTACGGCGAGAAGCGGCCATGGTGTGATGTAGAGAAAAGCGCCGATAAAGGAGGCGACAGCCTTGCCTCCGCGGAATTGGAGAAAAACCGGGTAGGCGTGGCCGGCCATCACAGCAAGCGCGGCTAGGCTCAACCAGAGCGGGTCGCCATGGGTGAAATGGTCCGCAAGCCAGACCGCCACCCACCCCTTCAACACATCGAGTAGCAGAGTGGCAACGCCCATTGCACGTCCGTACGTGCGTAGCACGTTCGTCGCACCGATATTGCCGCTGCCGGTGGAACGTACATCTTCGCCACTCCTGAGTTTTACCAGAAGGTAGCCGAACGGAATGCCGCCAATCAGGTAGCACCCCAGAAGAACCAGAATCGGGATCATTTGGAAGAGAACGGAAACTCCGCAAGTTGAGTATAGACGGAACCGGCGGGGCTCGTCTCGCTCAGGTACAGATAGAAGCGGTCCGCGGTGAACTCTCCGAAGTCGACGGACGGAAGAGCCGCGACGGTGCGCTTCATTTCGACAAGCGGGTCAGGTTCCTTGATGCGCGCAAGAGTGAGGTGTGGTGAAAACTTTCTGGCTTCCTTCTCGATTCCCAGTCCGGTGGTCGCGGCATCGGTATCCGCCGCCAACTGCTCCAACTGGGCAGGAGCGTGAATGGCCGCGAAAAAAACGCGCGGCGAGTGCGGATTCGGGAACCACCCGAGCCCGCTGATCCGAATTGTCAACGGCAACCCGGGCGTGGGCACGTACGAAAGCGCTTCTTTCAGTTCCTCAAGCCGCGTTTCCGGCCATTGGCCAATAAATTTGGTCGTGATGTGAAAGTTCTCCGGCGGTGACCAGTTGATGCGGGCAGTAGGTTTGAGCTTTGCCTGAAGGCGTTCGAGCGAGCCGATCACGTTGTCCGGAATGGAGATACCTGTGAAAAGGCGCATTCGCTTTCAGATTATCGCGCCTCCGTGGTATTCTGAGAATTCCGCCGTTCTGCGGGCCCGTAGCTCAGTTGGTTAGAGCGCTACCTTGACACGGTAGAGGTCACAGATTCGAGTTCTGTCGGGCCCACCACCTGCTTCATTAAAATCAAAGTTTCAGCGTCCTTACCGCAGCCACTTGTCAGCGAAGTCCATCCAGCGCTCCCAATCGTAGAGCGTGACATCGTGTTTACCGGGGCGCACATGATAGCCAATCCGCCCCATCACAGGTTGTCCTACGGGGGGCCATTCCTTCACGGGCAGTCCCTCCCCTGTCAGCAGCCGGTAAACCGGGTCGGCGCCGAGCGCACTCAGAAACTCCCCTTTCGGGTCCGACCAGAGATCTTCGGCCGCGCTGTCGACATATAACGGCCGGGGAGCGATAAGCGCCAGGAGCATGTGCTGGTCCATCGGCAACGCCGCCTCATTCGCGCTGTACTTCCGGAAGTTTGCGCAGAACCAGTGCGGGAAGTGGTCATTTAAATCCTTAACGGTCTCCCCGAAAATTCGCTTTGAGAGTGCAGCCCCGCCCGCTCCGGAGTCGTTCGAGATCACAATCGCGAATCTGGGGTCCAACGCCCCCGCCCAGAGGGCCGCCTTCCCGATCCGGGAGTGACCGTGGATAATCACTCGTTTCGCATCCACGTTCGGGTCTTTCTCAAGCACGTCCATCGCCCGGCCATATCCCCATGCCCACGCCGCGAGCGTTCCCCACTCGTCCGGCTTAGGCTTGCCGTACACCGCGTGGACTCCGTTCTGAAACCCGTCATCGTAATCAGGATCCAGATCACCAACGTACACGGTCGCCACACCGTAACCTCGCGCCAGCACCTGTTCGATCGGCCAGCGGGACGCGGCAACTCCCCGCTCTTTCTTGTTGTCCTTGGAAACCCAGGACTGGGTGATCCGAATCGCCGGATCGGCATTCACCGCCTGGTTACCAGGGAAGTTCATTCCGAAGAACACAGGGGCCCGTCCCTTCACCTGCTTCGGCAAATAGAGGAGGAGGTCCATCTTCGGCGCCTTTGGATCCTTCCCGAGCGTCACCACGTATTGTTTCCGGATTGCCTTCCCCCCGAGCGCTTGGTCGCTCCGCTCAACGAGTTCGGAACGGAGCCCGTCCGGCTTAGGCGGCACGCGGCCGTACATTTCCGTCTCGAACAGGTGAAAAATTTCCTTGCGGCGGCCTTCCCACTGCCGTGCCGTTCGCACCTGTTTTCCCTGGCTGTCTATCAGCGGATCAGGCAGCGTATACGGAGGCACCTTGCTTTCCTCGCTGATGCCTCGCGACTGGCAGAAAAGAGCACCTGCGGAGACGATCGCGAACAGGAAGACCGGAAATCGCATGCAGTCAGTTATATCGCGTTGTCACCTGTTGCATCAGGAATCTGAAACGGCTGCCGCTGATGGGCGTCCCAAGATTAGCTGTAAATCTCTAGGGAGGCATCGTTGAATCAGTCGCGCGGTTATCCTCGTCCTCAGTTGGAGCGGGCAGAATGGGTGAATCTCAACGGCACCTGGGACTTCGCCATGGATCCGGAAGCGAAATGGACTCGCCCTGAAGATGTATCTTTCACGACAACTATCAATGTGCCGTTCTCTCCGGAGACTCCGGCGAGCGGAATCGGCAACACCGGATTCTTCAAAGCGTGCTGGTACCGGCGTGAATTCAAAGTTCCTGCCTTGGGTGAACGGGAGCGCCTACTGGTGCATTTCGGGGCGGTCGACCACCATGCTCTCGTCTGGGTGAACGGAAAACTCGTGGTGGAGCATGAGGGTGGTTACACTCCGTTCTATGCGGACATCACCAGCGCGCTGTTATCTGAAGGAGTCCAGACGATTGTAGTCCGTGCCTTCGACGACCCTGCCGATCTTTCGAAGCCACGCGGAAAACAGGACTGGCAACTGGAGCCGCACTCGATCTGGTATCCGCGAACGAGCGGTATCTGGCAGACAGTCTGGGCAGAGCGAGTCCCCGCATCGCGCATCGAGGCTGTGCGCTTCACGCCGGTTTTCGAGCGCTGGGAGATCGGATTTGAAGGTTGGGTGACAGGGGAACGTTGCGACGACCTGCAGATGTCCATCAAACTCACGTTCCGCGATCAGCTACTGGCATCCGACACGTACACGGTCGTTGCGCGCGAAGTGCACCGGCGGATCGCTTTGTCGGATCCGGGCATTGATGATTATCGCAACGAACTGCTCTGGACGCCTAACGCTCCGAACCTGATCGATGCCGAGATCCGCCTGTGGACTGCAAAAGGCGAGCTTCTGGACCAGGTCCAGAGCTACACTGCGTTGCGCTCTATCGCGGTGCAGGGCGATCGTCTCGTGTTGAACGGCCGCCCCTATCCTCTGCGGATGGTGCTTGATCAAGGCTACTGGCCGGAGACGGGCCTCACGGCTCCTGATGATGACGCACTGCGGCGCGACGTGGAACTCGCAAGAGACATGGGATTCAATGGGGTCCGCAAGCACCAGAAAATTGAAGATCCTCGATTCTTATACTGGGCTGACGCCTTAGGCTTGCTCGTGTGGGAGGAGATGCCCAGCGCATACCGCTACACACGGGAATCGATCGAACGTTTGACGCGCGAGTGGATCGATGTCATCGAGCGCGACTATTCGCACCCGTGCATTATTGCCTGGGTACCTTTCAATGAGAGTTGGGGGGTGCCCGATTTGCCTGAGAGTCCCGCACAGCGGCACTATGTCCAGGCGCTATACCATCTGACAAAGACTCTGGATCCGACGCGCCCCGTGATCGGAAATGACGGGTGGGAGAGCGTCGCTACCGACATTATCGGTATTCACGACTACGATCCTTCCCCTGAACGCGTCGGAGCCCGCTACGGCGAGGAAGTCCTGCCCCGCTTGTTCAAGCGGGAGCGCCCCGGCGGCCGCGTACTGCTCCTCAACGGAGACGAGTTCCATGCCGATCAACCGCTCATGATCACGGAATTCGGAGGCATTGCATTCTCGCCCGATCCGGGCACTTGGGGCTATTCGAGGACGGAAACCCAGGAAGCTTTTGCTGAAAAAGTGATGGACCTGCTCAGCGTTGTGCGATCGCTGCCCGTGCTGGCAGGCTTCTGCTATACGCAGTTTACGGATACTTATCAGGAAGCGAATGGGTTGCTTTACGCCGACCGTACGCCAAAGATTCCGCCTGAAGATATTGCGATGGCCGTACAGGGCCCGCGCACACAACGCGATGTGGAGATGGAATGGGCATGGCGCGACCGCATCATGAACCGTCAGCGCGTTCGCTACATGGTGCCGCAGGAAGACTACCAAACACACAAATAAAAAAGGGCAGGAGCCGGTTCCGCCAACCGGCTCCTGCCTCAGGGCTCGCACCAGTGGCCGCTCGGTCCGCGGCAGGAAAGGAAATCCCGCAGACACCAGCTGGCGCGAGGCGCAGCTCGGAGCGAGGCTCAACGAACTGCGAACTCAAGACCCAAGCGGCAGCCAGGTCCACCAACCCGGCTGCCGCCTTTTTCTCCGAGACCAGGTTGCCCAGACCTGTTTCCGGAGATTCGCGCGGCTCGGAGCGAGGCTCAACAAGCCGTGCACCGCGAACTCAAAACTGAAAACGAACCGGCGGAAGAGTGATTTACTTCCGCCGGTCCCAAAGAGTGCCACACGGCGGCTGGTTCCGAAGCACCGAACCAACCGCCTTTCTTGATCTCAGAATACCTGCAAAGTGTTGCTTGCAAAGTTCTTTGTCGTGCCAAGTATCAGAAAACAGGGGAAATATACTTAGCACAAATCGGAACAGGGCGGAGGATGTCCTGATTTCCGTTGAAATTTCGCTCTGCGAGAACCTAGAAAGTAACGTTACCCAGAATGACCGGACAGCGTGCGCCCGTAGCGGAGGGCACATTAGACGGCCTGCGGCGCCACGTTTCATGGGCGAGGATGGCAAATGCGATGGCTTCCTTACCATCTACATCGATTCCGAACTCCGACGACATCCGCAATTTGGTTTCGGGAAGGAAGGCCTGCAGGTAAGCCATGAGCTGAACATTGTGTGAGCCTCCGCCAGACACGATCAACTCGTCCACACTGCCAGGCGCGAAACGCTGCAGAGCCGCGGCAATCGTGGCGGCGGAGAAAGCAGTCGCTGTCGCGATCAAGTCGAGCACCGGAGCACCGGTTTTCAGCAACTGATCTACAAACTCGCGGCCATATTGTTCCCGGCCGGCCGTCTTCGGCGGCCGCTGGCGGTAGTAAGAACTCCGCAGCAGATTATCAAGTAGCTTCGGCTGCACCGTTCCCTTTCGCGCGAGCATTCCGGCGGCGTCATACCGCTTCTTGCCCCTCGTGTATATGGCCACCAACTGGTCGATGACCATGTTTCCCGGACCGGTATCAAACGCAATCACATCTTCCAGCCTTACCTTGGGAGGCAGGATCGTCACATTCGCGATACCCCCGATGTTCAAAGCTACGCGGCACAGCTTGGGGTGTTTATACAGCCAGTAATCGACGAAAGGAACTAGTGGAGCGCCGCGGCCGCCCGCAGAGATATCGCGAGGCCGAAAATCGCTGACCACAGGCTTGCCGAGCCGCTCCGCAATGACAGCGGCGGATCCGATCTGGAGTGTGTTGCCCTTATCGTGAAAAATCGTCTGGCCGTGGCACCCTACTAGGTCGATTGAATTCACAGGCACGCCGCAGCGCTTTACCGCGCGCGCGTACAATTCACCGAGTTCGAAGTTCAGCCGGGAGACTTCCCCAACGTGCGCCACCGCGTTCGATACGGCCAGGATGCGGGATCGCAGCTTCTCCGAATACGGGAAGCTCGCAAAGGCAACGACATCGAGATCGTTTGCGCCTAAATCGACGACCGCTACATCGATACCATCGAGCGACGTGCCGCTCATGATTCCGGCTACACGCATCAGCGCCTCAATTCTTCCTGCAATGCCGCCAGGATCTGCAGTGCCTCAATGGGACGCAATTCATCGAGCTTCAGCGCCCGAATGCGATCGGCGATCTGATGATTCACCGGCTCGAACAACTGGATCTGCATTGGACCGCCCGCATGGCGTGGCGCCGCTTCTTCCGTCACCGTAGTCTCGGCGCGCGCATGTAGCGCGAGGATCTGGCTCGCACGTTCAATCACGGATGACGGCAAAGCCGCAAGACGCGCCACCTCTATGCCGTAGCTACGATCCGCGCGTCCGGGCTCGACTTTGCGTAAAAAGATGATCTGATCCCCTGCTTCCTTCACCGACACATGCAGGTTGCGGACACCTTCGAGTTGCTCCGCCAGTTCCGTCAGCTCGTGATAATGAGTCGCAAAGAGGGTCTTCGCTCTGATCCGGTCGTGCACGTGTTCCACCACGGCCCAAGCGAGCGAAAGGCCATCGTAGGTGGATGTGCCGCGTCCAATCTCATCCAATACGATGAGGCTGTTCGCCGTCGCGGTGTTGAGGATGACGGCTGTCTCGGTCATCTCCACCATGAACGTAGAGCGCCCGCGCGCCAGATTGTCTGCCGCGCCGATGCGAGTGAAGACACGGTCCATCACCGGCAGCACGGCTTCACTTGCGGACACGAAGGAGCCGATCTGCGCCATCACCACCACCAAAGCGGCCTGCCGCAGGTACGTTGATTTGCCTCCCATGTTGGGGCCGGTGATCACGGCGATATAGTCACCGTTGGAATCGAGGAAGATGTCGTTCGCGATAAAGCGTTGAGCCTGTCTCTCCGTCAGCTTTTCGATTACGGGGTGACGGGCCGCGATGACCTTCATCTCGCCCGACGCCGAGAACGCCGGCCGCGCATACTTGTTCTGCGCCGCTACTTCCGCTAAGGCCGCAGTCACGTCCAATTCAGCAACCGCCGCCGCGGTCGCGCGTATGCGCGCAGCATGCTGCGAGGTAAATGTGCGCAACTCCGTGAAGATCTCGCGCTCCAACTCCAGGATCTTCTCCTCGGCCGAGAGGACCTTCGCTTCCAGCTCCTTCAACTCGGGTGTTGTGAAGCGCTCAGCATTCACCAGCGTCTGCTTGCGCTCGTAGTCAGACGGCGCAAGCGCAAGGTTCGCCTTCGAGATTTCCAGGTAATATCCGAAGACGTTATTGAACCGTACCTTTAGCGATGCGATCCCCGTCCGCGTGCGCTCCCTCTGCTCGATCTGCGCAATGTACTGCCGGCTGTTGCGGCTGATGTCGCGCAGTTCATCGAGAGCCGTGTTGTATCCATCCCGAATCGTTCCACCGTCGGCCAATGCAATCGGCGGTTCGTCGGAAATGGCGCTGAGAATTCGTTCACTCACCTCCGGAACCGCATCGAGACGTTGTGCAATGTCCCGCAACCGCTCGGCCTCCGGCAGCGTAGGCATATGTCCGATGGTTTGCAGCGAACGGCCAAGCGCCAGAACATCGCGCGGCGTCGCATTGCCAATCGTGACTTTCGCCAGCAACCGCTCCAGATCAAGCACGCTGCTAAGCGTCTTGCGTATTTCCGTCCGCTGAATCGTTCCCTGCAGCATGGCTTGGACAGCATCGAGTCTAGCTTCGATCTCCTGCTGATCCAGACTCGGCCGCAGGAGGCGGTTGCGCAAAAGCCGGCCGCCCATGCCTGTAGAGGTTTGATCCAGCACGCTGATCAGTGTCGAGTCCTTGCGCTCACCCGCGAAAAGAGGTTCGATCAATTCCAGATTCCGCACGGTGACCGAATCCAGGATCATCGATTCCGACCGGTCATAATAGCCCGGCCGGTCGACATGGTCCAGCGCGCTGCGCTGTGTGTCGCGGAGGTAGTGAAGGATTGCCCCAGCGGCACCCACCGCCAGGGGCTTCCCCTCCAATCCGCAGCCGTCAAGGCTCAGCAATTGAAAGTGCTCCTTCAGGCTGCGCTCTGAATAGTCGTAATCGAAGATCCAGCCTTCCAGCGGCGTGCGCAGACATTGCACTTCCAGCGACGCGCCATCCGGCAGCAGCACTTCCCGGGCGTTCAGATTCTCCAGCGCTGCGGGAACATCGCCGGCGTCCATCTCTGTCACGCGAAACTCGCCCGTCGAGATGTCGACATGCCCCACGCCGGCGCGCTCCCCTCGCCTGATCACCGCAGCCAGATAGTTGTTTTCGCGCGATTGCAGCAGTTGCGCTTCCGTTGCTGTACCTGGGGTGACAATGCGCGTAATTTCACGCTTCACCAATTTTTTGGCGAACTTCGGATCCTCCATCTGTTCGCAGACGGCGACCCGATACCCACGCTGGATCAGCCGCGCAATGTAGTTTTCCGCAGAGTGGTGCGGCACCCCGCACATCGGAATGGCCTGGTCCTTTTCTTTGTTGCGTGAGGTGAGAGTGATCTCCAGTTCGCGCGCAGCCGTCACCGCGTCGTCATAGAATAGTTCGTAAAAATCCCCCAGGCGAAACATCAGCAGCGCCTGGGGAACCTGTTGCTTGATTGCGTGATACTGCCGCATTAGCGGCGTGGACGGCTCGGCTTGCATTCGTGGGTGAAACTTCTAGGATACGATGGCTCGTTCGGCGGAGCCGAATCGCTCGCACCAGCAACTATGCATAGATCCCGCGAATCTTGGTAGCGAACGCCACTCGATCCAGCGCCACCATGTACGCCGCCGTCCGGTTATTCACCTTGTGTTTATCGGCATAGCTCACAATGTCCTGGAAGCTGTTGTTCATGATCTCTTCCAGACGTTGATTGACCAGGTCTTCATTCCAGAAGAAGCCCTGGCGATCCTGGACCCACTCGAAATACGACACTGTCACCCCGCCGGCATTGGCCAGAATGTCTGGCACCACGAAGACGCGCTTCTCCGCAAGAATCGAATCGGCCACAGCCGTCGTTGGGCCGTTCGCGCCTTCGCACAGGATCTTGCATCTCAACCGGTCCGCATTTTGCGAAGTAATCACGTTCTCCTTCGCCGCCGGCACCAGCACATCGCACTCGAGGAACATGGCTTCCTCCCGGTCCATTGTCTCGGCATCCGCAAACTCTGTGATCGATCCCGTTTCCTTGCGATGCTCCATTAACCTCTCGATATCAAGGCCGTTTCTGTTGTGCACCGCACCATCCCATTCGATAATCGCAATCACTTTGAAGCCTGCCTGAGCCATCAACCTGGCTGCCATGCCGCCGACATTGCCGAATCCCTGGATGACGACGCGCGTTTGTTGGGGAGTCATGCCGAACAGCTTCAGCGCCTGCAGAGTAACAAATAGACAGCCTCGTCCCGTTGCCTCTGCACGTCCGCGCGACCCGCCAAGGTTTAGCGGTTTGCCCGTAACGATTGCCGTCACGGTGTGCCTCATGTGCATGGAGTACGTATCCATGATCCACGCCATCGTCTGCTCGTTCGTATTCATGTCCGGAGCTGGCACGTCTTTCTCCGGGCCGATAAATTCGATGATCTCCGCGGTATACCGCCGCGTAATCCGCTCCAATTCGCAGTCTGAAAGCACCCTGGGATCGCAGATCACGCCTCCCTTGGCTCCCCCAAACGGAATGTTGACCACCGCACATTTCCACGTCATCCAGGACGCTAGGGCGCGCACCTCGTCGAGAGTCACATCCGGAGCGAACCGGATTCCGCCCTTCCCCGGACCTCGTGCAATCGAATGCTGCACGCGGTAGCCGGTGAAGACTTCCAGCCGTCCGTCATCCAGTTGCACCGGTATGTGAACCGTGATTTCGCGCGCTGGAGATGCGAGCACCTTTCGCATTCCGTCATCCAGGTTCAGAAGGCGGGCCGCCTGGTCAAACCGCGCTTCAGCAGCTAGCCAGGGGTTCAGTTCCTTCTCCATGGAAGGAGTGGCGTCGAGGATCATACGCCTTAAGGATACGCGAAGAAGCACCACCGCGCAGGAGGGTGCAATGTTACATTCATTGTTGGATGACGCGAAGAAGCTTTCTGCTCGGTGCCTGGGTTCCCTTCCTCAGTTTCTTCCGAAGATCCGTCTCGATTGGCGGGCAGAAGTTTCGTATTGTGAAGCACGGACAGGACTGGCGCCACTACCTCTGGATACACGGTAATGAGCAGACGGCGAAGCAGGTCTTGCTGGACCACATGAAGCGTTACGACGGCCGCGCATTCCTGGTCGAGAATGACAAACGAAATATTCCGCTTCGGGGCGGCGTCATTGATCCGAATCGGATGTTCTCGCGATTCGGCGCAGAGAAGAGTCTCCGGCATTTGAACCCGGAGTGGAAAGAATCACAAATCCAGAGTGCGCTAGGCCAGCTCGACCATGACCGCAATGAATTCTTCAAGGCTGTTCTGCCGAAACCGGGTCAATTGCTGATCGCTCTGCACAACAACGGCGAAGGCTATTCCGTCCGCGACGAGGTTGCCATCAGCGAGCGTGCCGCGTTAAATAATCCGGAAAATCCGCACGAATTTGTCCTATGCACCGCCAAACCAGACTTTGAAGTCCTCGCTGGCCTTCCGTTGAACGTGGTACTGCAGAGCATTCCTGGAGGAGAAGACGACGGTTCGCTTTCTCGCGTCGCCGCTGCGCGCGGCCTCCGCTACATCAATATCGAAGTCGGTCTCGGTAAGGCGGATGCGCAACGCCACATTCTGGAGACCATCGAGCGTGTTCTATGAAACCGTTGATCATCTGCTGCTGTGTCATTGCTTCTGTATTCGCCGCGACAAAAGAAAAAACTCCGCGCCAACAGGCTCTTGAGGTGATCGATCAGGGCCGCTTGGAAAAGAACGTCCTGAAAAGAAAACAATTCCTGCTGTCCATCGCCTGCGCGGGCAGGAATCCGGCCACGGTCGCAATTCTCGAAGGCGAGTTGCAAGCTGGTAAGGCGCCCGAAATACGCCAGGCAGCGGCGGTCGTCCTCGGAGAGATCAAATCCGTTTCTTCGATCCCGAAATTGCGCGAAGCTCTTTCCGACGAGCCCGATGTGGCATTCACTGCTGCGCAGTCGCTTTGGCAACTTGGCGACCGCTCAGGACGCGAATTCTTCGAGCAGATTCTGCTCGGAGAAAAGAGTGAATATCCGGGTTTTATGAAGACCAACATCCGGGATGCGCGCCTCAAACTCACGAATCCCAAGGCGCTTGCTTTGATGGGCGTGAAGGAAGGTTTGGGATTCTTCTTCGGTCCGGCGGCGATGGGCGTGACCGTCTATCAGGAACTGCAGAAGGATGCAGGAGCCACCACCCGGACCATCGCGGCTTCTATGCTGGCTACCGATAAGGATCCGTCGAGCATCCAAATACTCGAAGAAGGCCTGTCTGACAAGAATTGGATCGTACGGGCTGCCAGTGCAAAAGCGCTCGCAACTCGCCTGAGCGTTTCTTCGCTCCCGAAGCTTGCGTACTTGCTGGATGACAAGGCGGACGGAGCCCGTTACGCCGCAGCGGCATCCATCCTCTATATCGAGGATTCAAGAAGGAGTAAGAGGAAGCGGTAATTAGGCTGGCACTGCCGCGCTTGGCGCCTTCAATTCCAGGTAGCGCTGCCGGCTGTCAGTAATCGCTTTGCGCGCCTCCCGCGGGCCGCCCCAGCCTTCCATGCGGGTAACCTTGCCTTCCAGTTCCTTGTAAATGGTGAAGAAGTGCTCAATCTCGCGCCGCACGTGCGAGAAGATCTGATCCATCGTGTGGATCTGATCGTACCGGGGATTCTTAGTCGGCACGGCCAGCACCTTCTGGTCGCCCGCATCCGAATCCACCATGTTCAAAATTCCAACGGGGCGCACCTCAATCATGCAACCCGTGAAGCTTGGCTCCGACATCAGCACTAGCACGTCCATCGGGTCGTTATCCTCGGCGATGGTCCCGGGGATGAAGCCGTAATCACCGGGATAGTGCATCGGCGAATAGAGTGCGCGATCAAGCCGGAACACGCACAGCTTGCCGTCGTACTCGTACTTGTTCGTGGAGCCCTTGGGAATCTCGATGATCGCTCGCACCAATTCCGGAGATTCAGGCCCCGGATCGATGTCGTACAGCGAATACATTAAGCCGCCACCTCGGCCGGTGAAACTTTTCGGCTGAGATAAGCATGGGCAGCAAACAGGAAACCAGTGTAGAGCAGATCCGATAGCAAGGTGCGTCCAAAGAACGGGATTGCCGCAACATAGCAGGTAATCAGCCCGGCGAGGTCATGGGTGTACATGGTTCCGCGCGCCCACACAGCCAGGTTCGTAAACACGAAGAACTGCAAGCTGCCTAAGAATGTGATTCCGGCAATACGTCCCACGCGTTCACTGCCGGTCAGCATCCGGCCGAGCCACACATTCACCATGAGGCACGCATACACGACAGGCGTATTCCATGAAAACGGCTTGAACCCGTAAATCGCCGCTAGCAGCGGATCCGTTGCGAGCATGATCGCCAGCGGAATCAGGTAGGCTTGCAATCCGCGCAACCTTGCGCCCGCGTACACTGAAGTTCCACCAACGGGCGCGAAATTCGGCGGATGCGGCAGCAACCGCAAAAGCGCTCCAAAAATTGTGAGAGTGAGTGCAACAGGACGCATCACTCGTGATTATAGCGGACGGGGACCAGCATGGGCAGGAGCACCGCGGACAAAGCGGCGGTGATCGCGCCATAGTAGAAAGCCGCCGGAGCACCGCGCTTCGTCCATAGCCATCCTGCGATCGAACTGGCGGCAAACGTCGTGATGCCCGTTGCGAGGGCGTGCAAACCGAGCGCCGTGCCACGATGTTCCTTCCCTGCCAGGTCCACCGCGAATGCGCGCGCAATGCCTTCGGTCAGGGCCGAATAAAGCCCATACGCGGCGAACAGCCACCAGATCGCCCGTGCGCTGGCCGCCATCGCAAATCCCGAATAGATGGCCGCAAACAGTGCAAATCCAGTGGTCAGCATCGCCAGGCGTCCAATGCGGTCGGAGACTATTCCCGCGGGCCAGGCGGCCGCCACTGTGACACCGTTATACAGAGCGTAAAGGACGAAGATGGCCGACTCGGCGATTCCCAATTGCCGCGCGCGCAGGAGAAGGAAAACATCGGATGAATTCCCGATAGCGAAAAGCAGAGTGACGAAGAGGAATTTGCGGAATGCCGGCGTCGTCTCGCTCCAGCGAAAATTCGGCGGCGGTGCCGATCCGGTGGCCTTTCTTCCCGTTTCGCGAACCAGCAGCAGGAGGGCAGTGCTGATCGCTCCGGGCAGGAACGCGACCAAGAAGATGGGTCGGTGGTTTCCCGCGAAGAAGCCAAGCAGCGGAACGGCGAGCAGGGGCCCGATGACCGCGCCCAGTTGGTCCGCGCTGCGATGGAAGCCAAACGCACGCCCACGCATCGACGCCGTGCTGGACTCCGCCAGGATCGCGTCGCGCGCCGTTCCGCGCAGCCCTTTGCCGAACCGGTCGGAAACCCGCGCCACCAGTACCATCGGCCACGCGTACGCCAGGGCGAGCACGGGTTTCGAGACAGCCGAAAGCGCGTAACCGGAGATGACGAAGGGCAGACGGCGGCCCACCTGATCCGACCACCAGCCGGAGAATGCCTTGAGCAGGCTCGCCGTCATCTCAGCCGCGCCTTCGATGATCCCCACTACGCTAGGCGCGACGCCCAGCGTGGCCGTGAGGAACATCGGCACCAGCGGATACAGCATCTCGCTTGAGATGTCTGTAAACAGGCTAACCAGGCTAAGCAAAAAAACGTTCCGGGAAATTCCCGGCAATGGCGAGCGTTGCTCCTCGGCAAGCATCCGGCTGCGGTCGCGTCAGTAGCGCAATACTGCGGCGATCGACGTTCCGTGCGGCATTTTGTTGCGGGTTAGGCCGTGAACCTCACCCGAGTGAAGAAGGGTCTGGATCATCGCGAGATTCACCAGGTCTTCATCGCCCGGCTGCTTTTCCGCATGAACTTTTACCTTGTGGGAGCGTTCCTGGAATGTGCCCATGCGTTCCGCCGTCTCAGTGACGAACAGATGCATCACGCGTCCGTCATGCGCAGCCTGTACCACTTCCTTGAGGTTTGCCGTTGCTTTTCCCAGTCCCGTGAATCTCTCGTACATCTCGAGCGCCTTAGTGGCCTGGCCATCGAACCACGGCTGCACCAGTTGGAGAGCGCGTTTGTGCATTTCGCCGCCCTTCAGACCATCTGGTGAGCCCTTCACGCCTTCTTCCAGCAGGTTCTTCATCGTGCTGACCTCGTGATAGAGGGAGAGTTCGTATTCCACGCCGGCAATCACCACGGGCGCCGGGCTGTCTCTTAACGCCTCTTGCACGCCCTCGTCTACACTCTTGAAGAAGTGCCGCAGGTATTCAGCGTGCGCTTCCGTATCGGTCGAGGTGCCGAACAGGACGCCTTTCGCATTCCCCTGTCCGGCGACCGAGCGATTGTCCAGAACGTGGTCGGGCTTGTCCGACTGTGTTGCCTCTTCCAGGCTCTTCGGCATAGAGGGTGGCAGAGCAACTTCTTCCGACGAGTGGTCCGTACATCGGAGCAGCCGGATATGCTTTTGACTGAGCGCCAGAATGTAGAAGCTTCGATCACCCTTCAGGCTCGGCAACAGAGGCTTCAGAATGAAATGATCGCCAACGTGCGCGGATTCCTGTAGTTCTTCAGTCACGAACATGTACCGGTACACGTCCGATGCGTTACGAAAGATCAGGAGTCCACGCCTGCCTTCTGGGGCGCGGAGTTCCTCCCCATTCAGCGTAATTGCGTTGAGCATAGTCTGGATCTGGCCTTCGTTCACCTTCATGCCTTCGAGAGTCTCTCTCGCGTGATTCAGCAGATTGCGAAGGCGTACCGGATTCTGCCTTGCCTGGTCAGGACTGCCAAGCACCGGCATGGAGATAGTGAGACACGGAGGCGCCGCTGTGCAGAGCGCCTTGATTTCTGCCAGATTTAACTCCGAGCCCTGGATTCCGATGTCGGTTCTTGTTTCAATTTGCATAGTCGCTTACTAAGACGCCGCCCACTTCAGTGCACACAATTTGCCTGGACGTTGTATCGGTTACGGAAGAGAGTGAGGACAGGAGCATCTCAGGTGCGCAGGGCACGCCGCTCCGCTTCCTCCAGAAAGATGTGAGAGTGCCTCCGCCCCGGCGCTACATTGGATATATGTGCGGAATCGTGGGCTATATCGGAAAACAAAACGCAGTGCCAATTATCCTCGACGGCCTTCGCAAGCTGGAGTACCGCGGTTATGACTCCGCCGGGATCGCAGTCCTCGCGGACGGATGCGAATTGGCCGTTCGTCGTGCCTCCGGCAAACTGCGCAATCTGGAGGAAGCAATCCGGACGAATCCGGTCGACGGATCGTATGGAATCGGACACACTCGCTGGGCCACGCACGGACGCCCGACTGAAGAGAATGCACACCCGCACCGCGACTGCAAAGGTGACGTGGTGGTCGTCCACAACGGCATCGTCGAGAACTATTTGGCTCTGAAAAAGGAACTTCAGGACGAGGGGCACACGTTCCAAACCGAGACCGATACCGAAATCATTGCACACCTAGTCGAGAAGTATTACACCGGCAATCTCGAAGAAGCCGTCCGAACTGCACTGAAGAGGCTCACCGGTGTGTTCGCGCTGTCGATCATTGCACGATCCGATCCCAGCAAGATTGTCGCTGCCCGCCAGGGTCCGCCCGTTGTTGTAGGCCTGGGTGACGGCGAATATTTCGTTGCCTCCGATGTGCCCGCTATTCTTAGCCACACGCGCGATATGTTCTTCCTGGCTGACGGCGATATGGCAATCCTTACTCCGGAAGGCGTGAAGCTCACCGACTTCGAGGGCCGCCCCATCAAGCGCCAGGTCTCACACATTCTTTGGGATCCGATCATGGCGGAAAAGGGCGGCTACAAGCATTTCATGCTCAAGGAGATCTTTGAGCAGCCGCGCGCTGTCCGCGATACCCTGCTCGGACGTGTTGGCCAGGAGTCCGGCCGTATCTTTCTCGATGAGATGGATATCACGCCCAAGCAGTTCCAGGAGTTCCGGCAGATCAAGATCATTGCGTGCGGCACCAGTTGGCACGCGGCTCTGGCAGGCAAGTTCATGATCGAGAAGCTGGCCCGCATCCCGGTGGAAGTCGATTACGGTAGCGAGTTCCGTTATCGCGATCCCATCGTCCAGGCCGACACGCTGACCGTAGTGATCTCCCAATCGGGCGAGACTGCGGATACGCTCGCCGCTCAACGCGAAGCGAAGGGAAAAGGCTCCAAAACGCTCGCGATTTGTAACGTTGTTGGCAGCATGATTACCCGTGAAGCGGCGGGCACTTTGCTGACGCACGCGGGCCCCGAGATCGGAGTCGCGTCGACCAAAGCCTTCACGTCTCAGCTCACCGCGTTATTCGTTTTGGCAATGCACCTCGGTCAGGTGAGGAACCGGATCGCGCCCGAGGAATCGAAATCGCTGGTCCAGGAAGTCTTGAGGATTCCCGGCAAACTCGAGGTGGTGCTCTCGGGCGAAGGTCACTACGATGAGTTGGCGCGAACTCTCTCCCGCGCAAAGGACTTCCTGTTCCTGGGCCGCGGCATCCACTTCCCTATCGCCTTGGAAGGCGCTTTGAAGCTGAAAGAGATCTCCTACATTCACGCGGAAGGCTATCCGGCCGGCGAGATGAAGCACGGCCCCAACGCGCTGATCGACGAGAATCTTCCGGTGGTGGTGCTTGCCACGCGCGACCCCGGCAGTGATGAGAGCCATATCCGTTATGAGAAGACGCTCTCTAACATCCAGGAAGTGAAGGCGCGCGGCGGACGGGTCGTTGCGGTTGCCTGCGATGGCGACGAGGACGTGGCGAAAATGGCGGACCACCTGATCACCATTCCGCCAACTCACGAACTGTTGCTGCCTCTACTGGAAATTGTGCCGTTGCAGTTGCTGGCCTACCACGTAGCCGTGCGGCTCGGTTGCGATGTCGACCAGCCTCGTAATCTGGCCAAGAGCGTGACGGTGGAATGAGGCAGTTCACCCACGAGATCTCGGTTTCCACGCGCGGCAAGGGACTCTACGACTTCACTCGCGAGGTGGAGCGCTGGGTTTCTGGCTGCGAACTCACGAACGGATTGCTCACGGTGTTCATTCAACACACTTCGGCATCTCTTACGATTCAGGAGAACGCAGATCCTGACGTCATCCTCGATCTGAACGACTACTTCGGACGCATCGCGCCGGAGGACAACCGGCTGTATCGCCATACCGTCGAAGGGCCCGACGATATGCCCGCGCATATCCGGACGGCTCTTACACAGACGCAGCTTTCAATTCCCGTCACGCGTGGCCGTTTAGCGCTTGGAACCTGGCAGGGGTTGTATGTGTTCGAGCATCGCGCGCATCCGCACCGGCGAACAGTTGTGCTACACCTGCTCGGCGAGTGATCTCGCGTCCTCCGGCACCAGCCGTTTGGAAGCGTCGATTACCAGCCAGCACACGGTAGCCATCGCGTAAAGACCGCACATCACCCAGATAGGCAGCGCCCAGTTGGCGAAATGATCCACCAGGTACGCGAGCACGATCGGGCTCAGGATTCCTCCCACCTGTCCTGCGGTGTTCATCACTGCGCTCAGCGTGCCGGCCGCGGGCCCTCCCATCTCGATGCAGGCGGCCCAGCTTGGCGCAAGCGTAAACATGGAGCAAGCCGCGGCAATCGCAAGCAGCAGAGCCGCAAGTTGCGCGTGCGAGGTCAGGATGCTCAGCACGAGCATTACGGTTGCCATCCCGTAGCCGGACGCACCTACGATGCGCCGTCCCCAACGCAGCCCGTATCGCGCAGCCAGACGGTCCGTAGTAATTCCCCCAGTCAGGTCCGCAACGACGGAAAGCATCAGAGGCAAACCCGCGAAGAGGCCCAACTCGGTGCTCTGCATGCCGCGGGCTTTTGCGAGATACGCCGGCAGCCACGTGATCAGGAAATAGAAGCCGTATGTGTTGGCGAAGTACATTCCGCAGAGCGCAAGAACCTGCCACGATGCCAGCGCTCTCCAGAAGCGTCCGTCCACACCATGCCCGCCGGTCTGGATTCGGCCTCCTTCGATGTAATCGCGTTCTTCAGGCGCGACTGAAGGGTGCTCCGCAGGCTCATCCCGGAACCAGCGCCACCAGGCGATCACCCACACAAATCCAATAGAACCAAACAGCACGAAAATCATTCGCCATGGCAGCACACCTTGTAGCGCAGTCACTAGTAGCGGCGTAATTCCGCCCGACAAATGCGCACCACCGAAGAAGATGCCTTGCACCAGCCCGCGCTCCCGCGCCGGAATCCATCGGGAGAACACGCGCGCTGCATTCGGCCAGGCGCCCGCTTCTCCTATCCCGAAAAGGAACCTCAAAGCCAGCAGCGAAGGCAGTCCGGTTGCAGCGGCCGTCAGCACGGTGAAAGAAGACCACCATGCGACAATTCGCGTCAACACGCGCCGGCTGCCGACGCGATCGGCCCACCAGGCTGTCGGGATCTCGAATATGCCGTACGCTAGCGTGAACGCGCTGAATACCCAGCTCATCTGTAGCCGCGTGAGTCCGAGGTCTCGCATGATGTCCGGCGCAACGGTGGAGATACAGACACGGTCCAGATACGTCAGGGCTGCCAGACCGACTCCAAATGCCACGACGCGAAAGCGAACGTTACTCACCGAGCCGCCTGCGCGGTCCGCAACCGGTCACGAAAGAAACGAAAAATGGTGCGAGAGAGCCAGAAGAACACTGCCAAAAAGACTATCACTAGAGCAAAGGTAATGACGGGATGGCTGATAGCCAGCCAGATTCCGAACGGCACAAACACGTCTTCAAAGAGACTCAGAGTCCAGTTGCTGAAGGGCTCCGGCGAGTGGTTCGCGGCAAATCGCGTCGCGGCTTTCGAAGAGTGTCCGCTGAAGGCCACGCCTCCGCACAGGAGAGCAATCACCATCTTCAGAGTGGGATCGGTCTGCTGGAACGCGGCTGCGCCCAGTAGCGCTGCTCCGATCGGGCGAATAAATGTGTGAACCGAGTCCCACATCGTATCCAGCCAGGGGATCTTGTCCGCCACAAACTCGATCGCGCAGGCAATTCCGGCAGTCACTAGAACCCACGTGTGCCCCAGAACATCTAAGCCCGGCGGCAAAGTGAACCAATGGAACCGCGCGATCAGCCCTAGGATGAGCACCGTCGCATACAACCGGATGCCCGCCAATAGCCCCAGCCCGAGTGCGGAACCCAGCAACTGAACGGTGTCCATAGTGCAACAATACGTCAATGCGAGCAGCTTTGTTCCTCGGCATTACAGCGGGTCTGCTGGCGGCTTCCCCGGTGCGCGAAGCAGTAGAGAGGCGGCAGCCGCAGATTCTCAAAGAATTCGCGGAATTCCTGTCTGTTCCAAACATCGCGTCCGACCGTGTAAACATCCAGCGGAATGCAGAACTGCTCCGCCGCATGATGGAGCGCCGCGGTATTCTCGTGCGATTCCTCCCTGGCGCTGGGGAACAGCCCGTCGTGTACGGAGAACTGCCGGCTGCGGACGCAAAGCGCACGGTCGTATTCTACGCTCATTACGACGGTCAACCTGTTGAGAACAGCGAGTGGGCCGGCGGCAATCCTTTCCAGCCGAGGCTTCTGTCTGCTCCCCTGGAGAAGGACGGCAGAGTACTCCCGCTCCCACGGACGGGCGAACGTGTCGACCCCGAGTGGCGCCTCTACGGCAGGTCTACGTCAGACGACAAGGCCGCGATCATCGCGATGCTAAGCGCCCTGGACGTGCTGCAAGACCAGAAGATCCCTCTGACATCGAACGTCAAGTTTGTCTTCGAAGGGGAGGAGGAGGCAGGCTCACGCCATTTGGAAGGCGCGTTGAAACGCAATGCCGTCGCGCTCACATCCGACGTTTGGTTTATCTGCGACGGACCTGTCCATCAGACGCGTCAACAGCAGATCTACTTCGGCGCACGCGGCGTCGTTGGATTCGACCTCACTGTATTCGGGCCCAGGCGCGAACTGCATAGCGGGCATTACGGGAACTGGGCTCCGAACCCGGCGATGATGCTGGCGCGCCTGCTGGCGTCGATGAAGGACGATGACGGGCGTGTGCTGATCCCCAATTTCTATGACGGAATTGTCAAGTTCACAGACTCTGAAAAGAAAGCCCTGGCAGAGGCGCCGGATAGCGATGCCGAACTTCGCAAGGAGCTATGGCTCGCCCGCACGGACGGCGGGGCGCGCAAACTGATTGACCTCATCAATGAGCCATCCTTGAACATACGCGGATTGCAAAGTGTGGATGTGGGAAAGAAAGCGCGAAACGTCATCCCCTCAAAGGCGATCGCCTCGATAGACATTCGACTCGTGAAAGGCATCACCGTGCAGGACGCGACCGATCGCCTGATGAAGCACATCCGGAAGCAGGGCTACTACTTAGCCAACAAGGAGCCCGATGAGGCGACGCGGCTCTCCCATCCGAAGATCGCGATGCTCACCACAGAAGGCGGCTACAACGCCGAGCGCACGCCGATGGACCTGCCGATATCCCAGGAGGTCATAGCCGCGCTGGAGAAGGCGCGCGGCCCAATCGTAAGGCTTCCTACACTCGGCGGAAGCGTTCCGTTGTACATGATTGAAAACGTGCTTCACGTGCCGATGATCGGCATCCCGATCGCGAATCACGACAACAGCCAGCACAGCTCCAATGAGAATATCCGGCTGCAGAATCTATGGGATGGCATCGAAACGATGGCCGCACTGATGACCATGGCGGAGTCAGGCGAGAACCGGTAATGGGTTCGCTTCGTAAAAACCGCTCTTCGTGAGACCGCCAGCGGTCACATCGAGTAAGGTGCGCGGCAAGCGCGAATGACTAAGCTCCACTGTCAGGTAGTTCGTAGTCATGGCGTGACGACCGTCCTGCAACACCGCCGCCGGGAGGGTAAGTCCAACTAGCGACCGGCGGAATTCGCGGTTCTTCTCCTCCGCAAGCAACTGCAAGATCCGCCCGCGCTCGCGCCGGATCTGCACTGGTACGTGGTGCATACTCTCAGCCGCGGGGGTACCGGGCCGTTCCGAGTAAGGAAATACGTGCAGATAGGTGAACGGGAGACGCTCGACCATACTGCGCGTCTGCTCGAACTCCTCCTCCGTCTCTCCCGGAAATCCGGTCATTACGTCGGCACCAACGGCACAATCAGGCATCCACTCGCGCGCTTTGCGGATACGGTCTTCGTAGTGCCCCGGCCGATACTTGCGGTGCATCCTGCGCAGGACGGTATCGGATCCGGACTGCATCGGAGCATGTACATGTTTGGCGATTCTCGGCGAACCGGCCATTAGCCTTAGCAAGTCATCGCTCCAGTCCATCGGCTCGACCGAGGAGAGTCGCAGCCGCTGTATGTCTGTTTCGGCAAGAAGCGTTCGCAACAGATCGGCAAGTCGCATTCGCACACCCGCTTCCCTGCCCCAACGGCCGAGGTTGATGCCTGTCAGGACCACTTCGGCATAGCGGGTACTCAGCTCTCTGACCTGCATTACCACCTGTTCGACTGGCGCGCTTCTGCTACGTCCGCGGACATAGGGGATGATGCAGAAGGAGCAGCGGTTCCCGCAACCATCCTGAATCTTCAGGTTCGGCCGGGAACGGTCCGGGGCCGCCTCCTCGATGGGCGAGGCGAGGAATTCCTGTTGTGCAAAGATGTCGCCAACGTGCACTTCGCCGTGAAACGGCGCCGCAAGCAGATCTGCGATCCGAGTCTTGTGCGAGTTACCGACGACCATCTCGACGCCAGGCAGATCGCGCAGTTCCTCCGGCGCGCGCTGCGCATAGCAGCCGGTAATCACGATCCGGGCTTGCGGGTTTTCGCGATGGACGCGACGCACAACCTGGCGCAATTCATCGTCCGCCGCTGCGGTAACCGTGCACGTGTTCAGGATGACGAAATCGGCGTGCTGCTCTGCAGGCGCAAACCCTTGACGTTGCAGCAGCGACTCAATCGCGGCCCCGTCGGCCTGCGATGCCCTGCAGCCGAAGCTCCTGATAGTAAAACTCGCCACTTCTCCCAGTGTAGCCGCGGAGCCTCAGACTCTTCTTATCTAGTCCCGATCCATGTTGCGTCCGATGTCACCCACAGGAGCATCTACGCGTGTCCGACCGGGTTCTTTCGCAAGAAGAGATAGATTCCGTATTCCGCAGCGTCCACGGCAGCGGGCTCGATGACCCGGCCAAGCGAACACAGCCTTACGACTTCCGCCGTCCCGACCGCATCGCAAAGGACCAGCTCCGGGCGATTCATCTTCTACACGAGAATTTCGCGCGCAGCCTCGCTTCCAGTCTTTCCGCCTACCTGCGCGCCTATGTGATCGTGAATCTGATTTCCGTGGAGCAACTCTCGTTCCATGAATTCACTGCGAGTCTTCAAGCGCCCACTTGCCTGTCTACCTTGAGTATGAGGCCGCTGGAGGGCAATGCCGTCCTGGAGCTGAATTCGGCATTGACGTTCCCGATCCTGGAAATGCTTCTAGGGGGCAATGGGCGCAACCAGACGAAGATTACCCGCGAGATCACGGAAATCGAACAGAGCATCCTGGACGGGCTCCTGCGCATCATTCTGCAGAATCTCAAGTCCGCCTGGCACTCGGTTACGAGCCTCGATTTCAACATCGAATATTACGAGACGGAACCCTCTCTGCTTCAGATTTTGGCGCCCAACGAAGCGCTGGTGGCGATTAGCATGGAGGTCCGGATCGGAGACACGTCGGGCGTGATGAATATCGGTATTCCATCCATCATCATCAAAATGCTCCGGCAGAAGTTCGACCAGCAGTGGAGTGTCCGCAAAAGCGAGATGACGGCAGACGAACAGGCACGCATTTTCCGCCTCATCGCTCCGTCCGCGTTTCACATGGACGCCAGACTCCAGGGGCCAACCATCTCGGTCGACGACATGCTGAGCCTGAAAATCGGCGATGTGATCCAGTTTGACTACACCACCGAGAAGCCGATCGACCTCATCTTAAACGGGCGGAAGAAGTATCGCGGCCACGTTGTCCCTTCAGGCCGGAAGAAGGCATTCGCCGTCGAGCAACTCTTCACCCCCGGCGGCTAGCTTCCCAACCGGGGATAGTAGTCGCGCACCATCTTCAAAATGAAAGCATCACGCCGGGCCCTCACTTCGTCTGCGCTTTTCGTGGTCCAGTTATAGAAACCCTGGCCGGTCTTTGCACCTAGCTTGCCCTCGTCGAGCAGCTGCTGCATTAGCGACGGAGCACCCGGCTGATTGTTCAGATCACGCGTGACGTAGTCCACCACTTCGCATCCCAGATCAAGGCCCACGATGTCCTGATGCTCCAGAATTCCGTAGACCGGCAGGCGCAAACCGAACCCCGCCTTAGCGGCGAGATCGACATCTTCGGCGTCTGCGATTCCTTCCTGCACGATGTTGACCGCTTCGCGCACGAGGGCCATCTGAAGCCGGTTGCCGAGTTGTCCCGGCCTATCCTTTTTCACGAGCACGGGGACCTTCCCGCATCGTGTCAACAGATCCCGAACCGCGACAGCGATTTCGTGTGAAGTCCGCTCGCCCTTCACCACCTCGACCAGAGGCATCAGGTGAGGCGGATTCCAAAAATGTGTGGTGAGCACTCGTTGCGGACGCGTACAAAGCTCCGCAATGGCGGTGATCGAGAGTCCGGATGTGTTGGAGGCCAATACGGCGTCTGGCCGGGCGACCGCATCGAGTCCTGCGAATAATTTTTGTTTGAACAGCAGATTCTCCGGCGCGGACTCTATGACCAGGTCCACTTCGGAGACGGCCGCGTGCAGATCGCCGGAGGCGCTCAGGTGGGTTTGCGCCCACTCAGCCTGGGCCGAAGCCGCCAACCCGTTCGATCGGAGCAACGCGACATAGCTGAGAGCGGTAGCCAACCCATGCCGGGCGGAATCGGCGGAGCGGGATATAATCGCTGTCTCTACGCCGCCGAGAGCGACGGTTGCAGCGATCCCGGGTCCCATCATGCCGGTGCCGATCACAGCCGCGCTGCGGAAGGTCATTTCAGCTCGATCACCATCGTGCGATACGCCTTGGTACCCAGGTTCGTCAGCACGGGTGCATCTTCGCCTTTGTCGTGCCAGATCACGTCACCCGATTTGCGCTGCCGTACAGTCTTCTCTCCAGTCGCGGAGTCCTTGCGTTCGTATTTGCAGTCATCCATAAAGACAATGATCTGGTCAGTAGGCCGGATATATCGCTCGCG
Organism: uncultured Solibacteraceae bacterium; assembly: GCA_964464925.1. GTDB lineage: Bacteria > Acidobacteriota > Terriglobia > Bryobacterales > Bryobacteraceae > CAYXLI01. The sequence continues at coordinate 55,163 of CAYXLI010000015.1, read as the reverse complement.
GGGTACACCGGGCTCGTAAGTCACCATCGAGACCTTCACCTTCTGGTTCTCCAAACGCACCTCTTTCACCTGCGCGGGTACTCCTAAGCACAGCATCGCTACAAAAGTCGATGCCGACGAAATCAAGGCTATTTGAATCTTACCGAGCATATTTCCTCCTCACCAACAGCGCGTACGACGCGATCCCGGTCACCAGGAAAAGCCAAACTGCCTGCATGGGCGCTTCGTATTTTCCGGTACTCTGTTTAAGCCAGCCGGTCAGCAGCGGAGCCACAACGCCGGACAAATTGGAAGCAAAATTCTGTACGCCCGCGATACGCCCAATGGCCGCGCCGGGCATGAGCGATTGTGTGAGCGCCCAGTAATTCGCGGTAGCGAGTCCCAAGCCGGCCAGCGAGATAATTGCGAAGGCCAGAGCGACATCGTTGGAGTTGCTCAAGGCACCAAACAACTCGGTAGATGCGACCAGGAACCCGGCGATCGTGAAGCGCTTGCGAATTTTGACCGGATCGCCACCACGCTCGATCAACCGGTCGGCAAGCCACCCGGCGGCGATGGCGACGAAAGCCATTCCGCTGAAGCTGAAGGCCGTGTACTTTCCCATCTGCCCGAGGCTCAGGTGACGGCGTTCCACGAAATACGCAGGGAGCCAGGTCAGGCAAAAATACACGTAATAGTTGTAACAGAACGTGCCGATCAGAATGCCCCAGACAACCGGAGTCGCGAAGATAGACGCGAAGGGGATTACCGGATGGGAAGACTTTTTCGCCGCTGCGGACTCCAGTTCCCGATCGTCATCTTTCACGAGCAGGGTCCAAGGGATGAGCCAGAGTAAGGCACCTAAACCGAGGATCACAAACATGCTGCGCCAGCCAAACTCGATCAGCAGTAATCCGGCAAGGGGAGCGGCGATAGCCGGCCCTAGCTTCGCGCCCGCGAAAAGCAAGCCGACCGCCAGTCCACGCTGGTTTTCCCCCACGTTAAAGCGGATCCAACGGAGGCTCGCAGGTGTAACCACAGCTTCGCCGACGCCGAGCAAAAGGCGCACCGCGTATAGTTGAGAAAAGCTGGTTGCCAGTCCGGTAACTGCCGACATGACGCTCCAGAAGGCGAACCCGATCGCGTAAGGCTTTTTCACACCGTAGCGATCGATGAGGAATCCCATCGGAATCTGGAGGAATGCGTACGACCAGAAAAAGGCGGAGCCGAGGGATCCGCGGTCGCTATCCGTGAGGTGAAATAACTCCTTAAATTCCTTGACCGAGAGCGCAACCGAGAGGTTGCCACGGTCAATATAAGAAATGATCATCCCCAGGCTGAGCAGGAGTACGACGGTCCATCGTCTGGCTGGCGTCATGGGCGAGTAATGCAACACACTATCACAGCGGCCGGATTCTCTTCGTTTCACCTCAGTTTCACTTGCCGAATTGCATTACACGCGATACCCTGAACGCGGCGAGATTTTTTTTAAATGATCGCTTGCTGTTACTCATTCAGTCTGAGAGGAACTGAGCGTGCAACTTCGAGTGCTTGCATTCGTGCTGGCCGGAGGCAAGGGTACCCGCCTCTATCCATTGACCAAAGAACGTGCCAAGCCCGCCGTCCCGTTCGGTGGCCGCTACCGCATCGTTGACTTCGTTCTCAGTAACCTGGTCAACTCAGGAATTTATTCCACTTACGTTTTGATTCAGTTCAAGAGCCAATCGCTGTTGCAACACCTCCGCGATGGCTGGGAGTCCACCAGCCTCTTGAAGAGCCACTTCATCATTCCCGTGCCTGCCCAGATGCGCACGCCCGGGGAAACCTGGTATCGGGGCACCGCCGATGCTATTTTCCAAAACATTAACCTGATAGAGCAGGCCGACCCGCACGTTGTGGCGATTTTCGGAGCCGATCATATCTACCGGATGAATATCAGGGAGATGATTGAGTTCCACGAACAAAAGCGCGCCCAGGTAACCGTGGCGGCAATCCCCGTGGAAAAGAATCTCGCGACCGAATTCGGCGTGATTGAAACCGCACCGGATGGTGCCATCAACGGTTTCCACGAAAAGAGAGCCGATGCTCCGACGATGCCTTCCGATCCGGAGCGAGTTTACGCCTCAATGGGCAATTACATTTTCTCCACCGGCACCCTGCTGCGCGAACTTTATGCCGATGCGGCGAATGAAGAGAGTTCGCACGATTTTGGGCGCGACATCCTGCCCTCGCTCATCGGGCGGGCCGACATGTATGCGTACGATTTCCAAACCAATCGCATTCCGGGGGATCCACCCGATGCGCCGGTCTACTGGCGAGACGTAGGGACGATTGACGCTTATTACGATGCCAACATGGATCTGCGGGCCGTCTCGCCGATCCTGAACCTCTACAACCGGCAATGGCCGCTCCGTACGGCCGGCTACTCGGACGCTCCGGCGAAATTCACGTTCGACGACGAGGGCCGCCGCGGCCAGGCAATTGACTCCATTGTGGCGGGCGGCACGATTCTGTCCGGCGGCCTGGTGCGAAATTCGGTCATTGGCCGAGGCGTACGCATCCACACAGGGGCAATCGTAGAGGATTCGGTAATCTTTGACGGGTGCGACATCGGCCGGAGGGCAAAGGTTCGCCGCGCGATTCTCGACAAGAACGTCCGGGTTCCGGAAGACGCTCAGATCGGTTACGACCTGGAGAAGGACCGGCACTTCCATCACGTGACCGAGAGCGGAATCGTGGTGATTGACGGCCACCGCAGCCACGTTGAAATAGCCTCGATGGACCTCTAGCGTAAAACACTCTTATCTGGGCAGGCCCACCACGAAAGGGTTTGCCCGGATTACTTTGCCACCGCTTCCCGCGTTTGCCACTCGCCAGTGAGTATCGAAATTCCCACGCCGCTCGCAATCACTACCAGGCAGCCGATCACGTTGTACCAGAGGTAGGAAATCCCGGTGTACCGGTTAGCCCAAAAGATCGCCGCCTCACCCAGAAGCACTCCGAAAAACGCCCCGCGCGCGCCGACTTTCTTAAAATAAAAGGCCAACACAAAGACACCCAGAAGGCCTCCATAAAACAGTGACCCGATCATGTTCACCGCTTCGATGAGCGCGCCGAAGCCTTTCGCGTAGCTTGCAAAGACCATCGCATACACGCCCCAGAAAGCCGTGAAAATCTTGGACGCCCAAAGATAGTGGGTGTCCGTACCTTCCTGCCGCACGTGCCGCCGGTAAACATCAATCACGGTAACTGTTGCGAGTGAATTGATCTCTCCCGAGACCGATGACATCGCCGCGGTAAAGATCACGGCAACCACCAACCCGACCACTCCGATGGGAAGGTAATGGGTGACATAGTGCAGAAAGATATAGTTTGTGTCGTTGAAGTTGCCGCCGACCAGCTTCGCGCCTTTTTGCCGGGCGGCATCGAACTGCATCTGCGCCTGTTTCAACCGCGGCAACGCAGCATCCCCGGAGTGGGCGACTTCCAAGGCGGCTGCCTGCCGGGCGGCAAAGGCCCGGTCATATTCCGCCTGCACCGGCGCGAGTTCCGCCGGCCGGTGCTCCAGCCGGGCCATCTCAGCCGGGTGGAAGATCAGCGGCGGCTTCTCAAAGATAAACAGCACGAACACCATCGCCCCGATGAACAGGATGAAAAACTGCATCGGGATCTTCGCCAGGGCATTGAAAATTAGGCTGAGGCGACTCTGCGCGATACTCTTGCCCGTCAGGTAACGCTGCACCTGGGACTGGTCACATCCGAAATACGCAAGCGCCAGAAACATACCGCCGATCAGCCCGCTCCAGAGGTTGTAACGATTATTCCAGTCCAGTTGAGGGTCAACGGCGCGCAGCCGCCCCAAGGCACCCGCGATACTCAACGCGCCGCCAAACGATAGGCCAGATGGCATTAGGCTCAACGCGATACCCAATGCGAGGATCAACGCCGCGAAGATCACGGTCATCTGCTGCACGTCCGCCCAGGTCACGGCCTTGATGCCGCCGCTTGTTGTATAGATAACGACCAGCGTGCCCATCACGATCGTGGTCCACTGATCGCTCCAGCCGAGAATCACGGAGAGCACCACGGCCGGCGCATAGAGAGAGATGCCGGCTGCAAGTCCGCGCTGGATTAGGAAGATGACGCTCACCAGCGCCCGCGTTCGCGCGTCGAACCGCTTCTCCAGGTACTCGTACGCGGTATACACGTTCGCTCTGTGGAAGATCGGCACGGCCGTGATGCAGATCAGGACCATGGCCAGCGGCAGCCCTAAATAGAACTGCACGAACCGCATTCCATCCACGTAAGATTGCCCGGTTGTCGAGATGAAGGTAATCGCGCTGGCCTGTGTCGCCATGATCGACAGCCCCATGGCATACCAGGGCATGGTCTTCCCGGCGAGCAGATACTCATTGACCGTACCGCTTTTTCTGCCCCTCCACAGTCCATAGCTGACCAGGAACACCAGCCAGCCGAACATGACCACCCAATCGAGCGGCCTCATCGGGTGAAGTGCACCGTGAACGCGTAGAGCACGGAGATCAGAACCACCAGGTACAAAGCTACGAATGCATAGACTCGCGGCCAGGTGCCCAGGAAAGGAGGCGGATCGATTTGGTTCATTGGAGAGTTTTGCCTGCGCTCAGCAGGTTAGCAAAGATCCGGTAAGCTCCGGGCACGCCCGCGGGCAGTTCCCGGAAAAAAGCGAGCGCCGTGAACACATAAGCACCCTTTCCGTATTTCGTCACCAGTGTGCTGCCGAGCAGCGGCTTCTCTCCAGGATCATGCATTTCGAACAAGGGTTGATAATGAGGATCCCATTCCACGGCGAACTTCAGACCACGCTCTTGTATCCAGCCGGAGAAGTCCTTCTCGGTAATCTCATTGGGCACGTGCAGCAAAGGCGACTTGGGATTGGGGAACGCAACCGGAGCGTCTTCGTTGGTCACCCGCGCGTCGCTGAACTTCATCGGGTAAGGCCCTACGTGCTCCAGATCCTGCATATTTGTTGTGCATGGGCTGCCGCCAACACCGTTGTACTGGGCTACCATGGTGCCGCCTGCCTGCATGTACTCGCGAAGCCGGGGAACATTGGCGCGCAGATCCGGGCGCACGTTGAAGGCGCAAATCCCGGTTACGACGGCATCGAAATGCGACAGATCTCCGCGTGCCAGCGCCTCGGAATCCAGCAACGTGACCGTCCATCCGAGCTTCTGCATGGCCTGGGGCACTTCATCTCCGACTCCCATTACATAGCCGATGTTCTTCGCTAGAGAATGAATATCCGTCCGCACCAAGGATGCTTCCGCCCGGGGAAAAGTGTTCTGCTGCGGGAAGTGCGGATACGAGATCGTGACCATCCCCGCCGAGATCCTTTCTCCCGCCACGGTAGCTACTGCCTGGACACGCTGTGTATCTTCCTTAGCGGGCGGCGTCACCTGAAAACTGGCGTTTGCCTGTTCGCCCGCGGACGCCAAAGCGAACGATTCGGATTTGGGCTGTACCTCCCAGCCAGCCGGAGCATCCAGAGCGATCTCACCCTTGATGTTCGGCGCGTTCGCCACCAGCGCCACTTCCACCCTGCGGCTCTGAGTGTCGGGAAAAACAACAGCTTCCTCGCCGAAAGAGACACTGACTTTCGGCACCACCACAACAGGCCGCGTCAATTCGCCGCGCCCCCGATCCACGTACCGTTGCAGCATAGGTCTGTGCAGGACTACTCGCTCGCCCGCTATCTCGAAGACGAACTCGCCGGTCATCACCGGAGGCGAGTCCGGCATGCCGATCATCCGTGGGCCGGCCACCGTGTACAGCGGCTTCGAATGGGGTTCGGCGAGCCAGTATTTCTCGGTGTATGGCTGCGTCGCGGGTACTGACCACTGGAACTGTTCCCTCTCGGGCACATTTAGCGATAGTGCCTTGCCGAGCTCTCTTTTCGGTATTTCGCCATCGCCGAGCAGCGCCTCACTGAGGAGGCGGACTCTGGCGGGCGTGCGGACAACGGAAGTGAACTGCACCTTCACCTCACTGCCCCGGACGACGGTGTTTTTCTCGGCGGATACGTCTGCCCACAGCCCAGCACAGGAGGCAATCGCCTCGTCCAACTCGCTCACCCGATCCGGGTCCACCTTCGTCATCAGTTTCCGGGCGCTTACGAGCAACGGAACCGTATTCTCCGGATGTTCGGGAACAAAGGTCTTTGCGGCTTCCGCCAGGATGCGCCCCAATTCTGCCCCGCCCGGAAACCGGTTCCAAGTGGTATCCACTCCATCCAGGAAATCTGTTTTTGCGGCGCCGCCGGCTACGGTTATCATGTACTGCATCGCGGTGCCGCGTTCCTCCGGAGTGCCCTGCCCCTGGCTGCGATGCATGCTGCGGCTCATCGCGCCAATCTGCCTGTACGAATAACCGAGAACCGGATCGTATTCTCCGACATCGACCGGGAGCTTCCCTTGCAGAGCCTCGGCTTCTTTCTGCTGCTGTGCGTTGAACGAAAACACGTTCCATAGAATTCGTTTGGTCTGCCAAGGCCTTACATACTTCAATTGCTCCGGGAACCGGTTCGCATCCGCAGCAGCAGTAAACGCTTCCTTGGCAAGGATTGCGGACGCCTGATGCTGCCCGTGTCCATCGCGAGGCGTACCGCTAAAACGCAAGATAATCACGTCGGGCCTGAACTTCCGGATCACCCACACCACGTCACCGAGCACTTCGTCTCTGCCCCATTTGCTCAGGGTTTCATCGGCGGTCTTGGAGAAGCCGAAGTCGATTGCCCTGCTGAAGAATTGTTCACCGCCATCCACAAGCCGTGCCCGGAGCAATTCCTGAGTGCGCACGAGCCCGAGGAGGTCGCCCTTCTCAGGACCGATCAGGTTTTGGCCGCCTTCGCCCCGTGTAAGTGCCAGGTATCCTGTCCGCAATTTGCGGCCGCGCGCCAGGTACGCGATCAGGGGATTATTCTCGTCATCAGGGTGCGCCGCAATCATCAGCACGGACCCGGTGCCGTTCAGCCGTGAAAGGCTGTCTTTGATTGCCTCAGCCCCCGCCAGATCTCTTTGAGCGAAACCCGAGCCTGAGCATAACGTCAGAAGAATTACAGACTGAAGGAGAATGACCGGGAATCTTGTCCGAATGTTCATGTTAGTAGCGGTGAAACAGGTTGGATGTGCGGCCCCGCTTCCGGGGCTCTGAAACCTTTATCGCAGAGTTTATTCGGTCTGCGCTACCCGGAAACAATTCACGGCAACCCGCGTCCCACAGAAGCGAAATTGAGCGGCCCTGCCGCTAGCACGTGTTCGCGAATCGAGTTCTCAAGACGCACCCAAATGTAACCGCAGTGTGCGCACTCCATTCCGGCAAGCTGCTGAACCACCACAATAACGTGCCATCTTAGGATTGAGGAGTTATAGCGAAGTACAATGTCTGCGATGAACAATGTCGTCCCGTCCGCCCCCGCGAAGGTCCTAATTGTGGACGACGAAGAGGCGCAACGTGCCGGTCTTGCCAGCATGGTCCAGTCGTGGGGTTATATGGCTGAAACCGCGGTGGACGGCCAAGACGCTCTAGAAAAGCTGATCAATGGGTCGTTTCAGGTCCTGGTGACGGATCTGATGATGCCAAAGATGGACGGCTTCGAATTGCTGAAGCGTCTTGCCGGGCAGGGTAATATGCCGCCGGCGATCGTGTTGACCGCCTTCGGCAACATTGAAACGGCCATCGCAACCATCCATGATCTGGGCGCGTTCTGGTTCCTGGAAAAACCGATTGCTCCCCAGGCTTTAAGAATCCTTCTGGAGAGGGCGGCCTCACAAAGCCGACTGGCGGAAGAAACCGAACGCCTGCAGCGGCAGTTGCAGTATCAGGGCGTACTGGTGGACCTGGTAGGCCAGTCCTCGCCCATGCAGCAGGTGTTCTCTCTCATCCGGCAGGTAGCGCCGAGCAAAGCCGCCGTTCTCATCACTGGCGAAAGCGGCACCGGCAAAGAACTGGTAGCTCGGGCAGTACACCACCTCAGCCCGCGGCGGAACGGTCCGTTCGTCGCCATCAATTGCGCCGCGATGCCCGAAACGCTCATGGAAAGCGAACTGTTCGGTCACGAAAAGGGAGCTTTTACCGGAGCGGTAGAACGCCGTGCCGGATGCTTCGAATTGGCGCAGCACGGCACGCTGCTGCTCGACGAACTTGCTGAAATGCCTGTGGGCACGCAGGCCAAGCTGCTTCGTGTGTTGGAAGATTCACGCGTCCGGCGGCTCGGTGGGAAGAGCGAGATTCTGGTGGATGTACGCATCATCGCCTCCACCAATAAAGTTCCTGAAGACGCGATTCGCAAAGGAGAACTGCGCGAGGACCTCTTCTACCGTTTGAACGTATTCCAGATTGCGCTTCCGCCGTTGCGGCAGCGCAACGGCGACCTGCCCCTGCTGGCCGAGGCGCTCATTCGCGATCTGAACCGGAAGCATGGTTGTAAGGTAACGGAAATAGCGCCGGAAGCTCTTGACCAGCTTCGGCGGCACAACTGGCCCGGAAATGTGCGCGAACTGCGAAACGTGATGGAGCGCGCCGTCATCATCGCCGGAGAAGGACCGATCACGCCGCATCATCTGCCGCGCGACTTCGGGATCTCCATTGGCGCCCGTCCAATGCAGGATAGCTATGAACCGGATGCTGTGAAGCTGCAGGTGGGAACAACGGTGGGAGAGGCCGAAAAGGCGCTGATTCAACTCACACTCCAGCACACGAAGAACAACAAGACACGGGCTGCCGAGATATTGGGAATCAGTCTGAAGACGCTGTTCAATAAGCTCAAAGAATACGGCGCTTCTGAAAGCGAGGCTTCTTCGGGAGCTTAATTGCACTTCGGCCGTAGCAGTACTCTGCCGCACAGAGTCTCAATGTGCAGAAGCGCAATATGTCTCTGAAGAGCCGCCTTCGTATCTCTATCCTGGTGCTGGTCGTCACCATTGTTGTGGTGCTATCGGCGCTGCACGTGCGCACATCGCTCGACGAGACGCTCACAGACGTCCACGAACGTGCGATCCTTCTGGTGCAGCAGGTGAAGACGTACGTGCTGGAGCGCGTCAACGAGCATGGTCCCGTTTCTGGAGACTTCACGCGTAACAAGCTAGCTTGGTATACCAGCGTGCAGCGCGATCCGGTGCTGGCCCGCGTACTCGAGAAATCGATGAGCAACGCGAGCTATGTTGTCGAGATCGCTGTTCTCGATGAGAACAATCGAGTTCTCCTATCCTCTCTGCCGCGGCGAACAGGCCTGCAGCTACCGCTCTCCGACAGCTTCCCCAATCTGGAGACTATGACTCTCTGGACCAAACTCCGGCAGGTTCTTAACAGCACTCACGACTACGCAATCGACGTACCGCTGGGGATCCCCGACCAGCCTAAGCCGATTATGACGGTCCGGGCTCTGCTGTCTCCGGTTCTTATCCGCAATGAAATCGTGCCGCAGTTGAAGGGGCTGGCCGCGGTGTCGCTGGCTTCCATTCTGATTTCGGCCATTCTTTCCATTCTTGTGTCGAACCTCGTCAGCTCGTCCTTTCTGCGCGTCGGACGCAACATCGAACGGATCACTGCCGGCCAGCCTGCGGATACGGCCGAGTTCGATACCGAAGAGCTGATGGGAGTGCAATCCAAACTCGTTGAATTAAGTCATGTGTACCAAGGCGCGCGCGACGATGCCGAGACTTTGAGGCGCAACATCGACCAGTTGCTGCAACGGCTCGAGGAGGCTGTGTTCGTGTTCGACGAGGCCGGAATCCTTCGTATGGCAGGAAAGCCCGCCGAACGCCTCCTTGTCAAGAATCATAACGATCTGGTCGGCAAACCAATCGACGACATTTTCCCCTCGTATACACAGCTCGGAGCAGCTATTCAGAGCGCACTGAGGCTGCGCCTTCCCATTCGCGATCATGCAGTCACCTTCGACCGCCCAAACCTGCCGCAATCCCGGCTTCTGGCAAGCGTGGAAATGGTTGGGGGAGAGGGATCGCAATTCGCCGGCACGATCGTTACGGTCAAGGATGCTGAATCGCGGCGCCAACTACAGTCGCAACTAGATATTGCGAATCGCGTGGCTTCCATAGGAAGGCTGAGTAGCGGGGTCGCGCATGAGATCAAGAATCCGCTGAATGCGATCGCTCTGCACCTGGAAGTGCTGCGCTCCCGAATAGCGAACGAGGGCGCTGAGCAGGACCTCGCCACAATTACTCGTGAGATTCAGCGGCTGGATCGGGTGGTTAAGACATTCATCGACTTCAACCGTCCGCTGGAGCCGCAGATGCGCGAATGCAATCTCGTGGCGCTCTCGAGAGACGCGGTCAGCGTCGCCGAGCGCAGGGCGGCAACTCACATCCGGCTGTCATTGACTGCGGACTTCGAACAGGCGCCGGTTTTCGCGGATGCCGAGTTGTCGCGGCAGGCCCTTCTGAACGTTCTGGTGAACGCGATCGAGTCGATGGACAAGCCCGGCGAGATCCGCCTTCAGCTCCGGGAACTTTCCGATGCGTATGTGGTGGATGTCACCGACCAGGGGAGAGGCATTGCGCCGGAGATTCAGGACAAGATCTACAACCTGTACTTCTCTACGAAACCAAACGCTGGAGGCATCGGGCTGGCAATCGCCTTCCTCGTTATGCAACTGCATAATGGCTTTATTGAATTCGAAAGCGAAGTGGGGCGTGGGACAACGTTTCGGCTCCACTTTCCGGCGTTCCGGCACTCCGAGGCGGTGCACTGATGCGGGCGCTTTGCGTTGTGATCTTGTGCGCGGTTCTGGCGGCCTGCCATAAAAAGACCCCACCGCCTCCACCGCCGCCAATCCCTGCGCCGGCTCAGCCAGCCGCCCCGGCCGCAGCGCCGAAAAAGGCGGCTAAATCCCGGAAAGCACAACGCGCAATAGTACCTGCTGCGGCTGCTTCCCAACCAGAGGCGCCACCCCTGGGAGAGTTCGTTGAGCCCTCGCAGCGTGCTCAGATATTGGCCGAGATAGACCGCAACATCCGGCAGGCGGCGGAACGCCTGTCATCGATACGCCCGAAGCTGCCCCAAGAAACCGCGCTTCAGATTGACGGACTGCTGGCGCAGGCGCAGGCGGCGCGTTCTAAAAACATGCTGATCACGGCGCGCCAGCTTTCCTCCCGTGCTCTTGCTCTCACGCAGTAACCGGCGCCCACACCCTTTGAAATGTGATATATTTCTGAGCATTCCGCATCGAACAGGAGGGTAGGTGCGTCCTATGGTATTTCGGGTATCGGGAGCTTTGTTCGCTCTCAGTCTTACAGTCGTTTCCGCGCAGGCCCCAAAGAAAGAATTCACATCACAACAGAAGCGCTGGTGGGCTTTCCAGAAGGTGAGCGCGCCTACTCCGCCGGATGTGAAGAACCGAGCCTGGGTAGCCACTCCGATCGATGCCTTCGTCCTGGCGAAGTTGGAAGAGAAAGGACTCGCACCGAACAGCGCGGCGGACAAGATTACGCTGCTGCGGCGAGTCACGCTGGACCTGATCGGGCTTCCTCCTACGCCCGAAGAGGTACAGGCTTTCCTTTCGGACAACAGCCCCAACGCATACGAAAAGGTAGTGGATCGTTTGCTCGCGTCGCCGCATTACGGCGAGCGGTGGGCGCGTCACTGGCTGGACCTGGCCCGCTATTCCGACAGCGAAGGATTCAAGAGCGATGAAACCCGGCCGAATATCTGGCGGTATCGCGATTATGTAATCCGGTCCTTCAACTCAGACAAGCCCTACGACCGGTTTGTGAAGGAACAGATCGCGGGAGACGAACTGTATCCCGGAGACACGGACGCCCTGGTTGCCACCGGATTTAACCGGCACTTTCCTGATGAGAGCAACGCCCGTAATGTAATGCAGCGCCGGCAGGAAGTGCTGAACGATATCACGGACGTGGTGGGCTCTACGTTTATGGGCATGACGTATGGGTGTGCCCGCTGCCACGATCACAAGTTCGATCCGATTCTGCAGAAGGATTACTACCGGCTGCAAGCGTTCTTTGCGAATACGCGGATCGAAGATGAAGCCAACCTGATTCAATCGACTGAACGCTCGGCCTGGGAAGCGAAATACTCCGCCTGGGCTGACAAGACGAAAGAGATCCGGGCGGAAATGGACGAGCTGCTGGTAGCCCCGAAGAAAGCCGTCTACGACGAGAACTTCGATAAGTTCCCGGAAGAGATTCAGGCGGCTATCAAGAAACCCGCCGACCAGCGCACGCCGTACGAATGGCAGATGTATCACAAATCCAAATGGACATTGTCGTTGAGCGATTCGGATGCTGCGAAGCGACTCAAGGGTGATGCGGCGAAACGGTACAAGCAACTGGCGGCGGAACTCGCAAAGTTCAACGACATCAAGCCACCGGAGAAGCCGCTCGGACAGGTGATGATCGACAACGGCAAGGATGCGCCGAAGACGTTCGTACTGAGCGCGGGCGCGTATGATAAGCCGTTGCAGGAAGTGCAGCCCGGATTCCTGTCGATCCTGGATCCAAGCGACGCGAAATACGCGCCGTCCGAAGGAATGAACAGCACAGGGCGCAGGACGGCGCTCGCGAATTGGCTGGCCGATCCTTCCAATCCCCTGACCGCGCGTGTGATGGTGAACCGAGTCTGGAATTATCATTTCGGCCGCGGCATTGCCGGTACGCCGAGCGATTTCGGAGTAATGGGCGAACGGCCCACGCATCGCGAATTGCTGGATTATCTAACTACGGATTTTGTGAAGAACGGATGGAGCATCAAGCGCCTGCACAAACAGATTGTGCTGTCGAACGTGTATCAGCAGTCCACTAAGTTCAACGAAGCATCGGCCAAAGTGGATCCCGATAACAAGTATCTGTGGCGCTATAACCGGCACCGGTTGGAAGGCGAAATCATTCGCGATTCCATGCTGTACACCTCGGGCATGCTGAACACAAAGATGTATGGACCTGGAGTATTCCCGCCAATGCCTGCGGGCGTGCAGACCCGCGGCGGTTGGAAAAAGGACGAAGCCCAATCCGAAACGATACGGCGGTCCGTATATACCTTTGTGCGGCGAAATACGCGTTACCCGATGTTTGAAACATTCGACATGCCCGACACTCATGAGAGCTGCGCACGGCGCGCGGTGACGATTTCGCCGACTCAGTCTCTGGAGTTGTTGAACAACGACCTGGTGCTCGATTGGGCTACCGCATTAGCGGGAAGAGTGTTGAACGACTCGGGCCTGACTCCGGCCGCGCAGATCGATCGCGCTTACCGGCTTGCATTTTCGCGCACCCCTTCCGACGAAGAGCGGAAGCTAGCGCTTGAATTTCTGGGCCGTCAGACCCCCATTCTAGCGGCGCGGCTGGCGAAGAACGATTCTGTTCCCGTGCCCGCGAATGTGCCCGCCGGAATCGATAAAGCTCGCGCGGCAGCTTTTGTGGACCTCTGCCACATGCTGTTCAACGCGAATGAGTTCGTGTACATGGATTAATCACTATGCTGGACAAACTCCATCACCACTGGCAAATCAGAACTCGCCGCGAGTTTTTTCAGCAGGCGGGAAGCGGGCTTGCAGGAATTGCACTGGCTTCTCTGCTGAGAGGGGAAGCTTCGGCGGCAACGGCCAAGGATCCGCTCGAACCTAAGACGCCTCACCACAAGCCCAAAGCGAAATCGGTGATCTGGCTGTTCATGGAAGGCGGCCCGAGTCACATCGATCTATTCGATCCTAAGCCGAAATTGGCACAACTGAATGGGCAGCCCATGCCGGGCTCATTCGGCAAAGTGATTACAGCGATGGGCACGGCGAACAATTCGCTGATGGCTTCCCAGCGCACGTTCAAGCAGTACGGACAGAGCGGCCTGTGGGTCTCGGACTGGTACCCGCACATCGCGCAGCATGCGGACGATCTGGCCGTTGTCCGATCCTGCTGGGCAGACGGGCTGAATCATGTCGGCTCGGTGTGCCAGATGAATACGGGAGATATCCTCGCCGGGCGGCCCTCGATGGGCGCCTGGGTCACCTACGGCCTCGGCAGTTCGAACAAGAATCTACCGACGTTCGTGGTTCTGCTGGACGATAAAGAACCCGTCGGCGGGACAAAGAACTGGAGTGCTGGTTTTCTTCCAGCCACGTACCAGGGGACGCAATTCCGGCAGGGTGATACGCCGATTCTCCATCTGAAATCCCCCAAGGGTACGACGGACGAGCAGCAACGCAGCAAGCTGGATTTCCTCAAGCGGCTGAATGAGAAATTCGATGCCGAGCGGGCGGACGATTCGGATCTGGATGCCCGCGTCAGGTCCTACGAGCTTGCCTATAAAATGCAATCCGCTGCGCCTGAAGCCGTGGATCTGACGAAGGAGTCCGAGGCGACGAGGAAGTTGTACGGGCTGGATGACCCCGAACTGGAATCGTTCGGCCGCAATTGTCTGATGGCGCGACGCCTGGTGGAACGCGGCGTTCGCTTCGTTGAGTTGTATTGTGGTTCGGGTAGCGGCTGGGACGCACACACCAATATCGAAGGCAATCACGGGAAGTGGTGCCGCGTATCGGACAAGCCGATCGCTGGACTGCTTGCGGACCTGAAGTCACGCGGCATGCTGGAAGACACGCTCGTGGTGTGGGGCGGCGAGTTTGGCCGCACTCCCTTCAACGAGAAGAGCTCCGGGCGCGACCACAATCCCTGGGGTTTCACGATGTGGATGGCCGGCGGCGGCGTCAAGGGCGGGCAGACGATCGGAACCACGGATGAGATCGGTCTGCGCGCGATTGAGAAGCCGTACCACGTCCATGACATCCATGCATCGATCCTCGACCTGCTAGGACTGGATCACGTACAGTTAACGTTCATGCACAACGGGCGAGCGGAGCGGCCCACCATCACAAGCGGAGCCGTAATCAAGGAACTGAACGCGTAATTATGTTCTTTGCCCTGCTGTTTGCGGCTCTCCATGCAGAGGGCGACCTCGAACTGGCTGTCCGATTGAAACAGCGGGACCCGCAGGCGATGGCGGATATGTACGACCGCTACGGCCGGCTTGCCTACACACTTATCTTCCGGATTGTGAGAAATGTCGGCGTGGCCGAAGATCTCGTGCAAGAGACGTTTCTGCGCGTGTGGAACCGTGCGCAGGGTTTCGACCATGAAAAGGGAGCACTCGGCCCCTGGGTGCTCACGGTCGCACGGAATCGTGCAATTGATTATCTGCGCTCAGTCGATGGGAGGATGACGCAGAACGCGTTTGAACTGGAGTTGAATGAGCATCCGTCGCTGTTCGCGAATCTGGAAGAAGACATTCTCAATTCGGACCGCGCACGCAAACTCCGCGGCGCCTTCCAGAAGCTCAATGCGAATCAACGTCTCGTAATCGAGCTGGCGTATTACGAAGGCTTATCCCAGTCAGAGATGGCGGAGCGAATGAAACAGCCGCTCGGCACGGTGAAGACCTGGGTGAGAAGTGCGCTGCGCGTGCTCCGCGAAGAACTGGGCCAGATGGTGGCCGTATGACGTGCGAAGAACTGCTGGATAGTTATGAGATGCACGCGCTCGGCCTACTGGAAGACCCCGAACGGGCGGCGTTGGAAGAGCACCTGCGCCGCGGGTGCGATGTTTGCAGTGCCGGGATCCAACGCGCGTACACATTCAATGCCGGTCTGCTGGCAACACTGCCCGAAGAAGTGCATCCCTCTTCGCGGTTGCGCGGACGTGTTCTGGCCAGTGTAGGGGCCCGGGAGCCGGGAAGTTGGAAGTGGACCTTCGCCTGGGCGTCCGCAGTGGCGGCGTTGGCGTTAGTGACGTTCTACCTCAGCGTGCAGAATCGGAACGCCCAGAGTGAATTAGCGCTGGCGCGCCAGCGGGTCGCAAAAACAACCGGCGATCTGACGCAAGCCCAGGAGACACTCTCGTTCCTGCGCGAAGCGGATACGAAGGCAGTCACCTTTGGCAAGGGGATGAACGGACGAGTTTACGTAAATAAGTCCCGAGGCGTCCTGCTGATCGCAAATAACCTGCCTCCAGCGCCTGCGGGAAAGACGTACGAATTGTGGGTGATTCCCAAAGGCGGAGCCCCGCAACCGGCCGGGCTGTTCCAGTCGAGTGAAACGGGCTCAGTGATGTACCTGTCGAAGACGACAACCCCGGATCTAAGCGCGGTGGCGGTTAGCGTGGAACCGGAGAGCGGCTCCCAAGCGCCGACCACAACGCCGATCCTGGTCGTCCCCGTCGCAGATTAGCCGACTTTAATCTAGAACCATCGGAAGCGCGTTCGCGAGGCTGGAAAGTTCTGCTGCAGGATGGCAGGATCCTAGAGGATTAACATGCAGTCGCCGTAGGAGAAAAACCGGTAGCGCTCGGCCACGGCGTGGCGGTACGCTTCCAACACAAATTCACGGCCGGCGAGTGCACTGACGAGCATGAGCAGGCTCGATTGCGGGAGGTGGAAATTCGTCAGCATGGCGTCGACGGCCTGGAAGTGAAAGCCGGGCGAGATAAAGAGATCCGTATCGCCATACAGGCGGCCAGTGGCGTAGACGGTTTCCGTGGTCCGTGCGCTCGTCGTCCCGACTGCTATGCGGCGGCGTGCATTGCGGATCATGGAAAGCGATTCCGGGCTGACTTCGAACTGCTCGGCGTGCAACTTCACCTCAGCCACATTTTCGACATGCAGAGGCTGAAACGTCCCCAGACCGACGTGCAAAGTGACCTCTGCGATTGAGGCGCCGTGCGACTGACACTCTGCCAGGATCACAGGGGTAAAGTGAAGGCCCGCCGTCGGTGCAGCAACGGAGCCGGTGTCCTTGGCGTATACCGTTTGATAGCGATTGCGGTCTTCGGCGGTGTCCTGACGGCGGATGTAGGGCGGCAGCGGAACGTGGCCGATCCCTTGTAGCGCTTCGTAGATATCGCCTTCATTGTTGAATCGAATCATGCGCTCGCCGTGTACGCTGCGGTCGAGAACCACGGCTTCCAGGCCGTTATCGAAGACGATCTTCTCGCCTACGGGGAGCTTGCGGCCGGGACGGACAAGTGCTTCCCAGGTGCGCTTGTCATCCGAAAGGGCGCGAATCAAAAAGACTTCGACATGCGCCGTGCCGGAGGCCTTCCGGCCGAACAAACGCGACGGAAATACGCGAGAGTTGTTCAGGATGAGACAATCTCCCTCACGGATGAACTCCGGAATCTCGCGAAATTGCCGATCTTCCCAACGCTGCTCAGCCCGGTACAGGACCAGCATGCGCGAACCTGCACGATCGTCCAGAGGCACTTGCGCGATCAGTTCAGGGGGAAGCTCGTAATCAAAGTCGGCAACTCGCACGCAAAGGTAGAATAGCAATGAAGCCCCTCTGGAATGCGAATTCTCGCGATTGAATCCTCTTGTGATGAGACTGCCGCTGCCGTTGTGGAAGATGGCTCTACGGTACTTTCCTCCGTAGTGGCCTCGCAGCTATCGACGCACGGCAAGTATGGCGGCGTGGTGCCGGAACTCGCGTCACGCGAGCATTTGCGCGCTGTTGTCCCGGTGGTCAGAGAAGCCCTGGAACTCGCTTCGGTGCGAATCGAAGACTTGAGCGCGATCGCTGTTACAGAAGGCCCAGGGTTGGTTGGATCGCTGCTGGTTGGGATCACGTATGCGAAGGCACTCAGCTTCGCGACAGGGGTACCGCTCATCGGCGTGAATCACATAGAAGGGCATATACACGCTGTCGTGATGGAGGCGAAGCAGAGCGGCGAACCCGTGGAACTCCCTGCGCTGGCGCTGGTGGTGAGCGGTGGACATACGCATCTGTTCGCCATCGACGAGGAGTTCCGGTATCGTCTCCTGGGTAAGACGCGGGACGATGCGGCGGGCGAGGCGTATGACAAGGTGGCCAAACTGCTCGGGTTCGGGTATCCAGGCGGGCCGGTGCTGGATAAACTCGCACGCTATGGCAACCCGCGCGCGATCAGGTTTACGCTCGCGAAGATGAAGGGCAATGCGTCGGACTTCAGCTTCAGCGGATTGAAGACTGCGGTTCTGCGATGGTTCGAATCGCAAGACATGGCCGACGAGGTTACCCGGCGGCGGGCGTTGCTTCGCGATGTCGAACAACCCACAGTGCAGCAGTGGCTGAGCGTTTCGGAGTCGCGCACGCTGGATCTGATCGCATCGTTTCAGCAAACCGTTGTGGATGAACTCACTCGCAGGATGGAGTCTTGCGCGAACGAGATCGCGGCCAGGACCATCCTTGTGTCCGGGGGCGTGGCGTGCAACTCCGGACTTCGCGAAGCGGCGCGGCATCGGTCGCTCCCGGCCCGTGTGCTGTTTCCAACGCCGGGGCTTTCCACCGATAATGCCGCGATGATCGGGGCCGCCGCGTATCCCAAGCTGCTGAGGCGCCAGTTCTCCGGCTTCGAACTAACTGCCAAGCCGAATCTCACGCTGGCATAGAATATCGAGACATGCGAGCCATTCTGCTGGTTCTGTGCTTTCTGAGCACATGCGCGGGCGAAGTGTACAGCGTCTATCCCGACGAGCGCCGTGACGTTTTGGACGGCAGGTCCTTCGGCTCGGCAGGACCATATGAATGCATCCGGGCGAAGGCGCATTTCCGTGTAGATCCGAATAGTCCGGCGAACAAGCTGGTGCGTGATTTGGAATTCGCTCCACGGAATACGGACGGGCAGGTAGAGTTCTCTGCAGACATATACGTGCTCAAGCCGCGTGATCCGGCTAAGGGCAACGGAACCGCTCTGTTCGAAATTTCCAACCGCGGCGGCAAAGGGATGCTGACGATGTTCAACCGGGCCAGAGGTTCGACGGATCCTAGGACGGCCGAGGATTTTGGAGACGGTTTGCTGATGGAACGGGGCTTCACGCTCGTCTGGGTCGGCTGGCAATTCGATGTGCCGCAGACACCCCACCTGCTGCGAGCCTATCTGCCGGCGATCTCGGTAAGCGGACTGGTTCGATCGCAGTACCTGCCAGTGACAAGAGTGACGCGCTTTGAGCTGTCCGACCGGCTACATATTCCATACCGGGTCGCGAACCTGCAGGAACCTTCGGCGCGGATGACGGTGAGGGATCATGCACTGGACCGCCCAAGAATCATTCCGCGCGACCAATGGACATTTGACGATGCGACGCACGTGGCCATGGCGGCCGGTTTTGAGCCAGGAAAGCTTTATGAGGTGGTCTATACGAGTAATGAAGGCGTGCCGGTCGGGCTTGGGATGGCCGCCGTGCGAGATTTCGTCTCGTTTCTGAAGAATGGCGGTCCTGAGACGCTGCTAGGTGATCAACGCCGGTTCATCAAGCGGGCGATCGGATTCGGCACGTCACAGAGTGGACGCTTCCTTCGCAATTTCGTGTATGACGGCTTCAATGCGGATGAGAAGGGCCGTAAGGTGTTCGATGGATTGTGGCCGCACGTGGCGGGCGCCGGCCGCGGCAGTTTCAACATCCGTTTCGGTCAACCCTCGCGGGATGCGCAGCCTGCGCAGAACCTGTTCTACCCCACGGATCTTTTCCCGTTCACTGATACGGAAGAGACCGATCCCGCTCTGGACCTGACCGATGGTCTGCTGGCGCGCGCGGTGAATGCAAACGTGGTTCCGAAGATTTTCTACACAAACGGATCGTATGAATACTGGGGACGCGCAGCGGCGCTCATTCATACTGCACCGGATGGAACAAAGGACATGGCACCGGCCAAAGACACGCGAATCTACTTCAACACCGGCGCGCAGCATGGTCCCGGCCAGATACCTCCAGCAAAGCGGAATACCCGGTACACGGCAGATCCACTGGATTACCGGTTCGCGATGCGTGCTCTGTTGCTGGATATGCAGGCTTGGTTGAAAGATGGAATCGAGCCGCCCGGGTCGCTTTACCCTCGGATCGATCGGGGAGAACTGGCGCCCGTTACCGGTCTGCGGCATGTGCTGAAGGCGGAGTTTCCGCCACACCCCACTACCGCGTATCGCATGGACTTCGGCACGGATTTCCGCACGAAAGGAATCGCAGCGTTCGAACCTCCGCGGATCGGAGTGCCATATCCACTGCTTCTTCCGGAGGTCAACGAAGATGGGAACGAAATATCAGGATTGAAGCTTCCCGAGATTCAGGTCCCGCTCGGCACCTACACAGGCTGGAATTTCGAAGAACAGCGGCTCGAGATGATTTCCTTCACCGGTTCATTTTTCCCGTTTGCGAAAACCAAGCTGGAACGTGAGCAGAAGCACGACAGCCGCCGATCCATAGAAGAGCGGTACAGGAACAAACAAGATTACCTGGAGAGGATCGGGATTACCGCGCGGAAGTTAGCCGGCGAGAGGCTGATCCTCGAGAAGGATATTCCCGCCCTCGTCGACCGCTCTTCCGCATTGTGGGACTGGTGCATGCGCTAGCTTACGTCTTCACCATCCAGACGGGCTCGCGCCAGCTACATTTTCGATCTGCTGGCCGATGCGGTTCTAAATCTTCGATCAATTGGAGTGCCTTGAGATACTCCGGGACCGTCGCCTTGATCTGGCTCGCCTCGAGAAGAGTATCGAGCCCTTTGCGGATCAACCGATTCAGGTTGCCCGGTTCCATTTCCGTCATATTCGAATCCATTACGATCACCGCTCCAAAGTATAACGGAAGACCTCCAAAGAGCCGCAGATAGATTGGCCGTAAATATCTGATTCCACAGTCACACACTTCCCCGCCAACTCTGTGACCGATCGCGCATCTTACCGTAAGATAACCGCCGTTTTACTCCCCTCTCCAATCCTTCCGGCAGCATTCTGGATTCACCATGAAAGAGTTACTTCTGTTCGGAATGCTTCTGGCTAAGCAGGAGGCGCCCGATGCCGCCGCACTGCACAACCTTGGCGCCCATTACTATTACTCCGGCAACTTCGCCGACGCCGAACACCTATACACTCGCGCGCTGGCGCTCTGGAAGTCGGATCGCGAAGCCGCAATGACACTAAACAATCTTGGCGCTCTGTACCGCGTTCAGGGGCGGTATGCAGAAGCGGAATCCTGCTATTTGAAGGCGCTACGCGCATTACCGGAACTGTCGTCTGCCAGGACACTGGCAAATCTGGCCGACCTGTATCGCATTCAAAATCGCTTCGAAGACGCGCGGAAATATGCGCAACACTCGGCAGAGATCTCTAAAGACGTCCTTGGCCCGGATTCCCCCCAGCAGGCGCACGCAGAGTCCGTGCTGGCCGGCATCGAACGTGCCGAGGGACAGTTGGAGCCGGCATTGACCCGTTACCGGTACGTTGCGCGCATACTGCAGGCGAATTCCGTGGATCCGGCACTGCTGGCGTCTACACAGTCCAATATTACGGAACTACTGCTTGCGGCCCACAGGTTTGCGGAAGCTGAAACATCGGCGAGACTGGCGCTTGCACTTGCGGAAGAGGTGAATGGCACTTCTCACCCCAACTTGGCGGTAGCGCTGAACAATCTGGCCCAAGCGCTGCGTCTGCAAGGGCGCACCGCGAAAACCGAAACGCTCTACCAGCGTGCCCTGGCCATCTGGAAGGCAACACTCGGCGAACAGCACGCCGATTACTCGCGCGGTCTGTACAACTTGGCCGATTACTACCTTCAGGTCGGAAGATACCGCGAGGCGGAGGATCTCTATCGCCGCGCCCAATACGGCCTTCGCAAGGCACTCGGAAGGGAACACCCGCAGACGCTGGCGGCGAGCCGTGGATTGAATACCGTCTACGCGGCCCGCGGCTACATTCTTTCACTTAAGAGTGCAACCGGGGCACGTTAGATCCGTAGACCCTTCGCACAATACGCTGGAAAGCCGGTTCATCCCGCAAGGAGTCCCACACGGGATGAACCGCCAGAACCGTGAGTGCCGGGTCGCGTCGCGGGATACCATCTTCCAGTCGCCGCAGTGCACACTCCTTTTCACCGAGAGCAAGGAGAACCAATGCGGAGGACACGCACGGGACGTGCCGCTCACCACCCATCGATTCAATCTGCCCAAGGATCGATCTCGCCTTATCCTGGTTGCCCTGGAATGCGTACGCTTGGCCGAGTGCGCCGAGGATATTGGGCAGAGGAGTACCTTCGAGTGCAGCGCCGCGCTCCAGCATCTCGATTGCTTCGGTGAACTTCCCGAGTTGGATGAAAACCCGGCCTATCGCCGTGTAAGCCTTATAGAACTGCGGATCGACCTCAGCCAGCTTGCGGTATTCCAGAACAGCCCGGCCGTATTGCCGCTGCAGCATATGGATATACCCGCTGCCCTCCCGAACGATCGGAGACAACGGATCGATCTCCAACGCGAGTTGGAGTTCCCTCTCTGCTTCGGTAAATCGACCCAGTAGGGCGAGGAGATCAAGGGAGTACCAGTGGTGGGCCGTCGCGTATCCCGGATTCAGGGCGATCGCGCGTTTATAGTGGCGCTCCGCTTCTTCCCATTCCCAATCGGACTGCGCGCGAATCATCCCCAGCGAAGTTTCAGCCTCGCCGAGCAGCGGATCCAACTCCAGTGCGCGTTGCGCGGCCTGGCGCGCGGCCGGAATGATATCGAGCGGACGCCTCAGCCCGTAATCGGATAGAAGCGTATAGGCGTCAGCAAGCCCGGCCCAGGCGACGGCGAGTTCGGGGGCAATTTCGGTCGCCTGCCGGAACAGTTCCACGGAGCGGGTGATCCCCACAGAGGTACGCTTATTCCACTGGAATCGGCCTTTCAGGTAAAGCTGGTAGGCTTCGGGATTCGGAGCCGGGGAACGGTGCGGCAGCGCGAGTGTTTGCGCCAGAATCCGTGCGATAGCCGCCGCCAGTTCATCCTGCAACCCCAAAACATCCAGCATGCTACCGTCAAATGACTCCGACCAGCGATAGTGGCCCGTAGTGGTATCGATCAACTGCGCTGTCACGCGTACCCTGTTGCCGGCGGCCCTAACAGTTCCAGTCAGTACGCTGCCGACCCGTAGTTGATGGCCAATTGCCGCCGGCTCGAGTTCACGGATGCGCGCCGCAGTCGTCCAGGCGGCCACGCGCAATCCGGGCACGCGGGTCAGAAGCTGAATGAGTTCCTGAGTGAGGCCATCGCTGAAATACTCGTGCTCGGGGTCGCTGCTGAGGTTGCGAAACGGAATGAGCGCCAGAGTCGCCGGTTGTGAATCTCTCGTCAGGCCGTCGCGGACTTCCCCGAAGTCGGGGACGTAGGTGCCTTTCGGCAACGCGATGACGGGTTCGCCTGGCGCTGCTTCTCCTGCATAGTAAGCAGAAAGTTTCGTCCGCAGACGGCGCGCCTCGACCCGAACGACCGGATCGACCCGGGGATCGAACTTATCGCCACGATCGAAGACTTCGGTGCCGATCAGATACTCTTTCAGCTCCGAGCTTTTCCCCTCGAGCGCGTACTCTACCGCAAGCCGCAAAAAGCGGCACATCCGCTCGGAACTCGCAAATGTCTTGCTCGCGAGAATGCGCTGCAGCTGATGTCGAATCTGACGAGGATCGGCCACTCCGCTATACACGAATTATCGCATTTATGTTTTTGGCGTCGGCCTCGGCTCGCCCCCACTTTTACCCCAAAAGCGGGCCCGCGCCATAGGAGGCCGGCCCTGAAGCCTTACTGTATCCGTTGCTGAAACCAAAAGCTTCGCCCCGAATTGTGTCGGCAGCAAATTGAACCGATACCTCTCTTTCACTGTAAGTGACTGTCGGGAATAGAGATTTCCGCCAGCCACCAGGTGCGCGTGATTTCGCTTACATACGGTCCGCCGAAGGTTCGCCCGCTGCTAAACTGGAGAGTAGTGAACCTGGAAAAGGCGCCCGCTACCGAAACTCCTGTTCCGGAACCGACTAAGCAAAACGCAGAAGCGGTAGAACCACGCTCCGCCATCTCGGAATGGGTGGTCACGATTCTGTTGCTTCTGTTCGGAACTACTACCCTGGTCCAGGCCTTTGTGATCCCGACAGGTTCGATGGAGGATACGTTGCTGGTGGGTGACCATCTACTGGTAGATAAGCTCGCATACGCACCAAGCGGCGGTCCAATCACCCGCTTCCTGTTGCCTTACACGCCAGTGAAGCGCGGCGATATCATCGTGTTCCGGTATCCGATGGACGTCCGCCAGACGTTTGTGAAACGGGTTGTCGGCGTTCCTGGCGACCGCATCCGCGTGGAGAACAAGGATGTATTCCGCAATGGGAGGAAAGTGGCCGAGCCGTTTGTGTATCACAAGACGGACTACATCGATCCATATCGCGACAACTTTCCGAGCACGGCCTATCCTCATCTGAATGACCGCGCAACGGAGATGTTGGAACGCAATGTGGTAAATGGCGAAGTGGTTGTTCCGCCCGATTCCTATTTCGCGATGGGCGACAACCGGGACAACTCATCCGACAGCCGGTACTGGGGCTTTGTGCCTCGCGAAAATATCATTGGCAAGCCCCTCATCATTTATTGGTCGTACGATACGACTACGGACCGCCTGACCGACCCTGGCATCGGCGTGGCGCATATAGTCGATCTGGCCGAGCATTTCTTCAGCAAGACGCGATGGCGTCGTACACTGCAATTAATCCATGGCTACCCTAGTGAAAACTAAGCCGGACAGTCCCGGCGCAACACCGAAGAAGCCGCAACCCGAAGCACGGAATGCAATCGCGGAATGGGCGGTCACGATCCTCATCCTGCTTTTCGGCACCACGACATTGCTGCAGGCGTTTGTCGTTCCGACCGGGTCTATGGAGAACACGGTTCTGATTGGCGATCACATGATTGTGGACAAGCTCGCCTATGCACCTCCAGGTAGCTTGAGCCGCTTCATTCTTCCTTATGAAGAGCCGAAACGCGGAGACATCATTGTGTTCCGCTACCCGGTGGACATCAACGCCATGTACGTGAAGCGGGTGATCGGCGTGCCCGGCGACCACATCCACATTGTGAATAAGACGGTTTACGTGAATGGTAAGGCGCTAAACGAACCCTACAAGGTTCTGATCCCGAGCCAGACCAGCAACTATCTGAATAATTTCCCGGCTGAACTCGATATCAACATTTATCCTCGCGGAATGGAAATGTTGCGGACCAGCGTCGTGAATGGAGAACTTGTCGTCCCGCCCGGGCACTTCTTCGCGATGGGCGACAATCGGGACAACTCCGCCGACAGCCGGTTCTGGGGATTCGTCCCGCGTGAAAACATAGTGGGCAAGCCGACCATCATCTTCTGGTCTTACGATGCGCCCACCGAGCAACTCGCGGACGGAAATATCAACGTAGATCACATCACCGACATGGTGTTGCACTTCTTCAGCAAGACCCGCTGGAATCGAACTCTCCGGCTGGTCCGCGGATACCCTCTCTAAACACGAATGGCGAAATCGAACTATTACGGCCTGATCCTTGCGGGCGGCCGCGGAACACGTTTTTGGCCGCGCAGCCGTAAAAAGAGATCGAAACAAGTCCTCAATTTCCTGGGAGAGCGCACACTCATCCAGCAGACTGTGGACCGGCTCAAACCGGTAATCCCTCCTGAGAGGATCTGGATCATCACGAATGATCATCTCCAGGAAGAAATCATTCGCCAGTTGCCCGAAGTGCCAAAAAGGCAAATTCTTGCCGAACCGGCGCAACGGAACACCGCACCGTGCATTGGCCTGGCTGCTCATATCCTGCAATCCGTCGATCCGAATGCCGTGATGGGCGTATTTCCGGCAGACCACCTGATTTCAAAACCGGCACGGTATCTGCGGCTGATTCGGCCTGCGTTCAAAGCAGCGGAGAAAGGGAACATCGCTGTTCTCGGAATTCAGCCTCGCTGGGCCGAAACAGGATACGGGTACATTGAGTTCGGAAACAACATTCAGCCTGGAGCTGTAGATCCTGTCAAAGTCCGCAGCTTTCACGAGAAGCCGGACCTGGCCAAGGCGAAGAAGTTCGTCAAGGCGGGGCGTTTCTTCTGGAATGCGGGCATGTTTTTCTGGAAGGCGGAGGTCTTTCTCGATGCGCTTCGGCGCTATCAGCCCAAGACCGCTACGCTGATTTCATCTCTGCCTGCGTTCGGGCACCGGCAGTTTGCCACCAAGATGAAGGATTCGTTCCCGCTGTGCGAGAACATTTCCGTAGATTACGCTGTGCTCGAGAAAGCCGATAACGTGGTTGGAATCGCGGCCGACGATATTGGCTGGAGCGACGTGGGAAGTTGGAATGCCGTGTACGATCTGTTCCAACGCGACGGACAGGGAAATGCCGGGGCAACCGACATTTTGTGCGACAGCGCCACGGGCAACTTCGTGGATGCGCGAGGCAAGCTGGTCGCCTTACTTGGCGTGAAAGATCTCGTGGTAATCGATACGCCGGACGCGCTCCTCATTGCCGACCGTCACAGAGCCCAGGAAGTCGGAAACATCGTGAAGGCTCTGGAGAAGCGCGGCCTCGAACATCTGCTTTAGCCGGCTAGAGGCCGGGCTATGCCCCGGCTTCCGGTTTGAAGTTCTTGAAGATTTTCGACAGTCCCTTAATCGCCACATCTACCTGCTTTTCAGTGAGGATATAGGGCGGCAGCATACGGAGCACCACATCGTGCGTACAGTTGATGAGAAGGCCTTCGTTCATCGCGTCCGTGACCAGTTGCTTGCAGGGATGAGTCAATTCCACACCGATCATCAAACCGGTCCCACGAACTTCCTTGATGAAGCCATGCTTATGCGCCAGTTCGTTGAGGCGCATCCGGAAATACGCACCCACTTGCTGGATTTGCGGCATCAACTCATCTAACACATCGAAGAACTCTAACGCTACGCGGCAGGCCAGCGCGCTGCCTCCGAACGTAGTTCCGTGCATACCCGGCTTGATGGAGGCCGCTGCCCGCTCGTTGCAAATGATGACGCCCAAAGGCAATCCGCACGCGAGAGGCTTCGCCGCGACCACAACGTCCGGCATTACGTCCGGAGTCAATTGCTGATATGCGAAAAACGTTCCCGGGCGACCCACTCCGCACTGGATTTCGTCATCAACGAGGAGTGCGTCATATCGATCGCACAACTCGCGCGCCTTCTTAACGAAATCTGCAGTCATCGGATAGATGCCGCCTTCACCCTGCACGCCTTCGAGAATGATTCCGCAAGTCCGTTCACCCGCTACCTGCTCCAGTGCAGTGACATCGTTAGCCGGCACGAATTTTACGCCCGCGAGCAGGGGCTCGAAATCTTTTCGATATTTGGGCTGGCCCGTGACCGAGATCGCGCCCATGGTGCGTCCGTGGAATGAATTGTCTACGGAAATGATCTCGTACTTGTCAGGATTTATATGCGTGCCATGCGAACGCATCATCTTGATCGCGCCCTCGACACCTTCTGTACCGGAGTTGCAGAAGAACGTGCGCTGCAGCCCGCTCAGTTCAGAGAGACGCTTGGCCAGTTTACCCTGGAATTCGTGGTAGTAGAGGTTAGAAGTGTGGATCAGCTTGGCGGCCTGATCCCGGATGACCTTCACGATGCGCGGGTGTGCGTGGCCGAGGGCGTTTACTCCAATACCGGAGATCAGGTCCAAATACCGCTTCCCGTTCACGTCATACAGATACGCACCTTTGCCTTTTGCCAGCACGATCGGATACCGGGCATAGTTCTGCAGCAGATACTGCTTCTCAAGATCCATCACTTCCGCAGCCGTGGAGGGCACAGATACACTCGTCTCGGAATCAGTGGTGAGGTCCATTTCTTTCATGATATAAGCTGCCGGTATGGATTCGAGCGCATACTTCCTCAGGTACTCGATCGACAAGTTGAAACAGTCCGCTGAACGCATTCAAACGTGTCTGGACAAACTGACCGAGGAGCAGATCTGGATGCGCGGCAGTGAGGCGCAGAATGCCGTCGGCAACCTGGTTTTACATCTGTGCGGGAACGCGCGCCAGTGGATCCTAAGCGGAGTCGCAGGGCACCAGTACGTCCGCGAACGCGACGCAGAGTTCGCGGCCCGAGGAGGGATAGACGGTGCGGATCTGAAGGCGCGCCTCGCGGCGACGGTCGACGAAGCTACCGATGCCATCGCTCATCTGACAACGGAGGATCTCACTCGCCATACACAGGTGCAGGGCTACGATGTGACTGTTCTGGAAGCCGTTTACCATGTCGTAGAACACTTCTCTTTTCATACGGGGCAAATCATCTTCGTCACCAAGCTGGCTACCACCGAGGATCTCGGCTTCTACAGCCATCTTCGTCAGATCGATCACAAGGAAAAGACACCTTAAGCAAGAACAGCACGTACAGGTGTTTTTGGTCTATACTATGGGCGTCCGGTTCTTATTTCGCCCGCCTCCTTGTGGCAGGTGGGTACTCCGATGCGGCACGTTATCGCACTGACTGTCTTGGTTGGCTTGGCATGCGCGCTTCCAGCGTCAGGAACCGATCCGAGGAGTACCAAACCGTCGAATATCACGCTGTTGCTGAAGTTCGATTCCGATCATTCCGAGCAATCGATCGGCGAAATGAAGCGTGAACTCTCGAAGATCATGAAGGAGACCGGCATTCGGTTCGATTTCCGCATGATGAGCGAAATTGATCAATACCCTTCTTTCAACGGCCTCGTAATTGTGAAGTTCAAAGGCCGCTGCCGGATGGAACCGCTTCCGGCGCTGCTGGATGAGCGAGGGCCTCTGGCATTCACACACACCTCCGACGGCGAGGTGCTGCCGTTCAGTGAGGTTGCCTGCGACCGCGTGCGATCTTCTGTCACCTCGGCATTATGGGGAGGATCCGACCGGAAGAATGCGGATCTGCTCTTCGGACGGGCGCTTGGCCGTGTCCTCGCGCATGAGTTGTATCACATCGTTGCGAACACAGGAAAACACGGCACGCGGGGCTCTGTAGTACAAACGTCGCTCTCGGGCGCACAGCTCATCTCTGACCGTCTGTCGTTACACGATGCGGATGTGGACCGATTGCGGGACCAGCCCGCCGGCCGCTAAGCTTATATAATAATCTGAGCTTGCGCCGACCAGTCCGATTTCCCAACGCCGGATCCAACGTTACATATATCGCCCTTCTCGTGGCGATCTGTCTCTTCGCCGGTGTGCGAATCGTGTCTACCTACTCGGTCTTTAACCAAACCTTCGACGAGCCAGCCCACATTGGGGCGGGTATGGAGTGGCTGGATCGTGGGACCTACCGGTATGACCCCCAGCATTCACCGATGGCCCGAGTTGCGGTTGCCTTGGGGCCCTATCTTGACGGTCTGCGCTCGTTCGGTGAGCGGCATATGTTTCCAGAAGGGAACAAGATTCTGGCCACACGCGGCACCTACTGGCGCAACTTGAGCCTGGCGCGGGCCGGCACGCTACCCTTTCTCTTTTTTACTTGCGTAGGCATTGCCATCTGGTCGCGCCGGCTATTTGGGGTTTCGGTCTCTCTTGTCGCAGCGCTGCTATTCGCCCTGCTTCCACCTGTGTTAGCGCACGGCGCTCTAGCAACAACGGATATGGCGGCAACGGCCACGTACTTCGCCACTGTTTGGGCTTTCATCAGATGGCTTGAGGAGCCCTCGATAACGCGCAGCGCGGTTTTTGGCTTTGCTGTCGGAGCAGCGTTACTCGCGCGGTTGTCGACCATCCCGCTCTTGGGTATGGCCATGTTGCTCATTGTGGCTCTGGTTTTCGTTACCGGAAACGAAAAAACAAAACGGCAATTCCCGGGTTTTCGGATGCAGTTAGGTGTGTGTCTTGCCGTAATAGCTTTCGTCCTGTTCGCGGGCTACCGGTTCACGATCGGGACGATTCATGCCAACCCCGCAACCGACAGCCCTGCTCAAGGTTTTGAGCATGTCATCGCAAATGTGCCACTGCCTTTCCCGCAGTTCGTGTCGGGACTTTTATCCGTTTACCATCACAACAAGGGTGGGCACGAGAGCTATCTGCTCGGCGAATACCGGGAATTCGGTTGGTGGAACTTCTTCCTGGTCGTGCTTGCCGTTAAGACCCCTTTA
Source organism: uncultured Solibacteraceae bacterium (assembly GCA_964464925.1). Lineage (GTDB taxonomy): Bacteria > Acidobacteriota > Terriglobia > Bryobacterales > Bryobacteraceae > CAYXLI01. The sequence continues at coordinate 25,243 of CAYXLI010000015.1, read as the reverse complement.
GGGTTTCTGATTCCTGCCATCATTGGCGCGGTGTTGCTGTGGAGGCAGGAAGGGCCGCAACGGTGGCAGAGCCGTGCTTTGATTGCAGCCGCAGTGGCTGTCCTGCTCATGTGTTCGGTCAGTCATGTTAATCTCGGTGTTCGTCATCTGTTGCCTTTGTATCCCTTCCTGGCCATCGCGGCCGCATTTGCCTGCGTAAAGTTGTGTGGACCGGGAAGCTACGCGTTTTGCAGAAGACTCTTAGTAATCAGCGTATTTGTCTGGTTTGTAGGCGCCTCATTTTCGGCGCATCCGGATTATCTGCCCTATTTCAATGAACTGGCCGGTTCTCATCCTGAACGGATCCTCGCTGAGTCTGACCTTGACTGGGGCCAGGATTTGCACCGACTGAGCACGCGTCTTCGGGAATTGAACGTAAGAGAAGTCAAAATCCGCTACTTCGGATCGACCGACTTATCGGGCGTGAATCTGCCCACGTACCAACTCCTTGAACCTTACACACCGGCAACCGGATATGTCGCAATCAGTATCCGCCATCTGGTGATGGACGAGGCGAAGGCCCGCACCGAAGGGCGAGCACAAGGGCCGTACTCGTGGTTGAATCAGCACAAACCATTAGAAAAGATCGGATCTTCGATCCTGCTTTACAAACTTTAGCTTACGCGTAACGCGCTCGTTACAGTAAACATCTCAAGCTGTTTGCCTCTGGACAATGCCGTTCCGTATGCATTAAACTTTCAGAAACGTTCGTCTCGCGCGAACCCTCAAGTTTCGTTCACGCCCGTGTTGGCGATGTCTCCGCGATGGAGACACAGGCACTGAAGCCTGATGAAACACCAGACCCTCTCTGGTGAACGCCAAGAATTCAGGAGATGTGAATGAAAGCTCGCTCACGTGTTAGTTTACTTTGTTGTTCTTTTTCGGCCCTAAGTGTATTCGTGCTTAGTTCGCTTGGTCTGTTCGGTCAGTCGTACTACGGCGCACTTCGCGGCACTGTGTACGATCAGAACGGCGGGGCGGTCTCGGGAGCCAAGGTATCTCTCACCGCAGAGGGAACCGGCGAAATGCGCTCGACCGTTTCTACCGGTGCCGGGGAATACGTGTTCACAGAAGTGGTTCCGGCGAGCTACACGCTTTCCGTAGAGACGCCCGGCTTCAAGAAATTCGAACGAAAAGCTGTAATGGTGGGAACGCAGCAGCAGTTGTCGCTCGACGCCAAATTGGAAGTTGGCGAAGTGACCCAAAGCGTCATGGTGACCGAAGAGGTTCCGCTGGTTGAATCCGCGAACGCCTCGCAGGGGCAAGTGCTGGACAATCGCCAGTTGACCGAACTTCCGAACCTGGGGCGCAACCCGTTCATGATGTCCAAGCTGGTGCAGAACGTGATGCCGGTGGGCAATCCGGCATACAACCGCATGCAAGATCAGAGCGGGTCTTCCCAAATCTCGATTGCGGGCGGTCCGGTTCGTGGCAACAGTTATTTGATTGACGGTGTTCCGGTCACGGATGCCAATAACCGCGCCATCATCATCCCGACGCTCGAAGCGGTTCAGGAAGTGAAGGTGCAGGCGAACACGTATGACGCTGAAATGGCGCGTACCGGCGGCGGCATGTTCAACACACTGATGCGCTCCGGAACGAATCAATATCACGGCTCTTTGTACGGACACTTGCGACGCACGGACTGGGACGCGAACAGCTTCTTCAATAATGCTTCAGGGGTTCCGATTACGGACCAGCCTAACTCGACGTGGGGCGCCAGCTTTGGCGGGCGTATCTGGATCCCGAAAGTATATGACGGGAGGAACAAGACCTTTTTCAATCTCGGTTTCGAGCACTACGACGACACGCAGTCTTCTTCTTCCACTTTCGCCGCGCCCACGGCATTGGAGAAGGCAGGGGATTTTTCGAAGAGCTTCGCAAAGAGCGGCTCTCTGCTGACAATCTATGATCCGCTCAACACCGTGGGCGGAGTTCGCCAGCCATTTTCCGGCAATGTAATTCCGGCCAGCCGGCTAAACCTGGTCGGCTTGGCAATCGCAAAATCGATGGAAACCGGCGCGGCTGGTGCCTACTATGGCGCAAACAACCTGCCGGCCCCCGGCAAACTGCCCAGCCGCGCGGCGCAGTACACCGGGAAGATCGACCAGGACATCACGGCGTGGTGGCGCGTAAGTGCCAGCTACCTGCGCTACTTCTCGCTAGAGCCCGGCACTACCGAATTTCCCACGGTGTCGAGCCCCAACCAGTGGCGCCTGCAGCGCCGCGTAGACGCGACGGCGGTAAATACATTACTCACCGTGAATCCTACTACGGTGGTGGCTTTGCGATACGGTTTCAACAGGTTCCCGAACTATAGCTATAACGCCAGCCAGGGCTTTGACCTCGCCAGCTTGGGTTTTGCACAGAGCTTCGTGAACCAGGTTCCGAAGGCGCTGGCACAGTTCCCATACGTTTCCATGAGCAATCTGTACTCGTTGGGCGTGGACGATAACAACTCGTTCTACGTGCACGCTTCCAAAAACTTCTCGGCTAGTGCATCGAAGTTTATCGGACGGCATAGCATCAAGGCTGGTTTCGACTTCCGCAAAATTATCACGGCGGGCAACGATGCGAACAACGCCGGCGGTGGTTACGCTTTCAACGGCATCTTCACCAAGTCGGCCCCCACCAGCGCAGGCACTGGCGGTGCGGACCTGGCCGACCTGCTCCTTGGCTATCCGGCGAGTGGCACAATCTACACTTCCACGAAGCTGACTCAGTTTGCAAACTACTATGGACTCTACGTCCAGGATGATTTCCGCCTGAATCCGAAGCTGACGCTGAACATGGGGCTCCGCTGGGAGCATGAGGCAGGCCTGCAGGAAAACAACAACGGTATCATTACGGGTTTCGATGCGAATGCGACAAATCCGCTAGGAGCCAAGGGCATTCTGCAGTATGCCGGAAATGGCAAGACTTCGGTCGGCAATCCGTATGACAACAAGTGGGGACCGCGGTTCGGATTCGCCTACAACGCAAACTCTAAAACAGTGTTCCGCGGCGGCTACGGGATCTACTTCGCGCCTCAGTTCGCTCTGGGCGCACCGATCGCAACCGTGGGATTCAACCAGGCGACTCCTTATATAGCATCGACTGACAACAACGTGACTCCGGCGGGTTCTCTGACGAATCCTTTCCCGACAGGCATTTTGCAGCCGGTGGCGACGAGCGCCGGCGCGGCGACCGGGATCGGGCAGAGCGTGACGCTAGTGGATCCGCAGGCTCGCTCGCCTTACGTCCAGCAGTTCTCGTTCGATGTTCAGCGCGAGATCCCGTTCGGGATCGCGACCGAAGTGGCTTACGTCGGCTCGCGTTCCAAGCACCTCACACTCGGCGCGGCGAACATCAATCTGAATGCGCTCGATCCGAGCCTGCTGGGATTGGGTTCGGCGTTGACGAGGTCAGTAGCCAACCCTTACTTCGGCAGAGGCGGCGTTGGCGTGATCGGGTCGGCAAACGTGACGCAGTACCAGTTGCTGCTGCCCTTCCCCACCTTCGGCGCGCTGAACAAACAGTTCAGCGATTACAACAAGGCCCGGTATGACTCGCTGGTGTTGAAAGCCCAAAAGCGTTTCAGCCATGGGCTGACGTTCCTTTCCACCTTTACCTGGTCGCGTAACAAAGACGCATCCGGCGGTGGCCCCGGCAACACTCTGAATGGCGGTAATAAGGGGCCTCAGAATCCTTATGATCCGGGCGCGGAATATGCCTTCTCCAACATCGATTCGCCCTTCCGCTGGGCCACGAGTTTTTCTTATGAGCTGCCGTTTGGTAAGGGCAAACCGTACCTAAGCAAGGGCGGCCCCATCGAATATCTAGTGGGCGGCTGGTCCTTGAACACCGTGTCTGTATTCCAGACCGGTTTCCCGCTACAGATCAGCCAGAGCACGAACTTCAATTCCGGATTCGGCTATGCGAGCCAGCGTCCGAACGCCACTGGAGTTTCGCCGCAAACGAGCGGCGATCTGGAAAGCCGCCTGGGTGGCTACATCAACCCGGCCGCATTTTCCCAAGCTCCTCAGTTCACCTTCGGCAACGTGAGCCGCACCATCAATATGCGTGGCCCCGGGCAGAAGAACTGGGATATTTCGATGTTCAAGAACATAGCGATCCGGGAAAGCTTCAAGGCGCAATTCCGCTGCGAGGCATTGAATGCGTTCAACACGCCGCTGTTCTATGGTCCCAACACCTCCTTCGGGTCGAGTTCTTTCGGGACCATCACTTCTCAGGCGAACTTCTCGAGGCAGTTGCAACTCGCACTTCGCTTGTCGTTTTAGAGGAAAACCGCTACGCCAGGTTGGAGTGCGAGGGCGCAGCGGTCGTTATTTTCAGGTGCAAACCGAGGTCTTCTTCTCGGCAGCTCGTGACTCCGGGTTGCAAACGCGAGCCGGAATTTTCGCTAACCTGAAGGGATCGGGTACGCCCCGGCCCTTCGTTCAGCGCAGTTAGGTATCGATAAGGGAGATTGCATGCAGCAAGAATTCAACAACGAACAAATCAAAGACTTCCTCAAGCGGGGCTTCACCCGCCGGAGTCTCGGCCGGATTACTTCCATGCTTGCCGCTGGCGCCGCCTTGCCGTTCTACAACGAATCGGCCATGGCCCAGCTCTCGATGTTGAACGGGCCAATGCCGCCCGACGCCGTAAAGATCAACGCGAACGAGAATCCTCTCGGCCCCTGCCCGGAAGCCGCTGAAGCCATTTACAGCGTGGTGAAAAAGGGGGGCCGCTATATGTATGAGGAAACATTCAGCTTCGCCAAGACCCTGGCGGACGTGGAAGGCGTAAAGCCAAGCTATGTGCTGCCTTTCGCGGGCTCCAGTGACCCTCTGCATCGATCGGTGCTTGCGTTCACCGGCCCGGACAAGCCGCTCGTCATGGGTGATCCCGGATATGAGGCCGGGCAGCGCGCTGCGCAGTTCGTTGGCGCCAAGTTCATTCAAGTGCCGCTGACCAAAGACTACGCGCACGATGTAAAACAGATGGCGGCGGCCAGCCCGAACCCAGGTGCAATTTACATCTGCAATCCCAACAATCCTACAGGCACGCTCACGTCACGGTCCGACATAGAATGGCTGCTGGCCAACAAGCCGGCCGGATCGATTCTGATTCTGGACGAAGCGTACGTTCACCTCTCGAAGAATGCCGTACCCGGCACGGATCTGGTTGCGGCAGACAAAGACCTCATTATTCTCAGGACCTTCTCCAAGCTGTACGGAATGGCGGGCCTCCGCGCTGGAGCTGCCATCGGCCGTCCGGATCTGCTGCAGAAACTACAGGGATACGGCGCCGGTGCCATGCCTGTGACCGGCATGGTCGGCGCGAACGCAAGCCTGAAGGTGAAGAGCCTGGTGCCGGAGCGCCGTAAGATCATCGGCGACGTCCGTGAAGACGTGTTCGCCTTCCTCGACAAGCACAACTTCACATTCGTCCGCTCGGAGAGCAATAAGTTTATGGTGGACGTGAAGCGCCCCGGCCGCGAAATCATCGATGCGATGGCGAAGGAGAAGGTATACATCGGCCGCGTTTGGCCGTCATGGCCCACTTACGTCCGCGTATCGGTCGGCACCCGGGACGACATGGAAAAGTTCAAGTCCGCGTTTCTCAAGGTCATGGCCTAAAGTACTTCCAGGCGCGTGCCGCCGTCGCGGGGGTACGCGCATTTTTTCTTTATCAAACATCTCCCGGAGTGAGATGCTCCCAGTAGAGCGCTTGTCGGTACTCACACTATGCGCAAGCTCTCTTTGTCTATTTCTCGATATTCTCTACGTCAATTCACGGGCGACCTGTTTGGCGCCGCGATTGCAGCTCTCATCGCTCTCCCTTACGGCCTGGCCATGGCGTCCCTCATGGGTCTGCCTCCAGTGCTTGGCCTATTCACTTCCATCCTTACCGCGCCAATCACCGCAGTATTAGGACGCAATCCGGTTCTCATCGGGGGCACTGCCAGCGCGACCGTTCCTTTCATCGCGCTGGCAGTGAAAAATCAAGGCATCGGCGGGGCGGCCAAAGTATCTATCGTCGCCTCCGTTTTCATGATGGCTTTTTGTGTAATGCGCCTTGGCCGTTATATTTCCAAGGTCCCGCATGCGGTCGTTTCCGGTTTTTCTTGTGGCATAGGCGCGATGATGGTGATCTCGCAGTTGCGGACCATCTTCGGAATCAGTACGCCCATCGACGCGTCATCCTCCAATATGTTGGGCCAGTTGTTCGAAGTACTGTCGCGGCTGAACGAATCGCGCAGCGGTCCCTTGATTCTTGGCCTGCTGGTGATTGTGGGCGCTTTCGCAACCGCGCGAATCAATTCGAAATTGCCTGCGCCGCTGCTCGGCGTGCTGCTCGCATTCTTCGCAGGGAATGTGTTTGGGCTGCATGAACGGGAAGTCGGACTACTGCCGCTGACACTTCCGCCTTTTGCCGGGTTCTCCTGGATGCCGGGAGATGTTTACAGTGTCCTTCCCTCCGCCTTCGCACTCGCTTTCGTGACTTCTGTGAATCTTCTGATCACGTCGCGCGTGGTTGAGCATTTCCGCGGGCGCCACAAGCATATGAAGGCGTTGGATGCCGATGCCGAGCTCGGCGCATATGGAATCGCGAACGTCTGCGCGGGTATGTTCGGCGCCCCGATGAGCGTAGGCATTCCGGCTCGCAGTCTTGCGAATGTCCGGTGCGGCGGCACAACACGTTTGTCGAATCTGCTGCACGCCGGGTTTATCTATCTGTTTGTGCGCTTGGGTGCTGATTTCGTATCTCACATACCGGTGGCCGCCCTGGCCGGCGTAACCGCCTACGTGGGGGTGTGTCTGCTGGAATGGAGCACCTGGCGGCGTCTGAGCAAGATGCGTCGCGTGGACGCGGCGGCGTTCTTAATCACCGGCGTTGCCGTATTGCTGGTAAATGCAGTCGCTGCTGTTGCAATCGGCTGCTCGATGTACGGGATCCGGTGGCTCTACCACAAATTCGCTCCGCAACCCGGCTTGCAGACCGCGGCAGCTGAGTAGCCAGGTTCCACCCGCTAGATTGCTACCCTCATCGGTATGGATGATCTGCAAGGAAGAGTAGCCCTTGTCACCGGAGCGAGTCGTGGTATCGGCCGGGCGATCGCGATCGCTCTTGCCCGGGCTGGCGCGGACATCGCGCTCAACTATAAAAACCGAACTGCCGATGCGGAAAGCGCTGCGGCCGAAATCGGGTCTCTCGGCCGCCGTTGCCTGCTTGTCCAGGCGGATGTCTCGCACGCGCCGTCCGTCGCAGAGACAGTCGCGCGCACCCGGAATGAATTCGGGTCCGTTCATATCCTGGTGAACAATGCAGGAATCGCGCGCGTCCAGACGCCGGAACAAATCACTGAGCAGGATTGGGACGAAATCATCGACGTGAATCTAAAGTCGTGCTTTCTGGTGACTCAGGCAGTCCTGCCACTGATGCGCGAACAAAAGTGGGGACGCATCATCAATCTCTCCTCAGTAGCCGCGCACGTCGGCGGTGTCGTCGGAGCGCATTACGCGGCGTCGAAGGCGGGCATGCTTGGCCTCACGCACTATTACGCTTCAAATCTTGTGAAAGAAGGAATCACGGCAAACGCGATCTCGCCCGCGCTAATCGAAACCGACATGGTCACACAGAATATCAATGCCACGCCTGCGCGCATACCGGTCGGCCGGTTCGGCGATCCCGAAGAGACGGCGGCGGTTGCGGTCATGCTGGCTCGCAATGGCTATATCACCGGCCAGACCATTCACGTTAACGGAGGGTGGTACCAGACGTAATCCGCAATCTGCCGGCTTCAAAAAGTCGCCTGTCCATAGACGCCAGGCTCCGCTCCATCGCACGCGTGATCACCGGATAATGCCGAACCTCACATAGCAATTGCGGCACGAACCAGACATCCTGCTCGGCGGTCATCCATTCGTACGAATCCAATTTGTCCAACCGGACTGGGAGTGAATATCCGCGCAGCGTCTTCTCGCCTTCGAGGTTGTAGTAATGCTCGAAGTAAGACACCACCAGTTCACGGATCGTCCGGAACACCGGCTCGCGAAATCGCAGGCCCGAGTAGTTTGATTGCGCTATCGCACCCCAAGCCCTGTTGCGTTGATATACCGCAAGCACATGATCGTCATCCCGTACTGCCTCGAGATCCACAAGCAGCGGAGGAAATCCTTGTACCCGGAGCGCAGCGGCCGCAAGCATCGCCCCTTCCATACAGTGCGCCACGCGGTCCCGCAACACGCGCCGCGGCGAGCGGCAGGTCGGCCCCTCAGGCTCCTTGTTATACGCTACATCGTCATCAAGAAAGCGCTGGATCTGATCGGGCGTGCGCAGGCTCCGCAGTATGCGCATTTCCGCGGCATTCAGTTCGAACGGCATGAAGAGCCAGTATCGCAGGCGAAGTCTCCGGCGCCGGAACGACCCTGTTATGATCTAGCGACGCATGCAAAGCGCCGCGCCTCCGACCACCGATTCCCTCGCCGATCGCACACGCAGGCGCATCATCGCGCATCTCATCCCGTTCCTCTTTATTCTCTATCTGATCTCGTTTCTCGATCGCGTAAACGTCAGCTTCGCCGCGCTCGAACTCACTCGCGACCTTCACTTTACGAATGAAATGTTCGGCCTGGGCGCAGGCATCTTCTTCATCGGCTACTTTATGTTGGAAATTCCGGGCGCCGTGATCGCCGAGCGCTGGAGCGCGCGCAAGTGGCTCGCCCGGATCATGGTCACCTGGGGAATGGTCGCAGGCCTCACCGCGTTCATTCAGACCCCGGCACAGTTCTATTCCATTCGATTCGTGCTCGGACTCGCGGAGGCGGGCTTCTTCCCTACCGTGCTCGTCTACCTCTCTCACTGGTTCCGGTACGAGGACCGCGGAAAGGCGGTCGCGATGTGCATGTCCGCCATTCCCTTTTCCGAGATCATCGGCGCTCCCATCTCCGGGCTGCTGATGCGGCTGCATTGGCTCGGGTGGCCCGGCTGGCGCTGGATGCTGTTGCTGGAAGGGATTCCAGCCATCGTCGCCGGGATTGCTACGATTTATTTTCTTCCCGATCAACCGAAAGACGCACGCTGGCTCCCGGCTGACGAGCGCGATTGGATCACCGGCGAACTGGAGAAACAGCGGTCGCATCTTGATGCCTCACATCGGCATTCCATGTTGAGCGCCCTGCGCCATCCGAAGGTCCTGCTCCTGGCCTTAGCCTATTTCTGCCTGATGACGTCGAATTACGGGTTTACCATGTGGCTGCCAAAGATCATTCACTCTGTTTCAGGCTCCAGCACCTTCCACGTCACTCTCATCACTGCGGCGGTGTTCCTGGCTGAACCCCCGGTGTTGCTCCTGCTCGCGTGGCATTCCGACAAAACGAGGGAGCGCCGATGGCACACGGCAATCCCGGTCGTCATCGGCGCAGCTGCATTCGCGTTCACACAGACCACGGCTCTTCCGCTGTGGGGCGTTCTGGGTTTGCTCTGCATCTCAGGCGCAGGCATCCACGCGTATCGCGGCGGTTTCTGGGCGCTGCCGGGCACGTTCCTCACGGGAACGGCAGCGGCAGCCAGCATGGGGCTGATCAATAGCTTCGGAAACCTGGGCGGCTTCGCCGGACCCTTTGCCGTCGGCTACCTCAGCACGAGAACGGGCAATTACCGCACTGGTGTCTACTATCTGGTTGCATCCGCATTGGCCGGCGCGCTCTTCACTTTGTTGATTCGGAGCCGGACCGCTCGGCAAAATCCCTGACTCAGCGGCTCCTGCAATCTGCGTTACACTGATGGGCAATAGAATGCACACTCGCCGACTCGCTTCGTTTATCCTTGGAGCCTGGATAATAGGCAGCCTCCTGATGGTATTTGTCATGTACCAGAATGGGCTGAACGTCGAAAAGATCATGAATAATCCTCCCGGGCCGGTTGCCAAGGACATTGAGGATCTCGGCAGCGATATCACGCGCATGCTGCTTCGTTATCAGGTATCCGAGATGAACCGCTTTCTCTACCAGACGTGGGGAATCGCCCAAATCGGTATTGGGTTGGCGTTCGTGAGCGCTGTAACCTTCACTTCGCACCGCAGTAAATTCCTCATTATCGGCGCATTTGTCGCGATCTTACTCGAAGCATTTCAGGTACTTTACACCACGCAATCTATGTTGGCGTTGGGCCGGTCATTCGATTTTCTGCCCTTGAACGCCGCGCTGAAAGAACGTGACTTGTACCAGGGATACGCCACCATGAACACGGTGGCGGAGGTGATTAAGCTACTGGTTGGATTTGCGCTTGCGATTCGGCTTCTTATCGACCGGTATGGCTGGAAGAAGAAGCTCCTCCCCGCCACGCCGAAGCGGATCGACCGGCGACGCCGGTCCCCCAGCAGCCGTTCCGGTTCCAGATCCGAAACTGCCAACAGCCCCGGTAGCACTGCCGCCGGTGTGGATGTCGCCGTCGAGAGTGATGCTATCAATAAACCCGATGACGGCCATGTCGATGGGTGACTGCGGGCGTCCCACGCTGGTCATCGCGCTGTAGCCCTCGGTCGCCAGCAGGACACGATCCCCGATCCCGGCATCGACAGCGTCAAGCGCCACCACCGCATCTCCCCTGGGCGTATCGTCCAAGTTCAACGGCTGTACCAGAAGGATCTTCCTGCCCTCATGACTTGAGTGCTTCTGCGTGGCGATGACTTCGCCGATTACGCGCGCAATCAGCATCAGGATGTTTCCCCCAGATGAACCCTGTCCACAATCCCGACGACAGTCATGTCAGTGGCCACTTCCGCAGGTAGGAACGGAAAGCTCGATTCTTTGCCGCGGCAATAGTACACGACCTCGCCGGCGCCCGCTCCCGTTGCGTCCGTGCAAATCACCGGCTTAGCCGTCGGTTGCATATCGGGTTTCAGAGGCTGGACAATCAGCAGACGCTGCCCGTTCAGGCTCGGGCTCTTGACCGTTGCCCAGACGCATCCGATGACTCGCCCCAGAATCATTTGTTTAGGCTCAATGAGTCCACGATACCGACGATCGCGAGGTCCACTGGCTTGTCCTTGCAATGATCCGCCATGCGAGCGGAACTGCCCGACACGACAATCACTGTCTCCTGCGAGCCTGCGCCGACTGTATCCACCGCAATCACGTATCCGGCTTCCAAAGTTCCTTCCGGCGATACTGGTTTCAGGATCAACAGCTTGAAGCCCTCAAGACGAGGATCTTTGCGCGTGGCGACGACAGTGCCAACTACGCGAGCCAGAGTCATGTGCTTATGCGCTTTGCGCCTTGCCGATCGGCAGGACGCCTTCGAGGCTAGGATGCGGGCGCGGTATGACGTGGACGGCGATCAGTTCGCCGATACGGCGGGCCGCTGCGGCGCCGGAATCGGTGGCAGCACGGACCGCAGCTACATCACCGCGAACGAGCACGGTCACATAGCCGGAGCCGATTTTCTCCCATCCCACAACCGTGACATTCGCTGCCTTCACCATCGCGTCAGCAGCTTCGATCATCGACACCAGACCGCGTGTTTCGATCATTCCCAGAGCTTCACCCATCCAGCCTCCTTAACCGCGCGCCTTTACCGCCTCATCCACCAGCGCTATCAATTCCTCGCGCGTTACCGTGATCCGCTCAGCCTGCTGCACGTCCTCCGCGACCACCGGGCAACCGGGTTGGTTAGTCGCAAGAGATTGCACGCCGTAGCGCGAGCGCGAATCAAACAGTTTATCGACTTCTACGCGCGGCAGCAGCTTCGGGCCGCCCAGCAGCTCGGCGACCAGCGCAATCCGCGCAAAATGCTCCACCGTTTCCATCTTGAAGTAGGCCTTCATGACGCTCTCGCCATAGCAAACGACGCCATGGTTCGACATCAGCAGCGCATCGTACTTCGGAATGAACGGCAACAGACTTTCGGACAGGGCGGGCGTGCCCGGCAGAGCGTATTCGGCTAGCGGCACGCATCCAAGTCCTACAACCACCTCCGGCAGCATTGCCATGTTCAACGGACGGCCGGCGACCGCAAAGCCAGTCGATACAGGAGGGTGAGCATGCACAACTGCGTGTACGTCCGGCCGCATTTTGTACACCGTCGTATGCATGGTGATTTCGCTGGTCCGTTCCAGACGCCCCTCGATCTTGTCGCCGTTCAAATCGCAGATGATCAAGTCCTCCGGAGACATCATTCCCTTGCTGACTCCGGTTGGGGTGGCCAGAATACGGCGATCGTCCAGACGAATACTGATGTTTCCGTCGTTTGCCGCAATCCAGCCCTTTTGAAAGACCAGGCGCCCCACCTCGACGATACTCTGCCGATGTTCTCTTTCGGTGATGCGCATCTGAAACGTCGATTGTAACATCGCCTTCTCTTGCTACATTGGTGACAGTGGAAAAACGACGGATGTGCCCGAATTGCCGGGCTTTTGTCAGTGCCGATGACCGTGTCTGCCCTTATTGCGACGCCCCGCTGGGAGCACGCGCGGTGGAGACTCGCCCCTCCTCCGAAGGAGGATTGCTCTCCCACGGCCGCTTCTGCACCACGATTCTGCTGGTGATCAATTTCGGACTGTATGCGGCTACAACGCTTCACTCCATGCAAGGCGCCGAAGGCCAACTCGTTACCGACATTGATCCCCGCACGCTGCTGCTATTCGGAGCCAAGTTCCCGCCCGCCATTTTCGCCGGACAGTGGTGGAGGCTTGTAACCGCTGGATTTCTGCATGGCGGTATCATCCACATCCTCATGAACTCCTGGGTGTTATGGGATCTCGGCGCTACTGTCGAGGAGTTCTACGGCACGCGGCGATACGTAGTGATCTACTTCTACGCAACGGTTATCGGCTTTCTGGCAAGCACATGGTGGAGCAATGCGCTCTCGATTGGTGCTTCGGCGGGCCTGTTCGGATTCATAGGGGCGATGATTGCCCTCGGGATCAAGAGCCAGACCAGTATGGGTGCGGCCATGAAAGCGCACTACACGCAGTGGGCCATTTGGGGTTTGGTCATGGGCTTTCTGCCGATGTTTCGTGCGGATAATGCGGCCCATCTCGGTGGTCTGGCGGCAGGCTTCCTGGTCGCCTACGCAGCCGGAACGCCAAAACTGATCGACAACTGGCAGGAGAAATTGTGGGGAGCGCTCGCCATTGTCTGCCTCCTGATCACGGCTGTCAGCTTCGCGCTGATGCTATCCCAGTTCGCGATGGCGGGCTGACCTGACGTTCTCCAGAACATGGGGTTATTCGAATAGGCTGGACCGGTCCACGCGCTCACCTTTCAGGAACACAGCGGAGATCCGCTCGGTCGCGTCGATGTCTTGCAGTGGATTCCCGTCCACTATCAGCAGCGTTGCATCGTACCCTTCTTTGATCAGTCCGAATTCTCTCTGTTTCCGTAGCGCACGAGCACCGTTGTAAGTGGCGGCTTGCAGAGCCGCCTGAGCCGGAATCCCCGCTTTTACCCAGAGTTGCAGTTCGTGCTGGACAGTCGGCCCATGGAATACCAGCAGGTTGCCCGCGTCGCTGCCGGTCACCAGCATCACGCCGGCTTTCCAGGCACGCAACAGATTATCCTGCGCGGTCTCGACCCGGTCTGGAAACTTACTTAACTCGGTGCGAGACTTCATCGACTCCGGTGAGTTGATCATCTTCTTCGTATTCAACAGGAGCTTATTCGGAACCGCCTGCGCCAGCAGGGAGCGCTCCAGAATATTCGTATTGCCCGCGGCCCACGCATTCATCGCCTCCATCACGCTCAAGGTCGGATCATACGCAATCCCCGCCTTTGCCATTCTCGCGAAAATTTCATCCGGAATACGCTCGCGGGCCGACCCATGCTCGATTCCGTTGCTCCCGGCCGAAATCGCGTCCGCTATGTCCTGTGCGTTACCGGTATGGGTCGTGGATGGCAACCCATCGCGCCTGGCCTTCGAAATCACAGCACGGTAAAGGGCGATGTCCATTCGGTTGAAAAGGTATCCGGACACGCCCCCCTCCAGCACCGCCTTTACACAATCCACATTGCGCGCTTTCAGTGCGTTTACCTGCTCCCCGGCATCAGCTTCTGACTTCGGAATGCGTGTGAATTGCTCCCCTGCCATCGTGCGCAGGAACTCTGGAGCCTGCTTGAAATACTCAGTCCCATGCCCGCCCTCAGCGGTGAACAGCGGCCCGCAAGCGTAAAGGCCGGCTCCCAACTTCTCGCCTGACTGCACGCGCGCCCGGGCATCCAGAACAGGATCGACAAAGTCGCCTACGCTACGAACGGCCGTCACGCCGCTATATAGATACGCAGCAAGATTCCGTTCCATTTGCTTTTTGGCGTCGTAATTCTTCTGGTCTTCGGGGATGCCCCCCGGCGCGCCTAAATGCACGTGTACATCGATGAAGCCCGGCAACAGCGTCTTTCCGAACGCCTCCACCGCATCCGCATCCACGGCCTTCGCCTCGGGAATATTCACACCTTCATAGATCTTCGCGATCTTCCCGTCTTTGAGCAGAACCCCGGCCTGATCGATTACCCGGCCATCGCCTATGAAAACGCGTGCCCCAGTGATCAACCGCGTCCGGCTGCGTCGCAGATCCCGTTCATACATCTTGCTCTTCGCGATGTTCTCTTTGCTGTATGTTTGGTATCCTCCAAGCGCCAGAAATGGAATGAACACCGCCACCAGCCACAGCTTCGCCCTGCCCTGGATCTTCTCGTCCTTCTCCCACCGGAATAGTTTGATCGAGATAAACGTGGCAACCACCATGGCCAGCAGCATGGCTCCGATCGCCGTCAGATTCTGGAATACGGACTCCTTGCGCAGCATCACGCCCTGCATTGCGGAGAACAGGTGGGAAGCGGGCAGGAACTGCGCAAGCGTCTGCGCCCACGTCGGCAGCATCGTCAACGGAAACGTCGCTCCGCTCAGGAACAGCATCGGCATGTAGAAAAACTGGATGAGGATATTACTCTCGGCCACCGAGTTCACCACGCTGGCGATAATCAGACCCAACGCGCGCATCGCGAACGCACCTACTGTAATCAGGATCAGGAGCGAGCCCATTCGCTCGGGCAGCGGCATCTTGTACTTCAGATGGGCGAGCGCGATCATCATTACAACGGACGGAATGTACAGAATCCATCCGGTGATCATCGACGAAACCAGAATCGGCGCGGCCGTGATCGGAGCCACCTTATAGCGCCGCAGGATGTTCGCCTCGCGTTCCGCCACAGCCCGCATTCCCGCTCCGAATAACCCGCTGCCAAGCAAACCGATCACCAGCACCATCGAGACAATCTGCGTCATCCCGCTGCCTTGCGCCCCGCCACCGAACCCGATGCCAAATGCGAAGAAGAAGATTAGCGGAAAGACGTAGTTGAAGAACAGTACCGCCCGCTCTCTCAACGCGAGTTTCAGGTTGATTTGGATCAGTGCCAGGTAGCTATTCATTCGCGTAGCTTCTTTCCGGTCAGTTCAATGAATACATCTTCCAGCGTCGGCCGCTTCAATTGAATATCTACGAGTTCCAATCCCTGGTTGTCGATCCACTTCACGAGGTCCACCAGCGCCCGCGTAGGCTGGGCCGAGGACACCACAAGTGACCGGCCGCTGTCCTCAATGTGATATGTGTCGCCGTCCGGCACCGGAATGCCGTCCTTGGATAGCGGCGCCGCAAGATGAATCTCGATCCGCGATGTCCCTAGCGTCTGCTTCTGAATCTCCCGTGGAGTTCCCATCGCGATGATCTTCCCCTGGTCTACGATTGCCACGCGATCGCACAGCTTCTCGGCTTCCTCAATGTAGTGCGTCGTAAGCACTGTCGTGACGCGTGCGTCTTTGAGTTCCTGAATCAGCTTGTGGATTTCGAGCCGAACCTGCGGGTCGAGCCCTGTCGTCGGCTCATCGAGAAACACAATCTGCGGATCATTTACCATCGCGAGTGCCAACGCCACTCTCTGCTTCTGCCCGCCTGAGAGCTGAGAGTAAAACGCGTTCTTTTTCTCAGAAAGCTGCAGACGGCTCATTAGGCGTTCTATGTCGGTACGCCGTGAGTAGAAGCTCGCGAAAAGATTCAAAGCTTCCCGGACCGTAATCTTCTCCGGCAGATTCGTTGCCTGCAGGCAGACCCCGATACGGTCCTTGATCTGCGCAATCGATATGCCCGGATCAAGGCCGAGCACCTGCACATCTCCTGCCGTACGAGGGCGCAGCCCCTCCATGATTTCAACCGTTGTGGTCTTTCCCGCGCCGTTTGGACCAAGCAGCCCGAAAACCTCACCCTGCTTGACTGCGAAGTCAATGCCGCGCACCGCCTCGAATTCGCCATAGGATTTCCTGAGGCCGCGCACAGATATCGCGACATCGGACTGCAGTTGTTCTGACACAATCGCCTCGCAGGAGTCTGCCGTACTCGTCATTGTAGTGCGCCCCAGAATAGCGTACGGCGATGACCTGAGAAATGTTCCACATATTGCGGCGAACTGACGGGCGCAAGTTCAGGGCAATCGGTTACCAAACTCGTTCGACACTTCAAGCTTCTGGAAATGCTCGAAAACCAGGCGCGCCACAAACGGCACCGGATTTTCATTCGAGTCGAGAAAACTCGACATCACGCTGAGTGCAAACGGATGCTTTTTCAAAAAGACGATTCCCGTCTCACAGCGCGCCCCCGGTAGCTCACCCGGCTTCGCCGCGACCGCGACTGCCTCCGGGATGACTTTCCGCATATCCGCATCCACCAGCTTCAACGTGGACAACATCTCGTTCGCCCCCCGGAACTTGCCCTTATAGATCATTTCGACGAGATGAGCCATGTCGGCAGGAGTCGAGATATTCTCACGATTCCCGCGCGCGGCCTGTGAGTCTAGCATGATCCGCTGGAGCTTCGTCTGTCGCAGCCCCATCTCCATGAGCATTGCATTAATCTTCTCCATTCCCGCGAGCCGAATGCACTGATTGGTGGCCGTGTTGTCGCTGGTCTCGATCATGGCAGTGATCAGGTCCTTCAAGGTCATAGTCACCGGTCCGTTCCGCAGCAGGATCTGCAGGTGTCCGGATCCTCCAACGCTGTCGGACGGCTGCACGGTGATCTTGTCCGTGAGCGGCACGTCGCTCCGGTAGAGTTGCGCCATGATTGCAATCTTGATGGAACTCGCCGTCGGAAAAACCGTACCAGAGTGGTAACCGAATCCGCGGCCCGTAGCGAGATCAATCGCATAGAACCCAAGCGATCCAGCCAGCTTCTTCTCGTGCTCCTGCACCAGCGCGACCGTCTTCTGCTCCTGCAGCTCTACCAGTCCCTGCGCGCGTGCAAGCACCAAGGTTGAAATAGCCGCTAGCAGAAGCTTCATACCTGTTGAGCCTCGGCGAACGTTGTTGGCTTAGCGTCCTGTGGCATCGTGGCGAAACACCTGCCCGTTCTTCATGACAAACACAACCTTCTCCATAATCCGAATGTCCGTCAGCGGATTGCCCGTGACGGCTATCACATCGGCATAATGGCCTGGGGCAACTGCGCCTAGCCGCCCCTTCCACCCGAGCAAATCCGCAGCCTCCAGCGTCGCTGCCCGAATCGCCTCGATTGGCTTCATGCCGAACTCGACCATATAGGGAAACTGCTTCCAATTGTCGCCGTGCGGATACACGCCGCCGTCTGTCCCAAATGCCATCTTCGCGCCGCCTTTCCAGGCACGCAGAAAATTTTCCCGCTGCAGCTTGCCTACGGCTTTTTCTTTCTCGATGTTCTCCGGCAGGAGGCCATTCTTCAGCCCCTGGCTCAGAATGTAATCGTCATTGTAGATGTCCATCACCAGGTACGCGCCGTGCTCTTTCGCCAGGCGGATCCCTTCATCATCGATGAGACTCGCGTGCTCAATCGAATCGACACCTGCAAGAATGGCGTCTTTGATCGAGCGCGTACCATGCGCATGCGCCGCCACTTTGCGCCCAAGCTTGTGCGCCTCTTCTACGATTGCCTTCATCTCCTCGACTGTGTACTGCTCGGCACCCACCTCATCGCCTTTCGACAGCACTCCGCCCGACGCGCAGATCTTGATAAGATCAGCGCCATACTTCACGTTCTGCCGGACCTTCGCCTTTGCTGCCCACGGCCCGTCCGCCACGCCTTCCCCGACCTGGTGAAACTCCGGCGCGAGCAGGTTACTGTCGCAATGGCCACCCGTGATTCCTAATGCAGGCCCAGAGACAAGCATTCGTGGCCCCTCGATATCCCCCGCCTCGATTGCGTCGCGCAGCGCGACATCCGTATAGCCCTTGGCGCCCACATTCCGAACCGTGGTGAACCCCGAGCGCAGCGTGACCCGCGCATGTCGGGCGCCCTTCAGCGCTGCGCGCGGCACGGATACGCCCAAAGACTTGTAACCAGGATTCATCGGATCCGAGGTGAGATGATCATGCGCGTCAATCAGACCGGGCATGCACGTTGCGTTCGTCAGGTCTATCACCGGCATCCCGGCAGGCGGCTGGATTGAACTCGCAGGCCCAGCCTGCAGCACGCGATCGCCTTTCACCACAACGACGGCATCCGGAATCAGCGTGCCTCTGTGCACGTCCAGAAGATTCCCGCAACGCAGCGCAGTGTCGGCATAGGCGCTCACAGCCAGCGCTAGAACAAGAAGTCCTCGCATGTCCGATAATTGTACCTACCAACGGAGAGTTATGCGAAAAGCCTTAGTCTTTACGCTGTTGTTTTCCCTGCCTGCCCTCGCTGCTGAGGACGCTGCCATCCTTCAGGCCGGACGCCTCATAGACGTCAGGCAAGGGCGAGTTTTGCAGAATCAGCAAATCCTCATCGTGGGCGATCGAATCCGCGAGGTCGCGTCAAAGGTAAACGCTCCCTCGGGCGCAAAAACAATTGATCTCAGCGGCGCAACGGTCATGCCGGGTCTTATCGATAATCACACGCATGTGCTCCTGCAGGGCGACATCACGGCCGCCGATTACGATGAACAGCTTTTGAAGGAATCGATCCCGTACCGTGCGATCCGTGCCACAGTCTCCGTCCGGACCGCGTTGATGAACGGCTTCACGGCCATTCGCGATCTCGAGACCGAAGGCGCCATGTACGCAGACGTGGACGTGAAGACGGCCATCAACCGCGGCATCATTCCCGGCCCGCGCATGTTTGTATCCACTCGTTCCTTTGCACCGACGGGCATGTACCCGCTACGCGGATATTCCTGGGAACTGCAGATGCCCAGTGGCGTCCAGGTAGTTGATGGGGTCGATCAGATCCGCAAGGCAGTTCGCGAGCAAGCGAAATACGGCGCTGACTGGATCAAATACTACTCTGACCGCGCCTACTATCTTCGCGACGGCGCGCTCCGCTCGTGGGTAAACTTCACCGGGGAAGAGGCGAAGGCCATCGTGGACGAAGCACACAGATTGGGCAAGAAAGTCGCCGCTCATTGCATGGGACGCGATGGCATTCTCGCGGCCTTGCGTGCGGGCGTCGACACCATCGAGCACGGGGACGGCTTTGATGACGAGACTCTGGAGATGGCAAAGGCGAATGGAGTGTATTGGTGTCCGACCATCTACGTCGGCGTTTATGTTGCCGAGGGCCGCGCAAAGGAAGGCGCTCCTATCTGGATCACCATGCGCGATATGGAAGCCGTGGCCTTTCGGAAGGGCCTCGCCAAGGGCGTGAAAATCGCATTTGGCACTGATGTAGGCGGCTTCGCCTGGACAGAAAATGCGGCGAAGGAGTTTACCTACATGGTGAAATACGGCATGTCTCCCATGCAGGCGATCCAGTCCGCCACGATACGGGGAGCCGAACTTCTCGATCAAACAGCGAACATCGGGTCCGTCGAGGCCGGCCGCTTCGCTGACCTCATCGCGGTGAAAGGTGACCCACTGGCCGACGTCACGGAACTAGAGCGAGTCTCGTTCGTCATGAAGGGCGGCGTTGTCTACAAGCAGTAATCATCGCGCGCCGCTCAACGGCTGCGTGGTTTTTCCCCAGTACGTGAACGTCTTCAACTCGGAAGACAGCTGCTCCAGGTAATCAAAACTCCCCGGCTGCTTGCCTCCTGCCTTGCCGGTGAAGATCTTCACGTAACCCGCACCTTCGGGCGAAATGAAGTAAGTGTAGTCTCCGGCTTCGGACCGGATGAGTTCGCGATTATCTCGGCTCGCCCAGATATATTTGCGGCCGGATTTGACGATGCGGCACGCGTACTTCTGCGCACCTTCGCCACTCATTTCGTGCGGCGTCGTTGCCTTGCCATCCGCATCGAAACGCATCCGTGGGTTTCCGACGAAAACGGTCTCATCGGCGGCAAACAGGGCAGCCATCGTAACGGCGACAAGAAACAGCGTACGCATGTTCATTGGATGCCGAATGGATCAATCGCGTTACTCAGGCCCGCAACACCGGATGTTTCTTGTGCCACTCGGTCGCCTGCTGATATGCGTGAGCCACTCGCATCGGCGTGCCTTCCTCATACAGTCGTCCAGTGAACACGATGCTCTGCGGAAGTGTTTTTAAGAAACCGCACGGCACCACGACCTGAGGGTGCCCGGTCAGGTTCGTAATCGTCAACGCAGGGCTGAACGGCGGCGTCACAAGCAGGTCGAAATCCGTCATTAGTTTGCTCATCTCGCGCATCAGCAGCGTTCGAATCCGTTGTGCCCGTATATACTCCACTGCTGTCTGAGTACGAGCCGTGCGGAACGTGTTCGGCCAGTCATTCGCAGCCTGTCCCTTCAGTGCGTCCACGCCCTTATTGCGCGTCAGATCATCAAAGGCCGTTGCTGCCTCCGCTACCAGAATCGGGCGGATGGCGGCGACATCGAAGTCCGGCAACCTCATCGGCTCCAGCTTCGCGCTGGCCTTCCGCAATGCCTCCAAAGCAGCATCGTAGTTAGTCTTCGACTCGCCCTCGAGCTTGTCGAACTCTTCCTTCACGTATCCGATCTTCAATTCACGGAGGGGGAGTCGCGGCTGCCAGTGGATCGGTGCGTCAGTAGCAGTCAGATCATGACCATCGGAACCCGCGACAACGCGCAGCACCTCAGCACAGTCCTCCACGCTACGGCAGATCGGCCCGATCTTATCCATTGTCCAACTGAGCGCCATCGCACCATAACGGCTGATGCGTCCATAGGTCGGCCGCACACCCGTGACACCGCATCGTGTGCTCGGCGTGACAATGGAACCCAGCGTCTCTGTGCCTACGGAGAAACCAACCAGTCCAGCCGCTGTCGCCGAGGCTGATCCGGCCGAGGAACCGCTCGACGTCTGCTCGTAATCCCAAGGCGTCTTGGTCATACCGCCAAACCATAGGCCGCCCTGGGCGAGTGCGCCCATCGAGAGCTTCGCTATCAGCACGGAACCGTGCTTCTCCAGCCGTTCGATGACCGTGGCGTTGTACTCCGGCACGTGGTCCACGTACGGCTCGGCGCCCCAAGTCGTCCTGATCCCCTTCGTGTTGAACAGATCCTTCGCGCCGTACGGGATACCGTGGAGCGGTCCTCTGTGATGCCCGCGCTGGATCTCCGCCGTGGCCTTCGCCGCCTGCTCCAGCGCCAGATCTTCCGTCAGCGTGATCGTGCAATTCAGCTTCGGCGAATAGATCTTCAGCCGCTCAACATACATCTTCGTCAACTCGGTCGGCGTAATCCGCTTCGCCTTGACCAGCGCACCAAGTTCCGTTGCCGGCAAGAACGCGAGTTCATCCAACTTGCCCCACTTCGTTAGCGGACGGAATCGCGTGGGCTGCCACTTAGGCCGGCCGCTCGGAAGCTTCTCGCCCGGTAAAAGCGGACGAAAGGCATAGGCCGGCTCTGTATCCAGCGGCACCGTGATTTTCCGCAGCGACTCATAGGAAGCCAGGTTCCGGTTCACACCGGGCAGCATCAGGTCGAGTTGCGCTTCCGTAAATTCCAGCCCGGCGAGTTGAAGAGCCTGCCTCAACATCTCCTTACTGATCCGTAGGGGCGGCTGTTGAGGCTGCGTGTCCTGCGCTACAGAGAGTTCAGAAAGTGCAAGCAAAGCCGGAAAGGCTTGCAGGAGCGCGCGCCGGTTCATTAGAACTCGATCCCTTGCGCCAGCGGCAGTTCGGCCGACCAGTTGATCGTCACAGTCTGACGGCGCATGTACGATTTCCACGCGTCGCTTCCCGATTCGCGCCCGCCGCCAGTGTCCTTCTCCCCGCCGAATGCTCCGCCGATTTCCGCTCCACTCGTTCCTATGTTGATATTGGCGATCCCGCAATCACTGCCGCGCGCGCTGAGAAACGTCTCCGCGGCGATCAGGTCCCGCGTGAACATCGCCGAAGACAAGCCCTGCGGCACGTCATTGTGCCAAGCCAGACCCTCCTCCAAATCATCGAATTCGATCAGGTACAGAATTGGCGCAAAGATCTCTTCTCTCAGAATCGGCATATCCGCACGCGCGCGGACCAGCGCCGGCTGGACGAAATTCCCGCCGATCGGCTTTCCCCCGTAAATTACTTCTCCGCCCTGCTGCTCGATCTCTCGCAAGCCGGCCTGCATGCGCTCTACCGACATCGCATTGATGAGCGGCCCCATCAACGTTGCAGGATCCAAGGGCGAGCCGATCCGCACGTGTTGGTACGCGGCGATCAGACGCTCCGTCATTTGGTCGGCAACGGATCGATGCAGAAACAGGCGCCGCAAAGACGTGCACCTTTGTCCCGCGGTGCCCACGGCGGCGAACAGCGCTCCGCGCAAGACAAGATCAAGATTGGCATCGTTCATCACGATGACGGCGTTGTTCCCGCCGAGTTCCAGCAGCGTCCGTCCCAGACGTCTGCCCACTATCTCGGCCACCCGGCGCCCCATCGCACACGATCCCGTCGCGCTGATCAACGGCAGCCGCGAATCATTCAGCATCGGCTCACCCACATCTTCAATCTCACCGATGACAAGATTGAAAACGCCATCGAATCCATGCCGCGCCATTACGCGATTGCAGATCTTCTGCACCGCCACGGCGGTCAGCGGCGTCTCCGGGGACGGCTTCCACACCATGCAGTCACCACAGACCGCGGCGATCAAAGCATTCCACGCCCACACCGCAACGGGGAAGTTGAACGCCGTGATAATCCCGACGACCCCAAGCGGATGCCACTGTTCGTAGATGCGGTGCAAGGGTCGTTCGCTGTGCATGGTGAATCCGTGCAATTGGCGGGAAAGCCCGACGGCAAAGTCGGCGATATCGATCATCTCCTGCACTTCACCGAGCCCCTCCTGCAGGATCTTCCCCATCTCAAGAGAAACCAGCGCTCCGAGATCGTTCTTGTGCGCGCGCAGTTCTTCCCCGATTTCCCGCACAACCTGGCCGCGCCGCGGCGCCGGCACCATTCGCCACTTTAGGAAGGTCTGACCGGCGCTTGCCGCTATTTCGTCATAATCCGTCCGGGTCGCCATCCGGACCTTCGCAAGTGGCAATCGGTCTGTGGGGTTGTAAGAGATCAACTCCCTTCCATGTGTTTCCAGCCATGGCCCACAGCACGCACCGGAGTTTACCGGCTCGATGCCGAGCTTCTTCAGAATGTCTATCTTCATTTGCGTGCCAACCATCAGAAGGCCTCCGGCTTCTCGCACACTACCGTCCCTGTGCTCTCAAAGGGCACGTAAACGAGCCTTTGGAATGACACCGGTATTGCACTCAGAATGCTTTGAACCTTCATTGTACGGCCAGCAGCTTTTCCAGATCCTTACGCGTAAACAAACGGCCCCGGAGAATCACCGAGTCCACCTTCTGCGTATTTCGTATATCCTGCAGCGGGTCGGCATCGAGTAGAACCAGATCCGCCGTCTTTCCCTTTTCCACTGTCCCCAGAGTAGTCTCAAGCCTGAAGAATCGGGCCGGATTCCGCGTCGCCGCTTGAATCGCCTGCATCGGAGTAAGGCCGGCATCCACCAGGAGTTTCAACTCGTCGTGCAGCGCAAATCCCGGCAGGACATAAGGATCGCCGGTATCCGTTCCCGCCAGCAGATCCGAACCGGACCGCGCGATCCACTGCGCAATTTGCAGGCATTTCTCATACTCTTTCTTCGAAGCCCACAACTCTTCGATCGTTCGCTTCTTTCGCTGTTCGCGCGGATCTTCCCAAGTCTTCACGATCTTTTTCGGCACATACTTCAGCCGGGCATCTGTCGCGAGTTGCTCCGCATTCAACAGAGCCATGCGCTCGCGCAGCGTCAGGGTGGGACATTGCCAAGTGCCATAGCGAGCCGCCTGCTGGAACAGTTCCTTCGCCTTGTTCTCACTCAACGAGTCGTAGCTGTGCTCGCGAGCGTTCGCCGGGGCCGTAGGATCGTTCTTTGCCAACGCATCGGACCGCTCGGTTCGAACTTCCGTCTCCGCTGCCGATAAGGCCAGTGGCATTCCAAACAAATGTTCAATCGTCCGCTGCCGCGCGTTGATGGCTTCCGCAAAGGTCACTGAATCTGGAAGGTGCCCTTCGAACGGAATGCGCAACAGTCGTGCCCGGTAGGCAACAGCCATGTACACGTCATGCGGGAGCCCGGATAAAATGTTGACGAAATCGGCACCGTCGTCATCCAGACTGTCCACCGCTCGTTGCGCCTGGTAGGAGTCAGTGACCGGGATTCGCGCCAATTTCCCCGCCTCTTGCACCGGAGGGCCAATCGCTGGACCCGAGGTAAAAATGCGCGGCCCTACGCGCTTGCGAACCTGAATTTCGCGCTTCCACGCAAGCGTTCGTTGCAGTTCCGATCCCATATCGCGAATTCCCGTCACACCATTTGCCACGTAAAGCCCGAACATCGGATCTGATTCCCAAAGATGCACGTGCATATCCCACAGGCCCGGGATCAGGAACTTGCCCGTGCCATCGACCACGCGCGCACCGTTCAGAGCCGCCTTCGGGCCGATCGCCACGATGCGATCTCCGGATACCGCAACGTTTGTATGCGGGTGCGCGGGTGCGCCCGTCGCATCAATTACTGTCACATTTCGGATGACCAGGGATTCACCCAGTAAGGGAAGTACACCAGCAACGAACAACAAAAACCGCATTCCTTCCAGCATACGGGAATGCGGAGCCGGCGCGTCTTTCATCGCCGCAGTTAGGTACTAGGCTCGTTCACACAAAAACAAAGCCGGACTCAAATGCAGGGGCGGGCGTGAGCTTTGGTTTTCGTTGGTAGAAGAAGAGTGTTGCCAAAGGTGACCAGTCTGACACATAGGTAACAGAACGTTCCGGACACATGGGTTACACTT
>CAYXLI010000014.1:0-131284 GCA_964464925.1 uncultured Solibacteraceae bacterium | reverse complement strand
CCATCGAACGAGCGAACGATCGTCTGCGCGTTCGCAGGAAGCGATATCGAGACAAAGCAGATCGCGAACAACATCGCCGCACGCGAGAGATAATGCCGAAGCAGGATTCTCATTTCTCTGAGCCTCAGTTCTGCAGAGGGTTCGAGCCCGCAGACCTATGGTCGGTTGAGTCGGGCATACAGTCGATTACTCGGGGTGTGGAAATCATGTGAATAGCGTTTGGGCCGCCATCCCGGCAAGTTCAACGACCGACTCGGGATAACCGAAGACTCGGAACAACGAGGATTATTGCGAATGCGGAATAATCCACGGGACTTTGCGTGCTCGGTAAGCCACTTTAACGGGCTTTTACGTGCCGTTCGTCGGGACTCTGCGTGCGCTATCTATATATCCTGTATATCCATGTAAGAATCCTGTAGCCGGTCCGAAAATGCCTGTGGTTTTGTCGAAATCGTAAGCCGCACACCGCAGGCGGGGAAAGGTATTGATCTGCGCAACATGGTCTGCCCCCCCGCAAGCTGGCCGTAACCTTGTGTCGCCGCGGACGGTGATTCACAGGGGAGAGCGCTTTGTGCTTTCGCATTTACAACGTGCTCATCTTTACGCACTACACTCTCTGAATGACGCTCAGGGCCTCCCGGAGGGGCAAGTCATTTCGAGCATCTTCGGGTGATAGAAGAGGAGAGGAGAGCGCGGGAGTCACCCCCATGCCCTCAAGGCACAGTCCACGGGAAGTGAACCAGCCGAACACGGGAAGCCTAAGCCAATAGCTCTCACCGACGCGAAAATTCGCGGCACCGAGCACGTTTCCTTTAGTCTTCGAACCAAGGACAAGGGAAGTCTTACTATCAGCCGCAAAAGCGGCTGCCATCTCGCCCGCGCTTGACGTCCATTCATTAACCATGACGAGAGTTCGATTATGGAACGGCTGCGGACCAAGCCCTTGGGCAAGCAGCATGAGCGACTTGTCCCGGCCCAAGAAGGCTGCGAGGCGCACAAGAGCTTCAGTCCGCGTCCGTGGCATCCGCACTCGTGGCAATCCCTCAACGGAATACCCCGAACGGAGGCGGCCTGGCGTAAGGCTGTACCCTATCTCATCTCGACCGGCACACAGGTAGCTCGCCAGTGCTGCAAATCCGAGACTGCCACCAATGTTACCGCGAAGGTCGATGATGAGGCGGTCGCATCCCTTCTCTTTCAAATCAGCAATACGACGGCTCAACTCATTGCTGAAGCGAATGCCAAGTGCGCCTGGAAAATACACCACTTTGAGAAAACCGACTCCCAGAGCCAGGGTTCGATGCACAATGCTGACCGGCTCGACGATCGGGGGTAGTTGCTGGGAACCCTTCCGAGCAGGCACTGAAATTATCGTTTCGATAGTCCTTCCTTCGCGAACGATGATCAGCGAATGGGAGCGACCAATCCCGAATACAGGCAGGTTGCCGGGTACTGTTTCAATACCATCTACCGCAGCCAACAGATCCCCGGGCCGCATGTCGGCTTGGTAAGCAGGTCCGGACTCGAAGACATCTAAGAACATCCAATGTCGACACGCATTGACCGTCGTCTCCAAAAGCGTGGCGCCGATGGTGTGCTGCGGCGGAAAACGAGTCGGCGACTCCGAGTAGAACGTCGTGTGACTAGTCTTCAGTTCGCTCAACCCTGTTCGGATGCAGGCTTCGAACTCGTCCCGATCACCACCTACGAGTGCCGCCTCCCGTTCTCGGAATCGACTCTCCCACTCGTCGTAATTCACAGCGGCCAGATTGAAGTGCCGCTCGCGGACGAGGCCAATGATCTTGTCGATGATTCGGAGACGGCCTTTTCTTTCATCTTGCATGGGAGCGCCCCTTGAAGCCGACCCTGGTGAGATTTCCCCTCCCGAATCCCTCCAAGATGAACGCTGCCCATTTGAGCGGCACCGCGTTCGGCCCGAAGTCTCTAATGAACTCCCTTTTCGCTTCGGTGAGCGCCGTGTCGAAGCTCTTTCCTTCCGCGATCCGGCGGTAGAAACGCTTCATCAGGTACAGAGATGCACTATCATCGACCATCCACAGTGAAGACACGACGGAGTGGGCTCCTGCCAAGAGGAAGGCTCGAGACAGACTAGCAACGCCCTCTTGGCCTTGTAAGGATCCACTCGCTGACTCGCAGGCAGAAAGCACCACGAGCTTCGGGTTGAGGTGCAATTGTGTGATCTCCGGCGACTCCAGGAACCCGTCATGGCCAGCCTGTTTGTCGCTAAGTAGTATCAGCGCAGCTCGGTCTGGATAAATAGAATTGGCTACGCCATGAACACCGAAGTGCAAGAGATCGTATCCTCGAAGGTCAGCCCTCGTCAGGCCTGATTCAGTTGCGCTCCAGCCGGTCAGCAATCTCGTTCGTGCCGGTCCAAATGCGTCGCGAACCGCAAGGGCCTCGTCGGCAGAAGAAGGAAGATCATTAAACGCTGGTTTGTAGCCCCGGTTTACCTCACCACCACCCAGACTCGTTGAAGAGTATGGAATTCCGCCGATCGCCAAAGCGGTTGGCTGGCCGTTTGAAGCGCGCCGTGTCTCGCGGGTTCGACTTAGAAAATAGTAGTTGGTGGCGGATGGCGAGTACTCCACAATTTGAGTCTGCAGGACGTACTCTCCCGATGGACGGATTAGCGCATCGAAGGGAATCTGATGTAGAACCCCGTCCCGCACCACAACCAATCTCTGTGCGGCGACCAAGTTCCGCATGGGATGCAGCAAGATCCGATATAGATCCCGAGCCTCTCGGGTCGCGCTCCGTCCCGCTGCAACGCTTCGGCGATATGCCTCCACATGCTCCTCAATGACGCGCTTTGAGGAGATCGGAATGACTCTTGATGTGCTACGGGTAATTACAATGCAGTAGGATCGCGGCTCCGCAACAACGAATACCAGGATCGCCTCCGACATGCTCAACGCCGTTCGAATATTTGCGAGCGACACTGATTCGGAGATAGAGTTCTTCAAGGCCGGCGTAGACGGCTGGCTCCATCTCGCTTGCTCCGCAAGAAAAATCTCATCGCGCAGTTTTCGAACTTCATTAGTTGCCCGAGCGGACATGAGTTGGATTCGAAGCCGCGAGATATTCCGTTCTGCATCCCGGGACACTGGTGACATTCGGCCACCCGCCATAAGCAGATCTCTTGCCGCGCGCCCGCGTACCTGTTCGACTATGGAGAAAGCGCGTTCCGTATCGTTGAAGCGGTCTACCACCAATGAGAAGTGCCTAGTGAAAATGTCTCCTGACGTTCGGATGAGCGCAGTCTTGTCTATGACTGTACTTGCCCGTCCGATAAGATCGTCGACGAGCACCTCCGCTTTGCTGTAGACGTCGTCCGCTTGATCGTACTTTCCGCGGCGGCTATACAGCTCCCCAAGAAGTTGCAGCTGGCGTGGCACACCCCACAGATCTCCAGTTTCCTGGCTGGCCCGAGCAGCAGCTTCCGCAGCAGCTTCGGCGGCATCGAGGTTGCCCGTCTCCGTCATTCGTTGGGCCTTCATGATTTGCAACTCTGCTAGTATCCGCAAATGCCCATGCTGTTCCGCAATCGCAATTCCTTCCTCGAGCAGTTTCACTCCTGCAGAATCGTCGCCTCGGGAAATCTCGGCGGACGCCAGTGCTCGAAGAGCAATAGCTTCATGAGCGGACCGAAGGCCCCGCCTTGCGTTGCTGAGGATTTCGGTCGCGAGAGCGTTCGCTTCGTCCAGTCGGTGCAGGCGCAACAAAGCCCCGCACCTGCCTTCCTGCGTAACAAACGGGTAGCCGGACTCTGGAGTAGATGCCGCGATTTTCAGGGCCTGATCGAAGTACGGTAGGGCCTGTTCACTCGTGTTGGTTTGCACGAGGCCCATCCCCATCGCACTCAGATACCGAATCAGCGCTCCCTTGTCGCCGGCTCGATTCGCCGCAACTATCGCCGAACCGACATGAGTTCGAGCCGCTTCGAGATCACCATCATAAAAGGCGGCCAAACCGAGCTGCGCTTGGGCGCGATTCTGCCATTTCGAGTCGCCTAGCTCTTTCGCCAAAGCCTGGACTGCCGTCCAATCTTCCTTCATCGAGGCCGTCTCGAACTCCGCGTCGATGTCGCCTTTGACTACGAGGGCGAACAACCGGAGGCGCTGATCTGATTTGAGTAGCGGGTTTGTGTCTAGTTCATCTGCGAGTTCGGCTGAGACCGATGGCAACCTGCGTTCGTTCTGCTCGACAGTCGCACGGATACGCCCGAGTCTCGCATATAGAGCTCCGCGGTCGTCCTCCCTGGACAGAAACAGCCGCTCCGCTTCGGTGAAGTCGCCGGCGGCTCCGGCCCAATTGTAGACGTCCGCTAGGCGCAATGCATTCTCTAGCACGACTTGCGGGTCTGACTCGGTGGCGGAGGAGCCCGCTGCTAGAAATGTGGTCGATACGGCTGTGATCACAGCAATTGAAACTGCAACGCCCAAATAGCGGATTCGTTGCGAATATGGCCACTTCATGCCGCCCAAACCGAAATCCAGGAGGCGAACAGATCTGGGCGGGACTTTACGTGCGCTCGAGTCGTTAAGGACGGTTCTTGGAGTTTCAACCTGCATATTCACCACACAGAACCTGAACGCAAACAATGGGGATAACTTTACGCTTGCTGTTTAGAAGTGCTTGTCAGCTTCGAAAGTGCAAGCTGCCCCAAAATGGCCAATGGCCTCGGTGACCTGTGAAGTAAACTCTGCGATGGATGTCACTGAACCACAACCGGATAGGAGTCCGCGTGCTCGCCAGCCCTGCTTATCTCAAGACTGTATTCGGCCGGTTCAATCAGGCGTAAGTCTAAGGTCGCGGTCAATCTTACGGTGAAATTGTTTTTGCCCGCGTCAGTCGATGTGGCCGCAACCACCTTCGACTCCCGTACGAGCCGGAGGTTGTACCGCCCCGGATCGGAGCCGATGGGCAGAATGACGGTGAGCTGAATCAGGTCTCTCGAGAGCTTTACAGCCGCACCCTTCACTGGGCTTAAGCCGCGAGCCGGCGACGCATTTCGAAGATCCGCAGTAAATTGCCTCACTTCCGGTATTGCTGGTTTGCTCGCCCTCAGCTCTGGCGGCGTTCGATGGAGACCGCGGTCACGCATAAGGAATCCACCGACGGTGACCAACAGAATCACCGCCGATGCTCCTAGCGCGAAGTACGCCTTGGCTGCTAATGGCCGCCGCTTGAGCCGAGCCTGTAATTGCCGGAATTCGCGATAACAAGGCGAACAGTTCGCGAGGTGTTCGTATGCTGGATCCCCGATG
Organism: uncultured Solibacteraceae bacterium; assembly: GCA_964464925.1. Lineage (GTDB taxonomy): Bacteria > Acidobacteriota > Terriglobia > Bryobacterales > Bryobacteraceae > CAYXLI01. Next base: position 125,993 of record CAYXLI010000014.1, on the reverse strand, counting down.
GGCCGTTGCTTCGCGGCCAACGCCTGAAGGACCGCTGGCGAGGGACATCCAATCCGACCGGGATTGGGATTTGCGGCTCCAAACAGCCGATCAAACTCCTCACCGCCGACTTCCCCGTGCGCCGAGTTGCTTGGCTTTTCATCCATTCGCCGGTCCCTGGTCGCAGCCGTGACTCATTCAGGATCTATGGAATCCCGAAACCGGTCATCTGCAGATGTCCTCCCCAATGCTAAGATTTTGCGAACACGGTGCAGCATGCGGAAGTACTTCTGACCGATTGCTGCTGCGGAAGTGTTCACGTGTTCTGCAATTTCGCGGTCGGAGAAACCGGCTTGTCTGCGAATCGCGATCAGCCTCTCCTCCGGAGTCAGTAGATCGAGTGCTTGTTTGAGGAGTACGCACTGCTCTATCGCACCTGGGCTACCAAACGTACTGGACAAGCGTCCAAGCAGCCACTCGGCATCGGAATATGACATGGAAGAACTCTGAATTTTTCCCTCGGACCGCCGCTGCACGGATACGGCCGCATTTTTTAGCGCTACCCAGGCGTACCTGTGGAGTTCCGAAACCCGCCCCAGTTGCTTCTCTCTCGCCGCGATCCTTTGGCCAGCCCCCTCGAGGATATCGGATACCTGTGCGTCGTCCCGGATTTGCGGAAACGTCCGCTTGAAACGAGGAAGCAGATCTCGCAGAACACTGTGGATATGCTCACTCAAAGGTTGGCCGTCGACGTCCGCTAGAAGAAGGTTGGTATTAAACCGCATCCTGACACCCAGATTTGGCAGCGGGTCTGTTCTGCCTGTGACTTGTAATGATTCGCACTAATTTTGCGTTCTGCGTATAGAGGCTGAGGGTGCAAGATGTGTTTCATCTTGCGTCGAGACGCGGCGCCCAAACAATCCGGCGACATTGGCAGTGCGCGCCAGGGTTGGTCCGTTCCGGACCGTCTCGCATTCAGCCACGGGAGACGTGAATGTCATTCAACCCTGATTTAGAAGGCGCAGAATCTCCGCGGATCAGTGCCTCAAAGCCGCCGGATGACGGAATCGGCATCTGCGAAGTTGTCACGGTACCACCTAACGACGACCTGCCATATGTATTTGAGATCAGTCAAGGCGAAAGATTGTTGTTCAACGTAACCTCCTCTCTGGCCTTTGACGTTGTGCTTTGCAGCGAGACTGCATACGACGGTTGGGTCGACGCGGAATTCGAGACCAATCGGCCGCTCGAAGCACTCTTGGTGCTGAGAGATGCGACAACCCATTCGTTCGAGTTCAAGCCGGATAACGACATCGTACTCGTCGCTATTCTCTTTAACTTCAATGAGGCAGATCTCGAATCGATTGTTTTCGCCAATGTCCGAAGTTCCCGATTTTGAGCCGGGGTCGGCTACGCCCAGAGGACAACGGCCGCGGCCAGCACCGTCCACGCGAATCCATGCAGGCGCTCGACAGGACCAGACTTCCGTTCTTTTTCTTTGATCCGCTGACCGGCCTCTTCGAGCAGTCCAGTGACCACGACTTCGTCCTGCAATGGGAACCAGCGATTGAACCTGGGGAGGAGGTCGTGGAGGGCGCGCTGGATTCGTTCAGGAAGTGGTTGCCCGTCTGAGCCTACCAGCGGGATCTTTCTTCGCGATTTCATGGCGTAGACTGCTCACCCTTCGCTCAGAAGAGCCCGAATTGACCAGTATAGACGGAACGCTCTCGATGTCAAATTCCGTAAGTTCTGGCGGCCACCAAAAGCGTTCTGCTCAGTAGGGAGGCGGAGGCAAATGGCGTCAAAACCGGAGATATCGTCGTTCGGTTCGTGGGATTCTGCGGAGTTGTTTGTAACTGAGCAGCAGGTTGCGTTTGGGATATGCGAAGTGATCAGCGTGGGCGCGTGCGATGAGCTGCCTTATGTGTTCGAAATCGTTGGCGGTCAGAGATTATCGTTCAGTCTCACCGCTTCTCATGAAGTCGATCTTGTTCTCTGCGACGAGAGCGCCTACGACAAGTGGGTAGATGGCGGTCTCCAGACGCAGCATCCGGACGACGCCCTCCTGACCCTGCGTCATGCATGTCAGCATTCGTTGGAGTTCAGGCCGGAGCTGGACACGACGCTCATCGCGATCATCATCAACCTGGCCGAAAGGCCGGTGCAGGCCGCGTTGTGGCCGCGAACGTTCTAAACTCAGCCGGCAGACCGTGCTGATTTGGCACAGCCTCGTGGACAATTGAAAGATCGTGGGATTCTACGCGAAACACATTTTGCCGCACGTAATCGACCTCGCGATGAGGAATCCCGCCGCCACTCGCTTGCGAGCTGAGTGGATTCCGAGCGCCAGCGGTGACGTGTTGGAGGTTGGCATCGGCTCCGGGCTGAATCTGCCGTTTTACACGGATCGTGTCCGGCGCGTTTACGGGCTCGACCCTTCGCCGGAGCTCTTGCGGATAGCGCAGACGCGGGCGGCGCACCAGCCACTTCAGGTCGAATTCATGCCCCAACCCGTAGAGAGCGCAATCCCACTTCCCCACGAAAGCATCGATACGGTCGTGCTTACCTGGACGCTCTGCTCCGTTGGGCATCCTCGGCTCGCGCTAGATGAAATCCGACGCGTACTGAAACCTGACGGCCGGGTTGTCTTCATTGAGCATGGCAGCGCCCCCGAATCCCATGTGCGAGCGGTGCAGCATTGGGCTACGCCTGTATGGAAACGGCTCGCCGGCGGATGTCACCTGGACCGCCAAGTGAACACGATTCTGGAAGAAGCCGGTTACGATCTGGTGGACAGCGAAGCAGGTTATCTCGGCGGACCTCGGCCCGTGATGTACACGTACCGCGGCATCGCGCGGTGGCGCGGCCAATACCATGTCGCAAGGTGAGGGCCATTTCGGCGGCGCAACGGCCAAGTCCGGATTCTCATGTGCGAGCTCCAGATAGGTATCACCGGGGGAGAATCTCCAACGCGTTTCGCGATTGCCTGATTTCCCCAGCCCCAGAGCAAAACTGATGCGGTCGCCGGTCGGGCACGGACCCGAGTGCATTGACGGGTGCCGTCGTTCAGAGCACCGCGCCGCGAAGGGGTTTGCCGACCCAAGATCAAATCTACGCAACGCGATCACGCGCAAGGATTCGCTGCAAACGAGGTGGTCGCAAAAACGCGTCCGTGTTAATCCGCGCCTTGCAAGCGCAACCACTTACGGCTATGGAAATACCAGGTGGTGGAAGCTTTTTCCAGAAATGCGTCGTCGATCCCCTGGTGGTCTATCGGGGGAGGCGTAGGACCGCCGTACGCACGGTAGTGGCGTATGATGAAGTCGCGACCAGCGGCAGCGATCTCGCGTGAGTAACCTATGTTGTCGCCGCTCAGCCCCTGTAGATAAGTTCGATCGTCGCTGGTGTTCACTGTGTCCGGGTTGGTGTCGCGATCGTTGCGAAACACCAGCAGCGCGGTCGAGTTGTTCACTGAGCACAACACGGCCCACCCCGGCTCTCCCTTAGACACGAACTCCCCGCGGATAACGTTGCGTGGGGCTCCGTTTGGCGACGGCTGTGGCACTCTGCATTTCCGTGCGCGCAGAACTGCGGCGATCGGCGCCGGGAGATCCGGAAACGCCTCCACCGGAAGGCGGCGGATCTTGCCGATTGCCTCCTCTGCACGCGCCTGCCAATTCTGTTGTGCCTGCGACTCGAGTTGCCGGCCACGCGCGATCGCCTGAACGTCGATTTGAGGGATAATCGTTTGCCTGTCTAGGTTCGGATCGAGACTCTTTGCACGCAAGAAGTAGCGCTCCGCCAGTTCGGCGGCGCGTGCGTTCGGCGTTCCGCTTTGGAGGGTCTCATTGTATCGGCTCTGGAACATATTGGCGGCGTTGCCAAGGACCCAGACATTTTTAGACGCCTCTAACCCGGCCTGCGCACGTGCGGCTAGAGGGCGCTGCTCCAGGATCGAGAGCGCATAGAGATGCGCCAGTGGACGCAGGGCGAATGGGTGGTTCGGGTCGGCTGCTGCGGTAGCTTCCAGATAGTGCATATAGAGCCCTGAGTCGAGACCCTCAAAGAACGACGCCGCATTCCATTGCACCGCTGCGACGCGCCGGTGTGCTTTGGTCGTGGCATCCCAAAGGGCCGTGGCGCGTCGATAGTCCTCAGGGGGAAGCTCGCCCTGCGCGAACCGCGAGAACGGCGAGTGCAGAAGCTCAGAGTCCGAATGGTGTTCAATCAACCAGAGCACAAGTTGGACGCGTTTTGCAAGGTCGTCCTTACGACCCGCGCGATCCGCGCGCTGATGGTACGCCATCAACTTGAGTCGGGTCGGGAAGTCGTCGGGATTGGCTGCGAGCTTCTGTTCGAGCCGAGCGACATCGGCTGGCTCCAACTTCATAATGTCGCGCAAGGAGTCGCCGTACCATGGGCTGAACATAGGGGGCGGGGCGGGCATCCGAGCAGGACGAGACGACGTGGACAGGGCGGCTTGCGCCTGAGCAGGACACGGCAGAGACGCGGTCAGCAGAATCAGGGCTCCGGAAGCGGGCAGCGCCGCCAAGACTGCAAAACGGAGGCTCATGGCCACAGTGTTGCACACGGCGAGCGCGAAGGCGCTCTTCTCATTGCATGCTTGACGCCCCTAGAGCACGTTGACCGAGATTACTCCTATGTGACGCCTAGTGCTTACGAGATTGGCACCACTTTCGATAGCGCAATCCCGCTTTGATCGCGATGAGAACGAGAAACATCGCCGCGAGCATCGCCAGGAAATTCTGCGTTTCACGTTGGACGTGTCCGAAGCCAACCGCTGTGGTATTTCCAACAGCAATGCTCAAACCGAGTCCCGAGATGGCAACCAGCGACGCCATACCGCCCACGACCAGATCCCATCGCTGCGACCGCGACGACTTCATACAGCCTCTTTCACCGAAGCTTAAGAGCGCCCTTTTGCGCGAGCCAATGTGCGAGCGCAGTGTTCACCAGGATGTTCATGGACGTACCCCGATCCGTCGAGATCTTCTTCAGCTTCTTGTGGAGCGCTCGCGGAATTGTGATCGTGGTGTCTCGAACCATCTTCTCCTCGACGCTGATCAGGCCTGCGTTCTCCAAATCGACAGACGAGAGCGCGTCAATTGCCATGCCCGACAGATCCCCGCGATAACGAATGAGCCCACGGAGGGCGTCGTTGATTGCCTCGTTCAAGCGAATGGCCAGCTTCAGCGTGTGTTCAACCGCACCCGCTGCCTTCTTCTTCGGCTTTCCAGATCCGCTCTCCAACCGTACATATCGCGATTCCATAGGCTCCGCAGCACCAACCGAAACGTGTAGATGGTACAAGATACACCGTACCATCAATCGGTTGCGCGCGAAAACCGCACCAATTCCTCACATTCGGAACGGCCGATACGGAGCTTCGAATAGGAGATCCCGGTTCACCCGGACATTGAAACGGTACCCGACCGGGACTTTGATCGTGGGCTGCACGTTCAAATTGCGCCTGGTGACGTCAGCCCCGAGCCGTGAAAGCTCAGCCCCGACCGCGCTGCCAGCCGTCTCCCCTGCGGACGGATACCCGAGGACTCCGCCCCGGTTGGACTGCGAGAGCCGGAAGGCCGCACTGAAGCCGCTCGTCAAGACGGCAAAACCGAGCAGGCGGCGGTAGTGGTTATCCACATCCTGCCTGAGGCCAGCCCGTCCCTGCGCGTCTTGGCCAGCCATGCCTTCGAGGTCGATTGAGGACGCGTCCGGGAAGATCAGCCGGTTCCAAACGACGGTGACACCGTTCTGCGCGTAGGCGATCCTCGAATCGTAGGTGCCCACCAGGCGCGATCCCTGTGGGATCAGAAGATAGTTGCCGGACGCCGTATCGTAGACATTCTCCCTGACAAGGGCGCGGATCTCGCCGGGCAGGTCGGAGTTGAGTCCTTGCTCCAGGACCGCCGGGATGTCCCACCCCGACTTGATCTCATATTTGCTCAACGGCCGCACGCGCGACGACTTAGTGTAGTTCTCTCGCGATTCCGTGCGAGCACCCGCCAAGAATGCGGCCTTCCGATCCTGCATGTTTTGGCTGGAGTACTCGTCTCCGTCTGCCGGGACAGTGGCCATAGAGATCTTCGCCTCGGAGCCGGAGCCGCGCAGATTCACCGCCGCGCGTTGCGCCTCGGGTCCTTGCATCGTCTTGAGTAGCGTCGTCATTTGTTCGAGGTCTCCCTCTCGGGTGGGCAGTGAATTGCCGCTGGGGCGACCAGCGCCGCCGAGGTTTCCGGCGATGGCCGTCGGCGCCGCGAGGGCATCAAGTTCCTGTCGGTACGCAACGATGCGAGCCTTTTCTTCGGCGCTCAATTCTCGAACTGGCGAAGGCTGGGGCGGCGGCGGGTAAGGACGCATTTGGGAAGGGGCTGAGCCGAGCGAGGGACGGCTGCCGGTCGGTTCGGGAACCTGCAACTCTTGCTTCTCAGGAGTCGCGGCGGTCATGCCGGCGGTAATCATCCTCGCCGGAATTTCGGCCGCGATCACCTTTCCCGCATCACTGGCCGCAGTGAGCCGCGTTGGATCGGCGCGTTCCATCGCCGCAGCAGTCCGTTGCCGTCGTGTCGCAATGCCGTATCCGACCAGGCCAACGACAGCGGTGACAACCACAAGCGCTATGAGCCCGGCGCGCTTGCTCAGTCGTACGGGATTCGGCGGGTCCGGCCGGAGGTCGATGCCAGTTGGGGAATCGATGTCGTTCATTGCTTGGCCTCCACCTTGGCGTAGGGATCGCCTTTGACCTTCCCGTGGAAGGTGCCCCGGATGATCTCCGCTTTCCGCGCCTGTTTGCCCGCGCCCAGGATGAGAGCCCCGCGCTCGAAGAGGCGGTCAACGATGTACATGTCGCCCTTCACGCGGTAGTTGACCATCTCGGGACCCTTAGGCCCGACGATCACCAGCGCCGGCAATTCTCTCGGAGCAGCGTTCGGCGTCATTTGCAGGTACGTCTTCTTGCCGTCGTCAACCACACGCACCGGGCGCATGTTCGGATCGCCGCCGATGATCCGGTAATCGAAGTAGAGGGCCTCGATCGATTCAACTGGCGTGATCTGGGACGCTTCGAACTCTTCCTTGCGACGCGCTTCCTGCTCGGCTAGGCGCGCCTTCCAGCGACTCGTCTCGTCTTCCGGATACGCAAAGGCGACACGCGCGAGGTAATCGTCGGGCTTCGAGACAAGCCGAAGGTAGTAGGCCCGTCTGTCCGTCGTGATCAGCAGTGTGGTGTCGAGGCCAGCCTGTTTGGGCTTGATGACGAGCATGGGCGTTTCCTGCCGACCGCTCCCGGCCATAGCCGGGGAAATCACCCAACGGACCGAATCGCCTACGTGAGGTTCGCCCGAGAGGTGCTCACCAGCTTCGAGTTCCACGACGCAGACGCGCATCGGAGCGCAGACGACGGTTGGCATCCCCGCGCCAAAGGTGTAGAGCACCCGGCCATCGGCGCCGGGCGCAGGTGTCTGCTTCTCAGCCATCCACCCTTTCGCGACGGTCAGCGCCGATTGCGCCGTCGACGGCAGCGGGACATCTTTCGAAGCACGGAAGTCCGAAGGAACCTCAGACGCAGACGCGCTTCCCGTCGATGCCGGTGTGTTCGCCACTCCGTTTCCAGCCTCGGCAGCACCAACAGTCGGATCTGGTCCGAGAGTCTGGATCAGTTGGCCGAACGGATACTTATCCGGCGCTGGGACGGGCTCTTTCGGCAGAGGCTTCGGTGGCGGAACCCGCTTCACTTCGACCGGCGCAGTCTTGCCATCTTTCGTTTGGGCACACATTGGCACGGCCACGAAAACCAAAGCCAGCGTGAATTGTTCAAGAATTCGAATTCTCATGTTTCAGCCCTTCACAGCACCTTCGACCAACTCAAATTCGTCAGGTAAAGTCCGAGCGGATTCACGCGCGCCAGGCGTTCGTCGGACGGCGGGTTGACTGCAACGGTGAAAGAACCCTTCCACCGTTGTTCGGACTGGACGTCACCAGTGATTCCTCGCGCGGTCTCGACCCACTCCACTTCCCAGCTCTTGTCGCTACTCGCGTACACCGCCTTCACATCCACACTCACCATTTGCGTTTGGGCGCGCTTGTAGGGAGGATCATTCCGGTAGTACTCACTGACCTGAACCTGCGCCGGCGTTCCACGCCCGATCATGGAGTACACACGGTCGATCGCTTTCCGTTGTGCAACTCCGTCACTGGTCACCGTTCTCCAATCGCTCACCCACTGAACGAGCGCGGCACGCTTCAGTCGATCGTCGGCCGCGGAGACCTGGTCGGCCGTTCCAGATGCGACGACACGACCGAGGTTATCGACGGCCACGACAAACGGGACCACCTTCGATCGCATGGCGAGCGCAACCAGGCCGCCGGTCTCAATCACGACGATGCTGAGAGCCAGGAAAGCCGCGAAACGCCAATTCCGGGCGCGAGTGATTAGATTCCCGTAGCGTTCATCCCACTCGCGGCGCGCCGCCAGATACGGGTTAAACGTGGCGGATTCCGGGTTCGGCATTCTAGGGGCGCTCTGCTGAACCGGTTCGTCTTCTGCGGGGTCTTGCGGCACGAGCCGCGGAACTGCTTCTGTCGCCACGATGGCCCTCCTTGTCATTCCTCACCTTCCGATCTCAAAGCCGGCGGAGCGCTGTGCGGCGCGTGATCAGGCGGCACAGCAGAACGCGCCATCCGCACGAATTGAGTTCCGACAGTCAACTTCCGCGAGACTCGGGTTGTTGCTTCGCTTGCACGCGCAAGTCGGCCGGAGCCCGGCTTCGACTTCCCAGCTGCTGATGGGGGACTGACCTGGCCCGGCGTCCCCGAAGTATTGGCGCCACTTGCTGAAGGTCCAGCGGAGTTTGCGCCTTGGGCTGCTTGCTTCTTTCCGGAGTCGCTCCCCTCGTCAGAGGAACTGGTAGACGAAGCCGAATTCCCGGCGGGCTCAGCACTCGAACTCCCAGTCGATGGCGGGGAGACTTGGCCACTAGGTCCCGATGGGCTGGCAGCCGCACCGCCGCCGCTACCGCCAGGTCGCGGTGCAGGACCGCCGCCCGGACCGCCAGATGCCGCTGGGCCCGCGGACCCGAATCCGCCACCCATCCCGCCACCCATCCCGCCACCGGATGCAGCTCCCCCAGCTCCGAGCCCCGCAGCCTGGCCGGCCGTCATCGCGCCGCCTTTCGCGGCGAGCATCTTCGCGCCAAGCGCAACACCGCCGGCCGCAGCCGCGCCGACCAGCAATGCGCCCTGCGCCAATCCTCCCGCGGTGCCCACAGCGTCGCCACCCGTGAAGGATGGTGACCCGCCGAGAATGCTCGCGGCCAACTTCGGCGCATTCCAGCAAATCATCAACAGGATCACAGCCGAAGCAGCGATATCCAGGGCATCGACGGCTGGAGATGGACTGCCCGGAACTGCGGTAGCCGCTGCTTCCCAGGTATTCGTCAACGCCATGCCCGCGCCAAGAAGCAGGTACAGAACCATGACCTTGACGCCAGTGGAAACCGCGAATGCGATGAAGCGCTCGACATACGGAGCCGTCCAGCGAGAACCCCCAAAGCCGAGGAATATATAACCCGCACCGACGACGAGATAACTTTCGACCAGCGTGACGACCAGTTGAACCGTGAGTCCGAGAAATGCGAGAAACGCGAGCAGGGCGGCGAATACAAGAGCCAGCGCCGTCCCGAAGCTCCCCATCCACCCGGAGTTGGCGGCTCCACTCAGAAGATTGCCGGCGATATTGAGCCCCCGCACCAGGACGACAGTAGGCGCCAGAGAGGGCAGGCCGGACGCCGACTGCCCGACAATCTGGAAGCTTTCGATGATCCGCGGAATCCAGTCAGCCCCGAAGTTCAGGAGCGCGAAGAACGCGCCGATGAACATCATTTTGCGAATCAGAGCCGCAGTCCAACCTTGCAGATCGGTGCGCTCCAGGACTAGCATCGCGCCGGTCCAGGCGAACTCGATGAGCGCCAAGATGCCGAACAGGCGATTCGCGTATCCCGCGGCGACAGTCAGCCAGGTGCCGCGAACGGCTCGATACTGATCGAGCATGGCGCTCGGGGAGGTCTGCGCCCAGGCGGAATTGGCGGTCAGGAGTACAAACGAAACCAAGGCAGCGAGCAATACGGCTCGCCGGGCAAATTGCCTACTTGTTGCCGGCTCCGAATCCGCGCCCGTCGCCCTTGCGTGGAGTGAACTGGAAAACCGTGGCGACGCTGGCGGCTTTGCACACGCGCCCTTCCGTTGAGTCTCCCCATGTGGCAGGCGCGCTCTGTTCGATTGGTGCGCAACGCGCCTTGATCTCGTTAGCGATGTCGGCGTGCTGCCGGAACCATTGTTCCAGTGATTGTTGCGAAGCCGAGCGAACATCGCCCGCACCAGCGTTCTGGACCCGCTGGACGATCTCACTGGGACGCTCCTGCGTACAGCTCGCCAGTAAAACAAGAAGCAGAAGGCACGTGAGCTTCATCCCTCCATCATCGACCAGCTTGGAAGCCTCTGCCATCGCCGGTTCTTCCGCCGAATTGAAAGTATCTTTCCGTACCTGCTTCTTCAGAGGCCTGCTTCTGAATCTGCGCTGCTTGGTACGCCTGTTTGCTTTGAAGGTCTGCGAGGATCAGTTGCCGGAGCTTCATTAACTGTTGAACCTGCTGCTCCATGATCTGGTTGGAAACCTGAAGCGCCTTCATCCGGCCGTCGCTGGATTGCGCCATGGTCCGCAGTTGGTCGAGGACTGCTTGTTCGCTGGCGAGTTGTTGACCTTGGAGGCCCGCAGCGCGGAGCGTGCCGAGCGTCGTGTCCAGGCTCGTCTGAGACCAGTCGCGGTAGTCCCGAAACCAGGTGTTCGCGTTATAGCCGTACCCGCGGAACCGATTGCGGAACTCGGCGTCGAGGTTCGCCATCGAGTAGGCGAGCGCGCGCCCGTTCTGCACCACTGAAGCAAGACGGCTAATATCGCCCATGATCGGGCCGAAGACCTGCATCGGCAGGTTGAGCGAGTTCTTCGCCATGTCGGCCACCATCAGAATCTTCTGCCGCAGTTCTTCACCCTGGCGAATGTAGGAATTGATGAGTTGGAGATTATTGGCGAGTTGCGTCCACTCCGTCGCAAACCCGCCGACAACTCCGGAATTCCCTGTTCCAGGCAGCGCGAGAGCCGCCGCAAATATCAAAAGATGCCTGCGATTCAATGCTCACCTCCTACCGTGTACTTTTCTTCGAGATACGCTGCCCACTCGGGCAGACCACGCATGCGCAGCCATTCCGCCGGCCACTGCTCCCCGTGGATTTCGATCACATCTTCCAACTGCTGTCGCTCCTCGCGCCCGTTCACGCCGACAAACGACAGCGCGACGCCACCGAGGCCAAGCGCGATCATCCTGCGGCCAATCGGCGAGACGACGTAATACTGCCGTTTCGGAATGCTTTTCTGGACCATCTCGACCTCGCGGTCGTTCAGTCCGATGGATTCGTAGAACTGTCTCGATGCCGGGTTCGCAGCCTCCGCATTAGGGAGCAGGATCTTGGTCGGACAGGATTCCAACACGACATCGCGGATCGGGCTGTTGAAGATGTCCGAGAGGTTCTGCGTTGCGAGCAGGACTGCGCCGTTGAACTTCCTCAGCGTCTTGAGCCAATCCCGCACCCGCTCCCGAAAGAGCGGATGCCGGAGGTAAACCCACGCTTCGTCGAGCGGCACCAGAGTCGGGGAACCGTCGAGCCGCTTTTCGATCCGCCTGAACAAGTAGAGAAGGACCGCGACCACAGCTTTCTCGCCGAGGTTCATCAGGTGCTCCGTCTCGAACGTCAGGAATCGGCCGTCCCCGAGCATGTCCTGATCGGCGTCGAGCAGATGCCCCATCGCGCCAGCGAGCGTGTAGTATTGCAGCGCTTCGCGAACTTCGGTGTCCTGCACGTTCGCGGACAGCTCCGTGAGGGTTCGGGTCGGCGAGCTCTGGAGCAGGATTACGGCTTCGGCCAGGGCGTTGCGCTCGCGAGGACTCACCTTGAAGTCCTGCAACGCGCAGAGGCCTTCCAGCCAGTCCACGGCCCACGCCACGTCCGCCGGGGTGTCGATCTCTTTCAACGGGCAGAACGCCCACGCCGTCCTTTCCCCACCGATGTCGTAGAATTCACCGCCTGCCGCCGCCGTTAGCGCCATCAGCGAGTAGCCCTTGTCGAATGCAAATACCTGGGCGCGCGGATAACGGAACCACTGCGCCGTAATTGCGCCGAGGCACGTCGATTTGCCCGAACCCGGAGGTCCGACCATCAGCGTGTGGCCGAGATCGCCGACATGCAGGTTGAGACGGAACGGAGTCGCACCGGTCGTAGCCGCGAACATCAGCGGCGGGCTCTTTGCCGGCATCAACGGTGAAGGGTTCTTCCTGGAACCTGCCCATACCGCCGTAATCGGCATCATGTCGGCCAGGTTCAGGGTGTGCAGGATCACTCGACGAGCGTTCCGGTACCCATCCCCAGGGAGGCTACCCCGCCAGGCTTCGAGCGCATTCACCGACTCGATTCGACAGGCAAAACCGAGATTCTGAATCGTCTTCACCACGAGAGCCGCCGATTCCTCGAGACGGCCTTGATCCGTGTCGAAGACGAGGATCAGTGTGGTGAAGAGACAAAACTGAACATCGCCGGACGCGGCGACGCTCATCGCTTCCTCAGCGTCGGCCGCCATCTCCTGGGCGTAGATATTCGTCGGCCCGGTTTCCGTTCGCAGCAACTGGTCTTTCCAGCCGCGCACCTTCGAGCGCCACTTGCGCCTGGTCTTGTCCAGGAGCCCACGAGCCTCTTCTGGGTCCAGGAGGATCGCCCGCGTGTGCCAACGGTATTCGATAGCGAGGTTGTCGAGCGCCCCCAGAATGCCGGGGAAGCTCGCCCGCGGAAAACCGTCAACCGCAATCGCCCGGATATGCTTCGTCCCGATCTTCGGGGCGATCCCGCCGACGAGATCTTGCGTGCCCAGCAGATCGTTGAGGTAAGCGGGTACGGCGGGGAGTTCGATTGGGTGATCCGCCATCGTTACGCATCGGTGCACGTAGCGCAGAAGATCGTCCTGAACGTGAGGAAACCCGGCGTCGTCGGCGAAACGCCTGCCCTTGAGGCGACGGACCTGAAAGAGCGAGCCGAACAGGTCTTCAAACGAAGCGACGCGACTCTTGAAATACTCAAGGGTCTTCTGAGCACCGGACTTTATCTGCCGTTGTCCCTCGAAGAGAAAGCCCTTTACGCGCTCCTCGTGCTGCTCGGGTGGCAGGTACGTCAAGGCAAGGAAATATTCGCTCTCGAAATGCACCCCCTCGGCCATGAACTGTTCGCGGCGCTCTTCATCTATGAGGGCCGTCACCAAATCCGGAAAGGCACCGGCCTCCGGGTAACCGGGAGCCTTGGACCGGATGGCGTCACACTGAACCATCCATCCGCCTCCGAGTCGGAGCACCGTATTCAGGCGGGCGCTCAGCGCGGCCATCTCGGCATGCGTTGCCGACGCCATGTCGGGACCACGGAACGTCCAGGCCGCCAGGAGAGCTCCGTCCTGGAGGAGCAGAACACCATCGTCGACAAGGGAGTCGTACAGGAGCAGGTCGGCAAGACCGCGCGCGCCAGTTCGATGCTCGGTGATCTGCATTGGTTTACCTCCAACTCCGCGGGGTCGCTATCGACCGCCCGTGTATGGCTGCCTTCGCCGGATAGAAGGGCCGGTACCGCAGATGACGCAGGTAGACCTGCCGCAGGAGGGGGTCCGCTTTTCCCATCCGGCTCAAGATGGCGACTGCTAGGAACCAAAGCATGATGCCGGTCAGCACGCCCCACCAGGTGACGAGCGCGAAGATCAGCATTGCGGAGAGCAGAGCCGAAAACAGCACCAGTTCCCGATCACCCCCAAGAAGCAGGTGGGGGCGGTTTGCGCTTTGATGGATTACGACCTCCCGCGGCTTGTCCATAGCGCCCCTAGATGACCGTTGCGCCGCCAACGCCGAACAGGCTCGTCATGAAACCGGCCCCGAGCACCAGGAAGGCGATCGCCAACACCGCCACGCAGGACCGCCGGGCGAACTCGCTCAGTTCGCCGCCGAACACAAGGGTTCCACCGGCCACCATGAGAGCGATAAGTGAAATGGAAAGGGCGACCGGACCCGTCAGTGACTGTGCCACCGTGTTGAGCGGAGTCTCCCACGGGAGTCCGCCGCCACCGCCGCCCGCCCATGCTGCACGGCTTGCCAGCAGGAAGAGCGGAGCCAGCATCGTTCGCTTGAAGAGTGAGTTCATTCGTACCTCCAAATGGATTCGGTCAGACATACTCGACCAGGTAGCGGCCTTGGTCGTACCCGGTCACCACTAGCAGCTCCCGCACTTTTCGGCCAGCTGCCAAACTTGATTCCTCGTCGATGAAGATCACCAGATCGACGGCTTCGGCGATGAGACTTTGCTGAGGCGCACTGGTCGCCTCGGCCACAAGGGACTCCAGCCGAACCAACCCGCTGAGGGCATCGTTGGCGTGGATTGTCGCCACTCCGCCCGGATGCCCGGTATTCCAGCTCTTGAGCATTACGTGGGCCTCGGCTCCGCGAACCTCTCCCACTACGATTCGGGTCGGCTTCAGGCGCATGCACGCCCGGAGACAATCGAGCATGCTCACGCCGGCAACGGCGCGCAGGTCAACGTAGTTCTCGACGGGACATTGCAGCTCCATCGTGTCCTCGATCGTGATGACGCGATCTGAGGGAGAGATCCGCGCGACAGCTTCGAGAATCGCGTTCACCAGCGTGGTCTTGCCGGACCCGGTAGAGCCGACGATTAGGATGTTCCTCCGATCCCGGATGGCCGCCCGAATCACTTCGCCGTGGCTCAACCCGCGGACAGTTTCCGCGAAGGACCGACGCGACCTTTGCGCGTTCCGAGGATCTGAAGAGCAGCTCAGAATGTCGCCGGCTTCGTAATCCTCCAACGTGAATACCCGGCGAGGCCGGAGGCGGATGGCGAAGATGGGCCGGCGAACGACAGGCGGGACGATGCCCTCGAACCGGCTCCCGTCCACTGGAAGTTCCGTCTCCAGAATGGGGCGGTCGTAGTTCGCAACGGTGCCCCGCTGTGCGGCAATTGTTCCGATAGCCGCCTGGGCCTGGGCAGCGAACATCTCGCCCGCAACGGCAAATCCCATTCCCTGCCGCTTCACCCACAGACGCCCGTCTGGGTTGAGAACGATGTCCTCGGTCCGGGCATCGTCGAGTGCCGACAGGACGGTATCGCCCAGTTCGCGCCTCAGTTTGGCATCGAGGCGGGCACGGTGATCCGCCGATTCCAGAACCAAACGCCCATTTGCCCCTTGACTGTTCATGCTAGCTTGTACAAGCTAGCTTTACGCACTCACGTGCGCTTGTCAACTGCAAATCGCAGGGAGTTGCCCACATGAACCGGATAACCCTAGACGCAATCACCCGCCAAGCGGACGCCATGGCGGTCGACATTTTCGAGATCGGCCTCTACAAGCCGGCAGTCGATGGAAACGTGAAAGAACCCGAGATGCTGCCCAGGACGTGGGATAAGGCGACCCTACTGAAGTCCGTCGGCTGGCTCAAATACCAGAACAGCCAGGGGCGAAACATCTACATACGTCCCAAGGGCGAACACGCACTGAGCCTTGTGGACGACCTCAACGCCGCGGCTCTGGAGCGCATGAAGGCGGAAGGTTTCCAGCCGGCCATAGTCGTGGAGACGTCGCCCGGCAACTTCCAGGCGTGGCTCAATCACGGCAGAGTCCTTCCAAGAGCGGAATCCACCGCGGCAGCCCGCGCCCTAGCCGAGCGATTCGGTGGAGACCGGGGCGCGGCGGACTGGCGGCATTTCGGTCGGCTTGGGGGTCTCACCAACCGGAAGCCGAAGTATGAATCGAACGGTCTCTACCCGTTCGTGCGGCTCGTGGAGGCTACCGGACAGCCCTACATGCAAAGGCAGTCCTTGGTGGACACAATCTGTCGCGAGGTTGAGATCGCGCGGAGGGAGGGGACGCTCCAGTCGCACCCTCGTCTCCAAGGCCAAGCTCGCGAACCGAGATCAATCGAGTTCTTTCGCGCCAAGCCCGCATACGCAGGTGACAACACCAGGGCGGACCTGGCGTATGCGGTCTATGCGCTCGCCCATGGGAGTACGGAAGCCGCCGTTAAAGACGCGCTCCGGAGCAGAGACCTGCGGCATAAGGGGACAGATAAGAGGCAGGCAGAGTATGTTGAGCGGACGGTCAAGAAGGCTTACGCTGCACTGAGCTGCCGCGGGCGCTGAATGCCATGCCGCCGACTCTCGGGCAACAGCGAAATCCACCAGCGGCACCGGCGCGAAGGGCAAGAGCCGGGACTGCGCGTCGAGCAGCAAACATTTTCATGTAAGAATGTGAACAAGTCTGTGAGGCAGTTCGATGAGCCTACAATCCAAGATCGAATGGACAGAAGCCACCTGGAACCCCGTCCGTGGCTGCGTCAAAATCAGTCCGGGTTGCAAGCACTGCTACGCCGAGACGTTTGCCGAGCGATTCCGCAACGTGCCCGGCCATCCATATGAGCACGGCTTCGACCCGCGCCTGGTCCCCGAGAAACTCACCGAACCACTTCGGTGGGGATCACCGAAAACCGTGTTCGTGAACAGCATGAGCGACCTCTTCCAAGATGCCGTTCCTGACGACTACATCGACGCCGTCGCGAACGTGATGCTCCATGCAAACTGGCACACCTACCAAGTCCTTACGAAACGCGCCCAACGACTCGAACAACTTCTCACCACACGACTTCGGAAGGCTGCGGGCGCATCGCACATCTGGTGGGGCGTGAGCGTCGAAGACCAGCGGTACGGTCTCCCGCGGATCGAGCACCTCCGACGAGCACCAGCAGCGGTCCGGTTCCTGAGCATCGAACCGCTCCTTGAAGACCTCGGGGCAATCGATTTGGACGGCATCCACTGGGCCATAGTAGGCGGCGAAAGCGGGCCAGGTGCGCGCCCCCTCCGACCAGCATGGGTCGAGCACATTAAGACGCAATGCGATCAGCACGGCACCCTGTTCTTCTTTAAGCAATGGGGGGGCGTCCAGAAGAAAAAACGAGGCCGGCAACTCGACGGGCGAACATACGACGACATGCCCGCAGCATCGAGCAACCCAGCACCTGCGCGATCCGTACGCGAGCGCCTTATGGCAGCGTTAGCAAGCGCCAATACCACGTGGCATGCCGAACCGCTCATACAGCTCACGAACGAGACGAGCATGGCATAAAGAGGACAGCGGATGAAACCGGTGGCGTCCTACCAGGGACGGGAGCAGACGTACCTCAAGCACTTCTTCCTCGAACGCTACCTCGAAACCGTCGCGTTCCACATTGGGTACACGCATCAGTCCTTTGTGTATGCGGACTGCTTCTCCGGCCCTTGGAAAGCAACGGATGAAACGCTCGCGGACACCTCCATCCGCATCGCGCTGGACAAGCTCAACTACGTCCGCGAAGGGCTCGCAGCGCAGCAACGCTACGCGACCATCCGCGCCATATTCATCGAGAAGGACGCTATGGCATTCCGCGCTCTGCAAGCAACGCTGGACCAGCATGCGGGCGCCGTCAAGACCACTGCGCTCCCCGGCGCCTTCGAGGACAATATCGAGGCGCTGCTTCGCGAGGTCGGCGCGACGTTCTCCTTCTGTTTCATCGACCCCAAAGGATGGACCGGATTCGCGATGGATCACATCGCCCCGATCCTCCAACACCAGCCCGGCGAGGTCATGGTGAACTTCATGTACGATTTCATCAACCGATTCATCAACTACCCCGATCCCGCCAACGAGCGCTCACTCGACCAATTCTTCGGCACCACTACCTGGCGAGGCATCCGCAACGCTAGCGACCGAGAAACAGCAAGCCTTGAGTGCTACAAGGAACAGCTCCGCACGATCGGCGGCTTTTCCTATGTCACCTCAACACGCATCCTAAAACCCCACAGCGACCGCGCGTACTTCCACCTCGTGTACGCAACTAGAAATCCGAAAGGCATCACCGAATTCCGCCGCATAGAGAAACAGACCGTCAAGGAACAAGATGCAGTACGCGAGACCGCACAACGAGAACACCGCGAAACTAAAAGCGGACAAGCAGAACTCATCTTCGCGCCAAGCACCGAAATGTCACGTACTATCGAGGAAGAACGCGAGCGGCGCCTCAGAGAGGCGAACGCACGCATTGCCACAATCCTGCAGCGGGGGCCAGCGTCCTACGACGAGCTCCAGCCACGCATCCTCGAACTTCCGCTCGTCTGGAAGACCGACCTCAATGACCTGCTTCTGGCCGGGCAACGGGACGGAACCATTGTGATCGATGGGATGGGAGCACGAGATCGGACTCCCAAAAAAGGCTGCACAATTCGCCTCGCACAACGACCAGAGCGGTAGCGGAGGAGCAAGGCCACCATCCACATCCGCAGCTCCGCAGCGAAGAATGGCTTGAAACAACCCTGCTCTGCATCCGAACGGGAAATCGGCTAGCCGTCACTGTTCTGCCCGGCCATGGTCCGAATCCCTGAAAACATCATGAGCCTTCTTGTCCTCGCGAAGGCCGACGAACCGGCTGTGTCGAAGGTGCCCGTCAGGCGTCCACTCCACAAACTCGAACTGCCCGACCAGCGCTGGTTTGAGCCAACGGCAATCCTCCATTTTCGCAGCCGTTAACCCCGCGCCCCATCTACCGGCCTTCTTTTCTGGAAGATTCGCAAAAGGACACGTTCGCGTTTCGAGCGGTGCGAAGCGTTTCATCAACTCCGCTCGGAGCCTCGGTGTAAATCCGTTACGGGTTCGAGCGGCATACATGAGCTTGCTGCCCTCGTAGTAACCAAAGACCAGTGCGTCGAATGTGCTGCCGCCGACCGTGTAGCCGCCGACTACGAACTCCTGGCCCTGGTTGATCCGCATCTTCTGCCAAGCCCCCGAACGCTGACCGGGCTCATAGCGGCTGTTTCGGTTCTTGGCGACGAGTCCCTCCAGGCGTTGCGCCTTTACGGACTGAATCAGGTCGGCAAGGCTCGCGCGCAACTCCGGCGAATAGCGGACAGGCTCTGAAAGGGTCGGCAGGACCTCCCGTTCCAACAGTTCCCGACGCCGCACCAGCGGTTCCGCCATCACATCTCGGCCTCTAAGGATCAGGAGGTCGAAGACGTAGTAGTTGAGTGGAGTTCCGGAGCCGCCATAATTCTGAAGGGCGGTGAACGAGGGCCTCCCCTCCGGATCGAGTGCCACCACTTCTCCGTCGATGACGGTCTCGTCCGGCATCGTCTCCAATGCCTGAACGATTCCGGGATAGTACCCGGTGAAATCGTTGTCGTTGCGAGAGCGGAGATGAACCCGTCCGCCGGTTTTGAATGCCAGGGCGCGATAACCATCCAACTTGAGTTCCAGGAGCCAGTTCGGATCGTCGGGCAACTGCTCCTTGCGGAGAAGTAGCATCGGCTCGACGAAGTGGGCCTTGGAGCGCACCAGCTTAGGATAAAGCCTGGTGCTGTCAACCGTCGCGCCGGCACGAATTCTACATTACCGGCAGACGTACAGGATCGCGCCGAAAAAGACCGCACCGATGATCACAGCGCCACCAACGTAATAGCTCACCGCCAGCGCGAGTCCAAACCGAGGCCCGAAGAGACAGGCCAAGAAGCTCCAGTTTCAAAGATTCATTTCCACATTGCTCCAAGCGCGAACCCGGCTGCGAACAACAACAGCCCGAAGACTGCCCCAAAGAAGACAACCCGCTCGCGGAGATGGACGGGGCGTGGAGGAAGGACCGTTTCGCCTTCGCTCAGAGCCCGTCGGATCGAGCTGCCAAGCGTCTCCCCGATGCTCTTCTGCATCCTTTCCGCAGCTTCCTCCTGGTCGGCGATCGTTCGCCGTACCACGTCCAGGAAATCGCTCTGAGCGTCCCGCAGCGCGATCTCGGCGATCGTCACGAGCAGAAACGCCGGGTCATCCTCCGCCAGGAGAACGCCATGCTTGGCCGCGACCTCACCGATGATCCGTTTGCGATCCATCCTTCAGAACCTAAAGAACCGCCAGGCTGTCGAGTTGCTCGAACAACTCGCGCTGTACCACCTTGAGCCGCTGCCGAACCATGATCGGGAAGTCCGCGCCTTCGAGTGCCTGCCGGAACGTCATCTTTCGGCGCAGGAGGTCCTCGACGTCGCGGCCAAACGTGTCCCGATTTCGCTTTGGGATCGCCACCGATCCCCAAACCTTATCGACATGATCTCGGTAGACAGGCAGTTCGCTCAAGGGCTTGCCGTCGCGCTCAACCCGTCCGAAGTACTCATTCACCCAGAGCACGACGTTTCGGTCCGGGGTCGTCTCTGCGAGTTTCGCGAAGCCGGTCAGAGTATCGGTCAGAGCCTGCCCGCCGGTGATGACGCAGTGAACGAAGACCCTCCTGCCGGTATCGCTCAGGACACGGACAACGTCGTTCTCCAGAATGTAGTTCCACATCGGGATGAACGTCGATGCGCCGTTATCGACAACGAAGCACCCATCATCGGTGAGCAATCGCTCCACGAGCCCATCGAACGCCCTTTGGTCGATGCTTCCGTCGACTAGCAGGTCGAGCCGTTCCACGCCGAGTTCCCGGTATTGTGCGAAGGTTTGATTCACTGGGTCGGTATCGAAGCACCGGACATCCCGGCCGCGCGTTTGAAAATACTGTCCGAGGATCGACGCGACGAAGCTCTTCCCGACGCCGCCCTTTCCCTGCAAAACGAAGTGGACCGTAGCGGGCGCACTCGCCACAGGGCCTGTCTCCCGCCGGCCCGTATCGCCATTAGCTGTTGCTGCTTTCATCTCCGAATAGCTCCTTGTCCGACATGGTTCCCGGATATCGGAATCCGGGTGGTTTCTCTTCAGTGAGGCGGCGAACGTTTTCAAGCGGGTCCCGCGGACGCCTCTGCACCGAAGCATCCGGTCGTTTCTCCTGCTTTGGCAGCGCGGGTCGGTGCTCCCCCTCGGCTGCGTCGGACCTCCGAAAGTCCACTACATAGCGGCACAGGCTCGGATAGCTGAGGTCTATCCCGTCCAGCCGAAGCTTCTCCAGCACCTCTCGCACAGTGTGGCCGACCTCCAGGGATGCGCGGATCTTCGGCCAGAGGAGGCGGACCAGCGCGCGCTTGCACGCCGGTCTGTGTTTCACCAGAGAATCGAGATTCGGCGAGGCGGGCACAGCGTCATCTTGCATCAGTTCTCGTCTCAGTTCGAGTTGTACCAGAGCTTTGCAGCAAATACAAGCTAGCTTGTACAAGTTCTCATGCATTCTCGCGCATTCTCATCTGGTCTTGCCGTCGGGTGTTTGCAGACCGGGGTCAGGTCGGCGGCGAGGCAAACCAGAAGAACGGCAACAGCCCTGAGACGGGTAGTGGAACATAAAGGAGAATACGTAGCGGCTGCTGTTTGTTCTTGCCTATCTCGCGCTGTTGCAATAGTATGGGCTTACGGTACAGGCTAGCTTGACTACCGGAACATTTACGTAGCGTGAGTACGGCTGAGAAAAGATGCGAAAGAATGAAAGATTCGAACTGCTGGTCCCTCAGGATCTTCTTGAACGTCTCAAAGTCGTGGCCGGAGAGCGCGGCACGTCGGTGGCGAGCGTTGTGCGCATGGCGCTTGAAAACGAAATGCGCCATGGTGAGCCAGCCATCGCCAAGACCGAACGGATCGTGAGCGCCAGCATTGACCGCGTGGCAAGAGACCTGCGGACCTTGCAGACGGCTCAGCAGGCAGTATTCGCCCTGACCGACAGTCTCGCCCGGCTCTTCTTGACCTGTGTTCCGGAGCCTGCTCCTGAACTCCTCGACCAGGCGAAACGTCGCGCTCGAATGCGATATGACCGGTTCCTTAAGTCTGTCGCGCAGAACATGACGGCCGACTCGCAGACCTCACTGGGGGAGCTGACAGAACGTGATTGACGAACGACCGATCGTTTTTCGACCGCGCCGCCCGAAGGGCCAGGAGAAAGATGAATCGAAGGTTTGGGCCAAAGCTTTCAAAAACCTCATCCGTGTAGTTCGGATGACCTCGAAGGGGTCAGGCTCTATTCGGGGTAGAAGGCAGGGTCGCGGCAACGCCGGTTCACCACAGACCTCCTATCGACAACGTTGCGCCGTGCGGGTCACGTATTCCGGAAACCGCGTGCGAGGGCAGTGGGCTGCCCATGGCCGCTACATTGTTCGGGACAGTGCTGTTCACATCGAGAGCGGAAAAGGTAGCGTCGGCTTCGACGTCAGTGGCACCGTGCCTGACGTACCCGCGAAGCTGCGCGAATGGCAATCCGCCGGCGATCCCCGGATGTTCAAGCTAATAGTCTCTCCAGAGTTCGGGGAGCGCGTTGACACCAAGAAGCTCGTCCGCGAAATGATAATGCGCATGGAGGCGGACCTCGGGCGCCACCTCGAATGGGTTGCGGTCGTCCACTCGAACACCCAGCACCCCCACGCGCATGTGGCCCTCCGGGGAGTAGCAGATGGAGACGAACTTCGGCTCGATCGAGACTACGTGAAGCATGGCATTCGACGAGGGGCCGAAGACGAATGCACAGTACAACTGGGCTTTCGGACCCACCAGGATGCACTTGAAGCCACGGAACGGGAGGTCGGCCAGGTTCGGTTTACAACTCTGGATCGACAGATCGCCAGAAGCCGACCGGCAGCGGGACAGGAGTTCTTTCGGTTCGATCTCAGCGGCCGGAGCCAGGTCCCACTCAGGAGTCGCCTCTTCTTCCTCCAGGAACTGGGCCTTGCGCGACGCGCTGATGAACACGCGTGGGACGTGAAGTCCGACTTTGACGCGGTTCTCCGCGGAATGCAGAAGCTAAGCGATCGTCAACGGATGATCGCCGCCTATGGATCTCTGCTTTCCAATCCGATGCTGCCACTTCGTTACACGCCACCGACCGAAATCTCGGAGCTGACCGGACGGGTAATCGGCCACGCCCACGACGATGGCACCGATCGGCCGGCGATGATCCTCGAAGGGACTGATGGCTTCGTCCACATCATTTCTCACGATGAAAACATAGAGCGTGATCGCGCAAAGGGGCGGCTCGCCGTTGGGCAAGCCGTCACGCTGAAGCGGATTGACGGCAAATTAGCGGCGCATCACTCGGGTGATGCAAGCCCCACGAGGAACGCTGTCCCAAAGCCGCAAATGCCTGCGTCACGGGGAACACGACGATCTCGGTAGTCTCCGCCGCGGGGTTCGTCAGTCCAATGCAGGCCGCTGCTTGAATAGCAGGCCCTTCGGTCCCTTCAGTTCCTCGCGGCGTTTCAAGATCCACTTCTGGAACTTCTTCCCTTCCACTCGATAGACCTTCCCATCGCAGACCACTTCAAACACCGTCGTCGATGATGGCGGTGGGACTCTTCCAGGCAGCATCGCTGCCTGTTGGCTTTTGGCCGAGGACACGTAAATGTGCGCGGCGTCGTAGACGGATTCAGCTTGGACATCCATCGAATGCCGCCGTCCCTCATCGTCGGTAACTGTCACCGTAGCCCACTTCGGCATACACGGGCATTATACCCGCAAGGGCGAAAAATAGGCGAACACCTGCGCGGTCGATAGCCGTTGTCACATCTCGAACCCGATCTCCCGTAGACTGCGGAGCAAGCGCTGAATACGGCGGAGCCTGCGAACTCCCCGTTGACAATATCGCGTCCAGCAGCGAATACTGTATCTAGCTAGCTGGCACAAGCTAGATTGAGGTACACAGTGGACACACAACGACCTTCGGGACATCAACAGATTTCTCCCGCACCAGACGATTCGCCCGCGGCAAGTGGCGAGCCGCTGGAAGGCTCTGGCTTCGAGTTGGAACAACCAGAACCGGACTTCGAGGAGGAGCAATGAAAACAACGGAAGACAAAGACGTTCAGGCGCAAGAAATCCCAACAACTAAACGGGATTACCGCCAGGAGGTGACGAACCAAATCATCGAGATGCTTGAGAAGGGCACCGCCCCATGGCAGAAGCCTTGGGAAGCGGGAGCCACCGCGCTACCGTTCAATCCAACTTCCGACCGCGGCTACCGAGGCGGCAATGCACTCCACCTCATGGCCACGGCTGCTCGTAAAGGCTTCACGGACCCGAGATGGCTCACATATCGCCAGGCTCACGAGAGCGGCTGGCAGGTTCGCCAGGGCGAGAAGGGCACGCAGATCGAGTATTGGCAGTTCAACGACCGCGCCGCTCGCACCGGAGCGGGCGAGACTGCGCCAGGCGCGCCTTCCACGAAAGGCGAAGAATCACCAGCCCGGCAGTCGCCATTGCACAGGGTCTACACCGTCTTCAACGCGCAGCAGATCGACGGTATCCCCCCGCAAGAACCGAAGCGCCTACAGGACTGGGAGGTCGTCAAGACCGGCGAAGAGATCCTCCAGAACTCCGGGGCGGCGATTGCCCACGATCAGCAGGATCGTGCATTCTACAGCCGCGCGCAAGACTCCATTCACCTGCCGGCCAAAGAGGCTTTCCGTACCGCACCAGACTACTACGGCACCGCTCTTCATGAACTGGCCCACTGGACCGGACATCCGTCTCGACTGAATCGCCAGACGCTCAACGAAAGCTACCGATTCGGCGATCCGAACTACGCCAAGGAGGAACTCCGGGCCGAACTCACGTCCGTATTCCTAGCTGCAGAGCGCGGAATTCCACACAACCCGGAGCAGCACGCGGCGTACGTAGGCTCCTGGATCAGCGCCCTGAAGAACGACAAGCACGAGATCTTCCGAGCAGCAAAAGACGCTCACAACGCAGCTGACTACTTGCTGGGCCTGGAGCGTAGCAAGACGGTTGAATCCAAAGCGGTGCCGCAGATTAGCGCCGAAACCTCCGAGCATGTTGCGGCATACGAGCGCGGAACTGGCACCGTGAATATCGTCGAGAAGGAAACCGCCACGGAGACCAGAAATCCCGCGCGGGCCGGCAAAGCCGGGGTGCCGGACGGCCAGGCACCGGTGAAGGTGCAAACCGAGAAGATTCTGGACGGCGACGTGGACGGTCGGCGACCACCCAGCGAAACGGAGTTGCAGCGATCCCTCGCCGAAGCGGAGAAGCAGGCCAGAGCTCAGTTCGGGAACACGACACGCCTTTACGCAGCAGACACCGACTCCGGGCGCTACCGCGGCGAGATCTGCGCCGAGACCGAGCACCATCTCCTGCAGAAGATAAGTCCCGCGTCGGTCATCGCTCACCCGAAGTCGCTCATCGCAGATGTGCTGTCGCCGGGCCAGGGTGTCGCCATCAACTACAAGAACGGCCTCGCCGATACGAAGCCGTTCAAGGCCCGCGAACGTGCGCAGTCGCTTGCGAGGTAACAATGCCACGAACCGCGAGCCTATATCGAACGCCACCGGACCCCGGCTTTGTCGGCGGCTACAACTGGACAGGAGTCATCGCCGGGGTTGCCCTGTTGATCGCGGTCAACATCGCCGCAACGCAGTTCATCGCGTACCGGTTTGCCTACCAAGGTGCTCTTGGTGCGCCCCTCCTGCAGGTCCGGGGCACCAGCGTCTACCAGCCGTTCGCGTGGGCGAGCTGGTTGCTGAAACACGGGGCATCACCGAATCCCAAGGTTCGTCTCCCGCTGCTTGGCGGAGCATTGACCGTTGTCGTGGGGTCAGCGCTCGCTGTCGCCCTTGTATACGCACTGAACATCCGACGGGCGAAACGCCTGTCGGAGAATGCCGAGGATCTTCACGGATCGGCACGCTGGGCTTCGCCGGAGGATGTGCTAGCGACGGGCTTGCTCGCCGCAAAACAAGGTGCGTATGTGGGCGGTTGGTGCAACCCACACGGAAACCGGCTCCACTACCTTCGGCACAACGGCCCGGAGCACATTCTGGCGTTCGCGCCCACCCGCAGCGGTAAGGGCGTTGGCCTGGTAATACCGACACTGCTCGCCTGGTCAGAGTCGGCCGTGGTCTACGACATCAAAGGTGAGAATTGGGCCAAGACCGCAGGCTTTCGCCAGGCCCAAGGCCACCTCTGCTTCAAGTTCTCGCCGGTCGAGATTGGAAACGGCTCCCGATTCAACCCCCTTTCGGAAGTTCGGATCGGAACACCGCGCGACGTTTCCGACGCGCAGAACGTAGCCGACATGATCGTGCGAACCGGCGAGGACAGCCCGCAAGAGCGCTACTGGCAAGATGCCGCCGCTTCGATCACAACCGGCATGATCCTCCACGTTTGCTACGCAGCCGCCGCCGAGGGCAAGGTCGCCTGCCTGTCCGACCTGGCTTCGGTATTCACGAAGCCGGGGCAGAGCTTCCGCGACACGCTTGCCGAACTGGAAAACTTCCCGCACGATCCGACCCGCACACACGGTTGGCGCATGACGGAGGGCGAACGAACCGCAACACACCCTGTCGTGCGAGAGAAAGTCCGCGAGATGCTCGACAAGGAAGACAAGGATTTCTCCGGTGTTCTTTCCACGGCAAAGACCGCACTGACGCTCTACAGCGACCCGCTCGTCTCGCGGAACACCTCAGCCAGCGACTTCACTATCGACGACCTAGTCAATCATGCCAGGCCCATCTCCCTGTATCTCGTGGTTCCGCCCTCGGACAAGATCAGACTGCGTCCCCTCATCCGGCTCATCTTCACGATGATCGTCAACCGGCTCACCGAGCGAATGGACTTTGAAGGCTCCGCGCAGAAGCGGAATCGGCATCGGCTGCTCTTCATGGTCGATGAATTCCCATCGCTGAAGAGGATGGAGATCTTTGCCGACGCGCTTTCCTATATGGCGGGATACGGCCTCAAGGCTTATCTCATCACTCAGGACATCCGCCAGATCGTCGACGAGTACGGCCCTAACGAAAGCATTGTTTCGAACTGCCATGTCCGAGTGGCATACGCCCCGAACCAGTACGACACCGCGGAACTGCTCTCCAAAATGACCGGGACCAAGACGGTGCAAAAGGCCAGTTTCAATTTCTCGGGATCGCGACTCGCTCCGATCGCCAACCACATGAGCGCGAGTGTCGAACAGATCGAGCGTCCGCTGATGACGCCCGATGAGGTTATGCGTCTAAAGCCGTCGAAGAAGAGCGGAAGCGGGACCTCAGAGCGGATAACCGCCCCCGGCGACATGCTGATCTTCGTAAGCGGTCATCACCCCATCCACGGAACTCAGATCATGTACTTCTCCGACCCAGTATTGGCGAAACGGGCGGCTATTCCGCCTCCGACGGAATTCTCAGCGATTGAGGATGGCCGCGTGAATCCGCAAAGACCATCGGATCGAACCGCGAACGTGATCAGCAAGCCGGAGGTCGTTGCCGAGCCGGTCTCAACTATGGAGCGAGCTTTCGTGGCGGCGCTCTCCGGTAGGGTCACCGCAAGAACCGACGGGCACACCGGTCGAGCGCCGAAGCACGGATTCCTTGAACAGCTCAGCGTCGACGACAGGGAGGAGTAACCAATGCAGAAGAACAGAATCGAGCTCGCCGGCTACCTCGCCGCGAAGCCTGAAGTCCGGTACCTGCCCTCAGGAACGCCGGTCGCGAACGCGCGGCTTGCAGAAGGCTATCGCTACAAGGACCGGAATGAGCAGGTCCAGGAACACACGAACTGGCACAGCATCGTCTTCTACGGCGACTTGTCTGAAATCGCGGTCGGCTTCGACAAGGGCGACAACGTGTTTGTCGAAGGCACCTTGCAGACCAGGAAATTCACACCACGTGACGGCAGCCAGCGGACGGTTTACGAAGTTGTCGCCCGGTCGGCACATCAGATCGTTCGACGGAACGGCAAAGAGGCAGCCTCCGACAACTCCCCCGAAGCCAAAGAACAGGCGGTGCCCGCTGAGGAACATGTGGAGAATCCCGATGACGGCGAAATCTGGCCTTCGTAGCCTCGGGGTCGCCGTCGCGTTGATCACGGCTTCGGCTTTTGTGGCTGGCTTCGCTGGAGTGCGGGTGAATACCAGTTCAAGCCTGCTGCTTGGCCTGTACATCCGGACCAACCAGGTAAGCGCGAGCTTGATCGAGTTCTGCCCGTCCGAACCGTTCGCATCAGTCTCGCGAGACCGCGGCTACCGCGTTCGAGGGTTCACCTGTCCCGATCGAGCTGTTCCGCTCCTCAAGCCGGTGGTCGCCCGCGCCGGCGACATCGTGAAGGTTTCTCCCGCTGGGATTGCGGTTAATGGTCGGCTACTACCGAACACCGCGCCGCTTCGCCTTGACGCTGCAAACCGCCCTCTTCAGTCTTGGCCCAGCGGGACCTATCGAGTCCATCCGGGGACTGTGTGGGTTGCCTCGACGTACAGCCGCGGCAGCTACGACTCGCGGTACATCGGTCCGGTTGAAGAGAAGTCGATTCGAGGGAGGCTCAGGCCGTTGTGGCTACTGCACTCCTAAGCACGTTGGCCGCAGGTCTGGTCGGCGCATTTGGCTGGCGGACCTGGTGGTCCATCGGGTTCGCCTTCGCGGTGCCAATCATCGTAGGGCTTCAATCGCGAAGATCGTGGGCGCTCGCTGTCGCTACGGCTTATTTCGGGGCGGCGTCCTGGCCCCTGGCCCGCGCATACGCGGCGTTCGCGGAAGCCAGCATCACTTCGGGTGCGTTGGCGTGGATGATCGCAGTTCTTCTTCTTTCGCTGCCGCTGACTGTGGCCTGGACTCAGAACCGCACCGCTGCCGCGTGGAGAATACCGATGGCGTTGGCCGCGGGCGTTCTACCACCGCTTGGGCTCGTCGGCTGGGCGTCTCCCGTCACCTCTGCAGGAGTGCTTTTTCCCGGAACGGCTTGGCTCGGCTTCGCCGCTGTGATCACCGCGCCGGGGCTCATCCTGTTGGGAAGACCGCGGATCTGGATCGCTCTCGCCGCGGCATCCGTTCTCTCCTTCTGCTTCTCAAGGCCGGTTCCACCGCCATCAGCATGGATGGCAATCGGAACGAATTTTGTCCCAGGACGACGGTTCGAGGGCGCCGACGAGTTTATTGCTTCCGACGCCGTACAGAGAATCGTTTCCGCCTCCCGCGCATGGGTGACAGTTCTGCCGGAGACGGTCATCAGCCGATGGACCGAAGCGACGGAAGCATTCTGGGAACCGACACTCGCGAAACTGCATCGGCAGCACCGCTTGGCTGTGATCGGAGCTGGCTTGGCGATCCCCAACTCGTCGGCCTACAGAAATGCCGCGCTAATCATCGGCGGTGAGCAGCCGCAGGCGTTCTTCCAGCGGGTTCCCGTTCCCGTCGGCATGTGGCGGCCGTTCGGCAACGGCCCGAGCGTGCCGCTTCGGCTGAATGGGCCAGGCACTATCGAAGTCGCCGACCAGCGGGTCGCATTTCTGATCTGCTACGAGCAGTTGTTGGTCCTACCGGTCCTGCTCTCGGCAAGTGAACGCCCTACGCTCATAGTCGGCATCGCGAACCAGTACTGGGTTCGCGAAACAAGCATTCCTGCAGCGCAGCGGGCCTCTTTGATGGCCTGGTCTCGACTCTTCGCGCTGCCTCTTTTGATCGCGGAGAACAGGTGAGGATTATGCAACACACACGAACACGCAAGCCGATTCCAGCAGTCGATCAGCGGCCTTGGCTGCTTGTTGACGAGGTTGCAGCAGCAATCGGTTGCAGCTCGGCAACCGCACACCGGTTGCGCCGCGGAGAAATTGAAGGCGTGCCCCGCTTACCGTCCGTTCAGGTCGGCCGGAAGAAGTGGGTCGTTCTGAAGACAACGCTGGAGCAATGGCAGCGCGAGAACGAGAAGATGACGGCGGCCTGATGCTATCGTCGGATCGAGTCGAGATCGCGCGCCAGAGGCGCACCTTAGGAGTGCGCTGATGGCAAGGAAACGAACAAGGAGGTACCAACATGGCTGTTTACGGTCATCACCCGACGGTCGAAGGTGGATCGTCAAATTCTATTACGCCCCTGGCAAGCAGACGACGAAAACTCTCGGGCTGAAATCGGAGATCAACCGGCGGCAGGCCGAGATCCTGCGGGACGAGATCATCAGGCCAATCAATCTCAACCCGCTACGTTCCAAGACAGAGGAGACGTTCGAGCGATTCGTGGAGGACATATTTCTGCCGATGAAAACTGAGGTCGGAGAATGGCGGGAGAACACGGCTAAAGAAAGCACCCGTGAAATCCGCGCCCATCTGATGCCTGACCTCGGCGAGATCAAGTTCGAGGAACTGACGCCGGCACTGCTGCGAGCAATCTTGAAAAAGAAAGCAGAGCAGGGCATGGGCCGCCAAGTCTTGAACCATCTCCGCGGATATCTGACCGACATCTGCCGCTCCGCCGTCGCTGAGGGCTACCTAGTGAACAACGTAGCCGAAGGCCTCAAGGCGCCGGTCAAACTGGCGAAGTCTTCTGGGCCGAAACTGCGGGTCACTTTGGAGCAGTATGCCGCGGCCTGGGATCTCCTGGGCGAGCGCGAGCGGCTGTGCTTCGACTTGGTCATGTTCGCCGGCATGCGCGAATCGGAGGCCTTCGCCCTCTGGTGCGGCGACATCTCCGGCGACGGCATTCAGATCGAGCGCTCTTGGTACAAGGGGCGGTACGAGCCGCCGAAAACACCGAAGAGCGAACGCAAGGTCGGGGTGCCGGACGAAATCTTGGCCAGGCTGTTGGCTTGGATCGGGCGCTTACCGGCGAACGGTCCGAGGGATTGCGTCTTTCCGTCGTCCACCTTGGTGACCCCGATTTGGCCGGAAAGCGTTTTGCGGATGTACGTACGCCCGAAGCTTCGGCCGTTCGAGCTTGGGTGGATCAATTTCGCCGTCCTGCGGCGGTCGCATTCGACTCTGCACAAGCAGAGAAACTCGGACCTGAAGATCATCGCCGATCAACAGGGTCACGGAATGCGCACACACCTGGACAACTACGTCCAGAGTGGGGTGGCAGAACGGAAGGCGGAAGCCTCAAAGCTGTACGCCGACTTTGTTGGGGTGCTTCGCAAACGAGGTTAATCGAGGTTTATGCTTTTTGGCGGCGCTTGTAAGTTGTTGATTCTTTGGAGCGGGAGACGGGACTCGAACCCGCGACGTCCAGCTTGGGAAGCTGGCATTCTACCACTGAATTACTCCCGCCCGGGAATCACATCCAAGTATGGCAAACTAGGTACTCCGCCGCAAGCACAGCTAACTCCCCGGGCAGACCGCCGAGCGCGTCCTGCAACTGCCGTTATTTCCGACGCACTACATCCGTTCATAGCGATACTTATCGCGAATATGATGCGCGAAATACTCCCCTTTGGATTCCGCGGTAAGGAACGCTTCATACTCGTCCGGCGCAAGGTCAAAATAACGATAGACAGCGCCGCTCCGAAACCTCAAATACAGCAGACACTGATCGGGACAGTATAAAGCCGCCGTAAAGACGCTAGACTCCAAAGACAGCCAGTCCACGGGGGGGCCGAACTCATTCTCTCAAAATCGAGGTCTGCAGCGCCGCGGGAATAACAAAGCCGGTTCGCCTCTTAGAGAGAAGCGAACCGGCTTGAAAGAACAATGCTTCAGATCAGAAATAATACTTAAACCCGAGCTGAATACTCCGCGACCCCACCTTCGTTCCGCTGATGACGCCGAAGTTGCTGGCCCCATAACTCTGCGGAGGATCGCTGAACACCGGGTGATTCCGCACATTCGAAGCTTCGAAACGGAACTCGCCTCGCTGCCGTTCAGTAATGCGGAAGTTCTTCAGCAGCGCAGCATCCAATGTATTGACGCGAGGACCACGGATACTGAGCGTCCGCGCTGCCGTACCGAACGTATCCGGCGCGGGCCGCGAGAATGACGCCTGGTTGAAGTAGTTGCTGAGTCGGTCATAAATCGACCCGGACGTAGCCGGATCGCCGATCAGATTCGGCCGCTGAGTGCCATTCCACAGCGTGCCGCCCGACTGCGTCACCTGCAGCGGGAAGCCCGACTGCAAGGTGAAGAACCCACTGACCTCCCAACCGCCGATCACGGTATCCAAAATGCGATTCGCGTTCGACCCGAGCAGGCGACCCCGGCCGAAGGGCAGTTGCCAATCGCCGGTCGCGACGAAGCGGTGCGGAACATCGTGCTGTGACAGAGCCCGTTCCAGGCGGTAATCGAGCGGATTCTGGAAGCTGGTGCTGCCACCGAGCCAGGTCAGGTTTCCGTCGGTCACTGACGCGTCATCGATCATCTTCGACCAGGTGTAGTGCGCCAGCACCGTGAAGCTCTGAGAAAAGCGCTTTTCCCACTTAACTTGAAGCCCATTGTAAATGGAGTCCGCCGCATTGGGATCCGATCCGCTGACGCCGTCATACTGCGGCATGTTCCGCAACAGGCGGTATTGCTGGATCGTCTTGCCATTCAGGTTTGTGGCCTTCGGATCCGTGATGATGCCGTAGAACGGGTTCGGCACCGCCGCCTGAAGTTGGGCGCGGCTCATGGCATTCGGACCATACCAAACGGACAGCGGAAGCGGGCTCAAGCTCGTATAGGGAGAATAGAGATGCACGCCGCGGCTGCCGGTGTAGTTGATCTCGAGAATCGAGTTCCAGCCGGTCTCGCGCTGAATCGACATATTCCACGAATACATCTCGGGATTGCGATTCCGCCGCGTGATGGTGCCCACGCCGAGTCCGATGAAGGTCATATCGCCCAGCGAATTGCCCGGCGGCGTGAGAATCCCTTGCGGGTAAGGATTCGACAGCGTGGCATTGCGTGTCGCACCGCTATCGAGAGACCAGGGCACGCCGGCGTTCGTATTGAAAGCGGCTCCCGTGTGGCCGGAAACAGTAGCACGAGAGAGAAGGTAGAACAGACCAGCTCCTCCGCGAATGGACGTCTTATTGTCCAGAGCGTAGGCGAAGCCAAGCCGCGGGCCGAAGTTGTTCATGTCGCGGTCGAAGGGCGAGCGCGTGTCGCCTCCGACGAACTTCATTACGCCCTTCAGGTCGTAGCCAGGAACCTTAATAGGTGAAGCCGCATTCAGGTCCCAATAGCTGTAGCGGTCAAATACCTCAGTCCGGGGATTCTCGAATTCGTAGCGCAGACCGAGATTGAGAGTCAGCTTGCGGCTGATCTTCCAATCGTCCTGAATGAAGAAGCCCCAATAGCCGGCTCGGGAGAACGCCTTCGGGTCGATGTGAAAGTCCGATCCGCTGCCCCACCCCAACAACATCGAGGCAAATCCATTCCCTTGGATGCTGCTGCCGGTATTCAGATCCTGGCTGGTTGTTTGGGAGCCGAACGTAAAGTGGCCCGAGGGATAGCCGGGCTGCGCGTAATCGAGAAAGTTGTGGCGAAATTCGGCGCCGGTCTTAATGTTGTGACCGCCAACGATCTTTGTCATCGAACCGGAGTACTGATGGACGCCTTCCTGGCGATCCATGATCCACCAGCCCTGTGTGCCGACATCGCTGTAGCCGCTCGCGCTGAACATCGGGAACACGTGGGCCGTCGCCGTATCCTGCATGTACTTCGGTAGGCCAAGCGTCGTCTCGTCGAAATTCTCCACGAACGGATTGCGGCCGAAGTTCGAGTAGATGAACCCATATGTAAAGGTGAAGATCGTCGTTGGGTTCTGAACGAAGGTCGCGTTGCCTGTGGCTGACTGGGTGTGGGTGAAGCTGGGGCCGTTGTACGGGTCCGCAGCCGTGAGAGCGTTATTAACCGATCCGAACAGATTGGCCGGAGCGCTAGAGTTGTAATTCAGACTGTACCGGCCCGTGAAACGTAGGCGGTCGGTGAAGCTATGGTCCGCCTTGATGTCGAACTGCGGCTTTGTCGTGCTGGCTCCAATCGCTTGTTGGAACCAGTTGTTCACGTGGGTGGTCGCGTTCGGATCCTGGTTCGGCAGCGGATAGAACGCCATCGCCTTCAGCGCAACGGGATCTATCATAGCCTTCGGAATGACATTCCCAGGGAACGGATTCCGCTTGGTGACGCCGTTCGCATCCTTATATGTATCGAAGGGATTGTAAATCGTGATCAGCCTGCCATCGCTGAAGAACGTCTTCGAGAAGTCGCCATTGCGCTGATCCAGCGTCGGAAACGTGGCCGTCTGACTGGACGGACTCTCCGAGTGAGTGTACTCGTATGTGCCGAAGAAAAATGTCTTGTTTTTCTTGATTGGACCACCGATAACACCGCCTAATTGGTTGCGATGATAATACGGAATCGGCGAGCCCGCGCGGTTGGCGGACCAACTGTTTGCGTTCAGGCCTGAATCGCGCAGGAAATAGTAGCCCGTGCCATGGAATTCGTTGGTCCCCGACTTGGTCACCATGTTCACAATCGCGCCGCCCGATTGGGCGTATTCTGCGCCGAAGAAATTCGTCTGCATCTTGAATTCCTGAACGGCGTCCACTGAGGGCGCCCATTTCAGGTCGGTTGCGCCGGTATTCTGTTCGGTGGTATTCACGATCGCCCCGTCCACCAGAACGTCGGATGTCGAATTGCGTGTGCCATTCGCAACGAAATTCGTGTTAGTGGGATTGAGCGTACCGTTCGCTCCAACAACGCCGGCCGTCAGGTTTAGGCCCATCAAAGCATTCCGCCCGATGTTGGGCAGCGCAAGCATATATCGGTTGTCGATTACCTGACCGAGCGTCGCGATAGTCGTATTTAGCAGTGGGGCCGCCGTTTCCACGGACACCGATGTGGATACGTCGCCCACGTCAAGCGTGATGTCGAAAGTAGCCTGCTGCTGAACTGTAAGTTCGAAGGCGCTACGTGTGTGCTTCCTAAAACCGGCCGCCTCGACCGAGAGCGTGTAGCTTCCCGGCGGCAAAGCCGTGATTACATATCGTCCGGAATCGTCGGTCGTGACATAATGCGGAACATTGCGCTCCGCTTCGGTCAGAGTTACCTTCGCTCCGGGTACTGAAGCTCCGCTGGAGTCAGTAACAACGCCACGAACAGCCGCCGTAAAGGATGATTGCGACAAAAGCAATCCACCAAACAGCAGAGTCGCCAGCAAGAGAATGACGGTCTTGCGTGGACCTGTTCTCATAGAATT
Source organism: uncultured Solibacteraceae bacterium (assembly GCA_964464925.1). Taxonomy (GTDB): domain Bacteria; phylum Acidobacteriota; class Terriglobia; order Bryobacterales; family Bryobacteraceae; genus CAYXLI01. The sequence goes on along the minus strand of CAYXLI010000014.1, from coordinate 90,986 downwards.
TCGAGAGACCTCCTTAGTCTGTGTGGAGGATTTTATGATTACACGGAGCTGTTAGTCAACCGCCAAGGCCAAACCGCAAAGCCTCAACGCTTGCAAAGAGTTCACATCTCATTCGCTTATGACGGATTTTGACTAGAACCCGAACCGTCCATGAGGTCGCCACCCCGAACACCTGGTGTATGTCTTTCGGTCTATCTTGCAAATTGACACGCCAATCCCAAAGGAGTATCGTCACTGTAAGCCCTTGCACGACTGCTCCTCTTGTCCACCCAAGCGGCGCAACTGAGCCATGACATCCAGGTTGATTACGCTCGCTCCGGTCGATCTCGTCATCATCGGAGCCTACTTCATTGCTGTTCTCTTGATTGGGCTGTATCTCAAGGAACGCGCCAGTACAGGCGAAGATTTTTTCCTTGCCGGACGCGAAATGACCGCGTGGATCGCCGGCCTCAGCTTCCTGTCTGCAAACCTAGGTTCTCTCGAGTTGATGGGCTGGGCGGCCGCCGCATATCAATACGGCATCTTGGCCACTCACTGGTATTGGATCGGAGCCATTCCGGCGATGCTGTTCCTTGGCATCGTCATGATGCCTTTCTACTACATATCGAAGACCCATTCCGTACCGGGATATCTTAAACTCCGCTTCGGCGAACCCAGCCGCGCTCTCTCGGCCGTCACCTTCGCCTTCATGACCATCCTGATGTCCGGCATCAACATGTACTCGATGGCCCTGGTCATGAAGGTGGTGCTCGGATGGGACATCAACTTCAGCATCTGGGTTTCTTCCATTACGGTCGCCATTTACGTGGCCCTGGGCGGTCTTCGTTCTGCCATTTTCAATGAAGTTCTGCAGTTTTTCCTCATCTGGCTCGGCGCCCTGCTGATTCCGATTATGGGCCTGATCGAAACGGGAGGCTGGAACGGCCTACGCCAGCGTGTCCTCACCAACCTCGGTTCCGATAGTTACACACACCTGTGGAGCACGCTCGGCTCCTTCACCGACAATCCGATGGGCATCCATTGGACCGGAATCGTTCTCGGCCTCGGCTGGGTGATTTCGTTCGGATATTGGACGACCGATTTTCTTGTCGTGCAGCGCGTCCTCGCCGCCAAGGATCTCCGCTCTGCCAAAATGGCACCCATCATCGGAGCCGGCTTCAAGATGATGGTTCCCTTCATCGTGATTCTTCCCGGTCTCCTCGGCCTCGCCGTGCTGCCTGTGAAACTCACCGGCGAATCCGCTGCCCTGTCGGCCGGTGGCCACAGCTATAACGAAGTGCTGCCGCTCATGCTCGCTCGCTATTGCGGACCCGGCCTCATGGGTCTGGGCATCACCGCCTTGATCGCGGGCTTCATGTCGGGCATGGCTGGTAACGTCAGTGCGTTTGCCACGGTTTGGACCTACGACATCTATCGCGCCCTCATGCGCAAAACGGCGCCCGACTCGCACTATGTAGCTATGGGCCGCGCGTGTACCATTATCGGCGTCCTGGTCAGCATCGGCACCGCGTATCTCGTCATGGAATTCAAGAGCATCATGGATTACGTCCAGGCGCTATTCAGCTTTTTCATCGCCCCGTTGTTTGGCACCGTGCTCCTCGGGATGTTGTGGAAGCGTGCAACTCCCGCCGGCGGATTCTGGGGGCTTCTAACCGGAACCCTCAGTTCCATCGCCATGTGGGGCTGGGTCAAAGCCGACCCAAGCGCTCTCGGAATCATCGCCCTTTCCACGAATGCGAAAGATATGGCCGAGAATATGTACCGCGGCCTGTGGTCATGGCTGGTCTGCGTGATTGTCACTGTCGTGGTCAGCTACATGACCAGGCCGAAACCGGAAAAGGAGCTGGTCGGCCTAGTATACGGCTGCACGGAAATCCCGAGTGAGGCAGCCGTTCCTCTCTTTTTGCGCCCCGCCTTTTGGGCGGTTGTGTGCGCCATTGTGTTTGCAATTCTCAATATTCTCTTCTGGTAAAAAGCTTATGACTGGCGAAGACGGATCCATCTCAATCTGGTTTTTTATTGGCGTTCTTCTGGCGTTCTACGGAGCAGTCATCCTCGCCTACGGCCTCTACGCTCTCGGGCAGCCACTGCCGGCCGGCCGTGTCCTGAGCCAGTTGCACCCCGATGTCTGGTGGGGTGCCCTGCTGCTGGTCATCGGCCTCGTTTATTCGATTAAGTTCTCCCCTCGCAGGAGCAAATAAAAGGAGTTCCTTCTCATGACTTTCGGACTCATTGTTGGCAACCGCGGCTTCTTCCCCGATCACCTCGCGCGCAGCGGCCGTGAGGAAATGATCGCGGCAATCAAAGCCGTCGGACACGACGCGATTTGCCCGACACCCGAACAAACCAAACACGGCGCCGTGGAGACCCGCGCGGAAGCGAAGTTCTGCGCCGACCTCTTCAAACAGAATCGCGACCGTATCAGCGGTGTTATCGTCACCCTTCCGAATTTCGGCGATGAACGCGCGATAGCCGAGACCCTCCGTCTCGCCGGCCTGAATGTCCCGGTGCTCGTCCAGGCCACACCCGATACGCCCGGCAAGATGCTGATCGCCGACCGGCGGGACAGCTTCTGCGGGAAAATGAGCGCCTGCAATAACCTCCGCCAGTTCGGCATTCCTTATTCGCTGACCACCTTGCACACCGAGTCTCCCGACTCCAACGAATTCCGCTCGGATCTCGACTGGTTCGCCGCGGTTTGCCGCGTCGCCAACGGACTTCGCAAACTCCGCATTGGCGCCATTGGGGCCCGCCCCGCGGCATTCAATACCGTCCGTTACAGTGAAAAACTGCTGGAAGCCAACGGGATCACAATCGAGCCTCTCGATCTTTCCGAAGTCTTTGGCCGCATCAACAAGCTGAATGACAACGACGCCAAGGTGAAGGCGAAGGTCGACGCCCTTCATGCCTACGTGGATACCGCCAACACTCCCAAGGAAGCCTTGGGTAAGATGGCCCGCCTCGGTGTGGTCATTGAGGAATGGATGCGGGATGGCGACCTGCAGGTCAGCGCCATCCAGTGCTGGACCTCTATGGAGGAATACTTCGGTGTAGTGCCTTGCACGGTGATGAGTATGATGAGCAACGAACTCATGTCCAGCGCCTGCGAAGTTGACGTTCCGGGCGTTGTCGGTATGCACGCCCTCCGCCTTGCTTCTCAGACCCCCAGCGCCCTGCTCGATTGGAATAACAACTACGGAAGCGATCCGAATAAGGCCGTTTGCTTCCACTGCAGCAATCTTCCCAAGCACTTCTTTAACGATGTAAAGATGGATTATCAGGCCATCATCGCGGGTACCGTCGGAAAGCTGAACACCTTCGGAACCTGCGTCGGCAAGGTTAAGGCCGCTCCGATGAGCTATGCCCGGTTCTCGACTGATGACACTTCGGGGAAGATGCGCGGGTATGTGGGTACTGGCCGCTTCACGGACGATCCGCTGGAGACCTTCGGCGGAGCCGGCGTGGTTGAGATCCCGCGCATGCAGGAGCTGCTACGCTACATTTGCGAAAACGGCTTTGAGCACCACGTGGCCGCCAACCTCAGCAACACCGCCGCCGTCGCTGTTCACGAAGCCGCGAAGAACTATCTCGGCTGGGAAATGTACTGGCACAAGTAGGAGACTTCCATGGCAGTTGTAGCAGGAGTAGACTACGGCACCCTGAGTGTCCGCGTTTCGATTTTTGATAGTGAGCGTGGCCGGTTGGGCTCCGGCATCGCGGATTATCCCTTGCATCGCAGGCGGGAGGATCCCGATCACGCCACCCAGAGCCACGATGATCACATGCGTGCGCTCGTCGAGGCCATGCGCAAGGCGCTGGCTTCTGCAGGGGTCAGCGGCAATGCCGTGGAAGCGCTTGCGATTGATACGACCGGTTCCAGCGTTGTGCCGGTCGATGAGAATCTGCAACCCATTGCCCCCTACTACCTCTGGTGTGATCACCGTGCGTGGCAGGAAGCTGCGCTCATCACCGAAACCGCCCGCCGGTCCGGCCTGCCGGCGATCGATTGGTGCGGCGGGGTCTATTCGTCCGAATGGGGATTCTCGAAACTCCTCCATTGGCTGCGCAACAATCCCGATCAGCGCAGCCGCTTTGCCAGTGCGTTCGAACACTGCGACATGGTTGCCGCAACACTCTGCGGCATCCGGAACATCGAAGAGGCGCCGCGCTCCATTTGCGCCATGGGTCACAAGTGGATGTGGAACGAATCGCTCGGCGGCTTCCCGCCCGAAGAGTTCCTTGTCCAGGTAGATCCGGTTCTGCAAGGTATTCGCAACCGTCTGAATGGCCGTTACTCCACCAGTGATCAAATCGCCGGCCACCTCTCTCCGGAATGGGCGGCGGAACTTGGTTTGCGGGCAGGCATTCCCATTCCAGTCGGTGCATTCGACGCGCATTGGGATGCCATTGGCGCGGGCGTCCGCACCGGAGATGTGGTGAACGTCGTCGGCACCTCCACTTGCATCATGGCGATCGCACCCACCGCGCAGTTGGTTCCCGGCGTATGTGGTGTCGTCCCAGGTTCCATCCATCCGGGCATGGCTGGCATCGAAGCCGGCCTATCCGCAACCGGCGATATCTTCGACGCGATTGCACGTCGGGCTGGAACCACCGTCGCCGCTCTTTCGCAAGGATTGGAAACCTGGCATGCCGGTCAGAGCGGACTGCTGCGCATCACGTGGGATAACGGCGATCGCACCGTGCTTGTGAACCCGGAACTTGGTGGTATCACGCTCGGCTGGAAACTGACTCATACGGCCCAGGACGAGCTGTTCGCCGCCATTGAAGGCACTGCGTTCCACACCCGCATCATTCTCGAACGCATGGGCGAATACGGAACGCCAATCGAGCGCATCATCAATGGTGGCGGCATCCCCCAGAAGAGTGAAGTCCTCAACCGCGTTTACGCGAACGTCCTCAACAAGCCCGTGCTCGTGCCGAAGACGGACGTAACCAGCCTCGGCTCTGCCATCTTCGCCTTCCTTGCCGCGGGCACCTTCAAGACAATCGAAGAAGCTCAGAAGAAGCTCTGCCCGGAGTACCGGGTGGTCGAGCCGGAGCCCGAATCCGCGCGCGTTTACGAAGAACTTTACGGCGCCTGGCGAAAGCTCTATTTCGCATTCGGTCAGAAGTCCGCGGCTCCCGCCAGCATGGGCGATGTCCTGCCAATGTTGCGCCGCATCGCCGCCGAGGCGCAAAGGAGATCGAATGTTACTGCAGTCGTTGCGTGAAGCTGTTCTCGAAGCGAATCTCGAATTGGTCCGCCGCGGGCTTGTCCTCTATACGTTCGGCAACGCCAGCGGCATCGATCGCGAGAAAGGTCTCGTCGCCATCAAGCCAAGCGGCGTCCCCTATGACCGCATGAAGGCGTCAGACCTGCCGATCGTCGATTTGACTGGCAAGGTCATCGACGGCACCATGCGCCCATCCTCGGACCTTGCCACTCACCTTGTCCTCTATCGCGCATTCCCTCAGGTGGGGGGCGTCGTTCACACTCATTCTCGTTCTGCGACGGCATGGGCGCAGGCGCGCAAGCCAATCCCTTGCTTTGGGACCACGCATGCGGATTACTTCCACGGCTCGATCCCCGTCACCCCTGCTATGACGGACCAGGAGATCGTTTCAGAGTACGAGGCCAACACGGGCGAAGTGATCGTTCGTACGATCGGCACCGTGGATCCCTTAAAGATTCCTGCCATGCTCGTCGCCGGGCATGCCCCGTTTACTTGGGGACGCGATGTCGCCGAAGCCGCCCACAATGCGGTTGTCCTTGAAGAGGTCGCAGCACTCGCCTTGGCAACCGTAACCATCAATGCCTCAGCTACGGCAATCGCGCAGTCGCTTCATGATAAGCACTTCCTGCGAAAGCATGGCTCGTCCGCCTACTACGGGCAGCCGGCCTAACCGCGAAAAGGTCCGGTCGAGTCCCGGAGCACTAACTCGGGCTCGATCAGAATCTCTCGCCCGGGCCCTTCGTAGTCTTCTTGCAGCAGCGCATTTACAACCATCTGGCCGATCGAAGCACGCGGGATATTCACGGTCGTAAGTGCTGGATTCGTGAACTCGGAGAACTCGATATTATCGAAACCCGTAATCGATACGTCTCCCGGGACTGACAATCCGCGCGAGCGCACGGCACGCATCGCGCCAATTGCCATGTAATCATTCACGCAGACGATCGCGCTCGGCTGGAATCCAGACGCGTAAAGTTCGTGCACCGCCTGCATCGCTCCCTCAGGCTTGTCGGTATTCAACACGGTTCGATACTCGACAGCCGTTCTGTAATGTCCGATCGAATCGATAAACGACTGCTTGCGCGTCTCCAGCGGCGCCAGGCTCGCATGGTGTCCGACGAACGCCATCTTCCGGTGCCCCAGCGTGTAGAGATATTGCACCATTCGTTGCATCCCAATCTCGTACCGCACCCGTATATTGGTGATCTTGGCGCCCGCTGACCCCACGTCATAGAAAACCGCCGGCATGTTGCTGCTGATCACTTCTTGCATCACGGCGTGGTCCATCTCCGAAACGATAAGCGCAAGGCCGGCCACGCGCCGTCCGATCATCGAGTGGACACTCTCTATTAACAATTTCGGCCGGTAATCCGTATGTTCTACCAGCACTTCGAAGTCGCGTTCGCGCGCCGCGGCTTCCATGCCGACGAAAATATCGACAAAGAACGGATTACAAATGTTCGAGACGATCATGCCGAGTGTCCGCGTCCGGCCTCCAGCTAGCGAACGGGCGTGCAGGTTGGGGTAATAATTTAACTCCTCAACTGCCTGCAGTACTCGTTTGCGTGTGGAATCTTTCACTACGCCAAGGTTATTCAGCACCCGCGAAACGGTCGCAGTCGAAACCCGCGCCTTCTTTGCAACAGCATCCAGCGTCATGTTCCCTTTACTCTAAGCGCCATCACAATCGCTTGCAACCTGTGCTGCCACGGATGATCGCCGCCGCGGCGTGGCATAGAATGTAAGCGCTACCGTGAGGACTCCGTGTTAAGAACAATTCTGACGATCAGTCTCGTGTCTGCCGTATGCGCTGCTCAGCCCGCTCCCGTCCCCCTTCAAGCCAGACCCTTCCCGCTGGGTGACGTGCGCCTGCTCGATGGCCCGTTCCGGAGCGCGATGCAGCGTGATATCGAATATATCCTCAGTCTTGATCCCGATCGGCTCTTACACACATTCCGTCTTAATGCCGGCCTGCCGAGCACCGCTGAGCCCCTCGGTGGCTGGGAAAAGCCCGATATCGAATTGCGTGGTCATACGCTCGGCCACTACCTCAGTGCCTGCAGTCTCCTCTATGCCTCCACCCACGACGTCCGGTTCAAGCAGCGCATCGACCGCGTCGTTGCCGCACTGGCCGAGGTGCAGGACGCGCTGGCAAAAAACGGTTCCAATCCCGGCTATCTCTCCGCCTTCCCCGAATCGTTTATGGATCGTTGGGATGCCCCGGCCAGAGTGTGGGCGCCCTGGTACACACTGCACAAGGTCATGGCCGGCCTTCTCGATTCGTATGAGTTAGCGGGTAACCGGCAAGCACTGGAAGTTTTGAAGAAAATGGCGGCTTGGACCAAGTTCCGTGTGGATCGGCGCTCTCCGGAACAGCTCGAGCGTTCCATGAACAACGAGATCGGCGGAATCATGGAGGTCCTCGCCAATCTATACGGCATCACCAAAGATCCTGACCATCTCGCCGCCGCCCGCGCCTTTCATCACAAAGCGATTCTGGACCCGCTGGCCCGCGGAGAGGATCCGCTTGATGGCAAGCACGCCAATACGCAGATCCCAAAGCTGATCGGCGCAGCACGCCTCTACGAACTGACCGGTGATCCGCAATACAAACGAATGTCCGAGTTCTTCTGGCAGCGCGTCGCCCTCGCCCGGTCTTTTGTTCATGGCGGCCACAGCGATGACGAGAAGTTCTTTCCAGTCGATCAATTTGCCACCCATCTCGGCCCGGAAACTGCCGAGACCTGCAACACCTACAACATGCTCAAGCTCACGCGCCATCTCTTCTCGTGGCATCCTTCTGAGCAGTTGATGGGCTTCTATGAGCGCGCTCTTTTTAATCACATTTTGGCCTCGCAGGATCCGGTCAAAGGCGGGTTTGTGTACTACACAACCGTCAAACCCGGCCACTTCAAGACATACTCAACGCCTACAAAGTCGTTCTGGTGCTGCGTGGGCACGGGAATGGAGAACCACGCGCGATACACCGATGCCATTTACTTCGAGGATAAGGACAGCCTTTGGGTCAACCTCTTCCTGGCTTCAGAGCTCGATTGGAAGGAGAAAGGCGTAACACTTCGCCAGGAAACGCACTTCCCCGATGACGACACCATCCGTTTTTCCGTCAAGGTGAAGTCGCCCGTGCGATTCGTCCTAAACCTGCGACATCCCGTATGGGCAAACGGCATGGCGATCCGCCTGAATCATAAGTCCGTGGATGCGGGCACCGCGGGCAGTTACGCAAAGCTTGAGCGGAATTGGAAGACCGGCGACGTGATCGACGTCAAGCTGCCGATGCAAGTCCATACCGAGATCCTCCCCGGCGTCCCGGATCAGATCGCGTTCCTGTACGGTCCGATTGTTCTCGCAGGCGAACTCGGCAACCAAGGTATCGCCGAAGATTACGCAGAGGACCAGCGGCACTTTTCTAAGCTCCCGGCGGCCTCGGTACCCGAACTGAGCGGGACCAGCCTCACAGCAGTCAAAGACAAACCGCTCACGTTTACGGCCGCAGGCGGAGTAGAACTAATACCCATGTATCGAATGCATCATCAGCACTACACGCTGTATTGGAAAATACACGAACGCTAGCTGATGCTGTGCGCTAGACTGCCTACATGAGATCGCGAACCTTAGCTGTTATCTCGCTCTTCCTCGGCTGCTTGTCTGCCGCCTACGCTCAGAGCGATCCTGCAACCGCCCTGGCGAAGGCAATGATCACCGCTATGGGAGGGCAGGACAACTGGAATAAGGCGCATTATATCCGCTATGACTTCCGCGTACTGGCAGGCGACAAAGTCCTGGTCAGTCGTGCTCATCTATGGGATAAACAGACTGGCAAGTATCGGCTGGAAGGCACCACGAAGGACGGGCAATCGCAGGTCGTGCTGTTCTCAACGGCAAATCAACAGGGCACTGCATACGTAAACGAGAAGAGGATCGACGGGCGCGAAGCCGCGGACGCCGTGAAACAGGCGTACGCGTCCTTTATTAATGACATGTACTGGCTGGCGATGCCCTGGAAATGGCTGGATGCCGGCGTTCACCTGAAGTACGAAGGCAAGAAGAACGCGAACGGCAAAGAATACGAAATCGTTCAACTTACGTTTGATCACGTGGGACTCACTCCCGGCGACCGCTATGAAGCCTATGTCTCGCCCGCCTCACACCTGATGGAGCATTGGGAGTACACTCTGCAGACCGGCAACAAAGGCTCCTGGGATTGGGAGTACACCACAACCGCTGGCGTGAAACTTGCGAAGAATCACACCAGCAAGGACGGCAAATCGATCAGCATGGGCGACGTTCGTATCCTGGACAAAGTCGCCGACGAGTACTTCGCCGATCCGGCCCGTACACTTTCGACGCTACACTAGTCGCCCGCGCTCAAAACCAGCGTTTCGTCATCCAGCGAGTCGTCGAGCAGACCCACCGTGTCCGCCGCCTCCACTTTGCGCAGCTTCCTCTGGATCTGCCGCGTGCGGGTCTCGGCCATATCAACCGTGTTCTGCGCTTCGTTCAACTTCCGTTTGATCTTCGCGAGTACGTCGGCGTACTTGCCAAATTCGCCCTTCACCACACCGAGCAGTTCCCATACCTCGCTCGACCGTTGCTGGATCGCAAGCGTTCGGAAGCCCATCTGGAAGCTATTCAGCATGGCGGCGAGGGTACTTGGCCCCGCCAGGACTACGCGGCAGTCCCGCTGTAGCTGCTCGGCAAGTCCTGGCCGGCGCATAGCCTCGGCATAAAGCCCTTCCGTGGATAAGAACAGAATGCCGAAATCAGTTGTATTCGGTGGTGCAATGTACTTGTCTGAAAGCGTCTTGGCGCAATTCTTGAGCGTCATCTCGAGCCGCCGGGACGCCAGTTCCACGCCTTCTGCATCTGCGCGTTCGGAAGCTTCTACCAGGCGCTGATAGTCTTCCAAGGGAAATTTGGCGTCAATCGGCAGCCACACCGGTGCCCCGTTCGAATCCTTGCCAGGCAGCCGGATCGCAAACTCGACGCGCTCCTGCGTACCTGTCGTCGATACGTTCCGCGCATACTGATCCGGCGCGAGCACCTGTTCCAGCAGTGCTCCGAGTTGTATCTCGCCCCATGTTCCGCGCGTCTTCACGTTGGTCAGCACACGCTTCAGGTCGCCGACTCCTGCCGCAAGGGTCTGCATTTCCCCAAGGCCCCGGTATACTTGCTCTAGCCGATCGCTCACCTGTTTGAAAGATTCGCCGAGCCGCGCCTCCAACGTTCCCTGCAGTTTCTCATCCACGGTCTGCCGCATCTGCTCCAGTTTCTTTTCGTTCTCGATCTGAATCGTGTTCAGCCGCGCATCGATCGTACTGCGGATATCCGTCAGGGTCGCCAGAATCTCGCTCCGCAAAGCCTGTGACTGGCTCGCTTGCTCCAGGCGGTGCCGTCCAATCTCCTCACGGACGGAACGATCAATCTGCTGCTGGGCTCCGTTCATCGCTTCGATTCGGTTTACTACGGGCGAGAGATCCACGCCCCTTCTGCCCAGCAACGTAATCAGAAGTGCGATCGCAACCAGCAGAAGGGCGAGTACCGCAAACAGAAGCAAGCTCATGCTCTCTATTGTGCCCTTGCAGGTAGCTCACGGAATGAGCTACCAATTATTTTTTCGGTTCTTCTTTGAGAAAAACGGCATCGGCGCGCCAATTGGGTTCGTTTCGCAGATCGGGCGTATACCGGCCCAGGGCGCGGCGGAGTCGCTCGATCAGTAATTCCTGCAATGAGTTAGGCGCCAGTACCTGCACGTTCTGACCCCAGCGCAGGATGTCCATCACGAGTTCATGCTCCTTTGCGTACGGAACTCTCAGGATCAGGTGTCCCGTAGACTCCTCCTCTTGGACCTGCCGGGCATGCCACACTTCTGACCTCACCCAGGCCGCGACTTCCGGATCAAACCGCAGCACCGCGACCTGCTCAGCCGTCCCTGAAAAGATCCCATACCCGGCGCCGAGGTGGGCGTCGAGAGTCTCCTCCCCAATCTCCTTCGCGACGGCGGGCAGCATCTCGGCAGCTTGAATGGAATCAACCGCAAAGCTGCGCAGCGCCTCGCGAAGATGGCACCAGGAATCCAGGTACCAATTGCCGCGGTAGAAAACGAGCCGCTGCGGCGAGATGGTCCGCTCGGTCGCGATCCCGCGCGAGCGATTGAAATAGGAGATCCGCACCTGTTGCCGCGTTAGTGTTGCGTGGCTCACCTGCTGAAAGAATCTGGGGTTCACGGGCCGCGATGCCATGTGCAGGATGCGGATTCTGCGGCGTACATCGGCCGCGGAGAGATCGTCACGCCCCAGCAGGAGTTTCAGCCGTTCGCGTAACGGCCCCAGATGTTCATCGAGCAAGCCGGCCTGCAGTTGCGTAATCAGGTCCTGCATCAAAAGCAGAGCGTGAATTTCCGCGGGCGTATAAAGCGGACCCGGCAGGCCGTATTGCGCGGTGTCTTCTCCGGTCAGAACATAGGAACGCCTTCGCGGATCGTAATCGATCGGTACTTGAAACCGGTCCCGCAGGAACGCCAAATCCCGCTTGAACTGCGCGGGTGAGACCTCCAACGCCTCAAGAAACTCCTGTCGCGACACCTGCGCGCGCTCCTGAAGCATTTGCTGGATTCGCAGAATACGTTCGGTCTGGCCCATTCAAACGGCCGCGCACGAAGCTCAGGCCAGCAGCCCGCGCTGGCTCTCAGGCTTATAGTTCGGAAACACATGCGACAGATCGCGGGCCCCTATGTGCTTCGTCACGAGTTCGCTCAACACGTCCCGGAAATCGGTTGTCAGATTTAGGTCGCGCCCTTCGTACAACTGTTCCTTTCCAAGCCCCGGCCAATCGCCGTATACTTTCCCGCCCTGCACCGGCCCGCCCATTACAAACATTACATTCGCATGGCCGTGATCCGTTCCGCGATTGCCGTTCTCCTTCGCGGTGCGTCCAAACTCGGACATACTCACGAGGACGATGTCCTCCATCCGCTCACCGAGATCCTGATAGAACGCACCCATGGCGGCTCCAAACTCCGTCAGGAGATTTGCGAGTTGGCCTTGTGTCGGATTGGCGGCGACTTCGTTTACGTGAGTATCCCATCCGCCCATGTCGGCAAACGCTACTTCCAGGCCCACATCTGCTTTGATGAGGCGTGCAATTTGCTGCAGGCTCTGTCCGAAGCGGCCGCCCGGATACTGCGCACCGTTCGAAGGCACGTAGGTCTGCTTCTGAATGTTCTGCACGATCTTGATCGCGTCAAATGTTTCCCGGCCCGTACCACTCAGCACTTTATCGGCCGTGGTGGTGTACATGCTCTCGAACGTCATCGCCGACTGTGGATCGCGAATCTGGAACTCGCTGAGGTTGTTCACTGCCACAGCAGCATTGCCGCCGCGGAGCGTCCTTGGGAGAGCCGGACCCAGGCTGACGGCACGAACAGGCGAAGTACTTTTCGCTTCCGGGAGAGCCCGGTTGAGCCAGCCGTCGCGCGTGGCCTTCAGACCGGGTGTGCCTGATTCCATGTAGTCCTGTGCATCGAAGTGCGAACGCGTCGGATCGGGCGAGCCCACTGCTTCCACAATGGCGAGATGTTTCGCTTCATAGATCGCCTTCAACGGCTTTAATGCCGGGTTGAGGCCGAACATCCCATCCAGTTCAAGCACGTCTTTCTTCGGAATCGCGATAGTTGGCCGAATGGCGTAGTAGTCCGCATCTCCATATGGAACGACTACGTTCAACCCGTCCATGGCCCCGCGCTGAAAAATCGCGACCAGAACTTTCTTCCGTTTCGTTTCCGTCGTGTCGGCTGCGCGCGCGAGCCATGCAGGAGCTGCACCCACTCCGTACATTGCCAATGCCGAAGATTTCAAAAAGAATCGCCTGCTGACCATGTTCGTTACCTTCTTTGGAATTCAGGGGAACCCAGCACCAGACCGGCCAGCACCGACGGTTCCTTCTTCTCCGCCAGACCTCTGTCGATGGCTTCCTTCGTCTGCGCGGTTGGCGGCGTGAGCAAGAGCGCCTGCGCGACATGTGTCGGATCGCCTTCGAATTTCCCGGCGTCCACCTTGACGCCGCGCAATTGATTGCTTGTGAGCGCGAGTGCGAAATTCATCCGGCCGAGCAACGATGCCGAGTTGACCCACTCTTCACCGGAATTCGAATAGCCGGTCGGTTCCTGCTTCCGATAGAGCGGTTCACCGAGTTCGCCGATTTTCTGTGCCACAAGAATCGCTGAATCCATGTTCGCACCGGTTGCCCGCAATGCGCTCGCTACCATTTCCAAGGGCGATTTCATTTTCGCGCGATACGCCCCCTGTGACCAGAACTCTTTAGACCGCAGCATCGTCTCCATCACGGCTCGAATGTCTCCGTCCGTTTTTTGAAATGTAACCGCCATCGCATCGACCAGTGCCTTCGGCGGATTGTCCGCTACAAACCGGATCGCAAGCTTCTTCGAGATGAACCTGGCGGTCGCCGGCTGATGAGCCAGAATGTCCAGAACCTTCAGTCCGTCCTCTCGTCCGCCGCCGGCCGGGACCGTCACACCCAGCACAACCTTCTCACCCTTATCATGAACGCGCTCGTTGAACTGGAAGCCCGCGCCTTGGAACGGCGCCTTGATGGTCCAACCGGTGAAACACCGCGCGACCTCGATAATATCTTTCTGCGTGTAGCCGCCGTCCACGCCCATCGTGTGCAGTTCCAGCAGTTCGCGGGCGTAATTCTCGTTGAGCCCCCTCGTCCCCTTCTTCCGCATCGCGCCTTGCCGGTCTGTATTCGCAGCAACGGACTGCCAGTTATCGAGGTAGAACAACATGGCAGGATCTTCTGCCGTCGCCTGTAGCAGATCTCGAAACTTTCCGAGCACGTGCTCCCGGATGACATCCCGCTCATACGCAGTCACCAGATACCGGTCCGCGCCTTTATCCAGATAGACGTTGAAGTGGTTGAACCAAAAATCGGCGAGTACTTCCTGCAGCTGCCGGTTGCCATACACCGCGCGATACAGCTTGGCCTCGGCCAAGTCCTGCGCTACAACCTGCTGTGGAGCCGAATACAACAACATTTTCCGGCGAATCTCCACAGGAGCTACGGCGAGCAGTCTCCCACGAGCCTGCTCCGGCAGATTGAAAGCGAGTTGATCGAGCCGCTCTTGAGGCATCGTCTTAAGCAACGCCGCGCGCTCTTCCTCTGTGCCCCTGCGCAGTGTCCGAATCTCGGACGGACTGAGTAGTTCTTCGACGGGCGTCTTCTCCGAAGGCTTCAGGAGTTCGTCTCCGGCATGCTTCTTTTCCAAACGGGCCTTGTAACGCGCAGCCAGGCGTTCCAGAATCACGCGCTCTTCGGGATCCCGCGGCATGGGCGCTTTGCCCATCGCGACGGCCATGACATATTGCGGAGGCGGATACCGCTTCGTCATTTCCGCAGCCGCCATGGCAAGCGAATTCAGCGGCTTCAAAAGCTCCTGCAATTTTGGGTTTTCAGGAATCGACTCGGGATGTAACTGCCGCTCGACCCATTTGCGGACACCAAGCCTCCTTACGGACTCTGCATCGGCCGGTGTCGCCCCGAACGTCAGCCGGTTTAAGGCATGTAAGACTTGCTGGTCATTCGTCAGCTTCTGGGTAAACAGACCCTCGGCAGCGTGTTTGCCGCCAGCCGGGCAAACCACTGAAACGGAAACTACAGCAACTGCTGTAGCCGCTGCCCGGATTCTCTTCCTGTTCATATCAGTTCCCGCTCTATTCAACACTTTCAGACGAAAGAAGGTCGCGATGGTTCGTAAATATTTATAGCCTCCGAAAGGCTCCGCTCGTAACGAACTCTTAACCGGAATGTCAGCCCCGTGATGCACGCCGCGTGCACGATGCTACTATGCGCGTTTTGTGTCTGTTTCTCTTCGGCTTCTGCAGCTTCGCTGCCTCGGTCCAGCCGGGGGACCGGTATTTCCCCTTGGTACGGAATGGCGGCGGGTGGTCCACCACGATCACGATGATGAGCCTCGAATCCGGCCCGGCGGATTTCCAGATTTTCTTCCGCGCGGGAGATGGGCTGTCCAAACCGTGGTCGCCTGTGATGAAAGCAGCCGTGGGACTGACTGTGGATCGAGATTTGGTCTCAGGCACGATCAACGCAGGCCAAAGCTTCACGATCGAGTTGAACGATCGCTCCAGCGCCATGCTGCAGGGGTACGCGCAGGTGCTGGCCCCCGGCAAACGGATTGGCGGCATAGCCCGCGTTCGCAATCGTGATCTGGGAATCGATTGGACCATTCCGTTGACCCCGGGCCTGGAGCGCCGCTACCTTTATCCGGTCGATGGTCTGCAGATGCAATTGCTCTTGCTTTCCGAAACGTTCAACGCCATGGTGGACCTGAGCTTCATCGATCCGTCCGGAGCCGTTGTAAAGACCGATGAGATTCAATTTGCGAACGATCAGGCGCCCGGGCAGTTTTTCATCGATCTGGCGCAGCGTTATCCCGACTTGAAGGACTTCACCGGCACGGTCGAATGCCGCGTGAGCTTCCCACAGGCCGGCTTGTACGATGATCTGGTCTCGACCTCAATCGCCATTCGCACGGACACTTCGGCCGTCCTGCTCAGCACGTCTTCCGCTTCCTGGAACTGACGGCGTTCTGCCCAAACTGAACCACAACAGAAACCCGACGATGGGAAACAGAGCCGCTACGGTGAACGCTTCGGCGAAGCGCTGCTGATCGAACATACGCCCGAACCAGGGCATCACCAAAGCTACCAGAGCGGACCAGGATCCCGCTCCCAGTCCCGCCACCAGGCCTGACCGTTCGCTGGGAAGAACGCGGGAAGCATACGCAATAGAAACGATCACGAATCCGGCGGCCATAAACATCGCAAAGAATAACTCGGCCATCACAAGCGGAACCGAGGAGGTGGCGCTCGTGAAAGCAAGCGGAAGGCTAAGTAGACCGGCTGTCCCAAGGAGCACCCCATAGCGTGTAGCGAAACGATCCGCGAGCCATCCCCAAAGGAAATAACCCACCTCCCAACCGAGTGGCGGAATCCATAGCAGCTTCCCGATTGTGAGCTGGGAGAGATGCAGTGCCCGGCTGAGATAGATAGCAGCGCCGTAGATCACGAATGCCAGCGGCAGCCCGCCAAACGCGTATGCCCCCATGAATGCCCACACCCGCCGGTCCGTCAGGCCGATCGAATGCTTCCGGCCGACAACGCGAAGCGCTGGAGGGATGCTGCGCGCCAGCACGGCCCAAATCGCGAGCCAAAGTAAACCGATCAGCCCGGTAAACCAGAACGCGCCCCGCCAGCCGAACCACGCTGCAATCGGCGTCACGATGAGCGGTGTGACAATGGCGCCGAGCGATCCGCCGCTGTACGAGATCGCGATGCCTCGGGAGCGCTGATCGGCGGGAAGCGTCTGCACGGCCGTCCGCAGTCCGGCGGGAAAAGTGGCGCCCTCTCCGAATCCGAGCAGCGCCCGCGCCGCTCCGAAGCTGAAGAATCCGCCGGCGAAGGCATGGGCAACGGAGGCGAACGACCAGAACCCCACCGCCGACATCATCCCGAGCCGTAGGCCGAACCGGTCCAGCAGCATTCCCCACACAGGATTTCCGACCATGTAAGCGATCGAGAAGGCGGAGATAATAAAGCCGTACTGCTCGCCGGATAATCCGGTCTCCCGAAGAATCGTAGGGGCGAGCAGGGCAAGGGTGTTGCGATCGATGTAGCTGATGAGCGAGACCAGCATCATCGCCACGGTGGGCAGCCATTTGCGCACGTTCTCAGATTCTATCGTTCGAACGGTGGCGAATCGCCTAATCTGTATCCGAGGAGTCCAGCAATGAACAAAAGAACCACCCTAGGCGCGATTGCGGCAGTTTCCGTCGTATCCGGCTTCGCGGTCAGCTTGGTTTCGGCTCCAGGCCATTTCGATTTCGTGATCCGTGAAGATTTCTTTGCCGGATTTGCAGGTAACGACCAAGCCCTGAAACGGGGCATGACTAAAGCTGAAGCCACTCTGGCTGAGGAGCCTGATCATGCAGAAGCCTTGGTGTGGCATGGAGCGGGGCTCTATTATCAAGCTGGCCAAGCCTTCCGCAACAAGGATCCTGAAACTGGCCGGCGATTGTCACAAACAGGACTTGCGGAAATGGATCGGGCCGTTCAGCTTTCGCCGGACAGTGAGGGAGTTCGCGTGCCCCGGGGGGCCGCGCTGCTGACGGGCACGCGCTTTATGCCACCCGATACAGTCCTGCCGCTCATTCGCCGGGGCGCCGAAGATTACGAAGCTACGCTACGGATTCAGGCGGCATTTTTCGACACGCTCGGTACCCATCCGCAGGGGGAACTGCTGCAAGGGTTGGCCGATGCCTACAGCCGCCTCGGTGAGACCCGTAAGGCCGAAGCGTACTACCGGCGCATCCTCACTGAACTTCCCAACACGTCTTATGCGAAGCGTGCAATGGATTGGCTAAAGACGAAAACTCCGCTGCCTGCCGCGCAGGCAGGTTGCATAGGCTGCCACAATAAGAAGTAGCTCATCTGGGTATTTAATCGAATCATGCGGCTCCGCACGGCGAAGGACAGGCTGAAGGTCGAACATAGCATCATCGATGGAGTGAAGGAGCGCCTGCAGATTCTTCTGGATTCCAATGCCGAGATCCGTTCCGTGATTCCGGGCGTCATCCGTCCCGTGCGCGATGCCAAGGGCGAACCGCGTGCCCGGGTCACAGTGCCAACAACGAACGGATGGAAAGCCATCGCGCTGAGCGGCGGCGCCCGGCAGGAGCTATTTGTGAGCACAACGTTCGGAAAGGAAGAACTGGAAGGCGCACTGCGCCGGGCCGGATTCCTGGAAGCCTGAACCGATCCCGTAGAATGAAAGAGTAGTGGCCGCCCGGCGCCAGTCCGGGAGCAGCAACATGGCGTTATTCAACTGGGCGGAAGCCTATAGCGTGCATGTGCCGGAGTTAGACCGGCAACATGGCGCGTTGATGGATCTGATCAACGAACTCCACGACGGAATCACGACAGGCAAGAGCAAGACGGTCCTTGAGTCGATCCTGGATCGCCTGATCTCTCAAACTCAAAATCACTTTCAGTCGGAAGAGCATTGGATGCGTGAGGCGAAATACCCCGGCTATGAGGCACACCTCCGCGACCATCAGGAACTCCTGGCCAAGCTCGGTCGATTCCAGAACGATATGAGGGTAGGCGGAATCCGCATGAGCCTCCTGCTGATGGAGTTCATGCGGAGTTGGCTGCACCATCACATCCTAGGCGCGGATCACGAATATGAGCCGTGGCTGGCTGAGTACCTCCGCAAAAAAGGGAACGAACCGACTATCCCCATAATTCCGTGATGGGCGCGTATACTCCGTCCTTGCCTCCCGGGACGTACTCGAAGCCTCGATGGAACGGATCGTTGTAGTTCACGTACGTATAATCAATCCCGAGCGCCGAGTAGATCGTCGCCTCCACGTCCTCCGGCTTCACGTCGCGTCCTTGTGACCAACCCGGATCCGCTGTAGCCGACCCATCTGCGTTAGTCGCGCCGATCACCCGTCCGCCCTTTACACCGGCCCCTGCAAACATCACGAACTGCTGCGGCCAGTGATCGCGCCCGTTCGCGGGATTCAGCTTGCCGGTGGTGCGGCCGAATTCGCCGCCCATCACAACCAGTGTCTGATCGAGCAACCCGGTCGATTTCAGATCGGTGAGCAGCGCGGCGACGGCGTCGTCCAGCGGCTTGGAAATTGTGTACAGATTGCCTCTGGGATTCGTGTTCCTGTCGTAGATGTTCTGGTGCATATCCCAGCCGCCATACATGATTTCGATATATCGGGTCCCCTGGTTTGCGGTCAGGACCTGCTTGGCCACCAGGCAGGAGTTACCGATTCCCGAATTCCCGTAACGCATGCTGTCGGGGGCGGAGAAACTGAAGGCAGTGTTGACGACCGGATTGTATGTGAGGCCCTTCGCTGCCGAGTAAAAACTGTCCATATCCTCCATCGGTTTTCCGTTCGGCGCGGGCGATTTGCGCAGTGGATCGTCGAGTTGATGCAGCAGGCTCCAACGATCGTCCAGGCGCGTCTGCCCATCCGGATTCGTCACGTTCGAAAGTCCGCCGCTTGCCGGCGTCACCTTGAATGGCGCGTACTTGGTGGAGAGATAACCTGAGCCGATGCTCTGCTGCGCATTGAGCGCGAGGAACGTGGGGAAGACTTGGCTCGGCAGGCGGTCCTTTTCTTTTTCGAGCGCGACGATGCTGCCGATGTTCGGAGCGATATCGCCCAGAGCCGCCGCAGGGTTGCGGCCGATCTGCACCCACGATTGGCCGAGGCTATGCACTAAAGCCCAGGCGCGCATGGAACGTACGATCACGATGTCGTTCAGCTTGCCGCCAATACCGGGCAGCAGGCCCATGGGCCAGCGGATTCCGTTGACCGTTGTCGGCTGGAAGTCCGCCGGCGTAGTGCCTGAGAGCTCTTTCAAGTCGAACGTGTCGACGTGTGCCGGAGCCCCCGTCAACAGGATGAAAATGACATTCTTCGCCTTATTCACCAACTGCGGCGCCGCCTGCGACACGCCATCGGCGAACGCACGCCTGGGCAGGAACGAAGCCACTACGCCGGCTCCGGCCAGTTCAAAGAACTCACGCCGGCTCCAGTGAGGCCGTTGAGAGAACGTCCGGTGGGCGTGAGGATATTTCTGCAGGTAGCGTTCGAGTTTCTCGTTTCCGTTCACGGCAGTTCTCCCTTAGTAGTTAAAGATGAAATCGACCTTGTTGTAGAGCGACCATAACAGGTTCTCCGCCTTCTGTTGGCGGATACTCGTGTTTTGCGCGGAGCTCAGTGCGGTCAGAGCGGCCTGTTTTTCGGCATCCGTTGGATAGCGCGAAAGCACATTGAGCCAAAGATTGTTCACCAGTTGCTCATCCGCCATCGTGAGGCTTTTTGCCAGCAGGCTGGCGTTGGCACCGGCGCCCATCGCCCGGATCCGCGTCATCACGAATGGATCGTTCATCAGGTCGAGTGCCTGACTGAGCGATCCATCGGGACGCCGCTGCTCATCGTCGCGGTTGCCACGTAAAAACGCGTCCAGAAAGTTCGCGGCGGAGCCTCCAGGTAGCCGGTTCGTATCCGGAAGCTGCATCGCCCAGGACGTGCTGAGGAACTTATCTGTGTTGCCGTTGACGGTGTAACTCGGCAGAATATTGCTCGCCTGCACGACCGCGTCGTGAATCTCTTCTGCCCAGAGCCGGCGTACCAGCTTGCGCGCAAACAGATTATCCGGCGGAAGCGTCGCGCCCGAATACCGCGAAGAAAGCTGGTAAGCATCGGAGTTGCAGATCTGCTTCATCAGGGCCTTCAGGTCGTATCCGCTGTTGATGAAATCCTGCGCCAGGGCGTTTAGAAGCCGCGGATTGGAAGGCTGTAGCGTCCAGGGGTCGGGCGGCGGATTGTCCGGATCGAGTCTCGCCGGATCGAACTGGTTCGGCGGGTCGACGATACCGAGGCCAAAGAACTCCTTCCACATGTAGTTCACGGCCGCACGGGCAAACTGGAAATCGTTGGTGATCTCGCGGGCGGCGGCGGCGCGGTAGTTTTCTCCCGGATTCGGGCTGTGTCCGTTGAAAGGGTAGACCGGGGTGATGTTGCCGAAGCCCTTCGCGCACACCGCCTGGCCGTTGCGGATGGTTGGCGTCGAGCCGTCGGCGCATCCGCAGGCGAGCACGCCGTTGACGGTAGACGGGGGCAGATTGTTCAGGCAGCGGGCCGGACGATTGCCGGTCAGGGTGCCCAAGGTGTAGTCTACGCCGGTGTTGTCGGTGACTGTCCAATAGTAGGGCTGTCCGTTCACGGCTCCGTCGACTGGCGTTCGGCTCATGCGCGTCTTTGCGAAGTACGCGGCAAGGCCCCAACTGGTGGTCCTCAGCTCCTGTTTTCCCCACAGGCTGAGTGCGTCGAGATGACCCCGCCCGTTGTGGCAGAGCGTGCAGTTCATGTGCGACATTCCGAGGAACGTCTCCGCGGTGTTCGCGGCCTCCTGATCGTACGCATCCTGGCTCGGCCCGTTCGTCACTAATCCGTTCACGATCCAATTCATGTGCCCCTGCGCAGGATCGTAACTGTTCGTGCCGGTAGAGGAGATGAGTTCGTACGCCAGCTTGTCATACGGCTTGTTGGCTGTAAGCGAACCCTTCAGCCACGTGTAGAACGCATTGCGGCCGTCCGCATATCGCTGCACGCCCGTTGTAGTATTCGTAGTCGTGTTGTTGTACAGATCGCCGAAGTACATGGCCCATTTGTCGACCCATTCCGGCTTCGCCAACAGCTCGTCGACGAGTTTCGCGCGCTTATCCGCTGCCGGATCGTTGACGAAACTCAGTACGCGATCCGGCGCCGGGATGCGGCCTGTCAGATCGAGGGTCACGCGGCGAATAAATTCCCAGTCCGTCGTCCTTGGCGCCGGCGTGACGCCTGCGTCCTGAATCGCCTGAAAGATGTACCGGTCGATAGTTCCCCGCGCACTGCTGTGTTGCGATGTGTTCGTACGGCTGCCGCCAGGGATACCTTCGAGAGCGTCGCCGCCAGGGTAGTAGCCAAGGCGGCTCACCACCATGTCTGTCATTCTCCCAAGGGCCACCGAGTCGTTCTGGCCCGTCAGCCCGGAGTTCACAAAGCTGTCATGCTTTGGCCCAAAAAAAGTACATTCCGGATGTTCCACCGAGTACGTTGGCGGAGTAGTCGGATCAACATCACTGCGTGCTGTGCGAACCAGCACGCCCGTGAAGAGCAGGGCGCCACCCAATAGCGCTAATCTGCTTGTCCGCATCTGCCAGGCTTTCATCGTTTTCGCTCCTGTTCAACTGGTGGTTAGAACCCTCGTACTTCGCGTGAGTTTTGCACCTTTCAATTAAATCGGCTCAATACACGCTGCGCTGCAGCATCAAAGCGTGTTTACAATATCCGAATGATCCATCGGGGTGTAGTTTGGGCCATCCTCTTCGCCGTTGCGGGCTACTCGCAAACTCTTGATCAGCGGTCGCTTTCCGGCCGGTACTGGGTTCGGCACCTACAATTGGGTGTAGACAGTTCCAGTACTATTTCGTCTGCGCGCACGTTTACAGGCACGTTTTCATTTGATGGAAATGGTGCGTATACATTCAACGGTTCGCAAGTAATCGGGAGCTACGCGCCCAGTGCGTTGAATGGAAGCGGGACCTATTCGGTCCAGTCCGCCGGGTCCGTTTCGTTGACGAATCCTCAGCAGACCGGCACGATGATGAATGGGCGTCTCGGAATCGGTGCTTTGGTGGCATCCACTACAGAAGGAAACTCGGGCACCTATGACCTATTGATAGCCGTTCCCTTGAACACCGCGCAAGCCGCGCCCGGCCTTTCGGGAACATATTGGATCAGCAGCCTCGATTTCCAGAATGGACTGAATTCTGGGATTCGGAATTCCTTTTTCAAGGCGACCTCCACCGGCCAGGGCAGCTTCGGCACAGTAACTATAGCCGGTCAGGCAGTGAACGCGGCTGGCCAAGCCCTTTCGCAGACCTCCGCACTGACTTATTCGGTCACGGCGGACGGCAGCGGCACACTAAACTTCCCCGCCGCGACTAGCGGGAATACCGCGCCTCTCATCAGCGGCAGTAAAAATCTGTATGTGTCCCCGGACGGGAACTTCTTCTTCGCGGGTTCGCCCAACTTCGGCGGACAGGACATGATCGTCGGCGTGAAAGCGCTGCCTTCCGGCGCAAATGCGGCGTCACTTTCCGGTCTCTATTACATCGGGGGATTGCGCTATGAGCAGACCTTCAACGCTTACGTGGGTTCCGCGAATTCCGGCGGGAGCGGCAAGATGGTCACGAGCCGCCGCACCAGAATTCCCGGTTCCACAGTAGACCTTACTGCTGTGAACGGGTACACCATCGGGGCAGACAGTAGCGGGGGCGGCCCCGATATCAACTCCCTCGCGGTCGGCGCCGGCGGAAATGCATTTCTTCTCTCTGGAGCGGAGGCCACGGCGACAGGCGTATACGAACTAGGCTTCGGGATTCGCGCGCCGTCCTTCAGCGGTTCCGGCGTCTACATCAATCCTGCCGGCATTGTGAACGGAGCCAGTTTCGCTCCTGTCGGTAATCCAATCTCACCAGGAGAGTTGATCACTATTTTCGGGTCAGGCCTCGCCAATAGCACGGACGTGGCGGCGAACTTGCCGTTCCCCACTTCCCTCGGCGGCGTTCAGGTCTCCGTCAATGGAACGAATGCGCCGGTCTACGCTGTCAGCCCGGCACAGCTTAGCGCGCTTGTGCCCTTTGCAACGCAGCCCGGCACTGCCACAATCTCAGTTACGAACAACGGCACTCGCTCGAACAGCGTGAGTGTGCCCGTGTCCAGGACGAGCCCGGGCATCTTCACGGTGCCTCCCGCCGGCATTGGACCAGGCGCGATTCTCCATGCGGACTACAGCCTGGTCGGCGCGGCGAAGCCGGCCCAACGTGGCGAAACCGTTCTGATCTTCCTGACTGGTTTAGGGACCTCTACTCCGCCCGTGAAGGACGGCGATGCAGCTCCCGTAAGCCCGTTGAGCACAGTAGATACTCCCGTGAACGTGTATATAGGAGGACTGGCGGCGAACGTGACCTTCAAGGGACCTGCTCCGCTTCTGGCTGGTCTCTACCAACTGAACGTTAGCATCCCGGCCGATGCGCCCGTTGGGAATTCCGTTGCCCTTGCGGTCGAAACACCCGACGCATTCCACGACCAGGTGGACATCGCAATCAAATAGCTGCTATTTCGATCCGGTACCGGCCCAGTTGCGATACATCTGTTCGACCTGCTTTACATCCGTCGGTCCCGGATGAATCACCACGCGATAGCGGAAGCGCAGAGTATCTCCAGGCTTCATGCTCAATGCACCGGCTTCAATCGTGTTTGTGTTGAAGTCGTGCAGACCGAAGATGTTCGCCGCAAACAAGCCATAGTCGCGCGCGTGCCAAGTGGTCGGGTGCCGCGGATTGTCCGGCGAGTCGAAGATCGCGACCGCGACGTTCCTGCCGTCCACTGTACCCGCATAATCAACCCACGCCGAAGGCTTGCCCCAAACATTCTTCATCTTCTGCGCGCCTTCCGCGTTCGTCATTGTTCCGGTCTGTTTCTCAGACATCTGATCCGCCAGGCGGATTGCAAACGCCCCTTCCTTCGTGTCTCCCCACTTCACCGGTTCCACTGCAGTGAAGGTCACATCGAAGTCGGTGATGCGATTCACGGGATCCGAATAGAATCGTGTGATCCGCTGTTCTTTCAGGATTGTTTTTCCCGCCGGGTCGACCCAGTTGAACGTGGCATCGATCAGGCCCGTTTTGGGCCCGCTGTTTACGCGGTTAATCTTATCGAGAACCACGAACCCTCGCTTGTAGTCCTTGAATTGCGCCTCACTCGCCCAGAAATTGATTCCGTTTACATCCCCATGAGTAAACCAGAGACCGCGATGGTGAGGGTGATCGTGGCTCTCTCCCTCCACCACCTCCATCGGGAATCGGCGCGTGACGATCGTTCCGTCAGCCGCGCGCAGCGGGTGCAGATACGGTTTCGGCGTGTCCTTTCCGTAATACATCGTCGTGAACGGCTTCCCGTTGATATTGACATCGATGCTGTCTGCCTTTTGAGTCAGCTTGACCTGGGCCAGAAGCGGCAGCGCGCCCAGCATGAAGATTGCGATGCGATTCACATCCGAGAGTACATCACAATCCCTGGCGCTCCGCCAACCACTTCCATTTGGTGACACCTGCGCTACACTGAGGAAGTAGTCACTCTTTAGGAGGCAAGATGGGTCCCCTGGGCGTACCAGAGACAATTTTCATCTTCGTCCTCGCCCTACTGTTGTTCGGCCCGAAGAAGCTCCCTGAGCTGGGCCGGACGTTCGGAAAGGCGATGGCGGAATTCCGTCGCGCCTCGAACGAATTAAAAGCCACGTTCGACCGCGAAATGACCAGCATTGAGCACGAGACGCGGGAGATCAAGGAAGAGACTCAGAAGTACACGAATGAGATCTACAATTACGATTCTTATTACGATTCCGGAGCCTATGGCACCGAGTCGTATTCGGAATCGTACGACTCCAACCACTCCAACGCGAACGATCCTTCCACTGTAAGCGCATCCGCAACTCAGGGCGCTGAATCGACGGAAACGGCCGCTCCTTCGCATTCCGAAGTAGCTAGTACCGACCACTCTCTGCACGGCGAGCCTGCACCGGCTCCTCCGGCGGAAGAAAAGCCGGTTCAATCGTAGTCCGCAAATAAAAAACTTAAAGCAGGCAGGATGTCCGATCAAGAGAAGCAGGGTGCACCCTCACCCGAGGGAAAAACGCCCAAGCCTTCGTCACAGCCGGGTAACGTGTCGTATCAACAAACGACCGACGATTCGTACGGCTATTATGACGACCCGTATGGCTATAATCCGAACGCCGGCGCGGTAACGGAGACTTCTCCGCCCGCGCCGGTGCCCGCCAGTTCGGGTCCACCCCCTCCGCCGCCTCCTCCAAAGGCACCGCCGAAGGACGAAGAAGATGAGGAAGAAGAGGGCATGGTGCGGATGAGTTTTCTCGGCCACCTCGAGGAACTCAGGACCCGGCTGATCTACATGATTGCCGGACTTGGCGTTTCTTTTGTCCTGTGCCTGACTTTTTGCGACCGCCTCTGGGTGGTCGTCCAGCAGCCGGCCATGGCCGCTCTTCGCGAAATCGGGATGAAGAATCCCACGCTGGTCATCCTGTCTCCCATGGAGAGCTTCCAGATCATCTGGATGAAGCTGCCACTGCTGTGCTCGGTCTTCATCGCCTCACCCTGGATCCTTTACCAGGTTTGGGCGTTCATCGCTCCTGGTCTGTATAAGAAGGAGCGCCGCATGGCCGCGCCTTTCATCATCTGCTCGGCCGGGCTGTTCATTACGGGAGGGTTGTTCGCCTACTTCATCGCGTTCCGTTATGGCCTCACCTTCCTGCTCGGCATCGGCCACGACATTGGCGTCACCCCATTCATTTCTATTGCCGAATACTTTGATCTGTTCGTGAACGTGATCCTCGGCATCGCGCTGGTATTCGAACTGCCGGTGATTATTTTCTTCCTGACGTTGTTGAGAATTGCCTCTCCGTCATTCTTACTGCGCCACTCGCGATACGCGATTTTGATTATTACAATCATCGCCGCCGTGATCACGCCCACTCCGGATGTTTTCAATCTCATGCTGTTCGCCGTTCCCATGGTTCTGCTCTACTTCATGGGTGTCTTCGCCAGCTATGTGCTTGTATTAAAAAGAGAAAATCGCAAGTTCCCGTGGAAGCCGTTCTCGATCGTAATGGGCGCGACGGCACTTGTAATCGGGATGGCCCTCTATATTCTTATCGCTAGATATTCATATAAGTTAGTACTGTACTGGCCATTCCTAGTACGATAAGTATCTTTTATTTCTCAAATGAGATCGTTAGTCTTGGGTGGTCGCAATGGATTTGTACAAGGCCATCCAAGAACTAACGGCGCAGAAGAAAGCCCTTGACGCCGCCATTACTACTTTAGAAGCACTGATTGAAGGCGCAGCCGCTCCGTCCAAAGGGCGCAGGGGCCGCAAGTTCATGTCAGAGGAGGAACGGCACATCGTTTCCGAGCGTATGCGGAAATATTGGGCAAGCCGACGAAACAACTCCGGAGAGAATTCCTGATTTGCTCTATTTTTTGAAGAACCAGAGCCAGAAATATTGATCTCCGGCGCCGTGCCTGTAGCGGGGCTCAAAGCCGCACGCCTCAGCCATCTTCACAGCATCTTCGTCTGAAAAAGGCACGCCCAGCCAGGTGTCATCCGGGGTGGAACTGATGTCAGATGAACCCTGTACCTGGAATTTAAACAGGCCGCCGGGGCGTAAGAGCCTGTGCACTTCGCTTACGTAGCTATAGATTACTTCCCGGCTCGGGATATGCTGGAAAACAATCATCGAGAAAGCAAAGTCATAAACCCGCGGGGGAATTACACCGAGATCTTTTCCGTTGTTCTGGTAAACAAACGCGTTCGGCCGGCCGGCCAGCGCTCGTTTCGCCAGTTCCACCATCTCACCGCTGACGTCCACGGCATGTACTTCGCCGAAGACTTCGGATAAGGCGCGGGTAATTCTTCCCGCTCCGCAGCCGATCTCGAGCACCACCATTTCACTTGGCGGCTTCCCCTGGCAGATGTTCTCCATGTCGTTGAGAATCTGCTCGCTGACAGCGCGGCGTCCGGACTCGAAGAACTCATCGTCCGTCCACTGCTCCTTGCCCGTCGCGACGTAGTACCGAGCATTCTCGCGGGCCCGCGAGTCCCAGTCCTGCCGCATCTTCTTCAGTTGCTCTTCCAGGGTCACTGTTGATCAGGTTAGCATTCCGGCAGCCTCATACTTCTGCTCTGCCTGGTCGAAGAGTAGCTCTAGGCACCCCGGTTATCGCTGTCGCATTCCAATCTGACGCCGTCGCCCGGCTGACCCGGAAAGAGAAGGTGGAGATCTGCGCAAAAGCGATCCTCCGCGAAGATGGGGTTCCTCCATTCCATGCTCACGCCTGTGAGGTATTGACCCACACGCTCGATCCGGATAGTTGTTCGTCGCAGCTATCACGTCTCGTCCTAAGGGACCTCGGCCTCACTTCTCACATCCTTCGGATCGCAAATTCCGCGATGTACAACCACTCCGGCCGATCGATTCTCAGTGTCCGGCATGCGATTACGCTTCTCGGCTGGGAGGCGGTAAGGAATCTGGTAGGTGCGGTTCGCTATATAGAACACTTCGTTTCCCGGTCGCCTGCAGTGAGGGAGTTGGTTTTGCTCTCTGCCCTCACGGCCGCGCACGGAAAACAGGTTGCTGCTTCCATCGGTTATGCGCGCCCGGACGAAGCCTATATCTGCGGACTGTTCCGCAATCTCGGTGAAGTGCTCATTGCCTGTTACCAGCCCGCGGAGTATTCGCGCATTCTCCTCACCATGCATGAAGAGCAGATCAGCGATCGTGCGGCAGCGATGCGTGTGCTGGACTTCGGCTGGGACGATCTCGGACGCGTAGTGGCCGAGGCCTGGAACATGCCGCGCAAGGTACGGATGTGTCTGGGCGGACCAGAACAGGCAGCGGGGCCTGCCGACCGTTCTCTCGTTTCGATCGCAAACTACGGACATGGCCTTACCCGGTCTCTCTATCGCGACGGCGCTCGATTCGATCAGGTGCACCTTAGGTCGGTATTGAATGAGAACGGTCAAACGGCAATCTTACCGGTGCGGGATCTCCGCAACATCGTGGATACGACGGTGGAAGAGACCAGGCAGACGTTCTCCGGATTGCACATCCCAATCGATGAATTGCGCCTGGAGAGTCAGGTGGCGAAAGCGCGCGAGGCCCTGGCGCATACCAGCCTCCATGAGCCGACACTGAACGGTGAGGTTCTTGACCGGGTGCTTCACGCGGCTAAGCGTTCCGTGACGGTGGGAGAATTCGAATTGACGGCGCTGATTCAAGAGTTGCTGGAAGCGCTTTGCTGCGCGGGTTTCGACGGCGCAGTGTTCGGCTTCGTGACAGGCGACTCAAGCCGGATTCGAGGCAGGTTGGGCGCAGGCGTCCGAGCCGACGAGTTGCTCTCGGCCTTTGACTTTCCTGTGGCGGCTTTCCCGTTAGAGGATCGTTTTGACGACGGAACATTGGTTGTCCAGCAGTTCAACCCAGGTGGGTTCGTTTTGCTCCCTGTCCTTGTTGAGAGGAAACTAGCCGGCTGCCTCTATGCGGATCGGTGCTCCCCGGCGGCGGGCCTGGGACAAATTCGCCCGTCTCTCTGCGGAGCCAGAGACCTGATCGCGACTGCGATCAGGAAGCGTGCTCAAACACGTCGGCCAGCCTGAAAATTTGGCTCTTAATCAAAAATTGGGGCAGGCCCCGGCGGCGGTTCACTCGCAACAATGGCATCACCGATTTCGAAACGTTGCCAACTACAGAATGGGAGTTAGAGTCTTATGTGGGTGAGCCGAGCCGAATGGACAGCCTGAGAATGGAGCGGGAGACGGGATTCGAACCCGCGACATCAACCTTGGCAAGGTTGCACTCTACCAGCTGAGTTACTCCCGCTGAACGTCGAACTTTATTGTCGCAAGAGGTCAGCGCTCCTGTCAATTCATGCAATCGACATACCTAAACCAGATTCCTCTAAAGTTGTTTTGAAACACTGGCACCACGCCATAAGTCACTCATCCTAAGCGAGATATATTTCGAACAAAGTTGTAGATTCCTCCCAAAAGTTTTGTGCTAGACTAAGTTTCCGCAGCTAGGACAGACAACCGGCTCGTGCCTGTTCGGACGATTCCTCCCCCGGTTACAATTCATCCGGTAGCACGGGTAGAGTGTAGATTTCCACACGTGTGGAAATCTTGTGGGAAATATTTGCCCTGGCCAAACAACAAGAGCATGAACGCCTGGGAACTGATCAAACAAAACCTCGCCTCGCGCATCAGCGCCGAATCCTTCCAGAGTTGGTTGGTCAAAACCAGCTATCAGGGGGCTAACGGCGACGCCATCACGGTTGGCGTACCAAACGAAGCCACCCGCGATTGGATGGAAGGCGAATACGCTGACCAGGTTCAGGCCGCGATCCGGGATCTGGGGTTGCCGGTCCGCTCGGTACGATACGAGGTAGCCTCGAGTCCTATGCCGCCCGCGGCGTCTAACGATCCAGTGGCTGACTTCCAATCGGGCGGCGTTCAATTAAACGCGAAATTTACGTTCGACAGCTTTGTTGTCGGGCCGTGCAATCAGTTTGCACACGCGGCCGCGCAGGCCGTTGCCACCAAGCCCTCCCGCAGCTACAACCCGCTCTTCATTTACGGCGGCGTGGGTATGGGTAAAACGCACCTGATGCATGCGATCGGCCGCACTCTCGTTCAAAACTACGGCGGGATGCGGATCGTCTACACGACCAGCGAACGCTTCATGAACCAGATGATCAACTGCATCAAAGTGGAGCGAATGGCGCAGTTTCACCAGTACTACCGGAATGCGGACGTGCTGCTGGTGGACGATGTGCAGATTCTGGGCAACAAAGAGCGCACGCAGGAAGAGTTTTTTCACACGTTCAACGAACTGTACGATCATCAGAAGCAGATCGTGCTATCGAGCGATTCTTCGCCCCGCAATACTCCTGGGCTTGTCGAACGTTTGCGGTCCCGCTTCGAATGGGGACTCATGGTGGACGTGCAGCCGCCTGACCTGGAGACGAAAATGGCGATCCTGGACATGAAGGCGGAGTCCGAGGGTGTCCGGCTTCCCGAAGACGTTCGCAGTTTTCTTGCCACCAAAACCAAGTCCAACGTTCGAGAACTGGAAGGAGCGCTAGTGAAATTGATCGCTTACTCCTCCGTGACCGGAGCCGATATTTCACTCCCTATGGCCCAACAGGTGCTCAAGCACCTGACTACCGGCTCCGACAAGCGAATCAGTATCGAAAACGTCATTCGAGCCGTTGCCGAGAAGTTCTCTCTGCAGCCTTCCCAGATCAAACAGAAGACGAATGCGGCAAATATCACCTACCCTCGACAGATCGCGATGTACCTGGCGAAGGAGTTGACGCACTCGTCTTTGCCCGAGATCGGCCGTGCCTTCGGAGGCAAGCATCACACTACCGTCCTGCACTCTGTTCAAAAGATCGAAGCGCTACGCCAGAAGGACGCGGATTTGAACAGAATGCTACACAGCCTAAGTGATAGCCTCCAATAGACTTACTGATTTTTCCACAGGCAGCCCATTCGGCGGGTATAGGAAAGCTGTGGACACTGCAGTTCGCCTTCCGGTTGTCCTCCTTCCCACACCCGGATTTCCGCAGTGAGACGAGACAAGAAGCTACTGTTATTTGTATAATTTAGAGAGATACTCACATTTCCACAGGCCCTATGATTCCGGTTCTTCTAAGGGCTTGATAAGTGTAAGAACCAAAATCATAGAGAACGCACCGGGCAAGGTCAGACAGCCGGAAACGAGACACTCATGGATTTCACCGTAAGCAAATCTGAGCTGGTCAAGGAACTCAGCCTTTCACAGGGCGTGGTCGAAAAGAAAACGACCATCCCGATCCTCTCGAACGTGCTTCTGGAGACGGACGGAAATCGGATCCTCATGACGGCGACGGACCTGGAACTGGGAATTCGTTGCGCATTTCCTGCCAAGGTGAACAAGCAAGGTGCGGGAACCATCCCTGCCCGGAAGCTGCTCGACTACGTGAGGCTGCTGCCCGAAGCCGATATCAGCATCAAGCTCGGCGATAACCAGTGGGCCAATCTGACCTGTGGTCGTTCCCGGAGCCGCATCGCGGGCATGTCTCGCGAGAGCTTCCCGGAACTGCCCCGGATGCCGGAGGTGCTGGCGGAGATTCCGGTGGGCGTGCTGTGCTCGATGATCAGCAAAACCATATTCGCCATCTCAGCCGAGGAGTCCCGCTTCACGCTCAATGGCGCGTTGCTGATCGTACAAAGCTCGGGTCTGACTATGGTGGCCACGGACGGCCACAGGCTCTCGATGGTGGCCAATTCGACCGAATTGGAGAACGTCGGATCCAGCTATCGTGCTCTGCTCCCTCGCAAGGCGATGAGCGAGATTCTCAAGCTGGCCCAGGAAGCCGAGCCCAATGCGGCCTTGAGGTTTTCCGGCGATGACAACCACCTGTTTTTCGAACTGGGCGAACGCCTGCTGATCAGCCGGAAACTGACCGGAAACTTCCCTGATTTCGATCGTGTGCTCCCCAAGGAGCATCCAAATAGTGTCACCCTCGGACGCGACGAATTGCGCGCCGCCATCGAACGCGTCTCGCAGTTCTCTGACGAGCGCTCGAGGGCGATTCGGCTGCAGTTCACCAAGGACGAGGTGAAGGTCTACTCGTCGCTTTCCGAAACGGGCGAGAGCGAAGAGAGCCTGTCGGCCGAGTACAGCGGACCAGATACAGAGATCGGTTTCAACGCGCAGTATCTACTCGATTTCCTGCGCGCGGTTCCGGAATCTTCGGTGCAGTTCCTGTTCCGTGATCCCAACAGCGCGGGTGAGATGCGGCCTGCCTCGGGGCCGGATTCGAAGTACAACTACCGCTACGTGATTATGCCGATGCGCATTTGACGCGCATCGCACGGTTAGAAGAAAGAGTTTTATGGCAAGCAAAGATGTGACCCTTGAAGTTTATGATTCCAGCAGTATCAAGGTGCTGGAAGGTTTGGAGGCGGTGCGCCTCCGGCCTGCCATGTACATTGGTTCCACGGGAGAAGCCGGCCTTCATCACCTGGTATATGAAGTCGTCGACAATTCGGTGGACGAAGCGCTGGCGGGTTACGCAGAGAATATCGAAGTTACGATTCACATCGACAACTCGATCACGATTGTTGATGATGGCCGCGGCATCCCGGTGGACATACACCCCGAAGAGGGCGTCTCGGCTGCCCAGGTTGTGCTGACGAAACTGCACGCCGGTGGTAAGTTCGATTCCAACACCTACAAAGTATCCGGCGGTCTGCACGGTGTTGGCGTGAGTTGCGTTAACGCCCTCTCCGAATACTTCGCCGTGGAGATCTGGCGCGACAAGGCAACGTGGGAACAGGAATATTCCCGCGGGATCCCGAAGGGTCCCCTCACCAAGACCGGAAAGGCAGGAAACAAGACCGGCACGAAGATCACTTTCCGGCCGGACACCACGATCATGGATGCGCACGTGTTCAACTTCGACACCCTGGCGCAGCGACTTCGCGAACTCGCATTCCTGAACAAGGGTCTGCGCATCGTGCTCGCCGACGAGCGTGAGAATCCGGTCAAGTCGCATGAGTTCGTTTATAACGGTGGCATCTCGGAGTTCATCAAGCACCTCAATCGCAGTAAAAATGTCCTGCACGACAAACCGATCGCCTTTGAAGGTGAGCGCCCGTTGCCCAATGGCGGCAAGCTGGCGATGGAAGTTGCACTGCAGTACAACGACAGCTACGCGGAGACGGTATTCAGCTTCGCTAACAACATCAACACGGTGGACGGAGGCACGCACCTCAGCGGCTTCCGCAGCGCGTTGACTCGTACAATCAATGCCGCTGGCCAGTCTGCCGGATTGTTCAAAGATGTGAAGGAAAATCTTTCCGGCGACGACGTACGTGAAGGTTTGACTGCCGTGGTGAGTGTGAAACTGCCGCAGCCGCAGTTCGAAGGCCAGACCAAGGGCAAGCTCAACAGCGATATCGGCGGGTTCGTTGTGCAGTTGATCAATGAAAAACTCGGCGAGTTTTTCGATAAGAATCCGTCGGTGATGAAGAAGATTGTCGGCAAGGCGATTGAAGCTGCCCGGGCGCGTGAAGCGGCTCGCAAGGCTCGCGACCTGACGCGGCGGAAGGGTGCTCTGGATTCAGGCGGTCTGCCCGGTAAGCTGGCGGACTGCCAGGAAAAAGATCCGGAGCGCTGCGAAGTCTACCTGGTTGAGGGTGAATCGGCAGGAGGGACCGCGAAGAGTGGCCGCGACCGCCGGTTCCAGGCGATCCTTCCCTTGAAGGGAAAGATCCTCAACGTAGAGAAGGCACGCTATGACAAGATGCTAGGCCATGACGAAATCCGTGCGATGATCACGGCAATCGGCACGGGCATCGGCAAGGACGATTTCAACATCGCGAAGCTCCGTTACCACAAAGTGATCATCATGACGGACGCCGATGTGGACGGTTCGCATATCCGTACGCTTCTGCTCACGTTCTTCTTCCGCCACATGCAGGAGCTGATCACGCGCGGGCACGTGTTCGTCGCCCAGCCGCCTCTGTACCGGATCAAGAAAGGCAAGAGCGAGAAGTACATCAAGGACGACAAGGAATTCACCAGCGAAGTGCTCCGCCGCGCCACCGAGAATATCGCGGTGGAATACGGCGAGGCCCCGAACGTAGTTCGCCTCGAGAAGGGTGAACTGAAGTCGTTCCTCATGAGCCTGGACGAGTTCCAACAGGTGTTCCGGCAGGCGGAACGCCGCTTGCGCGAAGCGCGCGTGGTGGAAGTGCTGTCCAACACCGATCTACAGATCGATGCAAAGGCGGACTTCAGCGAGAAGAGCAATGTTCAGCCGGTGTTCGAAGCCATCAAGGCGTTGAAGATCCCGGTCGAACTCAAGTTCGACGAGGAGCACTCGGCCTGGTCGGTCGCTTATCGCGATCACACGAACGCCGAGCGAATCATCGGCACCGAACTGGCGCAGCAACCGGAGTTCCGCAAGCTGCGTGTGGTGGCAAAGCAAATCGCACGTCACAATCGGCCGCCCTTCATCGCGATTAAGGATGGCAACCGCGAGACCATTACGAACTGGCGGGATCTGCTCAATCACGTCAAGAGCGAAGGTACCCGCGACGTTTCGGTGCAGCGCTACAAAGGTTTGGGCGAGATGAACGCCGAACAACTTTGGGACACCACGATGAACCCGGAGAAACGGTCGTTGTTGCAGGTCCGCCTGGAAGACATGGTGGAGTGCGAGGAGATTTTCTCGACTCTCATGGGTGAGAACGTGGAGAGCCGCCGCAAGTTCATCGAGGATAACGCGCTCGACGTCCGCAACCTGGACGTGTAATCGGCTCTAACTTCTGCTCGCGGGATCGGGCCGGTGCGCCGGTCCCGTTGTGAGGCGAAGTGTTCTTAGATATAGACGCGCTTCACTCGTGAGCTGATCGCGCACAGGACGCTATACGAAATTGTTCCGGCGAGCCGCGCGATCTCCTGCGCATCGAGATTTACGTCTCCTTCGGAGCCGAGTAGTGTTACGGCGTCGCCCACTTTTAAAGAAGGGCAATGGGAGGCGTCGATCGTCGTGACGTCCATAGAAACGGCGCCGAGAATCGGCACCTGCATGCCGCACGCGATTACGTGTCCGCGATTGGAGAGCCGGTGCGGAAGCCCATCCGCGTAGCCGACGGCGAGAATCGCGATTCTCATATCCGCCGGTGCGCGGAACATCCCGCCATAGCCGACGAGGGCGCCGGCCGGAACATCCTTTACACAAAGTACGGAAGCCTTCCACGTAAGAGCGGGCTTCACCGCCAGGATATTTTGCGGGCCTTTGCCACGAGCAGGAGAAGTATATCCGTAAATCGCATGCCCTGGCCGCACCATGCTCTTCCACGCACTGCGACGCGCATACGCCACCGCTCCTGTGCTGGACATGTGCAAAATGTCAGGCTTGATGCCCGCCAGATAGAGCAGTTCGATGAGAGAGTTGAAGTACTTGATCTGGCTCTCGGTCTGCTGCGAGTTGAAATCGGTCACGGACGCGAAGTGAGTCATCAAGCCTTCCAACTCGATGTTCCAGCAGCTATGCAGCGCCTCCACGATCTCCTGTGCCGTCGCGCGCGTGCCCAGCCGTCCCATTCCGCTATCCACTTTCAAATGAAACTTGATCGATTCGCCACGGACGCTGGCGAGCCTGTTCAATTCCTTGAGGTCCTCCAGGCAGTGGATCACCGGCGTCAACCTGTAGTCGAGCATTGCCACGCGGCTGACCGGAAGGAAGTCAGCCATCACCAGGATGCGCGCCTCGATACCGGCGTCCCGCAGTGTCGCACCTTCCTCGCAGTTGCTGACGCAGAGCCACTTTACTCCCTCGCTCATCAACGTTCGAGATACCTCGACGGCTCCATGACGGTATGCGTCTGCCTTTACGACTGGAGCTATCTCGACATCAGGTCCAGTGGCTGATCGAATCGAGCGGTAATTCTCTGCAACCTGTCCGCGCGAAATTTCAACCCAGGAACGGTAGGGGCACGATGCCATACTTCTATTTTCCTCTGCGGAGCTTTGTGAAGAGCGTTTCGTATTGATCGGTCACCAGATCCCAGCTATAACGTTCGCGTACGCGCGCCAGAGCCTTCGAACGCCACTCGTTTCTTTCGTCCTCGGGCATGAGTAGTACCTGACGCATTAATTCTGTCAGCGTTTGCGGTGTAAACGGAATCGCAGCGCCTCCCGCGACCTCGGCGTTCTCTGGAGTGTCGAGATACAACGTGAGACAGCCTCTTCCCATCGCCTCAATCAATGCGGGATGCGTGCCGCCGACCTCCGTGGCATGCACGTACGCGAAGCAGTGGCTCTGCAGCTCATGGTAACCGGTTCCGAATATCGCCCCCGGCAGCAGTACGCGGGGATCCGCCGTATCCCGGACACGACGGATATATTCCTGTGCGTAGGGAGCGTCTCCGATCAATGCGAGCTTCTTGTCTGTCTCCAACTGCTCGAAGGCTCGCCGCACCAGCAGAGGGTTATTCTCCGGCTCAAACCGCGTTACGTACAGGAAATACTCTCCAGAGGTCAAACCGAGTTCCCGGAGGACGTTCTGGGACTGCACTTTCCCGGTTGGCGCGCCGTACGGAATGAATTCGGTATCGGCCCGGTAGCGGCTGCGGTAATACTCGGCGATTTTCTCTGCGTCAGAAACCGCAACGGTCGGGAACACGGTTGCCAATCGCTCGGAGACCAGATACCACGTTCGTGCCAGCCGGTTCCATTTCTTCCGCTTACGCTCCAGCCCATCCACGTTCAGAGCTACGGGGATGCCGAACAGGCGAGGCATCCAGGTGAAGATTGCGTTGGCGGCATTGCAATACAAAGCCACGTCACATGGATGCGCAAGCAAGTGAAACGTAGAGATGCACGTATGAGCGATGGTGTCGAGATACTTGTGTCGAATCGTGGGAAGGTAAATGAGGCGAGAACCAAGGTATTCGTTGGAGGAGTGCTTCTGCCGGCAGTAAATCGAAACCTGATGCCCGCGGCGTACGAGGCGCTGCGCTAGCTCCTCTGCGAAGGTCTCGAAACCGCCATAACGGGCGGGAATGCCCCGCGTGCCGAGAATGGCGATTCTCATGAGCGGCGCTTTCTAGCCGCGCGCTGCTTTCTGGCGCGAATGGACACGCGCGGACGGCTTCGGCGCCGGGCGGCTGACCGGAGCGTAGGAGAACCAGCTTGCCAGGTATTCGTCGGTTACGCGCCGCCGGTTCATGATCACGCGTCTCTTCTCGAGAACTTTCCGCCAATGCTTTGCGACGTAAAAGAACGCTTTCAGCGAACTTTGCTCGCGAAGCAGGCAACACCCGACGACAACGAGATCGCGAGCTGTAATCGAGAGCCAGTTCTTCCGGTACAGATCGCTTGTCATGTTCTTCATCCGCATCAGGAAGCGATTCTTTACCGAGTGCATATTAATCTCGGGCGGAAGCGCCCGCCGGTTGCCCGGCAGAACATTGCGGACATGATAGCCGCGGGCATTCGGCGTGTAGATACAGCGCCAGCCGAACAACTGCGCCCGCCAGGCGACGTCCGCGTCTTCGCGATACACGAAGAAATCGGGATCGAAGAACTCGCCGAAAACAGCTACATCGTCGATCATCGATCGACGGTACAGTGCCGCTGCTGCGGTCGCGCCAAAGACGTATTCGTAGTTGAGGTAATGCCCGTTATCCACTTCCTGGCTGCCTCGATCGAGGTGCCGCAGCATGGGCGTAAAGTAGATCCCTGTCGAATCCACCAGAGGAGTTTCCAGATGATCGAACGTGGACTTGATGGTCAGGAGCTTACCGCAGACGGTGCCAATCTTCGGATCGACCTGGCCGGCATCGACCAGAGCCTGGATGAAGTTCGGCAGCAGCAGCACATCGGGATTCAGCGTCAGAACCCATTCCGCATTGCTTAGCTCGATGGCCTGATTTTGAGCCGCAGCGAAGCCGATGTTCTCGCTGTTGTAAACCACCTGGCACCGGTCTTCGAACTGTTCCAATATGTCGACTGTTCCGTCAGTCGAGGCGTTATCAATGATGATGATTTCTTTTTTGTCGTACTTTTGGGCGAGTACCGACTCAAGACATCTCTTAATGAACCGGCCGCTATTGAAGGTTACGATCGTGACGGATACGAAGTCGTTGTAGGCCATGAATCTGGTCTAAGTTTAAAAAGTCTAGTCAGTGACTAGCGATACAACCACTACTTTATTTGCTTCTCAGTTGGAGGGCTTAACCGTAAACCCGGGGAGCGCACCCGACGCCCCGCCTCGCCCTGAAAATGCAGTCAGGGCTGCAAACCCCATAACTCTACTATAAACTGGAACAGCTTTCAGGTTCCCTCGCATGAGCAATTCCCCTCCCAACCGAAGCAACGCTCCGGTCCAGACAGACCCCGCTACCAGAAACCTGTCCGCGGGCGAGAAATGCTTCGCCGCGTACTTTAGAAGGCTACCATACCAATACGTCTGGCGCGATTCCCAGCCAACCTTACGAGCAGCGTGCCCCCCCACGTGACGCGCCTGAACGTCAGGTACATACCGGATCGAAAATCCAGCCCGCTTTAAGCGTAAACAGAAATCAACGTCCTCAAACCATACGGGAGCAAAGGCTTCATCAAAACCGCCCACTCGCGCCCAAGCTTCCTTTCGAATCATCAGGAAAGCGCCGGCAGGCTGATCCACCTCTGTCACATTTTGATGATTCAGTGTGACACGATACCGCCGGTTCACCGGGTTCCACGGAAAGAGCCGGTTGAGCCCGAGCGACTCAAACGCAAGTGTCCAGGCAGACGGAAAAGCACGTACAATGAAACCGTTTTGGGGCGTATTCGTGTCATCTATTAAACATCCACCCGCGGCCCCACCACACTCCGCCGCTAATCGTGCAGGATGCGTGAGGAGTTCTGTGTCAGGATTCAGAAGCAGCACAAAGTCTGTGTCACAGAGGGTGACTCCCTGATTTACTGCCCCTGCAAACCCGCGATTTTGGCTGTTCACGACGAGACTCACGTCCTTGTGATTTCTGACTTCTGCGACTGTCTCATCCTGAGATGCATTATCGACAACGATGACACGCAGGTCGGGATATTGAGAGCATGCGTCGAGACACCGCCCGATTACGTCCGCCGATTCATACGTGACAATGACAACCCCGATCATGATTTACGTGACCGCAAAGTAAAGCCGCCAGTAGGGATCCAGACCAGTCTGCTGCTGCAGCTGGAAGATCTCGCGTTCGCTCCGCGCGAAGAATTCGTCGGCTGCAAACTCAGCCGTGCGCCGCAGCAGCGATGCTCCCAATATCCCTTCGATTTTGCCACGGAGAAATGCCCAACCTGCACCATGGCGCGCGGCCACCAGGCCCCACGCCGCCTGGCCTATGGCAATTGGCCATCCATACCGAAGCAGCGCTTTTCCTGAGTAGTGCTTCGCTACCAGCCACACCTGATTGCGTGCGATCTGCCTGACTGTCGCGGCGTGCCAGGCGCCGCGGGTAGCGCTGCCTTGGTGCCAAGCTAACGCGCCCGGCTGGTATACCGAGCTGTAGCCTTTCGACGCAGCGCGGATTCCGAAGTCCACATCTTCAAGGTAGGATTCGAACCGCTCGTCCAACCCGCCGATCTGGTTCCATACCGTCCGGTGAAACAAAGCCGCGGTCAAAGGGACCAGTGCGACCTGTCTCCGCACGTTCCAAACCGGTCCATCCTCCCGATCCGAACCGCAGCGCCACGCGCACGCTGCTCGAGAGACTGCATCGAATGTACCGTCGATCCGCCGGGGCCGCCGCTCTTGTAGGATTTTCCCGCACGCTCCCCCGACGCGCTCGCCCACAAGCTCCGGTTTCAGTGTGGCAAGCCAATCCCTGTGCAGCCGCACATCATTATTTAATATGGCGATGAAGGGAGTGGAGGAAGCCGCAGCACCGGCGTTGACGGCGGGTGCAAACCCGCGATTCACCGGGAAGCGGATCACCTGCGCCCCCAGTTGCTCCGCTGTTTGAACCGAACCGTCGGTCGATCCATTGTCGACCACGATGACGTGCTCGAATGGTTCGGATTGCTTCGGCAGATCCGACAGGAGCTTTTCGAGCAGAGCCCTCCCGTTCCAATTCGGAATGACGGCTGTCGTGGCGCCGACGTTCATCCTAAGAGAATCGCTTCTTCAGCAGGAACAAGAGGTTGTAGAAGCCGTCGCGCCAGGGGTTCAGCTTGATTTCGCCCATGCGCGATGAATATAGAATGGAAATCTCTGCAAACCGGATCTTCGGATGTTTCAGCGCCTCGATTTTGATCTCCTCTGAGAAAGCCATTCCATCCGAGACCAGATTCATATCTTTCAAAATCGAGCGGCGGAAAACCCACATACCTGACTGAGAATCCCGAACCCAGCGAAAGTAGAGCAAGGAAGTGGCGAGCGACAGCACGAAGTTTCCGATTTTGTGCTTGAAGCTCATCGCGTGGCGGTCACGGACGGGGAAGCGGGACGCGTTCAGAAAATCGATGTCGAGATGCAGGAAGGCTTCCAGCAGGTAGGAGATCGCGTCCGGAGGATAGCTGTGATCGCCGTCCAGCGTGATGATCACGTCACCCTCGGCATTGGCGAAGCCGCGCTTGTAGGCTCGGCCATATCCTCTTACATCTTCACGGATCACCTGGGCGCCAAAGCTCCGCGCAACCTCGGACGTGCGGTCGGTTGAGCCATTGTCGACGACGATAACCTGATCCACGAACTCCGGCATTTTCCGGAGAACCTGCTCAATGCCCTGCTCCTCATTCAGACACGGGCTGATAACTGTGATCCTCAGATCCTTATACAAACCTCAATTGTATCTGTACTCGGCCAAATGCCCCTGGACTGCGTCTTATGATGAGAAACGTATGCTCCGAATCGCTGCCATCGTCGTGTTTACCGGCCTGCTCTCCGCCCGTAGCCTGTCCCCAGATCTTGCAAGTGTCAAGAGAATCTATTTGCTGTCCATGACTGCGGGGCTAGATCAGTACCTCGCAAATCGACTCACGCGCGAGAGCCGCTTTCTCGTAACGACCGATCCGAAGTCTGCGGACACGTTGATGACAGATCGATTGGGCGAAGGTTTCGAGCAGCGCTACAACGAGCTTTATCCTGTTCCCGAGCCGCCGGCTCCGAAGGAATCCAAAGACACTAAAGAGTCGAAGGATTCGAAGGACAAGAAGGCGGAACCCTCCTGGAAGACGACCCGTGATGAGGCGATGAAGACGAGCAGTTTCAATCGCGGCAAGGGCAATATCTTTCTGGTGGACCGCGCGACCCGTCAGGTGATCTGGTCGTATTATCTGAAGCCGAAGAATAGTTCCGCCGCCGAGTTGAACAAGGTCGCCGATCATGTCATCGGCAGGCTAGTTAAGGACGCGAAAGTGAAGGAGCCTCAGAAGCCGTAACCGCCGCCCGCCGCCGCTCTTTGATTGCGTTCCGGTAACTCTGCTCAAGCCTGTACGTCATCGTTCGCATGTCACGCTCGGCTACAACGAAGTCCCTCGCCCTCTGCGCGAGTTTTCTTGCGCGATCCTGATTAGAGAGCAATTCGAGCACAGCTTTCGCGAATTCCGCTGGATCATCCGTGAGCCGGCAGATATCCCCATCTATCTCCGCGAGGCCTTCCGCTCCAATATAGGTAGAGACAGTAGGAATTCCCGCGGCGAAGGCTTCCAGCAGCTTTACCCTTACGCCGGATCCGCTGAGAATCGGACAAATGAACACGCTGTATTGACGTAGCGGGGCAAGCACGTCATCCACAAATCCAATCAATTCAATTGCCTCAGAATTCGGAAACGAGTGCCGCGGTGGCGGATCCGAACCAATCACGATCAGCCTGGCATCAGGCCTCTCCTTCAACACGAGAGGAAGCACGTTGCGGATGAACCATTCCAGCGCCTCTTTATTGGGAATATGGCGGAAACTGCCGAGGAACAGCATAGTCCCTGGCTCGCGGCCATCGGGATGGAAATCGTAGCGGCTGGTGTCGATCCCCGCCCGCAGATTGTCATCGATCCGGTGACGCAGCTCCGGACGAAAGCTTTCCAGAAACTCACGATTGGCTTTGCTGCACACCTGAATGCGATCCATAAGCGGCAGGACCTGCAGTTCATAGCGCATGCCGCGCAGATATTCATAGCGAGCTTTCAACCTCCGCGTTGCGCCAGGCATGTTGCTCAACTGCCTCCCGATCGATTGGAAGTAGACATCGTGCTCGAACAGGATGCTCGGAATTTGACTGAATGCTCCTGCATACTGGGCGAGAGGAAGATACTCGAGCTGGAGTACGTCAATCTTCTTCGTGTAGATCTGCCGGTGAATCAGCCACGCGAGATCCTGATTGTGAAACTCGGCAATCGCGTGCGGCGACATGGAAGTGAAAGTGTGGAACGATCCCTTCATGCGGAGCACGAACTCCGCGGACTCGCAAAGCCGAACGAGTTCGTCGTGCGCCTGGCGTTCTTGGGGAAAATCGAGAAGCGTGATCAGATGCAGGCGGCTGAGCCGCGCCAGCTGCCGACAAGTCTGATACATGAATACACCGCCGCCATGTACGGGCGGGCAGATCGGGTAAGGGGAGACGAACAGGACGTTGAGTTTCTCGGGATCCGAGGGTAATTGTTCGAAGAGATCCCGGAAATAGCCGCCGAGGGGCCGCCGAAACGCCTCTTCATCCGATACTCTTGCTAAGCTGCGCGCACGCCGCCGCGAACGAAGGGCAGCGGGCAATTGCAGGCAGGCGCGCGATAATCCTTGCACATTCGTGCGCTCCGGCGAATTGCCAAACACGGCACTGAGAAGAGAATCGGCAAAGGCGAAGATCAGGTGCGATCCGAACATGCGCCAATCGTGGATATTCTTCCAGGCGAACAATACGAAGTTCTTGTGCAGAATCGAGTCGATGTACGCTTGGGAAAACTTCTTGCCGATGGTTCCGCGATGCTCGTGATACACGATGCTCTTAGGAGCATAGAGGACTTTCCACCCGCGCTTCCAGGCCATGTAGCCAAGATCCGTGTCTTCCAAATAGAAAGGCTTCAGTAGCTCATCGAAGCCGCCCAACTCGAGAAACTTGTTTCGGTCAAAGGCACAGGACCCTCCGCCGCCGTAGAAACACGGGAAGGGTTCTGTAATGGCGTCATCTATGCGATGGCGGACTCGGAGACGGCCGCCTTCCCACCACGCTTGGGTGAGCCCAGTCTCTTCGCGTATTTTTTTCGGATCGCTGAAGAAGATCTGGCACGAGACCGCAAACACATTTTCATCCCTGAACGCATCGACCAGCGGCTTGAGGAAATCGTGCTCTACTCGCATATCGCTATTGAGCAGAACAACGATATCGTTCTTGGCGGCGCGAAATCCTGCGTTTGATCCTCCTCCGAAGCCCAGGTTTTCTGGCAGCGCGAGGACGGTCACTTGTGGAAAGGCCGCGCGCACGAATTCGACGCTGCCATCCGTGGAGCCATTGTCCACCACGACGATCTCATCCGGACCTGCAGCAATTACCGAGGGTAGATATTTCTGCAGGAGATCCCGGCCATTCCAGTTCGGAATGACGACGCTCACTGCTTGACTGTTGGGTCTGCGATTCGGTTGTACGGAATGTTTGCCA
This sequence comes from uncultured Solibacteraceae bacterium, assembly GCA_964464925.1. Taxonomy (GTDB): domain Bacteria; phylum Acidobacteriota; class Terriglobia; order Bryobacterales; family Bryobacteraceae; genus CAYXLI01. The sequence continues at coordinate 47,303 of CAYXLI010000014.1, read as the reverse complement.
AACAGGCGGAACAAGAGGTCTTCGATCGCAAACGCCACGAGCGGAACCGCAATCAGAAGCGGAAGGATTAGCAGGAGCGGCAGGGCGATCAAAATTCGCCCAAGAATTCTCATTTACTTGTCAAACCCCAATTGCGGACCGACGCCGAACGTTCTGCCGAGCTTCAGCCAACGCGATGCCTGCACCATATCGAGCTTTGCCTGCAGAATCTGCCGATCCTGATCAAGGCGCATAGCCCATTGCGTGCGCTCTTCCGTGAGCTGTTCTGACTGATGCAAGATCTCTACGCATCTTGCAAGCTCATCGCACTTGGCCTGTAACTCGGCACTGAGCCGTGCTTCAGTCTCGATGGCCCATTTCGCTTTGGCTGCAACATCCGCCTCCAACTCAGCGACTTTGTCCGCATATCCCTGGGCAACCTGCAATGCGGCGTGCTGCTCGTGAAGCAGCTCTTTCTGTAGTTGAGTGATGCGCTCGGCTGCGACTCCCAGTTCTTCATTCAACTGTTCTGCCCAGCGATTGCTGGCCTGAAGTTCCGCAGTCTGCTTGGTATGCAGTTGCACGAGTTGCTGGTGCTCGTTGCGTGCCTGATCGAGCCACTCATTTTTAATGGCGAGCTCGCGTTCGAGACGGACGATGTGCTCGCCGCGTTCCTTCAGCAGATTTGCGGAACTCGGAAGATAGACAAAGGTCGGCGAACCCGTCTGCGGCATCGTAGCGCAGACGGCGATGAAAAAATTGGATTGATTCGGATCGGGCTCCGAGCCCTCTAACCGCACGTCCGCGGATCCGCGCGATGAGACGCTCTTAAAGAGGATGCCTTCCGTGTGGTCCTCGAGAAACAGGGACACGTGAGGAAACACCTCCCGAAGCGCAGCGCGAAATTCTTCGAATTCGAATTCGTGCGTATGGAACGGATTCGGACCGGAGGCGGCGCGTGATTCTGCGTAGAAGGATTTGTTAGGAGTCGAGACAATGAATTGGCCGCCCGGAGTGAGAACTCTGCGGGCTTCGATCAGGAGGCCCCGCCAGTTCTCTAAGTGCTCGATCACTTCGAAAGCGATCACAAGGTCGAAGCATCCGTTTCGAAACGGAAGCTTTGTGCAGGATCCGCGAGCCCAGTGCACATTCGAACGGGAATAGTTTTGCGTCGCGTACTGGATGGCTTCAGCTCCTAGATCAATTCCGCAAACTGCGTTGGCGTAGGAGGAGAGATTCGCGGACCCATAGCCGGTTCCGCACCCTGCATCGAGCACGCGTTTGTTTCGGCTTAAACGCGCAGCAAATGCGTAGCGGGCGATGTGTTCGTTCCAGAGATTCAGATCGACTTGGCCGGGGATGACGCGCTCGCCCGTGAATTCAGTACTCATACGCTCAGGCAATGTTCATCTCAGGATGCCCGGGAGCCAAGCGCGCATTCAGCTCCACTCGGCATGGCAGATGAAGGTATCCATATACCTGACCTTCACCATTCGCCATTTGCATTGTGATTGCGTTATCGATCCAATCACACATGGTATAAGAGTGCAGGCTGCCATTTGCGATGGCCGGCGAGAAGGAAAAGGCCGACGGATAGAGCTCGGGAAGCTCCAGGTGGAAATCTACCGTGCACACGTCGCCGGGCCCCATCGGTGGGAGTTCATAACCTTCGCGCGTGGTGTTGGAACCGGCAAAATCGATACCGAGGTGATTCCGAAGCATGAAGCCCACGTTTGGCATCGGGAGTTCGGATTTCGCACGCGCGGTGATGCGGACAATGATGTGCGTGTCCGGCTGCAGCAGGCGCAGCGGCTGTCCGTACTCGTCGTAGATTCCGATACCCATAATCTCCGCCTTTCCATCACCATGGCGGTGATCGATGTTCGGAATCGTCTCCTCGATTTCGGGCGGTCCTGCATTCCTATGCGCTGTGGGCGGCACGGCGGGCGTCGTATGCTTCAGTTCGAGATATGCGGAATCCTTGATCGTCATGGCAGCGAGATAGTGTTCCACGACCGTATCTGTATCGCCGATTTCTCGCAAGTTGCCTTTGTCCAGCCAGAGTACGCGGTCCCCGATCGCCTTCACGTCTCCGATTGCGTGGGACACGAAGACGATTGTGACACCTTTGGAGCGGAGTTCATGCACCTTTCGCATGCACCGTTGGCGGAAATATATATCACCGACGGCGAGCGCTTCGTCGACGAGCAGAATTTCAGGATCGACGTGGATGGCGACCGCAAAGGCCAGGCGGACGCTCATGCCGCTCGAATAGGTCTTCACAGGCTGATCGATAAAAGGGCCGATCTCGGCAAATGCCTCAATGTCCGGATAGCGCTGATCGATCTGTTTGCGGCTAAGGCCGAGGATTGAGGCATTCAGGTAGACATTATCGCGGCCGGTGAATTCCGGATTGAAACCGGAACCAAGCTCCAGGAGCGCGGATACACGACCTGCAACTTGGGCTGATCCGGAGGTCGGGTGCAGGATCCCGGCTATGATCTGCAGAAGCGTACTTTTTCCGGATCCGTTCTCTCCGATAACGCAGAAAGTCTCACCCTTCTTTACGTCGAACGAGATGTCGCGCAAAGCCCAAAAGTCGTCATGAAAGGAGACGCGGTTCAACAGCGCAAGCTCCTTCAGCCGATCGGACGGAGAAGTGTAAATCGGATAACATTTACAGACTTCCTGGAAATTAATCGCATTCATGGGCGGCGTTGACAAAGCGCTGCATGGCTCGATACGCTAGTGAGTAAGCCGGTGTAGCTCAGGTGGTTAGAGCGACGGTCTCATAATCCGTAGGTCGGAGGTTCAACTCCTCCCGCCGGCACCAACCTTTAGTTCTTCTCCCCAATAATCAGATTGTAGATCCTGTCGAGATCATCCGTAGAGTAGTATTCGATCTCGACGCGGCCGCGGCTCGCCGTCTGTTGGATAATGCGCACGCGTGTGCCTAGAATCCTCTCCATTTCCCGTATAGCGGCGGTGACATTGGGGTCGTTGTCGATCTGCTGGTCTTCCCCGGTCACGTGGCGGCGAAGGAGGGACTGGATATGTCTCTCTAACTGGCGGACCGACATTCCCTGGTCAGCCGCGCGCTGCGCCGCGTCAATCATGGTTTCCTCGTCGGGTAGGCCGACAATTGCTCTCGCGTGACCCATGGTGAGCTTCTTCTCAGCGACCAGAAGCTGAATGGTAGCGGGCAGTTTCAGTAGGCGGATCAGATTAGTGACCGTGCTGCGATCTTTGCCGGTTCGCTCGGCGGCTTGCTCATGTGTGAGGTGATGCTCCCTTACGAGACGGTCCAAGGCATGCGCGACCTCAATCGGGTTGAGATCTTCTCGTTGGATGTTCTCAATGAGTGCCACTTCGAGTAGCCGGTCGTCCGCGAATTCTCGAACGACTACGGGTACTTGCACCAGTCCCGCCATCCGTGCCGCTTTCCAGCGGCGTTCTCCAGCGACAAGTTGGAACTTGTCCTCATGGCGTTGGACGACCAGGGGCTGGATGACGCCGTTGGCTCTGATGGACTGAGCGAGTTCGGCGAGGGCTTCGGGTTCAAACACGGTTCGGGGCTGCAACGGATTGGGTTCGATCGAATCAACCGGGATCTCCATCAACCCGTTCGGAGGTGGCGCGTGTGGCGCCGGTACGAGTTCAGGGGCTGGCTGCGGTTGTGGCGCCGAGCGCGACGGCAGGAGGGCTGATAAGCCCTTACCGAGCGCTTTCCGCTGTGGTTCGGGACTTTTGGTCATTTTCTAGAATTTCCTTTGCGAGCTTAATGTAGCTTTCGGCGCCTTTGCTTCTCAGGTCGTACATAAGGATGGGTATGCCGTGACTGGGCGCTTCGGCGAGACGGACGCTGCGTGGAATCACCGTTTTGAATACGTCGTCCTGGAAGAAGTCCTTCAGGTCATCGGATACCTGTTTTGTGAGGTTGGTCCGATCGTCGAACATCGTCAGGAGGATACCTTCGATCCGCAGATTATGCGAAAAAGAATCGCGAATGCGGTCTACGGTGTCCATGAGCTGCGAAATGCCTTCCAGGGCGAAGAACTCGCATTGAATCGGCACCAGAACGCTATCGGCCGCAACCAGAGCGTTCAACGTGAGGAGGTCCAAGGCTGGCGGGCAGTCAATGAGGATGTACTCATATTGGGAGCGAAGATCCTCGATTCGAAATCGAAGGCGAGATTCACGGTCGTGCGCCTCCACCAATTCGATATTTGCCGCGACCAGGTTCTTGTTGGCGGGCAAAAGATCGAGCCCTTCGCATTTCGTGGGAACAATTGCGTCACGTATTGCGGTATCCCCCAGAAGGACGTCATATATAGTGGCTCGATCCTTCGATATACCGACGCCGGTCGTTGCATTGCCTTGCGGATCCGAGTCAATTAGTAGAACTCGGATATCATTGGCAGCCAGCGAGGCTGCAAGATTAATGGCGGTGGTGGTCTTGCCAACTCCGCCCTTTTGATTGGCGATTGCGATTACTTTGCCCATGGCTGGTTAGGTTTCACGTGGAACGTCGGTTTGAGAGTTCCACGTGGAACGTGGCTTGAGTCTTCCCTTAACTAAATATCGATTGTCTCCCCATGGGAGCTTCTCCGGCAAGTTCCATTCAAAATTCTTCTCCCGGAGAATCTGTGTCGTGTCGTCTGAGCCCAAAAGGAGCGCAACCTGACCCGCTAGGCGCGGAACGAGCGGCCAAAAGCTTTCCCAGTTGATCGCCCGGGCAGTGAGGAGATCAAACGAATCATGAACTTCCTCAATGCGGCTTCCCACCACATGAATTTGTGGGACAAAGGAGTCGCTTCGCAGATTTCGTGCGGCCTCGGCTAGAAATACAGCTTTGCGTTGGTGAGATTCAACTAAGGTCATACGGATGGATGGATGCAGAATGGCAACCGGAATACCAGGGAACCCGCCCCCGCTACCCACATCAACCGCACTCGCGGCTCGAGGAAGCCGCTGCGCTAGAAATACGCTCTCCGCATAATGGCGAACGACCGATTCGGCCATACTTCGAATGGCGGTCAGATTCAGCTTCCGATTCCACTTGTCTAAAAGGGAATAGTGCTGTTCCAACAGATCTGCCTCGGCATCGGACAAGTCTACATTCCGACGAAGGAGATCTGTGAACGCGCTCATGCGATCACACGCGCCAGGCTGAGATAAACATCCAAGATGGCAACAGCTGCGGGAGTCACGCCAGGTATCCGGCCAGCCTGTCCCAGCGTCGAGGGACGGACTCGTTCCAACTTCTCCTGAATCTCCCGCGAAAGTCCCGGAACGCCACGGTACGAGAACTCTTCAGGAATCCGCCTTTCCTCTGAGTTCTTCAACCGATCGATCTGACGTTCCTGTTGCTGAATGTAGCCCGCATACTTAATCTCAGTTTCGACTGTCGTAAGCACACCGCCGACGGGCTCTTCACCAACCTGATCTACCAGCCAACCCCGGATCGAATTCAGGTTGTTCTCTGGCCGCTTCAGCCAAACATCTACCGTCGGTCGATCGTCGCCCAGAACTGCTGCTCCGGGCACCCTGCCCGGAGCGAGGCGTTTCTCGGAGAGGATGCGCATCAGCTTCGCCTTCTGATCCTGCTTCTTCAGGAATACGGCCCAACGATCATCCGGAACGAGCCCAATCTTCCGGCCCAACGGGGTAAGCCGCTCATCCGCATTATCAATCCGCAAGTGGAGCCGGAACTCCGCACGGGAGGTGAACATGCGGTATGGTTCATCGGCGCCCTTTGATACAAGATCATCAATCAAAATGCCGGTATACCCCTCCACCCGGCTTACGACGAACGCCCCCATCGACCCGATCCGGCGTGCCGCGTTCACTCCAGCTATTAGCCCCTGGCACGCGGCCTCTTCGTAGCCCGAGGTTCCATTGATCTGGCCCGCCAGAAATAATCCCTGGATCGCCTTCACTTCGAGTGCGTGGCTCAACTCCCGTGGATCAATTGCGTCGTATTCGATTGCGTAGCCCGGGCGGATCATCTCCGCCCGCTCTAACCCAGGAATGGAAGCGACCATCGCCGATTGGACGTCGATTGGCATGCTGGTCGACATGCCGTTTACGTATACTTCGTTCGTGTCGACGCCTTCGGGCTCAAGGAAGATCTGGTGCCGCTGCCGCTCCGGAAACTTAACAATCTTGTCTTCGATCGACGGGCAATAGCGCGGTCCGACCCCTTCAATCTGCCCACTATATAACGGAGAGCGAGCGATACTTTCCTGTAAAATTCGGCGTGTTTCATTTGTTGTGTATGACAGGTAACATTTGATTTGAGACCGAACTATCTTATCCGTTAAGAACGAAAATGGAGTAGGCTCAACATCGCCGTCCTGAGGCTCGAATTGATCCCAGTCAATGCTTCGCGCATCCAAACGCGGCGGAGTGCCGGTCTTTAGCCGAGTCCACTGCAGTCCCAGAGTGCGTAATTGATCGCCGAGCAACTGCGATGGCGCTTCGCCGTTCCGCCCACAGCTGTACTTCGTTTCCCCCACGTGAGCCAAGCCATTTAGGAACGTCCCGGTCGTCACGACCACCGCGTCACTTTGAATGGTCCGCCCGTCACGGAGCAGCACACCGCGGGCGCGCCGCTCCTCGATTACCAGCGCCGCAACCTCAGCTTGCAAGATCCGCAGATTCGGCTCGCGCTCCAGCACCTCCTTCATCCGGACCCGATACTGTTTCTTGTCACACTGGGCTCGGGGAGACCAGACCGCAGGACCCCGGCTGGTATTCAGAAGTCGAAACTGGATGCCAACTGCGTCTGTAACCTCGCCCATCACCCCGCCGAGCGCATCGATCTCGCGCACAAGGTGGCCCTTCGCAATTCCGCCGATCGCGGGATTACACGACATCTGTGCGATAAGGTCGACGTTCATCGTGATCATCGCCGTTCGCAAACCAAGCCGTGCACATGCACGCGCCGCCTCGCAGCCAGCATGGCCGGCGCCTACAACCACTACGTCATACCGATTCTGCATTTACGACTCGTGCTGGTTCTATTCTAGCTATTGAGGAGATTTCGTTGAAAGTTCTTGTCATTGGCAGCGGCGGCCGTGAGCACGCCCTTGTTTGGCGCTTGGCGCAAAGCCCGCGTGTAACTCAGATCCTCGCTGCTCCGGGCAATCCTGGCATCGCCAAACTAGCGAAGTGTCTTCCTACAGCTGACTACCTTGCTTTAGCAAAGGACCACGCCATCGACCTCACTGTGGTCGGTCCTGAAGTGCCCCTTGTTGCAGGAACAGTGGACGAGTTTCGTAGTCACCGTCTCCGGATTGTGGGTCCGACTAAGGCCGCCGCGCAATTGGAGGGAAGCAAATCCTTCAGCAAAGCGTTCATGGACCGCGCAGGCATTCCTACCGCTCGCTTTGTCACAGTGACATCGGAAGCGCAAGCCCTCAACGCACTGACCGAGTTCAGTTTGCCAGTAGTTTTAAAAGCAGACGGGCTCGCCGCCGGCAAAGGGGTGGTAATTGCCCAGACCCGGGACGAAGCAGAAGAAGCAATCCCAACTCTGCTGACGAATGGCAAGCTCGTCATCGAGGAGTTCCTCACTGGCGAGGAGGTCAGTTTCATCGTGCTGAGCGACGGCCAGCACGCTCTCCCGCTCCAACCTTCGCAAGATCACAAGGCTGTGTTCGATGAAGATAAAGGACCGAACACGGGCGGCATGGGCGCGTACAGCGATTCAAATATCCTCACGGCCGAACAAGCAGACTCCGTCATGAGCACAGTCATTCGTCCCACCATCGAAACGATGGCTAGAGAAGGAACTCCGTTTACTGGGTTCCTCTACGCAGGTTTGATGATGACCGCCCAAGGGCCCAAAGTTCTTGAGTTCAACGCCCGCCTGGGCGATCCGGAGACGCAGGCACTCATGCATCGTATGGACAGCGACTTCTTCGAAGTCTTGCTCGCCTGCGCTGAAGGGGATCTCTCGAAGCAGGCAATAGCATGGAGACCGGAACCCAGCGTCTGCGTAGTGATGGCTGCTTACGGCTATCCCGGAAAGGTGCGTACCGGAGACGAGATCCGCGGCATTAGCAAAGCGGAAGCAGCGGGTGCGGTTGTCTTCCACGCAGGCACAAAGCTCACGGACAAAACACTCGAGACCTCAGGGGGCCGCGTTCTGGGCGTAACCGCGTCAGGCGCCGACCTTCCTAAAGCGATCCGCAGCGCCTATGACGCGGTATACAAGATCCACTTCGAAGGCATGCACTACCGTACCGACATCGGGAAAAAGGGATTGAAACGGTATAATAAACACGGTATGGGGACGTAGCTCAGTATGGATAGAGCGATCGCCTCCTAAGCGATAGGTCGGCAGTTCGAATCTGCCCGTCCCTACCATCCCATCAGTTATTTTTCGACCTTTTCGTCCTTCGCGACTTTACCGTCACGGATGTAGATGATGCGGTGCGCATGCAGCGCGATGTCGTGTTCATGGGTGACCAGCACGATCGTATTGCCCTGCTGATACAGCCGCTCAAACAACGCCATAATTTCATTGCCGGTCGCGGTATCCAGGTTTCCGGTGGGCTCATCCGCAAGCAGGATGGATGGCTCATTTACCAGTGCACGGGCAATTGCGACGCGCTGGCGCTGTCCGCCAGACAGCTCGTTCGGCTTGTGGAACATGCGCTTTTCCAGATCAACTTGCCGAAGCGCCTTCGTCGCTCGTGCGATACGCTCTTCCGCCGGTAATCCCGCATAGATCAATGGAAGTTCCACGTTGTGCAGGGACGTCGCACGAGGCAGAAGATTGAACGTCTGGAAAACGAAGCCGATCTCCTTGTTCCGGATTCGCGCCAGCTCATCATCGGTCATCGCGCTCACCAGGTTGCCGTTGATGAAGTACTCACCCTTCGTTGGCGTGTCCAGGCACCCGATCAGGTTCATCAAAGTCGATTTCCCGGAGCCCGACGGACCCATGATCGCGACGTACTCGCCCTTTTTGATCTCAATATCGACGCCGGAAACAGCGTGGATCTCCTGGTCGCCCATGACGTAGGTCTTCCAAAGATCATAGGTGCGGATAACAATCCCGTCCCGTTTCAGTTGTTCACCGCGCGCGGCGGGAGAGCTTGTGGCTAGCGTTGCCATGAAGTTTCCTTATGATTTCGTCTCGGCGGGTGCCTTGTTATCTACTTTAACCTTGGTCCCGTTTTGCATCGTGCGGATTACCTTGTAGCTTCCCGTCACGATCTCATCGCCTTCCTTCAATCCGCTCACTACTTCAATGTCAGTGGCGCCCGTGATACCCGTTTCCACCTTGTGGAACTCAGCCTTATCTCCGTTGATGACAAACACGCCCTGGACTTCTTCTTTGCGTGCCTTCTCAGCTGCGGGATTTGGAACTGTGTTGGAGGGTTTCTTGCCGTCCTTGTTCTTCGGTTCCAGGTCGCCCTTTTGCCTCACAGCCAGGGCTTGGATAGGAATCGTCACTACCTTCTGCCGCGTCGCCGTCGTAACCTTCGCAGTGCAGGAAAGCCCGGGCCGAATCTCTTCTGGTGGATTGTCGAGCGCGATCACTACCTTGAAATCTTTTGCTTCCTGGCTGGAAATCGCGCTCTGCGAAGCCGCGAGACCGGTGGATCGCAAAATAGCTGTGTTGCCGATTTCGATCACGTGGCCCTTGAAGGTCTTATTCGGAATCGCGTCGATCGTAATGTCCGCAAGCTGATCTAGTTTGACATTCACGATGTCAGTCTCGTCCACCTTCACTTCGGCGGTGATCAGAGACATATCCGCGATCGTCATAATCGTGCTCGAAGGAGAATTCTGGATACCCGGCACGACGGTTTCACCCGTTCGAACCGGCAAGTTCGTAACGACGCCATCAATCGGTGAGTACGCGTTGTACTTGTCGAGCACGTCCGAGGCTCGCCTCAAATTGGCTTCGATCTGCGTAATGCGCCGCTGGGAGGAGGTGAGCTGAGCGGCGATCTGCTGCCGTTGAGAACGGGCCTGTGCGACGCGTGCATCCGCTTCCGCCACCGCCGCCACCTGCGCGTCGTATGTTGCCTTCTTCGTATCGAACTCTGCCTTGGCGATCAGCTTGTCCTTGTACAGTTGGACGGCACGATCGTAGTCGAGTTTCGTCCGCTCCAGGTCGGCGCGAGCCCTGTCGGCCGTTGCCTGAGATGTCATCACGTTCTCGTCGGCGGCCTTCACGCCCGCTTCGCTCGCGGATGAATCCGCTTGCGAGGAACTGACGGCTGCCCGTTGGGCGGCGACGTCTGCCGCTGCCTGTGTGGCGTCTAGTTTGGCCACGACCTGGCCCTTCTTGACTCGATCGCCCTCTTTCACGAAAATGTCGACAATTCGCGCGGGTCCGATCGCGTTGTTGCCGATGTTGATGTAATTCCTAGGCTTGATCTCACCCGACGCCGTAACCACCGAGTTCAGGTCCTGGCGCATAGACTTGCCTGTCTGCACGGTTACGATGCCGCGCTGGCTGTACTTATAGGCAGCGAGCGAGCCGGCAGAAATTAAGAGCACGACTACTATGCCTAAGATAATCTTCCATTTACGTTTCACGGGAACCGATCCTGTCAGAAATTACGCAGGCGACGAGGGTAATGTTCGGAAAATCCACTTTACCACGTACAGGCACAGCTACCCTTAGCCCGGTAATCTACTTAGACGGTTGAGAAAGCCGAATCGATAACACGATCCCGGGCCAATTTACAAGAAGACGGCGGCCGATCTGGTTTCCCAGATCCGACCGCCCTAAGGCACCCGCTTGGGTTGTTGTAGCTCACCCAAAACGGCCAGACTTCAGGACCGGTTCCGAGCATGCCGATTCCCTTTCATATCCGGGGACCGACTTCCGGCTACAGCCTCGCCTAGCCGTGGGTACAGCCACCTCCACCCCGAAGGATGGTTCCCTTAGGTCAATCCATATCCCGTAGACCAGTCGTTACTGCAGTGTTGGCTAACTCAGAACGATGGCAGTGTAACAAAGCCCACAAAAGATATGCAAGAGCTATCTTTCGAGCGGCTCCTTATTGTCGTCCAATGGGGAACGAACGGGAGGCCGCAACCCGAGCGTCCGAACCAGCCGATGCAGGTTGTTCGCATGGATTCCAAGTTCGCGGGCGGCCTCCGTGTAGTTTCCCTTCGCGCGTTTCAAAGCATCTTGCACGATGTCCCGCTTGGCTTCCGCTAAACGCATCTGTAGGGTATACCCGTGGCCGCTAATCAAGTCGGACGCCGAATCCAAAATTCTGCTATCCAAGTCATCCGGGCCGATCATCTCGGTGGAGCCTAGAATAACCGCGCGCTCGATCGCGTTCTCTAACTCCCGTACATTGCCTGGCCACTCGTAGCGCTTTAGAATCGCAAGCGCCTCTTGTGATACGCCAATCACCTGGCGTCCGCACCGTTTTCCGTAGACACTCGCGAAGTAGTTTGCCAGTAGCGGAATGTCTTCGATCCGATCCCGCAGGGCCGGCATGTGAATTGAGATCACATTCAGCCGGTAAAAAAGATCTTCACGAAACTGCTGGCTCTTGGCCATCGCGGTCAGGTCCCGGTTGGTTGCCGCGATGACCCGGATGTTCACGTTGATGGGCTTGCTGCTCCCGATTCGCGTGATCTGCCGGTCCTGTAGGGCCCGGAGCAGCTTGCTTTGCAGCTCTGGCCTCAGTTCGGCAACCTCGTCAAGAAAAATGGTGCCGCCATCGGCCACTTCAAACTTGCCTTTTTGCACGTTGAACGCGCCGGTGAACGCCCCTCGTTCATGACCGAACAATTCGCTTTCCAGCAGGTTTTCATTCAATACCGCACAGTTGATCGCGATGAAGGGCTTTGCCGCGCGCGGGCCGTTCAGGTGCAGGGCTCGCGCAACCAGCTCCTTGCCCGTGCCACTCTCTCCCGTAATCAGCACGGTGGCGTCATGCCTGGCGACCAAACCAATGACCCTATAAACGTCACGCATACGGGAGCTTTCCCCGACCATGCTGTGCTCGATCCGGATTTCTGAAAGTAGTCTCCGGTTCTGCCGCTCCAACTCCTCTACCCGCCGGGCGCTCTCCAACGCTGCGCACGCCGACCTTGCCACGGCGATCACGGTTTGGAGGTGCACGTCCTGGAACTGCTTGGAAGGGTCTAGATTATCCAGGTAAATAACGCCGCACACGCGGTCTCCAATGATCATGGGCGCAGCCAGCACCGCTCGGATCTGCTGCACCACCACGCTCTCGGCGGCGTTCAGCGGGGCCTGCGCAAAGACGTTGTTGCTGTAAAAAGCCTCTCCGGAAGAGATCACGCGGTCGATGATTGTGCGGCTGACGCGCACGGATCCCCTTTGCCGCGTCTTTCTTTCGAGGCCGTACACCGTGTAGTTCCCCGTTTCATCCGTGCTCCGCAGCACGATGGCGCCCCGCCCCGCGGGAATCGCCTCGAGGATCAGTTCCAGCAACTGATGTTGCAGCTTGTCGACGTCTGTGATGGACGCAATCGCAGTTCCGATACGGAGAACGGTCGAGAGCAACTGGGCGTCTGCGCCGCTGGGGGCCAGTACGTCCGGCCGAAAGGAATCAAGCTCTGACCGGGGAATGCGAAAGGTCGAGTGGAGCCGTAGGCCTGCATCCGCCAGGGTATCCAAATCGGCTTCCTCTTCATCCAGAAGGAACCCGATCAGCGTGTTTCCCACGCGAATCAAGTCTCCGTGAGCGAGGACGTGCCGCTCAACACGAACGTCATTTACTTCAGTGGGATTCGTCACGGACTGATTCGTGAGGATGTACACATCTTCACTGCCGCGGATTACGCAGTGCTCACGCGAGACCGAACTGTCTTCCAGGAACTGCAGTTTGTTATGACTGAGGCGGCCGATGCTGAACTCGGCTGCTTGGAGCGGAAATTCCTTGCCGGCGTGCTCGCCGGTGAGTACCTTGAGCCGGGGTGCCATGAGGAACCCTTATTGAATCCAGTTGACGCTTACAGGTGTGCCGCGTTCGCAGGCGAGTGAGTCAGTAACGCCGCTCGCGATCAGCGCACACGCATTCGTTGTTGCCGTTCTCAGAGCCTGCTCACGTGTTTCCGCCGAAGCTTTCGCGCAGTTCTGACGGCCCTGATATGTCATACAAACTTCGACTCGCATGCGCTTCTGACCTACCGTCATATAAACCAACAAACCTACGAATACGACAATGCCGGCAATGGCGAAAAGAAACTTGCGCATCATGCGGAGGCGGTTCCCTCTGCGAAGAAGTTGCCCATCTTGCGGAACTTTTCATACCGTTCGTCAACCAACTGTTCAGGGCTGAGCTTGGACAACTCCGCGATTGCTTGACGCAGTGTTCCCCGCAGCGCATCCGCCGCTGCTTCGGCGTCATTGTGCGCTCCGCCCGCCGGCTCTGGAACAATTCCGTCGACAATCCCTAGCTTCATCAGATCGGGCGCGCTTAGCTTCAAGGCCTCCGCCGCCAGTTCGGCTTTCCCGGAATCTCTCCAGATGATGGCCGCGCAGCTCTCTGGCGAGATCACACTATAAATCGCGTTCTCGAGCATGTACACCCGGTTCCCGACGCCAATGCCCAAGGCTCCGCCGCTTCCCCCCTCTCCGATGATGATCGAAATGATCGGCACTCCCAGGCGAGCCATTTCTCTCAGATTCAGAGCGATCGCTTCAGCCTGGCCACGCTCTTCCGCATCAATTCCGGGATAAGCTCCCGGAGTATCCAGCAGCGTCACAATCGGCCGGCGGAACTTGGCCGCAAGCCGCATAGCCCGCAACGCCTTGCGGTAGCCTTCGGGTTTTGGCATTCCGAAGTTCCGGTGCAATTTTTGCTTCGTGTCGCGGCCCTTTTGCTGGCCGATCACCATCGTTGGCCGGTCATCGAAGAAGCCCATTCCACAGACTATCGCTGCGTCGTCGCCAAACGCGCGGTCGCCGTGTATCTCCTCAAACCGGGTGAACAGCCGGTTAATATAGTCCAGCGCGTGCGGGCGTTTGGGATGCCGCGCGATCTGGACGCGTTCCCAGCTTGGGTTGTGCGGTGCTGCTGCGGGAGCCTGGTCAGCCATTTTCGGGATCAGTTCGCGAGAATCTCCAGCGACTCCGGACCGCAAATCCGCTCAACTTCAGCGCGGAATTCCTTGTCCGGGCGCACTCGCGTAGTCACATCCAGAATAACGGAAAAGTCGCGCGGCTTTTCGAGACGCAACCGGACCTCTGCCGAGCCGGGCTTGCGTTTGAACAATTCCGTAAGTTTCTCGGCTCTTTCGCTGCCGTTCGACCCGTTCTGGGTCAGGGGAACCCGGATGGAGATCAGCGACGGAAGCGGCACCCGGGCCACTTCGAGGGGAATGATGTCCTTCGCGGAAATCTTGGTCGCACTGCCCTCTTCCGGAAGCGCCTGCCCTTTGATCATCACTGCCGATTCGTCTACCAGCGAGGAAAGCACGGCATCGTACGAATTCGTGAAAACCATCGTTTCGATCCCGCCTTGCAGATCCTCCAGCAGGAATGAGGCCCACGGCTTCCCTTCCTTATTCCTTCTCCGGGTAACACCAGTGATAATGCCGCAGACCGTAACGTCAGCCCCTTTTTCCAGACCTTCGAGGTTTTCGCTCGTGTGTGTAGCCAGCTCGCGAACCTTGTCCATGTACGCGTTCAGAGGGTGGCCGGTCACGTAGAAGCCGAGCATCTCCTTTTCTCCCGCAAGCTTGTCTTTTTCGCTCCAATCCGGGAGGTTTGGCAGAGCCGGCTCTGTAGTCTCCTCTTCGCCGCCGAACATGCCACCGAAGAGACCCGTCTGCCCGCTCGCTTTATCGCGTTGGGCGCGCACGCCCGTTTCCATCGCGGAGTCAATTGCGCCGAACAATTGCGAACGCGTGCCGTTAAGGGAATCCATTGCGCCCGCTTTGATAAGGCTCTCAATGACGCGCCGGTTGACGCCGTTCAGATCGACTTTCTCGCAGAGCCCGTAAATGGATGAGAACGCGCCGTGCTCTTCCCGCGCCCGAATAATCGATTCCACGGCGCCCACGCCGACGTTCTTGATCGCGCTCAGACCGAAGCGGATGAACTCGCCGTCCGGAGTGAAGTCTTTGTCTGACTTGTTGACGTCCGGGGGCAGCACCTTGATGCCCATTTCCCGGCACTCATTGATGTACTTCACCACCTTGGCCGAGTTCCCGGTTTCCGACGTGAGCAGGGCTGACATGAACTCAAGCGGATAATGCGCCTTGAGGTAAGCCGTGAGGTAAGCCAGATACGCGTACGCGGCCGAATGCGACTTGTTGAAGCCATACCCGGCGAACTTCGCCATCAGCTCGAACAGTTGCTCGGCTTTCTTGGTATTGAAGCCAAGCTCCTTCGCGCCGCTGACAAAGCGCTCGCGCTGCTTATCCATCTCCTCCTTCTTCTTCTTGCCCATCGCACGGCGGAGAAGGTCGGCTTCACCTAGCGAGTATCCGGCGATGCGGTTGGCCACCTGCATCACCTGCTCCTGATACACGATCACGCCATACGTCTCGGAGAGGATTTCTTCCAGCACGGGGAACATGTACTTCACTTCCTTGCGGCCGTGCTTGCAATTGATGAAATCGTCGATCATGCCGCCCTCGATCGGACCCGGGCGGTAAAGTGCGTTCAGCGCGCAGAGATCTTCGATTCGTTCCGGCTGGTACTTCCGGAGAATGTCGCGCATTCCGCGCGATTCAAACTGGAAGACGCCGCTGGTGTAGCCGTTCGTGAAGATCTCGTACGCTTTTTTATCGTCGAGCGGCAGTTCCTCCAGAACAAGCTTCACGCCCCGATGCTTTCCGATAAGTCTTAGCGCATCGTTGATAATCGTAAGCGTCGTCAGGCCCAGGAAGTCCATCTTAAGGAGCCCGAGCTTCTCAACGCCCGACATATCATACTGCGTCACGATTTCGTCCCGGTTCGTACGGTACAGCGGCACGAGATCTTTTAATGGCGCCGGAGAGATCACCACACCAGCGGCATGCACACCGGCGTTGCGCGCCATGCCCTCCACGCGTCCGGCCACATCGAGCAGTTCCTTAATGCGGCTGTCCTTCTGGACGGCCTCTTCAAAACCGGGCTCCTGCGCGATCGCTTCCTTCAGCTTGATATTCAGAACGCTGGGAACGAGCTTCGTGATGCGCTCGACTTCACCAATCTTCATATCGAGGGCGCGGCCCACGTCCTTGATGGCCTGGCGGGCACCCAGGGTGCCTATTGTGATGATCTGCGCGACCTGCTCGCGGCCGTACTTCTCGGTGACGTATTGAATCACCTCGCCGCGGCCGTGGGTGCAGAAATCGACGTCTATATCAGGCATGCTGATACGTTCAGGATTCAGGAAGCGCTCAAACAGTAGGCCATACTGCAGCGGGTCGATGTCCGTAATTTCCATCGCATAGCCGACCAGGCTGCCTGCTGCCGAACCACGCCCGGGGCCCACCGGAATGCCGCGGTCTTTCGCATATCGGATGAAATCCCACACCACCAGGAAGTAGCCTGAAAACTTCATCGACTGGATCGTCTTGATCTCGCGATCCAATCGCTCCAGATACTCCGGAATCGCGTGCTTCAGGCGGCCCTGCGCCTGCATGTGCTCCAGAAATAGGCGGCGCTTTTCAAACCCGTGCCGCGCCACCCACTCGAAGTAGCTGTCGATTGTGTGATTCTCAGGCACATCGAACTTCGGGAACGGATTCGGAATCGCCTCCAGCTTCACGCTGCAGCGCTGCGCGATATCCCAAGTTCGGGTCAGCGCGTCCGGAAAATCCGGAAACACGCGCTCCATCTCCGCGCGAGATTTGATGTAGAACTCCGGCGTCGAGAAGCGCATGTGGTTCGGGTCCGACATCGTCTTGCCTGTCTGTACGCAGAGCATCACCTCATGCATGAACGTGTCGCTCTTGCGCAGATAATGCGCGTCGTTGGTGGCCACTAGCGGAATGCCACTTTCAGCGGAAAGCTTCCGGAGCAGCGGAATGAGCTGCTTGTCCTGCTCCAACTGGTGATCCTGAATCTCGAGGAAGAAATTTCCTCGGCCGAACATATCCTGATACTCGTACGCGAGCTTCCGGCCCGCGTCGTACTTGTCCGCTAGCAGCGTCTCGTTTACATCGCCCCGCAGACAGGCCGAAAGGCAGATCAGCCCTTTCGAGTGCTGCGCCAGCAGGTCCTTATCGATACGCGGTTTGTAGTAGAACCCGTCGAGATACCCGGTCGAAACCAGCTTGATGAGATTGCGATAGCCTTCTTGGTTTTCGCAAAGCAAAACCAGGTGGTTGTAGCGATCCGACTCATTGCGGATCTTGTGTCCCTGCTGCGAAACGTAGACTTCGCAACCGATGATCGGTTTTACGCCTTTGCTCTTGGCGGCGTTGTAGAACTCAACGGCGCCGAACAGGTTGCCGTGGTCAGTCATGGCGACGGCAGGCATCTGCTGCTCCACCACCAGATCCATGAGCTGGCCGCATTCACATGCGCCGTCTAGTAGAGAGTAATCCGTGTGGCAATGGAGATGGACGAAGGGTGCAGCAGAGGACATCGCGGGTTCGATACCAGTTTACTGCGAACGGCCTGCCCGGCGGCTCATTCCTCGCGCAATGCAATCATAGGGTCCACCTTGGCGGCGCGGCGCGCGGGCAAATAGCTGGCCAGCATGGATACCGCTCCAAGCCCGCAAGCCAGAACCAGCAGCAGCAAGGGCTCGAACGGCTTCACTCCGTATAACTGGTTCGCCAGGACGCGTCCCGCCAGAATGGCCCCCGAAATCCCGGTCCCGACACCGATCGCGGTAACGAACATCGACTCACGCAACACCATGGAGAACACATCCGTCGCGCGGGCGCCCAGCGCAATACGGATGCCGATCTCACGCGTCCTCTGGGTAACGTTATAAGCCACGATTCCGAATACGCC
The DNA here is from genome assembly GCA_964464925.1 of uncultured Solibacteraceae bacterium. Taxonomy (GTDB): domain Bacteria; phylum Acidobacteriota; class Terriglobia; order Bryobacterales; family Bryobacteraceae; genus CAYXLI01. The sequence continues at coordinate 29,407 of CAYXLI010000014.1, read as the reverse complement.
CAAGGCCGCCAGTAGCACCGCGATCCCCGCGAACCCTCCTAACACAAACATCAACGTGCGCGCCTGTGAATTCGAAGCGTCTATGATTTTCTCCATGGTCCGCACGCGAAACACCGGCTGATCCCGGTCCACACTCCAGATTGCCTGTTTCACATCCTTCACCATCGGCACCGGATCGCGGGCTGTTCGAATCGACAGCGTCATGCGCGGTGTGGGCGCCTGCTGCATGGGCATGTAAATCGTGGGAGCCGGAGGCCGCGCCATCGCCTCATGTTTCACACTCCCTACTACGCCGACGATTTCGTATGGATTGCGGAACAGCACCCGGCGGCCGATCGGGTTGCCATCCGGGAAGAACCGCTTCGCAAAGGCGCTGTCCACAATGGCTACGCGCACGCCGTCGCGATTGTCACGTTCGTTGAAAGACCTCCCGGCGATCAACGGTATCTTCATTGTCTCGAGGAACCCGGGTGTGATCCGCCGCGCGTCGGCGCTCAGACGTTCTCCGGGAGAGAGCGGCGGGGCATTCTCGATTAGGAACCGAGCCCGCTCGTCCTCGTGTCCCAGTGGCAGCACGGACGTGAGTCCGGCGCTCTCCACGCCCGGAATTGCTCGCACCGCGTTCAGGAAGCGCTGGTAGACATCGGCCTGCTCAAAGCTGTTCTTGTACCGGCTGTCGGTCGGCAGCTCCATCTCCATTGTGAGCAACCGCGAGGCCTGGAAACCGGGACTCGTTTGTTGCAGGGCGAAGAAACTCCGCAGCGTCAGGCCCGCGCCGGCCAGGAGGATCTGGGCCAGCGCCAATTCGGCCGCCAGCAATCCGTAGCGCATTTTTCGTGTGCCGCCAACTGAGCCCTTGGCCCCCTGCTTTAACTGCTCCGCCGTGTCGCCACGGAGCGCCGCAATGGCGGGCGCGAGCCCAAACAGAATGCCGGCAACGAATGACACGGCGAGTGTGAATGAAAGTACCACCCAATCAATGCGGAGATCGGGCACCACCACCTCGGCCGCGGCGTCGGGAATCGTGGTGACCGACGGCAGCATCGCCTGCAGTCCCTGAATGGCCCAAACCGCGAATAGCAGGCCGATGAGACCCGCGACGGTCGCCGTGACGATACTCTCCGCCAGCAGTTGCCGCCAAAGGCGCGTGCGCGTCGCTCCAAGAGCCTCCCGTACGGCGATCTCACGTCTACGGGCAACTGAGCGGGCAAGCATCAGGTTGGCAACGTTGGCGCAGACCAGCAGCAAGACAAAACCAACCGCGGCGAACAGCACCAGAAGCGAAGTTCGCACCGATTCCGTCAGTGCTTTCTGCATTGGAACCACGGTTGCCAGCCAGCCGGTCACTTCGGGATGCTGGGCCTGGATGCGGCGTGCAATGCCGTCTATCTCGGCGTTCGCCTGTTGCGGAGAAACTCCGCGTTTCAACCTGCCGATCACGCCGAGATCGTGGTCCATCCGGGCCCTCGTCTTCAGCTCATCGAACGGGTAAGGCACGAACACGTCGGAGGGAACCGGCATGAAGAAATCCCTGGAAAGGACGCCGATCACCTCGTACGGAAGCCCGTCGGCCATGACGGTCTTCCCGAGAATCGCCGGATCTCCGGCGAACCGGCGCTGCCAGAATCCATAGCTCAGGATTACGTATGGCCGCCTGCCGCCGCTCGCCTCCTGATCCGAAAACAGCCTTCCGAGAATCGCCTTGGCCTGAAGAACGCTGAAGAGATTGGGCGTCACGCGGAGCCCGGGGATCTGTTCCGGCTCTCCTTGACCCGTAATCGTTGCGGTACCAACTTCTATAGCCGCCAAATCCTCGAAGGAACGGTTCTGCTCGCGCCAGTCCGAATAGTTCGAACCGGAAGGACCCTCGCGCTTCACACCCTGGCCTGGATTAGTTTCCCAAATAAGACAGAGCCGGTCAGAGTCCGGGTACGGGATAGGCCGCAAGAGGATGCTCTGAACGACGCCGAAAATCGCAGTATTGGCGGCGATTCCCAAGGATAGAATGCAGAGCAGTACGAGTGCGGCCAAGGGATTCCGTCGCCAACTGCGAAACAAATGCCGGGCATCCATCAGGAAGTCGCGGAGCATGCACGTCCGAGGAGCAAGCATCATGCCAGAGATTTACATTGAAAACAAACGTCTGACAGCTCGGCGGCTGTTCGGTTTTGGGATTTGCGAGGGAGGATAGGACAACAAAAAGGAAAGGGCGGCAGTTGTCTGCCGCCCTCTGGTTACAAAACTGACTTACGAAAACTATCTTAACGGCGGCGGCGGAAGAAGCCCAGCGCACTGAGACCAGCACCACAGAGGATCAAGGCGCTCGGCTCGGGGGTGTTTGTGACGCTCAGGGTGAAGCTTCCAATCAGGTCATTCGTTCCATTGGGAGCGTTGCTGAATGGGCTCACGAAATCGGTCGCAGTTCCAACCTGAGGATTATTGAGAACGAAATCGGTCAACGACACGGTCGTCACGCCATCTACGAACACCGAGGCATTCGCGCCCGTCACCAGAGTGCTGTCCAATGCACGAGTGTTCGTGCTGCTGTTATTGGAGAACAGATGGCTGCTGATAGGAGCGAATACGGAAATGCGAGGAGTGGTTCCCGCTCCGTTGAAAAACAGGTTCAGGCCAGCGAAGTTCTCGGATGTTGATCCCGGGTTCGCGTACAAGGTGTACGTGTAAGTGCCCGGGAGCATGTTGATGTTGATGGACGTGCCGGCGCCATCACCAGTGTTTACCCATCCCGATGGAGTCCAAAGATACAGGTTGTAAGTTCCGTCTCCTCCGAGCGTATTCCAATAGTCGCCGTTCGATGAGCCATTGCTAGAGGTGCCGAACGTGGTTGCTCCGGTCAGAGTGGTGGCCGAAGCCATTGAACTTGTCGCAAGTGTAACAAGTCCCACAATCATAAGTGCTAAGGCGAGTCTTTTCATAATGGTCGCTTGATCATTATCCACGGTATCGATATGTTACTCAAGTTTCACTTTAGTAAAATTTACCTTAGGTACTATTGTCTTAGTGGACTCCCCCTATATGGGTGTACTCTGCTCCTCGCTATTAGAAATCGACCAGGGAAGGCGGAGGAATGGATACCCGAACGGCATTCAGAACTGCGAGAAGATCGATCACTTCCTGAGCCACAGCCCCAGGTACGGGATCTAAATATCCGAAAGCTGCAGCCGCGATTCCGAGGAAGCTTAGGGCCATCCCGCCTAGAGCACTTTGGAGAGCGATACGCCTCATTCGCGCGCCGATGTGCATCAATTCATCGACTTTGTTGAGTGCTGGGTCGAGCAGGACCGCGTCCGCAGCCTCGGCCGTGATCTCATTGTGATGACCGAAGGCAACTCCGACGGTAGCTGCCTGCATTGCCGGAGCGTCGTTGATTCCGTCCCCCACAAACAAAGTGGGCTGTTTTGCCGATTCCGCCGCCACCGTCGCCACCTTATCTTCCGGACTCTGACCCGAGAGCACCTCCGTAATCCCGACTTGCGCAGCCAAGTGGCGCGCCTCCAGCTCTCGATCTCCTGACAGAAGCATCACTCGCGTGACGCGATGATGTGGCCGCAAATGTCCCACGAACGATCGGCTCTCATTTCTCGGCTCATCGCGAAACCGGAACAGCGCCGCAACCCGGTGATTGACGAGCAGGAAGCACTCCATTCCGGCAGAGGGCGCCGGTAGATCCGGAGTGCCCAGTTCCTCTAACTGACGGCGGCCGGTCAGTTCCACGGTCTTTCCGGAGACAAACGCACGAAGTCCCTCTCCCGGTGGTTCGCTCACCTGTTCGACGGAAGCAAGGCTGATCTGCTGGTTCCGGACCCGCTCAAGAATCGAGTGAGCAAGCGGGTGTTTGGAGTATTGCTCCATGGCGCCCGCAATCGAGAGAACTTGTGTCTCCGTAAAACCGTTGGAGCAGATCACGTCCGTCAACGAAGGGCGGCCATAAGTGAGAGTTCCAGTCTTATCGAAGATCACCGTCCGGCACGTGTCCACGCGCTCGAGCATGGCCGGGTTCTTAATAATGATTCCGCGCCGCGCGGCCAGCGAAATGGCGCCGATGACCGTAACCGGGATTGCGATCAGCACGGGGCATGGCGTGGCGATCACCAGAACAGCGAGAAACCGGTGGCGCTCTCCGCTGAGCAGCCAGGCGAGGCACGCCACAAGCACCGCCGCCGGCGTATACCATGCACCTATCCGATCACCAATCCGCCGCATGCGAGGCCGGCTCTGCTCCGCCTCTTCCATCACCCGCATGATTCGGGCGTATCGGGAATCGACTGGAAGACGAGTCGCACGAATGACGAGCGCACTCTCTCCGTTTACCGCTCCCGAGAGAACCGATGCACCGGGCGCCTTCGAGATCTCGAATGGTTCGCCAGTGAGGTATGCCTCATTCATGCGCCCGTGGCCTTCCTTCACCTCTCCGTCGACCGGGCAGATCTCGTGCGGATAAACGACCAGTAAATCACCTATCTGAACATCTGCGATGTTTACGTCCTGGACGGACTCGGCACTTCGGCGATGTGCAACTTTCGGGACACGCTTGGCCAACGCTTCGAGAACGGCAGAGGCGCGGCGGGTGGCGAACGCCTCAAGGGCAGAGCCGCCGGACAGCATTAGGACGACGATCGCGCCCACTAGATACTCCCCAAGCATCGCGGAGGTCACGATCGAAAGACCGGCCAGGAGGTCCGACCCGAATTCGCCGCGTATCAAGGCCCGCAACAACCGGTACACCAACGGAAGCCCGCCCGCACCCAGGGCGATCCACAGCGGCAAGGTATATAGATTAGATGCTGCGCCGGAAAGCCGTAGTCCCAAATGGAGCAGAATGGCAGCTATGGCAAGCAGCGCAATCCACAGATCTGCTGAAAATCGGAGAGCACTTCGCTCACGGGCGTGGGCGGAGCGGCTGACGGAGCTTGCGCGCGATTCCGCAGCCGGAACAATAGCCGACACGGCTTTAGATTAGCGCGTTCTTCCTTCCTTCGGGAGCTTTATCTGCAGCCAAGGAAAAGGCGGCCGGCAATTCCGCCGCGCCGCCTTGACGTCTCGTTTTGCTGTCTGGTCAGTAGCCTCTGTAATACCCGCCGCCCCGGTACCCGCCGCCGGCGCGGAACGCTCGAAGATCGTCGATATCCCGGGCGATCAGGCTACGGGTGCGCGGATCCGTTCGCCCGGAGTAGGCAAGCACCTTCAAATGGTCGATCGCCCGATCCAGGTACTTCGTCTCGAACCGGCCTTGTTGCCATCGGCTCGCGAAGTTGTAAAGGTTATTGCGCGCATCGCTAGCGTTGTCGCGCTCACGGCCACCCCAACCACGGAAACTCGCCCGGTCCAGGTCCGAAATAACGCGGTCCACCACGGAGCTACGGCCATAGCGCGGGTCGCGATAGCGATCATCCCGGTAGCGATCGTCGCGATAGCGGTCCTGGTCATCCCGGTAATAACCATCACGGTCGCGATAACCACCTCGGTCCCCGTAGTATGGGTACTGTCCAAAGGCAGATAAAGAAAGGAAAAAAAGTCCGGCAGCGAGAATCCGCTTCATAACAACAGCCTCCAAACCAAGCGACGTATGGGGCGGCGTCCGCGGGTGCGTACAGGCGCGTTAAAGTCTCGTAATCCGCTACGAAATCTGCCTGGCGTCGCAGATGCAGCAGTCACTACACCGCAAACACTTGGTGCAGCGATGGTTTTCGCAGCAGTCTTTCGTGCAATTTATGCAAATCTCCTTCGAAGGCTCGTTACAGATGCTGCAGGCGAAAGTCAAAATGTCGGTCACTTCTTCTCCAATTTTCTTGCTCCCGAGCCCGTTTTGTTGGCGGCTGCCGGCGACTCACGGATCAATGTTCCCCGGCAGCGCTGAGCCTCTTGATCGAGCACTTGGAATTCCTGTTCGCGAGTCGCGGCCAGATCCGTGATGTACGCGCGAAGCTTCTCGCGATTGTTCGAATTGTCGGCGAGGGCCAAACTCAACTCCTGGCTCAGTTTTCCGTCCTGATAGCGAGCGATTCCGGCGCGGAGCGAGTCCAGTATCGCTTCCATGGACTGGATGCGGAAATAGGCCTCGAGCGCCACACTCAAGCGCTCAGGCTGTTGAGAGAGTTTGTCCGTCGCCTGAATCAGGTATTGCACGCTATTCTGTGCGTTCCTGAGTTGCCGCACATACCCGTCGGGAGCACCTTTTGCAATCCACTCTTCCGGCTTCACCCGGGCGAGCAGCGGCTGCAGGCGTTTGGTTTGCTCCGCCATGACTGACATGTCTTTTCGAACGTCCCACGCAGCGGCAACGCCATTTCCATCCGGGCTTTGCGCAAAGGAGAGGGCACTGAGAACGAGTAGGAGGAGGGAAGGCTTCACGGCGGATCCTCACCCGTAGTGTCTCATGGAGCTATGCGCGATCCGTTGCTGCCCGTTATTCTTTAGTGACCTGCAGAGGCAGCAGGAGGCGGAGGAGTACCACTTGTGCTGCCCGAAGGCGCTGGCGGTGGAGGTGGCGGAGGATTCTTCTTCTCCGTATCTCCGCTCGGCGTTCCGCCGCCTGGAGCCGTGGTACCAGCGGCACCTGAGCCCGGCATGCGATAGATGAGCTGATAAAACGCGTCGGCGGCCGCACGAAGTCCGCGATGGACCACCTCACCGCGATCTACATTCTTACGTGCCAGAGGCTGGTTCTTGTACACGCGGATATATTCGCCGGGATTGATGATTTTGGGCTCAGTGTAGTTCAGGATCCGGTGCCGTACATCCACCTGTCCCTCTTCCACTGACACAAGCGTGGATTCCGAATCATCGACCTCCACGTCGAAGATGGTCCCCCGAACGGAAATCACGGCCGTCGGTGTGTGTACCTTATTGTGATTGGGCTGTCCGTTGAGCTTCTCGATGTGGACCTTCACACGGCCAATCCACACATCCAGAAGGTCCTTCCAATTCGAGTAGTTACTGCGAAACGTGACTCTCGCGTTCGGGAATACTTCAAAACTGCTGCCGTCGGAAACCTGAAACTGTGCGTAGCCGTCCGGTCCCGTAACGACGAGTTGCTGTACCTGGATGACGTCGCCGACATGGAGGGCCCAAGGATTCGAGTCCTTCATCACCGAGACTTGGCCAATGAGGTGCAAGACTTTAGCTGCGCTGGAGGGTTCAATGGAAGGACTTTGCGCCAGGCACACTACGCTAATAGCCGTGGTTAGCAGCCACTTCGCGATAGTGTGCCTTATAAGACGCATGGTCCCGTTAGTCTAGTCCCTTAGTCTAACATTGTTTTTGTACTGCAAATGCAATACCTTGTGTGGACCGCCGAAGAAAGTGTTTGGATTCAACACCTTTTCTCAACGCTTGGCCGGGAGCAGGTTAGAATGGACTCGTCTGGTGTGTCGTAATGCCACAGTATGCCTCGGCCTCGCCGCGGCACTTGCGTCAGGTCTGGTCGCCGTTCCGGCGGCAGCGCAGGAGTCTGCCCCCGCGGTTCGCAGATTCAGCTCAGGCTGGCGAAAAGTCGGAAACACCTCTCTCGAGTTGAATCTCGCGGGATCGGCCAGCGGCCCGGTCGCACGCGTCGCGTTCTCCGGCGACGGAAGCCGGCTTTATGCCGCAACGGCTACCGGCCGCAGTTTCGTGACATCCGACTTTGAACGGTGGCAGCCGGCGAATGAAATCCCTTCCGGCGCAAATTGGAGCCCTTCCTCCAGCGTTCCCGAAGATGGCGCTCGGGTTCGTTCCGCGTTCGGACGCGCCAGCCGTCTCTACGCAATCGGACGATTCGCTTGGCGTTCCGATGACGGCGGCTATAACTGGACCAATCTCACTGCCGTGGAAAACGGATCCCTTCTAGGCGGCGGCCTCATGGACGTTGCGATTTCTCCTACCGATCCGGACATGGTTGTGGTCGCCGGCGCCTCCGGTGTCTGGAAGAGCATGGATGGCGGATCCTCCTGGGCCGGACTGAATCAGGACCTCCCGAACTTTCCCGCCCGCCGCATCATGACTGTGCCGGATGGGAATGCGGGGCTCCGTCTTGCGATCGACGACAATGGGGCGGAAGTCGAATGGCGGCCAGGAGAAAAGACCGGCTGGCGGATCGCCGCCCAATCTCTTTCTGCCGCCGAATTGGTCCTTCGTGCACAGCTCTCCGGCACGTTGAATGCTTACATCTCAGCTTGGGCGAAGTCTGGCGACGCGCAGTATGCAGCTTCTATCGACGGGCGTGCCTGGGTCTCGAACGATCGCGGCGGCACGTGGCGCCCCGCTGCCCGCATCGCGGAATTATCCGCGGTCAGCCGTTTGGTTGTGGATTCCAAGGACACACAGTTTGTACTCGCGATCGCGGCCGGCCGGGTATACCGATCTCCGAACGGCGGCCGGTTCTGGGAAGAAACGATGGATGGTTTGCCTTCCGGGGTAGTGGTTTCCGGAGCAGCCTGGGATCGTGGCACCTCCGCGCTTTATGTGGCGACCAATCGCGGCGTCTTCCTTTCTTATGCGGACGCGTCGGGCCGCCCCGGCGCCTGGACGCTAGCACGTGACGGCGCGTCCTTGGATGTTGCGCTGGATGCTGATGGCAACCAACTCTACGTCGCCTCGGAGAACAATGGCGTATACGCCACACTCGCTCCGCATCGCGTGCGCGACCCGCGGGTAGTGAGTGCGGGCGACATGACGGCCCGGGCCGCAGCTCCCGGAGCTCTGCTCAGCGTGGTGGGGCAGGAGGTGCAGTCGGCGCAGATTGGAACTTCGCCCATTCCGGTGCTCGCCTCCGGAGCTTCGGAAACACAGATTCAGGTTCCCTTTGAAGTGACTGGATCGCAGGTGCAGCTTTCCATGAATGCCACGGGCGGTGCGATTCGTATCGGCCTGCCGCTCCAACGCGTGTCTCCCGCGGTATTTGTAGACCGCGATGGCAGCCCACTTGTAATGAATGCGGATAGCGGCCTGGTGCTCGATCCGTCCGCGCCTGCGCGGTCGGGTGCACGCCTGCAGATTCTTGCCACCGGTCTTGGCAAAGTTCAGCCAGACTGGCCCGCCGGTATTCCCGCTCCCATGGAAAACGCTCCGAAAGTGATCGCAGGCGTGAAGGCATATCTCGATCGGGAACCGATCGAAGTAACACGCGCGACGCTCGCTCCTGGCTATGTTGGATTCTATCTGGTGGAAGTGCAGCTACCGTCCGTCGTGAATACGGGAACGTCGGAGCTCTACCTGGAAGTGGACGGACAGCCGAGCAATCGCGTTCGCGTCTACCTCGAACCCTGAGCATGCGCGCTGTAATTCTCTCTTTCGCCGCGCTGGTTGCCTTTGCGCAGACGGACGATAAACTCGCGCCCTATTATCCGACCCCGCCCCTGGTAGTTGAAAGGATGCTGAATCTTGGGGGCCTGAAGCCGAACGAGAAGATGTACGACTTAGGCAGCGGCGATGGCCGTGTCGTCATCATGGCAGCCCGGAAGTTCAAGGCGGATGCAACCGGCATCGAGATCGACGAGAAACTGGCGAACGAAAGTTCCGAACAGATTCGTAAGCAGAAGCTCGAGAACAAGGCCCGCATCATCCACGGGGACATCCTGAAGCAGGATTTTTCAGATGCGGACCTGCTGACGGTTTACTTGCTGACCGGCTCCAACGACAAGATCCGGCCCATGCTGGAAAAACAGCTCAAAAAGGGAGCGCGGGTCGTCGCGCACGATTTTGAGTTTTCCGGCTGGAAAGCTGACAAGATTGAACTGGTCGAGGACGATGGGGAAGGGCGTAGCCACACTCTTTTCCTGTATATTCGCTAGCGTTCCTCAGCGAAGGATCCCTGTTACACTCAAAACTTCGGACTAGAGGATTTAGGAAGAAGCTTTGCCTGTGCAACCCACAATGGTGCCGTATATGTGGCGCCGCCATCTCGGTGTCTTGAGGGCTTTCCTGGCTTCTTTCTGCCTGATTCTGTATATTTCGAAACCCGCCCCCGGCGGCCTGGCGGTCAGCTTTGTTGTCGGCGCGTTCGCTATCTACAGCGTCTTCGTCCTCTTCCGTGAGCACATTGAGAGCCGCACGTATCAGATTCCCGCTCTTCTGCTCGATGTAGCGTTCTTCTTTCTTTGCGCGATGCATCCCACGCGGGAAGGCCTTTGGCTCAGCACGGTCTGTTATTTTTATCTGATCTGTGTCTCCACGCTCATGTACGAGTGGAAGATGGTCGTCGGGGTCATCGTCATTTGCGTGGTGTTCTTCCTGATCGTGTGGCCCGCGCCTTCGAGGCTTCTGTGGCCCACGGTCCTGCTCTCAGGCGTCTTTGCCACCGTCTTCTCTATCCAGAAGGAGGCCTTCCAGCTCCGTTTGGCCGCTGCACTCAGGCGCAGTGTGCTCTCGCGTTCGGAAGCGGAGCGAGCGCGGGAAGCCGAGCGGCAGCGCATTGCGGCCGATTTTCACGACGGTCCTCTACAGAGCTTCATCAGCTTTCAGATGCGCCTGGAAATTATTCGAAAGCTCATGACCCGGGATGCCGATGCCGCAATGAAGGAACTGGTGCAGTTGCAGGAACTCGGCAAAGCGCAGGTGACCGAATTGCGCTCATTCCTGCATAACATGCAGCCCATCGAAGTAGACGAAGGCGGACTTGCACCTTCGGTGCGGCAGATTGTCCATATTTTTGAGAAGGACAGCAGTATCCCGACCAACCTGAGCTGCGGAGAATTGCCCGAGCTTCCGCCTGAATTCAATACCGAAATTCTGCAGGTCATCCGCGAGGCGCTGAATAATGTGCGTAAACATTCCAAGGCATCGCACGTGAACCTGAATGTTTCAGCGAACGGCAATGGATTGCAGATTTCCATCGCTGACGATGGCGCAGGCTTCCCGTTCACCGGCATGTTCACGCTGGACGAACTGGAACTGCTCCGCGTTGGACCGAAAAGTATCAAACGCCGCGTGCGCACGCTCAGCGGAGAGCTGTACCTCGATTCAAAGCCGGGCCAAGGCGCGGAACTCAGGATCCATATTCCCACGTGAGAACTTCGCTGCTCATCATCACCGCGGCTTTCCTCTGCGGTTGCCGTCCGTACGCCGATTTCACTCTCCCGGTTCTTACGCCCAGGGGCGGAGCTGTTTCGTACAGCTGGGAAGTGCGGCCCGATCCCGTCCTGACACGCGATTCAGACGTGGATGCACTCAATCCCGCCGTCGTGCGGTACGACGGCAAGCTGTATAACTTCTTCTCGGCCTTCGACGGCAAGACCTGGCACACCGCCCTGGCGATGTCTTCTGATGGAATGCGCTGGGAGCGCAAAGGCAAGGTATTATCGCCCGATCCCGCGACCTGGGAAGGCGACTACATCGCCGCCAATGGGACCGCTCTGCACGCCGGCAAGATCTTTTTCTACTGGTATCAGGGAAACCGTGTGCCCCGCATCGGCCTTGCGACTTCGCTCGATGGGATGGCCTGGAATAAACAGCCGAAGCCTGTCCTGGAGCCCGGGCCCTCCGGTAGTTGGGACGAGATGGGTGTGGCCGATCCGTACGTTGTGCAGGCCGGCGACATGTTCTACCTGTACTACCTTGGGCAGGATCGGGCCAAGCGCCAGCGGCTTGGTGTCGCGCGGTCCAAAGACGGCCTGAATTGGGAAAAGCTGCGAACGAATCCGGTGCTCGAACTCGGTGGCCCAGGCATGTTCGATGAGATCGGCCTTGGTGAGCCGGCTGTCTGGAAATCGCAGGATTCCTACTGGATGCTTTACACCGGGCGTGACCGTGCCGAGAATCGCCGTCTCGGCCTCGCGCGCTCGCAGGATGGCGTGAAATGGCAACGCGTTTCGGAGAACGCTGTGCTTTCAGGCGAACAGCCCTGGATGAGCAAGGTAGTATGTGATCCCACGGTTGAAGTGAGTGGCAGCCAGGTACATGTATGGTTCGGCGGCGGCGATGTCGCGCAGCCGGCTGAAAATCTTCATGGCCAGATCGGATATGCCACGCTCATGCTCTCCGTACAATAGGGCATGCGAGTCGGTATCACGTGTTATCCGACCTACGGCGGCAGCGGAATCGTCGCCACGGAACTGGGGCTTGAGCTGGCCAATCGCGGCCATGAGGTTCACTTCATCACCTATGCGAACCCCATCCGGCTGGACCCTTTCATTCCACGGATTCACTATCACGAAGTCGAGGTCTCCAGCTATCCGCTGTTCCAGTATCCGCCTTACTGCCTTGCGCTCGCCTCGCGGATGGCGGAAGTCGCCGAGCGTCAGGAATTGGATCTGCTCCACGTTCACTACGCGATTCCACATTCAATCTCGGCGCTGCTCGCGCAACAGATGCTGGCCGGCCGCCGCAAACTTCCGTTCATCACCACTCTTCATGGGACGGACATTACACTGGTCGGAACGGACCGCTCGTACTTTCCGATTACGCGCTTCTCCATCGAGCAGTCGAATGGCATCACATCCATCAGCGACTATCTGCAGCGCCGCACGGTGGAAGTGTTCGGTATCCGCAATCCAATTCAGGTCATTCATAACTTTGTCAACGTCGATATCTACAAGCCGCAGGAGCATTCCGGGGGCGGCCGCAAAGTCCTCCTGCATATCTCGAACTTCCGGCCTGTAAAGCGGATTCATGACTGCATTCACATCCTGAAACGTGTTCGGCAGGAGGTGGATGCCGAGCTGTGGATGGCCGGCGACGGCCCCGAACGTGGACCGTCGGAGCAACTGGCCCGCGACCTTGGCGTGGACGACTTCGTGATGTTCCTAGGCAAGCAGGACCACGTCGAGCGGCTCATCCCAAAGGCTGACGCTCTTTTGCTTCCCAGCGAGTTGGAGGCCTTCGGCCTTGCGGCGCTGGAAGCCATGGCCTGCGGTGTCCCGCCAATCGCCACCAATGCCGGAGGCGTTCCGGAGTTAGTCACAAACGGCGTTGACGGTTTCCTCGAAGCAGTCGGCGATGTTCAATCCCAGAGCATGCGCGCCATCGAGCTTCTGAGCGACGAGAGGCTGCACTCGCGCGTCTCTGCGGCTGCCCGGGAAACTGCTGTCGCCCGCTTCGCCACCAGCATTGTTATCCCGCAGTATGAGGAGTATTACCGCCAAGTTCAATCGTTGCCGTAAAGGTCCAGCCGGATTCGCCATGCCTTGCGGTGATGATGTGCAGACCGGTGAGCCACGTGATATTCATCCGGCATCAGCACCTCGACAGGCATCCCCACGACCTCTCCTCTTGTCCATCCCACTGCCGATTCGAAAGCTGCATTCACATGCCGGATGAGACCGTGTTCGTCGGCGACCACCTGAGGTATCTCACGCACACCTTCTCATCGGCTGCTTGTGCGGCACCTGATAATGCGTGCGCGGCCAAACCGGGCGGCGTTTTACAATCGGAGCGTGCTGCCAAACCTGGAGGACCAGCTCAGAGGGAGTTTCTCACGGATATTCCATCTGGGCGAGGTCGGTTTATACATATGTGTCGGCCTCCTGCTCTCCGTGGCCGCGCTTGGCGCAGTCGTCGAAGCTGCGATTCAACTCTGGCAAGGGATCGCCGCCCGCACCCTCGCGAACTATGGCCTCCTGGTCCTGGATCAGTTACTGCTGGTGCTGATGTTGGTCGAAGTGTTGCACACGGTTCGGATTTCAATCCGCTCACAGTCTTTGCAGATGGAGCCGTTCCTGATTGTGGGGCTCATCGCATCCATTCGCCGCGTCCTCGTGATTACCATGCAGGCAGCGAAAATGACCGAGCAGGGGCAAGCCGGCGGAACTGCCGCGTTTCAAAACACGATGATCGAGCTCGGCCTGCTCGGATTTCTCATTCTCGTGATCGCGGTCGCCATCTTTCTTCTTCGCCGTTCCTCGGTTCGTGAAGATCTGGTGGAATAGCAACCGCGAAGCGGAGCTCCCGAGTCTTTCAGGTTCGTATTTGCGTGAAAGCAGCACTCCTTCGACGCCTGCTCGAAACGCGGCGGGCGAAAGCACCCTTAACGGTGAATCCGTGTCACACCCGCGCCCGCCCGAGGCTTACCGGTTAGGAGGCGGATGCAGAGACGATCGGACTCCCGGCTTAAAGCACTGCTCCGTCGTGAAGTTCATGCGGAGAGCCACAGGCGATCAATGGTCCTTGGATCCGATGCGGCCTCCCGCCTCCTACCCTCCTGCAAGAGGAAGAACTGGCGGCATAGCACCCGAGGCGAACCGTGTCAGGCGAACCCCAGCTCACGAATTGCAGCTCCCGCGCCCTTCAGGTTCGCCAGCTTCATCTCCGAATATTTGCGCGAAAGCAGCACTCCATCGGCGCCTGCTCGAAATGCGGCAAGCACTGCGTCTTTTGTTCCCTGCGGAGATGACTTGCTATTGTCCGCGGCCGTCGGAATGTCGATGTCAATTCCAGGCCATAACTGCGTCTTTGTGCCATTCAGCGCTTCGCGCGCACGCTTCGCTTCGCGGTAAACGTAGTCCGCAGAGAAGCCCGTCTTCGGGATTTCCGTTAGACTCTTCTCGCGGTAATCCAGCACACGGTAATGAAAGTCGAGCAGCTCCTGCTTCGGCACGTCTCCGAACATCGTGCCCCCCACGCTATTCACGTAACTCGCCATGCGTTCACCGCCGCAGTTGTGATACATCACCATTTTCAGAAAGTCCGAGTATTTCGTGAGCTCACTGAGATCCTGCTCGGCGCGATAAATCGGATTGAACGAGTTGTTATGCCAGATATGCCAGCCGACTCCGATCGACGGCTTCACTGATTTCACCTTGCCGTGAATCGCCGCATACGTATCGCGGAGGCTATCGGTCCATAGCATCTCCCAAGCCAATAGCTCCGGGTAGCGCAGCATCAGGCGCCAAAGGGTTACGTAATATCCGTCCGCCGGCCGCCTGCCCGCTCGCGATGCCTGTACGAATTTCGCGAGTGCTTCATACCCCGCCTTTGCCCGATCCACACGAATGCCGCTCGCCTTCGCGCGGTCCTGGCAGTAGTTGCAGAAACAGGTCACACGATTCGGATCTCGTGCGCCGCCTCCATGACTTGCTCCGATTGCGTTGGAAAAAGGACCCTGCCGCTCCGAGCCCCACATGATCCCGTCAATCTCATAGGAACGTGCGTAGTCCTCCACCACTCCTAACAGCCAGTTCCGGTAGTTCGGATTGTTGAAGCAAAGCGTCGTCGCATTCCTGCCGCCCAGATCCTTTTCCTGCAGCTTGTCTATATTCGGCAGGTCGGCCCGGAAGACGTCTTCAAACCAGCAGATCGTCTTCATGCCGCGCTTTCGCGCGATGGGAAGCACGGCCTCCAGCACATCGTAGTCCCCAAAATCAGGCGCGCGGAAATCCTTGAATGCCGTGTTCTTGTAATACTGCGGATGAATCTTGGTGTAACTTCCGCCGCGAAATGTGTCCGTGTCGTACTCGCGCTTGCCGTGGTCGGGGAGCGGCTGGCCAGGCACCTGCCTCCCGGCGATGCCGCGCCCGTACGTGAATGTCGCGACGAAGAGCGTGTTCACTGCTGCGTCGCTCTGGAACCGGTCCAACACCGGCTCTACACCCTCATCCACGAAGGAGACGGCACCCACTTGAATACCGATCATCTTTTTCGTCGAAGCAGCCTTCGACTCCTCCGCGGCAGCGCTCAACGCTCCTGCCACGGTGTTCTGCAGAAACTTCCGGCGATTCATATGTGAGTCCTCAAGCTGCGCACAATCATACCGGAAAGAATCTGAAATTTGATATACTCGCACGCAATTTCAGGAAGAGGTTTTGAATGCGCTCCATTCTCACCAGACTCGCTCTCTTATTCTGTGCGGCTACGCTCATGCGCGCCCAGTTCGATACCGGCCAGATTGCCGGCTATGTGCTCGATGCTTCGCAGGCCGCCATCACCGGTGCCACCGTGACCATCACGAATGCGGGCAACGGAGATCAGCGAAGAGCGACGACGAATGCCAGCGGCTATTATGCCTTTCCGAATCTTCAGGTCGGAACCTACAGCGTATCCGCGGAGATGGCAGGCTTTAAGAAAACAGTGCAGACCGGGATTGTACTCGACTCAGCGGCAAAGCTGAATGTCGATCTTACGCTCACCGTCGGCGCAGTCAGCGAATCGATCGAAGTGAAAAGCTCAGCCACCCAGGTGCAAACGGAAAGCGCCCAAGTCGGCCGCGTTGTCGACACGAAACAGATTCAGGACCTCACGTTGAATGGCCGCAATCCCATTTATCTCGCTCTTTTGAAGCCGGGCGTCAGCGGCGGTTCGATTGGCACCTTCGATCCCGACAGCGTCTCCAATGGGGGTTTCAGCATCAACGGAGGCCGGTCCGACGAGTATGTGGTCATGGTGGACGGCGCCGTCGCCACGCGTACCCGCTCGTCCGGTTCCATGCTCGGTGCTCAGAATGTCGACGCCGTTCAGGAAGTGCAGATTCTTACCGCCAACTACAATGCCGAATACGGCCGCTCTTCGGGCGGTCAGATTCGCTTCGTTACCAAGAGCGGAACGCGCACCTTCCATGGCGATCTCGTAGAAAGCTTCCGCAACTCCGCGCTCGATGCCAACGATTGGACGCGCAATCACAGCCCGCTCGCATCTCAGTACCTCGGCCCTGCTCCCTTCCGCTTCAATCAATACGGCTTCGATATCGGCGGGCCCGTTTTCATTCCCAAGAAGACCAGCCGCGAAAACACTAAGCTCTTCTTCTTCGTCGCCGAAGAGTGGATCAAGCGCCGCGAAGGCCAAACTGGCACGGGAACGGTTCCCTCTCTGGCCATGCGGAGCGGCGACCTCAGCGAACTTCTCAATCCGGCGAACCCGTTTTTCAAGAAGGTCGTGACCGTCAACGACCCCACCACAGGTAAGCCTTTCCCGGGTAATATCATTCCCGCCAACCGTATCAGTCCCAACGGCCGCGCTCTGCTCAATTCGTATCCTTTGCCGACGGCCGGCTTCCAGCAGGGCACCTCCAATTACATCGTGACCTTCCCGCATTTTTCCGACACCCGAAAGGACACGTTCAAGATCGACTACATGATCACGGACGCCCATCATCTGAGTTTCCGCGGAACACACATCCCGTGGACATTCGATGGGCCCTTCGAAGGTACATTGGGTCTGTTTCAATCACTCTGGTCCAGGCCGAACCGCACTGCCGCGCTGAGCCTCACCAGCACTCTTTCTCCAAGTTTGATCAACGAATTCACTGTCTCCGCAAACTCGGACGGCGTCGGTTCGATCTATGCCAACCCGGCCTGCGGTCCGCGCTGTGATCGCGGCACATACGGTATCAACTACCCCTTCATCTATCCCGGGACGAAATGGTTCCCAGCCAAACTCCCGTCTCTTACAGTCACTGGACTCACCACTATCGATAACGGGCCTTACCCCGGTACGTGGTCCGGATTTGTGTACAGTTGGGCAAACAACGTCACCAAGATCCTGGGCAACCACACGCTCAAGGCCGGTGTTGTCATCGAACATTCCGGCCAGAATGACCATATCCAGTTCACAACTGCATCGGCGCCAGCCACCATCAATGAGAACGGCTCGTTCCGCTTCCTCGATGGAGCACCCACTGGATCCGGCATCGCCAACGCTCTGCTTGGCAACTTTAGCGATTATTCCGAACTGGGCGGCAAGCCGATCACACCATGGGTTTCGACTGCATTCGACTGGTTCGTGCAGGACAGTTGGAAGGCAACCAAGAAACTGACCATCGAGTACGGAGTGCGCCACTCCATTTGGCCGCCTTGGAAAAGCCGTTGGGGTAGCCTGGCCGAATTTCTGCCCGCGTTCTATGATCCCGCCAAAGCGCCGGTCGTCGACCGCACGGGAGGATTCATTACCAGCGGCGATCCCTACGACGGTATCGTCTTGCCTGGCTGCAAGGTTCCTTCCGAGGAAGGAAATCGGTTCCCCGTACTGCACTCAGGCCAGTTCGACCGTCTCTATCACTGCCTGCCGGATGGCCTCGCCGAAACGCACTACACCGTCTTCCAACCCCGCTTGGGTCTCGCCTACGCGTTGTCTCCGAAGACCGCGTTGCGCGCCGGCGTCGGCATGTTCGCGAATCGTACCGCCATCAATCGCGATACAGCGCTCGGCGGCAACGCACCCTTCCAGCCGCAGACCACGGTGATCAATGGAATTGCCGATGCGCCCGCGGGAGCTACGCCCCGCCTGTTCCCCTTCACGCTCACCAGCCAGGATCCGGTCTTTAAGATTCCGGTCGCCTGGAACTGGAACGCTACATTCCAGCGAGACATCGGCTGGGGCACAACGGTTGAAGTCGGATATGTCGGACGCCGCGGCATTCACAATCAGCGCAAACGCAATATCAACCAGCTCTTGCCCGGCACGATTCAGGCGAATCCCGGCGCAAACGTAAACGCGCTCCGTCCATTTCGCGGATTAGGAATTCTCGGTCTTGCGGAGAACTCCGGCCTCTCCATGTACCACGGCCTGCAGGTCAGCGTTGAACGCCGCTTTGCAACCAATCTACATTTCGGCATTGCCTACACGCTGTCGCGCTCGAAAGACAATACATCTTCGCTCACCGATGTTCTGCCGAACTCCTATGACGACCGCGGCTATTGGGGACCGTCCGATTTTGACCGCACGCACGTGTTCATCGCGAACGCAATCTATGAACTGCCGTTTCTCAAAGGCAGCTCCACGTGGGTCGACCGCATTCTCGGCAACTGGGAATTCTCAGGCGTCTATCAGGCTCAATCCGGTACACCGTTCTCGGTGCGAAACAACGTCGACTACGCAGGAGTGGGAGCAGGCAGTGGCAACCAGTTCTGGAATCAGGTCGGCGATCCCGGCATCGAGCGGACCGGCTTCACTGACTCTGCTGTCTGGTTCAGGCCGGCAGCCTTCGCCGCCCCGGCTGCTGGAACCTTCGGAATCCAGCAGCGGAACGCGCTCCGCAACCCTGACTTCTGGAACATCGACGGAGCACTCCGCAAGAACTTCCCCACCACGGAACGCCAGCTTCTGCAATTCCGTTTCGAGGTGTTCAACGTCCTCAACCATCCCAATTGGGGCGGCGCCAACGCGAACCCGACCAGCGGCTCGTTCGGGCTGATCACCGGCAAGAGTGGAAACCGCGTAATTCAGCTCGCACTCAAATACATTTTCTAAATGACCACACGACGTACGTTTCTAACCACGGCAGCGGCTGGAGTCGCCGCCACCCCCCTCATGGCCGCGCCAGCCGAGCCATGGTACAAGCGCACCACTCGTTGGGGCCAGACCAACATCACGGAGAAAGACCCCGTCCGCTACGACATCCCCTGGTGGCGCGAGTTCTGGAAGCGCACGCAAGTGCAGGGCGTCATCATCAACGCAGGCGGCATCGTTGCCTATTACCCCAGCAAGTTTCCGCTTCAGCATCGCGCCGAGTTTCTCGGCAGCCGCGATCTCTACGGCGAGCTGGCCAAGGCCGCGCATGACGACGGTCTGGTGGTCATCGCCCGCATGGACTCGAACCGGACTTCCGAAGATTTCTTCAAGGCCCACCCGGACTGGTTCACGCGCGACAGCGCAGGCAATCCTTACCGCGCCGCGGACAAGTACATCACCTGCGTCAACAGTCCGTATTACGACCAGTACCTGCCGTCCGTCCTCACCGAAATCATCGAACGCAGCCATCCGGAGGGCTTCGCCGATAACAGTTGGAGCGGCCTCGGCCGCGACAGCATCTGCTATTGCGACAACTGCAAACGCAAATTCCGCGACCAGGCCGGCGCGGCTCTGCCTTCCAAACACGACTGGCAGGATCCTGCCTATCGCCGCTGGATTGACTGGAATTACGCGCGCCGTCTGGAAGTCTGGGATTTGAACAATCGCACCACGAAAGCCGCAGGCGGACCCGCTTGCCTGTGGTTCGGCATGAACAGCGGCTCCATCACCTCCCAGAGCCGCTCCTTTCGCGATTGTAAGGCGATCTTCGAGCGCGCCGAGATGGTCTTCCTCGATCATCAGGCACGCGGCCCAGCGGGCTTTGAAGAAAATGCTGATACCGGCAAGCTCGTCCACGGAGTGCTCGGCTGGGACAAGCTAGCCCCCGAAAGCATGGCCATGTACCAGGCCGGACGCAACTCCTTTCGCGTCGCCAGCAAGCCCGCGGCGGAAGCGCGCATGTGGATGATCGAGGGCTTCGCGGGCGGCATTCAACCCTGGTGGCACCACATCGCCGCGTACCATGAGGACCGCCGCATGTACCAGACTGCCGAACCGCTCATGAAGTGGTACACCGCGAACGAGCATTACCTCGTGAACCGCCGTCCACTCGCGACAGTCGGCATCGCCTGGTCTCAGCGCAACACGGATTTCTACGGTCAGGACCGCGCAGCGGAATTAGTCGACGCTCCCTACCGTGGGTTTACGGAAAGTCTCATGCGGGCTCGTATCCCGTATGTTCCCATCCACATCGACCATCTGGAACGGGAAGCGGCGAATCTCAAGGTTCTCATCTTGCCGAATCTTGCCGTCATGTCCGACGCTCAGTGCGCGGCAGTCCGGAAGTTTGTCGCAGCGGGCGGGGCCCTCATAGCCAGCGGGGCTACCAGCTTATATAACGAACTCGGCGATCCACGCAAAGACTACGGTCTCGCTGACCTCTTCGGTGCGCATCACACCGGAACTCCGGGAGCGGAGAAAGCAGGAGCGTTGCAGAACCTGCACACGTACCTCCGCCTTAGCCCCGAGCGCCGCGGCGGCATTCCCGGCCCGCACATTGCCGATGAGCCCAAGTCCTCGGCCAGGCGCCATCCCGTCCTGAACGGCTTTGACGAAACCGACATTCTGCCTTTCGGCGGCACACTCTCCGCGCTGAAGCTGGATTCCGGCGTCACTGTCCCTCTCACCTTCATCCCCCCGTTCCCCATTTATCCTCCGGAGACCGCGTGGATGGCTCAGCCGAACTCTGATATTCCAGCGTTGGTCCTGAAAGGCCGCGTTGCGTTCCTGCCCGCCGATATCGACCGGCGCTACTCGCGCGACAGTCTTCCCGATTACGCCAACCTTCTGGCCAACATTGCCCGCTGGGCCGCCAACGGAGAAATCCCTTTGAAGGTGGAGGGCCACGGGCTGTTCGACTGCAATTTATATACGCAGCCCGGCCGAGTCATCGCCCACATCGTCAACCTCACGGCGACAGGCCGCATGCCGATTGATGAACTCATTCCGGTCGGCCCCCTCCGCATTCAGATTCGTCTGCCTCAGGGTATCCGGGGCCGAAGCGTTCGCTCGCTCGTCGCCGCAGCACCGACTCCGGCGGCCACGCAAGACGGATGGGCGCGCATCGATCTACGCTCCGTCCTCGACCATGAAGTCCTCGTCATTGAAGACTAGAACTAGCTGGTGGGAAACAGCCGTCCCGCATTTGTGGGTATAAGTTGGCTAATTACCTTAGTATTGCTAAGAGTTATTAGCAGTTGTCCTCCTTACGCTCCGAGTGCTACCCTCAACCGTTCCCTGTTACTTTGCCGCGAACAATACCACTACCCGTGGGACGCATTCAATCTCTCGAAAAGGAACTTATGACACTGATTCCGTCAATCCGTACGTCTCTGCAAATCGCCTTCGTTTTCCTGCTTGCGACTGCTTCTGCCTCTGCGCAAGCCACACGCACCTGGGTCTCCGGAGTAGGTGATGACGCGAACCCGTGTAGCCGCACGGCCCCATGCAAGACCTTCGCGGGGGCCATCAGCAAAACAGCTACTAACGGAGAGATTAATGTTCTTGATCCGGGTGGCTTCGGAGCTCTAACCATCACTAAGTCCATCTCCATCAACGGAACTCCGGTTGTTGCTGGAGTCCTGGTATCAGGCACCAATGGCCTCAATGTCGTCAATAACACCGGTAGTCAGATGAATGTAACGATTAGGGGCCTGGACATCGACGGTCTTGGAACAGGTCTGGCTGGAGTGAGCGTCTCCGGCAATTCGCCCACCACGGTGCATATCGAAAACAGCCAAATTTACGGCTTCGGCCAGGCAGTCAACGTAGCGCCCGGCACGGGCGGGTCGGCAGCCGTGTCGATCACGCATACCCGGATTTCCGAGTGCGCCGGGGCTTCTTCGTCCGGCATTAATGCCGACGGGACCAATGGCGCGGTGAACGTCTCCGTGCTCGACACAGAAGTTCGCGGCTGCCCTACCGGCCTAAACCTGTTGGGCGGTGCTAAAGTGAACGCACGCCTCTCCGATTTTTCCCAAAACACCACAGGGGTTACCGTTTCTGACGCGTCCGTGGCGCTTCTCGATTCCGGAACGATCGCTTACTGCACGACTGCAGTCAACGCCGCAACCGCGGGCGCGGTCATCCGCCTGAGTAATATGACTATCTCGGACAATACAACAGGCCTCTCGGCGTCCGGCGGTTCTATCGTTTCGTTCAGCAATAACAGGATCAAGGGTAACACTACGAACGGCGCCCCCACCTCCACTATCTATCAGAATTAAGAAGTCTCGAAAGCTTCACAAATGACACAGAATGATCTGAAAGCTTCCATCGAAAAGCGTCTCGCCAGTTACGGCGCAATGTCGCTTGCGGTCGCATCCGGTTTCGTAGCCACTCCTGCATCCGGCGCAGTTATCTTCACAGACACATCCACGTGGTCGGGGAATTCGACCACGTCCGGACCCGTGTACTTCAACCCAATGACGGGCACGTTCGGAACATCGCCTACGAATGAGGCCTTCAACCTATTCCATTTGTCGGCCACCGCCAGCAGCGGCGCCCGTCTGATTTTGTCCGGCCTCGGGAGCGCCAACGGCGCCGCGAACGGTCCTGGCGGTTTCTTGAAGCAGTTCGCCTTCAGTAGCCAGGTCTCCAATGGCAAAGCCAGTTTCGTAGGAGGCGGACGCCTCGAAGCCAGTAGCCTCGGAGTTCACTTCGGCAATTTCAACACTGGCGATGCCGGATATCTCGGGCTTCGGGAAAACGGCAATTATGGATGGGCACATGTCCAGATCCTGAGCGGCTATCACGCAAAGCTGCTCGGTTTTTCGATACAGACCGCCGCAAATACCCCCATATCCGGCAGCGATTCTCCTGAACCGTCATCCCTGGTGTTGCTCGCTTTGGGAGCAGCAGGGATTGCTGCTTATCGCCGGAAGGCCGTCGGCTCTGCCGCTGCCAAGTAAATCTTTTTAGCCGTGCCCAAAGTTTTACTCGTCGGCTGGGATGCTGCCGATTGGAAAGTCATCCACCCTCTTCTCGAGCGCAGGCAAATGCCTGCGCTTTCCAGCCTGATTGAACGCGGTGTCATGGGGGACATGGAGACTCTTTATCCTGTCCTCTCGCCGATGTTGTGGAACTCCATCGCCACCGGCAAACTCGCCGACGAACATGGAATCCTCGGTTTCACGGAAGTCGATCCCAAAAGCCGGACCGTCAGACCGGTAACCAGTACGTCCCGCCGCGTCAAAGCTCTCTGGAACATTCTGTCCCAACAGGGATTTCGAACCAACGTCGTCAGTTGGTTCGGTAGTCACCCGGCCGAGCCTATTCGTGGTGCCTGCGTTTCGGACGCATACGCTCGAGCATTTCCGCGAAAAGGCGAAGCCTGGCCGCTTCTGCCCGGCACGGTCTCGCCGGAACGGCTCGCCGATACTTTACGCGATCTCCGCATTCACCCCGCCGAAATCGACGGCGGCATCATCCGGACCTTCATCGAGCGCGCGCCGGAAATCGATCAGTCAAAACCCAACCCGCTGGGGACTCTTTACAAGGTCTTGGCTGAATGCTTCACGACGCATGCCGCGGCCACTCACCTCATGGAGCACGAACCATGGGACTTCATGGCCGTTTATTACATCGGCATCGACCATTTCAGCCACGCGTTCATGAACTTCCATCCGCCCAAAGAAGACTGGGTGGATCAGGAGAGCTACGAGCTTTACAAAGACGTTGTGAGCGGCGCCTATCGCTTGATGGATCTTTTTCTGGCGCGCCTGCTCCATCTGGCCGGGCCGGACACCACGGTGCTGCTTCTTTCCGACCACGGCTTCCACAGTGATCACCTGCGTCCTCCGGAGATCCCAAATGTTCCGGCAGGTCCCGCGACGCAGCACCGGCCGTTAGGAATCTTCACCCTGGCTGGGCCCGGCGTGCGCCGCGATGAATTGATTTACGGGATCAACCTGCTTGACGTTGCTCCGACGGTTCTTGCCCTCTTCGGGCAGCCTGCCGGAGCTGACATGCCGGGCCGCGTTATCGCCGAAGCTTTTGAAAGTGCCCCTGATTGTTCGCGCATTCCCTCGTGGGAACAGGTGGAAGGCGAAGCCGGCATGCATCCCCAGGGCTTCACCATGCCGCCAAGCGACGCCGAACTCCTCATGCGCCAATTTGTCGATCTCGGCTACATCGAGGAACCGACAGAAGACATAGAGAGAGCTGCGGCCGAATGCGAGCGTGAGCGGCAATGGAACCTCGCCCGCGTATACATGAGCAGTCTGCGCTTCGCGGACGCGTTGCCGATTCTGGAAGCTATTTCTATACAGTCACCGGAGCGAGGCGACTACGCTCTCGCACTGGCCGAAGCACAGCGTCGCATTGGACTCGCCGATGAAGCTGCCCTATCGGTCGAGCGCGCGATTGCGAACCATCGTGAAACGCCGGCTGCGCATATGATCCTTGGTAACATCGCCTTCGAACAGGGGCGCACGAAGGAGGCGCTGGACCATTTGCTCGTCGCAGAGCGCGCCGACCCGCGATTTCCGGACCTGCACACGTCGATCGGATTTGTCTATTTGAAGCAGCGGCATTGGAGTGACGCCGAACGGGCATTCCGTAGAGCCATCGAGATTGACCAGCATAGTGCCATTGCCTGGCAGGGGTTGGCCATCGCCCTACTGCGGCATAGCCGTCTCCCGGAATGCGTAAACGCGGCACTCACGTCCGTCGGCTATCAGCACGGCGTTCCCCGTTCCCATTTGGTTTTGGGCATTGCGCTCCTGCGCATGGGGCGCCGGGAACGTGCGATACAAGCTTTGGAAACTTGTTTGACGTTACAGCCGCCGTTGCGGGTAGCTCACCGCGTGCTGGCACGCATCCATCCCGATCCCGAGCGCGCCGCTCTCCACCGCAAGTCTGCGCGCGAGTTCGTGAAGCATCGTCAGTCGGAACTGAGGCGCCTCGAAACACTGCAGCAGCAGGCCAGGCATCGCGCCTTCGACCGGCAGGAAATCCGCAATGGCTTCGAGGCCGAACAGCCGAAACCGGAAGCAGGCCCTGCGCTGGAGTTCGTAGTTGTTTCCGGCCTGCCCCGCTCCGGCACCTCTCTCATGATGCAGATGCTCGCCGCCGCGGGACTGCCAATCGCCACCGATGGAGAGCGCCAGGCGGATCCGGACAATCCAGAGGGCTACTACGAATGGGAGCGGATCAAGAAGGTTGGCAAGCACCCGGAGCTGATGCGCGAAGTGGCAGGCAAAGTCGTCAAGGTAGTGGCTCCATTGTTGGCGGAATTGCCGGCGCTGCACACCTACCGTGTGATCTACATGGACCGGCCGCTGGAAGAAGTGGTGCGGTCACAGCGGAAGATGATCCAAAACCGGAGAAAACATTCTGGTGATAAGGATGGAGGAGACGAAAAGACGCTCGAGCTTCTCACCTCCTTCCGTGCATCCACGCTCAAAATGCTGGAGCGGCAGAAACACTTCAAAGTGCTTGTGGTGAACTACCCGGAACTGATGCGCGATCCGGAACCGTGGCTGGAGCGCATCGCGGCGTTTTTAGATGGCGCTGTCGAAGCCGCGGCCATGGCCCGAGCCATCCGGCAGGACCTCTATCGCAACCGCGCCTGAACGTCACGGAAGACTTAGAAAGACAACCGCAACGCGAACTGAATCTGGCGCGGATCTAGCTGGTTCAGAACCCGCCCGAACGTATCGGGCACATTGATCAGCCGTCCAACCATGTTGTGATTCGGCGTGTTCAGCAGATTGAAGAACTCCGCCCGGAACTGAAGCGTGTACCGTTCCAGGATGCGGAACTGCCGCGCTACAGTCGTATCGATGTTGAACATTCCGGGACCAGTCACCGTATTTCTGCCGACGTTGCCGAACTGGTAGGCCGGCGTTAGCGCAAACGCACTCGTGTTGAAGAACCGGCTGCTCGACCGTTGCGACGGGTCCAGATAATAGCTCTCGCCCGGCACCGCATTCGGACGGATCAGAATGCCTCCGGTCCCTCCGCCGATGCCCGCCGTGTCCCCGGACACGTTGATCGTAAACGGAAAGCCGGATTGCAGTTGCAGAATGCTCGCCAATTTCCAGCCCTTCGCGAACGGCAGGTCATAGACGAAGCTGTTCACCCACCGGTGCCGTTGGTCGAAGGAAGCCAGCCCTCGTTCGGCCCGCAGATTATACGAATCCTGCGGAGGTGAGTTCTCGCTTCCGTTTGCCCCTCCCGCGTTCCGGAATTGCGGCGCATTTGTGATGGCTTTCGAAAACGTGTAGCTCGATAACCAGGACAGCCCGCCGGAGTATCGCCTTTCAAACCGCAACAGCAGCGCATGATAGTTCGACTGCGCGGAGTTAGCATACACGTTAACCTGTGTCACAGGCGCCCATGTCGCCACAGGCGTGATGTAGTACGGAAAAACCATCGACGGTGCGAAGTTGACTCCCCCATACGGGCGCCGTGGGTCCACAGCACCTGCGCCGGGCTGTGCGTTGTTGGGCTGAACATTCTGTTGCAGCTTGATCCCGAGCGTCATCAGATACGAAGCCTCTACGACAGTGTTCTTCGTAATCTCTCGCTCCACTGCGAACGATACTTGCGGCGAGTAGCTGGTCCTTTGAAATAGATCGAGCGTCGCCTGGGACAGCGCAACTTTGCCCACTTCGGCGCTTGAGCCGAAGATATCGAAACCGCGGAATGACGGAACAAAGTTGCTCGCCGCATTCAGGTTTTGCGAGATATTGGTGGGCAATCCACGCGCCAGTTGCAGGAAGCCATTGTTGTCCACCAGCGCGTAGAAGATGCCGCCACCAATTCGAATCACGGTCTTTTCGATCGGCGTCCACGCCAGTCCGAGCCGCGGTGCAAAATTGTTCTTATCCGTGTACGCGCAGCCCGCCGGATAGCCTCCCAACCCGCACGTGAACAGCGTCGGACGGTAGTATCCTAGCCGCCCTTCGGCGAAAATCGCCCGCGGAGAGGGCAGGTTCCGGAAATCAATACCGGCCAGTTGCTCCCGCGTATCGGCCATCGGGGGCGCAATCTCATAACGCAGTCCAGCATTCAACGTCAGCTTGCGGTTCACGCGGATGTCATCCTGCACATACGCCGCGCCCGCGTATTGCTGCCCGTCGATGCGGGTCGGAGTCACCTGCCGGCTGCCTTGGTTCGGAAGCGCAAGCAGCATAGTCGCCAGCACGTTTCCCGTGCCGTCATTCGCTGCTTTTCCCGAAGTGTAGCCCTGCAGGAATTGAAAGTCTCCCTGAGGCGCCGCTGCCTCCGAGCGATTGAAATTCACGCGCAGAACCTCACCCCCAACTTTGAGACTATGGCGCCCCACCATCCTCGCGAGGTTGTCGTAGATCTGGTAGGTGTTGTTGCGCGAGAGAACCGTTCCCCCTCCGGTCGTCCCCGTGAACGCCCCCGCACCGCCCAGAACGGCATATCCGTTCGGACGAAACCGCGGAATCGTCCGGCGCTGACCGATCACGTCGAACAGTGGTTCGGGCATTCCATCTTGAAAGTAAAGGCGGTTATAACCGACCCGTAGTTCGTTTACCGTGGATGCATTGAACACCGTATTCAGTCCGGCCACACTGTTCTGCGGCCTCACTTCGCCGATGCGGTCGCGATTCGGGATCACGTCCGGCGTCACACTGTTCTCATTCGACGTCGAGTATCTGCCGAACAGCGCCATCTTCTCCGAAATCGTGTAGTCACTGCGAAGCGAGTAGTTATCGCTGTCCTGTCTCAGCACGGCGTTGCCGTTTACGAACCGGTTCGTTCCCGTGTTCGGCAGCGGAGCGGCGTTGATGGCTGCACTCGTGATCGGGTTGATCCGGCTCGGCGGGATGACGTCCCCGGGAAACGGGTTCCGGGTCCCTGCCGTTAGCGTGTCGGGGTCGAACATCGCAGGAGTGCTGCGGCTGAAATCGCCCCTCCGCTCCAGCTCCGTGGGCACCAAAACTTCCGTAATGCCGACGCCTGCTTGCCGCAACCGCAATCCCTCATAGGCGCCCGCAAAAAAGAGCTTGTTCTTCAGAACAGGCCCTGCGACCATTCCCCCAAATTGATTTCGCTGGTTTTTTTGCAGTTTGGAGGACACAGAATTGAACGGGCGCGCATCGAGCGTTTGATTCCGCAAGAATTCCCAAACGCTCCCATGAAAATCGTTGCTACCGGATTTAGTCACCGCATTGATCTGCGCTCCGGAAGCCCGTCCATACTGCGCACCGTATTGAAATCCCTGTACCTGAAACTCGGCGAGCGAGTCCACTATCGGTACATAGCTAAGCGCGTTGTAATCCGGGTCTGTATTGATCGCCCCATCCAGCAGGAATAGATTGTTGTTCGTCCGCCCGCCGGAACTGGAGAATCCGCCCGTCTGGTTCAGCCGCGCGGAGTTCTGTTGCACCTGACGCCCGCCCGAGTTCGCACCGGGCGCCAGCAACGCTAGTTTGATGAACTCGCGACCATTCAAAGGCAAGGCCAGGATCTTCTCGCCAGTGATCGTAGTGCCTGAGGAGACGGTGTCCGTCGTCAGCATAGATACCGTATCCGTCACCGCCACGGATTCTGCGCTCGCTTCCAGCGCGAGCGGCACATCCAGCTTCGCTGCCTGACTGACCTGAACCGGCAGGTTAGAGGCGGTGAACCTCCGAAATCCCTTGGCGCTGACCGCCACTTCGTAACTACCAGGAGCGATCAGCGGGAATTGATAGAATCCATCTGCCTCGGTTAGGGTGTGCCGCACGGCAGACGTAGCTTGATTCCGCAGAGAAACTTCTGCGCCCGGCACGAATGCCCCGGAAGGATCACTGACTACGCCTGCGAGAGAGCCGGAATCGCTCTGCGCCAGGCAGCAGCCCACCAAAAACACACTAAGAACGAGATACTGGCAAACCCTGAGATTCATTGAGATTCAGAATAGCGGCGTTCCGTTACGTTCCGATGACTGGCGATTGCCCACGATCTGGGCCCGGTCACAGCGATTGCAAATAAATTTTCCAGCTCGACTTTTCATCAGCTTACAGCGTGGCTGAGTCTCTTCAGCACCCTCGAAATTTGGTGCCCCCTCCCTATACTGGGATCAGTAAGGATCCGAGCCGATCGGGTCCTTTTTTCATTTCTGGAGAACACAACATGGCCGCAGCAGCACTGAAGTTGGAACCGAAGCAGGACACGCAACGCGAGGCATTCATCGCCCGCATCATCAAGGAATACGGACCCGGCACCGCCCCCG
>CAYXLI010000013.1:0-148752 GCA_964464925.1 uncultured Solibacteraceae bacterium | reverse complement strand
CGGGGGCGGTGCCGGGTCCGTATTCCTTGATGATGCGGGCGATGAATGCCTCGCGCTGCGTGTCCTGTTTCGGTTCCAACTTCAGTGCGGCTGCGGCCATGTTGTGTTCTCCAGAAATGAAAAAAAGACCCGATCGGCTCGGGTCCTTACTGATCCCAGTATAAGGAGGGGGCACCAAATTCCGGGGGTGCTGAAGAGGGCCGGCTACGCTGCAAGCTACTGAAAAACCGGGCTGCAAAATTTATTTTCCATCGCAGTGACCGGGGTGTGCCAGCGAAGACACGATCCGCTTCTGTATTCTTTTAGAGTGCAACTTACCGCTCTCGACTGGATTGTCGTAGCACTCTATTTCCTCTTCAACATCGGCATCGGCTTTTATTACAAGGCTCGGGCCGGCTCCAACATCAGTGAGTTTTTCCTCTCCGGCCGGGATGTGCCCTGGTGGCTGGCCGGAACTTCGATGGTGGCGACTACGTTTGCCGCGGACACGCCCCTGGTGGTGACAGGGCTGGTTGCGCGGAACGGAATTGCGGGCAATTGGGTGTGGTGGAACTTTGTCGCGAGCGGAATGCTGACGGTGTTCTTTTATGCACGGCTATGGCGGCGCTCCGGCGTGATGACGGACATCGAGTTTACGGAGATCCGCTATTCGGGAAAACCCGCGGCGTTTCTGCGCGGTTTCCGCGCGCTGTATCTCGGGATTCCGATCAACTGCATCATCCTCGGGTGGGTAAACCTGGCGATGGTGAAGATTCTGAGTCTGATTCTTGGCGTGAACAAGGTGGAAGCGCTGCTCATTGTGCTCGGACTGATTGCGCTGACATCGTTCATCTCCACGCTATCGGGACTTTGGGGCGTGCTGGTGACCGACGTTTTTCAGTTCGTGGTGAAGATGGGTATGGTGATCGCGCTGGCCGTTTTCGCCGTGCAGGCTGTGGGCGGGCTGGATGCGATGAAAACGAAACTGATGGCGGTGGATGCGGCGCGGCATGCAACCGGTACGACGGGATCGATTCTGAACTTCGTTCCGGACCTGGATTCGGTGTGGATGCCGCTGATCACGTTTCTGACTTATATTTCGGTGCAGTGGTGGGCCTGTTGGTATCCGGGCGCGGAGCCAGGCGGCGGCGGTTACGTTGCGCAGCGGATGTTCTGCGCGAAGGACGAGAAGCACTCACTTCTGGCAACGCTGTGGTTCAACATTGCACACTATGCGGTGCGGCCATGGCCATGGGTGCTGGTAGGGCTTTGCTCGGTGATTCTGTTTCCGAACCTGGCGGATCCGGAGACAGGCTATATCCGGGTGATGATCGCGTACCTGCCTGCGTCCTTGCGCGGGCTGATGGTGGCAGCGTTTGCGGCTGCGTACATGTCTACGATCGCGACCCAACTTAACTGGGGCGCGAGTTACCTGGTAAATGATTTTTACCGGCGATTTCTGCGGCCGGACGCAGACGAGAAGAGCCTGGTCAGTGTGTCCAAATGGGCGACCGTCTTGCTGACCATCGTTTCGGCAGTGATCACGTTCTATATGGACTCGATCGGCGGTGCGTGGAAACTGCTGATTGCTACGGGCGCAGGCACGGGCGGTGTACTGCTGCTGCGTTGGTATTGGTGGCGAATTAACGCGTGGAGCGAAGTCTCCGCCATGGCTACTGCATTCGTAGTTTCGATCGGCCTGCAGGTGATCGGCGGATTCGATAGCGGCAAGCCTCGTGAGGAGGCGCTGATTCTGCTGATCACGGTTGCGATCACGACGGCGGTCTGGCTGGCGGTGACGTTCGCGACGGCTCCGGAATCGAACGAGACGCTGGTGAGTTTCTATAGAAGGACCGCGCCGAGCCGGGCGGGATGGGGTCCGGTGGCCGCTCTTGCGCCTGATGTGAAGCCGCGGCAGGACGGTTTGTCGAACCTGTTGGACTGGATCTGCGGATGCGTTCTGATTTACGGAATTCTGTTCGGGGTCGGGAAACTGATTCTGAAGGAAACATCGCTGGGGCTGGCGATGATAGCGGCCGGGATCGTTGCCGGGGCGGTGATTTATTGGGATCTGAACCGGCGCGGCTGGGCATCCGTGGTGGACTGATGCCAATCTCACGGCGAGCGTTTTTACAAGGGGCGGCGGCCCTGAGCGGGGGCCGGAGACCAAACTTTGTTTTCATTCTGGCGGACGATCACGCGGGTTATGTGATGGGTTCGCAGCAGACGCCTAATCTGGAGCGCTTCGCGAGCGAGGGTGTACGATTCGCATCCCATTTCTGCAATTCGCCAGTGTGCACGCCTTCGCGGCAGTCGTTCTTCACCGGGCAGTTGCCGCATGCGGCAGGCGTGACCGTACTGCAGACACCACTTTCAGAAGACAAGCCGACGCTGGCGAAGCGGCTGGGGGCGGCCGGATACCAGACGGCTGTCTTTGGAAAGATGCATTTCAATCGTCCGGCGCGGCCGGGCCTGCACGGGTTCGATCATCTGATGCTGGAGGGGGATGTCCAGCGCGAGTGGCTGAAGGAAACGCATCACGAAGTATCCGGTCCGGTGAAGCCCGCCTATTGGCGGCCCTTTGTGGATTGCGCGAACGAGTGGCTGAACGCGGCGAACCTGCCTGTGGCCCGGCATGAGAACGAGATGCGAAGCGCCTCCCTTTTGCGGCATGCGGAACGGTATCTGGACGAAGCGGGCGGGAAGCCTTTTGCGTTATGGGTGAGTTTCCAGGAGCCGCACTCGCCCTTCGATTTTCCGGTTGAGAATGGAGATCAATATCGGGCGGAAATGTTTCGAGCGCCGAAGGTTGCGCCGCAGGACGAGTGGCAGGTGCCAATTGCGTTCCGGGACTTGACCGGTGGAGAAAAACAGGGCATTGCCGCGGCGTACCGCAATTCGGTTCGCTATCTCGACCGGAATGTAGGGCGCGTGCTGGATATGCTGCGGAAGCGAAATCTGGAAGACAACACGCTGGTGGTTTACATGGCGGATCACGGCTATTCGCTGGGGCAGCACGGGCGCTTCGAGAAGCATTGCTGTTTCGAACCGGCGTTGCGGGTTCCGCTGATCATGCGGTGGCCGAAGCGCATTGCTCCGCGGGTGGTGCAGGATCTGACGGAATCGGTGGATGTACCGGCCACAATTCTCGATGTGCTGGAGGTGGATCCGCTGCCGGTGCAGCACGGAACTTCACTGCGGCCGTACCTGGAGGGAAGGCCGGTTGCGGCTAGGGAAGCTGTGTTTTCCGAGTACCTGGAGAATGAGGAAGCGTGCCTGCGGACTTCCCGCTATAAGTTCATTCACTGCTCGGGAAAGCGGGCAAGGAAGGACGGGTACAAGACGGAGAATCCGACGCCCGGGCGGTATGTGAAGCTCTACGATCTGCAGAAGGATGCTGAGGAGTTGGAAGACATTTCCGCGCGCGAGCCGGAGCTTGTGACCAAGTTCCAAAGCGAGATGCTGGGGCGTTTCCGGCGCACGCATCCGGAAGCGGAACGCGAACCGCAGCGGTTGAACGCAGCAGATGCGCTCGATTGGTATCTCCGGCCGCGGGATTAGTTCCGGTTCGCACCCAATCCGGACGTCTGCTTCAATGGGGTGGAATGAGCAAATGGATTGACATCTCGGTTCCGCTACGCACGGGTATGGTTCACTGGCCGGGGGACTTGCCGCCGCGACTGGAGCGCGTGGCGAGTATAGAGGGCGGTGACGTGTACAATGCGCGCGAACTGCACATGAACGCGCACATCGGGACGCACATGGACGCGCCGATGCATTTCCTCCGCGACGGAGCCGGGATTGATACGATGCCGTTCGAGGCTACGATTGGACCGGTGCGCGTTATCCAGATTTTAGACACGGAGAGGATCACGCCGGAGGAGTTGGAGCCGCAAGATCTCCAGCCCGGTGAGCGCATCCTGCTCAAGACGGTGAACTCATCCCGTATCTGGCAGAGCGAAGAATTTCAAGAGAAGTTCGTACACATCGACGCCAGAGCAGCGAAGTATTTCGCCGACCGGCGTGTGAAGACGATCGGCATCGATTGCCTGTCAGTAGGGGCGTATGGCGGGGACATCGTGGAGACGCATCAGATCCTGCTTGGAGCCGGGATCTGGATCATTGAAGGCTTGAACCTGAGCGCGGTCGAGCCGGGCCGATATGAACTGATCTGCCTGCCGATTAAGATCCAGGACGGCGACGGCGCGCCGGCGCGTGCGATTCTGCGCAGCATCGAATAATGTCGTGTTTTCCCGCACCCCTTCGTGGAGGCAGCGGGCATTTCTCTCTCCTTTCAGCAGTTTGCCGCTTTGGAAGAACGTTTGCTTGTAAACTTGTTCTTGCGCCATGAGGACGGCTGATTGAGATTCCTGAACCAGAGCTTCACAATTGCGTGGAAGGACTTGCGAGCCGAACTCAGGAGTAAAGAGACGATCAACGCCTCGGTATCCTTCGCAATCGTGATTCTGCTGCTGTTCAGCTTTGCGTTCGACCCTACGGCTGAGCAGACGAGGGAAATCGCGGGCGGGCTGATCTGGCTGGTGTTCGCGTTCGCGGGAGCGCTGGTGCTGAATCGCAGCTTCGCGCGCGATCTTCCGAATGATTGCCTGGATGCGCTGATCGCATCGCCTATTCCCGGCAGTGCGCTGTTTCTGGGAAAGGCGATGGCGAACTGGGTGTTGCTGGTGGCCGTGGAAATGGTCTGCATGCCGATCTTCGGAATCTTCTATAACGTGCCATGGACGGATCAGTTTCCCTCACTGCTGATGGTGCTGCTGCTGACGACCTGGGGGATGACAGTTGTTGGCACGATGTTCAGCGCGCTGACGGTGAACCTGCGGCTGCGTGAACTCATGCTGCCCATGCTGGTATATCCGATTCTGATTCCGGTGCTGCTGGGGGCGATACAGCTCAGCGCAACCCTGACGCTAGGACAGCCGATTCAGGCGGACCAATTCATCTGGCTGAAACTACTGATAGGGTTTGATGTAATCTACACATCGCTCGCTTTACTCTTGGTAGAAAGTGTTTTGGTGATCTGATATGCGCGACAAGCTGATTTACTGCCTTGGGGGCATCACAGCGGTCCTCCTGGTGTGGAATCTCTATATGATTTTTCTCGGCACGCCGGATGAACGGAACCAGGGCGCGATTGCGCGCATTGCGATGTTCCACATTCCGGCTGCTGCCGCGGCTGCTACGGCAGTTGCCATAGCGCTGGTTTGCAGCATTCTTTACCTCACGACGAAGAACATGCGCTTCGATGCGGTTGCTGTTTCAGTGACCGAGGTGGGACTCGCGATGGGAGCGATCAACCTGATCACGGGTTCGATCTGGGGACGGATCATCTGGGGCATCTGGTGGACGTGGGATGCGCGGCTGACATCGATGCTGGTGTCGTGGCTGATGTATGCGGGATACCTGATCCTGCGGCAGGCGATTGATGAGCCAACGCAGAGGGCCCGTTACTCGGCGGTGCTTTCGATATTGAGCTTCCCCGGCGTGATCATCACCTACATGTCGATTACCTGGTTCCGGACGCAGCATCCGGGGCCTGTGTTTGAATCGCGCGGCGGAGGCGGCTTCGGCCCGTTTCTGGCGCCCATCATGTGGAATATGCTGGCCCTTACGCTGCTTTCGGTTGTGCTGACGCTGGTGCGCGAGCGGCAGGAAAACTACAGGAGAGAACTGGACGGAATGCGCCGGGAGGCGCACGCCCTGTAAGCCTATGATCGATCAACGAAATTTCACGTATATGTTCTACGGATTTGCAGCCGCATGGGCTGTCATTGTGATATACGTAATCACTCTGGCTGCTCGTGAGAAGCAGATTCGCGAAGAGATGGGCCGCCTGAAGAGAATGATAGAGAGCGGAGACAAACGGCAATCATGAATCGACGTGGGCTTTTCAAACTGGCTGGTACGGGTGCGTTAGCGGGAGTTGTCTCGCAGCGCCAAGCCGCCGCACAGGAGAAGGTGGAACGCGCAACACGCGGCATGAGCTCTCTAAAGATCAAGGACGTAAGCGTCATTGAGACCGCACCGGCTGGTTTACGGCTCACGGTGGTGAAAATCACGACGGATCAGGATGGGCTCTACGGGTACGGCTGCGGAACGTTCACGCAACGCGCGGACCTGGTAGGCGAAGCCGTCCGGCGGTATGCGAAGCCGTTTCTGATCGGCAAGCCGGCGGACCGGATCGACGACATCTGGCAGGCGCTATACAACAGCTCGTATTGGCGGAACGGGCCGGTTCTGAATAATACATTGAGCGGAGTGGACCAGGCGCTGTGGGACATCAAAGGGCGTCAGGCCGGGATGCCTGTGTATCAACTGCTGGGCGGCAAGGTGCGCGAGGCGGTGGATTGCTATGGACATGCCGCGGGCCAGGATTATCCGCAGGTCATGCAGAGCGCGAAGAGCTATATGGAGCGCGGCTTCCGTCACGTACGCATTCAGGTGGGCGTGGATGGCATGGCTGGGTACGGGTCGGGCCGTTCGGATGTGAAGGTGCCGGCGCTGCATGACGGTCCGGTGTTCGAGCCGGCGGCGTATTGCCGGCGCGCGGTCAAACTGTTCGAGATAGCGCGCAAGGAGTTGGGCGACGAGGTCGAATTGCTGCATGACGTGCATGAGCGAGTGACTCCGCGGCAGGCGGTGCAGCTTTGCAAGGATTTAGAGCAGTACAAGCCGTTCTTTGTGGAGGATCCGCTGTCGCCGGAAGATATTGCGTATTTCCGGCTGATCCGGCAGCAGTGCACGACGCCGCTCGCTATGGGCGAACTGTTCAACAATCCGCATGAGTGGAGCCCGCTGATCAGCGAGAGGCTGATCGATTACATTCGAGTACACGTATCGCAGGCAGGCGGAGTGACGCCGTGCCGGAAGATAGCAATCCTCGGCGAATTCTTCAATGTACGGACGGCATGGCACGGGCCGGGGGATGTTTCCCCGATCGGGCATGCAGCGAACTATACGCTGGACCTGGTGAGCAACAACTTCGGCATTCAGGAATACAGCCCGTTCAATGACCGGTTGCAGGAAGTGTTCCATGGCGTACCGACGTTGAAGAACGGGTACGCGTATGTGAACGAGGCTCCGGGCTGGGGGATCGAAGTGGACGAAAAGGCAGCCGCAAAGTATCCGTTCGGCACCGGCGAGGGCGGCGACCGGAAGAAGTACAACGGCGGGTGGGGCGAGGTCCGGAGAAAAGACGGGACGATTATCAAGCAGTAATCGTCAGTAGATGCCGTTATAGGTGACGGCGTAGACCGGATCCCCGGCGATCTTTTCGATCCGATCGACAGCACCTGTGAAGAAGTAGGGGCGTATTTCCTGAAGGGGCGGAACCTCGCCCTGGAATGCGTAATACAAAGTGAGCGGCTCCTGCTTGAGGGAGCGTGCCGTCATGTACGAAACCATGGCGTGTTCCATCGAGTGATAGCCGTTCTTCCAGAACCACTGCTTGGGTAGATCCTTTTGTGGAGCGTTCGTCTTGCCGTCAAGGCCGTTCCACACTTCGCCGTACTGGCGGTCGATGAAGTAGCGGAGGTAATAGCTGGAGGTCTGCGGCAGATACCAAGCCGTGGACGGATCCATCAGTGCGAGCGTGCCGGCGAACTGGTCGAGTTCGGCGTAGATCCACCAACTCTTGTTGATGTCGACATTGCCGCCAACCAAGAGGCCTTCGGCCCAGGAGCCGTTGTCCGGCAGGTAGGCACGCTCCAACATGCGGCGGCCGTTATCCTCAGCAAACGCAACCAGGTCGGAATCGCCAGTCAGCAAGCCGGTCCAGCGGATCATCCAGAATGCTTTGGCGGTGTGGCCGAAATCGGTCCCGCTCCGAGTGATGTCGGTGTCTGCGGGCGTATTGGCGGAGAGGAAGACCACATTTTGTGAGGGCGAGTAGAACCTGTCGATGATGATGTGGGACAGCATGCGCAAGGAATCCTTCCATTGCGACTGATAGGGCTCCGGAAGAATCGGCGTCAGCAGGACGAGATAAGTATTCATCTGATCGAGCTGCGCCACCAGGTTGAGCTGGTCGAATCGGGCCGTGCCGTTGTTGGCCAGCGTCCACTGCATGGCTTTCAAGGAGGGATTGTAATACTTGTCGAAAATGTAATCCTTGACGGCCAGGATATCGGGGAGCACTTCCGGATCCCGGGTGAGGTAATAGTAAAAGGCCATGCCGAGCAGGCTGTAGCCTAGCTCCTGCGCATTGCGGAGGGCCGGATTTG
Organism: uncultured Solibacteraceae bacterium; assembly: GCA_964464925.1. GTDB lineage: Bacteria > Acidobacteriota > Terriglobia > Bryobacterales > Bryobacteraceae > CAYXLI01. The sequence goes on along the minus strand of CAYXLI010000013.1, from coordinate 140,533 downwards.
TGTCGGCCTTGTTGGTAGCCAGATCGATGTTGATGGCGATGCCGCCGTTCTTACGATCGACGAAGTTCTGGCGGATGTAATCGACGCCCGCTTTGCAGTAGCGCAGGTACTTTGGATCCCCGGTGACGTGGAACGCGACTCCGTAGGCATAGACCTGGCGCGATTCCGAAACAATGTAGCGTTGACGGGTGAGCAGGTAGGGGTTGTTCGCTTCGGCACAAGGGCGCTGATAATCAACGCCCGATCCGTCATCGCAGCGGACCGACGGAAATGCACCGACAGGCGAGCCGAGCGCGCTGGGCATGTCCCAGAACTTCATCAGATCACCGACGAGGTGGTCTCGCCATACCTCGGCGGGAGGAAGCGCATCGATGTAACTGAGCGCAGGCGGGGCCGCGTTCAGGGCGGCGCACAGAAGTAGCAACAACGATGCGAAGCGTTTCATAATTCCCCCATATTGTTTCAGATTTCGATAGCATGAAGAACGTTATGACGAGACGATGGTGGATGGGGATGGCAGCGGCCGCCGCGGCTACGCCGAAGCGGTTCGAGGGATATGTCGACCTGTTTCCGAAAGGGAGCATGGAGCAGTGGGAGGTAATCGGCGACGGCTACTGGCGCATGATGCGCGACGGCACGCTGGTGGGCGAACGCGAGATTCGCAAGACAGGACCGGACGCGAAGTGGATCGAGACGCCGGCGGCCTATAAGGCTTGGCGCGATACGCAGTCCTGGCTCTACACGAAGCGGAACGATTACGTGCAGTTCGACCTTCACGTGGAGTACTGGATGCGGAACTGCGGGAACAGCGGAGTATCGATTCGGGATACGTCGAGGGCAAAGTACGCGGTGGTAGCACCGGTCGATTTTAAAAAGACGCCATCGAAGATCGGGTATGAGATCCAGATCAATAACAACTATCCGGATCCGCATCCAACGGGCAGCATTTATACGTTTACCGATGCCAAGACGGGAGCGCAGATCGACGATGACTGGAACGAGCTCGATATCGAGTCGAGGAACGATTTGATTCGGGTAAAGCTGAATGGCCAGGTAGTGGCCGAGCATCCGGGAGATCCGGCGAGGTCGAAGACGGGGCCGATTGGATTACAGTTACATGATCAGTTCAGCGTTGGCATGTTCCGGAATGTAAGAATCCGGGAAATCAGGAAGTGATTTTTCCATTTCGCGCACCGCTGGCTTAAGGCACTCTATGGTATTCTGAAGGGACACACCTAAGGCAGTTCTGCCTCCGTGCGTCCTCACACAGCAGTCCTAAAAGTGTGGTATCCTGCTGTTGTACAAATTTAACGATTAAGGTAAGACGAAGGGTTTTCACTCTAGCATGGCACTTGCGGCAACTCAGAAGTCGGATGTAATTACGAAGTACAAGGTTCACAAGACCGATACTGGTTCGTCGGAAGTCCAGATTGCTCTCCTCAGCCAGCGTATCTTGCAACTGCAGGAGCACTTCAAGTCCCACAAGAAGGATCATCACTCCCGTCGAGGGCTATTGATGATGGTGGCGCGCCGTCGTAAACTGTTGAACTACCTCAAGGACCGAACTCCGGAACGGTACAAGACACTCATTACGAGCCTCGGCATCCGCCGCTAAGCGTTCGCTGAAGAGTGACACTCAGGTGCGGCAGTCGATGTGACTGCTAACAACCGTCCATGGTGGACGGCCCATCCTACGCAGACTCTAAGTCTCCTCTTAATCCGCAACGAACCGAGCCGTATTTGAGCGGCCGCGGTTGGAGGATACACAATGCATACTGTCGAAATCGACCTGCAGGGTCGAACGATTTCCCTTGAAACTGGAAGAATGGCCAAGCAGGCGAACGGCGCTGTTGTCGTTCGGTCCGGCGAATCTGTCGTCCTGGTGACGGCCTGTGCCAATGAGGAGCCGAAACCCGGCGCCTCCTTTTTCCCTCTCACGGTAGACTACCGTGAATACACTTACTCGGCCGGACGCTTCCCGGGAGGTTTCGTCAAGCGGGAAGGCCGCCCTACTGAGAAAGAAATCCTGACCAGCCGTCTGATCGACCGCCCGGTGCGTCCGCTGTTTCCGGAAGGTTTTACCTGCGAAACGCAGATCATCGGCATGGTACTTTCCGCGGATCCAGACCGGGATCCGTCTACTCTCGCCATGGTTGGCGCCGCCGCGTCTCTGGCAATTTCGGAGATCCCGTTCCATCACGTGCTCGGCGCAGTTCGCGTGGGCCTGGTGAATGGTGAGCTAGTTGCGAACCCGACGTACGAAGAGACGAAAGCAGCCACATTCAACATCGTTGTTGCCGGAACCGAAGAAGGCATCGTGATGGTGGAAGCGGGCGGCCAAGGTGTCGCCGAGGATCAGGTAGTCAAGGCCATCGACTTCGGCCACGAGTGCTGCAAGAAAATCATCGCCGGCATCCGTGAACTGGCGAAGCTCACCGGGAAGCCCAAGCGGGAATTCACGCCACCGGCCGTTAACGAAGAACTTTACAACAAGATCGATAAGGAATATCGCGCTGATCTGACCGATGCGCTGAATACCGAGAAGTATCCGAAGCTGGAGAGCTACTCGAAGATCCACGATCTGAAGCACAAGCTACTGGACACGTTCGAAGAAGACGACCAGAAGAAGGAAGCTGCCGGACTGTTCGACCGCCTGAAGGAGCGCATTTTCCGCGATCAAATGCTGAAGGATCGCCGCCGCCCGGACGGACGGCCGTTCGACAAGATCCGCAAGCTGTCGATCGAAGTCGGACTGCTGCCGCGCACGCACGGTTCCGCGCTGTTCACGCGTGGCGAAACCCAAGCCCTGGTTACTGCAACGCTGGGCACGAAGGAAGACGCACAGCGAATCGAGTTGCTCGACCCGAGTGAGACCAGCAAGCGGTGGATGCTGCACTACAATTTCCCGCCGTTCAGTGTGGGCGAAGTTGGTTTCATGCGTGGCGCAGGCCGTCGTGAGATCGGCCATGGTGCCCTGGCGGAGCGCGCTCTCGCCGCAGTTATCCCGGATGAGAAGACATTCCCTTATACGCTTCGCGTAGTCAGCGACATCCTGGAATCGAACGGTTCCAGCTCGATGGCCTCCGTTTGCGGAGCGAGCCTCTCGCTGATGGACGCGGGTGTGCCGATTGCGGCTCCCGTGGCAGGTATCGCGATGGGTCTGGTGAAGGAAGGCGAGAACTATGCCATCCTGACCGACATCGCCGGTGCGGAAGACCACTACGGCGATATGGACTTCAAGGTGGCCGGAACGAAGGACGGAATCACCGCCCTCCAGATGGACATCAAGGTTCCGAATGTCACTTCCGCCATTATGACCGAAGCGCTGGAGCAGGCCCGCCACGCGCGCCTGTACCTGCTGGACGCGATGAACGCGGTGCTTTCGACGCCGCGCGAGAAGCTCTCGCAGTATGCGCCGCGCATTTTCACCATGACCATTCCGACGGACAAGATCCGCGAACTGATCGGCCCCGGCGGCAAGGTGATCCGCGGCATCGTCGACGCGACCGGCGTGAAGATCGACGTGGACGACGACGGAACAGTGAACATCTACGCGACGGATGGCACCTCCGCCGACCGCGCCATCCAGATGGTGACCGACATCGCGGCAGTCGCCGAAGTCGGCAAGACATATCTGGGCAAAGTGGTTCGGCTGGTGGATTTCGGCGCGTTTGTCGAGATTTTCCCCGGCACCGACGGCCTGCTGCACATCAGCGAAATCTCGGAAAACCGCGTGAAGAACGTGCGGGATGAGCTGAAGGAAGGCGATCAGATTATGGTCAAGGTGCTCGCACTCGAGGGCAACAAGATCAGGCTGAGCCGCAAGGCGGTGCTCAAGGAGCAGCGCGACAAGCTGAAGCAGCAGGAAACCACGAAGTAAATGGGTCCCCAGGCAGAACAACCAAAGCCGCCCATTCAGGGCGTCAAGAACCTGATTGCGGTGGGTTCTGGTAAAGGCGGGGTCGGCAAGACCACCGTCTCTGTCAATCTGGCGGTATCGCTCGCGCAGCTCGGCTATAAGACCGGGCTGCTCGACGCCGATGTGTATGGCCCGAATGTTCCTCTTATGATGGGCATTCGGGATACGCCTCACGCGATCGGAGAGCGTATCCAGCCGCTGCAGCAATACGGCGTAAAGCTCATATCCATGGGCTTTCTGAATCCAGGAGACAAGCCGCTGATCTGGCGCGGGCCGATGCTGAACAGCGTGATTCAGCAATTTCTTCGCGGCGTGGACTGGGTGGATCTGGATTACCTGGTGATCGACCTGCCGCCCGGCACCGGTGACGTGCAGTTATCCCTGATCCAGACGGCTCCCGTAACGGGGTCCATCATTGTCACTACGCCGTCTGAAGTTTCCCTCGAAGACGCACGCAAAGCGGTGCTGATGTTCCAGCAGGTAAGGGTTCCGGTTCTCGGCATCGTCGAGAACATGAGCTACATGATTGCTCCGAAGTCCGGCGAACGCATCGATGTATTCGGCGAAGGCGGCGGCAAGCGCACAGCCGAAGCGATGAGCGTTCCCTTCCTCGGCGAGCTGCCGCTGGATCCGCTGACGCGCGTTGGCGGCGATACCGGCCGTCCCGTGGCGCTGAAGGGCGAGACGAACCCGAACGCGAAGGTGTTCCTCGATATGGCTCGCAGTGTTGTTGAGGCCGTTGGCAAGAGCGGCACCAAAGGTCCTTCGATCACTATCGAAGACTAAACGCTTCCCAAGTAGAAAAAACAGATCTAGAATACAGGTGGCCATTTAGGAGGACGGGTTATGTACCTCGTCGTAACGCTCTCCTCTCTGCTTCTGGTCACCTATGGCATGGTGCTGCCGGAAGACCTGGAGAGTACCTTTGGCAACCTGAAAAAGGCCGAAGCGGCGAAGGATGCCGTGCAGGTCAAGAAGCTCGCCGCGCAGGCACATGCGCTGGCGTGCGAGGCGATCGCAGAACCGGCGCCGGCTGGCGCCGATGAGAAGGACGCCTGGACGAAGAGGGTTGCTTACGCCAAAGATATCGAACTCTATACGGAGTATGCTCTGTACTCGACGGCCGTTCAGTCTCCCGCCGCGGTGACTGTCGATCTGCTGTCAGCCCTGGAACAGCAGAATCCCAAGAGCAAATACCTTGAGCAGGCATACGGAAGGTACTTCGTGGCACTGCAACAGACAGGTGCCGCGTCGAAGATCCCCGCCACGGCGGAAGCCGCGGCAGCCCACTTCCCAGACAATGAGGACCTGCTTCTCGTACTGGCTGACTCGGCATTTGCCAGAAAGCAGGGGGACCGCGCCTTGCGCTACTCCGAACGGCTGATTTCCGTGTTGGGGCGGCATTCGCGGCCCGAGGGCATCACCGCGGCGGACTGGGAACGCAAGCGGTCGGCTGCGCTTGGCCGAGCCTATTGGATCGCCGGCATGGTGTACAGCGATAAGACTCAGTACTACAAGGCTAATCAGGACCTACGCGCTGCCCTGCCCTATCTGCAAGGCAAGAACGAAATGATGGGAACGGCGCTGTTCTACCTGGGCGTGGCAAATTATCAGCTCGGTTCCCAGACCAGGAACAAGACGCAAGTGCTGGAGGCCGCGAAGTTCAGCGAGCAGGCCGGCGCCATGCAGGGACCGCTCGCACAGCAAGCCTGGCGGAATGCCCAGGTCATGAAGACCGAAGCAGCGAAGCTGCGATAAGTCCGGCACCGTAGACTCATTACTCTCGATAGGACAATACGCCTGCTTCTGAGGGCTATTCAGGCGAAAGTCTGACTTATACCCCGGCACTCGTTGACTTGGGGGTGGATGCGCAGACGTTTGTCCTCAGCTTTGTTCCGTTCGCGCTAATTCTCCAGAGACCCAAAAAATACAATGGCTCAATCTTTTGAGCCGTCCACTGGAGATTCGATGCAACGTACTGTTTTCTTTTTCCTGATTGCCGCGGCCGCATGGACAGTGTCCATAGCGGCTGATTCCCCGAAGTTGCCCGAATATCATCGAGGGGAAAACCTCGTAGTGGCCGCTGTGGGCATGAACCCGGCGACGACAAGCGTAGCCCTGACACCGCTGGCGGGCGGCAGCGAACTACCGGTGAATATAAGTAATCCCACGGCGTCGAACATCACAATCACCATCCCCGCCGCTGCGGCATTCGGCGACTACCGTGTGGACGTGAAGAATGCGGCCGTTCCCGTCGCGGGCCCATCGCCCAGCGCACTCCGCGTAGTGCCGGAAAAACCGGTCGTAAACACTTTCGCGGATAAGGTGCTATTCCCTGACCCTGACGGCAGCTATCAGTTAGCGCTGGACGCGAAATGTCCGGCGGGTGCGACGTGCACACTGAACGTTCAAAAGGGATGCCCGATCGCGGGCAAAGTGGTGGCTGGCCGGACAACCTTCGTGCTACCGCCTTCGTTAAAAGGGAAGCAGAGGTTGACCCTTCACAGCAGCGACGGCGCGGACTCGGAGCCGTTCGAACTGGTGTTCTCGAGAGTGCAGGAGAGCACCCCGAAAATAGCCGCCTTCGCCGCTGTAGTAATCACCATCCTCATTGTGCTCGTGCTGGTTTGGGTCGGATGGAAAGGGATACAGACCGACATAAACGGGGAGCATTTTCTCTTCAAAGCTCTGTTTCTGGACAAAGCCACAAGCACCTATAGCTTGTCGAAGTGTCAATTTCTCGCCTGGACATTCGCGGCAATACTGGCCTATATATTCCTTCTGGTGTCACTCGCTTTTGTGCAAGGAAACCTGACGATGGCGGACATTCCTGGCGGCTTGCCTGGGATCCTTCTCGTCTCAGCCGGAACCGGCGTGCTCGCAACAGGGATCACCAGCGCCAAGGGAGACAAGGGCGCTGGAGAGCCACAGCCGATGCTTTCCGATTTCATCACCACCGGAGGCGTTGTCGCGGCGGAGCGGCTGCAGTTCTTTGTGTGGACGCTGGTTGGAATTGCCTCGTTTCTCACGATCGTATTCCTGAACAGTCCGGCCACCATCTCCACTTTGCCCCCCGTGCCAGACGGATTCCTACAGTTGATGGGAATCAGTGCGGCGGGTTATCTGGGTGGTAAGCTGGCGCGCAAACCCGGGCCGGTGATTACGTCCGTTGCCGTGGTAGCGCAGGACGTTAAGAATTCGGGAGGGCTGACGTTGGATCTGACCGGAACGGCGCTCGCGCAGTTGGCCGAGTTCGCTCTGGACGACAAGCCGGTCTCGCGCGAGAAACTCCTGAATGAAAACGGCGCACAGGGTTTGCCCGAAATCATCACGAAAGACGACCAGGTTGGGGAATCAGGTTATGCGAAGGTCCTTCGTGTGAGAATTCAAGCCCCCTTAACGCTTCCTGCAGGAAAGCATACTCTCACGATTACCAATCCCAACGCAGAACGTGCGACGAAGGAATTTTAGCGTTGGGCATCCAAAAAGGAGACTAAAGCGCTTGCTGAATGGCAGCGGCTGCACGCCGCATAGTACGCTAATTGGGTGCGCGCCTTCTCACTTTTTCTAATACTTCTGTTCAGTTCTTCTCTCTTTTCACAGACGCCTCCCGCGTCTCTGAACGCAACGAGCGCGACCAACAGTCAGGTCGCACTCTCCTGGACCGCCGGAGATAACAGTACAACCGGCTATATCCTCCAGCGAAGAACGCTGGGAGGCAGTTATGTCGATCTGTTGAACAGCACCACTCCTTCGGCGATCGACAAGACGATCGACGCTTATACGACCTACCAGTACCGCGTGCTCGCAACATCCAGCAGCAGCAGCCGGTCGCAACCGTCGAACGAGATCACCGTCGGTCCTCCACCCGTTGGATTCAGCTCTGTTGCGCCGGCGCCTTCCGCCGACAACGGGCATCCCAACTACGGCCGTAATGTGCGGATGGTGCTCGATCAGAATGGCGATCCTGCAATAGCGTTTCTGATCAACGACCCGAATGGCGATGGAGACTACAGCGACAGTAAACTCGTTTTCATCGGCTGGAGCCGTACACAGTACAAGTGGCGCCCGATCGTCGATATCGCTATCACGGGCGATGTTTCCGGATCGGGCAACGGCACGGCCCCAATCAGCATCGCTCGCGACGCGAGCACCAACCGCCTCGGAATCGCTTATCCGGTTGTGACCCCATCCAATTACAGAATCGATCTGGCTACGTCAACCGACAACGGTGCGAGTTGGAAAACTCAACAGGTAATGTCCGCCAATCCACAATTGATGCAACCTTCGCTCGCGCTGGCGAAGGGGCAAGCCTATCTAGGCCTTTATCACGACACCATCGGGGTACAATTTCTTTCCGGCGCGGAGACTGCAGCCCCGGCCACGTGGCGATTGCAGACCGCACCAATTCCATCCGGCTTCGATAACAGCGCTAATCGATCACTCAGCGTCGCGACGGACAGCCTGGGAAATCCCGGCATCGCATACCTGGCTTACAACAACGCGACGAGCGCCGAAGTGTTCTGGCGCCCCAGCAGCCCGGCATCCGTCAAAGTGGCGGATAACAACGGTCAACAGACGGACGATCCTGACATCCAGCTCACGTTCGTCGGAACGTCGCCGCGCATTATCTTCGCGGGCGCGAGAGACGACAACTACTTCGCCGATTACAACCATCTCCTTTGGTCCATCAAATCCACCGACAACGGCGATAACTGGTCTGCTCCCGTAAATATCCCTTCCGATGGAAATCGGGCCTTAACACCGCCAATCACTGTGGACACGGGTTCCCAGGGACAAGTCGCAGTGGCGACGGAAGACAACGGCGGTAATAGCGACAATGTAAAGTGCGGTCAGCCAAAGATTGCGCGCTCTTCGGATTTTGTGTCGTGGCAGACCTGCGGTCCCGCTCCGGCGGACGGGCCTGACATCCAAGCCGCATCCCCATCTATACGGTTCGGCGCGAACGACAGACTATGGATCGCGTTCCAGCAGACCTATGATCATAGCGACCTGGGCAACTCCGGCGTGTACCTTTGGCGCGAACCTCTTACAACGGGCGCGCGACCGCAGATCTCGACAGGCGGCATCGTGAATGCGGCGAATTTCGCACAAAAGGTAGCTCCGGGAATGCTGGCGACGATCTTCGGCAGCAACTTTGCGAGTACGAGCGACTCGGCACATGACACGCCGCTGCCGACTACGCTGGCGGGTGTATCGGTCACCGTCAATGGCCGTCAGGCTCCGGTGCAGTTCGCCGGGCTTAGCCAGATTAACATCCAAATACCCTACGAAACGCAAACCGGCGACGCCACGATCGTGGTCAGTGTCAACGGGGTGCAGTCAGCGCCAGCGACGGTTCCGGTTACCGCTGTAGGTCCCGGTATATTCGTCTTCAACGGCACTCGCGCGGTGATGCAGAATGCCGACTCTACAGTAAATGAAGCGAATAATCCGGCGAAGGTCGGCAGCGCAGCGATCCTGTATGGTACAGGACTGGGCGCACTCGACAATCCGATCGCCTCCGGCGCCGCAGCGACCGCGACACCGCTGTCCAGATCCAAGCAGACGGTCACGTTAAAAGTCGGAAACACGCCGGCTCAGGTATTGTTCGCCGGAATGACGCCCGGATTTGTCGGACTGATGCAGATCAATTTCATCATTCCGGATATGCCGAGCGGGACCTATCCGGTTGTGGTGAGTGAAGGTGGGGAAGATAGCAACGCTCCCCAGATCACCATCACTCGTTAGTTGTTTCGGACCGGGCGCGCAGACCTAGCGAAAGCTGGCTGCGCGCGCTGCACGCCCGAAGCGCCGGGGACGCTTATGACTCTGCGGAGCGACGGCCGGAGCCTTATGCTCCTCGCGTCTTACGATCGGCGCAACGGCACTTAGCACGGCGAGCGAAACTTCGCGCCGCACCAGGACCACTTTGCATTCGCGCTCGATGCGGCGGACCTCGCCGCGCTCCGACTTCGATACAAACGTCGAAGCGGATCCACGTTGACCGGCGCGGCCAGTCCGGCCGACGCGATGGACGAAATCCTCAGGAGCCTGCGGGAGATCGAAGTTGACGACCTGCGCGACACTATCGACGTGAATACCGCGAGCGGCCACATCGGTAGCCACGAGCACTCGGTACTGTCCGTTGCGGAATCCAGCCAAAGCCTGGTTACGCTGACTCTGGGTGCGACCGCCGTGCATTGCAACGGCGCGCACGCCGGCCGCCGCGAGATTCTTGGCCAGGCGATCCGTGCCGTGCTTCGTACGCGCGAACACGAGGAACGAGCCTTCGTTCTCCTCCAGCAAGTGGCGCAGCAGGTTCACGCGGAGTTCGCTCTCCACCTCATAGAGGTGAAGGTCCACCTGGTCCGGCGTCCGAGCCTTTGCGCCGCCTTCGACGGCAATGCGCACGGGATTCTTGGAGAAGCGCTGGATGAGCTTCTCGACGGTTTTATCCATCGTGGCCGAGAAGAAGAGGCTTTGCCGCGTCTTTGGAAGCACAGTCAGGATCTTTTCGATAGCCGGGAGAAAGCCCATGTCGAGCATCCGGTCCGCTTCATCGAGAACGACCGTCTCCACCTCACCGAGATGGATCAGCCTGCGGCCTAGAAAATCCTGCAGACGTCCGGGCGTGGCGATTACCACCTGCACACCGCGCCGCAGCGCGTTCAGTTGCGTTTTCTCGCTCATGCCGCCAACGACTACGGCACATTTAAGAGTCGTGTTCGCGGTCAGTTTCCCAAAGCTTTCGGCGATTTGGAGAGCAAGCTCACGCGTGGGCGCCAGGATGAGGGATCGCACAAAGTTCGTCCCCGCACGGGCGGCAAGAAGGCGCTGCACCATCGGGACCAGGAAAGCGAGTGTTTTACCGGTTCCCGTTTGCGCAGTCGCGACGACGTCAACTCCGGTAAGTGCCGGAGGAATGGAATTGGCTTGCACCGGGGTCGGCTGCACGTAGCAGTTCCGCGCCAGGTTCTGGTGCAGGCAAGAGTTCAGTGTAAGTTCAGCGAAATTGTTCATAAAGGAAGATGCCGAAAAAATCCTTCATGAACGAAACAGGGGTGTAAGAACCAGGTCGGCAAAAGGACTAATGCGGGCAATAGACTTCTTTAGTATAGCAGGTTTGCGGATCAAACCCGCAGATATTTATTAAAGAAGTCCAGAGTGCGCTGCCACGCCAGCTTGGCTGCCTTCTCGTCATACCGCGGGGTGGTGTCGTTATGGAAGCCGTGGTTCGCGCCTTCATACGTGTATGCGGTGTACGTGACGTGATTCGCCTTTAACGCATCCTCATACGCCGGCCATCCCGCATTGACGCGCGTATCCAAGCCTGCGTAATGCAGCAGCAGAGGAGCCTTGATCTTCGATACCTCTTCCGCCTTCGGCTGTCCACCATAAAACGGAACGGCCGCGGATAGGTCGGATCCAAGACGCACCGCGAGCATGTTCGCGATGCCGCCGCCGAAACAGAACCCAACCACGCCGATTTTTCCGTTACAATCCGGACGGGCTTTCAGCCAGCGTGCAGCGGCGATGAAGTCCTCTCCCATCTTGGCTTTGTCTACCTTAGTGAAGAGTTGGCCGCCTTGTTCATTGTCTCCCGGAAATCCGCCGACACTGGTCAATCCATCCGGAGCGAATGCGAGGAAGTTTTCCGTTCCCAACCGGCGCGCGACGTCTTCAATATAAGGATTCAGCCCGCGATTCTCGTGCACTACCAGAACGCCGGGCAGCTTTCCGCTGGCCTTCGCCGGCTTGACGAGATAGCCCTTGATGCTACCGTTGCCTTCCGAAGAGGGAACAACTGCCCACTCCGTCTTGATGCGACTGTCGTCTTTAGAGACCTGCTCGGCCCACGCGTAGTTCGGCTTCAGACTTTCCCAGATCGCCGTAGCAGTCAGGCCGCCGACCGCAAACTTCTTGGCTCCGTCGAGGAACGCACGGCGGTCGATATCCCCGTGGACGTACTTGTCAAACAGGTCCAGCAACTCCTGCGGATACTCGCTCGCGCTTTTCCTCTCCATAGTGCGGAAGCATACCACAAATCAACTACGTGCCATGACGCAACCAGATGCCATCACCATTGACACCGCCTAGTGGAATTGATATATCGACTCGGTGCCGAAATCCACGGCACGAAGAAGGGGAGGCTGTATGATCCGTCGCGCGACACTCGCTCTCTTCCTCATGTCTGCGTCTCTCTTCAGTCAGGGCGAACGCAGTGCGTTCAACGGTACCGTTACCGACTCGTCAGGTGCCGCAGTACCAGGCGCCATTGTAACCGCCCGCGAAATACAAACGGCGGTCGAAGCCCAAACCACCACTAACGATTCTGGTGTCTACCTGATGCCCTATCTGCCGCCTGGCAGCTATCGCGTGACGGTAAGTAAGCCGGGCTTCCGCAACTCCGTTGTGGACAATATTGATCTGCGCGTTGCCCAAACACTCACAGTCGACGTGAAGATGGAAATCGGGCAGATCACAGACCAGATCACGGTACAAGCGGAAGCCCCTCTGCTTGAAACCGGAACTGCGGAGATCGGCCGCTACGTTTCGAAAAAGGAGTTTGACACGTGGCCGGTAGCGGTCGGCGATGGCCGGCGGCAGATCCAGTCCTTTATTTTCCGCAGCCTTCCAGGTACCGTTGGTGGAGAGTTTCAGGGGTCCATTAATGGCGGCCAGCAGTATTCGCACGAAATTCTGATCGAGGGCATGGCACTCGGCCGATTCGACTTGCAGGGCGGCAGCAACAACGAACTCAGTCCCAGCGCCGAAGCAGTCAGCGAATTCAAGCTGCAGACCGGCACCATCGGTGCACAATACGGCGGGGGCCAGACGGCGGTGGCTAACTTCGCCATCAAATCCGGGACAAACAGCTACCACGGCAGTGCGTACTACTACACGCAAAACGACGCGCTGCGCGCTGTGGGTTTCGTGAATAACGCTCTGGGTAGAGCCAACCCACCATTCAAGTTGTCTAACTATGGATTTTCTCTAGGTGGTCCGATCGGAATTCCGAAGCTGTACAACGGCAAGAATCGTACATTCTTCTTTGCGAGCTACGAAGTGACGCGCCAGAGGAATTTCGTGTCGACGAGCCTGATCACGCTGCCGACAACAGATTTCAAGCGAGGCGACTTCTCACGGCTGCTCGATCCCGCTTACACCGGCAATGCGCAGTCCGGATCGACAGTGGGCACCGACGCACTCGGGCGTCCGATCCGCTTCGGGCAGATTTACGATCCTTCGAGCACACGGATGGTCAACGGCAGCCTGGTCAGGGATCCGTTCCCCGGCAACATAATTCCGCAGAACCGGTTCGATCCAGTAGCCGCCAAGATTCTGCAGGTGGCGCCGATCACCGATCCCATCAACGGGAACCTGTTCAATAATTATCCGACTATCGGAACCTGCTGCCCCGTGTTCGACGAGAAGATGTTCGCTATAAAGGGAGACCATCTCATCAACGCATTCCACCGGGTCTCGGTTTATTACAGCTTCAATGACAGGGTCCGCAACAACTCGCCAGGCGGCAGGTGGGGTCCGCCGCCCGGCACACCGACCGACGTTTATCAGCTTCAATCGACGCCCGGCAAACTCGCGCGCGTAGCCGAGGACTGGACGGTTTCACCGGCCGTCATCAATCATTTTGGAATCGGCTACAACCGGTTCGGCAATTACAACGAAAGCGTGTATGTAGATCAGGACTGGCCCCAGAAAATCGGGTTGCAGAACGTTCCTGGAACTCATTTTCCTGCCCTCGTATTCACCGGCCAGTCGCTACTGGGCGGTGGGATCGGGGCGGGCGGCAGGTTAGGATCCACCAACGCCGGATTCAGCTTCAATGGGTCGACGATCCTACAGGACGATGTGACGATCATACGAGGAAAACACAGCCTCCGGGCCGGCTTTGAAGCACGATTCTACTACTACAACACGCATAACAAATCGGGGTCAGGAACGTTCAATTTCAGCTCCGTGGAAACACAGTTACCGGGGTTTAATGCCAACACGGGGCATGCATTCGCGAGCTTCCTTCTCGGCGCGGTGGATTCGACAAACCGAGGCATCACGGTCGCGAATCCGGGACACCGCACACGCTACCCGAGTTTCTACTTCTCTGATGATTGGAAAATTGATCGAAGACTGACATTGAACCTTGGTTTGCGTTGGGAGATCATTGGAGGCATTTACGAAGTAGCCGGGAGAATGACGAATCTCGATCCCGCCAAGCCAAACCCCGGTGCGGGAGGTGTTCCCGGTGCTCTGGTATTTGCGGATGAACTCGGCAGGCGCGGGTTTCAGAATCGCAACTGGACCCAGTTCTCGCCGAGGCTCGGATTCGCTTACACGGTGAATTCCAAAGGTTCGATCGTGATGAGAGGCGGCTATGGTGTGAACAACATGGCTCCTGTGGCGAACTTCTCGCTTCCATCCACGTTCGGATACAACGGGACCATCAGCTTGAATAACCAGAACACGCCCTTGCAGTACCCATCAGTGGACCCGGTGATATATCTTCGCAACCCCTATCCTAACTTCAACGGCACACTGCCGAACAAAGACCCAGCCTTAGCGAACGGACAGGGCGTCACGTACATAGCACCGGATTCAAACCGGCTTGGCTATGTTCAGAACTTCAATCTCGGATTCCAGTTCCAGCTTCCAGCGCAATTCGTACTTGAGGCAAGTTACATCGGGAACGTCGGCAACCGGCTGGTTTCGCGAGGTCTGGACCTGCTCAATCAGTTGCCGGCCAGCGTGCTGACGCAATACGGGGATAAATTGCTGGAGCCGCTTGCGCAGAACGCCGGACTAGTCCCGGCTCCTTACGCCGGGTTCACGGGAACGGTGGCGCAGGCGCTTCGGCGGTTCCCGCAGTATCAAGGGGTAGGCCAATACCTCCCCAACTTTGGACATTCGACGTATAACTCGCTGCAGCTTACCGCTACTCGCCACTTGAGCAAGGGGCTGGCAGTAGTCGCCGCGTATACGTGGTCCAAAGCCATTTCCGACAATGTGGACGCAATCGACTCCTTTGGAGCGCAAGACGTTTACAACCGGCGGCTGGAACGATCGGTGACCGACTTCAACATCCCGCAATTCCTCAAACTGACCTGGATCTACGAGCTTCCGATCGGTCCCGGAAAAACAATCAACCTTACGGGTGTGGCAGGCAAATTAATGGGAGGATGGACGGTTACGGGCGTACACAATTACCGCTCCGGAGATGCTCTCTCGATCTCGACCGGTGGATTGCGAAATGGGGCAACGTTGTTCAATGGTACGATCCGGCCTGATCTGATTCCTGGCGTTCCAATCGTGACCGATCAGGGTGGTCCCCTGCAATTCGGAACTGGAACTCCATACCTGAATCCGGCCGCCTTCGCGCAGGTGCCCGCGACCGCTGCGGGCGTGCCCCTGCGTCTAGGAACGGTTGGCCGATTCTTACCGAACGTTCGCGGACCCTACTACGCGACGGAAGACTTCGGCGCCTCCAAGAAGTTCACTTTTACGGAGAAAATCATTGCCGAGTTCCGAGCGGATGCGTTCAACGCATTGAATCGCGCGGGCCGGGGAAATCCGAACACAGATATCACGAGTCCGCTGTTCGGGCGCATTACCGGACCGCAACAGGGACCCCGTTCCCTGCAACTGGAGTTACGAATTTCGTTTTGAGAACGTGCTGTTACGTTGTAATCGCATTCTCGGCTGCAGTCAGTTCCGGTGCAGCCGATTGCATAACGCTCTTGTCCGGAGCGCGTCTATCGATTGCCCAGAAGAACTTCGCGCGGGCGGCCATCGAGCTTGAGTCTGCCCTCGATGTCTGCCCGCGTCGAAGTGAAATCTTACTGGAACTCGGACGCACTCATCTCCTGGCCCAGCAGATACCCGAAGCAAAACGGGCGCTCACGGAACTCGTAGCCCTGGAGCCGAGGAATACGACTGCTCTCAAGCTGCAGTCCGATGCGTACTACCTTGCCGGCCAGGATGCGGAAGCCGAAACTGCTCTGGTCACAGCAACTCGGTTGGAGCCGCGCAATGCCGACGTGCAGTACGCCCTCGGGCGCGTGTTGTATCAGCAGTCCCGTTATGCCGAAGCCCTGGAACGCTTCCAGGCCGTGGTTGCGATTGACGCACAGTCCTATAAAGCGTGGGATAACCTCGGGCTCTGCTATGAGGGAATGAACGAGGCCGCCCAAGCTACCAAAGCGTATCTGCGCGCGATCTCTATTGTGCACGAAAAGCATTCCGAGTACGATTGGCCGTACGCAAACCTGGCGAATCTTTTGATAAAGCAGGAACAGTATCGCCAGGCGTTTGATCTCGCCGTCGAGGCGTCTCAGCGCAATCCGGACTCCGCCCGCAACTTCTACCTTACCGGCAAGGCTCTCTTCAAACTCGGACAGGTGGAAAAGGCTGTTCGTTGGCTGGAGCATTCCGCTGTTCTCGATTCCGAGTACCCCGAACCTCACTATCTCTTAGGTCAGATCTACAGAAAGTGGGACAAGCCTGCTGAATCCGAGCGCGAGTTCAAACGGTTCAAAATACTGCACGACAAGGCTCCGCGGCAACTGCGATAAGTCGCCGGACCGGGTGGGAAGAAATGCCAGTGTTATCGGCTATAAGAGACTCTCCGTCGGTTGCAGATTTCAGGTTTCAGTTATATGCTGACTGCACCGCGAGGAGAGTCTGCGTATGAACTTCAAAGCCTTGTGTGCAGCCGTCCTGATTCTTGTCTCCAATTCAAACGCTCAAACCGCAACCGCTGAATTGAGCGGAACGGTCACCGATCCGGGCGGAGCCGTCGTTGCAGACGCGAAGGTAACAGCCACGAACCGGGAGACCAATTTCTCTCGCGAGGTGACCACCGACGCGAGCGGAAACTACAACTTCACGCTGCTGCCGCCGGGGTATTACAACGTCTCTATCGAAGCTTCCGGATTCCGCCGGGCGGTGCAGAACAACTTTGAATTGCGCGTGAATCAGCGCGCTGAGCTCAACGTACAACTACAACTCGGGCAGGTCAGCGAGGCTGTGGAAGTGCAGGCTGTCGCGCCTTTGCTGGAGAGCCAGTCCGCCTCGCTCGGCACTACGGTCAGCACGCAGCTTACCCAGGAATTGCCATTGAACGGCCGCAATTTCGTGCAACTCGCGACGCTCACTCCGGGCGTGAACGGCACCGGTTTCAGCGTCTCCGGCACGATCATGAGCGGTACGCGGCCCGACGACCGCCGGCCTGGCACTGAGATCTTTTCCAACGGCAACCGCGAAGGCTCAAACAATTTCCTGTTCGACGGAGTGGACAACAATGATCGTCTGACTCTCTCGATCGTTCTGCGTCCGGGAATTGACGCGATTCGCGAATTCAAGGTACAGACGAATCTGTTCAGCGCCGACCAGGGGCGCAATTCCGGCGCGGTTGTTGACGTGATCACGAAATCCGGCACCAACGAGTGGCACGGCAGCGCGTTCGAGTTTCTCCGCAATTCGGCGATGGATGCCCGCAACTTTTTCAACCGGGTTGGTACGCCGTTCCCGTCGTTCCGGTATAACCAGTTCGGCGGCTCGTTCGGCGGGCCGGTGCGGATTCCGAAGGTGTACAACGGCAAGAACCGCACGTTCTTCTTCGTGGACTACGAGGGATTCCGCCGCAATGCACAATCGCTGCTGACGCTCACGGTGCCCACGCTGCAGATGCGGCAAGGCGATTTCAGCCAGTTGCCGGTGAAGATCTTCGATCCACTTACGACGACGCCGGCTGGTTCCTCTTACATGCGCACGCAGTTCCCCGGAAACGTGATTCCGTCAAACCGGTTCGACCCGGTCACGGCCAAGCTCATCAATGCTTATCCCGCGCCCCAAACCTCCGCGCTGGTGAACAACTACGTGGCGAACCTGAATCAGATTCAGAACTGGGATCAAGGTGACGTACGCGTGGATCATCAGATCAATTCGACCAATAACGTGTTCGCGCGCTACTCTACGCAGAAGACGGACACGATCGTGCCGAACACGTTCCCGCCGGTGACAGTAGCGGGCATCGCGCACCCCATCCAACTCGGCAATGAGGATTCGTTCGCGGGCACGTCCTCGACACCGGTGCAACATGCGGTCGCGAGCTACAACCACATCTTCAGTCCGCGGATCATCAATGAATTCCGCCTCGGATTCAATCGCTTCCGCGTGGACTACACACAGGCGGGGGCAACGCCGGACGAAGCGCTCGGTGTGCTGCTCGGCGTTTCGAACGCAAATCCGAACGCGCTGCAGACAGCAGTTCCTATCTTTTCGCCTTCGAATTATGCGGGAATCGGGCAGAGCCGATCGTTGCCGATTCTGCGGCGCGAAAACACATTTCAGGAAGTCGATAACCTCACCTGGACCATAGGAACGCACACGTTGAAAGGCGGGGTGGATGTGCGGCGGCGGCAGATTACGGAGTATCAGACGAATCGCGGCAATGGCCGCTTCAACTTCAGCACGGGCTTCACCGCCAACCCGGGACAGAACTCCGGGGATTCGATCGCGAGCATGCTCCTGGGCTATCCGACACTCCTTGAGCAAGACTACCTGCTCGTCTGGCCGGGCATGCGCGGTTGGGAGACGGGGCTTTACATTGCGGACGACTGGCGTGTGAATTCGAAACTCACGTTGAACCTCGGGTTGCGTTGGGAATACTACAGCCCGTATAGCGAAGTTGCAAATCGCTGGGCGAATTTCGATCCGTTCTCAGCAACGATGAAAGTCGCAGGCCAGAGCGGCGTCGGCCCGACCGCGGGCGTCGGTGGTGATTGGAGCGACTGGGCTCCGCGGTTCGGCTTTGCCTATAACGTGCTTCCCAGAACTGTGGTGCGCGGCGGCTTTGGACTTTTCTATAATCCGAACGGAAATGGAGGCGCGCTGCTGCGGCTGGACCGGCAGATGCCGTTCGGCCCGGTGCTATCGATCAGCCCGGGTGACCAGACGCTTGGACCACGCGTCAGCGGCGGATTCCCGCCCGCGCCGACAGTAAATTTCAATGCCCTGGCAAACCCGACGGGCAACGTGATTGGAATTCCGGAAGACATCAGGCAAGCGTACGCCGAGCAATTTAATCTTACGGTGGAGCACGAAGTATCTCCGATCTTGACCGTAGTTCGCGTCGCGTATGTCGGGAATCTCGGGCGCCGTCTCGGCAACAGCTTCAATCTCAATCAGCCGGTTCCGGGACCGGGCCCTACGGGGCCGCGGCGTCCTTACTACGCAGTGCGGCCAGGGCTCGGCGATGTGACTTATTACGTGTCGGACGGCAAGAGTTCGTATCACGCGTTGCAACTCTCGGCAGAGAAGCGGCTTTCGGCGGGACTCACCGGCTTGTTCGGCTACACGTGGTCGCATTCGATCGACAACGTGGCTACCGATTTCGGGGGCGGCACCGGAACACCGCAGGATCCGCGCTATCGCAATGTGGATCGCGGCAACTCCGCATTCGACATTCGCCACCGCTTCACAGCGAGTCTCACGTATCGCATGCCGGGCTTTGGATTAAAAGGACCGGCGGCGATCGCGCTCGGCGGCTGGCAGGTAAACACGGTGGTACAGGCGCAGACGGGTCTGCCGTTTACACCGCAGTTAAACAGCCCGACTGTAAACACCGGAACCGGCAGCCGCCCCAACCGGGTTGGCACGGGCACGCTTCCGGCCAGTGAGCGTTCTCTGAGTCGCTGGTTCGATGCCTCGGCGTTCACGGTGCCCGCTCAATTCGTATACGGCAATGCCGGGCGCGACATCCTCTTCGGACCTGGGCGTACGAACGTGGATGCGTCGCTGTTCAAAGATTTCCGCATTCTTGAACGCACTACGCTACAGTTCCGGGCCGAATCTTTTAATCTCTTCAACCACCCGCAATTCGGACAGCCGAACGCGAATATTGGCAGTGGCGCGGTGGGTACGATAACCTCGACGGTGGGCAATCCTCGCCAGATGCAATTGGCGCTGAGACTTCAATTTTAGACATTCGATATGAAACGCAGATCGTTCTTTCAAGCTATAGCCGCGGGCACAGCGGCGATTACGGCAACGCCGAAGCTGGCGCAGGCGGCTATCCCGAAGATGAAGATCACGCGCGTGCGCGTGTATGAGCCGCCGAATAAGAATCCGTTATTCAACCAGAGTGATCTGGTGGTCACGATTGAGACCGACGCGGGGCTGACGGGAATCGGCGAGGGCGGCTCGCGCGACATGCTGGAGCAAAGCGCGGGACGGTTGATCGGCCAGGATCCGCAGTACATCGAGCGGCTCTGGCAGGACATGAACCGCGCCTTCTTTTACCCGGCGGGGCGCGAGAAGACACATGCCATCGGAGCACTCGACCTCGCGCTGTGGGATCTGAAGGGTAAGGCGCTCAATCTGCCGGTTCACAAGATTCTCGGCGGTATGGTGCGCAACCACGTGGAATGCTACAACACGGCGGGGCTCATCCCGGGCGTAAAGCCGGGCATGAGCATCAAAGAGCGCGCGCAACTCACGATCGAAGCCGGTTACCGCGCGTTCCGCATGGGAGCCGCGGATACGCCGGCGAATACCACGTTCAACTCACGAACCAAGCTCGATCAGCTTGCGGCCGAGTGCCAGCAGGCGCGCGATGGTGTGGGCAAGAGCGGCGACTGGTGTGTCGATTTCCACCAGCGTTTCGATTTGCATGAAGCGCTGCGCGGCTGCGACCTGATCAAAGACCTCGCACCCTATTTCGTCGAAGATCCGGTTCGCACGGAAGCGTTCCTGGAAGACATTCCGCTTCTGCGCCGGCAGGTAAAAGTGCCGATTGCGGCGGGCGAAGAATGGGGAAATCGCTGGGATTTCAACAAGCTCGTGGAAGCGCACGATATCGATTGGAACCGGGTGACTCTGCCGAACTGCGGCGGGATTACCGAGATGCTGAAGATTATGGCGATCTGCGAGACTCACTTCGTCGGCATCGTGCCACACTTCACGGGCCCGATCGCAACCGCCGCCTTGGTGAATACACTGGGAACCTATTCAGGCCCAGTAATCATGGAATACAATTTCCAGGGCAGGACGCTGCCGCACCTTCCCGTTTGTCTGGATTTCAAAAATGGCAAGCTGTTCGCGAATGAACGCCCGGGCATCGGTGTGGAGCTCGACATGAAGCAGTTGAAACTGATCACCGAGATCAACCAGTACGTGACCGCGCGTGCGCAGACATTCTTCCGCCCGGACGGATCCATCACCAACTGGTAAAAAACCCGTTTCGCCCCTGCCGGACTACCGTTCGCCCCAGAACAGCGACGAATCTGTTCGTCGCTCGTCCGTGGGTGGGATGCTTACCAAATCCCTGTACCTCCCCATCGCATTCAGCCTGATCGCGTCCGGCGCCGATGCTCCTGACCTGAAGACAGTTAGCGGCGCCACGCGCAACTTTCAAACTCAATTGAATGGCCTTCTCCGGAGAACGGCAGAGAAAATGCCAGAAGAGAACTATGCCTTCAAACCCACACCGGAGGTGCGTTCGTTTGGCGAGCTGATCGGTCACATCGCGGACGCCGAGCATTTCTTTTGCTCCGCAGTGGCCGGCGACAAAGCTCCCGCACCTGAGACAGAAAAGACGAAGAAAACGAAAGCCGAAATTTCCGCCGCCCTCCAGGAATCGCTTGCCTACTGTGACAAGGTGTACGATTCGCTGAACGACAAGAACATAGGTGAACTAATCAAGGTGGGCCAGAACGACCGCACACGCAACGGCCTGCTCACCTTCAACACCATGCACGCCTGGGAGCACTACGGAAATCTGGTGACCTATATGCGCCTGAAAAACGTGGTGCCGCCATCGACCGAACCAAAGAAGTAACCGACTGACTAGCCGACGCCGCCGGCCAGCGCCTCAGGACGTTCGCTCCAACTCGCCTTCATGAAATCGCGGTTCAGGCGGGCGATGACCTCGAGTTTGATCTCCTTCGGGCAGACGGCTTCGCATTCTCCGATATTCGTGCAGTTGCCGAAGCCTTCGAGGTTCATTTGGGCCTCCATGCGGATAGCGCGGCGCTCGCGCTCCGGCTGGCCTTGAGGCAGCAGGCCGAGGTGCGAGATCTTCGCTCCTGTGAAGAGTGCGGAGGCTGCGTTCGGGCAAGCCGCCACACAGGCTCCGCAGCCAATGCATTGAGCCGCGTCCATTGCGCGGTCGGATTCTTCTTTGGGAACGGGAATCGCGTTGCCATCGACCGCGCTGCCTGTGGGAACGGAGATGAACCCGCCCGCTGCGATGATGCGATCGAATGCCGAACGATTCACGACCAGATCCTTCACGATTGGAAACGCATGCGCGCGCCAGGGCTCCAGGTACAGTTCGTCCCCATCCTTGAAATGGCGCATGTGCAACTGGCAGACAGTCACACCGGGTTGAGGGCCATGAGCAATGCCATTGATCATGAATCCACAGGATCCGCAGATGCCTTCGCGGCAGTCGTGGTCGAACGCCACGGGTTCCTCGCCCTTGTCAGTCAGCCGCTCGTTTAATACGTCGAGCATCTCGAGGAACGACATCTCGGTACTCACACCTGGCATGTCGTAGGTCACAATGCGTCCCTGGTCAACAGAGTTCTTCTGCCGCCAGATATGCAGCTTGAGATTCATGTTTACTTGTAGCTCCGTTGGGAAGGATGCACGTAGTGGAATTCCAGCGGCTCCTTATTCAGGATCGGCTGGTTGTTATAGCCGCTGTACTGCCAGGCGCCGACGTAAGAATAGCGCGCGTCATCGCGAAGCGCTTCTCCGTCCTCCGTCTGATACTCCTCACGGAAGTGACCGCCGCAGGATTCGTTCCGATGCAGCGCATCCAAACACATCAATTCTCCTAATTCCAGAAAATCGGCGACTCGTCCTGCCTGCTCCAGCGCTTGATTTAATTCGCCGGAATCGCCGAGCACATTTACGTTTTCCCAGAACTCTTCCCGGAGTGATTGAATCTTGGTGATCGCGTATTCCAGCCCCTGCGCGTTGCGAGCCATTCCGCAATACTCCCACATCGTCTTGCCGAGTTCCCGGTGAAACGAAGCGACGGTGCGCTTCCCGCGAATGGAAAGCAACTTCTTCATAAGTTCATTGACACAAGCTTCCGATTGCCGGAACTCAGGACGTGACGCATCGATCTTTTCGAACTTCTCGGAAGCCAGATAGTTGCCGATCGTGTATGGGATGACGAAGTATCCATCGGAAAGGCCCTGCATCAGAGCGCTGGCGCCGAGACGGTTTGCGCCGTGATCGGAGAAGTTGGCTTCGCCGAGCACGAAGAGGCCTGGAACTGTGCTCTGTAATTGATAGTCAACCCAAAGCCCGCCCATCGTATAGTGGATCGCCGGGAAGATGCGCATAGGAACCTTATAAGGATCTTCGCCCGTGATCTGCGCATACATGTCGAACAGATTGCCGTAGCGTTCCTCGATCGTCCTCTGGCCGAGGCGCTTGATCGCGTCCGCAAAATCGAGATAAACGCCAAGCCCGGTCTCGCCTACTCCGCGGCCCTCATCACAAACGGCCTTCGCATTACGCGATGCCACGTCACGCGGGACCAGGTTGCCGAAACTGGGATACCGGCGCTCAAGGTAATAGTCGCGCTCCTCTTCGGGAATCTGGCTGGGAGGACGAGTATCGCCCTGCTTCTTCGGTACCCAGATACGCCCGTCATTTCGGAGCGATTCGGACATGAGCGTCAGCTTCGATTGATACTCGCCCGACACCGGAATGCACGTGGGATGAATCTGCGTGAAACAGGGATTGCCGAAGAACGCACCTTTTTTGTAAGCACGCCAGATCGCAGTGGCATTGGAGCCTTTCGCGTTGGTGGAGAGGTAGTAAACGTTCCCGTAACCACCGGTCGCCAGGATTACCGCGTCGGCGGCATGCGATTCGATCTTGCCCGTCGTGAGGTCGCGGGTCACGATACCGCGCGCGCGTCCGTCGATGACGACGAGATCGACCATTTCGGTGCGCGGATACATCTGTACCTTTCCTGCCCCGACCTGGCGTTCAAGGGCCTGATAGGCGCCGAGGAGAAGCTGCTGGCCCGTCTGCCCCCGTGCATAGAACGTACGCGAAACCTGCGCTCCGCCGAAGGAGCGATTCGCGAGAGTGCCGCCGTACTCGCGCGCAAACGGAACACCCTGAGCGACGCACTGGTCGATGATGTTCACGCTGATCTGCGCCAGACGGTAGACGTTTGCTTCGCGGGCGCGAAAGTCGCCGCCCTTGACAGTGTCATAAAACAGGCGGTAGATACTGTCGCCGTCGTTCTGATAGTTCTTCGCGGCATTGATGCCACCCTGTGCAGCGATGGAATGCGCGCGGCGCGGCGAATCCTGGAAGCAGAACGCTTTGACGTTGTAGCCGAGTTCCGCCAGCGTTGCCGCGGCAGAAGCTCCGGCGAGGCCAGTCCCAACCACGATCACGTTGAACTTGCGCTTGTTGGCCGGGTTCACCAGCTTCATTTCGAAGCGGGCCCGGTCCCAGGCCGATTCGATCGGGCCGGAAGGTACTCTTGAATCTAGTTCCATAGGTTTACGAGAGAATCCCCGCCAGTACGGCTACAGGAATCGAGATGAAGCCTGCGGTGATCAGGACACTGAAGAGCACAGCGAATGCTTTCAGCTTGGGCGTATATTTCGGATGACTGATGCC
Source organism: uncultured Solibacteraceae bacterium (assembly GCA_964464925.1). GTDB lineage: Bacteria > Acidobacteriota > Terriglobia > Bryobacterales > Bryobacteraceae > CAYXLI01. Next base: position 115,938 of record CAYXLI010000013.1, on the reverse strand, counting down.
CAGTGATTGGAACATGCTCCAGAGCCCGTGGTTCAAATGCAGACCCAGCAATACCATCGCCAAGATATAGAAGAAAGTCACCGGCAGGACGTGGAAACCAGCCACGACGTTATCGTAGGGTTGCAACTCGCGGAAATCCGGGTGCACGATGCCCCACGTAAAATGCGCCAAATGGAAAAGGATGAACGCGCCAATGATCGGGCCGCTCCAATACATTGTTCGTGACGCATAGCTGGACGTGGTGGGCTTCTTCTTCACATAGCCTACGGGGCGCGCGGCATTCTTCAATAACGTGAGCTGCACGGCGGCAGTGATGTGAAGAATGACCGCTAACAAAAGCACAAGGCGTGCTCCGTAGAGCATGGCCGGTACCGCTCGCAGCGCCTCCGCGTAGTGGTTCATCTGCTCGCGGCCGGCGAACATTTGCAGATTGCCCGCGAGATGGGCAAGCAGGAATCCGAACCCGATCGCGCCTGTCACAGCCATGACGGCCTTTTTCCCTACCGTGGTGGAGTAGAAGCGCAGAGTCCTGCCCAAGCGGGTGTCGACTGCGACCGCGTTCATTCGCAGCACCTCATTTTGATTAAGATGTCCTCGGTTTTGAAGATGATGGTCAATGACCATTGTAAGCAAAAAGTTTACGACGGGCGGGTTTTGGGTCTCCTGAACGTACGTATGTGGTGGCTATAAGATAAGAGCCAACTCTCGACAACCATGAAGCTTTCATTGTTCGCGTGGATTGGTGTTCTCGGTTGCTCCTCCATTGCTGTGGCAGATGTGACCGCAGGCCACAAGCTGTATGACAACCTATGTTCGGTGTGCCATGGTGGCGACCTGATGGGCGGTGAATTGGGACCTCCGATTATCGGCCGGATCTCCCGCATGGATGACGAACGTCTTACCACGGTAATCCACGAAGGGTTGCCGAACCGGGGCATGCCCGCGTTTGCGAGTGTGAAGGATCAGCAACTCTCCAACCTGACAGAGTTTCTCCGTTCCGTCCGGGTCCAGCGCCGCATGACCGCACCGGTTCGCAAGAAAGTGGAGACCACCAGCGGCAAGACGCTGGAAGGAATTGTTTTGAATGAGAGCACCGAGGATCTGGCTCTGCGTACGGATGATCATCGCATTCATCTGATGCGCGCCGCAGGATCGAAGTGGCGGCCAGTTACTTCAGAGGTGCAATGGCCCACCTATAACGGAGATCCCAAAGGCAATCGCTACACTACGCTGAAACAGATCGGTCCGTCGAACGTGGCGAAGCTGGCACCGAAGTGGGTCTTCACGATGCCCGACGTGCCCAGGATGGAGACAACACCAGTAGTTGTGGACGGCATCATGTACGTCACCAGCGCGAATGAGTGCTATGCGCTGGACGCCGGTAATGGCAGGCAGCTATGGCATTTCCAGAGACCGCGCACCAAGGGCCTGGCAGGCAATGCCGCGGGCGGATTCAATCGTGGCGTGGCGCGGGCCGGCGACCGGCTGTTCATGGTAACGGACCACGCGCACCTTCTTTCACTCGACCGCTTTACCGGCGAAGTGCTGTGGGAAACGGAGATGGCCGACTGGCACCTGAACTACAACGCGACATCGGCTCCTCTGGCGGTCGGAAACCTGGTCGTCTCCGGCACGGCCGGCGGGGAGCAGGGTGCTCGCGGGTTCATCGCGGCCTATGATCAGTCGTCGGGGAAAGAAGTCTGGCGCTTCTGGACGGTGCCTGCGAAGGGCGAGCCGGGATCGGAGACATGGAAAGGGAAGGCTCTGGAACATCCAGCCGCGGTGGCATGGTTCACCGGATCCTACGATGCCGCGCTAGACACTGTCTATTGGCAGACAGGCAATCCGGGTCCGGACTACAACGGCGAGGAACGTGAAGGCGATAATCTGTACTCGTGCTCCGTCGTGGCGCTGGATGCGAAGACCGGCAAACTGAAGTGGTATTACCAGTTCACGCCGCACGATCTGTATGACTGGGATGCGACCGAGCCCGTTCTGCTTCTCGATGCGAAATGGCACGGCGAGGAAAAGAAGCTGCTCGTCATGGCGAACCGGAACGGGTTCTTCTATGTATTGGATCGCGTGAATGGAAAGCTGCTGCTGGCGGAACCGTTCGTAAAAAAGCTGAACTGGGCTTCGCGAATCGGACCCGATGGAAAGCCCGTCCTGAACCCGCCGGAGAAGGTACAGGGCGGCGTGAAAGCGTGTCCGTCACAGGATGGCGCTTCGAATTGGTATTCGTCCTCTTACCTTCCCGCCATGGGATTGTTCTATGCGCAGACATTGGAGAAGTGCAATATCTATCGCGTAGCTGCTGCAGACTGGGAGGCCGGCAGAGGATACCTAGGCGGATCGCAAAGGCCAGTACCCGGAGAGGTGCCGCAGAAGTATTTGCGAGCCATCGACCTGCAGACTGGGAAGATCGCTTGGGAACTGCCGCAGGTAGGACCAGCGAACTCCTGGGGCGGGACGCTCGCCACTGTTACTGGATTGGTCTTCTTCGGCGAGGACAGTGGCTTGTTCATGGCCGTAGACGCAAAAGACGGCAAACCGCTGTGGCGATTCAATGCGAACGAGATTTGGAAGGCTTCGCCGATGGCATATCAATTCGACGGGGCCGAGTACATCGCGGTCGCCGCGGGCCAGACGATCATCGCATTCGGGTTGATGGACTGATGCGCCATACCCGAAAAGTGTAAGCCAGTCGTTGGGGTCTGACCCTAAAAGGAAAAGCCGCCCCGGATCATGCGATCCAGGACGGCTTTTTTCGAATCAGGGAACGAAGCCTACTGTTGCGGCGGCTGTTGCGGAGTCTGCGGCGTCTGCGGCGTCGAATTCGTGCTCGTACCCGTGGTGCGGTTTGCCGTACCCGAATCCGTTGGGCTCGTCATGTTCGTCGAAGCCGCTGTACCCGCGCGCTGCGGGCCGCCGAGATCCAGAGCAAAGACCTTCAACTCAACGCGGCGATTCTGCTTGCGTCCCGCGCGAGTTTTATTGTCTGCAACCGGCTCGTCCGCGCCCACACCGAGAATATGGATCCGGCGGAGCGGAATTTTCTTCTCTACCGTCAAATACCGCACCACGGAATCCGCACGCTTCTGGCTCAGCACCACGTTCGATTCCTTGCTGCCGGTCTTGTCCGTAAAGCCCTGGACTTCCAGGATGTAGTTCTTCGAGTTCTGCAGGTTGTTCACTGCGTTGTCTAGCGTCTGCTTGGCGTCATTCGAAAGCACATACCGGTTCACCGGGAACAGTACTGCCTCGGTGGTCACCAGCTTGTAGTTGTCCATATTCTCGACAACTTCATTCAACCGGTTACCGGTGTTTTCGGCCAGTTGGCGGGCCTGGTCTGCCCGGCTACCTGCCTGTGTAGCAGCGTCATTGGCGCGCGTAGCAGCTTCCCCTGCTGCAGCGGCCTTACGGTCGGCCTCCATGGCACGTTCATCTGTCTTGGACAAACCGTTTTCCAGCTCATTGATCGCCGAGGCATGGTCAGCAGTCTTCTTTTCCACGCCGTTTACGCGAGCTTCGACCGGCGCTACCTGCTGCCGGGCATACTTCTTCGTTGCACAGCCGGTTGTGCCGACTAACAATAGTCCGGCGACACCGATTGAGGCTACGGCCTTTGGTAAATTCAGAGCAATCATTTGCTACCCTCCCTATTGACATCACGGGGCAGGCCTCAAAAAAATCATACCCGGCCAGCCAACCGCCTACGCTCTTGAGACGCCACTCTCCGGCAATTCAGTACAAGGTTTTCTATATCCGCTTAAGCGATGAAAAAACAATAACTTGAAGGAATGTTCAGACAAGTTGGACATCCAACAGTCGGCGTAACCGTGAACTGACCCACAGCTCGTCACTCTGAGTGCAGAAGCGACGCTCTGTCCTTCTTCCTGGTATCCTTAGATTTCGATGAGCCCTACCGAGCCCGCGCTCAAAGCTACACCCCTGAACGCTGTCCACCGTCGCATGAAGGCCAAAATGGTCGATTTTGGCGGATGGGATATGCCGGTCCAATACTCGGGCATCCTTGATGAGCACAACGCAGTGCGCACTGCCGTCGGGCTCTTCGACGTGTCCCATATGGGTGAAGTCGAGGTCCGCGGACCAGAGGCACTGAGCCTGGTGGAACTGGTCTCGTGCAATGCGGCGTCCAAACTCAAAATCGGACAGGCGCATTATTCTGGTCTTCTTTATGACCACGGCGGCTTCGTCGATGACATCCTTGTACACAAGGTGGACGACGATCACTTTTTCCTCTGTGTGAACGCTTCCAATCAGGAAAAAGACTTCGACCACATCTCGCAGCACAATTCGATGAAGGCAAATGTCGAGTTCGCCAGCGAGCGATACGCGCAAATCGCGGTCCAAGGTCCGCACGCGTTATCCACACTTCAGAAGCTCACCAAAACCGACCTCGCGCTGATTAAGTATTACTGGTTCCATGACGGTGAAGTCGCGGGTGTTTGGGCCCGAATCGCACGAACTGGATATACCGGCGAGGACGGCTTCGAAATCTACATCGCTCCCGAGGAAGCACCCGCAATCTGGGATAAGTTGCTCGATGCAGGCCAGGAGTTTGGCATCAAGCCGTGCGGTCTTGGCGCGCGCAATACGTTACGCCTGGAAGCGAAGATGGCGCTCTATGGACATGAGATCGATGCCTCCATCCACCCTCTCGAAGCCGACCTCGGATGGATCGTGAAACTTGACAAGGACGACTTCCTCGGCAAGAAGGCTCTGGAAAAGCGTAAGAACGACGGCCTGAAGCGTAAGCTCATAGGCTTTGAAATGCGCGGCCGCGGCATCGGCCGCGATGGCTACGAAGTGTATCTCGATGGCCAGCCTGCAGGATGGGTGACCAGCGGCGGCCCCTCCCCTACATTAAACAAAAACATCGGTTTATGTTATCTGCCTGTCGAGGCCGCAACGGTGGGACGCGATATTCAGATCATGATTCGGAACCAGCCCGTGGATGCAATCACGGTCCAGACTCCTTTCTATAAGAGAGCGAAATAAACACATGTATCCAGCAAATTACCGGTACACCAAGGAGCATGAATGGGTCTCCCTCGAAGGCGACACCGGAACCATCGGCATTACGCATCACGCTCAGTCGGAACTGGGCGACATCGTCTATGTCGACCTCCCGAAAGTCGGTGCGAAGGTTGAGCAGGGAAAAACCCTCGGGTCCGTCGAGTCGGTCAAAGCTGTATCGGATATTTACTCACCTGTTACAGGCGAGATCACTGAAATCAACGACCTGCTTTCCAGTCAGCCTGAAAAACTGAATGAGGATCCGCATGGTGCGGCCTGGCTGGTTAAGGTTCGCCTTGCGAACCCTGGTGAGATTCAGAATCTTCTCTCTGCCCCCGACTATCAAAATTATGTAGGAGACAATAGCTGACTTGCGTTATCTACCGAAGTCGGATTCGGAGCGCCGCGAAATGTTGGAGGCTTGCGGCCTTCATTCGATGGAAGAATTGTTTGGACATCTTCCCGCCGACGTCAAACTGAACCGCCCCCTCGAAATTGAACCCGGGAAGTCGGAGTACGACATCGTTGACTACTTCAAAGCCCGCGGTGCCGAAAATGCCAACGGCTACGCAAGTTTTCTCGGCGCTGGTGTTTACAATCACTTCCGCCCGGTGCTGTGTGACGTAGTCGTTTCCCGAGGCGAATTTCTTACTTCCTACACTCCCTACCAGGCCGAGATCTCACAGGGTACGCTCACCACGATCTTCGAATTTCAGTCGATGGTGTGCCAGCTCACCGGCATGGAAGTGGCGAACGCTTCTATGTATGACGGCTCCTCCGCCGTACCCGAAGCGGCCATGATGGCCGTGCGGATTACGGGCCGTGATCATCTGCTGGTATCGAACACAGTGCACCCCGAGTATCGCGAAGTGCTGCGCACCTACGTCCAACATCAGCACATGCCCACGCAGGAGTTCGGCTACGAGCAGGAGTCCGGCAGGCTCGACCTCGCTGATCTCGAATCGAAACTGAACGATAAGGTCGCCGCCGTGATTATCCAGAGTCCCAACTTCTTCGGCATCATCGAAGATGTTAAGGCTGCGGCCGCCCTGGCCCACAAGCATGGCGCTCTTCTGGTCTTCGTCTTCACCGAAGCGGTTTCGCTCGGTCTGCTGGAGCCGCCGCGCGATGCCGACATCGTTGCCGGAGAACTACAGTCCTTCGCAATTACTCCGAGCTACGGCGGCCCGTTCGCGGGCATCATCGCAACGAAGGAAAAATTCATCCGCCAGATCCCCGGCCGGCTGGTCGGCGAGACGCGCGATTCCCACGGCAACCGCGCATTCTGCCTGACGCTCTCGACCCGTGAGCAGCACATCCGCCGGGAGAAAGCGACCTCGAACATCTGCACCAACCAGGCCCTGATCGCTCTCATGGCTACGGTGTTTATGAGTGTCTACGGCAAGCAGGGCTTGCGCGAACTGGCGGAGCAGAATCTCGCGAAGGCGCACTATTTGGCCAAAGGCCTGCCCGTCCGTTTCCATGGTGCATTCTTCAATGAATTCGTGGTTTCTACAAATGGAAACACACCGGACGCGGTAAATCAGGCGCTGCTCAAAAAGAAGGTGATCGGCGGTCTCCCGTTGGGCCGCTTCTATCCGGAACTGGAAAACTGCATGCTCCTTTGCGCCACTGAGATGAACAAGCGCGAGCAGATCGACATCGTAAAAAGGGCACTGAAGGCAAAGAAGAAGCAATGATTACGAAGACGCGTCCGCACATCACTCAGAATGAGCCGTTGCTGTTTGAGAGCAGCTCACCAGGCAAGAAGGGCTACCAACTTCCCGACCTCGACGTGCCGGCGATCGACGCCGAAGCCGCACTCGGCGAAGCGAACGTGCGCTCCGAAATCGAAGGCTTTCCCGAAGTGAGCGAAGTGGAAGTAATCCGCCATTTCACGCGCCTGTCCACCTGGAACTATGCAATCGACCTTGGCCTTTACCCGCTTGGTTCCTGCACTATGAAGTACAACCCGCGCGTGAACGAGACGGCCGCTCGCACCGAAGGCCTTGCGTGGGCGCACCCGTATCAACCCGAGCAACTCTCCCAAGGCGCCATGGAGATCGTGGCTCAGCTCGAAACCGCTCTAGCGGAAATCACGGGCATGGACGCCGTCACGCTGCAGCCGGCCGCCGGCGCGCATGGAGAGATGACAGGCATCCTGCTCATCCGCCACTATTTGGAATCCAAGGGCAACGCCAGAAAGAAAATTCTCGTCCCGGATTCCGCGCACGGCACCAACCCGGCTACGGCGATGATGGTCGGCTACACGGTGCAGAACATTAAGTCCAATGAGAATGGCCTCGTGGACATCGAAGCTCTGAAGGCCGCAGTCGACGAAGATGTCGCCGGCATGATGATCACGAATCCGAACACGCTGGGTATCTTCGAAGAGAACATCAAAGAGATCTGCGAAATCCTGCACGCGAACGGTTCGCTCGTCTACATGGACGGCGCGAACATGAACGCGCTGGTTGGCATCACGCGCCCGGGCGATTTCGGCATCGACGTAATGCACCTCAACCTGCACAAGACCTTCTCCACGCCGCATGGCGGAGGCGGACCCGGTGCAGGAGCTGTTGCCATCAAGTCGCACCTGATCCCGTTCCTGCCTGGACCGCGGCTGAAGAAGGAAGCCGGCCAGTGGCATTGGGATTACGATCTACCCCAGTCGATCGGGCGTGTTCGCAGCTTCTATGGCAACTTCGGCGTGCTGGTCCGCGCGCTGGCGTACATTATGGCGCACGGCGGTCCGGGTTTGCGTAACGCGACGATGGACGCCGTGCTGAACGCGAACTACATCCGCAAACGGATGGAGCCTCATTACGAACTGCCTTACAACGCGCCCACGATGCATGAGGTGGTCTTCAGTCATGACCGTCAGGCGGAGAAGGGCGTCAAGACCGGAGATATGGCCAAGCGCCTCATCGACTACGGCTTCCATCCGTACACGGTCAGCTTCCCGCTCATCGTGCACGGCGCGCTGATGATCGAGCCGACCGAGACGGAATCGAAGCAGGAACTCGACCTGTTTATCGACTCGATGATTTCGATTGCGAAGGAGATTGAGGACGATCCGCAGACAGTCCTCTCCGCGCCGCACCTCACCCGCACTTCGCGTGTAGATGAAGTGACGGCCGCGCGCCGCCCGATCGTTCGCTGGCGTCCTGAGGCAACTGCCTCCAAAGCTGCCGATTAACGTCAGATAATATTTGTTTGCGCGCTCAAATTCTGCTGCTTGTAGCTGTCGTCCTCCTGCTGCGCCTGCCATTCCTGAACCAGGCCATCCAGGGGGACGACGTTTATTACCTCACCGGAGCCCAGCACGCGCTCATCGACCCTGCCCACCCCACGAACACCCGCTTCGCCTTCCAGGGTGAGATTGTCGACATGCGCGGCCATCCGCACCCGCCGCTTGATATCTGGACTCTCGCAGCACTCCTCGCCTTATTCAAGAACGCGCCCGAGCCGATCTTCCACGCCGCCTATATCGCCTTCTCGCTGATTGCCGCGCTCAGTATGTATTTCATCGCGCGCCGCTTCACGGACAGGCCGCTGATAGCAAGCCTGCTCTTCATCACCACCTTGCCCTTCGTCATCAATGGCACTTCGCTCGAATCCGACCTGCCGTTTCTCGCCTTCTGGATGTCCGCGATTGCGTTCTTCCTGGCAGGCCGTCTGCCAATGTCCATACTCAGCATGATTCTCGCGAGTCTCGCCGCATTCCAGGCTATCGTGCTGATTCCGATCCTGGCTGCTTATCTTTACCGGACAAAGAACCGGGACCTCAAAACCTGGCTTTCTCTAGCAACGCCGGCGCTCACCATCGCCTTCTGGCAAATCTACGTCAAGGCCACCACCGGCGAGATCCCGGCCACCGTCCTGGCCGGCTACTTCTCCAGCTACGGGCTCCAACAACTACAGAACAAACTCAAGAGCGCAGCCGCTCTCACCGCGCACACAGGCTGGATCGTCTTCCCTGCCCTTGCCGCTTACATGACCAGGTCTGTCTGGCCTCTCGGTCTCGCCACGGGGATCGCCGCCGCATTCCTCGACACGAATCCGTTGTTCTGGCTTTCATTCGCCATCGGGGCAATGATCCTCGCCTATGCGATCCGCCATCGCAGCTTCGAAACCGATTGGATCCTAATCTTTTTCGCCGCCGCTCTCGTGATCTTCTTCGCAGGATCCGCTCGCTACCTGCTCCCGATGGCAGCGCCGGTTTGTATTCTTGCGAGTCGGCAGCGGCTTGCCCTCCCGTCTATCGCCGCGCAAACCGCAGTAGCCTTTGCTCTCGCGTTCACCAATTACCAGCACTGGGACGCTTACCGCCGTTTCGCATCCACGCTTCCCGAGGCCGATTCGCACCGCCGCATTCTCATCAACGGAGAATGGGGCTTGCGACATTACCTGGAACGCAGAGGCGCCATACCACTCCTGCGCAACGAACCGCTACGGCCCGGCGACACCATCGTCTCCTCTGACCTGAGTTTTCCGATGAAACTCACCGGCCAACTCACCGAGTTGCAGGTCCAGTCCGTCAATACAACGCTTCCGGTTCGCCTCATTGGTTTGAACACTCGATCCGGCTACTCCACGGCCTCACTCGGATTTCGCCCGTTCGATATCTCGGCCGATCCAATCGATCGTATCCGCGTTCACGCCGTAATCGAGCGCGAGCCCACAGAATCCTTCCTCACCATGGATGCACCTGCGGCTCAGCAGCAAATCGTCAGTGGCATTTACGACCTCGAGGGCAAATGGCGTTGGATGGGATCGAAAGCAACTTTGCTCTTTAAAGCTCCCTCGAGACCGCAATCCATCGAACTCCAGTTCTACATACCGGACAACGCCCCTTCACGTGTGGTGACGATATCCGTCGACGGCAAGCTGATGGCTCGCGAATCATTCGATCCCGGCAGTCACACGCTCAAAACTCCGCCGGTGAAAGCTAAAACTCTCTCCATCTCCGTAGATAAAACCTTCTCCGTCCCGGGGGACAACCGCGAGCTCGGTATGATCCTGGTGTCGGCTGGCTACAAGTAAGGCTCAAGGCCTGTGCAGATGCTGGGCTGCCTTCCGTGGAGATCCCGGATGCTTCTTCTTCCAGTCCCCTAGCTGCTTTTCACGTTTCGCCTGAAACTTCTTCTCAGACGGCGTCGATTCTGATTCCGCCTTTTTCTTACAACTTCCCTGGCTATGCTCCGGCTTGCCTTTCACGGGCTCATATCCTGGCCAACAACGGTTCGCCATCTTACTCCTCCTGATATTGTGACTCCTAAACCCTCCCAAAAACCTCTGCAATGAAGCGGTGAATAGTTGCGTCTCACTGAACGTGAGACACCTCTGTTTAGCCACACTGTTTTTCGCGGTGACGTATCACGCTCAGGACGAGAAGATCCCCACGTTCCGCACCGATACCGCACTCGTCAAAGTGGACGCTGAGGTCACAACGCCCACCGGTGCGAGTATCGGCAACCTCCAGCCCTCCGACTTCGTCGTGACGGACGAAGGCTCTCCCCAAAAGCTCATCGATTTCGCACGGGAAGGCGAACCCCTGCGTCTCGTTCTCCTGCTCGATGTGAGCGGCAGCATGCGCCCCAAACTGGCGGAACTCGCCCGTGCCTCCTCTCGAGCGCTCGCCGCACTCCGTCCTGGTGACGAAGTCGCGGTCATGCTTTTTTCCGACGGGTCCCGGCTCGTCCAGCCTTTCACTTCGGACCTGGGCAGCATCGGTCACCGCATTATTGACAACGTGTATCAATCCGGCTTGGGTGAAGATACACTCATCAATGATGCCGTGCAGGCCGCCGCGCAGTATGTGCAAAAGAGCGATGGCCGCCACGCCATCCTGATCGTCACCGACAACCAATCGCTCCGCCGCTTGGTTTCCGATCAGCAGACCACGCGTGCATTGCAGGATGCAAACACTGTGTTGAACGCGATCATCGTCGGCGATGGTACGCCTGTACCAAACGGCCGCTATGCGCCTCCGGATCGAGCCTTCCCGGATGTACGCAACTACACACGCCTGACGGGAGGCGAAGCGGTGGCCGAGGGAAAAATAGGGGATGTATTCGAGCGGTTGGTGAACAAAATCCGCACGAGATATTTTCTCCAATACACGATGCCTCCGGGCGAACCTGGCTCCTTCCGCACGATTCACGTGAACCTCACCCCTTCGGCACAAACGAAGTACCCGGGCGCCGTCGTTCATGCACGGCAGGGTTATTACATTCCGCGTTAGCAAGACTGCTGATTCGGGGCCTACCGCGAGGGCGCGGTGAAGTCAACCAGACTCACCGCTCGCAGATACGTGCCCGCTGCGGTTCTCTTCCACCAATTGCCCGTTGCACGCCGCTCCCCAAAATCAGTGAAGGTATAGTCAAATAACATAGCCCTGACAAACTTCGGCGGATGATCCGGAAAAGGGTTGGTTTCAAGCAGTCCCAATACTTCCGGCGAGCCCTGCAACAGCCGCAGCATGAAATTCACGAACCACGGATTCTGCCGGTAATCGCCGAGCGCGGCGAACCACATCTGCCAGTCCAGTCTCGGCTGATGCGGAGCAACGAACGGCGGGTGCCGGTCCAGCCGCCCTGGTTTGTACCGGAATTCGTAAGCGCGCCAGGTGACGCCGTCGTCCGATCCTTCCACCACGATCTCCGGACGCCTCGTCGTCATCACCGCAAACAGCCCATACGTGTTGACCACGCCGAATGGCGCAAGCGCCGACACCAGGCCCTGTCCAGGCGCGCGCACTCCCAGCGTTCCCAGCATCTCCACAGTACTCACCGAACCAATGAACACCGCGAGCAGAATGGCAATCGCCTCTCGCCACCTTCGTTCCGGCCACCGGAATTTCGGAGCCTGACCGAACAAGAACAGGCACAGCGCCATAGCCAGAAGATTGAAGAACGCATAGTTCCCTGTGAGGGAAATCAGCACCTGCAGCGCGAGAAAGCTCCATGCGGCCACGCTGCGAAGCCTCGCCGGCGCAAAGATGATAAACGGAATCACCACCTCAATGGCCAGTACCGACGCGGTGCTCATCTTCTGGAACCAGACCGGCAGTTGGTGCGCATACCACGCAATCACATTCGGGATCGGCTGCGTCTGGTAATGAAACGTCATCGCGGTGAGGTTCCGCCACGTAGCGTCGCCACTCAAAAGTTTCACGCATCCGGATAAGAACATCAGCCGGAATAACAGCCACCGGTAGAGCCACACAACAATCCCTGACAGCCCCGCAAACATGGCCAGAAAGCCAGCCTCGAGTAGCAGAAAATCCCACTGGAATGCCAGAAAATCCTGGCACCCTGAAATGATCGAGAGATACAACACGAACCCGGCGATCGCGCCCAGCCTCCATAGGACACCGCTCGCCACCATCACTCCCGCAGCACAGCCGGCAACGCACACTGCCGTTAGCGCGGCATCATTCGATCTCAACCAGAACACGGTAGGAACGGAGGTCCACGCAGAACTGCCCAGCGCCTCAGCAGCCCTGGCGAGGAAGACAGAGACCGGCAGAATGCCGTGCGCACCGGCCAGCCCCTGAATCTGCACCGCGGCGGAGCCGAAGGCGATGATGTAGGTGACACCAAGCGCGCGGAGGAACCACCATGTCGCGTCACACCCGCGTAACCGTGTATACCAGGCATTCATAGTTGTGCCCGCGTTGCATCCCCATAGTATGCGACCCGTGAGCGAAACCAGCCCGACTGTCGGCCAGCTTGCCCGTTTCGATTCGTTGCAGGATGGGGAACTCTTAGGCGATTTTCCGCCGGGCTTTGTCCGCCGCATGGAATTGCAGGGTCACTGCCGCGCCGGTCGTCGGCTCTGCGGGCAGAACCGCGCTCTGTTCCTGTATAAGCAGCGCGGCCTCGCGCTATTCGCCGGTGCGGGCGTCAGTCATGAAAGCGGCATTCCGTTGTGGCGCGAGGTGGTGGAGCGCGCCGTCCAACAGACGTTTCCGAACCGGGGCTCCGCGGCATCCGGCATCGTCGACAGCTTGTCTGCCGCTCGCATCTCCGTTTCCGCTCAACTCGACATTTGTGACCGCATGCTCGAGGCTCACGGGTCGGACCGCACGTTCGATCAGATCCTGTACGACAGTTTGTACGGCAAAGAGGAGTTCCGCGAACTGCGCGATCGTCTGCGCCGCTCCGACTGGTCAGCGGCTCTCGAACTCTTCCGCCGCAACGCAACCCTCTGTGCCGTCGGCGATCTTCTGCTGGCAGGCTCACCGAACCGCAACATTCACGCTGTCCTCACTACAAACGCTGACAATCTCCTGGAACTCTACATGCGCTCCGCAGCCAAAGGGCGCCGTTTTGTCAGTAGCATTCAGGGCGCGGCCGACACGCAGACGCCCGGTACGATTCCGGTCTTCCATCTCCACGGCTATCTCGACGCGCGCATGAACGTCGAGGATGTCGAGAACGGTGATTACGCTTTCGGATTGGTGTTCAAGGAGTCCGAGTACTTCCACACTTTCTCCGACCCGGCCTCTTTCGCGAATTACACGCCGCTCTCGATCCTGCAGCGGCACAATGTGCTCATCATCGGCACGGCGCTGGACGATGTGAATATCCGCCGTTGGCTGTATCAATCGGCCGCCGAACGGCGTGCCCACCGGACCGCCGAACTCCGGTTCCTGCACAGCCGCGACTATGATGCCGCGGACATGGAGGCTGAGTTGGATTCAGTTCGCCACTTCTGGCTCCGCGCTGAGTGTGAGTTGCCCGAACCGCGCGAAGAGATCAAATCTCACCTGGAGCGCTCCGTCCGCGAACTCGGCACGGAAATCATCTGGTATCCGGACTTCTCCTCCCTCGCGGCCTCCATCGCGAAACTGTCGAAGGCCAGGTGAAAGAGAAAGGGGAGGAGCTTTCACTCCTCCCCTTCGAATTCACAGCGGACCTCGAATTACAGCGTCGCTTCGATCTGCTCCTGAGCGAACGCCTCGATGATGTCGCCCGGCTTCAGATCCTGGTAGTTCGCGATCGTGATACCGCACTCATAACCGGCCTTCACTTCGCTCGCATCGTTCTTGAAACGCTTCAACGATTCGATACGGCCAGTGTGCACCACGATATTGTCGCGTAGCAGGCGCATCTGACTGTCGCGCGTAACCACGCCTTCCGTGACCATACAGCCGGCCACAGTGCCCACCTTGCTGATCTTGAAGACGTCGCGGACTTCGGCGCGGCCCCGGAAAACTTCCTTGAAGACCGGCTCCAGCATGCCCGCCATCGCCTTTTTGATCTCGTCGGTTAACTCGTAAATGATCGTGTGGAGCCGCAGATCGATCTTTTCGCGCTCGGCAATCGCGCTCGCCGCACGCTCAGGGCGTACGTTGAACCCGATGATGATCGCTTCCGATGTAGTCGCCAACAGCACGTCGCTCTCGGTAATCGCACCGACGTCAGCGCGTAGCACGCGGATTTTCACCTTGTCCGTCGAGAGCTTCTGCAGCATCTCGCTGAGCACTTCTGCCGTGCCGCCCACATCCGTTTTCAGGATGATGTTCAGCTCCTTGACCTCGCCCTCGCGCACCTGCTGGTGTAGCTGCTCCAGCGTAACGCGGGCGCCCTTGGACATCGCCTTCTCACGAGCTTTTGACTCGCGGTACATGACGATCTGCTTCGCCTTCGCAGTGTCGGTCACGACCTGGAACTGATCGCCGACTTCCGGCAGTTCATTCAGACCCAGCACCTCGACCGGGGTCGAAGGCTCGGCTTCGCGCACGCCTTCGCCGCGATCGTTGAACAGCGCCCGGACCTTGCCGAACACCTGTCCGCAGATGAAGAAATCGCTGACCTTCAACGTTCCGTTCTGCACCAGTACAGTCGCCACTGGACCGCGTCCGCGATCCAACTTTGCCTCGAGCACCGTGCCGACTGCCGGCCGGCTTGGGTTCGCTTTGTAGTCCCCCATGTCGGCGACCAGGAGAATCATCTCCAGAAGCAGGTCAAGATTCGTGCGTGCCTTCGCCGAGACAGGTACCATGACGGTGTCGCCGCCCCAGTCTTCCGAAAGCAGGTTGCGGTCGGCCAACTGCTGCTTGATACGATCCGGCTGCGCGTCCGGCTTGTCGATTTTATTGATCGCTACAATGATCGGAACCTTCGCCGCCCGGGCGTGATCGATGGCTTCCTGCGTCTGAGGCATAACACCATCGTCAGCGGCCACAACCAGGATGACGATGTCCGTCACCTTGGCACCGCGGGCGCGCATGCGTGTGAACGCTTCGTGACCGGGCGTATCGATGAACACGATCTTGCGATCGTTCTTGACGATCTGATATGCGCCGATGTGCTGCGTAATACCGCCGGCCTCATGCTCGGCCACATTGGCCGAACGAATCGCATCCAGCAGTGAAGTCTTGCCGTGGTCGACGTGGCCCATGATAGTGACCACAGGGGCACGGCGGACCAGGTCCTTCGGCTCCTCGGCGAGCACCAGTTCCTGACTGGACTCTTCCTCAAAACTGACTTGATTCGTAGACGCGCCGAATTCGCGCGCCATATCCTCGGCCATCTTGGCATCGAGGGTCTGGTTGATAGTCGCGAAAATCTTGCGCTCCACCAGCTTCTTGATGACGAGATTCGCCTTGATTCCGAGCTTTTCGGACAACTCCTTGACGGTGATCCCTTCGGAGATCGTGATCTCACGATCGATCGGCGGAGGAGCAGCGGGTTGCTCGCGCCGGATGACCGGGCGGAATACGCCTTCCTGATCGCGACGCCGCTCCTGCGGGCTGCGGTTGCCCGGTTTGTTGAACTGGCGCCGGCCTTCCGGAAGCGGAGTTGGCGGCTCGATGCGCATCGGTGAGGTCGGATGCATCGGGCGCGGGCGGGCTCCACGATTGTCGCCAGGACGTCCGGGGCCACCCGGGCCACCGGGTTGCCGCATCAGGGGCTGGCCGGGACGAATTGGGCCGCGATAAATCGGTTGGCCCGGAACCGGAGACGACGGGCGGCTCGGCATGCCCGGGCGGGGCATCGGCGGCGCGGCCGGACCGGGCATAGGCTTGGCCTGCGTCTGGGCAAGACGCGCGGCCAGATCGGCGCGCGGAGGGACGACGGGACGCGCGGCAGGCTGTCCCGCCAGGGTCGGCCGTTGCTGCTGCGGCTGTCCAGGACCTTGTCCTTCGCGCGGGGCTTGCGTTCGCGGCGGAATGGAAATGCCAGGAGCCTGTGGACGCGGCACCGGACGTCCCGGCGGAGTCGAGGGACGCGGCTGGCCGGGAGCGGCAGGCGCCGCCGGTGCAATGCCCGGAGGGAGCGGCTGCCGCGGGCCTGAAATCACTTGTCCCGGCCGGTAGATCGGCATGTTTCGCGCGGGCAGACTGGTACGTGCCGGTGTACCCGGACTCGCAGGAGGCGCCGCGGAGGCCGGTGTGCCAGGTCCGGCGGAAGGCGGTGCAGGCGCTGGCGGACGCGGAGCGGCGGGCGTCGCCCGTTGCTGCGGGGCGGCCGCTGGGGGTGCGGCTGGCTGCTGAGGCACCGCTGGTGCAGGCGGAGCAGGCGCTTGCGGGCGTGGTGGTCCGACCGGCGGCTGCACCGGCTCGCGGTGGCCGACAAGCGGCGGACGCAATGGGGTGGGGCGGAACGGAGCCGGAGCCGCGGGTGCAGACTCGGCATGGGCTTCCGTCTTCGCTGCCGGCTCGCCCGCAGGCGGCGCGGAGGCCGGTTTTTCTTCGACTACCGGCACGTGATCTTCCGCCTTGCGAGCCGGTTGAGCTTCATGTTCTTCTTCGTGTTCGTGCTCTTCGACATCGGCCTCGTCATAATCGGACACACCGGTCCCATAGCCTTCGCCGTTTCCGGAGAGGCGATGTTTGACGATGATCGCGACATCTTCATCAATCGAGCTGGAGTGAGTCTTCTTTTCCTGGACTCCCAACTCCGGCAACAACTCGAGAATCCGGTTTGGCTTTACCTCTAACTCACGAGCCAACTCGTTGATTCTGATTTTTTTCATAGATAAGAACTGCACCATTCGGACAGACGGATAGCGAATTCAACTTACCTTGCGGAGTGCCCGTCCCCCACCACGCTGTCCGTGTCTTCCATCGTATCAGATGGCGTCAAATGAGGGGCTTCCGGAGATTCGGCTTTCGCCTGTTCCCCTTGTTCCGCCTGCTCCCCAGCCGCCTCTTCTTCACTGGACGGCCCTTCTTGTTCAGTTGCTGGCACTTCGCCGGCAACCGTACCCTCGGCCTCCCCGTAGGAGGCGTCCGGCTGCTGCTCCGCAGCTACTTCTTCGCCCACTGGCTCATCCACAGCCTGCTCATACTGGCCGTAGTAAGCGACCACAGCCTCCTGAATCTTCTCCACCATCTTGGGCCCGATTCCAGGAATCTCTTCCAACTGCTCCGGCGTCATTTCCCCCAGCCGCTCGACCGTAACGATCCCGCCTTCCACCAGCTTCTCCACCATCTTTTCGGGAAGGCCATGTTCCATCAGCACCGACACCGGCGCCCCCGGAACCACCAGCGCGGCCATCTGCGACTCTACTTCCTGCCGCTTCTCTTCTTCGCTCTTGATATCGATCTTCCAACCGAGCAGTTTCGCCGCCAGACGCACATTTTGACCCTTCTTGCCGATGGCCAGGGAAAGTTGCGTGTCGTCGACGATTACTTCCATATGCTTTTCGGTACCACTCAGAATCGACACTCTGCTGATCTTGGCAGGGCTTAAAGCGTGAGTGGCAAAGACAACCGGATCTTCCGAGTATTCGATGATGTCGATTTTTTCCCCGCGCAGTTCGCGGATAATCGACTGCACACGCATACCCTTCATTCCCACGCAGGCCCCGACGCAATCCACGTCGCGGTCACGGCTGAGAACCGCAATTTTGGTACGCTCGCCCGCTTCGCGCGCGCACCCTCTTATTTGGACGGTGCCGTCGTAGATCTCGGGTACTTCCTGTTCAAATAAGCGCATGACGAGTTCCGGCGCTGCGCGCGACACAATCACGCCCGCGTTCTTCCCGGTCTTCTCCACACTCTTGATTACGCAGCGGATCCGTTCGCCGACCGTGAAGCTCTCGAGCTTCGATTGTTCCTTCTTGGGCAGACGCGCTTCGGTCTTACCCAGATCGCAGACCAGGTCCTGCCCTTCCATTCGCTTCACGGTGCAGTTGACCAGTTCGCCTACCCGGTCGTTATATTCCGAGTAGATGGTTTCGCGCTCCGCCTCGCGAACCTTCTGCAGAATCACCTGCTTAGCAGTTTGTGCCGAGATGCGGCCGAGCGATTCGGTTGCTTTCTTGATCCGGATAGGCGATCCGACCGTCGCTGCCGGATCAAACTGCAGGGCATCGTTGAGCGAGATCTCGTTCAGCGGATTCTGCACCTCCTCCACCACCTGCTTCACGATGAAGATGTGGACCGCATTCGCTTTCTCGTCGATTTCGGCCGCGAGTTCTTCGTCCGTCCGGAATTGCTTCCGGGCAGCCACAAGCATCGCGTCCTTCACCGCGGTGATGACGATTTGCGGGTCTATTCCTTTTTCCTTGCTGAGGATTTCGATGGACTCAAAGATCGACGCCAAAACAGTTCCCTCTCTTTTCTTTCTTTATTGTGGGTTTCCTGGTGGGTTACCACTCGAACTTCAGATTGGCCCTCTGTACCTGGTCAAAGCCAAACTGAATGGACTTGCCTTCCGACGGCTCCATGGTCACGATGTTGTTCTCGAAACCGGTAAGCTTGCCGATCCAGGCTTTCTGATTCTCCACGGGTTCGCGGAGGACCACCTTTGCTTTCTGTCCAAGAAAGCGTTGAAAATCGGCGGGTTTGGTGAGCTTGCGCTCCACACCTGGAGAACTGACCTCCAGATGATAGGAGGCGCCGGGAATGACATCCTCGACGTCTAAAATGGTGCCGACCTGATGCGAGATGTACTCGCAATCGGAGTGCGTAACTCCTTCCGGCTTATCGATAAAGATCCGGAGTACCCGGGCCCGGCCCGATCCGACAAGGTCCACCTCCACCGTCTCGATGCCTTTCTCGCGGCCGACACGGTCGGTAATCTCGGTAACCTTGTTGATGATTTCTTCCCTGCTCAAACTCTTGCCCAATAAAAAAGTGCGCTTGCGCGCACTGGAATCGGTCGACAGTGTTAGTATACCTCACTCCCGCGAATGAGGGTAGTGGCGAAATGACGGCTCACGCCGTTCAGAAGTTGGACTACCGCCAGATTGGCAGGTTACGGTACATATTCGGACGCGACGGATGCCACGATATTGGGTCCGAAATGCGTGCCTGCAATGTACGGTGAGAGCATTTGATAGGGGTAGTTCGTGATCTTCACCACGATCTGGTAGTACCCTGTTTGCGAATCCGGCGTCGTACTCGTCACTTGCACACTTTGCGGAGTCAAGCCGAAGAACGCCTGGCCGTTGCTCGGCGCCGTCGGCTGATTGTACAGAACCATGTTTTGTATCTCCGACTGTAAGTTGCTGTCGAATGCCTGCGCCTGAGTTGCGCCCCAGCGGGCGGAAGATCGCGCTCGCTCGGTCAGAGCCTGATGCAGATAGAGGAACTGACCGAAATCGAGAATCCCAATCAAGATAAAAATGAACGGACCGAAGATCAGGGCCGACTCCAGAATCGTGTTGCCCCTCTGTGACTTCTTTGAGTTCTTCATACCCTCTTGTCCCTAGGGAGTAAATGCGCCCTGATAAACCAGCGTGCAGGCTGGTTTGTCGATCATCGTGAAGTTCCCGAAAATCGCGTTTAATGTATATCCGTTGATTCGAACCCAGAGCTTGTCGGGGCCGCCGTTCACAAATGTGACGTCTACAAATACGTTTGCTGCGGTCAAGCCGGGCGCAACCGGAGTAGTGCCACCGGCTGGGTCTCCATAAAGGACTACGTTTTGTATCGCGGTAACATAGCCGCTTTGGTCGGTGCCACTCGGCGCGTTGTAACCTGCCGTGGGTGGCGATGCCATGGAGAATCCGCTCAGCGATGTGTACCGTGCAATGGATCCATATCTGGCGCCCGCCCGAACGGCCGTAAGCAGGTTGTTGTACACGTAGAAGCTATATCCGTACTGAAACGTACCTGTAAACAGCGCGACCAGGACAGTTGCGCCGATCGCAAACTCTAGCATCGCGCTGCCGTTCTGTCTTCGGTGTCTCATTGCACCAACCGTGTCTTGTACATCCCGCCGTTTGCCGCCGTTGTGTGGCTGCCCTGGTTATAACCGCCAATGAAAATGCCGCACCAGTCCGCGTTCCCGCCGCTGCCTTGGTAGTAAGAAACTGGCATTAATAGGAACGCCTCGAAACCGAGCACAATATTGCTGTTGTCCGGGTCGCTGACAGGCACATCGACGATCCGGCGGCCATTGCCGGTATAACCGTTCAGCGGGTCGTAGTTTACCGGTGGCGGATTTGAAGAGGGAGGCACCGGAACCGATAACGGATCGGTATCCTGGTTCACCAGTGCGATAAGCGCATCGCGGATGGTATTGTTATCACCGCTGTTCAGGGTCACTGGCGAGCCAACCTGGTAACTGAGGCCAAACTGTAATTGATCCACAACCTCGGCTCGATAAGTAGCCGCATTTGCCGTCTGCCCAACAAAACCGCGGTTGGAAGAATTACCACCCGAGCGCTGCTGGGCCAAGACGTTATAGGCAAGACCCGAGCGCGCATCAGTCGTGAGATCCCCAGCACATCCACCATTGAAACCCGATCCCCAGCGAAGCGTATACTGTTGGCCTATCTGTAGGCCCCAGTTCGGCCCTACGTTGCTGTGTCCCATCGGGGAGAAAGGAAAGCAGCCCATCGTGAGGCAATCGCTCGCCACCTGTCCTGCTACCGATCTGGCGTTCACAGTCATGAAAGACGAGTTCACCACCAGCGGCAGAATATACATCGGCACCGAAACGGAACTGGTCACTTCGGCATAGCCCGAGTTCAATGGAGCCGTTGCGGCCGAGGTGAATGGGCCGCTGCCCGAGGTGCCGTAATTCAATGTGGTGCTCGCATTTGGAGAAACCTGCGTGCTGAAATTCCAACGGTTCACGCTCATCGGAGCGGTGTCGGTAGGAAAGATTTGGTTGGACGCATTGTTGAAACCCACCGGCTGACCGTTCAACTGAAGAGCTGCAGCGATCGCAGCCGCGTCGGTGTAAGCTTGCAATTCGTTCTTTACGAGGAATGCTCGTCCGAGATCGAACGCCAAACCCAGGGCGCCAAAAAGGACAACCATGGCGACAGCCATGGTGATGAGGATATAACCCGCCTTGTTATTCCTGGCCATGGGGCGAGTTTATACCAGGACGTATAGTACTAAAACGCGGCAAACACCTTAGTTCCTTAACCCGTTTTACCTGCAGCCTAGTATTTCGTGCCGTAAACAGGTAACCTTCCGGTACTTGTGTCCTAGTGACTTACCAGTAGTACTAACGTACGCGATTCTCAATTTAAGTACTTTGGAATAAACTGGTTACAGTCACCGGTCGATCAGATCAATGAACCTGGATTTTGCTTTGGCCAGTGCTGTTGTTGCGAGGGGTTCTATGCGAAGAAGAAACGGTTATATTTTGATCGCCGTTGCAGCCGGGGCGATTGTCCTGCTAGGCATGCTGGGCATGGCGGTCGACCTCGGACGTCTGTACATCACGAAGAATGAAGCTCAGGCGTTTTGCGACACTGCGGCGCTGGCTGCCGCGACGAAGCTGAACGGGACCAGTTCTGGCGTCACAGCCGCTCAAAATTCAGTTGCCAATAGCACGAACGGATGGAACATGGGGACGCAGCTTTTCTCCTCCTCCAACTACACGGTCAAATTCTCCAACAGCGCAAACGGGCCGTTCGTTACGAATCCCCCCGGGAACCCAACCGGCTATGGGTTCGTGGAAGTGACGGCCTCGCCGAGCCTGCCGCTGACGTTTATTCAGATAGTCGGCGCTCCTACTGCCCAGATCGTCAGGGCAAGGAGTGTCGCCGGATTGGTCCTGGCAACATTTCCCGCCGGCGGTTATATGCCGTTCACTCCCTTCGCCCACAGCACGACCGATCCCAATTTCGGATTCAGCGTCGGGGAAGAATACGCAATCTTGTGGCCTAGCAATATTAACGACAACAACAAAAGCAAGGCCTGCCATGGCGATCAATCAAGTTGGCCTACATACAATATGAGCGACAAGTCGGGGCTAAATGCGAACGACCGCGGTTATTTCTGTGTGCCAACACCTGGAGTATCGCCGCCCTCCTGCCCCACTAGCTCGACCACAGCAACTGGCATCGGAAAGGAAATTCTTGGCCTTCAACAGGGTTATCCGCTGCAAGAGACCACGAATCTGACCAGCTTCGTCGACGGAAGCACCGTCATTCTGGACAACGGCCAACAATCGGTGGAACAAAACAATCTGATCCTCCGTGCTTCCCACGATACGGACACGACGAACTATCAGCCGACTAGCGCACAAGGGACCGGCAATTGGTCTAACCCTGCCAATTATCACGGCAATGGGCAGCGGCTCGTCATCATGCCAGTAAGTGCACCTCCGCCCTACACCATCGCATCGACCAATAGTCCCGGGGCGAACATAATCGGCTTCGCTTCCTTCCTCCTCTACACGAACTACTCGAACGGCGGAAGCGCGGCCTGGTGTGCCATTTACATGGGTTCATCCACTGTCGGAAATAACGCTGTATCGCCCTATACTGGCGCCGGCGCCTACGTAGCGAGGCTGTTGCAATGAAAGGCAGAAAAGGGAATACCTTTGTTGAATTCGCACTTGCGGCTACGCTGATCCTTCCGATCTTCTGCGGCGTTTTCCAGTACGGCTATACCTTTTACGTCTACAACAGCCTGGTGAACGCGGTGCGGGATGGCATGCGTTATGCTTCCTTTAAGAATCTGAGCAACAGCAGTGGGAACGGCGTCACTCCTCAGTCGTATAGCGACGCTGTGGCAAATGTAGTCGTCTACGGATCGAGTTCCCCGGCGAGCGGCACCCCCGCAGTCGTCCCGAATCTGACCACAAGCAATGTGCTGGTCACAGTCACCTACGATTCGGCTTACGTGCCGACAGCCGTTTCCGTGAAGATTCAGAACTTCACGGTTGACGGAATATTCGGCAGCACTACATTCAATAAACCAGTCCTGAGCATGCCCTATTTGGGGACATTCTGTTCATACGGATCATCATGTTGAAAAAGAGAAATACTCGGGAACGCGGTCAGACCCTGGTGGAAAGCGCCTTCGTTCTACTGACGTTCACTGCCATGTTCATCGGCATTATCGATTTCGGCCAGTTCCTCTATTTCCATCAGTCCCTTGTGGATCGGGCGCGTGCAGCCGTCCGGTACGCAGCGGTGAATCCGTCGGCGACCGCAACGCAAGTGCAGCAATACGCTGTCTACAACGACCCCGCCGCCACTTCCGGAACCCCAATGATCTCAGGCCTGACTACCAGTATGGTCACCCTGACCCGCACAGGCACTTCGGGCACGGCCGAGGCGACTGCGAACGTCACGATTTCCGGCTTCCCCATCAGTTATCTCTCATTCTGGATTGCCGGGGTGCGCACAACAGCCGTTTCCGCGAGTCTCCCAAGCGAAGCACCGTAGTCGCGTCCACCGTTACTTGCTTGTCCTTATCCTGAATCTGCCGTACAACCGGAAGCTGTCGGGAGTTTTTCTATGCAGCTTTCGCGAAGAACCTTTCTGTTCGGAATCCCGGTGTGCTGCATTGCGCAGCAGAAAACGCCGGACGTTCCCTATGTCCCCACGCCGCAGTCCGTGGTGGACGAAATGCTCAAACTCGCTGACGTCAAGAAGAACGACATTCTTTATGATCTAGGCTGTGGCGATGGCCGCATTGTTGTCACCGCCGCGGAGAAGTACGGAGTACACGCGACCGGTATCGACATCAACCCGGAGCGGATTCAGGAGGCAAACGAGAACGCCAGGAAGGCCAAGGTAACCGAGCTTGTCACGTTTCGCGAAGCCGATCTCTTCGATACGGATCTGGCGAATGCGACCGTCGTGACCTTGTACCTGCTGCCCAGCGTTAACCTGAAGCTCCGCCCTAAACTGCAGAAAGAATTGAAGCCCGGTGGCCGTATCGTCTCGCACAGCTTCGACATGGGCGACTGGAAGCCGGACAAAACTGCCGTAGTCGACGGCCGCAACATCTACCTCTGGGAAATACGGTGACACTCACCGTATTGCGACGGTCACGTTCGGCTGGCTCACGACGCCGCCGATGCTGATCTCGATTGGCTGCACGCCGGCTGCGATCGAAGCGGGCACCCGCGCATTCACCTGGATTGCGCCGGAGACCAGGGTCGGAGCCGACCCGTAGTACGTGACCTCCGCATTCACCCCACCGATCCGCACCGTCACAGGCTGCAGCGGCTTGCGGAGATCTGAGCCAATGATCTTTCCGTTGACGCCGGGCGGATTCGTCTGGCCCTCCCCTGTCGCGAAGATCTGGATGATACTGCCGCGGTCCGCCGGATTGTTCGCCGCATTCGCCGAGAAGTTCTGGTTCAGGATCGCGCCCTGCCCGCTTCCACCTTGCGCGAAAATGCCCGGCGAGAACTGATCTACCCGCAACTGTAGCGTATTGGAGCGCTGCCCCTGATATTCCACCTGCACTCCCGTACTGATCCGCCCGAACAGGTCATAAGGCACAATCGCGTTTACCTGCGTCGCGGAGGCGTACAGCACCGGGGCCGCGAACACGCCATCAAACACCACTCGCGTCCCGCTCAACGTGGAATCGACCATTCCCTGCGCGTTCACCGCGTAGGTCACGCCGGTCGCAGGACCCATTCCCGTACCTTGCAGCGTCACGATCAGTCCGGGCACAGCAGGCGTCGCGAGGAAGGTCGCACCGTTCACCAACTGCGTCAGCACAGGCGCAGCCGGCGCAGTGACGGTAAGCGTCACGGCCACGGTTTGCGCACCGTTGGATGCACCTTGTCCGCTGATCACTACATTGCCCGTGTAGGTGCCAGCTGTCAGCCCCGCCGTCACTACGGACACCGACACATCCAAAGGTGTGTTGCCGGCCGATGGGCTGATCTGCAGCCACGTCCCCCCGGCGGGTGTCGTCGCCGCGGTCGCCGTCAGGGCGATCGCATTCCCGCTGCTCGCCGCGTGAATCGTCTGCGCCGCCGGAGCAGGGCCGTTCAAAGAGTATGTGAAGTTCAGACTCGCTGGAGCCGCAGTCAGATTCGACACGGTGCCCACGGTCAATTTCACGGGAATCACGACGGAACTGCTCGTATTCGGAATCAGCACCGTCACGTTTCCGTCGTAGAATCCCGTCGCAAGCGAGTTAGCGTTGATGCTGACGGATAATGTGCTCGGAGTACCGGCTGTCGTGGTCCCATTAGCCGGGGTCACACTCAGCCAGTTGCCACCCGATGAAGTCGAGGTTGTAGCAATGAACGTCTGGCCGCTCACGTTGCTGCTGATCTGCACGCTTTGCGCCGCCGGGACTGCGCCGCCCGCCGGTTGCGTGAACGCCAGATTCGCCGGGGATGCCGTGAGTGATGCCGATCCAGTCACCGTCAGGCTCACCGGAATCGTCTGTGAGAGGTTTGTGTTTTTGATCCCAATCGTGATGGATCCGGTGTAGTTACCGGGTGCGAGCCCGCTCTGGTTTACCAGCACATTCACCTTAGCGGGATCGCCCGACGTCGTCGTGGTGCCGTCGTTCCGATCCACCACCAGCCAGTTCGCTCCATCCGTGGTGGTCGTCTTCACCGAGAAGTTCTGCGCGCTTCCGTCGGAACTCGTCACACTGAGCCCCTGTAGCGCGGGGAAACTCCCGCCGGCTTGGGCGGTGAACGTCAGATTTGCCGGCGCCACCGACACCGTCACAACCGACAGGACCGTCAGCGTGACCGGCACGGTCACGGGGCTGTTGCCGGCACCAGGGGCGCTCACGTTGATGCTGCCGTTATAGGTACCCACCCCAAGACCTGCCGCATTCGGACTCACAAATACCCGGTTGTCGCCCGTAATTGGGCTGAGAATCAGCCACGGCGCATTCGTCAGGCCGAATGTATAGACCAGGGGTGCGCCGGTGCTGCTTAGCGTAATCGCTTGCGTGTCCGGAGACCTTCCTTGCTGTGTCGTGAAGGTCAGGCCGCTCGGGTTCACATTGATCAGTGGTGCATTGCTGATGGTCAGAGTGACCGGAATCTGCAGGTCCGCCGCCGTTCCGGGCGCTGACAGAGTGATCTTCGCGTTGTACACGCCATTGGCTAAACCAGTCGTACTCACCGCTGCCTGTAGTGTGGCCGGCGTTGCGCCGCTCACGGGCGTTACCGTCAGCCATCCGATTGCAGCGGACTGATATGTGATCGTCGCCAGATACTGCAGCCCGGTGTTTGAAAGCGTAATGGATTGCGGCGTGGGCGTCGCACTCGAGGTTCCGGTTTGTACATTGAAGTTCAGCATTCCGGGGCTGGCATTGATCTGCGCGGGCGCGCTTACTGTAAAGCTCACGGGAATATCCAGAGGCGAGTTCACAATGCCCGCGGACGTTAGTGTCACTTTGCCTGTGTAGGTGCCGGCCGCCAAACCAGTCGGATTTGCGCTGACTGTAATCTGCGATCCCGTATTACCCGATGCGGGCGCCACCGTCAGCCAGCTTCCACCGGACGGACTCGTTACAGCGGTGCTGGTGGTGAAGGCAAACGGTGATCCGCTGCTATTCACGGTCACTGTCGTCGAGATGGGAGTTGTCCCTCCGGTGCTGCCCGCCAGGCTAACGGCGGTGGGCGATATCGAGAGTTGCGATGTCGCCACTACATTCAACGTGACCGGTACGGTCACGCGATTGGGTGTCGCCAGGGGCGCATCGATATTCAGATTCGCGGTATACGTTCCGACAGCCAGACCGCCGGGCACACTCTGGGGCGAAAAGGCTACCGTCACCTTACCGGGGGTCGAGGTGTTCGGACTTGCCAGAAAAGCCCAGCCGGTCGCCGCGCTGTTGAAGATAAGGCTCGCAGCGAAAGGAACTTGCGCGCCGTTGCTCAGTATCGTCACGTCTATCGATGGCGGAGGATTCTGCGCACCGGCGGTGTAAGCGGTTGTAATTGTGGTCGGGCTCACTAGCAGTTGTTGCGCTTGCAGTGAACTGCCAGCGGCGAGTGTCAGCGCCGCAATGGCTCTCATCCATCCAAATAGCGATCTCATCATGCGAACCTGATCCTCCGGAACACAAAGCTACTTACCTCGAACCATACAGTAACCGTGAGTTACAAAATAGAGTGCAATTTTCAGACCAAAATTCTCTGCTTCTGTTTCAAGCGGTTGTGCTAAATACCGGAACTTAGGGTGAGGAGAGTGGACGGTCAGAAATGGCACTATGACACAATGAGGGCGTATGGCTCTGCCTACTTCCGCCCTCGGATTTCTGAACGATCAGGTCGAGCGCGTCCGTGCACTGAAGCGCCGGAAACGCATCGTTTTCCCCGAGGGTAATGATCCGCGTGTGCTGGCGGCGGCTGATCGCCTGGCTCGCGAAGGGCTGGTTGACCCTATTCTCATTGGTGAAAGACGTCCGGATCTTCACGACGGAGTAAAATTCGTTCCTCCCGACGAGCGCTACTCCCGCATTTATTACGAACGCCGCCGCTCAAAGGGTATTACCGAAATCGAAGCAGCGGAAATCTCAAAGAAGCCGCTGTACTTTTCCGCACTGATGGTCGCTGGCGGCCACGCTGACGGATTCGTCGGAGGCGCCGCAAACACCACCGGCGAGACTGTACGCGCCGCCCTGCATTGCATCGGTACGCAGCCAGGCGTCAAGACAGTCTCCAGTTTCTTTGTCATGGCCGTTCAGGATCCTTCCTACGGACACAACGGTCTCTATCTGTTCGCTGACTGCGGCATCGTCATCGATCCCAGCGCCGTGGAACTCGCTGAAATTGCTATCGCCACGGCGCAAAACACGAAAGTCGTCCTGAACGCCGAACCGGCGGTTGCCCTGCTTTCGTTCTCCACGAAGGGCAGCGCGAAGCACGAGACAGTGGATAAGGTTCAGGAGGCGCTTCGAGTGATTCACCAGCGCGCCCCCGGCCTGAACGTCGATGGCGAACTGCAAGTGGACGCGGCGATCGTGCCGGCCATCGGATCCGCGAAAGCACCCGGATCCACGGTTGCCGGCAAAGCCAATACGCTCATCTTCCCGGACCTCTCCTCCGGCAACATCGCTTACAAGCTAGTGGAGCGTCTCGGTGCCGGCATGGCCGTCGGTCCTATCCTGCAAGGCCTCGCAAAACCGGCGAACGACCTGTCCCGCGGCTGCTCAGCGGATGATGTCTATACCGTCGCGCTCATCTCCGCTCTGCAGTCGGAGACCGCCGATTCGGCCCGGGCCTGATATGCTGATGCCAGATTGTTGCCTGTGAAGTTGGTGTATCACGAAGACTACGACCTCCACTTGGGCTCGCATGTCTTTCCTTCGTCGAAATTCAAGTTGATCCGCGAGCGCCTGCTCCGGACCGGTGTCGCAACGGAAGGGGACTTCACCGCACCCGGCCCGGCCACGGATGATGACCTGCGCCTCGTCCACAACGCCAACTGGGTTCGCCGTCTCCACACAGGCCTGCTGACCTTCGAAGAGGTAATGCGGCTGGAAATTCCGTATTCTCAAGCGATGGTTCACGGGTTCTGGCGCCACGCGGGCGGCTCCATCCTGACCGGCCGCCTCGCGCTGCAATACAGGATCGCGTTCAATTGCGGCGGCGGCTTCCATCACGCCTTCGCCGATCACGGCGAGGGATTCTGCGCCATTCACGACGTGGCAGCCGCGATCCGCAGACTCCAGCACGACAAACTTGTCGAGCGGGTATTCGTGGTCGATTGTGACGTGCACCACGGCAACGGTACCGCCTCCATTTTTGCGGGTGACCCAACGGTCTTCACATTCTCCATCCACCAATTCAATAACTACCCGAGCGAAAAGCCCCCCTCTGACATCGATGTGCACCTGGAAGACGGCGTCAAGGACGACGAGTACCTCATGCGCCTTGCCCGCGAATACGTCCCCGCAGTGCAGAACTTTAAACCCGATCTGGTCTTCTATGTGGCCGGTGCAGACCCTTATTTCGACGACCAGCTCGGAGGACTCTCTCTCACCATGGAAGGCCTGCGCCGCCGTGATGAGCTTGTCATCCAGACGGCACTCGCTAATAACGCACCCGTTGGCATCACCCTGGCTGGCGGCTACGCACGCAACCTCGAGGACACGGTCGCCATTCAGGCCGGTACTGCCGAAGTCGCGATTGCCGCGTTGTCCTAAGCCAGCGAATTACCAGGACAGACGCAGCGCCATCTGGATATGCCTCTCCAGATTCGTCACGCCAGTAATGGTGCCGAAGTTTGACTTGGTCGGATCCAGTTGCGGAGCATCGAACACTGCATGGTTGAACGCGTTGAAGAACTCCGTCCGGAACTGCAGCGAAACCCGCTCCTTCACAGGAATGTTCTTGATTACCGATGCGTCGAAGTTGTTCATCGCGTCTTGGCGAAGCGCACTGAATTTCGTCGGGAACGTGCGGATGTTGCTCCCCAACTGCTGCGTCGTGTTGCGGTTGAACTGCGTTACGTCGAACGCCCCGTCCACTCCCCGCGGATTCCACTTCAGGTCGCCCCCGTAGTAAATGATGTTGCCCCAGTCGCCCGCCGGCGCACCGGATTCGTAGGAATAGATCCCATTGATCGTCCATCCGCCGATCACGCGATTCACGAATGCATTCGCGTTTCCGGCAAATGTCTTCCCTTTGCCGAACGGCAGTTCGTAGCTTGCGCTGGTGACGAAACGGTTCGGACGGTCGATACTCGCCGGTCGTTTTTCCGGACCACTGAAGTCGTTCAGCCGGCTTGTCTTCTCGATCGTGCGTCCGTGCTGGAAATTCACCAGGAACTGCAAGCCGTGTGAGAAGCGCTTCTCCAGCCGTGCCTGCATGCCGTGGAAGTAGGAGCTGCCGTCGTTCGTGGATTGCATCGTCACGCCCGTGAACTGCGGGAA
This sequence comes from uncultured Solibacteraceae bacterium, assembly GCA_964464925.1. Taxonomy (GTDB): domain Bacteria; phylum Acidobacteriota; class Terriglobia; order Bryobacterales; family Bryobacteraceae; genus CAYXLI01. The sequence continues at coordinate 85,865 of CAYXLI010000013.1, read as the reverse complement.
CGGGCGCAGCAACTGGCTGAACGCGATGGTGGATCCGTTGTTGCTGGTGCCGGGCAACAGCCCCGCGAACGGGTTCGGCACATTCGCCGAAAGCCGGTCGATCACCGCCTGATCTCGTACGGGCGATGTGCTCAGGTACTGCGGCGGAATATAGTCGAGCTGCCGGTTCATCGTCAGGTGCACGCTGTGGTTTCCCGTGTAGCCGATTTCGAACACCATGCCGTGGCCAAGTTCGCGCTGCACGTCTAACGTCCAGCGGACCGAGTACGGATTCTGTGGATTCGGATTATAGAAGTTGAAGCTTCTTCCAAGATAGGTGGCCAGACCCAAACTCGATCCGGTCGCCTGCAGAATGCCCTGCGGGAATGGATCGGCAAGCGTCGACGTGGGCCGCAAGCCGCCCGTGTTGCCCGCGCCCAGAATCGGAGTGCTCTGGCTGAAGCCCACCTGGTTGATGCCCGTGGTTCCGATCGGGAATACGAACATACCCGCACCGCCGCGCAGCACCGTCTTGCCCCCCATGCCGCCCGGAGTCCAAGCAAATCCGAACCGCGGGCTGAAGTAGCCGGGATTCGTCTTGTATATCTGTGGGTTGTTCGAGTTCGCAAACAGCAGTCCGCCGTTTACCTTGAAATCCGCCGGAGAAAGACCCGCCGTCGGCTTTGCCGCATACGCGGCCTGAGCCGCGCCCGCGATCGGGCTCGCCGTTGTGAAGTCAAAACCGTTGACCGACCGGTTGAAGCGCTCCGTGGTCCCAAAGTCACGCTCCCAACGAACTCCGAGGTTCAGCGTCAGGTTCGACTTCACGCGCCAATCATCCTGCAGAAACAAAGACAGGTACTTTGCCTGATTCGTGCGGAACGTGTTTACGTCAAAGCCTCCGCCCGTCGGATATCCGAGTAGGAACGACGCAAGGTCCTGCCCGAGCGGTGCACTCGTCGAGTTGTCCAGCGGGCCGCGAACCAGGTCGGACCGGAATTGATAGGTGCCGCTCGAATTCCCGTAGCTCGCTGAACTCTCGCGGTATTCCCGCGCATCCACGCCCGCCTTCAGTGAATGCGCTCCGGCGATCTTCGTCATCGTGCTGAAGATCTGGAAAATGTCGAACGGAGTTCTGTCGCCCCCGTTGTCCCCGAGGCTGGTGAACGGCGATAAGTCTATGTTCGGCAGCACGAAACGCGTAGCCGCGGCAGCCAGATACTTCGGGAAGCCGAGTTGCGTGAAATCATATCCAGCGCTTGGCTTCGAGTTGCCTTCTATGAATCGCGTCCAGTTCGCACGGGTATTCCACACGAGCGTTGGAAACAGCGTGTACACGTCGTCCACCATCGTTCCCCAGTTCGTGCGGCTCAGCAGGTTGCCCGTCGCAATGTTTTTGAAGCGGTTGCTGCGGTTTTCCAGCCGGTCGTTCTGCCGGAAATTCCAGAAAAATTTGTGCTTGTCGCTGAGGTTGAAGTCCAGTCTCCCCAGGTTCGAGTTGTATGTGTCGCTTCTGATCGAATTCGCGAGATAGTTGTCCTGGCCATCGGCGCGTCCGGGTTGATTCGGCAGCGGATAAAACTGCAGATAAGCCTTGGCGATCGGGCTCAACCGGTTTGCGGGAATGATGTTTCCGGCAAACGCCTGGCGGCTCACCCGCGAGCCCTGTTGCACACCCGTCAGCGGATCATAAAGCTGGTAATTCTGCCCGGCCTTCAGCAATGCGGAGAAATCTCCATTGCGCTCCGCCTCAGTCGGTACCGTGGATGTCAGCGGCTCGGGGAATGAGTCCTTCACTCCCTCGAATGCGTAATACCAGAACACACGGTTCCGCCCGTTGAACAGCTTCGGAATGTACACGGGTGCGCCGGCGTTAATACCGTACTGGTTGAAATTCGCTCCCGGCTTCTTCTGGCCCGAGCGGTTCGTAAACCACGGCGCTGCCGCCAGCGCGGAGACCTGATTGAAGTCATACGCCGCTCCATGGAAGTCGTTCGTCCCGCCGCGCATCACCACGTTCACCGTACCCCCGCCCGTGTGGCCGTAGGCCGCATCGGACTGGAAGGTCTCCACCTTCACTTCCTGCACCGCATCCACCGGTGGATTGTACGCAACGCGGCTGTTCCCGGTCGTATCCGGCGAGCCGTCGATCAGCAGCTCATTGCTGCGGCTCGGAGCGCCACCCATAGAGAAATCGGAGGGTCCGGAGTTATCGAAAGGCCGGCTGAATTTCGGATCGCTGTTCGGCGTCACGCCATAAGCGAGCTGCGCCAGCACCAGCGGAGTGCGGCCATTCAGCGGCATATTCTCGATCTGCCGCGTGTTGATCACCTGCCCCATCGATGCCGTAGCCGTCTCCAGCATCGATGCATCTGCCGAGACCGTCACCGATTCGTTCACGCCGCCGATCGTGAGCACGATATCCATTTGCTCGCGTTCGTTCGTCGTCACTCGCACGTTGTCGTTGATGTATTTTTTGAAACCTGCTGCCTCCGCCGCCACGGAATACGGTCCGGGGGCAAGAAATGGAAGATTGTAGCTGCCGTCCGTACTGGAGACCGTGGTTGTCTTTGCCCCTGTCTCTTTCTGAGTGGCCGTGATTTTTACGCCGGGTACAACCGCCTGAGTCGGATCGATAACCCGTCCGCTCAAACTGCCCCGGAATTCCTGTGCGTAATCGATTCCTGCCGTCAACACAGACAGCAGACAAACCGTACGGATAAGCCTCATCGTGAAACTCCCCACCATGTGGAACTACCTGCTGGCACAGATTATATGTCACGCGGTACGGGATTTGGCAAGCGCTTGCGAAACTTTGCCCTACAGCTTCAGGAGCGTGCGCAGCCGCTTGGTCTGCACGCGGCTCACCGGAATTTCGGTGCCCTTTTTATCGTCCATCCGTATCTGGTAGCTCGACTTGAACCACGGGATCACTTCGCGGATGCGGTGAATATTTACCAGGTACGACCGGTGCACCCGCCAGAACGTATCCGGATCGAGGTTGCTCTGCAATTCCTCAATTGTCCGGTAGTTCGATTCGCCTTCGAGGTGTGTGGTCACGATCGTAATCAGTCCGTCCTCGATCGTGGCGTAAACGATGTCCTGCGCGTCCACGATGAAGCTGCGCCCTTGCGCCTTCACCAGAATTTTGCTCCGTTGCAGGGATGGGCGCGGCGCCGCTTCGGCCATCGCGGACGCCTTGGCGGCACGCTCCTGAACTACACGGTGTGCGCGCTCCACGGTCTCCGCCAGCCGGTCTTTGTCCACCGGCTTCAGCAGATAATCCATGGCCTCCAGCCGGAACGCCTCCAGGGCGTATTGGTCGTACGCGGTCGCCATCACGAAATGAGGCAGCGGAACATCTTCGTCCTTCAGCTTCCGGATCACTCCCAACCCGTCCAAACCCGGCATCTGCACGTCCAGGAAAACCAGCTCCGGCTCCAGATTGCGGATCATCTCCACCGCTTCCAGGCCGTTGGAAGCCACACCGATCACTTCAATTTCAGGAAAATCTTTCAGCAGGAAGGACAGTTCGTTGCGAGCCAGAGGCTCGTCGTCTACCACGACCGTACTGATCGTCGTCGCGCGAACGGGCATGAGATGTTAGTATAACATTGAGTCTTTTTAAGAATTCTTCCGCTCAATCGCAGTCAGCTCAACACTTACAGGAGACACAAAGTTTGTCGAAGAACGAAAATGTGCGGATCGCGCCTGCTGAGGGAAAACTCGGCATCCTCATTCCCGGAATGGGTGCGGTCGCGACGACTTTTATGGCCGGTGTCGAAGCCATCAAGCGCGGTATGGCTCAGCCCGTCGGCTCCCTCACTCAACTCTCCACCATCCGTCTCGGGAAGCGCACAGACGGGCGCAGTCCGAAGATCAAGGAGTTTGTCCCGCTGGCGAATCTTGAGGACCTGGTCTTCGGCGGTTGGGATATCTATCCCGATAATGCCTACGAAGCGGCATTGGCCGCGGAAGTCCTCGAAAGAACTACAATCGATCAGCTCCGCGAACCTCTTTCGGCCATTAAGCCCATGCCCGCCGTGTTCGATTCGAACTACGTCAAACGAATCAACGGTCCCAACGTCAAGCAGGGCAAAAGTCTCATGGACAAGGCGCAGCAGGTTATCGACGACATCGCCCGTTTCAGGAATGAGAACGGGTGCGCCCGCCTCAGCATGATCTGGTGCGGCTCTACCGAAGTCTTCCACAAACCCGCAGCCGTCCACCAGAGCCTGAAGTCTTTTGAGGAAGGTCTCTGTAAGAGCGATCCGGAAATCGCTCCCAGCCAGATTTATGCTTACGCGGCCTTGAAGTCGGGAGTCCCCTTCGCGAACGGCGCTCCGAATCTGACGACCGACATCCCGGCCATGCTCGAACTGGCTCGCGATCGGCAGGTGCCGATCTGCGGCAAAGATTTCAAGACCGGCCAGACCTTCATGAAGACGCTGCTTGCGCCCGGGTTCAAGGCCCGCATGCTCGGCCTGAATGGCTGGTTCTCGACCAACATCCTCGGCAATCGCGATGGCGAAGTGCTGGAAGATCCCGGCTCGTTCAAATCGAAAGAAGAAACCAAACTCTCCGTCCTCGAACAAATCCTGCAGCCGGACCTCTACCCGGATCTCTACAAGGATCTCTATCACGCGGTGCGCATCAACTACTATCCGCCGCGCGGGGACTCGAAGGAAGGCTGGGATAACATCGATATCTTTGGATGGCTCGGCTATCCGATGCAGATCAAAATCGATTTCCTCTGCCGCGACTCCATCCTCGCTGCGCCGCTCGTGCTCGACCTGGTGCTGTTCCAGGATCTCGCACAGCGTTCCGGCATGAAGGGTATCCAGGAGTGGCTTTCGTTCTACTTTAAGGGCCCCATGACCGCTCCAGGTCTCTACCCCGAGCATGATATCTTCATTCAACTGATGAAACTGAAGAATACGCTCCGCTGGATGCGCGGTGAAGATCTGATTACGCACCTCGGCCTCGAGTATTACGACTAGTTCTGGAGACACGGCTCGGCGCGATGAAGGCCCTGGTAATCGGCGGCACTCTTTTTATTGGTCGCGGCATTGTGACCGGACTCCTGAAGGAGGGGCACGAAGTCACTATCCTTCATCGCAAGCCGGGCCACGACCTCGGCAAGCGGGTCAAGGAGATTCTCGCGGATCGAAACGACATCGAATCCCTGAAGAACGGCCTCGCCGGGAAGCAGTTCGATCTCGTCTTCGATAACGTCTATGACTGGCAGCGCGGCACCACCGCCGCGCAAGTGGAAGAAACCGCCAAGCTGGTCAGTAATCACCTCCAGCGCTACGTTTTTATGTCGAGCGTCGCCGCCTACGGCGATGGCTTGAATCATCATGAGGGCGACGCGCTCGCCCCCGACAATCATCCCGACGCTTACGTACGTAACAAGGCGATGAGCGAACGTAGCCTGTTCCGCTTACACCAACGCAATCGCTTCCCCGTCGTCACCATTCGCCCTCCCTACCTGTACGGCCCCGGCAATCCCTACTATCGCGAAGCCTTTTTCTGGGATCGCATGCGCGACAGCCGCCCCATTATCATCCCCGGAGACGGCCGCCGCCTCATGCAGTTCGTGCACGTGAAGGATGTTGTGGACGCGTCGCTCAAAGCCGCCATCGAACCCGCTGCCGTTGGCCATGCATTCAACATCGCGAACGCACGCCCCATCACGCAGGTGGAACTCGTGGAAAATCTCGCTGAAGCTGCCGGCAAGAGAGTGGAGATGGTCCGCATCCCGCGCACCGAAATCCTGAAGGCCGGCGGCCATCCAATGGGCCCGAAACTCTACTTCGGCGTGTACTACGACATGCCGCCGATCACCCAAATCATCAACAAGGCGCAGCGCATTCTGCATTTCCACCCGGCCGACTTTGCCGCCGGACTCAAGGAAACGTACCGCTGGTACCTGAAGCACCACGAAAAGGACCCTAGCAACTATCCTTTCGAGGACAGCCTCCTTAAAATGGGACTGCCGCTCGAAACCAGAGAAGATTAGGGGATCGCCGCTTCCGCTTGGGTGACCTTAGGGCTTTCACCGCCGCAGCGCCCTGACTACACCGCAACCCCGATGCGCCACAACCCATATCCCACTGCCTGCCGCAGAAAAAGCCAGTGTTCCTTCCATGTCCCTTTCGGCACCGTCGGCCTGGGCGATCCATAAACGTCCAACCCGCGGAACTCCAGCATCTTCTTCGCCCGGAAGATGTGATACCCGTCGCTCACCACGATGCAGCTATGCAGTCCCATCCGCCGCATGATCTCCGCCGCCGCGGCCGTACTCTGCACCGTCGATGCGCCCGCATCCTCCACAATGATCGCTTCCGACGGAATGCCGCGCTTCACGAAGTAGTCGCGCGCCACGTCTGCCTCAGTGAAAACAGGATCCCCGCCCGCGCCCCCGGTCGTCAGGATCCGCGGAGCCAGTTTTTGATAGTAGAGCCACAGCGCGTGATCGAGCCGTCCCTTCAGCACCGGGGATGGCTTCCCGCGGTACTCGGCCGCACCGAGCACAATGATCACATCGGCCGGACGCGCCTCTTCAATCCAACTCTGCTGCTGTATCTGCACGTACACTGAGTACAGATAGCCCGCTAGCACAAGCAGGACAATGGTGGCCAACGCCAGAATAAGACGTCGCATGAACGGGCGGATACCTTTCAGTCTACGATGAGAGCCTTAACGAGCGCCAAAAATCCTCTACTCAAAGAGATCCGTAAGGCCGTCAGCCGCGGCACTTTGACCGCCGACGGCCTCTGTGTTGCCGAAGGCTTCCACCTGCTCGATGAGGCCCTCCGCAGCCGCGCCGAAATCGCCGGCGTTCTTGCCGCCGAATCCGCTGCCGCGGACGTAGAACGCCGCACGGATCGTTTCACTCTCGTGCCGGATGCCCTCCTTCGCGAAATCGCCAGCACCGAAACTACGCAAGGCGTCATCACTCTGGTCCGCCCGCGCACCTGGTCCATCGATCAGCTCTTCCTCCCCTCCCCTTCTCTCATTCTCGTTCTGGATGGCATCCAGGATCCAGGCAACGCAGGCGCCATCCTCCGCGCCGCGGAAGCGTTCGGAGCCACCGGCGTGCTGTTCGTGAAAGGCTCTGTGAGCCCCTACAACCCGAAAGCCCTTCGAGGCTCCGCCGGCAGCGTCTTCCGTCTTCCGGTCCTTACCGGACTCTCCCCCTCCGGCGCACTTCCGGCTCTGAGTAGTCTCAAGCTTTACGCTACCCTTCCAGACGCCGGCCTGAGCATTACGGACGCGCCCCTCGCCGAGCCTTGCGCCTTCATCCTCGGCAGCGAAGGCAGCGGAGTCAGCTCCCTGTTCCGCGATGCCTCCACTCCGCTCCGCATCCCCACGCGTTCCGTCGAGAGCCTCAACGTTGCGATGGCCGCCGCCATACTGGTATATGAAGCAAGACGCCAACGTACATGAGTCTGTTTGACCAGTCGCCCCTTTCGGCCGAACCCGTCGACAAACGCCGCCCCTTGGCCGAGCGCATGCGCCCGCACACTCTCGAAGAGTATGCCGGCCAGCAGCACATCCTCGGCCCCGGCAAGCCCCTGCGCGTGCAAATCGAGCGCGACCAACTGGCCTCCATGATCCTGTGGGGCCCGCCGGGCGTCGGCAAGACCACCCTCGCCCGCCTCATCGCCCGCATGACCCGAGCCGACTTCATCCCCTTCAGCGCGGTCATGAGCGGTGTCAAAGAGATCAAGGCCGTCATGCAGGATGCCGAGAAGAACCGCCGCTCCGGCCGCCGCACCGTCCTCTTCGTCGACGAGATCCACCGCTTCAACAAGGCGCAGCAGGATGCCTTGCTCCCTTATGTCGAGAAGGGCGACATTATCCTCATCGGTGCCACTACGGAAAATCCATCGTTCGAAGTGATCTCGGCCTTGCTTTCCCGCGCCAAGGTCTACGCCCTTCAGGCGCTCACTCCAGCCGAGATCCGCAGCCTCCTGAAGCGCGCCCTGGAAGACCGCGAGAACGGACTCGGCGAATCCGAGGTCCGCGCTTCGGATCAAATACTGGAGCAGATCGCCACCTTCGCCAATGGAGACGCCCGCGCCGCCTACAACCTGCTGGAACTGGCCGTCGTTGCCGCTCGGGACAAGGAAATTAGCGCCGAAACCCTCGCCGACGCACTGCAAAAAAAGACCCTTGTTTACGACAAGTCCGGAGAAGAGCACTACAATCTCATTTCCGCCCTCCACAAGTCCGTCCGCTCCAGCGATGTCGACGCGGCCCTGTACTGGCTCGCCCGCATGCTCGAGAGCGGCGAGGATCGGCTCTACCTCGCCCGGCGTCTCATGCGTATGGCCATCGAGGATATCGGCCTCGCCGATCCCCGCGCGCTCGAACAGGCTGTCGCCGCGATGCAGTGTGTCCACTTCCTCGGGATCCCGGAAGGCGATCAGGCTCTCGCCCAGATCACTATCTACCTAGCCGTCGCCGCCAAAAGCGACGCCGCTTACCGCGCACTAAACGGCGCTCGCGCCCAGGTGCAAAACGGGATGGCCTACCCCGTGCCAATGCAACTAAGAAATGCACCCACTCGGGCCATGAAAGATTGGGGGTATGGGGAGGGTTATAAGCATGCTCACACAGAACCTGATGCGGTAGTCGATATGGAGTGTTTACCTGAGGAACTGATAGGCCACCAGTTCTACCTTCCGACGAACAGAGGGCTGGAAATGCGGATTCGTGAACGTTTGCAGGAGTTGCGCTCCGGGAAACACACTAAATAGACTAAGTAATTCGTACCGTTAGAATCTCAGGATAGTACGTGTTTCCGTCTATTGTACCGGAGCGCGTTTCATAGCATTCTCAATGTGGAGGGATCGTTCGTGTTTTTACCGACTGGGCCGGTAACCCGCAATACACATGGGATGGAGCGTCGCAGTGCCGATCGCTTTCCCATTGAGAGGGAAGTTCGTTACAAAATTTTGAATAAGCGCAATAGCCAGGAAGAAGGCGTTGGCAAAACCGTTAACATCAGTAGTTCCGGCGTTCTTTTTACGACCGACCAGATTCTCCTCCCGGGCAAGCGGTTGGAATTATCCATTAGCTGGCCCGCACAACTCGACAATAGGTGCCAGTTGAAACTTGTCGCTCGTGGCCGCGTCGCCCGCCTGGAGCAGGGCCGCGCCGCAGTCGAGATCCAGCAGTACGAGTTCCGCACACAGTCCAGTGCGAAAGTTCTAACCAGTTAGCTCACATCTCCACTAAAGCAGTGCAAACTTCAAGGGACGCCTCAAGTTCGGCGTCCCTTTCTCTTGGTTCTGGCATCTTCCTCTCTGAGTTCCCTGCCTTCACTCCCAGCCAGCCGGTCATCGTTCCCACCAGTCACGCTAAAATAGATTGACACCACCCCTAAGTACCCGGAACAATACAGTAGGAAAATGTTTTTTAAGCCCCAACAGCTTCACTTCACGGGCATCGGCGGCATTGGGATGAGCGGCATCGCCGAGATTTTGTTGAACCTCGGTTATCAGATCACCGGATCCGACGTCAAGCTCTCCCCCATCACTGACCGTCTCGCCTCTCTTGGAGCGAAGATTTACGAGGGTCATGCCGCAGGCAATATCCTTGGCGCCAAAGCCATAGTCATCACATCCGCCGTCAACGGGACGAACCCTGAGGTCGCCGAAGCCCGCCGCCTCGGGATCCCGGTTATCCCTCGCGGAGAACTCCTCGCCGAGTTGATGCGCCTGAAATTCGGCATCGCCATCGCCGGCAGTCACGGCAAAACCACCACCACCTCCATGGTCGCTGCCGTCCTGAATCACGCCGGTAAAGACCCAACCGTGGTCGTCGGCGGACGCGTCGGCTCCATGGGCGGCTCCAACGCACGCCTCGGCCGCTCGGAATTTCTCGTCGTCGAATCCGATGAGAGCGACGGCTCGTTCCTGAAGCTGTCCCCGATTCTCGCCGTCGTCACCAACATCGACCGTGAGCATCTGGATCACTACACCTCCATTCAGGTAATTCGCGATGCCTTCACCGAGTTCGTCAATAAGGTGCCTTTCTACGGTGCCGCCATCATGTGCCTCGATGATGACAACGTCAAGGAGATTCTTGGCGAGATCAACCGCCGCGTCGTTACTTACGGCATGGTGCCGCAAGCCGACCTCGCGATCAGCGCGGTTACCTGTGGTCATCTCTCCAGCACGTTCAAGCTCCGCCACCACGGCCAGGACCTCGGCGCATTCGTGGTCAACGTTCCCGGACTTCATAACGTCCTGAACGCCACTTCGGCCATCGCCATCGGCCTCGAACTGGAAATCCCCATCGAACAGATCCGCGACGGGCTCGCGCAGTTCAACGGCGTCGGCCGCCGATTTGAGCAGAAGGGCCAGGTCAACGGCATCACCGTCGTCGATGACTACGGCCATCATCCCACCGAGATCCGCGCCACGCTTGCGGCCGCGCGCCAGTGTAATTTCGAACGCATCATCGTCATCTTCCAGCCGCATCGTTACACGCGCACCATGCACCTGATGGACGATTTCGCCCGCTCGTTCCACAAAGCCGATCTTCTCTACCTGCTCGACATCTACGCCGCTTCCGAGCAACCCATCGATGGCGTGACCTCCGAAGCTCTCGCCGAAAGGCTCCGCCACTTTGGTCACCGTTCCGTTACATATGCTGGTACCATTGACAACGCAGTGCTTGCCGTGCTCCCCGAACTTCGCCCCGGCGACCTCGTCCTTACGCTAGGTGCGGGCAATGTCTGGCAGGCAGGCGAAATGATCTTGGCCCGCTTACAAGAGACGGCTGCAAGGAAGGCTTGACGAACACGATGCCGCGCAAACCGACTTCGGAATCCGCCGCGCCCACCGGCCGAAACGCCACCTCCGTCGTGCGCTATGCATTCGGCACGGCGGTTGCTCTGGTCGCCGCCGGGGCCATCCTTTTCACCCTCACGCGCGTCGAGCAGTTCCTCATCACCGACCCGCGCCTCATGCTGCCGCCGCTTCCCGAGGGCGCAACGTCCAGCCCGAATTTCCGCGTCTACGGCCTGAACCACGCGCAGGAAGAAAAGGTGATTGACGTCTTCGCGCGCGATTTCGGACGTAGTCTCTATCTCTGCCCCATCGCCGACCGCCGCCTCAAGCTCCTTGCCATTGATTGGGTAAAGGAAGCCTCCGTCTCACGCGTTTGGCCGAACAGTCTCGTCATTCGGATTGAGGAGCGTACACCCGTCGCCTTCGCCCACATCGGCGGAAACGCTCCGCGCATCGCGTTGATCGATGCCGATGGAGTTCTCATGACGCCGCACCGGAATATCAGCGACTTCAACGTGCCCGTGCTCACCGGCGTCGATTCCCGCGACAGCCTCGCGGAACGCCGCGAGCGCGTCCTGCGTTATCTGAAGCTGAAGGCTGATCTCGGTGAGGCAATGGAGCAGGTCTCTGAAGTCGATGTCGGCGATACGGAGAATCTGAAGGTCACCGAACAGTTTGGGGATCATGCCTACAGCCTGATGCTCGGCAACAAGGACTTCCTCAAACGCCTCACGAACTTCACTTCGAACTATCAGGAAATTCGCAAGCGGATGCCGCAGGATTCCTCCCTGCTTGACCTCCGCATGCCCGATCGCGTTATCTTTGTCCCAATACCCGGAGGTAAGCCGAGTGGCCAATAGTCCCAAATACGCCGTCGGCCTCGATGTCGGCAGTCACAACACGCGTTGCGTCATCTGCGTTCTCGAGGAAGGCCGCATCCGTCTGCTGGGATTCTCTGAAGTTCCCGCACGCGGCTGGAATAAGGGCCGCCTCACAGATCAGACTGCCGCCGCCGAGTCGATCCGTTCGGCCGTTGAAGAGGCCGAACATCAGGCTCAGACATCGGTAGATGCCGCCGTCGTCGGGATCGGCGGTACGACGGTGGAAGGCATGAACTCCCGCGGCCTGTACGAATTCGGCCGCCCGCGCGAAATCGACCCCGGCGATCTCGGCTATGCCGTGGAACTCGCTTCCCGTGTCCGCCTCGACGACACCCGCCTCGTTCTCCAGATCGTTCCCCAGGACTTTACACTCGACGGCCGCGCCGGCTATCGTAACCCGAAAGGCGCTACCTGCTCGCGGCTGGAAGCGAACGTGCACGTCATCACCACCAATAGCCACGAACATCAGGTTCTGGTGAATGCCGTGCATCAGGCACACCTTGGCGTCGAGGAAACTATCTTCGAACCCGTAGCCGCCGCTTACGCCGCTGTTTTACAGGAGGACCGTGCTCGCGGCGTTGCTGTAGTAGACGTGGGCGCCCACTCCACTGACATCGTTGTCTACGATGGCGAAACGCTTCTCCGCGCCTCCAGCCTGCCCATCAGCGGCGATCACTTCACGCGCGACCTCGCCTTCGGCTTGATGGTCGCCTATGAGGATGCCGAAATGCTCAAGCGCGAATACGGCTGCGCCATCCTCGGCCTCACATCGGATAACAGCCTCGTAGAGGTGCCTTCCCAGGAGGGCCGGCTTCCCCGCGAAACCACGCGCCGCCAGCTTAACGAAATCCTGGAAGCGCGCGCGGAGGAACTCTTTCTATACGTACGCCATGAATTCGCCAAGGTAGGCATGGAGCAATCGCTGCTCGAAGGAATTGTGCTCACCGGCGGCGGCGCACTGCTCAACGGAATGTGCGACATGGCGGAGCGCGTCATCAATTGCCAGGCCCGCCTCGGCCTCCCCGTTGGAATTCAGGACTGGCCCGAAAACATCAGCAATGCCTCGTGGGCTGCATCCGCCGGCCTCGCCATGTACTCCGCCAAGCTGAAAACGCAGAAGGAGTGGAAGCGCAAGGTTCCCGGCATCATGGGTTTAGTAATGCGGTAGGGCAACCATCGCCCGGAGAGTGAAATGGCCACAGACGTAAAAAGAGATTTGAGATTTGAGATTCAGGAAGAGTCCCTCCTCGGCACGCGGATCAAAGTGATCGGCGTCGGGGGAGGCGGCTCCAATGCGGTTGCCCGCATGATGGAGGAGGGCGTCACCGGCGTCGAATTCCACATCCTGAATACGGACGCGCAGGCTCTCGAAGCCTCCTCGGTTCCGAACAAGCTGGCCATTGGCCGCAAGGTGACCAACGGACTCGGTGCGGGTTCCGATCCCGCCATCGGCCGCCTTGCCGCGCTCGAAGACACCGAGCGCATCATCGAGATTCTTGAAGGCGCCGACATGGTCTTCGTCACGGCCGGCATGGGCGGCGGCACGGGTACTGGCGCCGCTCCCGTCGTTGCCGCGCTGGCGAAGGAATTGAACTCGCTCACCGTCGCAGTCGTCACCAAACCCTTCGGCTTTGAAGGCCCACGCCGCATGAAGTCGGCCGAAAAAGGGCTCGCCGAACTCGCGTCCACGGTCGACACGGTCATTACTATCCCGAATGACAAGCTGCTCGCACTCGTCCCCAAGGGCACCAGTTTCTTCCAGGCATTCCGCACTGCCGACGACGTGCTGCGCCAGGCCGTTCAGGGCATGAGCGATATCATCACCACTCCCGGCATCATCAATCGTGACTTCTCCGATATCCGAGCCATCATGCTCGGCATGGGCTATGCGATGATGGGCACCGCCAGCGCCAAGGGCGAAAACGCCGCGCTCGAAGCCGCGCAGGCAGCCATCAATTCCAAGCTGCTCGAAGACGGCGGCGTGAAGGGCGCGCGCGGCATTCTGATCAACGTCACCGGCTCCAGCCAGCTCAGTATTCACGACGTGAACGAAGCCTGCACCATGATCCGGGCCGCTGCCGAGAATGAGGATGTACAGATCAATTTCGGTATAGTTTTGAACGAATCGCTTGCCGACGAAGTGAAGGTCACCGTCATTGCGACCGGTTTCAATCGCGCCGGCCTTCCGCAGATTGAACGCGGTCCCATCATCAGTGAGAGCCGTATGATCTCCGGCGCGCCGCCGATGATGTCGGAAGATTTTCCTCCCCGCATCGAGCGTCAATCGTCCGAGCCCGAATCCACCCATTCGCAAGGCGCCGCCTCCCCGGATGAGGGTCCGGTGGTCGACGTACAGACCGAAGAGCCAAAGGACGACCTGGAAATGCCGGCGTTCCTCCGCCGCGAGCGCCGTCTGTTCCAGTAGCTCACAGCGCGCAGATCACTTGCGCAACACACTCCTCTAAGGGCCGGTCCGTGTCGACGATCACTTTCGGTACGGTCACCGGCTCGAACTGGACTTTCAGCCGCTCGTACAACGCTCGATCCCGGTTCTTCGCCGGATGATTGCCTGCGGCCGCATCCCTCTCCAGCCGCGTAAGGGCGGTCGTTTCACTGCATATGCACTCAATCACTCGCCAGGGAGTTTCCATCTTCCCGGCCGCTGCAATGGCATTCAGGATCTGATACGACCTCGAAAACGTGCGGCCGTCGAAAAAGACCGTCAGCCCGCGATCCTCCCGGATCATCCAATCCGCCGCCCGCAGCATCATCTCCTGCACCAGGTCGTCCTGCTCCGTCGTATACCGCACCCGCCCCGGTTCAAACAGAGCCGCCCGAATGATGTCTTTATCCAGCACCGCGCCCCCGTGACGCGCCGCGACGGCCCTGCACAAAGTGCTTTTCCCCGTCCCCGGCAGGCCCACCATCAGGACCAGCATTTACAGGCTCCTCAACCAGGTGCTGACCGCCTCCATATCCTCACTCCCAAACAACAGGGATCCGGGCACCACGGCGGCGGCCCCCGCCTGCCGCAACAGCGGTACGGTCTCGGGGCGGATCCCCCCATCGGCATAAACAGGAATGCCGGGCAGAATCTCGCGAACCTGTCTGATCCGGTCGCATGCCCGGGGGTCGAGTGCTTTTCCCTTCACTCCCACATCTGTCCCCAGCAGCAACACTGCATCCGCCAGTGCTCGAAATTTCTGCAGCGCCATTACGTCCGTACTCAGCCGGGCGGCCACGCCCGCACGGCACCCGCTGGCCCGTGCCATCCCCATCGCCTCGGCTGCCCGCTCCGCCTCTGCGTGTACACTCACCAGATCTCCTGCCCGCCCGAAGCTTGCTACCCAATCGCGCGGCCGTTCCACCATCAGGTGAAAGTGAAATGGCGCACCCGCAACCTCCCTCACAGCCTCGATCAGATCTGGGAAGAACAAGAGCGCTGCGGCGAAATGCCCATCCGCTACATCCACGTGAAAGGAGTCGACAAGCCTGGAGACTCTCTTCACGCTCTCCCGCAGCGAGCCAAGGTCAGCAGACCAAAGTGACGCATCAATCAACATCTGATTTGCAGGCAGGGAGACAGAAATTATTTCACTGCAGCAAACGGACCTTGTGCGATTCGCTGTCGTCGACGTAGACGAGGCCCTTCGAATCGACGAACACGCCGTGCGGACGCGACAACGAGCATTTCAGTGGATCCTTTTCATCACCATTCCCGCGAACTCCCGTACCTAGGACAGTCGTGATCACACCGGATTTAAGGTCGATACGGCGGATCGTGTGGCTCTCTGTATCCGCAATGTAGAGCCCTCCATCGGGAGAGAGCGAGATGCCCTTCGGCCCACTCAGTTTCGCCGCCTTGGCATCGCCGCCGTCACCTGAGTAACCCTTCTCACCCGTGCCCGCAATGTGCGTGATGGTCAGCCCTTTCCGGTCGATGCGGTAGATCGCGTTGCCCTCGCGCAGCGCCAGATAAATCAGCCCCTTACTGTCGACCGCGACTGCCCGCGGCCCATTCACCGGAGTTCCGCCGAGCGGCGCGTGTTCGGGCGTCGGCTTCTGTTCGCCCGTACCTGCAAGCGTATCGATTACGCCGCGCTTGAAGCAGAGCCGCCGCAGGCGGTGGTTCCCGATATCGCAGATCAGCAGAGCGCCTTCTTCGTCGAACTCGATGCTGTGCGGTTGCTTCAACTGCGCCAGGTGCCCTGGCCCGCCATCGCCCGCGAAACCTGGCTTGCCGTTGCCTACCACCGTGGCGATCTTTTTCGTTTTTGCGTCCACGCGCCGCACAACGTGATTCTGCATCTCGACAAAGTACATGTTGCCGTCCTTGTCGAAGCGCACCTCGTACGGCTCATTCAGCAATGCTTCGGTTGCGGGACCTCCGTCGCCTGCGTACCCCTTCTTGCCCGGCGTGCCCGCAACGACCGTCAGTTTGCCGGTCCTCAGATCGAGCCGCCGCACCACATGATTGCCGATTTCGCAAATGTAGAGCGCACCGTCGGGCCCCTTGGTCAGGCCGTAGGGGTTGTTGACTTCGCTGTCTGAGAACCCCGGAGTGCCGTTTCCGGCGATCGTCGTAACAGTCTTCCCGGCAGCAATAGCCAGCATAGCGCTCAGAATCAGCGCAGCAATCTTTCTAAACAAGTGCGAACCTCCTCGATAGTGATCTCATCTATCCTATCCCGCCGCAAAACAGTCACGTGCTCGCCCCGCGGCGCCCAAACACGTGGGTCCGTCGGCCCAAACAAGGCAATTGTCGGAGTGCCCACGGCCGCCGCCAGGTGCGTAATCCCCGAATCATTGCCGACGTACGCGTCCGCCGACGCTAGCCACTGCGCCAGTTCATACAAATCTTCGATCCGTTCAGCGCCGCTCATCTCCTGTTCCGGCCCAACGCAGAACCGGACGGGCAACTGTTTGAACTTCCCAAGTGGCCAGTTCTTCTTCGCACTGCCCGAGAAAGGATGGCACGCAACAAACCCGCTCCGCATTCGCGGAACGTCGATGCGCGGCACTGCCCCGAGCGGCGCACCCACTTGTTGCAGGTAGAAATCGGTCGCGTGTAAATCGCCATCTGGCAACGCCTTCAGAAATCGAAACGGGAACCCGCGGACCTCTTCCTGGAACTCGGGCCGGTTCGCCGCGTACCAGGACCAGATCTCATCGAACTGCCGGAACAGATTGAAAGCGTGCGTATCTCCGAAGCCGATTAAATCGATGCCTGTGCTGCTCAGCGAACGCGCGTTCGCAAACCGCATCAGCGGCACCATGCGATGCGGCACCCACACTTCCCCGGCAAGATACCCCAGCGCCGGGAGCGACAAGATTACGTCGCCGATTGCGCCGGGACGAATCAGCAGCCGCTTCAGCGCACTTCCAGCGGAACTTTGATGTCGATGTTTTTCGGAGGCAGGCACTCGTGGTCGTTGCAAGCCTGATAACGGAGTTTCCCGGTAACGAACCCGTTTGTCGCTCCGGGGCTGATCTTGAATTTCTGCTGCACCTTGAACGTGCCACTGAACACCGAAACCGGCTTGGCCGAGAACGCGTACTTCTCTTGCTTCGGTGCGGGAAAGTCCGTCTGTACGGGCTGGGCGCCGCTATCGGTCCAGGTTAAGCGCAGTGGAATCAGGTACTCTTCATTGGGCTTGTTGCTATTCACATGGAAGCCGTTCTTCAGAACCAGTTCGAACGGCGCGGTGACCGTCTCGCCCTTCTTGCCCGCGATCTTCTCCGGTGGATTGAGGGTAAGAACGTTGGAGTACTGCGCGAACGCCAGTGCGGCGGCCAAAAAACTACTTGCCAATAAGCTGCTGAATTTCATTCTGGTAGTCGTTCTTCGCAACCAGGCCGATGTGCGTGGATGCCACGCGACCATCGCGATCGATGATAAATGTGGTCGGAAGCGAATCCACGCCGCCGTACAAACTGCCGACGCTGTCGTTCCCAACCGCCACCCTATAATTGATCTTCTTCTCTTCCAGGTATGGCTTTACCACTTGCCAGCCGTCGTCATCCATTGACACTCCGAGCACCGCGAATCCCCTGTCCTTGTACTTCTGCTCAAACTCGATGAACCATGGAATCTCGATCTTGCAGGGCCCGCACCAGGTCGCCCAGAAGTTCAGCAGAACGATCTTACCCTTGTAGTCAGAAAGCTTGAACTCTTTGCCGTTCGCGTCCTTCAACACGAAATCCGGAGCCGGCTTGCGCTGCTTGTCCGGCTTTACAGAGGCCGCACGAACCCGGTCGCCCGAGTTTCCACATCCGACGGCCAGCAGCCCGACGGCGACAACGATGGCAATTCTCAGCAAAGAAAATTCTCCTAAATTCAATTATATCGTCAGCGGGCCTTTGCCCAGGACGTCCTTCACCCAGCGTAAGCGCTTTTGCCGCCAACGCTTAGCTAGCGTCATCTCGGCATAACGCCCCCGGCTCCCGAAGGCCCAGCCGCCGGTATCGCAGAAGCTCTCACAAATGTACAAACGCCATTGCGGACTCCGGTTCTCACGGTCTGTCACCGTGAGCTGCTCCTTCAGCCGCTGTGCGGACCAGCCCAACTCTCCGCGGGCGCCCTCCTCCAACTCCCGGATCAGCAACTCTTCGTAGGAGCGTCGAGTCGGGTTCCCTAGGCGCCACCACGCGAAATGGAATACCTCATGGACGAATATACGAGCCAACTCGATAGGCGTCCGTTTGAGCTGATCTTCCAGAATGATGCGGCGCTCCACCAGGAACGAGCCCGCATTCACGGCCGTGCCCTTGGTTGAGCCGGAAAGCAATTTGCCCCGATGTGCGGTCAGGGATGGTTGAAAGCTGACTGAGATGGGCTGGCCCCTCAACTGGGGCATGCGGCCCGCCCGTATGTCTAGTTCTCCGAAAATATGACTATTTGGCTGGCGGTGTGAAGAAGAGCGGATTCTCGATCTTAATCTGTGTTTGCTTCTGCCGTTCATCGAGCCACTTCCGCAGGCCCTCATTCTTCAACGACTTATATATGTCGTCCCGGACCTGATCATACGGAGCGACGCTTACCGAATCAGCTTTGAAGATGTAGTAACCGTGCTCGACCTGAACCGGATCGCTGATCTCACCGGACTTCATGCCGAGAAGTGTATTCTTAATTACATCCGGAATGTTCGGCGTATCGGTCCGAACTGCAAGGCCGATATCGCCATCCCGCGAGACCGATCCGGAGTCATCCGAGTACTCCTTTACCAGCTTAACGAAATCGGCGCCCTCGCGGGCTTTCCCAACAATCATCTTGGCGCGGGCTTCGGCTTCCTTGGCATTCAGGATCTTCTTGGCTTTGGGATCATGGTTTGCTGGAGGGTTGTCCTGGAATGAGACCAGGATCAACTTGCCTTTGGCTTCTTTGAAGTCTTTCTGGTGTTCGTCGTAGTATTTCTTCTGATCTTCCGGCTTCACCATGTACTGCTCGGTGACATCATTGATCTGGGCTTGTACGAGCATCTGCCGCCGCAATTCGGCGATACGTTCTTTGTAGGGACTGCGCTCTTCAAGCTTCGCCTTCTCGGCGTATTCGAGAATGGTTTGGAACAAGGCCCAGTTCTCCAGGAACCGCTTGGGTTCGCGCTGCGCGATCGCACGCTGCGTCGGCTGCAAGGCATCGATCATCTTATTGAGTTCGCCGGCGGTGATCGGTTTGCCGTTGACGGTGGCCACCACCGTTTCCGGTTTGATCAGTTCCCTTTGCTTTGCCACATCGATATCCACCACGGCTGTGCCGTTGCGATCGATGAAAACGGGGGAGGTATTCTGCTGCTGCGCAAACAGAGGGGCGGCTACTAGGATCCAGACAAGACTACGGATTTTCATGGAACTCTTTCAGTTTAGCGCGCGCCTCATCTCCATTTAGCCGTGCCAGGACCTTCCCTTTCGCACTCTGGACGGGCTTGATGCTGCTGGTTCCGGAGTCGATGGGCATGGGGCCGAAGACCGGGACCGCGAGGTCGGCTTCATCGCGAAGGTTGCAGTAGGGATCCTTGCCAAAGCCGTAGCGGAGGACTGCGTTCTCCGGGAGCTTGGCGCCCAGGTAGAGAAGAACCGCCGATGAGTTCTCCGGATCGACCTTCGCGCGGAAGATAAGCGGCACCGGGTCTCCCGTCGGCGGATGGATCGTGAAGCCGCCAATCCGGCCGTCGCTGATTAGTCTGCCATTCACGTCGGAGAAGGTGACCCGCACGAACCCATTTCCCGGACCTGTTTCGAACTTTGCCGAGACGGGACGCGGCCCTTTCTTTCCCGTCTTAGTCGCGAGCAGAGCAAAGCGGCGGCCGAGGCGTTTATGGTCCGCGGTACTCACGTGTATGCCGTCGTCCAGTTCCGTGTCGATGGCTGCGATCATGCCCGCGTTCGGAATGGTGGTCTCGGCGACGCGCTGGGCTTCCTGCACCTGATTCCAGTACGGCACGTTGGCGTTACTGATATGCCGCCCAAGCTGGACGTAGTAGAACGGAAGCTCCGGCTGAGCAAAATCGGCTCGCAAGGCAGCCACAAACTTTTCGAACTTATCCTGGAAGATCGGGGCAGCCTGAGGGCTCGCATCCGACTCTCCCTGGTACCAGAGCACCCCGGCGACCTTGCCTCCGACAGCCCGGAATCGGCGCACCATAGCTCCATAGAGAGATTTCGCACCCTCGGATTTCAGATCCGGATCCCACTGGGCCATCGACGTTCCTCCGTGGGCGCACGGTACCAAGCCCACGGGAATGCCAGTGCGCTTCACCATCTCGACGGCAAAGGGCAGGCCGAGTCCGGCGCCTTTCTTCCGGTTTGCGTTGTACATCTCCAAGTCCGCTCCGGAGAGAGGGGCTGTCTTGCCTCGCGGCCAGTGGACGGAATCCTTCGCGGCCGGTAAGTTGTGCAGCGGTTCGCGCGCGATGCCCCACTGATCCATCTGATCGAAGCTGTGGACGCGCGGGTCGGGCGGTTGAACGTCAACGAGATTGCCCACGCCTTCCATGTTGGACTGGCCGGCCAAGATCCAAAGATCGCCTACGAGAATGTCCTTGACGGACCGGGGCGCGGAGCCCGACGCACGCACTCGAATCTCATACGGTCCGCCGACGGGAACATTTCTCAGCTCACCGGTCCAGGCTCCGTTGGAAACAGTAGCGATCCGGCTCCACGGGATGCGCTTCGGACCAAACACCGTAGCTTCGACCGTCTTCCCTTCGAGGTTTTCAGCGCGGCCGGTGACCACTATGGATCCCGTTCCAGGGGAGTTCCGCTGTACGACCTGATTGGCAAGCGGCGTGGTGATGCTTAGCGACTGTGCGTAAACGAGACTGGCGAAGACAAATGTAGCGAGTGCAGCAGACCGCATGAGACCCTTTCCCCAAAAAAAGACCTACTCTACTTTTTACCCTTCTTTAAAGTGGCAGCGGCCTTCGCTTTGCCGGCGTCGGAGACCTGAATGTTGTTTACCACCGACGTTGCGCCAGCGGCTTTCGCCATGCGAGTCGCAGTACCCTTGTGCTGAACTACGTCGGTTTTCCCTTCGAGCGTTGCCACACCACCCTTGACCGAGACCGTGAACTTATCGGCAGCGAGCTTCGACTTCGACAAACGATCCTTCAAGTCCTGTTCGATGGCGGCGTCCGTCTTGCCCGCGGCCGGAGTGGCTTTAGTGGCCTGAGGAGCGGCTGGTGTCGATTTGGCCGGTGCCTTCGTTGCGGGTGTCTGCGCAAACGAACAGGCGGCGATTGCTGTCAAGAAAGCGATAATGCGGAGAATTTTCATATACGTATCCTACTTTAAATGGAAACTGCATGACTAGTTACCCAATCCGTCCATAGCGCGGTGGTTCCGCTGGACAGCAGCGGCGCCCGGTTTCGCACTGCATCGACGAAGTTCGCGACGCAAGGGTAATGGATATTCTTGTGAGTTGGCCATAACTCTATCGACCCGGGCGTGATTCTCAATTCAGGCTCGTTTAGCGTCGTGAGGTCGAGTTCGCCATCGGTTCCACGGATGCGAAATTCATCGCGGGCTACATGGGAATTCCAGCGTACGTCGACGATGGCGCGCATGCCGCCCGAGTACTCGATGAGAACGGTGGCGTTATCTTCGACGGCATATCTGTGTACGGAGTTAGAAAGCTGCGCGGTGACGCGCCGGGGCTTGCCGAAGAAGTAGTTCATCAGATCGATGCGATGAGAGGCGATGTCATATAGAGGACCGCCGCCGGCTTTCGAAGGATCGAAGAGCCACTGCCGGTTCAGGTCGTCTCCGCTGGCCCAGCTATGCGAGGTTGCCTCGGCGATGGTGGGCTGGCCGATGACGTTTTGCTCCAGCAGTTGTTTCGCACGTTGCACCTTGGGGTAAGTGCGGCGATAGTAGGAGACCCCGAACGTAAGGCCGGTCTCTTCGGCGGCCCTCTGCATGCTAAGTGCTTCCGGATAGCTCATGGCCATGGGCTTTTCGCAGAGTACATGCTTGCCTGCCCGGAGGCTCTGGATTGTATAAGGCGCGTGCAGGAAGACCGGAGTGGCAATATATACGGCTTCGATCTCCGGTGAGCGCAAGGCGTCTTCGAGAGACGTCCACACCGGGCAGTCATATGGCTTCGCCTTCTCCGGATTGCGAGTGACGATGCCGGCAAGTTTCGAATCGGGCTCGGACTGAATCGCCGGCAAGACGCGGCGCGTAGTGATGTCTCCGATTCCGACTACAAGCCAGTTGAGCATTATGGGGTGCCGGAGGCAGCGGAGCGCTCCGTTCCTTTCTCGAGATAGGGGATGCCCCGCTTCATCCACTCGGGTTCCGGCGCACCCTTCAGGTAATGATCAAAAAACTGCTGCATGCGCAGCGTGTAATCCTTCTGATTCGCGCGGCGGCGCAGGTTGTGCGGCTCGCCATTGTAATTGAACATATAGACTTCCTTGCCGAGGCGCCGGAGGGAAAGATAGAACTCGATTCCCTGGTACCATGGCACGGCGTCGTCGGCGTCATTGTGCATCATAAGCAGCGGCGTGCGGATACGGTCGGCCTGAAAAATAGGCGAATTCAGGATGAAACGCATCGGGTATTCCCAGAGTGACCCGCCAATGCGGCTTTGCTGTTTTTCATATTGAAACTGCCGCGGCAAGCCGGGACCCCAGCGAATGCCATTGTAGGCGCTGGTCATGTTGGCGACAACGGCGCCTGCAGCGGCGGCCTTGAACCGGTTGGTCTGGGTGATCATATAGGCGATCTGATATCCACCCCAGCTATGCCCCTGAATGCCGATCGCGTTCTCATCGATGTACCCCTTGTCGACCACGGCCTGCACGGCCGGAAGCACGCACTGGATCGCGCTTGGTCCAGGGTAGCCGGTGGTGTAGACGATATCGGGCTCGACGACCACGTAGCCATTACTGACGTAATGCGCGATGTTAATTGAGTTGCTTGGACGCGGGTCGGCGAAGTGTTTGACATTCTGCGAGAGGCGCTCGTAGATGTAGACGATCATCGGATACTTTTTCGCAGGGCTGAAGTTCTCCGGTTTGTAGACTGCGGCCTTCAGCGGCACGCCATCGGAATTGCGAAAGCTGATCAGCTCTGAGGTGCCCCATAGAAGATCCTTCTTCTGTGGATTGGCGTCGGTGACCCGCGTGAAATCGCGGAACTCCGAGTTGGTGATGTAGAGATCGGGGAACTCTTCAAAGGTCGAGATGGTCAGCGCCAGCACGTCCGCGTTCTTCGCTTTGATGGGCGCGCCGAGAGTCTTTGTGGAGCGAATGAGTTGCCTCGGTTCATCGCGGCTGTTCAGCCGGGTAATGAAGAAGCCGGTGTCGTAATTCTCCTGGTCTTCGGCGCGAAGCAACAGCGGCTTGGCGGGATCGATACTCTTCTCTTTCGGGTCGAGCTTGACGTAGCGCAATTGCAGGTGATGTTTACGGCCGTAACCGGCAGTCAGATTCGCCGCACCGGATCCATCCGGCTTGACTTGCCAGATATCATATTGATCGTTCAACAGCACCTCTCTCCCACTTTTGGCCCATCCCGCATTGCCCCAGGACGCGGGGTTACCCGGCGTGTCTCTATCTTCTCGGGAGAACTTTACGGGAAGCGTCGCGGTGAGGTTGACGAGCCTGCCTTCGGGAATGGAGATGGTATTCCAATCCACCCCATCGAAATACAGGGAAAATCTGGCATCAGGAGACAAGCTCAAAGCCCCGATATGTCTCTTAGCAACGAGTTTCCGCTCACCTGTTGCGGTGTTGACGAGGTAGCCGTCGGAGTAGCGCTCGCCGTATTCGGCGAGCGGCCTGTATTCCCGATCGTCGGAGCCGAGCGCCCACTCCCCGGAGTCGCCGGCAATGAACTCGGGCATGTGCTCATCGGCAAGTTGGATGAGCCGCCGGTCTTTGAAAACATAAACTGCACGATAGGAGCGATCGCGCTCGGTGCTGGCGCGAACCATTTGCATGGGCTGGATGCGGTCGTCTTTCCAGTGCCAAAGGTCGACGGACACTCGCTCTTCGGCAGGTGTATTCGATTCCGTTTCTTCAAAGGTTTTGCGCGCTGGCGCAGTGCCGGCGAACAGGCGGGAGCCATCCTTGCTGAACGCAATCGGGGCCTTGTCGGAGAAAGGCATGTCTGTGGTAGCGGCGATCAACTCCTCGGCATTCTCCGATTTGCGATTCCAGAGATAGAGTTTGAAGCGATTCTTCTCATCGCGATCACTCAGGAGCGCTAGGCGCTCCTGCTTGTCGTCAAAAGCAAGACGCGTGTACTTCCCTTTGCCTGAGAGCACGGTTCTCGGCTTGGCGGCTGTTCCGAGGTCGAGTGCGAAGACTCCGTTTGAGTCCTGATTCCGGGCGGAGACCGTGTAGACCAGTTGCTTTCCGTCTTTGGTGAAGAGGAACTCGGTCACGTCCGGGAAGGTGCGCTCGGAGCCGTCGGAAAGTTTACGAAGGACGAGAGGCGAGCCAAACTCCGGCCGTACGGCGGGGCGCCGGCTCTGAGTGGAGGGCGTGGGTTCTGCCTGAGACGGCGGCGGCTCGGCCAGGTAAGCGAGGTATTCCGAAGACTGCTCCGCCAGACCGAAGGATCGAATGTTAGGGAGGCGGGCGACCGCGTCCGCAGCCAAATCGATGATGATGAGGCCGCCTTTGGACATAGCGCTATTGGCACGTTTTTCCTTGCGAGCCTGCTCGATATCCGCTTTGGAGGCAAACGAGGTGGAGACGAGGTAGCGGCTGTCGGGAGTGAACTGAATGGTGAGGCCGCGGGGTTCGGGCCGCTCCTCCGGATTCGGACTTGCATAATTCGGCGGAGGCGTGGGCGGGCGCACTCCGGCGGGGACGTATTGTTCGGCGCCATTAGCGAGATTGCGGATGATGAGTTCGCCATCACCCTCCTCCGGAAAAGAGGCATAAACGAGCCATTTCCCGTCATCGGATAGCTGCTGATTTTGCAGAGATCGCCAAGAATCAAAATCCTTGATCGTGACCGGGCGTTTGGCGCCAACGGCAGCGATTGCGAGGGCGAGCAGACACACTGAGGCCAAAAAGCGAGCGGCGCGGTGCTTCATACTTTGGTCATTATCCGCCGGATTGGGTGTTCTGGTGGGTGGGGGAGGTCTCTGGAGCGCGGGGAATGGGCTTGCGGGGCGCGAGCCGCACACCTGTCAGCGCGGGAATACGGTTGGGATTGCCGTGAATACGAAGCGAAGCCAATCTGTTCCCTTCAGGATCGTCGGCAAGACATTCGATTGGGGCGGGTAAAGGCTGATCCGTGGCGGTGGCCGCATGCACGCGATGGCCGAGCATCTGTTCGAGACGCTGAAAGGCGCGCTCCCAGGCGCGCAGGCGGGCGGTCTCATAGCGGCGATAACGATCGAAGTGCTCTCCGCCCTTGAGGAACGAGATGACTTCGGCTTCGCCGGCGTGCAGGTCACCGGGTTCGGCCTCGGCATCCACATGCTCCTGGCGGGCGAGCATATTGAACAGATTCGCCTCAAGGCGGCGGGTGCGCTGGAGCAGCCACTGGGCTTCAGCGGCCTCGCGCACGAGAATCGCCTCAACGCGGTCTGCCGGCTTATAGCGGCGGGAGAAATCTTCGAGTAGCTGGTCAAATACGGTCTGGTCTTCCCAAGGGAGGATGAGGGTGTTCGAGGTTAGTCCGTGAGCGAGGCCGTTCAGCCGGGTTCGGGAAGCATCCTTGGGGCCGGTTGATTTCCGGGCGTTCGCCTGATTAGCGTCGATTTGTTTCTGTGTGGCCTGCATGTTTTCTGCTCCTGGGGTTTTGTTTTGAGGAATGGATCTCCCCTAATCGCAGTTTGGAGCGGACTCATAGAATACCGGGATGGGAGGGGCTTACAAGTCTTTGAAAAGAACAGGAAAACAAATCAGCATTCGCGTTGATGGCATTTCTGTACGGAGCTGACGAGGCCCTTGCGGTTCGCGCTGTCCAACATGGCACAAAAACAAAAAGGGCGGAGCCGAAGCCCCGCCCTCCTTGCACTAACCTGCTGCAATCGAGTTAAAAGAGTAAACGGAATCCCAGACGGATAGTCCGGAAATCCTGGTAAGCGCCGAAGTTCGGCAGCGACACGGATGTCGCCGAACTGTAGCCGGCCCCCAAGTTGGTTCCCCCAGCGCGATAGCTGCCACCCGGCAACATGTAGATCGGGTTGTAGGGAGCAACAGTACCGGGAGGGTTGCCCGGCGCAACAAACTTCTTCGGGTCGTACCCCTTGAAGAAGCCAGTGGCATCGGGCGGCAGAGAGGACTCGTCGATCGCACCAGCGCGATTCAACTGCGTGACGCGAGAGATGACGGTCGCCTGATTGAACAAGTTGATCACGTTGAACTCGAAGCGTGCTTTCACGTGTTCCGTGAAGGTGAATGTGTGAGCAAGCAACAAGTCGGTCTGGGTCAAGAAAGGCGTACGGCCGAGGTCACCGCGGCCGTACGGGAACGTAGGCGCAGAACCGTAGATCACGGTGGTGCTGTCTGGCGTGCCGCTATAAGCGATCTGGTTCACACCGAGGTTGGTGTTGCCAATCCGGCCCCACTTGTGATCGTAGTTGCCGTAGAACTTAAACGTGTGCGGCCGATCGGTACCGAGCAGACCTTCGCGGGTCTTCTGGCTACCGGTGGCGTCGAAGTAGTAGTACGGCAGGTCAAACGCGCGAGATACGCCAGGATCCTGGCGGCCGGATTCGTCGGAGTTTGCCGCACCGGAGTAGTTGCCATACAGGCGGCTCCAGGTGTAGCTACCAATGAACCCAAAGCTCCGAGCCTGACCCTGGATGCGGAATTCCAGTGCGTCATAGGTGCGGGTGGCCTTCGGAACAAGCCAGTTCTGACCGTTCGGAGTCTTGCCGCCATAGGGGCTCTTCGGATCGCGCGTATCGCCAAAACCGGGGTTGCCGATCAGGTAGACTTCGTTGCCCTCCGAATCGAGAACGCCGATGTCTTCAATAGCGCGAAGGAGGTCCTTGTGGGTATAGCGAACACCGCCGACCAGGCGGGAAGCGAAGCTATGCTCCAACTGAGCCGAAAACTCCTGGGACTTATACGGCTTGATATTGTGGTCGACACCGTCGATCTCCCCTTTGGAGTTGATCGGAATGGTACGGTTGTCGTACTTGGTGATGAGAGTGCCAAGCGCGCCCGGGTTGGCCAGGCTGAGGCCGAGCACGTTCGGGTTGTCCAGCTTGTAGACATTCGATATCCAGTGATCAGATCCGAACGAACCGCGAGCAAGTTCGTATTTCAGGACGTCATAGAAGATCCCGTAGCTGCCGGACAACTTCCAGCGCCCGTCGCCCTTGATGTCCCAGGCGCCGCCGATACGGGGAGCGATCTTGCTGCCCCAATCGAACGAGATCGGATTGGCAACCTTCACGCCGCCTACCTGTGACTGGTAGGGAGGCAGGAATTCGTTTTCGAAGCGGATGCCAAGATTCAACGTGACACGCGAGCTGACGCGCCAGCCATCCTGGATGTAAAGGCCCTGGTTGCGGCTGTTGACATCACCCTTATTGGTCACGCCATCTTCCCAGATGTAGTAGCCATATTGGCCAGTGACGTTGGTGAAGTTGCCGCGCGAGAACTTGTCGCCCCAGTAGATACCGAAACGGCCGTTCGAGTAATCGGTGCTCACCGAGTTATGTAAACGAGCCAGGTAGTATCCGCCCTTAATGGTGTGCTTGCCGGCGATGTAGGTCGCGTCGAGATATGCGTTATGGCGGGTGGTGATGTCGTAGCGAGTGAGCAGAGTGCTGCTGACGTTGGTGTAGCCCGTACCCTTGGCGACATCCGAAGGAACACCTGGAAGGCCAATGGCGGAGGTGTTGTATTGGAGGTACGGAGAACCGGAGATGCCGTAGTTACCGAGTTTGTCATTCAGGTAACGATACCCGTAACGGCCGGAGAAGATGAGGTGAGGAGTGGCCGTATAGGTAGCACCGGCGGAAAACGTCTGCGCCGGAACGAAACCGCCCTGGATGGAGAGATCGTTGCTCGGCGGGGCGACGCGGATGTCGCGGTTCTGAAGGACACCGGTCTGCTTCAGCGGAGACCAGAAATACGAACTGGTCACCTGCAGCTTCTGTACGGGCTGGAAGTCCAGGCGAGCCAAACCGTAATGACGGATGATGTCTTGGTGCTGATTGAGTACGCCCTTGTCCTTGTTCAAGGAATCCTGGGTGTAGTCGATTGTGCGATCCGTGTGCTCCAACTCAGGGCTATAAATAGCCGAGAAGAAGAGCTGATTGCGCAGGAGCGGACCAGTAAAGCGACCGCCGGGATAGTAGATGTGATATTGATCTTCCTTCGGACGGAAGAAATCGGCAACGTTGGCGTTGCGCGGAGAACGTTGCCAGAATCCGCGGTCGCCGGCGTTCAATGCATCATTGGTGAGTTGGAACCAGCCCTCACCGTGGAATTCATTCGAGCCGCCCTTGGTAGCGACACTGACGACGCCGCCAGTCGCACCGCCGTATTCGGCTTCGTAGCCGCCAGACTTGACCTGAACTTCCTGAATCATTTCGAACGGAAGCGCAAACTGCTGACGAAGGGAACCGCGGCGGACGTCGGATGTATCGACGCCATCAACGAGGAATGCGTTCTCACCACCGGAAGACCCGTCTACCTGGATGCCGCCAACACCCTGCGAACCGCTTTTCACTTCATTGCGGACGCCTGGAGCGAGGGCCAGAATCGAATTGAAATTGCGGCCCTTGGCAAGGCCCTCAAACTGGCTCGAGCTGATGTTGGTGGAGACGCGGCTGGAGGTGGTATCGAGCGAAACCACCGAATCGGTCACTTCGACCACCTGGGTCACTTGGCCAACGCTCATCTTCGGGTTGTAGTTGACCTGAGCGCCAAGCGTGACATTGACATTCTGCTGGCGCACGGTAGCGAAGCCAGCTTTGCTAACGCTAACCGTGTAAACGCCCAGCGGAACGTTGAATAATGTGTAGTTACCATTCGTATCGCTCATCGTCTCTAATGCTTTGGGCGATGATGGGCTTGTGGCAACAATTTGGGCATCCGTGATCACGGCGCCGGATTCATCAGTTACTGTTCCGAGAATTCTGCCGGTATTCTCCTGCCCGAATGCGAGTGCGAGCATGAAAATCGACAGAAAGGAAAAGCGCAGGAGGTCGCGGTAGCATCCCCTGATACTGCCTTTTGTCATAGTTAACTCCCTAACCAAGATGTACTTTTTGAGCCCCCGAAAGCGAAAACAACGGAGGACCCGTTACTCTAGTTACAGCAAATGTAACAGCAACCACAGGTCAATTGCAAGGTGAACACACGCGAGACATGTTATTTGTCTTACAGTTCTCCTCGACAGCGGTTTCTACAGGTTTCGTCGAAGTATAACACAATTGTCACGATCGTCTTATTAGCACATTTATAGTAGTTATCCGGGAGCCGTACCAAAGAGGGAATGCGAGCAAAGTATGAGTGTGAATCTCACTGTCACAGGCTCGCAATACTCCGGATTTGAGGACAGCGAGCCTGTGACGAGCTTCGAGATCAGTTAGAAGATGAAGTGGAGGCCGAGGCGGATATTGCGCGGGCCTTGGTAGCCACTGGCAAGTCCGTAGCGAGGATCCACACGCAGTTTTTGCGTAGTCATTAACTGCTTGTAATTGAAACCCTTGAAAATGTCCGCTTCATTTTCAAATTGGATGTTGCCGTCGTTGCCGTTGATGTAGCTGTTGTAGATGTCGGTGACGGCCGCGTGGTTGAACAGATTGTCAAAGTTGGCTTCCAGACGGGCTTTGAACCGTTCGGTGTTCCGGCTGAGATGGAAATCGTGATAGATCCCGAGATTGGTGTTGAAGATCGCGGGCGTCCGGCCCATATCTCCTCGCCCGTTCGCCTTAATTGGCAGGCTGATTATGCCTACATCGGTGCTGATTGGCGTGCCGCTGAAGGCGGTAAATATGGGCGAAAAACGAGTCGCACCCAGTTTGGACCGAAGCGTGTAAGAACCGAAGAACTTGAAGGTGTGGGGACGGTCGGTGGCTAGAAGTCCATACACGGGCTGACCTGCGGCGTTGTACTTCTCCCAGGGCAGATCGAAGTCGCGGTTGACGTTGGGATCTGTTCGGCCGTTCTCATCCGAGCTGGCCAGGCCGCTGTAATTGCCATAGAGGCGACTGTAGGTGTAGCTGACTGCATAGATGAAGTTCTGAACAAACCGGCGTTCGACGCGGAATTCGACGGCATCGTAGTTGTGCACGGCGGCCGGTGTGGTGGGGATTCCCGGGCCGAAGGTCTTGGGATTGGCAGTAACGCCGTAGCCGGGGTTGGCGATGTAATAGGACTCGCCCTGGGCGCTGATCACGCCGACATCTTCGATCGCCCGGTCGAGGCGGTTGCGGGTGTAGCGGATTCCGGTGAAGGTGTTGGCGCTCAACTGATACTCGCTCGCAATGTTAAAGAAATGCTTGCGCATGGGAGCGAGGTTTGGATCGATGCGGTTGTCTGACGGGTCGTTGGCAGGGATGCGCCAGTCGACCACTTCGAACAACTTGCCGGGGGTGTTGGTGGGAGTGAGCTTCGAGATATCCGGGTCGTCGAGCGGGTACACGTAATCCTTCCAGCGGTCGCCGCCGAAGCTGCCCCGCGGAAGAGAGTACTTGAACTGATCGAAGAGGCGGCCGTAGTTGGCGCGGAGAGTGAGCTTGCCATTGCCGAGGACATCGAGGGCGAAGCCCAAGCGGGGGGCGAGCTTATCGCCGAAGCCCCAAGCAATCGCCTGGGAAGCGATGCCGCTGTCGGTGCGGAACGAGGGGACGAACTCCTTGTCGGCCCGAAGGCCGAGGTTCAGAGTGAGCCGGCGGTGGATGCGCCAATTGTCCTGGACGTAGAAGCCGGTGTTGTCACTGCCAACATCGCCGAAGGTGCCGAACACGCGATTGATGTAGTAACCGTATTTGCCTTGCAGTTTACCGGGAGTGACTACGCCGGTATAGGCGCGATTCCAACCAATGCGGAAGTAGCCATCGGGCCAGGTGGAAGAGACTTCATTGTGAAGGCGATTGGTGGAGTAGCCAGCCTTGAACTCGTGCTGGCCGCCGAGGTTGAAGAGATAAGACCCATCGATGTAGTGATTTGTGCGATTGTTTTTATCAAACAGGGTCTGGAAGTTATTCGTTGTAAAGATGCCGGAGGGTCCCTGGAACTGAGCCGGCACGCCGGGCAGGTTGACACTGGGCGCAAGAAAGCGGAAGTACGTGCCGCGCGGAATTCCGTAATCCTTATAGTTGGTATACACGTAACCGCCGTGATAAGTCAGCAGGAAATTGGAAGTCGCGGTATAGGTGGCAGACCAGGTGTAGGTAGCGGCAGGAGTGCGGTTGCCCTGGTCAGCCCAGGGGCTGTTCGGATTGTCATTCCCGAGTTGCCCAGGAAGCAGGCCGTTGGTCTTCGATGGAGAGTAGAGATAGCCGAAGGCTGCGCGGAGCTTCGAGAACGGCGCATAATCGATCTTCCCATTCAGATAGTCGCGGCGGGTGTTGGACTGAAAGGTACGGGTAACTTTGGGGTTGATGAAGTTGACCGTGCGCTCGGTGAGGTTATAGCGGCTTTCCCAACCCGCGAAATACCAGAGCCGGTTCTTGACGATGGGTCCGCTAATGACGGCCACGGGATCGAGGAGGCGATAGCCGTCGCGGGTGTTGGCAACGTAGATCGCCTTGTTGTCGTCCAGTGGGTCGACACTAAGGCTGGGGCGCGGGCCGGCGTTCATGCCGTCGGTGTTGAAATAGAGGCTCGCCTCGCCATGGAGTTCGTTACCGCCGGAGCGGCTGACCACGTTGACGACTCCGCCGGTAGTAGCCGGGTACTGGGCTTCGTAGCCACTGCTCTTAATCTGAACCTCCTGCACGAACTCGAACGGAATTTGCGCATTCCCGTTGAGAGTGCCGTTCTGGATGTTGGTCCGTTCGACACCATCGATGATCCAGGCGTTTTCGGACCCGGAAGCGCCGTCGATCGAATATTGGCCGCTCTTGCCTTCATAACGAGTGCCAGGTGCGAGGGCGATCAGCGAATCGAAGCTGCGGCCCTTGGGAAGACGATCGAAGAAATCCGCCGTGACGTTCTGAGTGATGCTGCTGGAGGTGGTATCGATGGCGACGGCTTCCGAGCTGACCTCAACGGTTTCGGTGACGGCACCGACTTCGAGCCGGACGTCCCGGGTGACGGTTTTGCCGACGAGGAGATTGATGCCGCGTTCCCGGAAGTTGCGGAAGCCAGGGGCGCTGACGGAAAGGTCATAGCTGCCGGGCGGAAGCAACTGAAACTGATAAGCGCCTACACTGTTGGAGCTGACTTCCTGAGGGCGGACGAGTCCGCTGCCGCTAACCTCAACTTTCGCGCCGGCTATAGCGGCGCCCGAACTGTCGAGCACAGTTCCGATGATGGAACCTGTCGTTTCCTGCGCCCCAATAGGAAGCACCGGGAACAGAAATAAAGCAAGCCAGATAAGTTGCTTCATGCGAGATTTTCCCCAATTTTGATTTTTGGTTTCTGCAGAGAATTTAGTTTGGATACGCGACGAGTGGACGAACGTGGGCAAGCCGCTAGCGATGTGTCGCGAAGGTGCGACACGGTTGCGGTGGCGCGGGGCAGTAAGGCGCGCCAGCGGCGAACTCCACTGAACAATAGGTTGACCCTTTCCCAAAAGGCAAACCGTTTGGTGGGTTGAATTATAACTGAAACATTGTGGGGTGTAAATGGTACGTGCCGTTAGTGGTATGGGCGCCAGAAAATACTGGTGGAAATACGGTGACTATCACCAAATTAGACAGGCGGTGGCGCGCAGGGGGCCTGCCCTACGATAATCGGAACTAGAAGACCGGTTCGATGAGGAAACGGATTATCTACGGGTCGGCGCTGCTGGTGCTGGCGCTGCTGGTGACCATGCTCGTGTGGCAGGGTTCGTTCAGCTTCGGCGATTTCGGACCGACGAACGCCCAGCAGACCTATCTGGTGTGGGCGGTTTCGACACTCAATTTCCTGCTCACCGTCGTGCTGGCGTTCATGCTGGCGCGGAACTTCGTGAAGCTTTACGTGGACCGGCACAGCAATCGCGAGGGATCGCGGATCCGCACGAAGCTGGTGGCCGGTGCTCTGATCCTGAGTTTCATGCCGGTGATGTTCCTGCTGCTGTTCAGCATCGGCGTACTGAACGTAAACCTGAACAAGTGGTTCAGCAATCCGGCCGAGAATGTGAACGCGAACTACATTGAGATTGGGAACGCAATTTCGCGCGAAACGCACTCCCGCGTGCGGGCCTGGGCCGAGATGCTGAGTACGCGGCCGGAACGCGAGGCGGAGAGCCTGACTACGTTCTGCAAAGAACGCAATATCGAGCAGGCGGTCTGGATCGCCCCGGGCGGGAAGCCGGTTCTGCTATGCAGTTTCGCCCCTCCGGCGGAAGGCGCGGGAGACCTCGCGGAAGGACAATTCACGACGCCGGAAGGAACGTGGCTGGTGAGGGCGCGAATGTCGCTAGACCTCGCGCAGATCCAGAAAAGCATCACGAGTTCGGTAAACCGGTTCCATGAACTGGCGCGCGATCGCAAAGCAATGCGGCGATCCTATTTGCTGCTGCTCACGTTGATCACGCTTTTCGTGCTCTTCGTGGCTACCTGGATCGCCCTGTTCCTGGCAAAACAGATCAGCGTGCCGATTGCCGCTCTTTATGCGGCGGCGCAGGAGGTCCGAAATGGGAACCTGTCGTACCGGCTGAGGATTGGCGCCAATGACGAGTTGGCCAGCCTGGTACGCGCGTTCAATGAAATGACGCAGGATCTGGAGGCGAACAGCCGCGAGTTGGAGAACCGGCGCCGTTTCACCGAGGCCATTCTGGAGAGCATTCCGACCGGCGTGATCTCATTAAGCTCCGATGGGCGGGTGCAGCGGGTGAACCGTGCGCTGAAGGCGATCTTCTCCGTGCAAAAAGTGGAGAGCGCAGCGCGGCTGGATGATTTGTTTCCCAGAGAAGATGCTGCCGAGATCCGCTATCTCATGAACCGCGCGCGGCGCATGGGAATTGCGGCGACACAGCTCGAATTCAAGGATGAGAGCAAAGTACAGCATCTGTCGGTTACCGTGGCGGCATTGGAGGAAAAGATCACTTCGGGTTTTGTGATCGTGATTGAAGACACCAGCGACTTGCTGCGGGCACAGAAAGCGGCCGCGTGGCACGAGGTGGCACGACGGATCGCACATGAGATCAAGAATCCGCTGACACCTATCGGCTTATGCGCGGAGCGAATCGGACGGCATCTGGAGCGATGGAAGTCGCCTGAGAGCGGGCGAGTGATCCGGGAGTGCTCGGCGACGATTTCGTCTGAGGTGGAGACGCTCCGGACGCTGGTGGACGAATTCTCACAGTTTGCACGCTTCCCGGCGGCTCAGCCGGTGCCTTCGGACCTGAACGAGGTTGTGGAGAACGCAGTCGGCGTGTTCCGCGGAAGGCTGGAAGGAATTGAAGTGAGGAAGAGTTTGCAGCCGGATTTGCCGATGGTGAATTTGGATCGGGAGCAGTTCAAGAGGTTGATCGTGAACCTGATAGACAACGCGGCGGAGGCAATGCAGG
Source organism: uncultured Solibacteraceae bacterium (assembly GCA_964464925.1). Taxonomy (GTDB): domain Bacteria; phylum Acidobacteriota; class Terriglobia; order Bryobacterales; family Bryobacteraceae; genus CAYXLI01. The sequence continues at coordinate 51,103 of CAYXLI010000013.1, read as the reverse complement.
ACTCGCTGGTTAAGGGACTATCGGTCAGCACGTGTGCGCACGGGCAGGATTCGGTGGAACTGGTGATCGCGGATACGGGGATCGGCATATCCGCGGAGGATAAAGAGAAGCTGTTTCTGCCTTATTTTTCGACCAAGGGAAGAGGTACCGGACTGGGACTTGCAATCGTGAATCACATCGTCTCCGACCATAACGCGACCATTCGCGTGGAAGACAACATGCCTACAGGTGCGCGCTTCATTGTGGAGATTGCGACGACTACGCATGCGGAAGTGGAATCGTCGATTGTGGGGAGCCGGGCATGACGCGATCGCGCGTGCTGGTGGTGGATGATGAGCCGGGTATTCGCACATCCCTTACCGGCGTGCTCGAGGACGAGGGATATGAAGCCGGCGCGGTTCCGGACGGCGAATCCTGTTTGGCGCGGCTGGCCGAGAAGACGTGGGATGTAGTGCTTCTGGATGTCTGGCTGCCCGGGATGGACGGCATGGAGACGTTGACACGCATCCAGGAGATTGCCTTCGTGGAGCGGCCCACAGTCATCATGATCAGCGGGCACGGTTCGATCGAAACGGCGGTGAAGGCTACGAAGCTGGGAGCGTTTGATTTTGTAGAGAAGCCGTTGACGATCGATAAGGTGACCGTGCTGGTAAAGAACGCGATTCAGCAGCGGCGGCTCTCGTTGGAATTGGAGCGCCTGAAGGACGGCAGCGGGAAGAGCCCGAGCATTATCGGCGAAAGTGTTCCGATGAGGGCGCTGCGGCAACAGCTTTCGCTGATGGCTGGAACAAACGGGCGAGTGCTGATCTTTGGCGAGAGTGGAACGGGCAAGGAACTGGTGGCGCATGCAATTCATGAGTACAGTCCGCGATCCACGGAAGCCTTTATCGAAGTGAACTGCGCCGCGATTCCGGAAGAACTGATCGAGAGCGAACTGTTCGGGCATCGCAAGGGGAGTTTCACGGGCGCCGGAGAGGACAAAGTCGGGAAGCTAAAGAAGGCTGACCGGGGGACACTGTTCCTCGACGAGGTCGGCGATATGAGTTTGAAGACGCAGGCGAAGGTGCTGCGGGCGCTGGAGGAGCAGCGGTTTGAGCCGGTGGGCGCGCATGAATCCGTGCAGGTGGACGTGCGGGTGGTGGCGGCTACGAATAAGAATCTCGAGGATGAGATTGTTCGCGGAAACTTCCGGGAGGACTTATTTTACCGGCTGAATGTGATTCCTTTCTACGTACCTCCGCTGCGGGAGCGGATGGAGGATATACCACTGCTGGCTGATCACTTTTTGCACGAATACGCGACGGCGTACGGGCGGAAGCAGAAGGAACTGACTGCCGAGGCGTATCGCGTGCTGCAGGACTACTCGTGGCCGGGGAACGTGCGGGAATTGAGGAACCTGATGGAGCGGATCGTGATTATGAATCCCCAGGTGAGGGTGGACGCTCGTCATATCCCACTGAATCCGGCACGGCGCGCTGTGTTTGAGAAGACGGTGGAGCGGTTCGGCAGCTTACAGGAAGTGAGGGAAGCGGCAGAGAGGGACTATATCCTCAAAAAGCTGGAAGAAGCTCAGGGAAATGTGACGCGCACGGCGGAATTGCTGGGCCTGGAGCGGAGCAATTTGTACCGGAAGATGAGGTCGCTGGGGATTGCGCCTAAGGACTAAGGACGAGGAATTGCGGTAAGTGCCGCCGCACACAAGAAAAAGCCGGAGGAGCCTTGCGGCTACTCCGGCGTGTGGAGGTTGAACTAAACAAGCAAACTACTTGGCGTCAGGGGTAATGCCGCCGGGACCCTTCGTAGCGGCTCGCTCGGCCTTGATCTTCTTCGTTTCGAGCGCCTTCTGGACCCAGTTATCAGCCGTGTCGATGTCCTTCTTATACTGCTCTGGCGTATCGGCCAGGTCGGCACGTTCGCGGATGAGCAGGTTCATGTAGGCCATCGCTTCATCGTATTCTTTGTCGATGTCGAGGGCTTTCTGCAGATCCTTGATACCTTCCTCGATGATGGGGGACCACTTTGCCTTCAACTCGTCTTTCAGCTTTTTGTCCTTGAGCGGACCCGGATCTTCCGGCTTCATGCCCAGCTTGGCGCGGGCTTCGGCCAGAGCCGGATACCACTTCGCCCAAGTGATGACACCGAGGCTGTACCAGGCTTCACGCTTGTTCGGGTCGGTCTCGGCAAGCTTTTTGTACCAGACCTCCGACTCATCCAACTTTTTCAACTTGGCGTCGAGACCGGATGAGCCCTGCGCTTCGTTGTAGTGAAGGGAAGCGAGGGACTCGATAGCCACCGTGTTCTTTGGATCCTGTTCGAGGACTTTGAGGAACTGGTCATTAGCGGCCTTCGCGTTCTGGATGTTTTCCTGGGATTCCGCGCCCGGGATGTACTGGCTCATGTAAGCAGAGGCCAGGTACAGACGCGCGGTCGGGAATGATGGATCAAGTTCCACCGCTTGCTTGAAGTGTTCGACCGCGTCGGGATATTTCGCATTTTTGAAGGCGGCGACGCCCTTGTTCAAGTGGTCGCGTGCCCTCAGCTTTTCACAGCCCGTGGAGACGAATGCCAGAACGGTCAATCCCACCACGATACCTATGGTCTGCAAATTGACTTTCATGGATTATTGTCCAGCCTCCATTTTGGCCGTCATGAGACCGACCTTGTCGATGCCGGCGCCCTTTGCGATGTCAATCGCGTTCGCGACGTACTTGAACTCCAGATCGGGATCACCTTTGACGAAGACGACCTTTTCGGCACGCGTCTTGAAGATTTCCTGAAGCCGGTCCCCGAGCCGGTTCTCATCCGTCGGCTCCGTGTTGATCATCATTTTGTGGTCTTTATCGATGATGACGACCACGGTGCGATCATTGTGCGGATCCGGCGGAGGCGCGTTCGGCGGAGGAGGCTGCGGGACAAGCGCATCCAAACCCATCTGGTCCAAAGGCGTGATCACCATGAAGATGATAAGCAGCACCAGCAGCACGTCAATCAACGGTGTCACGTTGATATCCGCTCTGGCTCCTTTACCACCACCCACTGCCATTGCCATAAGATTGCTCCTTAGTAACTACGAATTCTTGAATCTACAGGCCCCTAAACCTGCACCTGCGCGCTATTCACCGCTTGGGGCGGGAGTCGCAGGTTTGGCACTGCCCTTTTCCTGCTGCTTCTCGGTCAGCAGACCGAGCTGATCGACGCCGGCGGAACGAAGATTGTCGACGACATCGACGACGCGTTCATAGCGGGCGCGCGAATCGGCGCGAACGTACACCGTCTTGTCCAGCTTGTTGGTGAGCATATCTTTCACCTTGGCGGGCAATTGGTCGGGCGCCATTGGATTCGTACCGAGGAAGGTCTTGCCGTCGCGAGTGACCGCGATGAGAACAGCATCTTCCTTGTCCGCAGCCTGCATCTTGACCGGATTCTTCGTCTTCACCATGTCGACGCCGATACCTTTGTTCAACATGGGAGTGATGACGATGAAGATGATCAGCAGGACGAGCATGACGTCCACCATGGGGGTGACGTTAATGTCTGCAACCGGGGGAGCGGCCTTTTTCTTTTCCATAGCCGATTTCCTTTTCTCCTGTGTGCATCCGGCAGGCTTTGCAGACTGCCGGACACATCACGAATTCAACTCGCTTGCTTGCTGACTGAGAACTACTTACGGGCGGCCTTCTGGGTCCGCTTGATGAAGTAGTCGATCAACTCCGAGCTGGAGTTGCCCATTTCGACGTCGAATGCTTCCAACTTATTAGTGAAGAAGTTGAACATCCAGACAGCCGGGATAGCTACCAGAAGGCCGATAGCGGTGGTGACGAGCGCTTCCGAAATACCGGCGGAGACAGCACCGAGACCGGCGCTCTTTTCCGACGCGATGCCGCGGAACGCGTTGATGATACCGACGACCGTACCGAACAAACCGACGAAGGGTGCGGTGGAACCGATGGTCGCGAGCGAGCTGATGCCGCGCTTCAGTTCGGCGTGCACGATTGCTTCAGAGCGGTCGAGAGCGCGCTTGGACGCTTCGAGTTCTTCACCGGGGATGTCGGACGATTCCTGGTGGGCGCGGAATTCCTGCAGACCGGCGACGACAACCTTGGCCAGATGGCTCTTGCGGTACCGGTCAGCGATTTTGATTGCCTCATCCAGCTTGCCCTCGCGGAGCGCACCGGCAACTGCCGGGGCGAACTGACGGGACTGCTTGCGAGCCGCATTGAACGCCATAAGGCGATCGATCATGACGCCGATGGACCAGGCGGACATGACGAAGAGGATGCCGACGACCGTCTTACCAAGAACGGTCATGTTGCCCCACATCTGGCGCGGATCGAAACTGATAGAGGCGCCTGCATTGGCTTCCTGGAGGAACAGGAACGCCCAAAGTTGCAATTGAACCAACATTCTGTGTTATCTCCTGCGAGTTGAATTGAAAATTGAAATAACTTCCCTAAACCTTAAACCTCGCGATGAGCCGTTACTGGCTCAGGGTGAAGTTCACATCAATCGTGGTGACCACTTCGACGGGCTCGCCATTGAGCAACGTCGGCTGATACACCCACTGGCGAACGGCCTCCTGGGCTGATGGAACCAGCAAGGGGTGACCGCTGACCAGGGTGAGATTCTGAATCGTGCCATCTTTTCCGATGACCGCATTAAACCGCACAGTACCCTGAATTCGGGCCTGTTTGGCGAGTTGCGGATACTGCGGCTTCGGCTGACGGACCAGCTTCGCGCTTTGTACGTTACCACCCACGCGAATCTGCTTCGGCGTGACTGGCTTCGGAGCCTCCTTCACGGGAGGAGGTGGCGGCGGAGCTGCCGTCGGGACGGAACCGATGATACCACCTAAGACGCCGCCGGGCGTACCGCCGGGTACACCACCGGGAACGCCGCCGACCACACCGGGGGTACCGGCAACGGGCGGAAGCTCTTCTTCCTTGATTGCGGCGATTTCTTTCGGAATCGTCTTGGGCGCCATGAGGCGGCCGGCGTCAAACTGACGCGGAACCACCTTTACCACTTTCACGGGGGCTGCCGCCGGAGGAGGAGGCGGAGGCGGAGGAGGCGGAGGCGCCACAAGGAAGCTAGTCAACTGCGTCTTGGGCAGAGTATCCGTAAAGATGAGGGGAATGATCACGAAGACCGTGACGGCGATCACCTGCAGGATAAACGAGATGAACACCGACGCGCTTTTGCGTGTCTTATTTGCGCCCTCGACAAAGGTCTGTTCAAACATACGAGTTCAACCTCCCTACCGGAACGCAGCTCCCTGCGGAGGCCGCTGCGCCGGCATGCGGATCATTTAGTTGTCTTCAGCGGAGTACGCCGAACCGGGCTTGCTGCGGAGGCAGGCACAGCTGCGGCTTTCCGTTTTTCTACATAATTCTGCCAGAAGATCAGGATCGGACTGGCGATGAAGATCGAAGAGTACGTACCGACAATGATGCCAACGACTAGTGCGAAAGAGAACCCATTCAGCTTACTACCGCCGAAGAGCCAAAGCGAAAGGGCAGTGAGCAGGGTGAGACCCGAGGTGAGGATCGTCCGGCTCAGAGTCTGGTTGACGCTGATGTTGATAAGGTCTTCCAGCTTCTCTCTGCGCATGATCTTCAAGTTTTCGCGGATACGATCGAAGACAACGATCGTATCATTCATCGAATAACCAACCAACGTGAGCAGCGCGGCCACGACCGTGAGATCGATCTCCTTATTGAAAATGGAGAACAGGCCGATGGTGATCAGCGTGTCGTGAAAGACCGCGATGACGGCAGCTACGCCATAGATCCACTCGAACCGGAAGGCGATGTAGATGAGCATGCCTCCGAGCGCGGAGAGAATGACGTAGATGGCCTGGTGCTGCAACTCGGCGCCGATCTTCGGACCTACGATCTCGACATTGCGGATCGAGTAGGGAGCGGCGTACAACTGCTGGTTCAAAACGTTCATGACGGTGGGCGTGACGCCCGGCACCGCCGAAAGCTGGCTGATGTTGCGGATGATTCCGCCGCCCTGGCCTGGCGTATCGCGATATTTCATGATCGCCTTGGTCAGGTCCTGCAACTGCTGCTCATTGAGTCCGGCACCGGCTGCAGCGAGCGGGTCGCGGAGCCTGTCAGCAAGGGCGGCCTGGCCGATGTTGTTCACGTCCGCCTTGCCGGCGCTGCCCTGCCCGAAGCTCTCCGCCAGAGTGTTCACGATAGTTCCGCGGGCCTCCTGGAGGCTCTTTTCATCGCGAAGATCGGTTCCGATGATCAGCTCGTTCTCACCCTTCACTTCGACGATGTCGGGCACACCGCCCGGAAACTTCGGGGCCAGCGCCGCACGCACGCGATCTTGCGGAGGAGTATCGGCGAACTTCACATACACCAACGCACCACCCCGGAAGTCAATGCCGTACCGGGGTCCACCCTTCACCGCGAGGCTCACGAAGCCTGCCACCGTCAAGATCAGCGAGGCAATGATGAAGGGCCACTTCTTCCCTAAGAAGTCGAAATTTGTGTTCTTAAATAACTCCATGAATCCAATCGCGCCGGCATTTGTCTAACTTAGACACCGGCACCCACCAAAAGTTCCCGTCAGGGCTTGAGAAAAGTTATCACAAAACGGCGATACACTCAAACCGTTCAAACACTTACAAGAGAGTACCCGGAGCTGGCGCAATGCCGGCACCGGGAGTGTCCCGCCTCTAGATGCTCAGCGTGGTGAGCTGCCGTTTTCCGGACAACTCCCAATCGAAGATGAACTTGGAAACGAACACGGCTGTAAACACGTTGGCAATCAAGCCGATCACGAGTGTAACCGCGAAGCCCTTCACCGCGCCCGTTCCAAAGAGGAATAGGAAGGCGCAGGAGACCACCGTGGTTACGTGCGTGTCGACGATGGTGAGAAAGGCCTTCGCGAATCCGGTATCGACGGCGGCACCGACGGCTTTACCGTTTCGCAACTCTTCACGGATACGTTCGAAGATCAGCACATTACTGTCGACCGCCATACCAATGGTCAAAATAAATCCGGCGATACCCGGCAGAGTCAGCACTGCTTCGAAGTAGCTCAGAACCGCGAGCAGGATGAGAGCGTTCAGAACGAGCGCGAGAGTGGCGTTCACGCCGGCACGCTTGTAGTACGCCAGCATGGCGAACACGACAGCCACAATACCGACTACGCCGGCGAGAATCCCCTTATGGATGGAGTCGGCTCCAAGCGACGGACCGACCGTACGCTCTTCAAGGTAAAGCAGACTGGCCGGGAGCGAGCCGGCACGAAGAACGAGCGCGAGGTCAGAGGCGTCCTGCTGGCTGGCTGCGCCGGTGATGCGGCCCGTGTCACTGATCTTGTTCTGGATGACCGGCGCGCTGCGGTACTGGTTATCGAGGACGATCGCCAGGCGGTTGCCGATGTTGGCTTCCGTGAAGCGCTCAAAGCGCTTGGCAGCCTCTTGAGTGAGTACGAAGCTGGTTTCCCACTTGCCGAGTTCGCCCTGCTGCGGCTTGGAATCACGCAGATCCGCACCACGAATGACAGGGTTCCGTGTTACCAGGAGCCAGCCAGTCGACTGGTCGCCGCGGCCGGCCCCCTTGATCAATTTGGTGTTGAGCGGGAGGACGCCGCCGTGCTTGGCGCGTGCCTCCTCTTCCGTTGCGAACGGGCCATCCTTTACTTCATAGAGTTCCAGCATGGCCGTGGTCTGGATCAGTTGTTTGATGCGGGCCGGATCATCCACGCCCGGGAGCTGCACCAGGATCTCGGCTTCGGCATCGCTGCGGCCGCGCTGCTGGACGGAAGGCTCGGAGAGGCCGAGCGCGTTGATGCGCGTTTCGATCGTACGAATGCTGTTCTCGACGGTAGCGCGGCGGAGGTTGAGAGCCTCGCTCGGCTTCAAGGTCATGCGGTAGTCGGTTGCGTTGGCCGGGGTCAATACCCACTGGGCGTACTTGTCCGCAACCAGGGCACGAAACTGGCTGGTCTTGTCAGCCGGAATTCCGCGGATGTTGACCGCGGCCTGGTCGGCAGTCTCGATAGTTTTGGCTTCCGTGTTGTCGACGGCGGAATAATTAATGCTGGACTTCGTCAAGTCATCTTTCAGGCGATCGACAGTCTGCGCCGCTTCGGCGTTAAACGCATCCTGAACCTGGACCTGGAGAACGAGGTTACTGCCGCCCTTCAGGTCGAGACCGAGGCGGATATTCTTTTCCCAGTTGGAGACAAGTTCGGATCCGGACTTGGGAAGGCCAATCAGTCCATAGATGCTGACCAGGATGACAGCAACGATGACCGCGGCTTTGATTTTCAAACTCTGATTCATGCTCGTGGATGCCTATTTTTCTGAGATGAGAGCTGCGACGGCGCTACGCGCGACCTGCAGTTTGATGTTGTCGGGCTTGACCCTAATCACAAGGGTATCATCTTCCGAGTTCAGAGAGATGATGGTGCCGACAATGCCACCCGAGGTTTGTACTATATTGCCGCTCTTGAGTCCTTCCAGCATCTGCTTCATCTGCTTCTTCTGGCGCTGCATGGGAAGGAACAAAAGAAGATAGAAAATGGCGAAGATGAGCAGCAGCGGGACGAAGCTGAGGAATTGGCTCGGCTGGCTTTGCAGTAGAAGCAATGATGGAGACACGGTGCTTACGCGCAAGCCCCTTCACGAGGGGCAGTCAAACTCCAAGGAAGATGTCGGGGGGACCCCAAGCGTACTAGCCTGACTGATTCGAAGAACGTTGTCAAGGCTCCAAAACCAGTATCTTTTGTCTACGCAACCCTGCATCGCTATTTTCCACGAGACCACAATTAGTTGTTGACACACCACGAGGCACCACCGTATATTGATTTTGCTATCGGCCTTCCGCACTGGAAGTGAAAAAAGGGAACCTGGTGAAAATCCAGGACTGCCCCGCAGCGGTAAGCAGGAACGAACCCCGTCAGGTAAGCACTGGCCCCCGAATTAGTCGGCCGGGAAGCGATGGGTACTAGGAAAGCGAATCGAGCTTGAGCCTGCAAGTCCGAACACCTGCCGGAAGCCAGCACAAATGTGCTGTATGATCACGAGCCTCGAGGGAAGGGCTGGTGCTGGCGCCGCATGGCTTTTTCAGGCTGCGGTGATTCCTGCCGCTCTCCCCTGCCCGGCTGAAAGGTGCAGAGTGGCCACGACAAATTCCTTTACAACCACGGATCTAATCCCCGGCATTCACGCAGAGGTTCCGCCTACCAGCATGCGGGTTCGTAAGCGCAGCGGTGCTTTCGAGCCTGTCATGGTCGATAAAATCATCCGTGCCGTGGAACGCTCGGCTATTGGACTCACTAACGTGGATCCGATGCGCGTGGCCATTAAGACAATCGGGGGGCTCTACGATGGATCGACAACGAAGGAGCTTGATGCCCTATCGATCCAGACTGCGGCATCGCTGATCGCGGAAGAGCCGGAATATTCGCGGCTCGCCGCGCGTCTGCTCGGTCACTTCATCGAGAAGGAGGTGCAGAACCAAAACATCTTTTCGTTCTCACAATCGATCGAGGCCGGTTGCCGCGCAGGGCTGATCTCGGAAGAGACCGCCGCGTTTGTCCGCGCGAATGCCCGCAAACTCAATAGCGCAATCGATGATCTCTATTCGGACCGCTTCGAATTCTTCGGTATCCGGACTGTCTACGACCGTTACCTGCTGAAGAATCCGTTGACCCGGGAGGTTCTGGAGACGCCGCAATATTTCTTTCTCCGCGTGGCGTGTGGACTTTCGCAAAATGCTTCCGAGGCGGTGGACTTTTACCGCTTACTGGCTGCTCTCGAATACCTTCCGAGTTCGCCCACCCTGTTCAACTCCGGGATCACACACTCGCAGATGTCTTCCTGCTTCCTGCTGGATTCTCCGGGCGACAATCTGGAATCGATTTACGATCGCTACAAAGATGTGGCGCTCCTGTCCAAATTTGCCGGCGGAGTCGGGCTAGCCTATCATCGGATCCGATCGCGCGGTTCTCTGATTCGAGGGACGAACGGGCAATCGAATGGCATCGTCCCCTGGCTGAAAACACTGGACTCTTCGGTTCTCGCTGTAAACCAGGGCGGCAAGCGCAAGGGCGCGTGCTGCGTGTACCTGGAACCCTGGCACGCCGATATTGAAGATTTTCTCGAATTGAGGGACAACACCGGAGACGAAGCACGGCGGACCTATAACCTGAACCTTGCGCACTGGATTCCGGACCTTTTCATGGAGCGGGTAGAGGCTGATGGAAACTGGTCTCTGTTCGATCCAGCCAAAGTGCCGCAGTTCCCCGACCTGTTTGGCGAAAGCTTCCGGCGCGCCTACCTCGAAGCGGAAGCCGCACAACTGTATGAACGCCAGGTAAGAGCAAGGGATTTGTATTCACGGATGATGCGCACGCTGGCCGAGACAGGCAATGGCTGGATGACCTTCAAGGACGCATGCAACGAGAAATCAAACCAGACCGGACTCTCCCACAACGTCATCCACCTGAGTAATCTTTGCACTGAGATCACGGAGGTGACATCGCAATCCGAAACAGCGGTCTGCAATCTCGGATCGATCAATCTTGCGCGCCACGTAAAGAACGGCCAGTTCGATTTCGAGAAACTCGCCGCCACCGTGAGCCGGGCTGTACCGTTTCTCGATCGTGTCATCGACATTAACTTCTATCCGACGGCTACGGCACAGGCTTCGAATCGGCGTTGGAGACCCGTCGGACTCGGCCTTATGGGTTTGCAGGATGTGTTCTTCCAGTTGAAACTGCCCTTTGACTCCGATGCGGCGCGAACCTTATCAGCGCGCATCCAGGAGGAAATCTACTACCATGCGCTGACGGCATCCTGCGATCTGGCATCCATCTTCGGTCCGCATGAATCATTTCCCGAGACACGCGCGGCTCAGGGACGCCTGCAATTCGATGTATGGGGCGTTACGCCGTCTGATCCAGAACGCTGGGATGCCCTGCGTGAGCGAATCCGGCGCAACGGTCTGCGGAACTCGTTATTGATCGCCATCGCTCCGACGGCGACGATTGCCTCAATTGCGGGCTGCTACGAATGTATTGAACCGCAGATTTCGAACTTGTTCAAACGTGAAACACTCTCAGGCGACTTCATCCAGGTCAACCGGTATCTGGCCGCTGAGCTTAAGGAGCTCAATCTGTGGACGGAGGATGTGCGGAACCGGCTGAAACTCGCCGAGGGTTCAGTTCAAGCTATCGCCGAAGTTCCGGCGGCTCTGCGTGAAGTCTACCGGACAGTTTGGGAGATCCCGATGCGGTCCCTCATCGACATGGCCGCTGCGCGCGGAGCGTTTATCGATCAGAGCCAGTCGCTCAACCTGTTCGTCGAAAGCCCCACGATTGGTAAGCTCTCCTCGATGTATATGCATGCATGGAAGAAAGGCCTGAAGACGACATACTATTTGCGGTCGCGGCCGGCTTCGAGAATTGCCAAAGCGACGGTTCCCCTATCGAACGAGGCCACCGCACGGGCAGTGGCCTGCTCTCTGGAAAATCCCGAATCGTGCGAGGCCTGCCAATAAGGCGAAACGAAAGATACCCATGATTCTCAATCCTGGTTTCAACCTGACTCTCCGTCCGATGAAATATCCAGTGTTCTTTGAAATGTTCAAAACGGCAATCAAGAACACCTGGACTGTGGAGGAGGTCGACTTTTCCACGGATGTCACCGACCTGCGGGCGCGCATGAAGCCCGCGGAGCAGCATCTGATCAAACGCCTGGTGGCCTTTTTTGCCACAGGCGACAGCATCGTCGGCAACAATCTCGTATTGAACCTGTACAAGCATGTGAACTCTCCGGAAGCGCGGATGTATCTATCCCGCCAGCTCTATGAGGAAGCCCTTCACGTGCAGTTTTATCTCACCCTGCTCGACACTTACATCACGGATCCACAGGAGCGGGCGGAAGCATTTGCCGCGGTTGAGACGATTCCTTCCATTCGGAAGAAAGCGAATTTCTGTTTCAAATGGATTGATTCCATCCAGGACCTGACGGAAGTCCGCACCGACGATGAGATGCGGGCGTTTCTGTTGAACCTGGTGTGCTTCGCCACCTGCATTGAAGGCTTGTTCTTCTTTGCCGCGTTTGCGTACGTTTATTACCTGCGCTCACGCGGGTTGCTGCAAGGGCTGGCGACAGGCACCAGTTGGGTGTTCCGGGATGAAAGTGCCCATATCGAATTTGCGCTGGAAGTAATCGCCACTGTACGGCGCGAGAGACCGGAACTCTTCGACCGGACCTTCGAGTCCAGCGTCACTGAGATGATTCGCGAAGCGGTGGACTGTGAACTTACGTTTGCCGAAGATACGCTCAGCATGGGCGTGACCGGCCTCTCTATCGCAAGCATGCGGGAATATCTCCAGTATGTCGCGGACCGCCGATTGACGTCGTTGGGGTTGCCACCGGTTTACGGATCACAAAATCCGTTCGGATTCATGGAACTACAGGACGTTCAGGAACTGACCAATTTCTTCGAACGCCGCGTGTCCGCCTATCAGGTTGCGGTTACCGGAGATGTTGCTTTTTCTGACGACTTTTGATTCCTTGCAGGCGAAGGACCAGGAGTGCCATTGCCGCTGCGAGAGGGAATCCATACGCAGGCTCCGGGATGGCAAGATCGTATCCGATGACATCTAGAGCCGTGATGTCGACGGCCGTGATGTCGTGCCGAACCCCTGACGATGAAAACGCGTTAAAAGCATCGTTGGGATTGCTGCCATTCCAGTCCTGGAGATCGCCGCCGCCTGGAGGATTGTAACCCTGAAGGTTGGTGGCGCCTCCGTTTATGGAAAAGAACACGCCAGTGTCTGTGGTGTTTAGCGATCTGGTCGCCAAACCGGTGTATCGGAAGAGATCGTAAGGCAGGTCATACGCCGATACATTCAGGCCAGGAATACGGCCCATGATCTCCGAGATCTCATGTTCTGCGACGCCAACGAAGTCATAGGCTCCAGCAACGGCACGGTTGTTCGGATCGAAAGTATAGACCTGGCTCTGGCTGAAGGTGAAAGTGCCGTCGGTCGTCAGATCGTCGCCGATGATCCCCAGCGCCTTGGCTTGGGCTCTGGCAATCGCGAAGTTAGTGGCGCCGGTCGGATCGGTGACGGGGAGACTGCCGATCGAGGTGGCTCCGTCCGCGCTGGGATGGGCGTTCTGATCATTGATTAGGGCCTGCCGTATCTGGGCATAGGTCTCGTATCCGACGAGTTGGGTGGAACTAGCGCCCAGACCTGTATTTCCGGCTTGCACAGTGATGTTTACGTGAATGGGATCGGAGAACAGTTGCTCGAACTGCTGCGCCGCATAGTTAAACGCAGTGTGAACCTGGGTGGGATCGAAGCCGGCAGCCGTGAAGCTCGCATCGTTAAATGTTGCGTTAATAATCAGGCTGGCATGCGCCTGCGATGACAGGAAAGTGAAGGCGAGTAGACACGCGTAGCTCAGGATCCTCAAAAGGTCCTCCGGTATAATTTTTGAAGCTCAGAAGTCGTAATCTTAACAGCTTAGGAGTTTTCACTCAATACGGAGGTTTGCGCGCAAATCTAAGGTGCAACACCGATACAGAACCTTGCAGCGCCGGCGGCCAACAATGATAATGCGTTACATATTCGCGTACATAATCCTCGCTTACAATACGATGATCCTGCGCGAACCCGGCTCAGCCGGTGCTAACACGGTCAGCGGGCCGGGGACGAACCTGAGACACTAGGGAAAACACATGCTCGGCGCCATTGAAGCAGGCGGCACAAAATTCGTCTGCGCGGTCGGGACAGGACCGCGCGACCTGGAAATAGAACGATTCCCAACGACGTCCCCGGAACAAACGATGCAGCGCGTGCTTGCGTTCTTCGGGCGTTTCCCTGGGATAGAGTCACTCGGAGTGGCTTGCTTCGGGCCGGTCGATCCGGATCCGCATTCGCAAACCTGGGGGTACATCACCACGACGCCGAAGCTGGAGTGGCAGCACTTCGATTTCGCGGGAACCCTGCATGAGGCGTTGGACGTACCGGTGGCATTCGATACGGATGTGAATGCGGCTGCGCTCGGAGAGGCTCGCTGGGGAGCGGCGCAGGAACTGGACACGGTGCTTTATCTGACCGTGGGAACCGGGATCGGCGGAGGAGCGCTGGTGCACGGGCGCATGCTGCACGGACTGATGCATCCCGAGATGGGTCATATCCGAGTGCCGCACGACCTGGCGAAGGATCCCTTTCCCGGAGTTTGTCCGTTTCACGGCGATTGCCTGGAAGGGCTCGCTTCGGGGCCGGCGATCGGAGCGCGATGGAACAGGCCCGCAGAGGAACTGCCGCCCGATCATGAAGCCTGGGAACTGGAAGCGGAGTATCTGGCCTGCGGCATGACGAACTGGATCTGCACGCTATCGCCACAGAGGATCATTGCCGGCGGAGGAGTGATGGAGCAGCCTGGCTTGCTGGCGAAGGTGCGGGCGAAAGTGCAGCAATTGCTAGGCGGGTACATTCAAAAGCGTGAGATTGTGGAGCAGATCGACCGCTACATTGTGCCGCCAGGATTAGGGAACAAGTCGGGCGTGCTGGGTGCCCTCGCACTGGCGGATATTCTGCGGCAAGAATAACTGGCTCGTAGTGCCCGGAGGCATGTACGAGCCAGTGATGGCTGCTTGCGAACTTAGACCTTGTCGGGAACGATGTAAGGCGCGCGGTACTTGCGGGTGAGCAGCGCGTTGGCTTCGTTGTCATTGACGAACTTCATCGCCTTCGGATCGAAGTTGAGCTTGCGGCCCACGCGGTAGCTGGCATTTGCAATGTGGACCAGCGTGGCCGACACGACTCCCGTTTCGACATCGGCGTTGAGGTCCTTGTAGTTCCGGCTCTTTACGGCTTTGAGGAAGTTATTCATGTGGTCGATGGTGTCCTTGCCGGTGTTCTTTTCATCCATCGCCTTCTCGCCGTTCTGTCCTTTGTAAAGCTGGAAGCCCGAACCGCTGACCGCCATCCATCCTTCGGAACCGTAGAACAGATCGCCGATGACGTTGCCCTGCCGGTCGGTGCCGAGTCCGCCTTCGTTACCCGTTACCAATCCGCGAACTTCGAAGACGATCTCCGCGTCGCCGTAGTTGAATGTCGCGATCTGCGTGTTGGGCGTTTCCTGATCGTCGTTGTACACATACTTGCCACCGGTGGAGACAACACTTGTCGGAAGGCCACGATCCAGGCCCCAGCGCGCGATGTCCATTTCGTGGATGCCCTGGTTGCCGATGTCGCCATTGCCTGTATCCCAGAACCAGTGCCAGTTGTATTTGAAGCGCAGTTCGTTGTAAGGCCGCATGGGCGCGGGGCCGAGGAACTTGTCCCAATCGAGACCGGGAGGCGTGGGCTCGTCCGGCTTGTGGCCGATACTGTTGCGGCGCTTGAAGCAGAGGCCTTTGGCCATATATACCTTGCCGATGGCTCCGTCCTTCAGCAGTTGCATGGCCTTGATCTTGTGCGGCATGCTGCGGCTTTGGGAACCGATCTGGACCATGCGGTTGTACTTGCGCGCCGCCTCGATCATTTTGAGCCCTTCAAACACGTTGTGGCAGGCGGGTTTCTCGACGTAAACATCCTTGCCAGCCTCGCAGGCCCAAATCGTGGCGAGCGCGTGCCAGTGATTCGGTAAAGGCATGGAGACCGCGTCGACATTCTTGTCGGCAAAGACTTCCTTCATGTCTTTGTAGCCCTTCGGCGTCTGCTGCGTGGCACGCATCACCTGGGCCTGTGCACGCTCCAGCGCTTCCTGGTTCACATCACAAAGTGCCGTGATGGTGCAATCGGGAATTTGGGTGTAGTTGTTCACGTGAGCGCGGCCGCGGCCGCCGAGCCCGATCACCGCCATGTGAACGCGGTCATTTGCACCCAGTACACGTGTGGCCTGCGCGGCGGTAAGGGCCATTCCCGCGGAGTAAAAAAAAGATCTTCTGGTTACATTCTTCATATAGATTTTCTCTGTTGTCTCAAAACACAAACTTCAACCCGAGCTGTGCCTGGCGCATGGGCCGGGCTGTGGTGATCTTCCCGAACGTAGAAGAACTGTTGGCATTGGTTCCGGGATTCGACAGATTCACGAGGTTGAGGGCGTTCGTAGCCTCCGCCCGGAACTGCAGGGACTTCTGTTCTGCAATGCGAAAAGTGCGCGCGATGGTCATATCTACATTTTTCAGGCCGGGACCGTCCATGATATTACGTCCGGCGGTGCCGTCGTAAGAATGAATCGCCTGCGTAATGCGGCTGAATGCCGCGATGTTGAACCACTGGTCCACAACTTCGTTGCGAGACCGGCTGGGGCTGAGGTACGGATTGCCTACCAGATCCGCACGGTCATTGTTGTTGCCATCGAAGTTCGCATCAGAGCCAGCAGTGACCGTCAGAGGCGTGCCGCTGCGGAACGTATTGATGGCTGCCAGAGACCAGCCGCCTGCGACTGCACGGACCAGCCCGGGCGAGTTGCGGAAGTAGTTCAGGTCCCAGACGCCGGAAATGGTTGCGCTATGCGTACGGTCATTATTGGTCCGTCCGCGGTCAAGGGCGATGTTGTTCCAATCGGTAGCCTGCTGCTGCGTACTGTTCTGGGTATTGATGTAGTCGAGTCCTTTGCCGAACGTGTAAAAGCCTTTCAAGGTGAAGTTATGTGAGAAGCGCTTCTCGCCGGTAACCTGCAAGCCATGGTAAGCCGAGTTGAGGATCGACTTCGTGAGGCCGACGCTCGAGAGAACTCCGGGCAGGTAGGGGCGGCGTGCGTTCACGTTCGCAATGGTTGCCGTGGGCGTGAGCATGGGATAGTTCACGTCGGGGCTGACGGGAATGCGATGGGTGAGATTGCCGACGTAGGCGATGGTGAGGCTGGAGTCCCGGGTCAACTGCCGCTGAATCGCGAAGTTCATCTGATAGCTGTAGGGCGATTTATAGTGCAAGTCGACGCCGGCCACTGCGGAAGGCGCAACGAATCGCGGAGCCGAAGGCGAGTAGCTGTAGGGGAACGGAGAAACACCGCCAGGTTGCAGGCGGTATGGATCGGAAAGCGAGTATACGTCATTGAACTGCTGCCGGATGGCGAAAGGCTGGTTGTCGGAGGAGGAATTCCATTCATTGCCGGACATGCTGCCGTACATGATGCCAGCCGCGGCGCGAACCGCTGTCTTGCCGTTGCCGAACGGATCCCAGGCAAAGCCGACACGAGGGCTCACGTTAGTGAACTTCGTGCCGATGATGCCGCGTCCCACGCCGGCATCGCCAGGAAAGAGCAAGCCGGCGGGCGCGCCAGCGACAACCGTAGACTTACGCCCCGGCACAAAGGTGAGAAAGCGATCGAACGGATCGGTGATGGGAGTTTGAATATCCCAACGCACACCGAGATTCAAAGTAAGGCGCGAAGCAACTTTAAAGTCGTCCTGTAGAAACAGCGCGGAATACCAACTGTTGTTGATCTTGGTAGTGGGGGCGTCCTGGTTCATCGTGGTGGGCAGGCCAAGGAGGAAGTCGGCCGTTGCGTTCTTCGTACCGCGAGGGTTGTTGGTATTGAAGCTGAATGTGCCGTAATTGTTGAGCAACGTGTCATGGATCATCTTCTCCAGCACGGCTTCGCCTCCAAGGCGGATCGAGTGGCGCGCTGTGGTGACGGTGAACAGCTCGCGGATCTGATATTGATTGCTGCCGGCGACCGGACCGGGAATCGCGCTATTCAGATTGAACCTTCCGGCAACCTGGATTTGCGGCAGAGATGGGGCACCCTGGATCTTGTGGGCGGAGCCGAGATCGCCGAGCGAAATGGCTGGGAGATTCGTGCGGCCTCCGAAATTGCGAATATACGCGGCGCGGAATTCATTAATTTTGTTCGGCGAAACGATCCACGTCTCTCGCACATTGTAGTTGTACTGGGTCCAGGTGAAATTCCTGCTTACCCACGGAAGATTGCCGAGCAGGCCCACCAGGTCGGACCCCGAACTGCGGAACATACTGGCAGTGACGCGGTGGGCGTCGTTGAGGTTATGGTCCACCTTGAACATGTATTCGTCGGTGTCGCGCGGATGCGGGATCTGCACTTCATAGCTGCCGTTGGCGAGGTTCGGAAGAGGAATGTAGGTGTCAATGATTTTGCGCGCGACCGGATCGATACGATTTGCGGGAATGATGCGGCCCGGGAAGGGTTGGCCTGTCAGGGGATCGGCCGGGGCTGTCCCTGCCGTTGCAGACAAGTTGCCGGTGCGTTCGAGCGCGGTAAGCGGCGTAGCCGTGTTTGCGAAGACGACGGTACGCTCGCGCAGACCGGAGTAGGTTCCGAAGAAAAACGTCTTATTCCGTAGGATCGGACCGCCGATGGTTCCGCCGAATTGGTTGCGGTGCAGCGGATCGGTGCGCAGCGTGGCCGGGCCTGGAACCCACCGGTTGGCGTTGAGATGATTATTCCGGAAAAATTCGAACAGCGTTCCATGGAAGGCGTTGGTACCGGACTTGGTGATCATGGTCACGGTGCCTCCAGCGAATCGGCCTTCGTCCGCCGGATAACTGTTCGTGGTGACCCGGAACTCTTCGATCGCATCGGGGTTTGGAGCGACGTTGCCCGTGTTGCGAAGGCCATTGGTATTGCTGCCGCCATCGAGGTTGTAGTTTACTGATCCGATGCCGGAGTTCGGCGATCCATTGATAATCGTCACCTGCATCGGCGCGCCAAAGTTGTCGGTCGCCTGGTCGGTCGTATCGACCCCTGCGGTGAGATTGAGCAACGTATAAATATCGCGATTCACCAGCGGCAGGTTTTCGATGTCTTTGTTGTTGACAGTCTGGCCAAGCGAGGGCACGGTGGTCTCCACCATCGGTGCGTCGGCCTTTACTTCGACGGTGTCCGTGACGGCCCCTACCTTAAGGATGGCGTCAACGCGTGCGGCCCGGTTCACATCGAGGATAATGCCGGTTTGTTCGAATCGCCGAAAACCGGGCGCGTTGATTTCAAGACGGTACGTCCCAATCGGCAGGAACAGGAGCGAGTAGCCGCCGTCTGCGAGCGTGTTGACCGTGCGGTTCTCGCCCGTGGCCAGATTCGTCGCCGTGATCGTAGCGGTGGTGATGATGGAACCCGATGCGTCCGTTATCGTGCCACTGATGGAAGCGGTAGTGGACTGGCCCCATGCCGTTTGGCTGACGAGCGCCAGCAGGAGCGCGCCCCCAGCCTCTCTTGTACAACATGCTTCCCCCTGAATTGCAAACGTATGCAAATTTTATGACTCTGGCCGGGGCCGAGTCAATGGATGGGGGCCTGCGGGATCACGCTCGTGTGCTTAATTTGTAGCGAAGCAGTAGAAACGGCCGGCGCCGCCCGTGCTAACCAGATTCGCCTGGCTGCAGCCTTTGGAACCGTGCGCGGAGTTCCAGGAGGTTGGATTCGTCCCGCCGCCTTGCCGGTCGTGATGGCCCACTTCGGCACTTCCTTCGCCACTGCTTGTCCAATTTTTGCAGGTATGGTCCGCACCATCGGTGAAGGCCGTGCCGTCCAACTGCGATCCCGTCAGCATGTCATGCTCGTTCGGCGTGTCGCCGCGGCCGTTCACGACTTGGGCTTTTTCCGTGATAGAGGTGTCCTTCTTCAGATTGTTGTTGGCGCTATGCAAATCGGCAACATCCTTGGCCACCATAACTCCTTTGGCGTTATACCAGGGTCCTTTTCCGATACGGTCGCGAGCGTTAACGGCCGGTTTACCGTCCGCCGCGGAAGCGCTAAGATACGCGTGCCACGTGCGATTGCCGGCGCCAACTGCTTTGGCGAGAGCCTGACAATGCTGGTCGGCTCCGGCGAGGCCACCGAGGGCCGCTCCGTTGCCTGAACCTGTGCTGGTGATAAAAAAGCTCATCTTCTCAGAAGCTGTCTGGGCAGAGGCGATGCCCGCCGCGATGAGCAAGGTGGTGATTGCTGTTTTGATCATGCCGGTACCTTTGAGGATTCTACTCCTCTAGTGCCCTTCCCCGCTTGTACTCTACGCGTCTAGCGTGGTAGTGCCCTTTGGAATGGATAAGCAAGCTATGACGGAATCCCCTTCGCGCCGCCATGTACCTGGCTCAATCGCTTGCCAGTTGCCGACCTCGCGAAGTTGGCGCGGCGTACCGGTTGTTTGCCATCGCAGCGTAAAGTCCGGACAGGCGAAAGGCGCTCGGATGCGGAGTCCTTTGGGCGTGGTTTCGATGGTGCTCAATTCCTTCGCGGCCCAATAGCGGGCAAGGTCGGCGAGTTTGATCCACCGCACCTGTTTGTAGCGCGAGTGGATACGATGAACGACTTGTTGCATCGCCTGAAAGCCGAGTTCGCGGCCGTTGTAGTAGATGCCCGTCCAGTGAGAGAGAATGACTGCCGGCTCACCACGATCGATTACGTCTACCACGCGCCCCTTCGAGAGATCGGCGGTGATGAAGCGGTCTGGGTCAGGTTGCGTAGAGCAGTCCCAGTTGCCGGTCCAGTCGCCTGTGCATGCGTAGATGGAGACGACACATTGCGGGTTCGGGCCGTCCAGACCGGATGCGTTCTCGATGCGCGGCGCTACGCTCTCCGTGCCTTTATCGTGCAGATTGCGGAAATAGTGCGGCACTTCCGTCCCATAAACCGAACGCACCGCCTGAAACGCGGCCTGCGAAAGTTGCGGCAGACCTCCTTTACCGAAACCACCGGGAGTCGTGAAGCCATCGCAATGCAGGTCCACACTCTTCAGAATCTGCAGTGCGTAGGCGATATAATTCGCGATCTCATCCACGCTGCGGCCGGAGCACCAATCCCAGTTCTCCATCCACGCCGGACCACGCTGCACAACGGGGTGGCCGGTTTTGAGATCGATGATCCGCGTGTGCGTAATCATCTCGGGGTGAATGTCGAAGCTGGGAGCCACTTCGCGGCGGACCAGTGCGATGCTGTCCGACACTTCCTTGGGTGTCCAGCCGGGTAGTTCGCGATCGAGACGCCCGACGCATGCAGGAAATGGAACTACACTGTACTTGCCTTTCACGCCTTCGCGCTGCGCCCACTCGGCAAATCGGCGCACGAAAGAATCCGGAATCTCGTATGGCATGCTGCGCCAATCCTGCGTGTACCGGTCCGGATACGTCGCGGCGAATTGCGGGATAGAGAAACGGTTCAGATTGACCAGGCATGTGGAGTCGTCGAAGATCCAGGCGAGAGGGACGCGCTCCCGCGGATTCAGGACCGTCACGCCGGCGGGATGCGCGGACGGCCGGTCGCCGGGGGACTGCGCCATCAGCAAGGGTGCCAACGAAGACTGCAGTAGAGCGCGGCGCGTAAGAGGCATCTGTCTATTGTGACTTGCGTAAAGGCAGCTTTTCTGATGGAATTTGCGAGTGCGTCAGGAGGAGGCACACTATGGCGACTAATCGCGGAGTAGCATACATGGGACCGGGCAAAGTTGAGGTCCAATCCATCGATTTTCCAAAACTTGCGCTGGGTAATCGCAAGTGCGATCACGGAGTGATTCTCAAGATCGTATCAACAAACATATGCGGCAGTGATCAGCACATGGTCCGCGGGAGGACCACGGCGCCCCAAGGCTTGATCCTGGGGCACGAGATTACAGGCGAGATTATTGAAAAGGGACGCGATGTCGAGTTCCTCAATGTAGGCGATCTTTGCTCTGTACCATTCAACATCGCGTGCGGCCGCTGCCGCAATTGCAAAGAGGGCAAGACGGGCATCTGCCTGAACGTGAACCCTTCCCGTCCGGGAGCTGCGTACGGGTATGTGGACATGGGTGGATGGGTCGGCGGGCAGGCGGAATACGTAATGGTTCCGTACGCCGATTTCAATCTTTTGAAATTTCCGGACAAGGCCCGCGCTATGGCGAAGATCAAGGATCTGACGCTGCTTTCCGATATTTTCCCGACGGGCTATCACGGCGCCGTGACCGCCGGCGTCGGACCGGGAACGGTCGTCTACGTTGCGGGGGCCGGGCCGGTAGGACTTGCTTGCGCGGCCGCCTGCCAACTTCTGGGAGCGGCATGCGTCATCGTTGGCGACATGATTCCGGAACGGCTGGCGCAAGCCCGTAGCTTCGGCTGCGAGACCATCGATCTGGCAAAAAGCGCAAATCTGGCGGATCAGATCGCACACATCACCGGCGTGCCTGAGGTGGATAGCGCGGTGGATTGTGTCGGCTTCGAGGCGAGAGGACACGGTGAACAGGCCAAAGAAGAACGTCCGGCAACCGTGCTCAACTCTTTGATGGAAGTGACGCGCGCGGGTGGCGCGGTCGGAATTCCCGGCCTCTACGTTACTGATGATCCGGGGGCGAAGGATGAGAATGCCAAGGTAGGTAGGCTCGGCATTCGCATCGGACTAGGCTGGGCAAAGTCGCATTCGTTCGCAACCGGACAGTGCCCGGTGATGCGATATCACCGGCAGCTCATGCAGGCGATTCTTTATGAGAAGACTCAGATCGCGAAAGCGGTCAACGTGCAGACCATCTCACTCGATGAAGCGCCCGGAGGATATAAGGACTTCGATCACGGAGCAGCGAAGAAGTACGTCATTGATCCGCACGGCATGATTCACTAGCGCTTGTAGGAGACGCGCCAGATCAGCTTGCCGCCGTCGTCGGAGACGAGCAAGCTTCCGTCCCGCAATTGCAGAAGGCCCACAGGCCGGCCCCATACTTCCTTCTGATCCGGAGACAGCATCCATCCGGTAAGGAAGTCGCGGACTGGACCTGCGGGCTTTCCGTTTTTGAAGGGCACGAAAGAAATGGAGTAGCCAACACGCTTGGAGCGGTTGGAGGAACCGTGGTTGGCGAGAAAGGCGCCATTTCGATATTCGGAGGGGAACTGCTTGCCCGTATAGAAGAGGAAGTCCAGCACAGCGCAGTGCGGCTCCAGTGGAATATCGGGAGTAATGGAGCGATCCACCAGATCCTGCCGCTGTTCCTTGATACGGGGATCAGCATGGGGTCCGAGGTAGGCATACGGCCAGCCGTAGAAACCGCCCTGGCGCACACTGGTGAAGTAATCGGCTACCAGACCGTCACCGAGATCGTTGCGCTCCTCGACCGTGGCCCACAGTTGATCGGAGCCGGGATAGAACCGGAGCCCCACCGGGTTGCGCAGACCCGTGGCATAGATCTCATGCCCGGAACCGTCAGGATTGTAGCGGTTAATCGCAGCCCGATTTTCAGGATCACCGGTGACGAGGTCGGCGGAGGATCCCACGGCAAGATACATCTTCTGGCCCTTACGATCGAATTCGATCGTGCGGGTCACGTGGCCCTTTACATAGCCCGGAAGCGCCACGACCTCTTCGCCCGCACCTACGGTCATGGCCGTGGGGTTGTATTTGTAACGTTTGATCGAAGACGGTTCGCCGATGTAAAGGTAGTCCTTCCAAAAAGCCAGACCATAAGGGCGATCGAGGCCGCTCACCAGCGTCTTCTTCTCCCCGCCCTGAATGACATAGACGGTACCGTTCGCGATGGTGTCACTCACGATAACTTCGCCATGTGGGCCTTCCACCATAAAGCGTGGGCGCTGAAAGCCCTTTGCGAACTCCTCAGCGGTGAAGCCTTCGGGCAACTTGAGGCGGACCCCATCCGGGCGGCTAACGATCTTCGGCCCGTTCGCGACCGAGGGGGTGGCAAAGGGAGCCGGAAGAGGAGCGGAACTTTGAGCGAAGGCACAGGTGCCGGTGAGAAGGAGTGACGTGAACAGAATTTTCATGCGGTACCCGTACATTCTATACGGGCAGTTGGAGGCGGATCTGAAATCGTCCAATCAGGTCAGAGGTGCGGGTGATGTGGTCCAAGGTGAGGGCAGCGCGGTCCTCGCTGGTAAGGAGTCCGTCGGCTTCGACGTCCTCCGGTAGTTCCGGGCCAGGCACCCAAACATGCTTTGCGTGGGTTCGGGAGAGCCTGATGCAACGCACGCCCCAGAATTCTTCGGCATCGGCGCGGCTATCCGGATCAATTTCGATGCTTTCGCCGCAAAATTCGGGAAACCGATTGCGCCCGAAGGTGTCGGCCTCGGCCTTGCTGCCGCATTCAGTGATCATTAAGGCCCGGCCCCGACCGTCTTTCAGCAAAAAGAGCAAGCAACCCTCTTTATCAGCAGGGAACCGAAGCCCCCTGCCCTGTATTGTGGATTCACTAATAAGACTCAGACGGCAGGTACTGTGTGTCGAACTCTTATGCGGGCTGCCCAGGCTGCCCCCACTCGGGGAGGTTAACTGCAAAATCGCAAGATGGGGTCAGACCCCACGGGTTAGCTTACACTTTTTGTCATGATACCGATTCATGTTTATTCCGATTACGTTTGACCCTTCTGCTTCATAGCGGAGTTCCCGCTAACAGCAGCCGTGCGCGGCAAAGATGTCCAGGTCATCTGGATGCCCTTCGAACTTCGCCCCTATCCCACACCGACGCTCAGGCCCGAGGGCGAGTATCTGCAATCCGCGTGGAAGAATTCCGTCTATCCGCTAGCAGAGCGACTGGGCGTCGAGATCCGACTGCCGCAGGTGTCTCCGCAGCCATACACGCGGCTCGCCTTCGAAGGACTCGAGTTCGCGAAGGATCAGGGCTTAGGCGATCCCTATAATTCGGCAGTGATGCGGGCCTTCTTCCAGCGGAGCGAGGACATAGGCGAACCGGCGGTACTGGCGCGTAACGCGGCGGAAGCCGGACTCGATCAGGAAGCATTTCGAAACGCCCTTGAGACGCGGAGCTATTCGGACCGCGTCGAAGAATTGCTGCGGCACGCGCGGGAAGAGGTTCAAGTAACCGGTGTACCACTCTTTCTCATAGGAGACTTGCGGCTGAGCGGCGTACAGAGTCAGCGCACGTTAGAAGCGGTGATCGAGAGGATCGCCCGCTAACTCCGCTTCAGAGGTTCAGACTCTACGAACCCTTCAGATCGCGACGCCTGCGCTGTGCAAGGCGTCCCCACGAATTGACGAATCGCCTGCGATGTCCGGGCGCGGTGCGGACTGCTTCGATGCATCGGTCGTACGCTTCCCGCGCGGCGGCCGTTTCACCCACTCCCTCCAGCGTCCGGCCCAAATAGTAAAGACCCTCGGCATCGAAGGGGCGCTGTGTAAGATAGTGCTCGATCACCGGACGCGCGTCGTCGTATCTCTTTTGCGCCACATAGATACTGGCCGCATCCCGCCACACTTCATACGAACTGAACTTCGGTTGCGTTCGAGCCACTGCCTGGAAATGCGGAAGCGCCTCTTCAAAGCGGCCTTTGTCCCGCAGAATACGCCCGAGTTGGAGATGCGCTTCGGGCTCTTCCGGATCGATGGCGAGCGCGTTACGGAAACGCTCTGCGGCCTGATCATACTGCCGGCGCGCCTGATAGATAAGGCCTAGTTGCACCTGCGCATCGGCATCGTGCGGATTCAGTGTGGCCGCTTCAAGTTGCTGGCGGAAGTGTTGGCGATTGCGAAGACCCTGGCCGAGCGATTGCAAATCGCCGCTGAAATATCGATATCCCCAGAAGAGGAAGAACGGCGAGGCCAGATAAGGAATCACAAAGCCCAGGATGTTCGTTGCGATCAAGGCCGCTGTTGCGATGGACGAGAGCAAGATGGCCGTAAAAGCCACGCCGGCTCCGGCTCCCGTGAGCACCTGAACGGCAAACACCATGAGCAATAGAAAGTACAGCAGGCCGAGGCCACCGGATAGAGGCGCATTCTCCGGCAATAGCGCGTCGAGAATAGCAATCGGGATTCGTGCCGCAATCCACGCAAACGAGCAGCATGCCAACAGAGCCGCATAATCACGAAAAAGAACAGTAGTCAGGCTGCCAAGCCCCTCTAATCCAGTAATGGCTACGATGCAGATCGGGACGAAGACGCAGAAGATGATCAGAACGGTCTTGGTTGAGCGCGTCTGCAAGGCAAAGCGGTCGGATGCAGGCAGGACCGGCATGGCGCCTCCAGGCTGTACGGCGGCGGGAGCCTGTTCGTAGTGAAGAGCGGGGGGCTGCGCGAAGGACAAAAGAAGGGACAGGATCACGGCAGCGGCGACACCGAAAAGCCAGCTGCCATGATCCAGGATGCGGCTCATCGCCCGCGCAGGATGCCGGTAGAGTTGGAAGAGCGTGAGCAGATTCTCCAAGTGCGTATTGTAAGGGGGCAGCTTACTTCGCTGCGGATAAGGCCGTCCGCTGGCGCCCGCCGGCGTCGAAATTCTCCGGTGCGAGCCAGCGCTCGAACGCCGCTTTTCGCTCGCGCCATCCGGAGTCGAGCATGGCGTACCAGGAAGTGTCGCGGTTCCGCCCTTTGATGATCATGTGCTGCCGGAATGTCCCTTCGTATTCGAAACCGAATCGTACTGCGGCGCGGCGGGAAGGTTCATTCATCGAGTTGCACTTCCATTCGAAGCGGCGGTAACCGAGGTCTTCGAAGATGTGGCGGGCCGCAAGATAAATTGCTTCGGTGGCTCCGCGTGTTCGCTGCAGAGCGGGAGTGTACAACACGTGCCCCACTTCAATCACCCGGTGTGCCGGTTCAATGCGCATCAAGGCGAGGTGCCCCACAGCTCGGCCCGCCGGCTTTTCGAGAATCGCGAAGAACAGCGGATCTTCAGAGGCCGCTTTCTTAGCGATGGACACCTCGAAGGAGGATTGTTCCGGGTACGGCCCATCCGCCATGTATACCCAGAGATCCTCTGCATCTGCTCCTGCCGCATAGAGCTGTGCAGCGTGATCGCGCTGCAGAGGCATAAGATCAATGTATTGCCCTGTAAGAGTAATTCGTTGAGGTCTGGCTGCGGGTGCGCCGGCTACTCGCTGTCCAATCGGCAGATCCGTAAGCATTATCATTTCAGTGTTACACCGCTCTATGTACAATCCTTCTTCCTTCGTCGAAGACCGTCCTGAAGTGCTGCACGCTTTCCTGCGCGAACATCCGTTCGCAACGCTGATTTCTGCAGGCGGCGGCCGGATAAGTGCGACTCACGTTCCCATGCTGTTCGAAGAGGGAGTACTTCGTTGTCATGTAGCCCGAGCAAATCCACATTGGCGCGAGCTTGCCGCCTCGCCCGACGCACTGGCGGTCTTCCACGGTCCACATCACTACATCACTCCTTCCTGGTACGAGAGCAAGAAAGATCACGGTAAGGTAGTGCCAACGTGGAACTACACTGCGGTGCACGTCTGGGGGCAGGCGCGAATCTTCGATGACGCAGTAGAGTTGCTCGCGCTCGTACGAAGGTTGACGGAAACGCACGAAGCACAATTCACGGACCGGTGGAGCGTCGATGACGCGCCCAAGGCTTACATTGAGTCGACGCTGAAGGCAATTGTAGGCATCGAGATTTCAATTCAGCGACTCGCGGGCAAAGCGAAGTTGAGCCAGAATCGCTCTGTGCCCGACCGCTTAGGTGCGATTGCAGGGTTGGAAGAGTTGGGTACTGCGGAGAGCCTGGCAATGGCGGAATTGATGAAAGGCGCTCTCGATCCGCCGGATTAAGGGCGAAGCAGTTCCCGGTCACATTCGGCAATTCCCGCTTCCGCCAGCTTTCTTCGGCGTGCGGTCTCCTCCGTTTGTGGCTGCCAGTTCTTCCAGCGTGCGAGGTTCTTTTGAAACAGCATCCGCGCCCAACCGTAATGTTTGTTGCCGAGGAGCATCCGCGCATAGATTTGATCCGAATCAGATACGGCCTCCATCGCGGCGAGTGTCGGCTTTGACACGGCAAGAAGCCGGGCCGCGAGCGGTTGGGCCTTCTGAATCACTGATGCGGCTTCGTCTGCCTTACCGCTCGCCAGCGCACTTTCGGCCTGACGATTCAGTCCGCTCAATTGGGCCACTGCGGCGGCATACCAGGGTTCTGCGACCGGATCGGACTGGACGGTAATCTGAGACGTTGGAGCAGGCGCCGGCGCACAACTCGTAAGCACAGCAGCCAGCAGGATCAGCAGGGGGCGCACTGGTCTCAGAATAGCCCATGCGTGTAGCGAGGGTATTGCGCTCGGATTCGCTATGGCTCTCGCGCTGCGCGGAATCCCAACATGCGATGCGACTGTACGGAAGGCCATGCGCCGGAGCGCGCGTAGGTACGCAATTCGAACGGTTCTACGAAGAACGTGCCTCCGCGAACTACTCGATACGCGCCCTTTTCCGGCCCCTTGGGATCTTTCCGCGGAGAAGCGGAGTAGTAATCGCGGCTATACCAGTCGGAGCACCATTCCATCACGTTGCCGGCCATGTCATACGCGCCGTATGGAGAAACGTTGTTGTGCGTCTGCATCTCACCGCGTTTGCTTCCGTCATAGAAGCCGACCGGTGATCCCGTGTCGTATTCCTTCGAGCCGGCATAGTTCGCGTACGAATGATCGATCGTGTTGCCCCACGGATAACGCCGCTGATCTGTACCGCGCGCAGCTTTCTCCCACTCCGCCTCAGTCGGCAGGCGGTACCTCTTGCCCGTCTTGGCACTGACCCAGTTGCAGTACGCTACAGCAGAATCCCAGTTCACGCCGAGTACCGGATAATCGTCACTATCCGGAGTGCCGCCGCCGTGATTTCGGGGATCTTTCCAATACGGAATCTGATCCTTGGGAACTACGCGGCCTTCTGGCCAGAACTTCGGATCATCATAGCCTGGGTCATCGCGAAACTTTCTCCACTGCCCGTTGGTGACCTCAAACTTACCGATGTAAAACGCGCTCAGTTCCACCGTGTGCACCGGGCGTTCGCGCGCCTCGCCATCCCCGAAGTTATCGCCCATCTTGAACGGGCCCGCCGGCACGTAAACAAAATCGCCGAAGCCGTCGTTGACTACTTCACTCTTCGGACGGTCTGCCGAAACCAACAGTGCCGCCGCGGCACAGATCAACACGATCACGCGCTTCACTTCAACATCCCCGCTTGGGTTAAGAAGTGCTTCAAGGTGGGCATCCATTCGGAGTATTCGGGACTAGCGAAGCCGCCGCCAAAGCCATGCCGTCCTTTCTGATAGAGGTGCAATTCGGCAGGTACGCCCGCCTTGGTCAGATCCGAGAAGAATTGCGCGGATCCGAGTGACGGCCCGCGGTCGCCTTGCGCGGCGCATAGGAACACAGGCGGAAAGCTCTTCAGTTGCTCGCTGGCGGCCGCACGCCCAGGACCATAAATCAGCGCGAGGTAGTTCGGACGGGAACTCAGTCGCGCCACCGGATCGGATGCATTTGCATCTCCCTCCACGGCAGCGGCGACGACGGGACGCCCCATGTTCGCGCCAGCAGAAAACCCGATATATCCCACACGCTTCGGATCGAGTTGGAACTCAGTTGCTCGCGACCGCACTACCTGAATCGCGCGATTGCCGTCGAGTACTCGTGCGTCCTCACCGTATCGGGGCGAAAGGCGATAAGTGAGAACGAAAGCCGTCACGCCCCAGTCGTTGTACCGCTCGGCGATATCGATGCCTTCGGCGCCGTACATCAGCATGATGTTCGACCCGCCCGGCGCAATCACCACGGAACCGCCATTCGGCTTGCCATGCGGAAGGAAGACCGTAAGGAAGGGCTTGTCGAGCGGACCGTCACCCTTGGAGAGCGGCACCTTCCCGTCTTCCCACAAAGGAATGTTGAAGTTTGCACTCTTGTCCGATGCCGCGAAAACGCTCAGCGTAGCGGCTAGCGCGATCAGAATAATTCGCATCTAGAGATCCGTCAGGTGCTCGAGTTTGCCGTTGCTGTCGCCAAACTTCTCCGTCGGAATATCCAGGTGCTCCAACAGAGCTACATAGAGATTCGTCATCGGCGTGCCCTTTGCGTAAGCGATATGCCGGCCGGGTTTGATCTTTCCTGCTCCGCCCCCCGCCAGAATCACCGGCAGATCCGCATGGGAATGGCTGTTGCCATCGCAAATGGCGCTGCCGTACACAACCATGGACCGCTCCAGTAGGTTGCCATCGCCTTCCTTCGTGTTCTTCAGCCTTTCGAGGAAGTACGCAAACAATGTCGCGTGAAACGTGTTGATCTTCGAAAGCTTTTCGATGTTCTCCGGCAGGTTGCGATGATGCGAGAGCGGATGGTGCGGATCGCTCACGCCGACTTCGTTATACGTGCGGACGCTGCCCTCGCGCCCCAGTACAAGGGTCGATACGCGCGTCGTATCCGACTGGAAGGCGAGCACCTGAAGATCGAACATCATCTTTGCGTACTCCGCGTAAGTAACCGGAATTCCGGTCGGTTTCTCCATGTCGGGAGTGAACTTCCGCGGATCCTTTTCCGCCATTTCGATGCGTCGCTCGATCTCGCGAATTCCGGTGAGATATTCGTCGAGCTTCCGCTTGTCCGATGCCCCGAGTTCGCCCAGCAGCCGCTGCGTGCGGCCATTTACGACATCCAGAATGCTCTTGCGTTGTACTGCGCGGCGCGCACGCATTTCGGGAGTCGCGTTGAAGTCTTCGTCGCCGAAAAGCCGCTCAAACGCAATTCGGGGATTGGTCTCCGGCGGCATGGGCGTATGCGGGCCGCGCCAGGAGATGCTGTTCGTATAAGCGCAGCTATAACCGGAGTCGCAATTGCCCACCGTTCGCGAGTCTTCGCACCCGAGTTCCAGCGACGGAATCCGTGTGACGGAATCCAGCTTGCGAGCGACAATCTGATCGACAGAAACACCCGCCTGTATATCCGCGCCGGCCGTCTTCTTCGGATGAACGCCAGTAAGGAAGCAGGCTCCGGCACGCGCATGATCGCCTCCGCCGTCGCCCAGCGCCATTGCATTGTGATGATCCAGGCCCGAGAGTACGAACAGATCCTTGCGGAAAGGCTCTAAAGGTTTCAGAATGCGCGAAAACTCGAAATCGGCACCCGTGCCGGCCGGCTTCCAGTCCTTCATCGTCACCCCGTTGGGAACGTACGCGAACGCGAGCCGGACCGGAGGTTTTCCTCCACTTACGGTCGCGGCACTCGCGAGTGCCGGTTTCATCGCGTCTAACATGGGGAGCGCGATTGCGGCTCCAACGCCTCTCAAAAATGTCCGCCGGGCAAGGTGCTTGCCGGTGATGATCATATCTGGTTCCGTTCTCCTCGTCGCATCTGAAAAGGTAAGCTCTTCACGATTTCCATCACAAGCGCGGAAATCCGGTAATCCTGGGACTCCAACCGTTTCGCAATCTGTTTTACTACAGGCCGGTCATACCGCTCCAGACCGCGGCCCAACGCGTACGTCATCAGCTTGTCCGTCACGCATTCGACGAACGCAGTCCGGTCTTTGCGCAGCAGGCTCTTCAACTCATCAGGGCCTTTGAAGCTTTGGCCGTCCGGCAACGTTCCGGAGGTGTCAATCGGAAATTTGCCATCGTGTGTGCGGTACCTGCCGATGGCATCAAAGTTCTCGAAGGCAAATCCGAGCGGATCCATCTTGGAATGGCAGGAAGCACACATAGGATTCTTGCGATGCTCTTCCATCTGCATGCGCATGGAACCCGATGCGCCAATTTTTGCCTCATCCAGCGCAGGCACGTTCGGCGGAGGAGGCGGCGGCGGTTCGTTCAGAAGATTTTCCAGAATCCATTTGCCGCGCAGGACGGGAGAGGTGCGCGTGGCATACGACGAGACAGTCAAAACGCTGGCTTGGGTTAGCACCCCGCCTCTCTGTGTGCCAGACAGATCGACCTTTCGGAAGTCTGCACCCGTTACGCCCGGGATGCCGTAGAACTCGGCGAGTTTCTCATTCAGGAACGTGTACTTGCCGTCGAGCAGGTCCAGCACATTCCCGTCCTGCCGGATGAGGTTCTCGAAAAACATCTCCGTTTCATGCTGCATGGAGATGCGCAGGTAGTCATCGAACTGCGGGAATTTCTCGCGATCTGGTGTTACTGACTCCAGCCGCCGTAATTCCAGCCACTGGCCGGCAAAATTCTCCACCAACGCGTGCGCTTTCGGGCTTTTCAGCATGCGGCGGACCTGAGCCGATAAAACCTCGGGCTTCTGAAGCGTGCCTTGGTCCGCACAGCGCATCAATTCTTCGTCTGGCATGGAGGACCAGAGGAAATAGGATAAGCGCGATGCCAGTGCGTGCTGCGTGATGGGTTGTACCGCCGCGGGAGACTTCGCATTGGCGTCTACGTACTCAATCCGGAACAGGAAGTCGGGCGAAATAAGCAGCGCCTGAAGAGCCACGCCGATCGCCTCGTTGAAAGAGGATCCCTGCCGGCGGGCATCGGAAACCAACTTTAGATACGGCTGCAGTTCCTTATCGCTGACCGGACGGCGGAACGCACGGCGCGCGAAGCTCGATACGATTCTGCGGTCGCACTTAGGTTGATGTTTCCCATCCAGGTGCCCGCACGGTAAGATCTTCGCCAAAGTGCCCGGGTCCGGACCAGTCCTCTGTTCGTAAGGCCCGAGCGCCTCCACATAGTGAACCCACATGCGGTTTGCCGGAATCCGGAGCCGCTCCTCGGCTTTTTTCTTCAAATCGGCAATCTCTTCGGGTTTTGCGCCAGCCGGAATCTTAACGAAGCGCATAGGGTCCGCCGGAGGAGGTTCAGGGCCCGCTGCCGGATTCGGACCGCCGTAGCTTGCCGGCAAACCCTCATACAGACGCACGAACGAGGCAGCGATCCAATGGGTGCCTGCGGTCACCTGGTACCGGAATTCACCCTGTGCACCGAAGTAATCCTGGCTGGCGCCATCAAAGGTACCCTTCAGTTCGAGCGTGTGCACTTGCTTGCCGTCAATCCAGAACGCTACGTGAACCGGGTCGGCTCCGTTCGGCCTCCGGCCCTCCAGTGCGACCCGGAGCACGTACTTTCCATCCACGGGGAATCGCACATTCGCATGCAAGGCATTCGGCATCGACAGTCCGGTCAGGTCATATTCCGATTGGGCTGTGGGAAATAGCGGAAATTTCCGGCTAGGCGGCTGGCGCCGGAGCACTGTTGGCTTCAGAAGCTCCGGGCCATTCAAAGCCACACGCACGACGCTCTCCGCGGCTTTCAGGTACTTCTCCAGCAAGACAGGAGAGAGAGACAGTACGTCTCCTATGTTGTCGAACCCGTACCCGGAATCATCCTGTGGAAAATCCTCGGCCGGGCGGAAATCGACGCCGAGCAGATCTCGAATTGTATTGTTATATTCGGCACGGTTTAGGCGGCGGGCGGTTACGCGTCCGGGGTCTGGCTTGGCATTCTGTTCTGCCCTGGTGATCTCCTGCCGAATCCACGACGCGGTAGCCTCTACATCGGGCTGGGTGGGTCGCGGCATTCCTTTCGGCGGCATCGTGCCGTTCTGGATCCGCGTCATGACCTTTTCCCAGACATCGGTGTTATCCGGTACTGCCGCGGAATTGCGGAAGCGGGACAAGTCCAGGTCGGCCGTCTTCAGTTGAGTGTTATGACACGCGTAACAATTCTTCGAGAGGAACGGTTGAACGGACTTTGAGTAGGCGTCGTTGTTATTCGTGCCGCTCCCAACCAAGCCGAGTGGCGTGAAAAGTGTGAGTAGGGATAGAATCGCTGCACACGATTGTGGTAACCGCTGGGACAAAAAGGAACTGCCTCCCTGTTAGGCACAGAATACTAGTGATTTGCCCAAGTGCCTAGGTACCCTGCCGTAATCTTCTTAGATTCAATCACTTGACTGCAGCGTATGATACAGTAGGGTACGTGATTTGGACGCACCGGTGAGCCGAGATACCAGGATAAAGCCCGAGTACGCCGAGGTTTCAGCTCAGCTGGCGCGCGTTCTCGACAGTGCTCCTTTTCGCACCAGTAAGCGCAGTTCCGATTTCCTCCGCTACGTCGTTGAGAGCACGATGCAGGGCCGAACCGACGCCCTGAAAGAGCGCTCAATCGGCGTTGCCGTCTTTGAGCGCACGCCGGACTACGATACCAACCAGGATCCGGTAGTGCGCAATACCGCCGGCCAGGTGCGCCGGCGGTTGGCGCAGTACTACATGGAGCCGGGTCACGAGGAAGAGGTCCGGATCGAGTTACCGGCCGGGTCGTATATCGCGGAGATCTATAGACCTTCCGTTGCAACGTTTGTTACAGCACAGGTTGCGCCCGCGCATAACGAAGCGAAGCCATTTTCCAAAGCGCCGTTCATCGCACTCGCCGCCGTCGCCTTAACAGGCATCGCGGCCTATGTACTCTGGCCGCGTCACACGCCCACGGACCTGGAGCGCTTCTGGGAACCCATGGTGAAGCAGCCGGGTCCGGTGGTCGTCTGTGTGGGGCAGGGACACACGTATAAACTCGGAGGCGGCTGGGATCGCAAATTCGAAGAGGCCGCCGCCAAGGGGAGCCCAGTTCCTGCTAGTCAGAGTGTACCGGTCTCGGAAGTGTACCCCGCCTGGGACCGCTACGTTGGTCTGAACGACCTGCAAACGGTGCTTCGCCTTACCTCATTGTTCACAACCTTAAATAAGGAAGTGGAATGCCGCGGTGGAAGAACGACCTCCCTTGAAGACCTGCGCCGCAAGCCAGTGATCCTGGTCGGCGCGTTTAACAACGAATGGACTCTGAACCTGACTGGCGAACTTCGTTTCTATTTCCAGGCGGACCCGAAAGACAATCTGGATTTAGTTATGGACCGCCAACACCCGGACCGGCGCGGCTGGGCTGTACGAAGCGACCTTTCTGCTGCACAGATTCCAATGGACTACGCTCTCATTAGCCGTGTGTTCAATCCGACCACTGAGCAAGTCGTAGTTGTGGCCGCGGGGATCAAGGGTGGCGCTACGAATGCGGCGGGGGAGTTCCTGACGAATCCGGACTACCTAAGCCAGGCGCTCCGGACGGCGCCGCAAGGATGGGAGAAGAAGAATCTGCAGTTCGTCCTTTCGACGAGGATGTTCTCCGGCAGCCCTGGCCCCCCCACCGTAATTGCGGCTCATTCTTGGTAGGGGAAATTTCAGCGTGCCGGGATTCGGCCGGAGAATACGCTTTTGTGGAGACTGCGTGAATCTGTTCGCTTCATCGATGAAACGCCGCTGGCCCCTTTCACGGCACCGTTCGCCACATTGTTTCGCTCACTCGCTGTTTTGTGCCAACTTCCGGGGCCTTTGGATCGTCTGATACTACATGGAGCCGCTACTTTCTTTGACAGTCACGGAGCCAGCGTTTCGTGAGCTACGCGAAGCCTATGATCAGGCGTTTCGCCAGTTTGTCCTAGCTATCAATGCCCACGGCGACGTGGAGCGAGCAACTGCAAAATATCGAGAAACCCGCGATGAACTCGCCGCATTCCTTCTCTCCCGGCGCTCCGAGCAGGCTCACGCTGAAATGACGGCGTGCTGCTGCCGGGCCTAGTTGGTCCCTCAACTTACCGCTGACTTGCCTTGCCCGCCGCGACCCGCGCGTTGAACTCAGCCGATCGATTGCGCGGAACAGTCAGGGATGTCCAATCCTTGTGGGCCAGATGTTTCGCGAGCATGACAATTTGCCCCACGTGATAGGTATAGTGGGCGACCTGCCGGTTGATCGCCTGCATCACCGAATGCGCTTCGCCCCGGATGGTGACCGTTCTACTCAGGTCAGCGTCGGTTAGGGGCTCGAGAGCTGCGAAAACGCAAGCCCAGCCCTGCTCCCATAGCTTGAGAAGTTCGTCACGGCTGGCTGGGGGGTGTTCGAACTCAGCGTCACGATTGCGGTCCGCCTTCTCCCCGTCACTGGTCAGGAAATCCGTCCACCGCGAGCGCATATTTCCAGCCATGTGCTTTACCGTAATTGCGATTGAGTTCATCTCCGGATCGAGCGTTGCGAGAAGATGTTCGTCCGGAACTTGATTCATGGCTCCTTCGGCGAGTCCTTTGTAATAACGGAATAATGCGAGCGAGTCTTCCAGATACGAGGTGGTGAACTGGAGTGCCATGCCTTCAGTATGGCGCGATTGTAGTCAATCGTAGCCGCAGCATGGCTCACCGATTTGCTACCCAGGCCATGCCGTCCGGCCCCTTGCCGGGCGAGAAACGTCCGGTGATTTGCAGCGTGCTCAGGTCGAGAACCGCAATCTGGTTGTCACCGGCTTCGGCTACATAGGCGCGAGAGCCATCCGGCAAGATCAGAATACCTTCCGGCGTTTTTCCCATCGGAATCCTTTTGATCTCTTTGTGAGTGGCAGCATCGATCACCACCACTTCCCCGCCCGCCAGATCGGAGACCAGCACTCTCTTGCCATCGGGCGTGAACTTCAGCCGGTTGGATCGTTTCGTATGGATGTTCAACGTTTGCGCAACCTTTCTGCCGGCAATATCGATGATGGAAACTCCGCCATCGCCGGAGTGGGCTGTCCACAGTTCCCGGCCGTCCGGGGAGAGATCAAGTGCCTCCGGTCCTTTACCGACTGGGATCACTGTCGCATTCCAAGCAAGGGGATTCGGACCTTGCTCGAACATCGTGATGCTGTCGGACCCGATATTTGCAGTGAAGATCTTGCTCACATCGGCGTTTGGCAGAACCATATGAGTGGAGTTTTGGCCCGTGCCGAGGATGAAGTCGATCTGATTGGAAGCGGGGTCGTACCGGCCGATCACCTTGTTTACTTCCGCCGTGAACCACAGCTTCCCCTCGGCAAAGGCAAGTCCGTGTGGCCGCTTCAGTGCGCCCAGTTCCAACCGGCGAATCTCCTTCCGGCCCGGAACGTCGATTACCGAAATGGATGTGCCCGGTGATTTGGCAGTGCCGTAATTGGAAGCGAACGCCAGCTTCCCGTCGTTCGAGACAACAA
This sequence comes from uncultured Solibacteraceae bacterium, assembly GCA_964464925.1. Classification (GTDB taxonomy): domain Bacteria; phylum Acidobacteriota; class Terriglobia; order Bryobacterales; family Bryobacteraceae; genus CAYXLI01. The sequence goes on along the minus strand of CAYXLI010000013.1, from coordinate 14,446 downwards.
GCTCGTGCGGGGCGTCGCCAGTGGAAACGCGTCCAAGGACTTTGGAGGTCGCCGGATCGACGAACGCCAGCGAATTTTCGTCTTTGTTCAGGACAAGCAGTTCGGCCGCGGGCAGAACCGTGGCCGCCAGAGCGACAGCAGCAAGAGTTCGGATCAGCATAGGCGTTCCCTGATTCTCCTACAATGCAAGGACATGTGGATTCCACTCCTGTTTCTCGCGCTGTCGATTCATACGGACTTCGACGGCGGCAGCATTGGGAAGGTCACGGCTGTATCGGACTCTCATCTGCGGCTCGCGGTGAAAGGGGACCGCGATCAGGACGGCCGCAACCGCCAGGCCAACTGGTATTACTTTCGAGTGGATGGCGCCAAAGGACCGATCACGCTCGATCTGGTGGATCTGCCGGGAGAGTACAATTACCAGCCGAATCGCGGAGCGGTCACCAAGGATACAGCTCCATGGTGGAGCGAAGATGGGCGCACGTGGAAACCCATACGCGAAACTGAATACGATGCGGCGGAACCGTTTCTGCGGCTATACCTGAAGCCAGGCACGGACCGATTCTGGGTGGCGCATGTGCCGCCGTATACAAACGAAAATCTGACGCGATTGCTGGACGGATTCGGGCAAAGCCGTTTTTTACGAAATGAAGTTATTGGCAAGAGCGCGGGAGGCCGGGAGATTCCACTCCTGACCATCACGGACCCTTCCGTAGCTGACGACAGGAAGAAAGTGCTGTGGTGGATGTTCCGTCAACACGCGTGGGAGGCCGGCAGTTCCTGGACGGGTGAAGGGATGATCCGTTTTCTGCTCTCGGATGATCCGCAGGCCGGCGAGATCAGGAGAGGCGCCGTAATCAAGATCCTGCCGCTTTGCGATCCGGACGGGGTAGCGGAAGGCAAGGTTCGCTTTAACAGGTTCGGCTACGACTTGAACCGGAATTGGGATACAGCCGAGCCGTCGCACATGCCTGAGATTTATGCGCAGCGGAAGGCAATCCTGAACTGGTTGGACACCGGCCACAGGATTGATTTGTTCCTGTCACTTCACAATACGGAGACTGCTGAGTACGTAGATGGCCCGGCAGGAAAGTTGCTGGATCGCTTGTCTACGCGGCTTGCGGCAACATCGTTCCGTGCTTCGCGAGCGCCGCAGCCGACCGACACTACCGCTCCCCTAGGGCGCTTCAACGTTGCGATGTACCTACTGAAAGCACGAAACGTGCCCGCGTTTCTGATGGAGCAACGAATCTCCGGCCAGCCCACACCCGAGGAACGGATGCGGTTCGGGCGGGAGCTTGCGATCGCTGCGTGGAAAGCCCTTTAATCCAGGCTTTCGGGCCTGAGTTCGATGTTCTCCTCGCCCGCCATGCGCTTTTCCCAATACTTCTTCACCCAGGCTTCCCAGCTCTTGCCGGCTGCGGTGTCGCGTCCGGAAAACGCCAGGCCGGCTATGTCGGAGTACGGAATCGACAGCTTGCCGGGCTGATCTTTCGGCATCAGCCGCACGTAGGAATCGGCGAGCGTCGGAGCATTATGGCGGTCGAAGATGTAGCCCTCGATCACGGTACCGTCTTTCCGCGTGATGGTGACATCGCCGCGGTAGTCGAACGCCTTCTCCAAGCCTTCTCGTAGATCCTCGGGAGATGCCGCTTCCCAGATCTTGCCCTGCAGCTCGTTCTTTTCAAAACCGGGGACTATGTCGAGTTCGTCGAAGTTCATTCGCCCGCCGTTGTCAATTGCACCAGGCCCGCGGGTGCGTGCACTGGCTTCACCGGTTCATCCAAAATTGCCAGCGCCTCTTCGTCCTTGTAGGTACTGAAGAACGTTGCGCGCGCCGTGGCGAGCAGTCCCTTAAGGGAACCGAACGTGTAATCCACGGCAGAGGATTCGTAGCCGCTATGCACCATGCAATTGGCGCACTTCGGATTTCCGGATTCCGTTCCGTAGCGCTCCCACTCCGTCGTGCGGACGAGTTCTTCGAACGTTTCGGCGTATCCGTCCTGCAGCAGATAGCAGGGTTTCTGCCAGCCGAACACGTTGTAGGTCGGCATGCCCCATGGAGTGCAGCGGAAGTTCTGCCGGCCCATCAGGAATTCCAGGAACAGGGGAGATTGGTTGAACACCCAGCGCTTCTTGCGATTCGAGAGCATCGCCCGGAAGAGCTTTCTGGTGCGGGCGCGGCCGAGGAAATGCTGCTGGTCCGGCGCTTTGTCGTAGGAATACCCGGGCGAGAGCATCATGCCTTCCACGCCGAGGTCCATCATCTCGTCAAAGAACGCCCGTACGCTTTTCGGATCCGTGCCATCAAACAGCGTCGTGTTCGTAGTGACCCGGAACCCGCGCCTGACTGCCTCACTGATGCCTTCGATGGCAAGGTCATAGCCGCCTTCCTTGCATACAGAGAAGTCGTGGTGCTCGCGCTGGCCATCCACGTGGACGGAGAAGCTGAGGTACTTGCTCGGTTGGAAGAGGTGGATCTTTTCCTTCAGCAGAAGTGCGTTCGTGCAGAGATAGACATAGCGCTTGCGGGCGACAAGCCCTGCCACAATCTCGCCGATCTGCGGGTGCATGAGCGGCTCGCCACCCGGAATGCTAACCATCGGCGTACCCGCTTCCTCCACCGCATTGAAGCACTCTTCGGGCGAGAGGTTCATCTTCAGAACGTGGGCAGGGTATTGGATCTTACCGCACCCGGCGCAGGCGAGATTGCAGCGGAACAGCGGCTCGAGCATGGTGACGAGGGGGTAGTGCTTCCGCCCCTTCAGCTTCTGCTTCAGGACGTAAGTTGCTACGGTCCACATCTGTGAGACGGGTACAGGCATAGGTATTTTGCGAACGCGAACTCTTATTCGCGTTTTTAGCACCTTTTGAGGCATAATGTCAAACGATGCGTCGCACTCCCCTGCAGGAACGAAGCAACGAAACAGTCCAGAGAATCCTCGAAGCAGGCTCTTCGCTGTTGGCGAAGATACCGTTGGAGCAGATCACGACGAATCGAATCGCGCATGAAGCGGACTTGTCGGTCGGAGGACTATACCGTTTTTTTCCGGACAAACAGGCGATCATCGATGCGATCGCGATCGAGCACATGGAGCAGTTCCGGAGCCGGTTGGAGCATGAGTTCTCCGCGGGTATGCCCGGGGACGGGCCCGAGTTCCTGGGCCGGGTGATCGACTTGTACATCGAGTTCCTCGATGCGCACCCCGACTTCCGGACGATCGCGCTCGGCAAGCACGTGAGCGGCTGGACTTACGAACAGCAGGCCGGTCCGGGAGGCTTGGTTGGAAGTTTCCTGCTGGCGCAGTTCGCGATCCCCGGTATGGAGGAGATGGAGTTGAAGCTCCGCATCGTGGTGGAGGCGGGAGAGAGGCTGATCTCGTTCGCGTACCAGCAGCACACAGCCGAAGCGCGGCGCGAAGTGATTCAGGAAATGAAGAAACTGCTAAGCGGTTATTTGTTTTAGAACCGGCCGTCCCGCCCGGCCGCCCGTGTTACATTCAAACTGACTCGCATGGACTCCCCGTCTGCGCTGGAAATTGTTTTGTTTCTTGCCGTTCTCGCCATCTCCGCAACTGTTTTTCTGCGGCGATTCGTGCCGATCCTGACTACGATTCTCCGATCGAAAAAAGAGCCGGGATTTGCACTCGATCCATTCCCTAAGCGCATCCGCGATTTCATTTGGGAAGTGCTGCTGCAAGCCAAGGTGATCAAGGAGCGTCCGCTTCCCGGGCTGGCACATGCGTTCGTTTTCTGGGGATTCTGCGCGTTCGCGCTCGTAACGATCAACCACTTCGGTGAGGGACTGAGGCTGCACCTGATTTCGCGCGAAAGCGGATTCGGCCAATTCTACGCTGCTTTTGCCGCGGCGTTCGCGATTTTGGTCATGATATCGATCACGGGTCTTGCGATCCGGCGTTTTCTGGTGCGTCCGAAATGGTTGGAGCCGATCTCGGCAGAATCGGGCGTGATCGCGTTTCTGATCTTCGCTTTGATGGCGACGTATCTGGCTGCTTTCTGGCTGACTCCCGGTAGCATGGGTGGGCGAATCAACTGGTGGGCGCACACGCTGACCATTCTCGTATTCCTGCCGCTTGTGCCGCATACCAAGCACCTGCACCTCATCCTCAGCCCGATTACGATCCTGCTGTCGCGCGGCACGTTCAGCAAGATTCCTCCGCTGGTGGGCGATGAAGATTTCGGGATCGATACCGGTAAGGACATTACAAACCTGGTCGCCTTGCAGGCGTACTCCTGCGTGGAATGCGGCCGTTGCACGGAGCATTGCCCGGCAAACAATACGGGCAAGGTGCTGGACCCGAAGAGGGTGATTCTCGGAATTCGCAAGTACCTGCGTGAGCATGGACCGAACGCCGAGGCAAATATCGTGGACAGCGGCTACGTGCTGGAGGAAGCGTTGTTCCAATGTACGTCGTGCGGCGCGTGTGAGTATCAGTGCCCGGTCGGCATCGAGCACGTGCCGATCATTGTTGGGCTGCGGCGCGCTCGCGTGAACACGGGCAAGTGGGAGAACGAGTACGGCGGCAAGTTGTTTCTTGCTCTGGAAAAGAACGGCAACGCGATGGGCATGTCCGCGTTGGAACGGGACAAGTTCATCAAGAAGAATGCGCTGCCGCTGTTTGACGGATCACAGGAGTATTGCCTTTGGCTGGGCTGTATGGGCTCTTATGATCCACAGGGGCGCGAGATCATCGTGGCGCTCACGCGCGTGCTGAATCACCTGGGAGTCACCTGGGGTGTTCTGAAGAAAGAGAAATGCACGGGCGATCCGGTGCGGCGGCTCGGGAACGACTATCTCTTCTCGCAATTAGCGGAAGCGAACCTGGAGCAGATGAAGACAGCCAAGGTGGTGAAGCTGCTCGCGATCTGTCCGCACTGTGTCCGAACCATCGGCGAAGACTGGAAGGAAGCCGGGGCCACCGTGGAAATCGAGCACCACAGTGAATTTCTGGCCCGCCATATAGACAAGTTGCCCAAGAAGGAGAATCTGGGCGACGTGGTCTTTCACGATCCGTGCTATTTGGGGCGCTATCGCGGCATTTACGACGAACCGCGAGAAGTGGTCGCAACCACAGGGCACGTGGTGAATCCGGCGCGCGCGGAAGAGCGTTCGTTCTGCTGCGGAGCGGGCGGCGGGCTTGCCTTCCTGGGAGAGGAAAAAGGCAAGCGAGTCAGTATCGAACGCGCCGAACAATTAATGGCGACGGGCGCCAAGGTGGTGGGCGCGGCGTGCCCGTTCTGCAATACGATGTTCCGCGACGCGCTAACGCAAATCGAGCCTGCCGCCAAGCTTCTGGACATCGCCCAGATTGCAGCCGCGAATCTGGAAATACCGGAACACTCGACGAACTAATTCCGGCTTAATGCAGGTGCACAGGTTGGGTGAACGCTCCATTTCCGGCGGAATCCCAAACTGCGAAACGAATCCATTTCTTGCCGGCAGGATCGAAGGGTATGCGGAACTGCTTCTTTCCGAACGCCGGCAGGTCCGTGGCTTTCACTACCTGGCGCCCGGTCTGTGCTCCGTCGCCCCAGACCAACTCTACAAATTCGAGCGGGTAAGTCCATTCAACGTCGGCGGTGTACGCGCCCTTTTCAACTCCCCAGTTCTTGAACACGACTTCACCTGTCGAGATGAAGTAATCGCCCGCACGCAGTCTCTTTGCGATGGAAGACCAGTCTTCATCGAACTTGGGCACGCGATCCAGTTTCACGTAGTTCACGATTAACTGCGGATAGGTCTCGTCGTCGGGGTACTTCATGTACGTATCTCCCTCAGCCAGCATGTACCTCGGCGAGCCCCAATTGTTCATGTCATCCAGGAGGCCGAGGCAGCGCTTCTCACAAATGCGTGGTTCCGACTGGTCGACCGGCAGTGATTGGTAAGAGCCGCCGAGGAATTGCTCGCTACGGATGTGCGTCGTTTCGCGAGTGGCATCCGGGTAGCCGGTTGACCCTTTGGTACGAGGGTGCGCCTGCCAAAACAACCCGCCCTCGGATTTCAGCATGTCGAGTTCGTCGCCTGCAGAGCCAATGTGGTACACCTTTCCGTACGTTGCATTGTTCTCCATAGCGGGCTGGCCCATAGAGCGCACCTGCGTCCAGTAAACCGGCCGGGGCATGAAAGTGATGTAGTGGCCTCCGAAGTACGCATTCGGCTCTTCACCCGGAATCAGCAGGAAATCGCGGTCTGAGAAACGCCGGCAGCCATCGAAGTACACCTTCTGCTCCGGGAGGCGGAGCGGACCGGGATCCTTGGGATGAGAGTCAGAATGGAAGTCCGCCAAGAGCACGATGTTGATTCCGAGGCCGCGGAAGACCTGCAGCCAGCTTGGCTGCACATCGATGGTGCCGGCGTCGGTGAGCATTTCGTTGTAATGCATATGGAAGTGGCTGACCATCTTCTTAAAGCCTGGGACGTCCGGATAGCGGTCTTCGTGGGTGTACGCCAGAATGGCGTCGGCGGTGGGGCGAGAACCTTCCGCGCTCAGATAGAAATACACGGGCATGTGCTGCCAGGTACCGGGAGGTGCGTTGTAAAGAGCGAAGTTGTTGGTGTGATGATGCGCCTCGTTAGCCCGGCGATCCCAAACAGCGTTGGAGACACCATAGGGACGATAGGGCTCCTCCCGGTCTGCCTGACGAACGCCGAGTGCGAACGAGCCCTCACTGTCTTTGCGGTAGTACACGTACCCGAGGTTCGTTTCGATTTCGCGCGCGAAGAAAAACTTGTGCGGGGCCGGAAATACGGCGAGCGTTCCGCCGCGCGATTCCAGCAGGGCAAGGCGGTTGCGGGCTCGCACGCCGACGGCGTCCTGATTCACGGCTCCGCCGAAGCCGTACTGCTGCCAATTGCGGGCGACGTCGCGCCAGACGAGCTTCGAATCGTCTGCAATGGAAAAGCCTTTCAGTCCGCCGACATATTTGTACGCGACGGATTGTGCGTCGGTCCTGGCGATGACTTCCTGCCGCAGCAAGTTGGAGCCGCGATAGACGGTGTAGCGCAGGTCGCCGGAGAAGATTCCCATCTTAACGCCGGGAAATGTGACCTCCAGCCGTGCGCCTTCGGTGTTCACAGAGCAGCCCGTGGCCTGATAAGTAGCCCAGGCGCGCTGGATCTCTTCCGGTTTACGCGGAAGATCCAGGTTGGTGCCCGAGCCGCCCGGCACCATGAGCGGCGCGTCCCAGAAGGCGTTCCACTTCTCACGCTCGATCACCTCTGGAGTGAGTTCCACTTTCAAATCTTTGAGAGGAGCGATCTGCTGCTGCGACAGACGCCGCTTGCCGCTGGTGGTCTGGTATTCGGGCGTCAGATTCTGGCCGAGTATGACCCACTCGCCGGAAGCTTTGCGCGCGGCGAGTTCCTTCACGACCGGCTGCCCGCTCACGATGGCCAGCACAGCACGCAGTTCCTGATTTCGCTCGCCATTCCAGTTGAGTTCGAGAGAGGCGTTCCGAGCCGCGGCTTTCAAGCCGTCCTGAGCTTTGTAAGCCTTCAGGTCGCAGGTCTGACCGAAGGCCGCCGAACAAGCGAGGGCCGCGCACATCCATTGCCATTTATTCCGCATAAATCGCGGTCAGTATATCAGTAGCGGCCGACGCCTTGTACCATAGATGGAAGTGGAGGGCGACGTTTGCAATATGTAATTTCGGGAGCCGCCGGATTCATCGGCTCCCATCTGTGTGATTGGCTGATTCAGGAAGGCCATACGGTCCTGGGCCTTGACAATCTGATTACCGGGTCGACGGAAAACCTGGAACATCTGCGCGGACATACCCGCTTTACGTTCCGCGAATTCGATGTCACGAACCCACTGGACATCGAGGGCGAGGTTGACGGAGTGATGCATCTTGCGTCTCTCGCCAGCCCCAAGGACTACCTGAATCATCCCATCGAGACGCTGGAATCCGGCTCAACCGCCACGCGCAACATGCTGGACCTGGCGCGCGTAAAGGGCGCTCGCTTTCTGCTGACCAGCACATCCGAGTGCTATGGTGACCCGCTGGAACATCCGCAAAAGGAAACTTACTGGGGCAACGTCAATCCGGTGGGCTTGCGGTCCTGCTATGACGAGAGCAAACGGTATGCGGAAGCGATCACGATGGCATATCACCGAGTGCATGGCGTCCGTACAAACATCGCCCGCATCTTCAACACCTACGGCCCAAGGATGCAGCTCAAGGATGGGCGCGTAGTGCCGGCGTTCCTCGACCAGGTGCTTACGGGCCAGCCGATGACGGTGTATGGAGATGGCAAGCAGACGCGGAGCTTTTGTTATGTTTCCGACCTGGTGCGCGGCCTCGTGATGCTGTCACACTCGGAAGAGCGCTACCCGGTGAATCTCGGCAACCCGCGCGAAATGACGATTCTGGAATTCGCTGAAGCTATCCAGAAGCTGATGGGGGGCGAGGCAAGACTGCGGTATGAACCGCTGCCCGAGGACGACCCGAAGAGGCGCAGGCCAGATATTACGAAGGCAAAACAAGTGCTCGGCTGGGAGCCTAGGGTTGCACTGGAAGAGGGTCTGCGAGAGACAATCGAGTACTTCCGTCCGCGGACTCTGCAGACATCACCCACACTCTAGAAGCGGCAGCCTTGCCGAGATGTACTGTGCGGCCGGCCGTGCGGAGAGTCAATGTGTCGTCGTAGTTGCGCGCGACCAACTCGACGCATGCGCCGGGGCGGATACCCAAACCGTCCAGAAACTCCAGCAGGCGGCGGTCCCGCTCGAAGACGCTGACAACGGTGGCGGGCCATTCCGATGGAGCCTCGTCGAGCGGTACCCATCCGCGATTGCGCCGTTCCTCGGGCGTATCGAGGCCGATGCGATTGCCGTGGGGGCACGCTTCCGCGGTACCGAGTTTCTCCTGTAGACGGTGTTCAAAATCCTCAGACACGGCGTGCTCTAACTGCTCGGCCTCGTCATGGACTTTGTACCACTCCATCCCGAAGATCTCGGCCAGCATCCGCTCGATCAGATGGTGCCGGTTCAGAACCCGGCTAGCGATTTCCCTGCCCTGGGCGGTGAGCAGAATGGTGCCGCTTGCGTCGACGACGATCAACCCATCGCGCTTTAATCGTTTGATGGCCATTGTCACCGCAGGCGCGGAAACATTCAGCCAACGAGCCAGAGTGGCGGCAATTACGGTCTCCCCTTCGGATTGCGCTTCGGCGATCGCCTTGAGGTAATTCTCTTTGGAGATGGTGATCTTCACGCCGCATTCAAATTGTAACAAGCACCGCAGTCCTGCTATCCTCCGATTACTATGTTCCGCAGGAAGCTCTGGCTGGGGGTTATCGCCGCCGTTCCCCTGATTGTGTGGGCGGAGGAAAAGGCCGACCTTTCGGCCATTCAGCGCATCAAGACCGAGGCGTTTGAAAATTCCAAAGTCATGGATCATGCGTGGTACCTGACGGATGTTTACGGCGGGCGCGTGACCAATTCACCGGGCTACAGGGCCGCCGCAGACTGGGCTGTGACGAGGCTGAAAGAATACGGCCTCAGCAACGTTGCGCTGGAGAAATGGCCGTTTGGCCGCGGATGGTCCTACTCCCATTTCTATGCCGCGATGACGGCACCGCAATATATGCCGCTGATCGGTTTCCCTTTGGCATGGAGTTCCGGGACGAACGGGCCGATTTCGGGCGAGCCGATGATCGCTGTCATCCGCACGGACGCGGATATGGCGAAGTGGAAGGGCAAGCTGAAGGGCAGGATCGTGATGACGGAGGCACCGCGCGACCTGACGCCGATCGCGTCCGCGCCTTTAAAGCGATATAGCGACCAGGATCTGGGGAAGCTTGGCGAAGCTCCCGAGCCCGGTGAGCGCACGCCGATGGGAACGCCGCGGATCGACAACAACGCGAATGCGGCCGGTAGACCGCCGAACCTGGCGCAGGCTATGGGGCAACCCCCAGGACAGCCGCTGGATGTAGCCGGCCTCCGCCGCCTGCGGGCCCGTATCACGAAGTTCCTGCGGGAAGAAGGCGTGACTTTAGCGATCAACATGCCGCGGATTGGAGACGGCGGAACTGTATTCGGACAGTCGGCCGGACGGGAAGACGCGAAAGATCCCATGGCCGTGCCCACAGTGGCCATTACGGCAGAGCACTACAACCGGATCGCGCGCCTGCTGGAGCACAAGATTCCAGTGAAGGTGGAGTTCGATATCAAAGCGGATTCCGACGAGAAAGATCTGGACAGCGCGAACGTGATCGCCGAGATTCCAGGAGGCAAAAAGAAAGATGAGATCGTCATGGTCGGCGCTCATCTGGACTCCTGGCACGGCGGCACGGGCGCAACGGATAACGCGGCCGGCTGCGCGGTGGCAATGGAAGCGATGCGCATTCTGAAGGCAAGCGGCGTCAAGCTGGACCGCACGGTTCGCATGGGGCTCTGGGGAGGCGAAGAGGAGGGCCTGCTCGGATCCAAGGCCTACGTGAAGGCGCACTTCGCGGATCCGGAAGTGATGAAGCCGCTGCCGGAGCATGCCAAGCTTTCCGCCTACTACAATCTCGACAACGGAACGGGGAAGATCCGCGGAATTTATCTGCAGGGTCTCGATATGGAGCGTCCGATTTTCGAGACCTGGATGGCTCCATTCAAGGATCTCGGCATGACCACCGTCAGCATCCGCAATACGGGCGGAACGGATCACCTCTCGTTCGCGGCGGTTGGCTTGCCCGGGTTCCAGTTCATTCAGGATGAAGTGGAGTACAACGCGCGGACCCACCACTCGAACATGGACGTCTATGACCGCCTGCAGAAGAGCGATCTGATGCAGGCATCGGCGATTATGGCATCGTTTATCTACCAGACTGCAAACCGCGAGGAGATGATGCCCCGCAAGCCGCTGCCGAAACCGCAGCCGGCAGAGCGCCAGGGGCCGACGACGAGCGCAGAAACGCAGCAGAAGCCGAGCGAGTAGAAGCGCGGCGAAGCCAAACGTTGGAAGAGCGCGCCTGAATCCCGGCCCAGACGCGCTCTTGCATTCAGCGCTCCGAGTCCTTCCTGAAGGTCCGGATCATAGGGCCGTCCGTGTTGATCGTGTAATCGGCAGGAACCTGGAATAGCGACGGCAGCGGCTCCGCACGGTTGATACGGTTGAGCTTGTACACTGTCTCTCCCATGCGCGGATCGTTGTGCCTGGACATTACAGTCAGTTGAAGATCCGGAGAGTACCAGCGCTCGCTGACGATCTCGATGGGCCGTTCGTTCCCCATCTGACCGGCGGGGATGGTGATCGTGGTTCGCGTACCATCACAGACCAACCCGTCGATCGTCTGCTTTCCCAGTTGTTCCGTGTTGGCGTTTTCCTTGCCTGGCGCAAGGACACGCGTGCTGATGTGCTGTTCCATGCCGGGAGCACCTTTACCCGCGATTACCATGCCGATTTTGTCGCCAACTCCAACGGTGGTGATGTTCGGCAGCTTGCGCGCGGTCTTCGTCTTCGCATCGAGAATATAACTGACCTGGGCCACAGGATCATTGATCGAGATTGTTTGGAATGATTCGGCGGAGGCCAACAATCCCATCCCGTTCATGGTTTCTTCCCTCCTGGTGCGACCCTGGCCGTCCCGGTAGACGACGGCCGTGTTCTTGCGCGTGATGCGATTGCCGTCGGCAAGCACCTGCGTACTCTCTGTCGAGGCCTCTCCACTGTATGGTGCGCCTTTCACAGGCTTGCCATCGAAGACAAATCTTGTCATCACCACGTCGGACAGCATCGACGCGACCTTAGGATCCGCGGCATTTGTGGTGTGCCGTTCCGTATAGACAACATCTTGGCCACCCGCCGGCGGCTGTAACGGAAGCCCGTCCGGCCCAATCATCTTGTTGACCCGGCCTTCCTGGGCAAACGCGGCAGGGGCCAGTAGTAAACCAGCAATTAGAGTTCGATTCATAGCGTCTCCTTCAAAGTTCTATTTCGCAAATCGAATGGCGTGCACCACGCCATCCTGTCCCACCATCACTTCGGCATTCATCCGATCAAAAACGCGGTCCACGGGCATGGAAAATCCAAAGGATTGCAAAGTGGCCCGGGGCAAGCGCACCTGCAAAACCTGTCCGCCGTCCGTTCCGTTCAGAGGCGGAGCAAACGGAACTGCCACGAAATCCGACCATGTCTCGAGCGGCGGAGCCCGCCTCTTGGCAGCCACACGGCGCACCTTGCGCACCGGCCCTTGAGGCGGCGCGGCAGGTTGCAGGACGACCCGAGGCTGCGGCCGCGCCGGTTGCTGGACTGTTGCCACGCGGTGCGGCTCCTCATTGTGCCGTCTTGCGACTGTAACGAATCCGGCCAGCATCAGCGCGGCAGCCGCCGCTATCCACCATCCCGCGACACGCACTGGCCGAACCTGGCGGGCCCGAAAAGCGGCAAGTACGCTTTCTTCAACGCCCGGAGGCGCCTCTGCACCGGCAGTCTCGCCGCGGAGAGCCGCCAACGCCTCAATTACGCGATCCTCATCGAGCCTCATACAGGCACCCAACTTTCAATTTTTCGGCCAACATCGCACGGCCCCTACTTAGCCGCGAACGCACCGTACCCACGGGAACACCGAGGACCTGCGAGGCCTCGGCGTAGCTCATCTCCTGCAGATCGCAGAGCACCACGGGCTCGCGATAAGCGACCGGCAGGCTAGACACGGCCTGCCGCACGCTTTCGATGGTTTGCCAACGGTTGTAATCCGTCCACAGGCACTCGCCGGACGGCATGTTCCCGTCCAAAGCATCCGCCGTGCCGGTTCGCTCCCAGTTCTTCAGCAGATGATTCCGCGCGATCCCGTAGAGGAATGCCGAAACCGATCCGCGGCCCGGCTCATAGCTCTGCAAACTGCGCAGCAGAGCCAGAAATACCTCCTGCGTGACCTCTTCCGCGGTTGCCGCATTACCGCTCATGTGCATTGCATACCGGTAGATCCCTGCCTGGCGGCGGCGGTAAAGAGCGGTGAACGCTGCTTCGTCGCCACGCGCTGAACGGCGCAACAGATCGTCGTCACTAAGCTGGGTAAAGTCCGTCACTTTCGCCCCTCGTGAAAGGGTTCTGAACATAATTCCCGGATATGGGCGGGAAAGTTCCAGAAAGTAATACGGGCCAAACGCCGGAAGGAAAGGTTTCAGGGAATCTACGTCGCGATTCCGGCACATCCAGCGCGACTGTTCGGCAATCCCCGCACAAAGCTAATATAGAAACCGCGAACGGATCGTTCCCGGAACTTCGTTCAGACTGGGTTTCAGAAGCTGTGTCTTTTCGGGATCATCACTCTCGTATCGATCACCGCGTAACCGATTTTCGAGTTCGTCTGAAAGCCGGAGATTGCGGCGTTAGTTCCAGAGAGCAACTCGTTGCGATGTATGTTCAGCACGGCGATGCTGCCCGGCGTGTTCCGGCAGAGATACTTCCGGGAAATTCACCGCGCTCCACGTAGAGCCGTTATCGCTGTACCGGATGAGTTTCTCCGCCACTTCGACGCCGATGTTCAACCTCCGGCTCGCTGCTGGCATACGAAGCCGTGGATACTGGCTTGTTCAGGGCGATTTGCTCGAAACCGCGCGCGAGAAGTTTCTCAGCCCGCACGCTTACCGTAGGGAAAGAGGGTCTTGAAAAGCTGTGAGATGCCTGGGAGCGGCTAAAGACAGTCGAGGCGGGCCAGGACAAGAAGGCGCAGGCGACTGTTCTGGTGCCAGCCTCATTCCCATTGTTTGGCGGCGCGCCAGCAGGCAAGTCCCACAGCGAGGACGATATCGTCATGGTCGCCCTCGCGCCATGCCGAATAGGTTTCGTTTCCGGCCGAGGTGATCTTCGCGCGCATGTTCATGAGCTCGTGGATGAGCACTTTGGATTCGGTGATGTTGGCGGAGACCTTGAGATTTCCCTGCTCGACCAGAATCTGGAGTCCTGTGACGAGGTTGCGCTTGGGCACGTGGTAGTAGCCGGATTTTGTGGAAGTCTCCTGCTCGCCCGCAACGATGGTGACGGGCACGAGCCAAGCGGGGAGTTGGCGCTGTTTGATGAGATCGATGACCGGAGCGCCGACTCCAGTGGCGTCCACGATGAGGCGGGGGCGGAGGTGCGTGAACTGCCCCGCGGCCATGCGCACTTGCCGCTCCAGGATATCGACGATTTCCACATAAGAAGTGCCGAGAGGAGGCCGGTCGATGCGGCGCACGTGATAACGCATGAAGGTCGGGAAGTGGTGCGTCATGCGGTCGCGTTCGAGGGCGACACATTTGGACCGCTCGATGGTCGCGATTGCCGTGTAGTCGCGCTTCTGGCCGAGATCCACGCCGATGTAGAAGCCGCTGCACGAAGAGCGGGCCGGCAGTCCTTCCGGCAAATCGAGGAGAGGAAGTGTGGGATTCATAAAGGTTCAGTAGAGTGGCGGAATAGTGGGGTCGAGGATGGCCCAGACCTGTTTGGGGTC
>CAYXLI010000012.1:0-170702 GCA_964464925.1 uncultured Solibacteraceae bacterium | reverse complement strand
AATGAACCCTTCTTACCTATTTCCAGGGTGCGCACGGCTTTGCGGCGTAAAGTGAAGGGATTCAAGCCAGGGCCGGGAAGTGATTGAGGTCCGTGGAGATAAAGATGAAGAAAAATCGGACAAGCCTGTGACCGAAAGAAAGCCCGCGCGAAATTTTAATTGACTTCCGCCCTGCCCCGGTGATAAAAATCACCGCGCGTGTCCTCGAAGGGCACAGTATATGGCGGAGGCTGATCATGTCCACGCTGCAGTGTTCGAAATGGGTTCGAGCGATCGCGGTTGTGACCGCACTCTTCACCGGCAATTTCCTCTGGGCCCAAGGTGAGCGAACGACGATCACCGGGACTATTACCGATTCCTCAGGCGCGGTCGTGGTTGGAGCGCGCGTCACGGTTCGCCAGGTCGCGACGAATACGATTACCAAGACAGAATCGAACTCGGCGGGCCTTTACTTCGCACCATCGCTGAGTATTGGCGAGTACGAGATTACTGTTGAGAAGCAAGGTTTTCGACCCTCGAAGGTAAGCGGCATCCAGATGACGGTCGGGCTCACGGCCACGATCAACGTGGTGCTGGAAGTAGGAGCCGTGGCAGAGGCAGTACAGGTGACTGCCGCGGCGGTACAACTGGAAGCGCAGACGTCGGGCCTGGGAAAAGTCGTGGAGACGAGGCGCGTAGTGGAACTGCCTCTGCTCGGCCGCAATCCACTGGCACTCGCAGCGACGGCACCGGGCGTACTGCCCACCAGCGGACAACAGGCGAACGGAGGAGGAATCATCGGTGCATCGACTACGGCGCAGATCAACGGCGGACTCGCGCAGCAGAATGGCATATTAATCGACGGTGGAGAGAGCCGGGGCACGACGGAGTCAGGCAACGCGTATACGGTGCCGCTCGAATCCGTGGCGGAATTCAAGGTGGAGACCTCAGCGTACTCGGCGGAGTTCGGCCGCGCAGCAGGTGGAATCGTTAACCTGGCAACGCGCTCCGGCACGAACGACTGGCACGGCGTCGCTTATGAGTTTCTCCGCAACGATCATTTAAACGCGAATAGCTGGCAGAACAACCGGAACGGCGTGCCCAAAGGTCTGTTTCAGAGGAACGAATTTGGCGGTGCGTTTGGCGGCAGAATCAAGCGCGACCGGACCTTCTTTTTCGCCAACTATGAGGGGACGCGAGAGGGCCAGCCGGATCAGTTTCTCGCGACTGTGCCGACCGCCGCACAGAAGGCCGGCGACTTCTCCCAGACATTAGACAGGAATGGCCGCCTGGTGGTGATCTACGATCCGAGCACGACCCGGCCGGATCCAACCAGGCCGGGCTCTTTCGTACGTGATCCATTTCCAGGGAATGCGATTCCAGCACAGCGGATTCATCCTATTTCGAAGAACGTGGCTCCTTTGTGGGGGACGGCGAACCGCGCCGGACAGGGCCCGTCCAATGTGAACAACTTTTTCCTGACGGGAAAGAATGTCACGGACGCGGACCTCTGGTTTACACGCTTGGACCACATCATCACGGAGAAACACCATCTCTACGGACGATTCGGCGGCCGTGAGCAGACGAGCTACAGCACGATCGACCTGAATCAGGCGTTTCCGGCGAGGACGACATCTTCGAACCCGACGCGAAGCGCGCTGATCAGCGTGACCTCCTCGTTCACTCCGAACATTCTGGGGGAAGGACGAATCAGCTACACGCGATTGCAGTTCAATACGTTCCCGCGCAGCGAAGGCTACGACATCGGCACGCTCGGGTTTGCGAAGAGCCTGACGGACAACGTTCTGTACAAGCAGTTCCCGCAGATCTCGGTGCAGACGTATGCGCAAGGGGCAGGGCTGGCCGTGACCGGCGCGGCTCCGGATGAGTTCACACAATTGGGAGGCGCAACCCGCACGCTGAACCCGCAAGACACGTGGCATGCGCAGTATCACGGGACGTTCCTGCTGACCAGGCACAAAATCAAGGTGGGCGCCGAGACGCAACTAATCAAGCTGAATGCCTACAACTCGCAGCTTTCCGCGGGGCAGTTTATTTTCGACCGGCTCCATACGCAAGGGCCGGACCCGACGGTGGCGGCCCTGAACTCCGGCAACGGGTTCGCGAGCTTTTTGCTGGGCGTGCCGCAGGCGGGAGCGCTGACCATTACGCGCCCGCTGTTTCTCTACCAGCGCTACTATGGCACCTACGTTCAGGACGATTGGCGACTGACGAATAAATTCACGCTCAACCTGGGACTACGGTGGGAGTATACGACGCCGTACGCGGAGAAATTCGGCCAGATCGGATACATCGACTGGAATGCGATCGATCCGGTGGCTGGTGTGAAAGGTACATTCAAGTTCATCGAACCGGGCGGATACCAGAGCGACCCGAACAAGAAGAATTTTTCGCCAAGGCTCGGGTTTGCGTGGCAGGTGAGGCCGAAGACCGTGATCCGCTCCGCGGGCGCGATTTTCTACGCCACGTATGTGGGCGTGAACGCGGCCGCAACGGATTTTGGCAACGGCAGTTTTCTGTCGAACGCGCTGTTCCTGGGGCCGCCGAATCCGCTGCCCAATACGCCACCCGTGGGGAGTTCGTGGTCCAACCCGTTCTCAGGAGGCATCATTCAACCAGACCGCACCACGAATTTTGCGGGACAGAACGTGCGCGCCGACACCCGGTACCGGCCGAATGCCTACATCGCGAACTGGAACTTCAGCATCCAGCACGAGATTACACCGACGCTGCTGATTGAGGCGGCCTATATCGGGAGCAAGACGACTCATCTGTACTGGAACCGGCAGAGGAATCAGAACGACCCAGCGCTCATGTCGCTTGGCCCGGCGCTGCTGCAGCCCGTGGCCAATCCGTTCTACGGAAAGATCCCGTCCGGACCGTTGAGCGCACCGACGGTGCAATTGCGGCAGGCGTTGCGCCCGTACCCGCAATTCCTGGACCTGCTGATCTTCCGCGATCCGTACGCGGATATGTCGTATGAAAGCTTTACACTGCGGCTGGAGAAGCAGTATTCGCACGGGCTGACACTCACGTTCGGTTTCACCGGATCGAAGACGATTGCGAGCACAACGCAGTCGAATACATGGGTGGTGGGACCGTCGAACCACCTCTACGATGCGAAATATAACAAGTCGATCGAGGCGAATGATATCCCGCAGCGCGCGGTGATCAGCTACGTGTACGACCTGCCATTCGGACCGGGCCGGACATGGATGAATAAGGGTTGGCTGGCAAGCGCTTTCGGCGGATGGGCATTCTCCGGAGTGACGGTGCTTCAGAAGGGGCGGCCCATATTGATCACTGGTCCCGACCAGACGAACCTGTTGAATTTCTCTTCGACGAACGGGCGAACGAACCGGTTGAAGGATCCTGTTCTGCCGGGAGATCAACAGACGCTGGACCGATGGTTCGATACGACGGCGTTTGCGGCGGCTCCGCCATTTACGCTGCCGAATGATTCGCTGAGCCAGCCGAACCTGCGTGGACCGGGACGAGTGAATTTCGATATGTCGCTCATCAAAAACACGAGATTCAAGGAGCGCGACAACATGCAATTGCGAGGAGAGTTCTTCAACATCTTCAACCATCCTGCGTTGGAGGCACGCGGCGCCACGACGGACCAGAGCAACCCGCAGTTCGGACGCATCGTGCTGGGCGGCAACCCGCGAAACATTCAGGCGGGATTACGTTTTGTGTTCTGAATTATGAAGCAGAATCGACGAGGGTTTCTGAAGGCAATGGCTGCCGCGTCTCTGATACCGCTGCGCGCACAAGAACAGTACGACAAGCGGACGCGCGGGCTGCCGCCGCTGACCATCAAAGACGCAAAAGTCATCAAGACCAGCGGGGGCGGCCGGTACCGGTGGGTGTTCCTGAAGCTGATTACGAGCGAACCGGGGCTTCACGGAATCGGGACGGCGAATAATCATTTTCAAACGGACGCCGTGATTGCGGCTTTAGAGAAGAGCCTGATTCCATGGCTGATGGGGAAAGATCCGGCGCGAATTGAGGACCTTTGGCAGAGCGCGCAATACCGGACATACTGGCGGAACGGGCCGGTCAACAATAACGTGCTGGCGGCGATGGACATGGCGCTGTGGGATATCAAAGGGAAGCGCGCCGGAATGCCAGTTTACGAACTGCTGGGAGGTAAGACGCGCGATGCCGTAGCGGTTTACGATCACCAGGGCGGCAACAGCAAGGAAGCGGCGGCCGAGGCTGTTCTGAAATCGATGGAGAACGGTTATAGGCATGTGCGGGTTCAGTTCGGCCCCGGCGGTTATGGAGGAGGCGGCTTTTATCCGAAGGGCGACGGGAACCGGCCAGAGGGCGGATATCAGGGCCCCGCGTTCGACGAAGACCTCTACGTTTCGACCGTGCCGGCATTATTCGAATACGTGAAGGCAAAAGTGGGGCCGGGGCCGAAGTTGCTGCACGACGTTCACTCGCATTTAAGCGGGATCAATGCAGTAGAGTTCTGCCGGCGGATGCAGCCCTACCAGATGTTTTTCATTGAAGACGTGCTGGCGCCCGAGCAGATTGAATGGTACCGGCAGATTCGGCAAATCTGTTCGACTCCGCAGGCGGTAGGCGAGGTATTTTCGCACCCTTATGAGACGCTGCCATTGGTGAAGGACCGCCTGATTGACTTCACGCGCTGCCGGATTGCGGCGATGGGAGGCATTACGCCCATGCGCAAGATAGTGGCGATGTGCGAACTGCACGGGGTACGCACGGCGTTTCAGGAAGGCGGGGAGAACGATCCGGTGAATCAAATGGCGGCGTATCATCTGGACATCTCGACACCGGCATTCGGGATTCAGGAAGAGAATCATTTTCCGGAGAGCGTACACGAGATGATGCCGGGAATGGGGCAGATCCGGCGAGGGTATTTGTACGGATCGGACCGGCCCGGGCTTGGCCTGGATATCCATGAAGAACTGGCGGCGAAGTATCCGATTGCGGAGGCGGTGCGAGGGAATGCCTACGGGACGGACCGGGCTCTGGACGGGTCTGTCGTGAGACCTTAGCCGCGCCAGACGGCTAAGGAGAGAGCGAGAACCAGATCGTCATGGAAACCCTTCGCCGATTCATAACGGAGGCGGCCGGTATGGGTGGGGATAACTCGCATGGCGCGGAGCTCCTCAAGGAGGAGATCCAGATTCCCGAGTGTACGAGGCAGGCAAAGCTGATGCCGTTCGAACATGCGCTGAAGATTCGTGATGAGCTCCTTCTTGGGGACATGAGTGGGCGAGGCGGAATCGCCGGCCGTGATCACGATGGGGCGAATGGGACAGTTCAAACCGGCGTGTCTGAGCATGTCGTACACCGGTGCGCCCAGGCCACTGCTGTCCATTACCAACGAGCAGTTGGAGTAAGCAACAGCTAACGTTCGCAGGCGGTAGGCCACTTCGGTGAATGACGTGCCGAGTTTCAGGCGCTCAATGTGCTGAACGGCGAGAGTGCCGGCATCGACGATCACGATCGCGGTATGGTCGCGCTGCTTGCCGAGGTCGAGACCAATCACGAATCCGCTCTGCGCCGTGGGAGTGAGATCAGCGATTGCGGCCTCGATGAGGCGGGTGTCGAAAACGTAGCCATCGGGATCGAGGAAGTTGCAAAAGTAGTCCTGCTGGACGAAGCGCTCGCCCAGCTCCCGGCGCTCCCGGTTGAGGAAGGGCTCGGAGATTCGTGGACATTCGGCGGCCGTGACACGGAGGCGGAACCAATCGTGCGTGCTCGTCCAGGCGCGGTAGAAGGCTCCGCGGCGGCCATTCGGAGTGGAGATCATCCATAGGGTGCCGCCGCTTATGGCGAGGGCAGGCCGAATGGCGGCGATGGCTCCGTCATCCACACGCGCAGCCTCTTCAATGATGACGAGCGAGGCGGTGAAGCAGCGCACATGGTTTTCCGCATTCGCGAGAGCGATGAGACGCGAACCGTTGGGAAGGACAAGCGAGAAGGCGTGGTCAGGGTGCTTTTTGAC
Source organism: uncultured Solibacteraceae bacterium (assembly GCA_964464925.1). Lineage (GTDB taxonomy): Bacteria > Acidobacteriota > Terriglobia > Bryobacterales > Bryobacteraceae > CAYXLI01. The sequence goes on along the minus strand of CAYXLI010000012.1, from coordinate 164,713 downwards.
GGGAATCTTCTGCTTCTGCAGGAAGGTGCTGACTTTGTGGAGGAATTCACTCGATTGCGCACGAACGGGAGCGAGGATGAGGGTGAGCGAACCGGGGTCGGTGACGGCGCGATGGACCGCGAGGGCCGCGAGGGAAGTGGACTTTCCGAACTGGCGCGTACAGCAGAGGAGACCACGCTTGATGGAGGGATCGAAGATTTTCGCCTGATGGGTGTCGGGAATGAAACCAAGTTGTTCTATAACGAAGGTGAGCGGGGTGGCTCTATAGCGCGAGTAGTCTTCGGGCTTGTCGAGCTGGACAGGAGACCATCTCGACCGCCAAAACTCTTTTCGCACGAGTAATTCCTAGCGTGAGGCTAGCAGGCGAAAGCGCAGCGGAGGGACGCGACAATCTCGAAGTGTCACATAACGCAGCAAATTGAGTTCGAAAAAAGTGGAACAGAGCCGGGCCGCCGACGCACGCCGCCCGGGCGGTTCGAGAATTTGCAAACTCTATTCTCCAGAGGTTCAGCCGGTTACAAGGCGATCTCCCCGGTTTTCTTGGTTCGGCATATGAAATTCGAGCCAGGTAAGGGCTCTCTGCCCAGACCTGGAAACGAGACATATGACGAGAAAAATAGCTAACTACGGGTGGATCCGGGACCTTCCGGATCACCGCGATTTCCTCTATGCAGCGCCGGCTCACGTGCAACGCAACCTGCCGCAGTCAGTAGACTTGCGCGCGAAGGGGCCTGCCGGGATTTATGATCAGGGTGACCTGGGCAGTTGCACGGGCAATGCGATTGCCGCGGCGATTGAGTATGACCAGATCCGGCAAGGCTTGCCCCGCGCGACGGCTGTTTATTTACTACAACGAACGCTCGGTGGAGGGAAACGTCGAGACCGATAGCGGCGCGCAGATTCGGGACGGTATCAAGGTGGTGGCGTCCATCGGTGCGTGCATGGAGGATCTGTGGCCGTACAACATCGCGAGTTTTACTAAGAAGCCAAATGCGGCGGCATACCAGTGCGCGGCGCAGCACAAGATCGTTTTATACAGACGGCTCACGCAGGGGCTGGACGACATGAAATCATCCCTCGCGTCCGGCATTCCGTTCGTCTTCGGGTTCAGCGTGTATGAGAGCTTCGAGAGCGATCGCGTAGCCAAGACCGGCATTCTCTATCTACCGCAGGAGCACGAATCACTTGTGGGCGGACATGCTGTGCTTGCAGTCGGGTATGACGACCGCCAAAAGCGGTTTCTGGTAAGGAACTCCTGGGGCGCTGATTGGGGACAGAACGGGCATTTCACGATTCCATATGAGTATCTGGAGAACAGCGACCTGGCCAGCGACTTCTGGAATATACAGAGCGTTGAGGAGTAAACAACTACTTGGCGCCGAGAGCGAGCATCGTGCGGAGGGCACGTGCGTAGTCTTCCGGTAAAAAGGCGCAATGGCCGTCCCGCTTGACGTATTCAAGGCGGAATAACGACGAGGAGCCGTTCAGGCGCACGGTCTCGGCGTAATTATTGGAGAGGTTTGGCGAAACCAGCGGATCATAAGTCGTATGCATGGCGACCAGAGGCTTGGCCAGTTTGCCGGTAGCTGCGGGCATCGTTCGCAAGAATGAGAGGGCCGCCGGATCCGCTGCGTAGCGCTTCACTTTATCGTTTACCGCGTTATCGTCAAGCGTGCCCTGGTAAATGTAATTGCGGTTATCGAATGGATTGCCGCCGGCCCGCCGCTGCAGGTCGCGGTTGGCGTCTACGATGATCGGCAGAAGCTGTACGATTTCCTGGTCGGTCTTGAGGCGGCCGAAGCTCCGCAGCGAACCAGCCTTCCCGGGATTCTCACGAAGCATCTGCAGAATCGAGGCCTGCAAGGGCCGTTTGACGACGAAGTCCACCGGGATGCGGTTCGCTTCCGGGAGGATGCCAGGAAAGTAATGTTCAAAGACGGCTAAGAAGTGGAAGCCGGGCAGGATGACGTCTTCAGTGGAGCCGACGGCCGGGCACATGGCCAGAGTGCCGTCAAAATTCTGCGGGCTCTGTTCGGCCAGAATTGTAACGATGTGGCCACCCATGGAAACTCCCGCAAGGTATGTGGCTTTGGGGTTGCCGTGTTTGCCGATGAAGTACTGGCGGAGGGCTTCGGTATCCCTCAAAGCTTCCTGGATGGCCCAGCCGCCGGAGGAGTAGCCGGACTGCGCAACCGCATAGCCGAGAGCCGTGAAGAAATCGGCGGCTTCTTTGCCGGAATTCGGCTGCTCGAATCCGGTTGGCTGGAAAGAATAGCCGTGGCAGTAAAGGACAAGCTTGCCATTCCAGTTCTCCGGGACATCGATGCGAAAAGCAGCGTTGTTTAGCTCACCGCGTTCGGTGCGCGGTTCTGCGAGGCAGCCAAGAGCGATGATGACGAATAGCAGAAGCGTGCGCATTCGAACGCAGCTTAACATGCCTGGACCGATTTAGCGTCGCGCTTGCTTTTTCTTGGCGGGCTTACGTGCTTTCTGCTCCTCGTTACCGCGCTCGACCAGTTTGCTGAAACGGCTGCGCGGGGTGTCCTGATAAAGGAATGCGAGATTGTTCTTATCAAAGCTGTCAAACCACTCATCCCAAGAGATCGGCATGAGCTTGCGTTCGCCGCTGAAGCCGGGATAGTCAATGCGGATCATGCCGGGATCCCCCTTGCCGCCCGTGCCGCGGACACACGCCGGATTTCCACCACGGTGTTCCACCCATTCCTTGATCTGCTCATGATCGATGGTCGTCTTGGCAGAGCGGGAAGTGCGGCCGGAGGCTTTCGTTGCCGCCTGCTTCTTTGTTGCCGACGTCCGGGTGGCTTGAGTCTTAGCGCTGGCGGAACGTTTGGGCGCAGTCTTGGATGAGGCGCGCTCTGTCCCATTCGCGGTTTTGAACGACTTGCCGGTGGCGGTCTTTCTTGCCGGTGTGGTCTTCGCGGCCGCGGTTCTGCCGGCAGTCTTCCTGGCGGTTGTGGAGACGCTTGCCCGCGCGTTTGTTCTGGAAGTGCCATCGCGGTGCGTTGCCGCACTTCGTTTGGCACCGGCTGCACCGGCTGACTTTACGTTGTCCGCCTCCACGAGTTTGCTGAAGCGGCTGTTCGGCTTGTCCTGGTAGACGAAGGCGAGGTGCCGCTCATCGAATTTGTTGAAGAACTCATCCCACGAGATCTCCTGCAAAGTTTCCTTTCCGCTATAGCCCGGATAGTCGATGCGGAGAAGACCGGTGTCGCCTTTCTTTCCGGTGCCGCGAACACATGCCGGGTGGCCGCCGCGACTCTCTACCCATTCACGGATCTGTTCGTGATCTGTAGTGGACTTGGATTGTGCTTGTGCCCTCATGAATGCTCCAGTCATTTGTGAGAGCACAGAGCACTCCAGATTGTTTCGCTAGCAGCTAGGCAGTGGCTAATCGGCTCGCGCGGAACGCATCGATTTCCGCGATCTCTTTGGGTGTGAGACGGAATTCCGCGGCTCCGATGACGCCTTCTACTTGGGACGCGGAGCGCATGCCCACGATGGCAGCGGTGACGGCGGGGTGACGCAGTGTCCAGGCGATTGCAACTTCACCCGGCGTGCGGCCGTGGCGTTCGCCGATTTCTCGGAGCAGGTCTACAAGCTCCAGGTTACGCGTGAGCAGCGGCTCCTGGAAATCGGGCCGGTTCTTCCGGAAATCGTCATTAGGGAGAGAGGCAATGCGCTCGCGGGTCATCTTACCCGTGAGAAGGCCGGACTTCATGGGCGAATAGACCAGAACGCCGATGTTGTTGTGCTGCGCGTACGGCAGCGCGGTCTGTTCGATTTCGGGAGAAAGAATCGAGTACGGCGGCTGCAGCGACGTGATGGGCGCGATCTTCTGCGCGCGCTTCATCTGGTCCACGCTGAAATTGGATACGCCGATGTAGCGGACCTTGCCTTCCGCCTTCAAGTCAGCCAACGTCGCCCAACCCTCTTCGATATCTTCGTCCGGCTCAGGCCAGTGGATCTGGTAAAGATCGATGACATCGACCTGAAGGCGGCGCAAGCTGTTTTCGCATTCTTTGCGGATATCATCGCGCTTCAATGATTTGAAGATCTGGCGGTTCTCATGCCAGTTGCGCGCACACTTGGTGAAAATGTAGGGCTTGTTCGAGCGGCCTTTGAGCGCACGGCCCACGACCTCTTCGGAATGGCCAAGGCCGTATACTGCGGCTGTATCGATCCAATTCAGCCCCTTGTCGAGGGCCGAGTGAATCGCTCCGGTCGACTCGGTATCGTCTTGAGGACCCCAGGCGAACGCCCATCCACCACCGCCCATCGCCCACGCGCCGATGCCGATAGGCGTAATTTGCATGTCACTGTTTCCGAGTTGTCTCGTCGTCATCGCTCTCTATTTAACACCATGACCGGTTCGTTTTCCTCAGCCGGCGGCGCGACGATTCGGTGGGCGGACTGCCTGACTAGGCATCGGGGGCGGCCAGTAAGCTTTTCGCTACCCGGCCCAGTTCCATGAACTCATCCAATGTGGTCGATTTATGAAAGTAGGCGTTTGCGCCGAGAGATTCAGCCCTATCCTTGTCTCTGGGACTTTCCGACGAGGTAAGTAAGATTACCGGCACGTTTTGGAGTCTCGGAGAACTTCTCATTCGATCCAGAACGTCGTGACCTACACGCTTGGGGAGGTTTACATCCAAGAGAACGAGATCGGGTGCCGGAGTGGCAGGATCAGCCGCAACAGCATCGATGAAATTGCAGGCGATCTCACCATCGTCGATGACATGCAGATTGAACTCTAACCCATGTTCCCGAAGCGCTTCCTTTACCAGGTACACGTCTCCCGGATTATCTTCCGCCAGCAGAATGAAATAACTCCTCGGGGACTGAATCATTATAATCCGTTCTCACCAACTTACACTTTACCGTGCGAAAAGCAAAGGTCTAAAGGGAAGTTCGCCAGCAGCCGCCCTAGGGATTTCACGAGGCTGCGAGTGGATTACCTATCTATTACTTCGAGCAGTGACAGGCACGCTTGCCGGAACCGCGTGCCTGTCAAGAATGAAAACTCAGGCCGCTTTTTTGGTAGGAACGTCTGGACGAACGGGGGAGAAGACACCTTCGATGTTTGTCCTTGGACGAACATCACGGCCGACCGCAGAAAAATATTCGTCGACCGGGAAAAGCCCATAAGGTTCGAGTTCGCGATAGATACGCCCTAGCTTTTGCTCGATCCGGTACACGGCGTGGAAGAAGCTGCCGCGGTCCAGGCCCAATCTTTTGCAGCACATACGCCAATCGGCCCCCATGAGGAAGTGGAAGCGGAAGAGTTGCGCTTCGGCAGAGGTAAGGTTGCGCTTGCTAACCGCACAAAAATCAGCTACGTATTCCTCTGCCTTGCGGCCGTAGGTGAGACGGCGGTCCTTTCCGGGCATAAACTCCAGAGTCACGTTCTGGAGAGCGCGCTCGGGGGCCGCGCACTCGCGAAATTTCCTGTGGCAAATTCGAAAGATTGTCCTAAATACGCAGTTGCAGGGAACTGTTGTGTTCCCGCGGCTCGCACGTATTCCCAATCCATGGCAATACGTGCAGTGACTGGCGGCGAGCGCCAGAGTTTCAGATCGAGTCCATTCCATTTTTATCTGTTTCCTTTTATGTGGAGCGAGGTCTGCATCCTGCAGCCTCGCTATCCTTATGGCTCAATGCTAGCCCGGCACCGAGTTTTGTCAACGCTCCCGAATACAGAATTTTCTGGATAGTTTATAAAAAGATTCCGGCCGGCATGTAAATTACACAAACAGAAGTAAAATGGAAGAGCTCTGGGACATTCGCACGGTTTTCACCGACGGGTAAAATCTACCCGGCACCGAGCGAAGTCGCAGGGTCTATATCACACAGAAATAGCTTTTTTCATGATGCTAACCTTTGCGGAGCTTCAGGGCCGGCTGCTCGACTACCTGAAATTGCGCGTCCGGAATGGCGAACTTACCGAGAGAGGACTGGCCAGAATGGTCGGGGTGTCGCAGCCGCATATCCACAATGTCTTGAAGGGAGTACGAGCTCTATCCCCCGAACTAGGTGATCAGATTCTGGTACATCTTAGGATTTCTCTGATAGATTTTTTGCGAGTTCAGGAGATGAGTAAACATACCGATCTGGAGAGCCCTGAATATTATGAGTCCTGTTACATTCCGATGCTTGCCGATCCAGTCGGGCCCGAATCGCCATGGCCATCACGAGTTGAAGGAAGCCAGAGGTTCCTCATCAATCGGAATAAAATTGCGTCATTTTCCGCACCGATTATCTGCAGGATTGGGAGAGATGCCCGCATGGCCCCGGCAATTCAAAACGGGGATTACGGCTTGCTGGATCAATCCAGAAGAGCGCGCGAACAGACTGAGCCTACGGGATTGTATCTGATTAAGGCGGGGCAGCATGGGCTGGTAAGGAGGGTGAGGCGAGGAAGCGAAAAGGTGATTTATGTGGCAACCGAGGATGCGCTCACGCTGCCGTCGGCCTGGCAGAAGGTTTCTCTGGAAGACAAAGAAATGGCCCATGTGGTCCGGGCGCGCGTCTACCTGGTCGCACCGGAACGAGATTGGGGCTAGGTGGTTCTGGACGCAACTTCGGAATAGATGTGTAATACCTGTTCCGCAGTGCGTCGCCAACTGAATTGACGGACCCGCTCGTACCCACCCGCAATCAGCCTTTGGCGCGTACTCTCGTCCAGGAGGACCTCCCGAATACCGCGAGCCATGTCGAAAACGTTCTCGGGATTCACGATCATGGCCGCGTCCGCCACCACTTCGGGCAGTGAACTGACGTTAGAACAGACCACCGGCGTGCCCGTCGCCATGGCTTCGAGAGGCGGCAGACCGAAGCCTTCATAGAGGGATGGGAAGACAAAAGCAGAGGCCGCAGAGTAAAAAAGCTTCAAGGTATCGAACGGGACGAAGCCAAGGAAGCGTACGGAGTTTTCCACCCGCGATTGAATGACCGAGCGCCGTACCTCGGGATGCTTGCTGATCTCGTCTCCGATGATGATGAGGCGGAGGTCCGCGTAGGCGGGGTGATGCTCGAGTTCCCCGCGGACAACGGCGAATGCCTCAATCAGCCGCGGGAGATTCTTGTGCGGACGAATTCTGCCAGCGTAGAGGATGAACGGATAGCTGATGTTGTAGCGCTCGAGCATGCGGCGCTGCTCCTTCTCCCACGCATTGGGTCCGCCGACGCGAGCAGCCGCGGGGGCCTGCTGATCGAGGAACTTGGGATCTGGCGCACTATATACCTGGCGGATTCGCTTAGACGAAATGCCCATGACGTTCTCCACATCCCGCCGGGTAGCCGCGGAGACCGCGATGACGCAGGCGGCACTCTGAAGGGCACGGCGAAAGCGGAACATCCGCCAATCTTCCCGAAGGCCCTTTGCGTCACTGAATAGCAGACTGCTCATGTCATGAATGGTGACGACATATGGCTTGGGCATCAACAGCGGTACGCGAGCAAGGGGGATGTGGGTGAGATCGGGAGAGAGTTTCTTCAGATATACCGGATAGGCGATATTATCCAGACGCTCAAGGTCCGAACGCGGATAAACCTGGGTATGGAAATTAGGAGGAAGGGCGGCAAACTCGTGCTTGGTTTCCTCCAGAGCCGTCAGGAAATACTCGTTGGCGGAATCGACTTCCGCCAACGCGAGCAAGAGATTGCGGATGTACGTGCCGATGCCGAAATCTTTGATATGCCGGACATCGATTGCGATCCGCAGGGGCATCGTAAGAGCGCGAGCTTAGGCGCCGACCGGATGGAACTTCCAGCTATAAAGCGGATACTTGTCGGTCAAAGCTTTGACTCGCCGGCGAACGCCGCCGAGGTTTTCTTCCGAAGCGACGTCGCGCACCACTTGCGCAATGCACGAAGCGACCTCGCGCATATCCGCTTCCCGGAATCCACGAGTGGTGACGGCGGGGCTGCCCAGCCGGATTCCGCTCGGATTCATGGGCGGGTTCACGTCGAACGGTATGCCGTTCTTGTTGACCGTGATATGGGCTTCGTCGAGCGCCTTTTCGGCCTCTTTGCCCCGTACACCTTTGGCAAAGACGTCGACCAGGAGGAGGTGTGAATCCGTACCTCCGGAGACGACGCGCAATCCTTCTTCGACGAGCTTTGCCGCCATCGCTTTCGCGTTCGCGATCACCTGCTTCTGATAGTCGGCAAACTCCGGAGTCATCGCTTCCTTCAGACAGACGGCCTTGGCTGCCATGACGTGCACCAGCGGGCCGCCCTGGAACCCGGGGAACACTACCTTATCGATCGCGGCTCCGTACTTCTCGCGCGCCAGGATGATGCCGGAGCGGGGTCCGCGCAGTGTTTTGTGCGTGGTGGAAGTGACGATATCGGCAAATTCGCATGGGTTCGGCCAAACACCGGCGGCGATGAGGCCGGAATAATGGGCCATGTCAAAAAGCAGGAGTGCACCGACGGAATCCGCAATCTGGCGGAAGCGGGCAAAGTCGAAAACGCGCGGATAAGCGCTGGCACCCGTCACGATCATTTTCGGCTTGTGCTCTTCGGCCAGGCGTTGAACCTCGTCATAATCGATCAGTTCGTCGTCCTTGCGAACACCGTACGCAACGACTTTGTAAGTCTTGCCGGAGAAATTCAGGGGATGGCCGTGCGTGAGGTGCCCGCCGTGCGCGAGGTTCATACCAAGAATGGTGTCGCCGGGCTGCAGCACGGCCGCATAGGCCGCCTGATTGGCCGATGAACCGGAGTGCGGCTGGACATTTGCGTACTCGGCTTTGAAGAGTTGCTTGGCGCGGTCGCGCGCCAGGTTCTCCACGACGTCGGCGAATTCGCATCCTCCGTAGTAGCGTTTGCCGGGGTAGCCTTCGGCGTATTTGTTGGTGAATACGCTGCCGGTCGCTTCGAGTACGGCTTCAGAGGTGAAGTTTTCGCTCGCGATCAGTTCGAGGCGTGAATCCTGCCTTTCCAACTCGTGGCGCACTGCGTCATAGACTTCCGGATCCACTTGCGCCAGGGACCGGGACAATCGTTCCTGTTCCGTCATGATTGAACTGCTTTCTCCTCTAGCTCCGCAATTTTGGCAATGCGCCTCGCGTGCCTTGGCCCTTCGCTGAACGCGGTGGTCAGAAAAGTCTCAACGAACCGGCTGGCCTGTTCCGGAGGCGTGTAGCGCGCGGATATCGTCAACACGTTGGCGTCGTTATGTTCCCGGGTGAGGCGCACTTCCTCATCGTTCACCGCCAGAGCCGCGCGCACACCTGGAATTTTGTTGGCGGCAATGGCCATTCCAACGCCGGTTGTACACACGAGAATTCCGCGGTCCGCACGACCGGCCGAGACGCTGCGTCCGACTGCCGCCGCGTAATCCGGATAGTCGGTGGATTCGACATTATGAGTACCGAAATCCTCTACAGCATACCCTTGGCGCTCAAGCCTTTCGCGCAGTTCCTCCTTGAGGGGAAATCCTGCATGGTCGGCGGCAAGGGCAATTTTCATTGGGGAATAATGCAATTTTAGCATGCTACAATTGGGCTTCCCCGTGAGTGCGGCGAGCACTTCCTCACTCGCATCGAAAACCGAATCATGCTTTGGAGTAAGCTCTTCATTCCGACCCTGCGGGAGAACCCCGCCGAGGCTGAGGTCGTCAGCCACCAGTTGTTGCTGCGAGGCGGGTACATCCGCCAGCTTGCCGCCGGAGTCTACAACTATCTGTTCCTGGCTCAGCGTTCGCTGCTGAAAATCCAGAAGATTGTGCGCGAAGAGATGGACGGGATCGGCGCCCAAGAGATGCTGCTGCCGGCACTGAATCCCGCAGAGGTTTGGCAGGAATCGGGGCGCTGGGACGTGATGGGCGACAACATGTTCCGCCTGAAGGACCGGTTCGGGCGCGACCTGTGTCTGGGAATGACGCACGAAGAGGTGATGACGTTCATCGCGCGCGGCGAGCTGCGTAGCTACAAGCAATTGCCGCAGCTCTGGTATCAGATCCAGACCAAGTTCCGCGATGAGCCGCGACCGAAGTCGGGACTGCTGCGCGTCCGGCAGTTCATCATGAAGGATTCGTACTCGTTCGACCTGGGCCCGGAGGGACTGGATGCGTCGTACGAGAAGCACCGGCAGGCGTATTGCAGGATTTTCGATCGTTGCGGTTTGAAGTATATCGCCGTGGAGGCGCACTCGGGGGCGATGGGCGGAAGCCAGTCGCACGAGTTCATGGTTGCGTCAGACGCGGGCGAAGACTTTGTGGTGACGTGTGAGAAGACAGGCTATGCGGCGAATCTGGAGAAGGCCGTGTCAAGGCCGGTGGCGCCTTCGCTGCCCGATCCGGAAGGCGACCTGAATCCGGAAGAGTTCCATACCCCGGGGCAGAAGACAATCGCTGAAATCGCTGCCTTCACAGGCTTGCCGGAAACGTCCCAGATGAAGAGCCTGATCATGGTGGCGGATGAAAAGCCGTACCTGGTTCTTTTACGCGGCGATCATCAATTGAGTGAGACGAAGTTCTCGTCCGTCGCCAAAGCGACCGAAGTACGTCCAGCGCATCCGGAAGAAATCCGGCAGTGGTTCGGAGCGGATCCGGGATCGCTGGGACCGATCGGCGTGAAGAATATGCCGGTGCTGGCGGACCTGGCTCTGCAGGGCCGCAAGAATATGATCTGCGGCGCGAATAAGGACGACTACCACCTGAAGAACGTCACTCCTGGAAAGGATTTTCAGGCCAAGTTCCATGATTTGCGTCAAGTGGGGGCAGGCGATACGAGCCTGGAATCGGGCGATCCGCTGCAGATCCAAAAGACGGTCGAGATCGGGCACATCTTCAAGCTCGGCTATAAGTATTCGGAAGCCATGGGACTGCGCGTGCTGGATGAATCCGGCAAGGAAGTGACGGTCATCATGGGCTCTTACGGGATCGGCATCGAGCGGATTCTTAGTGCGGCGATTGAGCTGTATCACGACAAGGACGGGATGTCTCTGCCGGCGTCCATCGCTCCATTCCAGGTAGTGGTGACGCCAGTAAACATCGGCGATGCCGGGCAGAGGGAAGCGGCGGAACGGATCTACAAGGGGCTGCTTGCGTCAGGCGTGGACGTTGTGATGGACGATCGCGACGAGCGGCCTGGCGTAAAGTTCAAAGATGCGGACCTGATCGGAATTCCATATCGCGTAAACGTAGGCAAGAAGCTGGCCACGGGCATGGCGGAAGTGGTGGAACGCCGCACCAAGCAGTCGGTGGATGTTGCGCTCGATGAAGTGATCAACTACTTGCGCGAACGGCTCTGATGGCTGCCGACTGGCGGAAAGTTCGTGAGGAGTTCCCCGCTCTCAAGCAGTGGACATTCCTGAATACCGCAACCTTTGGGCAGTTGCCCCGTTGTGCGGTGCAAGCAGTCACTCAGCATTTTCATCATCGTGATGAGCTTGCCTGCGCCGACTTTCTGAACTGGTTCGATGACGCCGACCGGGTGCGCGGACTGGTTGCCCGTTTGATCCGCTGCACGCCTGACGACATCGCGTTTGTGCCACACGCGTCTGCCGGTTTGACCCTGTTTCTGGAAGGTATCGACTGGCGGGATGGCGACAGGGTCGTTGTGTTGGAAGGCGAGTTCCCAAACAATCTCTATGGTCCGCAGGCGCGCAGGCTGGATTTTGTCGAGGTACCCTGGGACCGGTTTTATGAGACCGTGTCTCACGGCACTCGCGCAGTTCTGATGAGCACAGCGAATTACTCGACCGGATTCCGTCCGCCCTTGGAAGATGTCGGGAGGTTTCTGCGTGAGCGGGGTGTGCTCTGGTATCTGGACGGGACGCAGAGCATGGGAGCGATCGAGTTCGACGTGCAGTCGATTCAGCCTGATGTCCTATCGGTGCACGGCTACAAGTGGCTGTTGTGCCCGACAGGTGCAGGGTTCGTCTATGTGAGTCCGTCGGTAAGGCCGTGGCTGAAGCCAACAGTCGTTGGCTGGCGCAGTGATAAGGGCTGGCGGAACGTGAACGAGTTGAACCATGGCGCACCGGAGTTCAAAGAAAGCGCGGAGAAGTATGAAGGCGCGATGCTTGATTTTCCGGCGGTCTACGCGATGGGCGCCACGCTGGAATTTCTGTTGCAGATCGGCACTGCGGAGATTGAGCGCAGGGTGATGGGGCTGTCCGACATCGCCGCCCGGATTCTGGAGCAACACGGCGGACAGGTATTGTATCCCAGGTCGCACATTCTGGCGGCCCGATTCGACAATTTGCAAACGAGTGAGCTGGCTGCCCGTCTGAAGCAAGAGCGAATCCTGGTATCCTCGCGACACGGGAATCTCCGTGTATCGGTACACTTGTATAACAACGAAAACGATCTCGAGATCCTAGATCGTGCCTTGGGAGAGATTCGATGAAGCTGATCTGCTTTGCTCTGATGATGAGCGCAGCCGTGTTTGCCGCCGACCAGCCGCAGGCTACGCCCGCGAATGTTCTTGACTCCAGCATCCGTGCCGCTGAGCGGGATATTGTTGCACTGGTGGAGGCAATGCCGGCGGACAAGTTCAATTTTGCGCCTACCAGCGGAGAGTTCAGGGACGTTCGGACGTTCGGCCAGCAGGCCAGACACGTTGCCTACGTGATTTACATGGTGTCGTCGGCCATTGTGGGCGAAAAGAGTCCCTCCACGACGGATAAAGCCGAAAATGGACCGGATCTGAAGACGAAGAACGAGATCGTGAAGTATCTCAAGGACGCCTTCGCATACGGCCACAAAGCTGTTCAGACACTTACGGCAGACAACCTGATGAGTATGGCGAATAATCCATTTGCGCAATCCGGAAAGATGTCAAAGCTGGCGCTTGCGAATATTGCCGCATGGCATTCGTTTGACCATTACGGGCAGATGGTGGTCTACGCTCGCATGAATCACGTTGTGCCGCCCGCCAGCAATCGATAACTGCTGGAGGTTCAGCCGACATTCCACCGAAAGCCGGGCCTTCGACCTTCGGAATACAGCGAAGCGGCGCGACGGTATACCTCCCGCATCCGGCAAGGAAACTTAAATCCTATGAAAGCCCTTGAGGATATCCTTAGTCGCGTAGCGGAGAGCGATCGGCCGGCCATGGGGACAGCTCATGGGATATTCGCACTCAGCTAGAGTATTCAGCAGCCATTCCATCTTCGTTTGATCCAACCGCATGTTGATCTTGATGGCTGCGCGGCACGCTACGGAGGCCGCTATCTCGCGCCGGATGTCTTCGAGCGAACGGCTGCGTAACTCACCCTCGGCGATCTCCAGGATTTCGAAAATCAGGCGCTCGACGTCGGCAGGTCCTACCTTGGCGGGCGCAGCCTTGACTGCGACGGTGCGGTTGCCGAACGGTTCGGTTTCAAAGCCCGTTGCGTTCAGTTCATCCGCAATGCGGGCATATTGGAGCTGTTGTGGCGTTGTGAGTTCAAGCAGAAGCGGCATCAGCAACTGTTGCATTTCGACCCGCCCTGCCGCGCGTTCCCGGAGAACTTTTTCAAATAGAATGCGCTCATGCGCGACGTGCTGATCAACAATCCATAAACCATCGCGGCCCGCGGCGATAATGAAGCTCTCATGAAGTTGGCCGATGGGGCGGAGATCGCGCAGCGTGTGCAAACTTGCTGCAGACTCCTGCGCCCATTCCGACGGGAATCCGCCATGTGCCGGAGCGGCGGCTAGCGGCGCCATTGTGGAAGTAACCGGCAATTGCGTATCACCGAAATCAAATCGACGGGGTGGCGCGGAATCCGGCCGAAGGGTAATCCCGGAAAGTTCTTGCGGCTCCTGAGCGATCGTCTCGTTCACGACAAAGTTTTCGATGCGCTGGCTGAACTCCGAGTACGGCATGCCCGCAGCCGGTTGCGGCGTCACCGAAGGCGGCAGCACGGAGGCCGGGCGATTGGTCATGAGCACGCCGCGGATTGCATCGCGCACGAAATCGTGAACGAAAGAACCGTGGCGGAAGCGCACTTCAGTCTTGGAAGGATGCACATTCACATCCACCTCTTCGCAATCACAATCGAGGAATAGCAGAGCGAATGGATAGGATGCCGGGGGAATGAGATTGTGGTACGCCGCGGAGAGAGAGTGCAGCAGCAGCTTGTCCCGGATGAGGCGGCCATTCACGAACAGGAAAATCGAGTTCCGATTCGATTTCTGCACCTGCGGACGCGAAACAAACCCGCGAAGCGCAAAGGCACGCGATTCAGGATCTGGCTCCTCCGGTGAGACGGCAATCAACAGCTCACGCTCATGGTAACCGAGGTCGACCAGATCCTCCAGCGTGTTGCTGCCGAAGACCTGATAGACGCGGTCACGCATATGCTGGACGGGCGTGACATTGAGCAGTTCCGACGTACCGTTGTGCAGGGCGAAGCTCTTGTCGGGGTGGGCGAGGCTGTAGTGCGTGACCAGAGAGGCGATGTGCGCGAGCTCCGTCTGTTCCGAGCGGAGGAACTTGCGGCGCGCGGGCACGTTAAAGAACAGATCCCGAACCGTGATCACTGTCCCCGAAGCCAGTGCGGACTCATCGCATCGAAGAAGCTTGCCGCCCGCGATCTCAACTGTTGTCCCGGTAGTCTCTTCTTTCGCACGAGTCTCCAGGAGCAAGCGCGAAACGGACGCAATCGATGGAAGCGCTTCGCCGCGAAATCCGAGGGTCGCGATGGATTCGAGATCCTTTACGTCGCTTAGCTTTGACGTGGCGTGACGCTCGAAAGCGAGGAGAGCGTCATCGCGCAGCATACCGCAGCCATTGTCCGTGATGCGGATAAGGCGCCTGCCACCATTTTCAATTTCGATGCGGATGTCGTTCGCACCGGCGTCAAGAGAGTTCTCCAGCATCTCCTTGACCACCGATGCCGGGCGCTCCACGACCTCTCCGGCAGCGATCTTATTCGCAACGGTGTCGGAGAGAATGCGGATGCGGCCCATGAATCGTCCGCTTTACTTAATGGCGATGCCGCGCTCAGTCAGCAGTTCACCGGTAAAGCGTTGGAGGTTCGTGAGGGCTTTCCGGTAGTTAACCGACTGATTCACGAGATTCGACTGGGATTGGGTCAACGACGTTTGTGCATCGAGCAGGAAGAAGATGGTGGTTGTCCCGAGGTCGTATTTCTTCTGCTCGGCATCGGCGCGCTTCTGCGCGAGGTCGAGTGCGACCTTTGCGAGGTCCACGCCAGCCTTTGTGTTCTCGACCTGGCTGATGGCGTTGAGTACATTCAGGCGCACGGTCTGTTCCGTAGTCCGTACCTTGAGAGCATCCAGGCGTCTATTCACGACAGCGTCCGAATAATCGGCCGCGGCGCGACGATCGCGGATCGGCAAGTTCAGAGTAAGACCGAAGCCATAAACCGGATAACCGAAGCCGAACAATTGATCGAGCGCGTCGTTAAACCCACCTGGAATTACGCTGACGATCGTGTTGGTGGTGCCATCTCCGTTAAAGATGTTGCTTCTGCGGGTGAAGGGCCCGCCGCGACCGGAGGCGCCGTATTGCCCGGTGAGGGACAGGTTCGGTCGCAGAGCGTCCTTGGTCAGGCGAAGATTCAACTCATCAGCGTCGATATTCTGGCGTGCGGACTTGAGGTCGGGGCGCATCTGCATCGCCTTGTCTACCAGCGCCTCCTTATCCATAGGAGTCTCTGCGGGAGGGGCGATGCTCTCGGTTAATACGATCGGCAGTTTACGGACTTCCGGATCGAGGTCCACGCCGATCTGCCGGCGTAGTGCGTCTTCCACCTGTGCCAGCCGGAAACGAGCCTGCGTGAGCTGAATTTCCGCGTTCGCGTATACCGCTTGGGGCTGATAGATATCCAGCGGCGAGATGGCGCCGAGTTCGAGTTCCCGTTGAGAGCGTTTCAGCGACTGATCCGCAAGTGCTAGCGCCTGCTCCTGAACGCGAACGCTTTCTCTCGCCTGCACAACATCCCAATAAGCGGTGTCAGCCGCCACTACTAACTGAAGGACTTGATCCTCAACACCGTATTCGGCAGCCCGAAGGCGGCTCTTGGCGATGGTGATCGGCAACTTCGTCACGAAACTACCACGGCCACGAAGCAGCGGCTGCGCGAAATTCACATTCAGACCAGCATTCAGTGAGGGGTTGAACAGAGCGAACGCGCTATTGGTGGAACTCTTCGCCGCAGTGAATGAGGCGTTGTAAGTAGCTCCGGTTGGTGTCAACTGCGAGAAACGAAATAAGGTGGGTTGACTCAATGAGTTCAGGGCGGCAGCGCCAGCGAGCGCATCATTCGCGGGCGCCTGTGTGCGCGTTGTGCTGAAGCTGGCGAATAGCAGTGGATCGAAGATTCCGGTAGCGCGCACAATCTGATTCCGATATGTCTCCACCGAAAGGCGCTGGATCTCGATATCGGTGTTGTTCGCCATCACCAAATCGAGAAACGCCCGCAGCGACAGCTCCAGCTTTCCGTCTGCGACGTAATCCTTCAGCTTCACCGGCGGCCTGAGGTCGACACGCGACGGAATGGGTTCCAACATGCGCTGGAAATAAGATTTGGTTGGAAATAGTGGAGTTTTGGTGTTGACCAACTGTTCGGCATTCGCGCCGGCTGCGTACAACAAACCTGTCAAGAGGAAGAAGAGCCTTTTCATTTTCCTACACCCGTTATTCGTACCGAATCGCCTCGATGGGATCCAGCTTGGCGGCCTGCACCGCGGGATAGATCCCGAACAGCAAACCGATGCCCACCGATACACCAAACGCCACCGCGATCGACGCTGTCGTGACATCTGTCGACCAGCCCGCCGCAGCCGCAATGATCTTGGACAGCGAGTAGCCAAACAGAATCCCGATCAAGCCACCAATGATCGAGATAAGAACTGCCTCCGTCAGAAACTGACGTATGATGTCCGCCTGGCGCGCACCAATTGCGCGGCGAATACCAATTTCGCGTGTACGTTCCAACACGGTGGCGAGCATAATGTTCATGATGCCGATACCGCCCACCAGGAGGGAGATGCCGGCGATACAGATCATGACAACACTGAAGATGAACTGTGTGCGCCGGCGCTGCTCGAGCAGTCCTGCTGGAACGGTCACATTGAAGTCGCCGGCGTCCTTGTGCGTGGCAGTCAGGATCGCGGTAACTACGTTCGCTGTATCGATGGAATCTACGTTCTTGTTGACCTTGATGTAAATCCCGTCAATCTCGTCTTTCAGGTAGCTGTTGTTATCCTCAAACCGGCGCATGACCGTGTTCAGAGGTGCGATGACGAGATTGTTCCTGTTAACGACTTCCACACCTTCTACGTCGGCGTCGGCACCGGCCTGTTGGGCGAGAACGCCGATCACCTGCAGCCACGTATCGTTAATCTTTACGTACTTCCCGACGGCAGGATCGTAACCGAGAAGGTTCACCTTCGACGATTCGCCAAGCACACACACAGGCGATGACTTCAAGTCCTCATCTTCTGTGAAAAACCGGCCTTCCACGAGTTTCAGGCTGTTGATTTTCAGATAATCCGAGGTTACGCCGATCAGCGTCGGCTGCTCCAGCGCGGTCTTTGGCAGAACCTTCTGTGGTTTGAAACGCTTGCGCGGAGTAGAGGCTTCAATGCCTTGTACGTTTTCGGCAATCGCACGATAATCGCGGAAAGTGAGTCCTGGAGAGATGGCCCGTCGTGCCTGCAACTCATTTCGGTCGGCGGCTTCCTTCGCCTCGATGATGATGTTGTTCACGCCGAGCAGATCGATGTAGCTCATCATCTCCTTCTGCGCGCCGGAGGTAATCGAGAGCATAGCCACCACAGCGCCGACGCCGAAAATCATGCCCAACATGGTCAGCAAGCTACGCAGTTTGTGAACGAAGAGGCTCTGCAGCCCCATCTTCAATTCAGGTAGAATCCCAGACAGGAATTGCATCAGTTGCCTCCCTTGTTACCGGCAGGCATACCGCCCATCGGACCTGCACCGCCGGCAGGTTTGTCCTTATCCTTCTTCTTATCGCCGGGTTTGGCGTTGGGGTCAGACATCGCGATCGTTTCGCCACCCTGCAGGCCCGACGAGATCACTATCAGCGATTCGGTCCGTTTCAGCGGCTTCACCGCGCGCTCCTCCCAGATCGTCCCTTTGCGGACGTAAACGATCTGTTTGCCGTCCTTCTCAAAGATTGCCTGCGCGGGGATATTGATCGCGCTTGGAATCTTTTCCAGGATGATCTCCACGTCGGCCAGAAGGCCAGGACGGAGCAGCACGTCAAGCTGGCTGTCCTCTTCAACGGGTGGAGGCAGTTTCGCATTCTCCATCTCTCTTTGGCTGAACTGGCCGGCCGCCATCGGCATCATCATGGCCATGGGAGCCCCACTTGGCGCAACCGCAGGGCGCGCCGTAGTCTGTGCCGCACCAGGCTTTGGAGCGCTCGCCATGATGTCGCGCATTGCCTTCTGCATCTCAGTGTTGAGCTTCTGGCGCTCCTCGGCGGTCAACTGTGCAGGATTTTTTCCGCCGAGCAGCTTCTGAGCGGCTTCCCGAACCTTCTGTTGCTGTTCAGGCGTCATGCTCGTCGCGACCGGAGCGCCAGCGGGTCCACCAAGCCCACCCATCGCGATCATCTGCCGTGGGCCGGCATTTGGCCCGGAAGCGTTAGGAGCCACGGGCGCAACCGCCATACCACCGGCAGGAGGCCCCCCTGCCGCCACTAAATTGGCGCCACCCGGCATCATTCCGCCCGCCATCGAAGGCGCAGCGGGCTTTCTCCGGTTCGCCTCGGCAGTGGCGAGCACCCGCGCAACCTGCTCAGGCTTTGCATTCAACCCGGTGAGCAGTTCCCTCATGTCGACCGAGAACAGAACGTCGAACTTCTTGCCAGGGTCGCCGGAGAAAATGTTGGCCGAAGCTGTACCGCTCATACTCTTGATCTTTCCGTGGAACGACTTGTTGCCAAGCGCATCGAGTTTGATGACGACGTCTTGTCCTTCAACCAGGTTGGCGCGGTCGATTTCGCCGACCTTTGCGACAATCTCCAGTTCGGACAAATCCAGCACGTCAGCGATCGGCATGCCGGGCTGCACCTGGTCGCCCTCGCGAATATCCGGGATCTGCATGCCGGGAAAGAAGAAGCCACTTTGACGGTTCTGCCGGATGGCCACAAGACCGCTCATGGGGGTCAACAGTTTTACCTGCTGCAGGCGTTGCTTTTCCCGCGTCAACTCCATGACGGACTTGTTCTTCCGCTCCTGGAGAACGGCGAGTTCCGCCCGGGCCTGTTCGAGACGCGATTTAATATCGCTCTCGAGCTGTTGCAGCCGGCGCTTGGATTCGTCCAGATTGAGGATGTTCTTTTTGCGATCGATATCAGCCAGCAGTTCGTTTCGCTTCACCTCGAGTTCCGCGCGGCGCACCGCGAAGCGAGCCCGGAGCAGATCGACCTGGTCCTGATTATTTCGAATGTTCAGATCAGCTTCGGCCTTCTTGATCTGCTCGTCTATTTGATCGATCTCCAACTGCTTCTCTTCGAGACGCGAATTCACCTCGGAATCGTCGAACTCGACGATGAGATCTTTTTCCCTCGCGAAGCTGCCGAGCGGTGCAAGCCTGGTTACCTGCACAGTGCCGAAAAGGTTCGGCGCAATCAATGTAGTGGAACGGACGGCGCGGAGTTCCCCACGCGCATAACTTCGAACGATAACGTCGTTCTTACGTACCTTCGTGGTGGCGATCTGTACCTGCCGGGAAGGCATCGATTGGAACAGGCGATAACCTTCCCAGGCTGCAGCCACGACGATGCCTAGCAGAATCAGACGAAAGAGAATCTTTTTCATTCGTAACGGACCTATAACTTCTTGGCCTTTTTGGCCGCTTCGATCGGGTTCTCGAGAGTGACGAGTTCGCCTTCCCTGAGGCCCTTGAGAACGATCATGTCGGTGTCGTTCCGTTTGCCGACTTCGATATGCCGGATCTCAAAATCCGGCCCCTTCTGCACGTACACAGCCGGCTTTCCCTTGTCTATGAAGCTGGCGCGTACTGGAATCAGAATCGTATTCGGCTGGCTTTCGATGACGATCTCAGCCGAGGCGCTCATGCCGGGACGCAGCCTGGGATCGAGCGTCTTCAGCGTCCCACGCGCCGGAAACGTCTTTTCAGAGAGTCCCATGCCTTTAAACATCACGGCAGCAATGGGGCTGATCCAATCGAGTTCCGCATTCAACTCGCGATCCGCAATGGCGTCGACGCGTACGTGTATGTTCTGATTCAGTTGGATTTTCCCGCGGTCCACCTCTTCCAATTTGAGTTCGATACGCATATTGGAAAGGTCAGGGATTTCGGCAATGGGCGCTCCGGTCCAGGCGCGGTCACCTTCCTTGAACGGCGGCGGGGCAGATCCGAACGAACCTGAGGCACGGAAGTTCGGCAGCAGGTTTACGATACCGTCGTTGGGAGCCCGGAGCACCATCTTAGACAGGTAGCCTCTTGTGCGGTCCACGTCGCGCAAGGCCTTTTCCTTTTTCTGCTGCAGACGGTCGAGATCCGCCTGTTCCGTGGTCTTGTGAGCAGTCATTGTCGTTTTCACCTGCCCGAGCTCGCCCTGAGAGATATCCACGTCGATGCGGCTCTTGGCGCCTTCAATCGCGGAGACAACCTCGGCCTTGCTTGCGTCCAGCTTGGTACGTTCCAAGTTGAACTGAGCAGTCATGAGGTTCATCCCGTCCTGCTCGTTCACGATTCGGTGAGATGCCTTGGTCTGGACCACTTCGCTGTCCACGGTGCGTACGCCAGTGTTCTTTTCAAGCAGTGTCTGCTCCTGCTGGGCGGCGTCGAATTCCACAACTACGTCGCCCTTCTTAATGGGACGGCCCGATTCTGCCAGGCGGACGATGCGCAGATCCGGCGCCTGGGGGGCAATGATCACCTGGGAGTTTACGCTCTTGATTTCGCCGCGGGTCTTTACCGCAATCACGAACTCACCCCGGCGAACCTTCGCAACCGGAACCTCGACGACCGTTGCCTGATTCGTATACCGATATGCGGCGTAAGCGCCCCCACCTAATGCGAGCAGCAGAATCGCATAGATGATCATGCGGCGCCGGCGCTGGGCCGGTGTCTGCCCTAGTCTCTGTTTGGGTTTTACATCCTTCGACATTCAAAAATCCTTGTCAGCTTTCCGACTTTCCGCTCTTCGGCGGCTCAGACGCGTGAGGCGTCTCCACGGCGACCACTTCGCCAGGCTTCAGGCCGGATCGGATCGCCACCACAACGTTGTTCATGAGCCCGAGCTCCACGTTCCGCTTCTCCCACTCGACGCCGTTCTGCACCCAGACGAAAGCTGGGGTGTTCGGCTGATCCTGGAAAATTGCAGCCGCCGGTATGACGGCAGGCGCATTCTCTTCCGAATCAAGCACCACATCCGCGCTGACCGACAGGTCGGGAATCACTCGGGGATCGATCGTATCGAGCTTCAACATGACTGGCACTTCTTTTACGAAATTGGCTCGCTGGCCACCGGGTTTGGTGATGGCTCCGATACCATAGACGTGCGCAGTGAGTTGCAGATCGGGATAGGCGTCGAACCGAACGCTGGCTTTCGCGCCGATCCGCATTTTTTCCACGTCCACCTGATTGACTACAGCATTGATAACCATCGAGGACGTGTCAACGATCTGCATAAAGAGCTGCCCCGGATACAGTTGGTCACCCTGCTGGATTTGCGCGAACTCGGATCCCCGAAAGGTGGTCTGCATGACGACGAGGCCATCGATGGGAGCCTTCAGCAGCATTCGATCCGCGTTGCTTTCGGCGCGCTTCAGTTCGGCCCGCGACTGCTGGAGGTCGAGTTCGGAGGATCGTAACTGCGCGACAAGGCCTGCTTCGAAAAATTTGGTCTCCGATTGGACCTGCTTGTAATTGGCCTGCGCTTCTTCCAGAGCTAGTTTGAGCCGTTCGGCGTCCATTTGGCCGAGTACAGGGGTTGTCTTTATGTCGAGTTGTGCCTTATCAAGCTGCGCCTTGGCGCTGTCGATTTTCTGGTCGTGAGCTTTCCGCTGCACGTGCTGGTCGGCCCTCATCTTCTTCAGGCTGTCTTCGCTTTGGACAACCGTAGCGCGGTAGTCGTCAAGCCGGGTCAGCATGAGCTGCCTGTCGAACTCGGCAACTACCTGTCCCTTTTTGATGTGCGACCCAGCGGGTGCGACCGACTGCAGTACAAGATTGAAATCCCCGCCGCCGCCACCGCCGCCACTGGTGCCTGTGCCGGCGAGAGCGCTGGCTGTGGAACCCAGGCCGGATGTTCCGGAAGACGCGGCGGACGCGGAGGCCCCGCTCGATGAAGAGGAACTGCTGCTCGATGAGCCGCTCGAGCTCCCGACTCGCGATGTTGCAGAGCGAAGCGCTGAGGACATTCCGCTGCTGCTTTGCCCCGCGCTGGATTGCACCGTTCCCGAGCTGTCTCCAGTAGCTCCAGATAAGGAGGCGCTGCTGGAAGCGCTCGGTCCGCCGCTCCGGCCCGCGTTGGATTGCACGGGTGCACTCGCCTGCGTCGATCCAGAATCCTTGGCGTCGCGTCCGCCGCCTCCGCGCGAGCCGTGCAACTGCGGGGCGATCAGCGAGACGTAGGTCTGCGCACCGGTCGTTCCGGCGACGCGCAGCGTCCTGGCGACAACTCCCTTTGTTACGGTCGCTGTCCGGGTCGCCGCCACTTTCGAATCAGCGGTTTGCTGTTTGCTCGCCGGCCACAGCCACCAGGCCAAGCCCGCCGCCGCAGCGACAAGCAGAACGATGATCCAGCCACGCGACTTAGGCGGTTGCGCGACAGGAGAGGCAGTCTTCGGTGGAACAGCGGGCTGAGGCGTAGCGCTGGGAGCAGCCGAGGCTCCGCTCATCTGGTACTGCATTTCTGGACCTTTCGGATACCTTTCGGGGCAGAAGTCTCCCTCAGGCCTTTCAACTCGGGTTCAACAAAGGACTTCAGAAAGATTATGACGAAATACCCCGTGCTTTGGTTATGTCAACTGTCCCAAAAACAAAGGCTTTCGCGAAACTTCTTCCGGCCAAAGCGGGTTTGTAGCGAATTAGCAGACTACGCCCGATCTTCTGTAAGTTTGTACACATATCCTATCAGACTGTGTTTCCCGTTGGTGGAACGCCTGGTGGTCTCAAATCAATAGGTCTGTCCGAGACCTGCGGACGGGCTGATCGTCTTTGTGGAGAGGAGGATGCATGCGCGCACTCACCGACATCCGTTACGCTCTGCGGCAAATGGCCAGAGCCCCTAGCTTCACCTTTACCGCCATTCTTTCTATTGCGCTGGGCATAGGAGCCGCGACGGCAATCTTTAGTGTGGTGCACGGCGTCATCCTCGATCCTTTTCCGTATAAAAACGTGGACACGCTCATGTCGGTGCGGGTGCAGGAGCCTGGCCAAAGGGGCTACCGGACCGGGTACACGGTGGACCAGTTTCTCGATATCGCGGAGAAAAACACCATTTTCAGTGGGGTTACGGTGTCGACCATCGATGATATTGCCTGGACCGGCAGACCGGATCCGCAGCGGCTGCGCGGGAATCATACGACCTTTGACGGTCTGGAGATCATGGGAGTGCCGGCCATCGCCGGCCGCATTTTTACGAAAGCGGACGATGTGGCGTCCGGCCCGGATCTCTGCGTGCTCGGCTACAAGTTCTGGCAAAGGCAGTTCAACGGCGACCCAGGTATAGTTGGCCAGACCATGCTGCTGAACGGGAAAGTCCGAACCGTTGTGGGCGTTATGCCGCCTCGGTTCATGTGGCGCGGTGCCGACGTGTACCTGCCGGTGCATTTTCGAAGGGGTACAAAGGAGGAAGGGGTCAGCTTCGTCCATCTATTGGGCCGGTTGAAACCGGGAGTGACAGAAGCCCAGGCAGAGGCGGATCTCCGGCCGATTATCGAAGACTTGCGCCGCCGCGATCCGTCGCAGTTTCCGGAGAAGTTCCGGGTTGGCTTGCTGTCGTTTGCGGAGACCTTCCCTAGCGGGATTCGGGAATCTCTCTGGTTGCTCTTTGCGGCCGTAGGACTCCTGCTCCTGATCGCGTGCGCGAATGTTTCGGGCCTGCTGCTCACTCGCGGCATGGCAAGGGAGAAAGAGATCGCCGTGCGAGCGTCGCTGGGCGCAGGAAGAGGCCGGCTCATCCGGCAACTGCTAACGGAAAGCCTGGTGATGGGAGTCGGCGGCGGGATCTTGGGGATCGCTCTTGCCTACGTCGGCATGCACGCCATTCTCAAGCTCGTTCCCCCCTTTACAATTCCCGATGAGAGCGATACGCGGATTAACCTGCCGGTGCTCGGGTTTTCTATCGTGACATCGCTGGGCACGGCCCTGCTTTTCGGACTCTTCCCGGCGTGGCACGCGTCTCGAACGGACCTTGCCCGCGGACTGAAAGAGGGTGAGCGGGGGTCCGTAGGGAAAAGACAATCAATGGTGCGTGGGGGCCTTGTCGTGATTGAAGTGGCTCTCGCGGTTGTGTTGATGGTCAGTGCAAGCCTGATGCTGAGGACGATGGCTGCGGCCCAAAGTGTCGATCTCGGCGTGAGAGCTGCCGGGTTGTTGAGCTTCCGGATCCCGTTCGAACCGGCGCGCTATCCGAAGAGCGAACGCCGCGCCATGGTCGTGGAAGACCTTCTGGACCGGCTCTCGCGCACTCCTGGTGTGACTGCGGCAGCAACGAACACCTGGTTTCATCCGTTTGGGAACTTTGGTGCTCCTGTGCAGGTCGCGGGCACGGCTCAGCAGGACGGGCGCAACGTCATCATCCACTCCGTCAGCACCGGGTACCTGAACACGTACGGGATTCCGCTGGTGCGTGGCCGGTTTCTTTCGGCGGTCGATCTGAACTCGAAGCGCCGGGTAGCCGTGGTCAGCGAGCGATTCGTAAAGCGATATCTTTCGAAGGGCGAAGCGCTTGGCGCCGTGGTCTCCATCCCGCGATTGAGCAAGCCGCCATTCTCGCTGCCTGCCCAGGATTTCGAAGTGATCGGCATCGCCGGCGACACCTTGACAGGCAGCCTTCGCGAGCAGATGCCCGAGCTATATATCCCGCATACACTCGCCGGAGTGGCGGACTGTATCATCGTGCGGACCTCGGCGCGGGACCCGATGAACATCCTGCCGTCGGTGAGGAGCCAGTTGTCTGAGATCGACCCAGATCAACCCCTGGCGGACACTAAGACGATCGAGACCCGCCTCACGGAAGCCTACTTCGCAAGCCGTCAGTTCAACGCTTTACTGTTCGGAGTATTCGCGGCCCTTGGATTGACCCTGGCGATGATAGGAATTTACGGCGTGATGGCGAATTCGGTCGCGCGGCGCACTCGGGAGATCGGCGTGCGCATGGCTCTAGGGGCGACTGTCGCGAGCGTGTTGAAGTTGATCCTGAGTGAGGGAGTCCTCCTGCTCGCGATTGGCGTGGGAGTGGGTTTGCTTGGTTGCCTGTTCACAGGGCGGTTGTTGGAGCAGCTGATCTGGAACGTGCAGCCGTTCGACCCGGTGTCGATCCTGCTCGTTTCGGCACTGCTTGCGTGCGCCGGGCTGGTTGCCTGCTGGCTGCCGGCGCGGCGAGCCGCGCACGTTGACCCTTTAGCCGCGTTGCGGCAGGAATGAACGCCTGCAAATGCAAAGAGGGCAAACCGAAGTGGCTTGCCCTCTCTGAAATATTGCGATGTAGCTTCGCTTAGCCTGACATTGCGGCCAGGAACTCGGCATTGCTCCGCGTCTTGCCCAGTTTGTCGAGCAGCAACTCCATCGACTCCACAGCCGAAAGCGGGTTGAGAACCTTGCGTAAGACCCACACGCGATTGAGTTCCTCGCGTGGCATGAGCAACTCTTCCTTACGCGTACCGCTCTTATTGATGTCGATGGCCGGGAACACACGTTTATCGACCAGTTTGCGGTCGAGGTGGATTTCCATATTGCCGGTGCCTTTGAATTCTTCGAAGATCACGTCGTCCATACGGCTACCGGTATCGATCAGGGCCGTGGCGACAATGGTCAGTGATCCGCCCTCCTCGATATTGCGCGCGGCGCCGAAGAACCGCTTCGGACGCTGCAGTGCGTTGGAATCGACACCGCCCGAAAGGACTTTGCCCGATGGCGGCACAACAGTGTTGTACGCGCGTGCCAGACGAGTGATGGAATCGAGCAGAATGACAACGTCGCGCTTATGCTCGATGAGACGTTTGGCCTTTTCGATAACCATTTCCGCGACCTGAACGTGGCGCGTTGCCGGTTCGTCGAACGTCGAGCTGATCACCTCGCCGCGCACGGAGCGCTGCATGTCCGTGACTTCCTCGGGACGCTCGTCGATCAGCAGCACGATGAGCGAAACTTCCGGATGATTGTGCGTGATCGAGTTCGCGATGTTCTGGAGCAACATCGTCTTACCGGTGCGGGGCGGAGCAACAATGAGACCGCGCTGTCCCTTCCCGATCGGCGTCAACAGATCCATCACACGGCCGGAATAGTTATCCTTTGCCGTTTCCAGCTTGAGCCGCTCGTTCGGATACAGCGGCGTGAGGTTGTCGAAGAAGATCTTGTTGCGGGCTTCTTCTGGCGGCTCAAAATTGATCGCGTCGACTTTGATGAGCGCGAAGTAGCGCTCACCTTCCTTAGGCGGGCGAATCTGGCCGGAGATGGTATCGCCAGTGCGCAGGTCGAAGCGGCGGATCTGTGATGGCGAGACATAAACGTCGTCGGGGCCCGGCAGATAGTTGTACTCAGGTGCGCGCAGGAAGCCGAAGCCGTCCGGCAAACACTCGAGCACGCCTTCCGAGAAAATCAGACCGCTCTTCTCCGCCTGTGTTTGGAGGATTTTGAAGATCAACTCCTGTTTGCGGAGACCGGCAACGCCCGTGACACCGAGGTCCTTAGCGACCTGGTTCAGCTTGGAGATCGCCATGTCTTTCAATTCGACGAGATCAAGCGTAGTAGTGCCGTTTTTACCGGATTGTTGGGCCCCTCGCTTGCGTGCAGCCTGACCGGGATCGACGTCCTGCGCCGGGGCGGGCCGATTCGCGTCGGCTGGCTTCTCGGCCACTGCAGTCTTCGTCTCGGCAGGTGCAGCCTTCGTCTCCGGAGCCTTTGCTTCGGGGGGTCTGCCGTCGACCTGTTTGCCTTCGGCCGGTTTGGCCTCGTTGGCGCGACGCTCCGGCTTTTCGGCGGGCTTGGTTTCCGCCGTCTTTTCGGGCTTCGCTTCCGGCGTAGTAGCCGCAGCTACTGGTTCTTGCTTGTTGTTTTCCAAATCGCTTGCCAAATTTCCCTCGCTCCCCGGCCTGTAACGACCGAGAACGGCAGCAACTCGCCATTCACAATTTCCTTGCGGATGGCTGCTAAGCCGCGGAATTCTTCTTTCTGGTTCAGTTTGTCAACTTTCGTGGCCACCACCAAGTATGGCCGATTATGGAACTCGAGCCAATTCTTGAGTTCCAGGTCCTTATCCATCCAACCTCTCCGGGAATCCAGCAGGACAACGGCCAATTTGAGCGTCTTTCTATTGAGGAGATACGATTCGATCAGGCGTTGCCAGCGGCCTTTCACCTCTAGGGGTACTCGAGCATATCCGTACCCAGGGAGGTCTACTAAGTGCAGTTGGTCTTCCACCCGGAAGAAATTGATCAACTGCGTGCACCCGGGATTCGAACTGGTGAAGGCAAGACCCTTCTTACCTACAAGGAAGTTTAACAGGCTACTCTTGCCTACATTACTACGGCCCAGGAAAGCAATCTCAGGCAAAGCCTCGGCCGGAAACTGATCCGGGCCGGCGGCGCTTGTGATATGCTCCGCTTCCATTTTACATATCGGAGCGGGGCGCGGGCCCCGCTCAAATCCTAGTGCGGCCGATTCTCCTCGCTAGCCCTCGCCGGGATTTCCACGGCAGGAGTAGCGGGCAACGGCAATGC
This sequence comes from uncultured Solibacteraceae bacterium, assembly GCA_964464925.1. Classification (GTDB taxonomy): domain Bacteria; phylum Acidobacteriota; class Terriglobia; order Bryobacterales; family Bryobacteraceae; genus CAYXLI01. The sequence continues at coordinate 136,836 of CAYXLI010000012.1, read as the reverse complement.
TACGATCTCGCGCTCTAAAGCGATCTTGAGTACTTCGTCCATTGAATCGACGAAATTCAGCTTCATGTCTTTCCGGATCAGTTCAGGAAGGTCAGGCAAGTCCTTCTCATTATCCTTCGGCAGAATGGCTTCGTGGATGCCGTGACGGTGCGCCGCCATAAGCTTCTCCTTCAGACCGCCAATCGGGAGCACCTTGCCGCGGAGAGTGATTTCGCCGGTCATCGCGATATCGCCGCGCACCGGAATGCCCGTCAAAGCGCTGGTAAGCGAAGTGGCGATTGTAATTCCGGCAGAGGGGCCATCCTTGGGGATTGCGCCTTCCGGAACGTGCACGTGGATGTCCAGGTGACGGTAGAAATCACGTGGCAATCCGAGCGAATGGGCTCGTGAACGGATGTATGCCATCGCGGCCTGGGCAGACTCCTGCATCACGTCGCCCAGTTTTCCGGTCGTCGTGAGACGGCCGCGGCCCTCCATGGTGGTGGCTTCGGTCGTCAGGATCTGGCCTCCAACTTCGGTCCAGGCAAGCCCGGTCACTGCGCCGATCTCATTCTTCTTGTCCATCTGCAGATCACGGTAGCGCTGCGGACCGAGCAGCTCGGTTACCGTATCGCTCTTGATAACGGCCTGCGGCAGAGTCTCCGGCTTTTCACCGCTCTGTGCATTCACGACCTTGCGGGCAATTTTCCGGCAGACATTGCCAATCTCGCGCTCCAGGTTTCTTACGCCTGCTTCGCGCGTGTAGAACTGGATCAGGCTCTGCAGGCCTTCGTCGGTGATCTGAATGTCCTTCTCGGAGACGCCCGTTTCCTTCATCCGCTTCGGCACCAGGAAACGCTTAGCGATTTCCATCTTCTCCAGTTCTGTGTAGCCGGAGAGGCGGATCACTTCCATGCGGTCCTGCAAGGCCGCCGGAATCGTATGCATCACGTTGGCGGTCGCCACAAAGAATACCTGGCTCAGATCGTACTCGACGTCGAGGTAGTGATCGACGAACATGTAATTCTGTTCCGGATCGAGAACTTCCAGAAGGGCGGCCGCCGGGTCGCCCCGGAAGTCCGACGCCATCTTGTCAATCTCGTCGAGCATAAAAATCGGATTGCGCGTGCCGGCCTTCTTCATCATCTGAATGATCTGGCCGGGAAGCGCGCCAATGTAAGTGCGGCGGTGACCGCGGATTTCCGCTTCATCGCGAACGCCTCCGAGCGACATACGCACAAACTTGCGGCCCGTCGCCTTTGCGATGGACATGCCGAGCGAGGTCTTACCTACACCCGGAGGTCCGACGAAGCAAAGAATGGAACCCTTCGGATTTTGTACCAGCCGGCGAACCGCCAGGAATTCAAGGATACGTTCCTTGATCTTTTCCAGGCCATAATGATCGGACTCGAGCACTTCCTGCGCAAACTTCAGATCGCGGATTTCCTTGCTCTTTTTCTTCCATGGCACCGCGAGCAGCCAGTCGAGGTAGTTCCGCGAAACCGTGGATTCGGCGGACATCGGCGGCATGTTTTCCAGGCGCTTGAGCTCGGCCATGGCCTTCTCATGCGCGTCCTTCGTCATGCCGGCGGAGTCGATTTTCTTCTTGAGTTCGTCGATCTCCGACTTCTCACCGCGGCCGAGTTCCTTCTGGATGGCCTTGATCTTTTCGTTAAGGTAATACTCTTTCTGCGCCTTTTCCATCTGGCGCTTCACGCGGCCCTGGATGGTCCGGTCGACATTGAGCTTCTCGATTTCGATATCGAGCATCTCAGCAACCCGCGTCAGGCGGTCGATCGGATCGAAGATTTCGAGCAGTTCCTGCTTTTCTTCGATATTGAGCTGCAGATTCGCGCCCACGGTGTCGGCCAGTTTCCCCGGCTCGTCAACGCGGATCGCCGCGATCATCGTCTCGTAGTTCAGGTTCTGGCTGAGCTTGACGTACTGCTCGAACAAGCTCGTCACCCGGCCCGTCAACTGATCGAGCTGCGGCCCCGCTTCGACTTTATAGGCAAAGGTTTTCACCACCGCCCGGAAAAAGCCTTCATCTTCGGTGACAGAAACCGTCTTGGCCCGCTCCACACCTTCCACAAGGACCTTGATGTTCCCGTCTGGAAGCTTGAGGCTTTGAACGATATTGGCTACAGTGCCGACACCATAGATTTCGTCCGGACGCGGTTCGTCCACCGAAGCATCGTGTTGCGTTGCCAGGAAAATCTTTTTGTCGCCCGCGAGAGCTTCCTCGAGCGCACGGACGCTCGACTCCCGCCCCACAACAAAGGGGGTCATCATGTACGGGAAAATAACGACATCCCGAATGGGCATCATCGGCAGTCGTTTTGTATCGGATTTTTCTCTCGAGGTAAGCATGGATTGATTTAGAACAACACTACAGGAACCAAGAAGATGGACACGGACCGAGGTCTCAAGGCGCCAGCCCCTGGAGGGGGTATTCCTTAGATGCGAACGGGGTCCCCCAGTTACAAAGCGTTAGCCGGCCTTTTCCAGCAGGGCCATATTGATCTTTTGCGTAAGCACCATCTCCTTGGTGACGAGGAACTCGCGTACCTTTTTATAGGAGGGGAGATAGTACATCAGGTCCAGCATCAAATCTTCGAGGATCATACGAAGACCGCGCGCTCCGACTTTACGCTCCATGGCCAGTGAAGCAATGGCTTCCAGCGCTTCGTCCGTAAACTTCAGTCTAACATTCTCAAATTCGAACAACTTCTGATACTGGCGGACGATCGCATTCTTCGGCTTAGTCAGAATCTGAACCAGGGCTTCGCGGTCGAGTTCTTCAAGGACCGCCGTCACCGGCATACGCCCGATAAACTCCGGAATGAACCCGAACTTGATCAAGTCAACGGGCTGCACCTGTTCGAGCAGATGCGCTTCGCTGTTGCGCGCCCGGGCGGAGGCGATCCGGCGATTTGTTTCCTTCTCAGCCTCTTCGGGAGTGATGAAGCCCATCGACTTCGTCCCGACGCGGCGCCCGACCACTTTATCCAATCCGACGAAAGCTCCTCCGCAGATGAACAAGATGTTCGTCGTATCGACCGGCGTGAACTCCTGGTGTGGATGTTTGCGTCCCCCTTGGGGAGGAACGTTCGCAACCGTGCCTTCCAGAATCTTCAAGAGCGCCTGCTGGACGCCTTCACCCGAAACATCACGGGTGATGGAGGGGTTTTCGTCCTTCCGGCCTATCTTGTCGATTTCGTCGATATAGATGATGCCCTGTTGGCATCGCTGCACATCCCAATCGGCGTTCTGCAGCAAGCGAAGTACAATGTTTTCAACGTCTTCACCCACATACCCTGCTTCGGTCAACGTGGTAGCGTCTACGATGGCGAACGGTACGTCAAGAATCCGGGCGAGGGTCTGCGCGAGAAGAGTTTTGCCGGTACCCGTAGGCCCGATCAGCAGAATGTTCGATTTGGACAGCTCGACGTCCCCGCCGCGCTGTTTATTCATCTGAATTCGCTTGTAGTGGTTGTACACCGCCACCGCGAGCTTCTTCTTTGTAGCTTCCTGCCCGATTACGTACTGATCGAGATACTCCTTCAGCTCCAATGGTTTAGGAAGTTTGTGAGGAGCACCATAAGGTTGATCGTGACGGTCGTCCTCAAGGATCGAGTTGCAGACCGCAATACATTCATCACAAATGTAAGCGCGGGGATAATCGCTGGGGGAGGAGATGAGCTTGCCTACGACATCCTGGCTTTTGTGACAGAAAGAACAGCGCAGAGATTCGTCAGACCCGGTTCGCTTCAAGTTGTTCCTCCAAGAAATGGTGAGCTAGGACGCATAAACGGGTGCCTGCAGGAGGCACGGACTCCGTATGGTTTCATTATCTCCTGAAATCCAGAAACCATCAATCTACACAATCGGCCGTATTGGGCTAGCACGGTAGTAGGAGTACGAGACTTTTGGAATCGGGACAGTACAGGTCAAATCAGACTGTATGGGGTCAGTTTACATGTTTTGGATGCGGTTCGCCCGCTGAAAGTTGCTATAAACCCGATTCCGCGGTCGTTCCACCGATATTCGAGGTTCCTGGTGCCACTGGCGTCTTGCCTGAGCTAACGCAACAGCTTAGCCAGTTCCTCGGAGATCCGGACACCGGTCCCGTGCCTCTGTCCTGGGGGAAACCGCATCTCTCCGGTAACATCCTCGAAACTCTTCCAATCGCGAGTCCGGACGGCACCATAGTGCTGCGGCTTGGCATAGTGGTCGAAATAGATGTACCACCAGCCGCCAATCTGAATCGCGGTGGGACCTTCCACCCAGTCGGAGGTGAACGGTTCCGTCACGTTCTTCCAAGGGCCTTCGGCAGAATCGGCGAAGGCGAGCCGGAGGTTCTTCTGAAGTGGCGTCTTGCGCTCATCCTTGAAGATCATGATCCACCGCTTGCCCGAGTTTACGACCGTCGCGTCAATGCAGTTGAAGCCGGGATCGAACCATAGCTTAGACGGCGAGAACTGCTTCCAGTCCTTCGTAGTAGCGGCATAGACTCGATGGTTGTAGCGATTGTCGCCGCTGGTGTCGGAATCGGGGAAACGCCCCGGAATCGTGGTTGACCAGAAGACGATCCATTCCTTCTTTTTCGCGTCAAACAAAGCCTCCGGCGCCCATGCATTCAAAGCAGACGGCTCGTCAGCCATGACTACGATCTGGCGATGCGGCGCCCAATGTACGAGGTCTTTCGAATACGAATAGCCGAGTTTGAGCTGATCGCCACTGTCCTTCCGGTTCCATCCCCAGGTCCAGAGCATATGCCACGTTCCGTCCGGCCCTTGAGTGAGGAACGGGTCGCGCATCAACTCACCTGGCTGCTCAGGCTTGAGGAACGCCTTCTCGAGCGCGGTCCAATGATACCCGTCGGGGCTGATCGCATAGAACACACCGGTTTCGCCGTTGCTCCGAAAGGAAGTGAAGAGATACTGATCGGCGGCCAGCAGAGGCAGAGCCAGGAAGAACAGCAGTCGACGCATGGAGAACATTATGCCTTTCTCAGTTTCTTCTGCTGCTGGCGCTCATAAAGTGGCATGAGGTTCTTCTCAATCCAGCCGAAGGCTGCGTCGATGCCGCCGGTGCCATACGCCCGGCCGATCTCGGCCTCGACAGAGGTAGGTTCTCCGAATGCAGTAAGGAATTGATTGGAGCAGATGGACTGCGCCTTGTCCCCATCCGGCCTGCCATCTTCGCGCAATATCTTCAGCCTCGCGTACAGTTCGAGTACCGCGTCGCCGATCCATGCCTCGCACTGGAGCGCATCCTGCCGCCCGCCTTTTCCCATGACATGATCGTATCGTGAAGCTGGTCTTTTTCTCCTCAGGATCCGAGTTCCGCGAATGGCTGGAAGCACATCATTCGAATACGGCAGAGTTGCTGGTTGGCTTCCACAAGAAGGATAGCGGCAAGGGCGGCATCACCTATGCCGAGGCTTTGGATGAGGCACTGTGCTTCGGCTGGATCGACGGAGTTCGAAAGAGCCTCGATCGCTCGGATTACAGCATTCGATTCACGCCACGGCGCCCGGGCAGCACATGGAGCGCGGTAAATACAAAGCGAATGGCTGAGTTGATGCAGGCGAACCGGGTGCTGCCAGCGGGGCGCTCCGTATTTGGGAAGCGCGACCCGAGTAAGACCGAGAGGTACTCGTACGAAAAACGCAGCCGGGAGCTGGAGGAGCCATACCTGAGTCAGTTCCAGGGAAATGAGAAAGCGTGGACGTTCTTCCAGGCGCAGGCGCCGTCTTATCGTCGCGTGGCGAGTTGGTTTGTGATGAGCGCCAAACAGGAATTAACACGTGAGCGCCGCCTCGCCCTAATCATGGAACACTCCGCACGCGGCGAACGGATTCCGCAGGCCATCCCGTCTAGAGCAAACCGGAACAAGTGAAAACTGGTCAGTTCTTCCAATAAGACGGCAGATCGTGATCCGTATCGATCAGAATCTCCCGGATCGCGGTCCGGTCTTCCCCGGACAATTTCGAATACGTGGCGCTCTTGTCCGACCCGGTCAAGACATCCCAGAGCCGCCGGTAAATGCGATCCTTTGCGGCCGCTGGCATACTGCGGAAGGCATCGGTATAGATCAACGGGCTGCACGGGTATTTCAGCATACGCCGCTTCAAATCCAGATCCGCCAGAGAGCGGCCTTTCTTATCCCGGGGCGCGGCGTTGCGCTGATACTCTTCCGCAAATCGCGAAGTTCCGCGAACCTCAGCGCTCAGCGGGAATTCGTCCGCAAAGAGGAGATACGTAACCAACTCTTCGGCGGCGCTGTTGATCCGTCTGGTGGTCGAGTCGCTACGGGTGCCCTCGGGTTCACCAAGAGCCTTGTTCATCCCTTCCTGCTGATAGAGGGCAATGCGCGTCTCAAATCCAACACGCGTAATCAGGTTGTGCATGCGAGTCTGATGCTGCAGGATCATGAGCGCCACCAGATCGCTATCGGGCGCAAGGTATGCACCAGTGTCGAAATATTTACTCAGATCCGTGATATTACCCCCTGCAGGGTCACCCGAGAGGGCGTTGCCCATGTGCTTCATATCTCCATGCGTTCCCGATACGTACCAACCACCGAAGCGCTCTTCAAAGGGGCTGCGATGGTCTGTTAAATAGGACCCCGCCTGGAATACCGGCATGCCCGTGCGGTCCGGCACGATGGACCGGACCATTAGACCTGGCACCCCCAGCGTCCCTCCTGCCGCATGACAATGCACGCACTGCTCCTGGCGAGTGAAATGTGGTTTGGCGGTCTTCTCCTGATCGAGCGTGTAGAAAATTGTGCCCTGCTTCGGATCCGTGGAGGCGAACTCCAGCACATCACCGCCGCGCACATATCCGACATAAACATCGTTGTTGAAGTAGAGGGCACGGGGAAGACGAGGGGAGATCTTCGGCGCCTGGAAGCTCGTCTTGGAAAACACCATCACCTGCGAGGACACGGGCGTTTTCAAAGCACGTAGAACCGCGGGGAGATATCCGAAATTCGCATCGTATCCCAGTTCGACCTTCCCGGTATCCACCTCCTGTTGCAAGCGCGCGACGGGATCGTTCACGGGAGTCTTACTGTACAGGATCGGAGCCTCGTCCACAGGCAGCACATACGAGCCTTCCAGTCCCGCATACACGCAGGCACCCGTGAGCAGCGCAATCATAAGCTTAGTCCGCATATCCGCCGCCTCCGAGCAACTGCAAGATTGGAGTGGCCTGGAATTCTTTTTCCATGGCCGCCACGGCCGAATCCAGTTTCCGGTGCAGCGGACATAGCCGCTGCTTGTGGCGCTCCAAGTTCAGCGGACAGGAATGGATCCTCCGGAGGGGATCGACGGCGTTCACCACGTCCAGCACGCTGATCTCTCCCACCGGGCGTGCCAATGCGAAACCACCCGACTTCCCCCGCTGCGCGCTGACTACGCCATGACGCACCAGTTGCCCCATCACTTTGGATAGATACATGCGCGGCACTTGCATGCCTGTCGCGATCACCTGGGCGGTTTGCGGCTCGTCCGGATGATCGGCGATCCAGACCACAGCCCGTAGGGCGTATTCTGCCGTCTGCGAGAGCATATGTAGACAATTATATCCACATATCCAGAGCTATGTTCTATACGAGGGATCCTTCTTGTCCATCAGCCGCATCAATGCCGTGAATTCCGGATTCGGATTGCGGCTATAGCCTTTGTCGCCTTCGGCCACCAGGAAGTCGTCACTTCGCTCTGCACTTACCTCGCATACGTGCTGCGGAGGAACGATCAGTTTTGCTCCGGTTGCCTGGGCTGCCAATTGCACCTGACATGCGCGTTCCAGCCGGTACATGCGCACAAACGCCTGCGCCACGGACTCGCCGCAAGTCAGCAGACCGTGTGTACGAAGGATCAGCACATTTTTATCGGCGAGGTTTGCAGCCAGGCGCGCACGCTCATCCAGGTCGAGGCTCGGACCTTCGAAATCGTGATACGCCACGCGGTCGTAATAACCCAGCGAGTACATGCTGACCGGCAGCAAGCCGCAATCCAAGGCAGCCACGGCCATGCCGGCCACCGTGTGCGTATGCATGATACAGCGCACGTCCGGCCGCGTCATATGAATCGCGCTATGGATCACGAACCCCGCTGGATTGATCTCCTGGTTCTGGTCTCCGATGATGTTTCCATGCAAATCCACCTTCACGAGGTTCGAGGCGCACACTTCATCGAAGCGCAGCCCGTAAGGATTGATCAGAAAATGATGCTCGGGACCGGGCACACGCACAGTCGTGTGCGTCCAGATCAATTCGGACCAGCCCAGGTGGTCGATGATTCGATACGCGGCGGCCAACTGCACGCGCAGTTCCCATTCCTTCAGATCCATGCTCTTATTATTCAATGGCGATCCGGGCCGCATGCCTTCTCTTCGCGCTTCTGTTCTGCGTGCCGGCGCAGAACAACTCCCGGCCGAGGGCGCGGGACCTCGGCCTGAGACCTGGCGTCTTTCCGCCGGGCACCACGAACTGCATCACGGACGTGCGTGGAGTGCGCGTCGGCCACAAGACTCTGATCGAAGGCGATACGATCCGGACGGGTGTGACCGCCATACTGCCGCATGGAGGCAATCTCTTTCAGGAGAAGGTCGCCGGAGCCGTCTACGCCGGGAATGCTTTCGGCAAACTTGCAGGGTCTACTCAGGTGCTGGAACTCGGCACGATAGAGACGCCGATCATTCTCACAAATACGCTCAGCGTCGGCACGGCCATGCAGGCGGTCGTGCAATATACGCTTCAGCAGCCCGGCAACGAAGCAGTGCAATCGGTGAACGCACTCGTTGGAGAAACCAATGACGGAGCACTCAACGACATTCGCGGCTTGCATGTAAGGCCGGAACATGTGCTGGAGGCGATTCGCTCGGCAAAGACCGGGCCCGTCGCGGAAGGGTCCGTGGGAGCAGGCACCGGCACGGTCTGCTTTGGCTGGAAAGGAGGGATCGGCACTTCCTCCCGGGCACTGCCGAAAACGTATGGCGGTTACAATATCGGCGTGCTGGTGCAGAGCAACTTCGGAGGGATTCTGACAATGGGTGGCGCACCGGTAGGTAAGGAACTCGGCCGCTACGCATTCAAGAACGCGAAGGCGGACGGCTCCTGCATGATCGTCGTGGCAACCGATGCGCCCGTAGACGCGCGTGAACTTCGCCGCATTGCGACACGGGCGGTTTTCGCCCTCGCCCGGACTGGTTCGTCCTACGACAGCGGCAGCGGTGATTTTGCGATTGCCTTCAGCACGGCGCCGCTTGGGTCGAATCTACTCAGTGGCGCCGTCAGCCCCTTGTTTGAAGCCACCTTGGAAGCGACGGAGGAGGCAGTCTACAACTCTCTATTGAAAGCAACAACCGTCACAAGCTCAAAGGCGGCAATCGAGGCGCTTCCGATCGACAAACTCCGCTTGATCCTGCAGAAACACGGCATTACACCGTAAGCATATACTGGCGAAGTGCGGCATAGCGTTGCTCTTTTCTTCATCCCTCTTTGCTTCGGGGCTGCCTACGACCTCAACCGCTCCGTTCTGCCAAAGTCGCCGTCGGAGGTGATTCTGGCCAACGGATCGGTCGCGCCCCCTACCCTGGTGCTCGATCGCCGCTGTACGGAGGAATTGTGCAGGCCGGTACTGATCAACCGGGGGAAAACTCCGTTTCGGGTGAAGGAAGTGGTTCTATTCCATATCACCCACAGCCTGCCTGAATCGACGCGGCTCTACGGCGAGAGTTTTCAGATGCTCTCGCAAACGGGTGGAACGCTCGGCGCTCCCGTCGATCTGGGCTACTCGGAACCGAACCACTACAAACTGCCGCAGCCGGCCGGTGTGCACGCGCTCTCAGGGATGATGACGGTCACGCCGCCGCAGGGCGAGACCCGCTTGCTCGCATTCACCTCATGTAAGCGATTCATCGGGCGATTTTATCTTCGTCCGAATCGAATCACCGTGGCGGTGGACACGGAAGGGCTGCAGATCAACCCTGGCGAAGCTTGGCGGCTGGAAGAATTCCTGTTCGACTCGGACCCGAACCGGGAAGCGATGCTTGCCCGTCTGGCCGGCCAGATCAGCCGCAATCATCCTCCACTCAGGACGCCCGCTCCTCCGACGGGATGGTGCTCGTGGTATTGCTTCGGCCCGCGTGTCACGGCCCAGGACGTAACCGGCAATCTGCAGGCAATCCGCAGTAAAGCGCCGAGCCTCAGGTATGTCCAAATTGATGATGGATACCAGCCGGCCATGGGCGACTGGCTGGAAACCGGAAAGGCTTTCGGCGGGGACGTGCAGGGCGTGCTGAAGCAAATCCGCCAGAATGGCTATGAACCTGCGATCTGGGTAGCGCCTTTCATCGCCGAAGCAGGATCCCATCTATTCCAGCAACATCCGGACTGGTTCATAAAGGGCGACGATGGCAAGCCGCTACCGTCCAACCAGGTTACTTTTGGTGGTTGGCGGCACGGGCCATGGTATGCGCTCGACGGCACAAATCCCGCTGTCCAAAAACACCTTAAATCCACATTCCGCACCATGCGCGAACAATGGGGCGTGACGTACTTCAAACTGGATGCCAACTTCTGGGGAGCGATGCACGGTGGACACTTCTCCGATCCGAATGCGACGCGCATCGAAGCATACCGGCGCGGGATGGAAGCGATCCTGCAAGGCTCGGGTGACAGTTTCATTCTGGGCTGCAACCATCCGATCTGGCCATCGTTCGGCCTCATTCACGGCTCGCGGAGTTCGGCCGACATCAGCCGCAAATGGGCGACCATCGAGAAGGTCGCGAGGCAGAATTTGAATCGGAACTGGCAGAATGGCAAGCTATGGTGGAATGATCCGGACGCGATTGTACTGGCAGGAGACCTGCCGCTGAACGAGTTTCTCTTCCACGCTACGGCCACATATGCCACAGGCGGCATGGTGCTATCGGGTGACGATCTCGCGACAATCCCGGACGACCGTCTCGCGCTTTTGAAGAAGATGTTGCCGCCTCCTGCGAAGGCCGCCCGTTTCATGGACGAATCTCTGGAGGCTGGTTGGATTGAGGACCGCATGCTTGCCGTTTTCAACTGGACCGACTCTCCCAAGAAGATTTCTGTGCCGCTGAAGCGAGGCGCGTCTTTCTCCGATTTCTGGACCGGTGAAGATCTCGGTTCCAGGATGTCTGATCTGCAGTTGGACATGCCGGCGCGGTCGGCTCGTCTGCTGGTTGCCCGCTAGCATGGAGGACCTGCCGAAGCTCTATGCTGTGCTCGACCTGGACCCCAGTGCCACCGCCGAGGACCTCAAGACGGCTTACATCGATTTGGTAAAGGTCTGGCATCCGGACCGTTACGCGCACGAATCCGCCCGTCTACGCGAGAAGGCGGAACGCAAGCTGAAAGAGATCAACCACGCGTACGACCGGCTTCGCGGCGTTGCCACCGCCGGATCCGCCGACACGGCCGACTCTTCACAGCCTGAGGAGTTGTTCGCCTATAACTTCGGTACGCGTTGGGGCTATGTAAATCGCGAGGGGAAGCTGGTAATTCCGGCAAAGTTCGATTCAGCCAGTCAGTTTTCCGAGGGCATGGCCTGCGTGCGGGAAGGCAATCTGCATGGGTACATTGACGGCAGTGGGATGTATAAAATTCATCCGCAATTCTCACACGCTCGCAATTTCTCGGAAGGACTTGCGGCCGTCGTGTTCAGCGTGAAATGGGGCTTCATCAACCGGCTGGACCAATTCGTAGTGACTCCGCTCTACGAGGATGCGGGGGAATTCGCCGAGGGAGTCGCGCCGGTGAAGTGGCGGAGCCGCTGGGGCTATATCGATCGGACAGGAGGGTTCACGATTTCCCCTCGATTCGATGACGCACAGAAGTTCGTGCAGGGCGAAGCTCGCGTTCGAATCGGAGAAAAGTGGGGACGAGTTACTGCGGCGGGTGAAGTGTACTTCGCCGGTCAAAGGGGAGAGTTGGTCTGAAATTTCGCGGTGCATGACCGGCGGCCATGCACCGCCGGTTACATTATGCTCCGGCCAAGCCGGCCAGCACGCCACGCGCGTAGGATAGAGAACGCTCCATACCCGGATACGGATCCTCCGCGTTGATCTCGTATTCCAGCATCATGGCGCCCTTGTATCCCTGCTTGCGAAGTTGCTTGCAGAGGGCAACGAACGGGATGTTGCCGTCGCCCACAGCCACCTGCTGCCACTTGTCGCCCTGCTTCACCAGGTCTTTGATATGCATGTCGAACAGCCGGTTGCCCGCGGCCTTCGCCGCCTCCACCGGATCTACGCCGGCCCGCGTCGTGTGGCCGATGTCCATGCAGAGGCCCATCCGCGAGTCCATCTTGGCGATTGCTTTCAGCACGCTGTCCGGCGTCGGAAACTCCTTGTCTTCCGGCCCGTGATTGTGGATAGCCGCCTTGATGTTGTATTCCTTAACGAGCTTCTCTACTTCTTCCAGCGTTGCGTGCGAAGGCGCGCACACAATCATCGGCATCCCTGCGACCTTGGCATACTCAAACATCTTCTTGTTTTCCGCAGGCTTCTTCAGATCGATATTCCCGCCGCTGAGTACCGTAAACCCGGCGTCGCGGAATTCCTTTGCTCCGGCCGCGATCTGCTCCGGAGTTTCGTTGTACCGAAGGTGAAATTCCTTGATGCTGATCTCTTTTGCATTCAGCTTCTTCAGGATCTCGATCGCTTGAGGGCGTGAAAGCTTGCGGAGAGAATAGGTAGCCACACCGACTGGGATCCCACCGGTTGCGGCTGCCAGGGCGGGAAAGGTTCCGGCGAATGGCAACCCGGCGGCTGCAACCGATCCGCTCACAAACCCGCGGCGAGAAATCTTGTTCAACATTGCTTCTCCTTAGTAGTGGCAGACCAAGAAATTCCGCCAACTGAGTTTTATCACATGACGCGGAGGTGTGGTGCGTTCCGAGAACAGCCGGCTCCGTCGACATCCGCACAAATATCGTAAACAATCCTCGCAAACGTTTGCAACGGGCTACTCAGCCGTTGAAAGGGGCTGAAACGGTAGGTGAGATAATCTTCTCTAACCGTTGAAACATGCCGAAGATTCTCGTCACGGGTGGAGCAGGTTACATTGGCTCGCACACCGTTTACCTGCTGGAACAGCGCGGCTACGACGTCACCATCATAGATGACCTGTCGCGCGGCCACGAGCACAACGTCGAAGGAAAGAAATTCCACAAGATCACGCTTTCCGATACCGAGGGCCTGACGCGAGTACTCTCCGGAGCAGGCTTTGATGCCGTGATCCACTTTGCCGCTTATATCGCGGTGGGCGAATCCACGAAAGACCCCGAACTTTACTTCGCAAATAACGTGAGTGGCACCATCTCTCTGCTCACGGCGTTGCAAAAGACTGGGATTAGCAGACTGGTCTTTTCGTCAACCGCCGCCGTTTATGGTGAGCCCGAAAGGGTGCCAATTCTCGAGAGCTCTCCGTTGGCTCCCGTAAACCCCTACGGCGAGTCAAAGGTGATGATCGAGAAGATCCTCGGCTGGTTGGACCGCTACCGGGGTTTCCGGAGCGTGTGTCTGCGCTATTTCAATGCTTGTGGATGCATTCCCGAGGCTGGCCTCGGTGAAGAGCATGAGCCCGAGACGCACCTGATTCCCCTCGTCCTCCGGGCCGTTCGTACGGGTAATCCAGTCACGATCTTTGGCGACGACTACCCGACGGCGGACGGCACTTGCATTCGTGACTACATTCACGTGCTCGATCTGGCTGAAGCTCACATCGTCGCCGTCGAATATCTGCTGAAGGGCGGAGCGACAAACCAGTTCAATGTCGGGACAGGTACCGGCCGCTCAGTACGCGAGGTTCTGCAGGCGGTAGAGGCCGTTACGGGCCAGAAGGTGCCCTTCGTCCTCGGTGCCCGGCGGGCCGGCGATCCTCCAGAGTTGGTAGCAAATTCCGACAAGCTCCAAAAGACGCTCGGCTGGAAACCGAAGTACACCGGCCTGCGCGAGATTGTCGAAAGCGCCTGGCAGTTCGATCAGAAGCGGCATCCAGCTTTGGCGCACTAGCGCGGCTTCTCGCCGTCCACCAGCAGGTAAGCCGCGGTGAAGTTATTCTCTCTCGAGTCGATGAAGCGTGTAGCCGCGGCCGAAGCTCGATCACGGATCACCAAGGTGATGGCTTTCCCGGAAGCGAGCATCTCCACTAGCGACGGCTCTATGCCGAGGCTCATCCATCCCTCTTCCCGGCCCTCTGTTTTGTGGCGCAGGAACTGGAGCTTTTTCAGGTCCAGCTTGACGGGCTCGTTCTCCCGAAACGGTACTTGGGAAACGGCAATCTCCAGGTTCGGCGGCTGAGTTCCTTGGGCGAGGTGAACGTGCAGTTCAGCCCGCCCGATCTTCCAATTGCGGATCGCCTCGAAGCGGAAGCGCATCATTACTCCCGTGAGCGGCAATTGCCGGGCGGTGCCCATATTCGCAGGGCCAACCGCCGAATCGGCGATGCACTCCACCACGGCGGTGGCAGCTTGACCCGCGGAGCAGAAAAGCGCAACGAATATCAAACGCAAAGCGCCCCGCGCGCATCCCCAATACTGTTCACGCATTCGTCACCAAATTATACTTGGCCCATGCGAGAATTCAATTGACACTACAGTTGGGAGGGTTCCTGGAAGTTGGCAACATTGAAGATTGATGGCACGCAGATTCTCGAGCCGACAGAGCGCTGGACGGTCACAGACGCCGCGGAGCTGTATGACGTGGCGAGCTGGGGCAAGGGGTATTTCTCGGTTGGGGAGAACGGCCATATGTTCGTTCATCCCAGCAAGGACCCGAATCGGCGCGTCGACCTCAAGGAACTGGTGGAAACCCTCGTTCTTCGCGGTATCGCCCCACCTATCCTGATTCGTTTCGGCGAGATCCTGAAGCACCGGCTGAGCGAGATTCACGGCGCATTCCAGAATGCCATCGCCGAACACGGATACAAAGGCGGCTACTGCTGCGTGTTCCCCATCAAGGTGAACCAGCAGCGGCAGGTTGTTGAAGAAGTCTTCGAGTACGGTCGTCCCTACCAATTTGGCCTCGAGGCAGGTTCGAAGCCGGAACTGATGGCCGTAATGGCAATTGCCGAGAACGACACGCCCATCATTTGCAACGGTTTCAAAGACGACGAGTACATTGAGACCGTGATGCTGGCCAAGAAGATCGGCCGCAACATCACGCCCGTAGTCGAAAAATTCACGGAACTCGATTTGATCCTGAAGCACGCCCAACGGTTTGGCGTGAAGCCAACCATCGGCCTGCGCGTGAAGCTGGCCAGCCGCGGTTCTGGACGCTGGAAATCATCCGGCGGCTATCGATCCAAATTCGGCTTGACGGTCAGTGAAGCGCTCCGTGCGCTGGACACGCTGAAGGCCCTAGGGATGGAGGATACGGTCGAACTTCTCCATTTCCATCTCGGCAGCCAGATCACGAACATTCGACAGGTGAAAGGTGCGGTGCAGGAAGCGATCCGCATCTATGTCGAATTGAAAAAGGCGGGCGCCGGCCTGAAGTATATGGACGTCGGCGGCGGCTTGGGCATCGACTACGACGGTTCGCAGACGGATTTTGAATCGAGCGTGAACTATACGCTTCAGGAATATGCGAATGACGTGGTGTACCACATCCAGAACGTCTGCGACGAAGCCGAAGTGCCGCACCCGACCATCATCACCGAGAGCGGCCGCGCCGTGGCCGCGTATCACAGTGTACTGATCTTCAACGTGCTGGGCGTGAGTGGGTTCGGTGAGCCGGACATGAACATGGAACTGCCGGAAGAGGCCGAGCAGCCGCTCATTGACCTGCGCGACACCTATCGTGGACTCAGCAACAAGAACCTGCTCGAAAGCTTCCACGATGCGCAACAGGCTCTGGACGCCGCGCTGAATCTGTTCAGCCTCGGTTACCTTCCCCTGGTACAACGCAGTCTTGCCGAGAACTACTACTGGGCAACCTGCCGGCGCATTCAGACGATGGCGAAGGGGCTCGACTACTTCCCCGAGGATCTGGAAGGCTTGGAGAGCATGCTCGCGGACACGTATTTCTGCAACTTCTCACTGTTCCAAAGCATGCCCGATAGCTGGGCAGTGAAGCAGTTATTCCCGATCATGCCGATTCACCGCCTGGGTGAACCGCCGGTGCGCCACGCGGTGCTGGGCGACATTTCGTGCGACTCCGACGGCAAGGTAGATCAGTTTATCGACCGGCGCGACGTAAAGAAGACCCTGCCGCTGCACTCACTGAACGGCAAGCCTTACTACCTGGCCGCCTTCCTGGTTGGCGCGTATCAGGAGATCCTGGGCGACCTTCATAACCTGTTCGGCGATACGAACGCCGTACATATCAACCTCGGAGACAACAACGAAATCATTTTAGATGCCGTGATCCAGGGTGATACCGTTCGCGAGGTGCTCGACTATGTTCAGTTCAACGCGAAGGTCCTGCTTGAACAGTTTCGCAAGGACGTAGAGGTAGCTCTCCGCGACGGCAAGATCGGCTATGAAGAATCCGGACGGTTACTCCGGTTCTATGAGGAAGGTCTGCACGGCTATACGTACCTGGAAGACGCGCTCTAGCGCGTGGCCCGCCGGTTATGCCACGCGTTGAATGCCATCGCGATGATGGACCCCAGCAGCGCGGACGCCATGTCGTTCTGCGCATCGAAGTAGTCGCCTTGGGATCCCAAATACTGATTTGCCAGCTCCGGGTTGACTACCTGCGCGATCCACGCTTCCAACAGTTCGAAGAAGGCGCTTGTAGATAGTACTACTTCCACAGGAACCAGGTAGCTCCAGGAGCGATTTGCAGACGCGAAGTTGCGCATCCAGATCTCCCGGATCGGATACGCGAAAAACAGGCCGTAGGAGAAGTGCGCAATGCGATCGAAGTGGTTGCGGTTCCAGCCGAAGTGATCGCGGATCCAATACCCGAGCGGCACCTGGCCGTAGGTATAGTGCGCACCGAGCGCGTGCAGCATCATGAAGATGAACAGGAAGAGGTAGGAAAGGTCAGAAAACTGAAAGCGCCGGTAGGTAGAGACGAGCAGCCCGCAGAATGCGAAAACCAGTAGGTTTTCCAGCAGCCAATCCAGTCGGTCCAGCGGCGCAATAGCCATCGCCGTCCACATAACGAAATAAATGCCTGATAACCATTGCAAAAACCGATTTGCGCTGAAGCTGCGGTTCAGCACAACCGTCTCAATCGTTGTCATATGCTGAGTCCATGATGAATCGCGAAGCGCTGCGCGTAGTGCTACTGTCTCCGCGTAACCCTCTCAATATCGGAGCCGCGGCGCGCGCCATGAGCAATTTCGGTTTTCTCCACCTGCGCATTGTCAACGCGTATGAAGTGGCCTATCAGGAGGCCCGCTCCGCAGTGAATGCCTCTGCGATTCTCGCTAGCAGTGAACAATATCACAGTATCGAGGACGCCGTGAAGGACTGCACGTTGGTCGTCGGGACCACCTCACTCGGCCACCGGGAGCTACAGCTTCCACTCCACCGCCTGGAGATGGCTGGCCGTCTCATGGCGGACGCGGCCCAATCAGGCCGCGTGGCGCTGCTGTTCGGCTCAGAGAAATTCGGCATGTCAAATCGGGAGATGGCTTACTGCCATTGGCTCACTCGCATCCCCACGCGTGAGGAGCATGAGTCGATGAACCTCGGCCAGGCCGTCGCAGTGTGTCTGTATGAATTAATTCGATCCGATGCTGCCGTGGCACGCGAACCCGAGCCTCTTGTGCCGGCCACTGCGGAAGACTTGCACCGGTTTACGGAACTGTTGCTGGATGCGACTCGCGAGTCGGGCTATGTGAATCCGAAAACCGCCGAGACGACGGAGTCCAAGATCCGCCGTATGGTCAATCGCCTTTCACTCACAGCCCGCGACGCCCCTACGTGGCAGGGCATCTTGCGCCAGATACTTTGGAAAGTTCGCGGAGCCTGAGCTATTCTGAAGTTTCCAATGACGAAGATTCAGCTCACGTACGAACTCGGGAAACCTCTGGACGACACTCTCCTGGACCGCATCTCGCGTTTAAACGGAGTGTACGGAATCGAACGTGTGCAAGTGTCACCAGGAATGGATTCCATCCTGGTGGAGTACGACGCGTCCCGCCTGACGGGAGCCGAAGTCGAAAACATTCTGCACAGGAGCGGAATTCCGGTTCAGCTTCGCGCGTAACGGCCTCCCGTTATCCCCACAGCTCGTTCACTGGCCCGTAAAGATCCTGGGATGCGGCGAACGGGACGTACTCGAAACCGCGGCCGAGCGGGTCGTCCCGGCGCACCGTCGTCCAATCGATACCCAGAGCCGAGTAGATGGTCGCTTCGATATCTTCGAATCGAATCTCGCGATCTCGGGACCAGCCGGTATCGATCGTCTGCGAAGCCGTCTGATCCGTTGTACCCAGGGCGCGCTTCCCGCGAATCTTCGCGCCCGCCATCAGCACCGCCTGCTGCAGGAAGTGATCTCGTCCGGCTTGCTGATTCGGCGGCCCCACCGTTCGGCCGAATTCTCCGAACGACACGATGAGCGTGGAATCCAGTAGTCCGTCCTGCTTCAGATCGGCGATTAACTGTCCTAACCCTGCATCGTATTGCCGCGACAAGGCCTGCAACGGGCCGTTCGGTGCGTAAATATTTGCATGGTGATCCCAGTTTCCGATCGTGATCTGGATGAAGCGCGTTCCCATGTCCGCGCGGAGCAGGTTGCGCGCCGTGATGCACGCATTGCCGAAGCCCGTGTTGCCGTAGAGGTTGCGCGTAGCCTGGTCGAACGTGAAGATCCGGTCTATATCGGCGTTATACATCAACTTGCGCGCGCTCAGGTTGAACTGTGCCATGTCGGGAATCGTCCCGCCCAAAGCGCCGCCCTCCTTCGTCTCCGCATCCAGCTCCTGCAACAATCCGTACCGGCGGTCAAAAACAGCGCTGCCGTTCGGATGCATCGTATTGCCAAGTCCGCCACCGCCCGGGCTCACATAAAACGGAGCATAATCGGGAGCTAGGTATCCGTTCGCCGGGCCGCCGCCGGTGTTCAAGGATAAGAACGGCGGCAACGAACGATTATTCGAAGTCGGCCCCATCTCCAGCGCAACTACACTTCCGATGTGCGGAGCGATTTTGGAGAGGCCGTTCACCGGGTTGCGGCCAATCTGGGCCCACGTCTGCGCGAGCCCGTGTACGGCTGCCCACGATTTCACAGACCGCACCAGTGCGATGCTGTCGAGTTGATCGGCGATCTTCGGCATCAATCCCTGGGGGAACCGGATGTCTCCGTAGGACGTGGGCGCCATAAACGCCGGCGTCCACGGACCTTCTTTCAGATCGAAGGTATCTGAATGGCTCGGAGCGCCGGCCATCAGAATGAAGATAACGTTCTTCGCCGTGTTGATGGTCGATGGAGCTGCCTTCGCGACAGTCTCCATGGGGCGCGAGGGCAGAAGAAAGTACCCGCCAACAGCCGACGCAACGTGGCGGAAGAACATGCGCCGCCCGAGTTGCGGCGCCTTCCAGAACCAAGTTCCCTTGACCTTACTCCAGTCATTGCCGAATCGATCTTTCATGGAACCTCTAAAAGCTGTACAGGAAATCGACCTTGTTGATCAGCGCCCAGGCCAGGTCTTCGATAGACGAGTTTTTCAGTGTGGCCGTATTCGCCTTCGCGAGGAACTTCGACGCAGCATCATGTTCGCGGTCAGAGGGGTATCGCGCCATGAACGTCAGAAACATCTCGTTGATGATCGAGTCGCTGTCTGTCATCTTCGCAATGGCAGCGAGGGTCGGAGACACTGAGATCCGCGTCTTGTTGTTGACGAAGCCGTCGTTCATCAGGCTGAGTTGCTGCAGAACGGAGCCCGCCTGCGAGCGAAATTGCGTGTCACGATTCCCGCGCAGGAAGTTATTCATGAACCCCGAAGCATTCGCTGCATTGTTCCGCGGCTCGCTCGTATCCGGCATCTTCATGGCCCAGATGAACGTGTCCGGCAGATTGTCGAACGCCGCCGTCGGAGACGTGCGGAAACCCGTCGCCTGCACCGTGTACTTGGTAAACACACCCGTGCTCTGAGCGATTGCATCGTGAATCTCTTCCGCATCCAACCTCCGCGGGTAGTGCCTCGCGAACAGCGGCACATAGTCCAACTTCCAGTCCCCGTCGTACCGCGAACTCAATTGATACGCGGACGACTGGACGATCGTGCGCATTAGCTCGCGGAGATTGTATCCGCTGTCGGCAAATGAGCCTGCGAGTTTCCTCAGCAGTTCCGGATGCGTGGGCTGGAGCGTCCAGCCATCCGGAGGAGGATTATCCGGATCTAACCGGTCAGGATCGATGGAATCTACAGGATCGATAAGGCCCATATTGAAGAAGGCTTTCCAGATCCGATTCGAGAAATTGATCGCAAAAAGAGGATCCGAGACTACCATACTGGCGAACGCTGCCCGCCAGTTCTGATTCGCAGCCGGCTTGCGCCCGTCGCGATAGATCGGAGTGATGGACTGCGTCGCTGCACAACGTCCCGTTTTCGGATCCGTTGGCAATGCGTTCGCGCAGTGTGCGGGACGATTGCCGAACGTGACATTCGCATCATACTGGCCGGCGGCGACATCGTAGACGTCGGTGCTGCCGAAAGATGGGTCCGTATACTGCCGCGCCGCTGCATTCCCATTGTTCACTGTCCATCGCGTCCTGGAGAAGAACGCCGACATTCCCCAGGCGTCCATGCGGGTCTTACCCTTGGCATAGAGATTTAGTTGGTCCAGGTGGCCGCGCCCGCTGTGGCACGCAAGACAGTCGTAATGGGAAAGGCCTAGGAAGGCGGTGACGCTCTTGACCATCATCTGGTCATAGGTGTCCTGGATGGGACCGCCCGCTGTCTGCGCACCAGCCATGAAATTGACCATTCCTGTATCGGCCGCATAGTTGTTGCCGGATGCCGCGATTACCTCCCACGCAAGATCGTTGATCGACTTCTGTCCGGCAACGCTGTTTCGCAGATAAGAGTAAAACGCGTTGCGCCCGTCGAACTGGCGGTTGATGCCCGACGTGGACAACTGGATCGTGTTCTGAAACAGATCCCCGAACCACATAGTCCACTTGTCCGTAAAGCCGGGCGAATAGAGGAGGGTGTCGATCAGGTCGTTTCTCTTGTTGTCCGATGTGTCTGCGACGAAGCTGCGGAACTGGTCCGGACTGGGCAGATGGCCCGTCAGGTCCAGGTAAATGCGGCGCACAAATTCTTCGTCGCTTGTGAGCGACGCGGAGGCTACTCCGCTGCTGTTTAACTTCCCGAAGATCTCATCATCGATGAAGTTCCGGCGAGGGACGTCGGATGGCGCGGCCAAGGAGGCGCGTCCCGCAACTCGCACGTTCGCGAGCCGCGAAACTTTAGAGAACACTTCGTTTTGCACCCGCGCCTGCGCGGAGAGAAATGCCTCCGGCTCCGAGCGAAACGTACAGTTGAACATCGAGGACGCATTGTCCTCCGAGGCGAACGAAGAGATCGGACTAAGTGCCAGCGATAGACATAATCCCGCTGCCACCGAAGGTCGAATAGACCCAAGACGCATGGAGCGCCCCCTACAACAGAGACATTACGAGCTTTGTAGCTCGTCGATAGTATAGCAGCACTAAGGTGTTAGGGCGCTGGATAGAGGCGCTATTTCAGTTCGGGGCTTTGGAGGGTTGCGGGCTCGGGGCCCCAATTCTGCCGGATCACCAAGGTCTGGTCAGAGAAAAACGTGCGGCGGCCGGTGCTGTTGTAGACCTCAGGATTCGCGTTCACCACATAGCCGGTGGGAGCAGCCTGTAGCGCAAAGATATATCCGCTTTTCTTACCTCCAGCCAAATCTGCCGGTATCAGGTCAGCCGCTGTCGGGCCAGGCTGGCCGCTAGCCGGCGGACCGAGTTCCGTCAGATTCGTGGCGTACTTTCCGTACTGGGAGTAATACTGAGTTTGCACAGTGTGGATCGTACCAATCATCCGAATGGCTGCGGTCTCCTGCGTATACATCCGGTTTTGATTGAGCTTCGGAACCGCGATCGCAGCCAGGATCAGAATGATCGCCACCACAATCAGCAACTCAATCAGCGAAAAGCCACGCTCGCGCCGGGCACGTTTCCCTTGCATATCTACCATAATGACGTATCCGGACCCGAAAACGTTGATTTGGGGCGAGAACTGTAAGCTACTACTTGGGGTCTGACCCCATTTACCACTACTTGTGCTTGTCCAGCGCAAGCAGCGCCGCCGAAATCTTCTTGACCGTCTCCTCTTCCTGATCCGTGTGATTCGGGTCGAGCGGCAGTTTCGCCAGACTGAGATGAATCAGTTCGTGCACCACGGACAGCTCCGTGTCTTCCACGATTTCCTCAGGCTTCAGGGTGGAATCGATAGGCGCCAGCACCTTCACCGTCGCTCTGTGCGTGGGAATGGACCAGTGAATATTCGCAACGGCGTTTTCCGGCAGGTCAGTCGCGCGCACGATCTTCGCTTCAATCTTCCAATCCTCCAGCGCGAGGCGCGTCCGCCACATGCTGATCCAGCCGTCGATCATCTCCTGCGTGAGCAGGGGAAGCTGCTTGGACACGTTCGGTACGCTAACCGGAGGCACAGTAAGACGTGTAGCATCCGTTTTAACGGACTCGGCGCCGCCAACAGCGGCAAGCAAAAAAGCACAGAAAAGAGATGCGAAGACCCGCATGCCTAAACTATCGCCAAAGTGGGATTCCTGACAGTACCCCGCAATAGCGGGTTTTGTCAATATCTCTGGTGGAGTCCGTCTGGAACTAAGGGTTGGTATTGGACCGATTCGCGTCCGCCCAGTGCAGAAATCGCAGAAACGCTGCCCGATGGTACCAGGTGATCGTCCAGAATTCACGGAATCCAATCTGGTCGGCGTGCTTGCCGGTATAGGTTTCTATTCGCCACCGCAGGTACGGGCTGCGCCAAGGCCGCAGCCGGTAGCCTCTGCAGGCTTCCCACAAAAATCCCAGCATCTCTCTACTTGGCCAAACTCATCTGGGCAGCCTGCCGCTTGTTCGCTTCCGGAGTCGCATAGTACCCGGTGCGAGTGCGTACGGTTGGCCTGTTCGGGCCATTGACGGTCACCCGGATCGTACGGAAAGTTCCATCCAATGCCGTGTTTGTGGGGGTATACGCGATGATGTACTGGTTGCGGATCTCAGTGGCAAACTCGAGCGCTACCTGGCCTACCTCTGCCACTTCCTTGGGGAAAACAGCCAATCCGCCGGAAGCCTCGGAGAGCGCCTGTAGCGCCCGCTTGGCCTTCCTAGCCTCACGCTTGTCTTCTTCGTTCAGCAAGCCCACCGTGTAGATCAAAATTTCGCTTTGGTGCGCCTTCGCGACTAACTTCTCCAGATTGATCTGCACGCTCGCGTTATCATCGCCATCGGTGACCACGATAATGACCTTTTTGTCGTGCTTGGCCTTCTGCTTCATGTAGTCGATGGTCATGCTGATCGCATCCCGCATGGCGGTGCCACCCCGGGCATCGATGCGTGTCAGCCCCTCTTCCATCTTCTTCACATCGCTGGTGAACAGGACGTCCTGATACGCCTCGTCATTGAAATTGACGATCGTGACTTCATCCTGTGGATTGGAGGCTTTCACCAACGCCATGGCCGCCGCTTCCACCTTACGGCGCTTATCCCGCATACTGCCGCTATTGTCGATCACCAGCGCCATGGAAACGGGAACGTCTTCACGCCGGAAGATCTTAATCGGCTGTTCTACCTTGTCTTCGAATACCTTAAAAGCATCCTTCTTCAGCGTGGTTAGCAGATGCCCCTTATTGTCGAGCACACTCGCATGCAGCACCACCAAACGGGTATCTGCGCGAAAGGTAGGTTGATCCCCTTCCTGTCCGTATGAGAATGGCGATACAGCCGCCATCAACATGAGCGGCAGAAACTTATTGCAGGGGAGCATAATAGCCGGTTCGGAAGAAAGCCTTCAACGGGGGCAGCCCGCGGGGCTGGACAAGAGTGACCTTCACCCGGCGATACTTCCCGTCTTTCTCCAAGTTACTCGGAGTATACCCTATGACGTATTGATTCCTGAGTTCGATTCCGATTTTTGCGGCGATGTCCGGTAGTTCATTAAGGTTCTCCACCGGAAAATGACGCCCTCCGGTCTGCTCGGACAGTTCCGTGAGCAGCCCTGGACCAGCGAGTTCCTCGGCGGTACGTCCGCGGCCGGCAATCGGCTCATAGATGCCGATCGCATACACCTGCACATCAGCCTCACGAACCAGCTTTCGGATCTCCGTTTCCGTGTACCGGCTGCTGTTGTCGCCGCCGTCGCTGAGAATGATAATCGCCTTTCGCGGATTGTGGGCCTTCCGCATCGTGTTCATCGCCAGGTACAACCCATCCAGCAGAGCCGTTCGTCCCTTCGCCTGGGTGAACGTGAGCCGGTTCTGAATTTCTTCGGTATTCGTCGTAAACGGAACCACCAGTTCTGGCTTGTCGTTGAACTGAACCAGGAAGAACTCGTCTTCCGGATTGGCGGTCTTGAAGAATTGAGCGGCGGCCTGCCGCGACTTCGTGAGCTTGTTGCCCATACTGCCGCTGGCGTCGAACACCAACCCGACCGAAAGCGGCGCGTCTTCACTGGTGAACTGGGAAATCTTCTGCTCGGCCTTGTCCTCGAAAAGACGGAAGTGCTCTCTCTCCAACCCGGTGACAAATCGGTTCAGCGGATCGGTGACCGTGACGTTGATCAGCACCAGATTAGTATCTATCCGCAGAGTCGACCGGCGCTTGTCCGCTTCCGTCAGGCCAGCGTCAGGATTACTACCGGCAGATGGCCTCATCCGCGGCTCAATATTAACTTTAGTCTCGTCGGGGATTTGCGTTTTCGGAGAGGTTTTTTCGGCCGCGTCTGCGTACCACAGAGACGCGGAGGCCATCAGGAGAAGGCCAACAAATCCAAAGTGCTGCAAGCGTTTCACGACCATTCCTCCTGTCGTGTGCCTCGTTTGCCTAGAGTATATCACGCGTACTCCTCCCGAGCTGTTTCATGTTATGCTCGATTGTGCCACTGAGAATTCTGGGCGTTATTCCTGCCCGGTTTGCCTCCACCCGTTTCCCGGGTAAATCCCTCGTCAAAATTGCCGGCAAAACCATGCTGCAGCACGTGTACGAACGTGCCAGCCAGTCGCGTTACCTTACCCAACTGATCGTAGCGACGGATGACGGCAGGATATACGACGAAGCGAGACGGTTCGGGGCTCCAGTTCGGATGACGCGCGCGGATCATTCCTCGGGTACCGACCGGGCCGCCGAGGTCGCTTCCGCCGACAATGCACAACTGGTCGTCAATATTCAGGGCGACGAACCCCTGATCGATCCGGCGGCCATCGATGCCGCTGTGCTGTCCCTGCTGGATCATCCCGAGGCACCCATGGGAACCCTGAAGAAGCGGATCGATGACTCCGCTGAAATCAGCAATCCAAATGTTGTCAAAGTCGTAACAGCACTGGACGGCCATGCGATTTATTTTTCGCGTCATCCAATTCCATACACACGAGACAACCCGTTAGACCCGGCTAGCAGTACGACGCGGTACAAGCACATCGGTCTCTATGTCTATCGGCGCGATTTCCTCCTAGGCTACTCCTCGTTACCCGTGGGTCCGCTCGAGCAGGCCGAGCGCCTGGAGCAGTTACGCGCGCTCGAAAACGGCTTCTCCATCCGTGTTGTAGAAACAGATTACGAGTCGATGGGCGTCGATACGCCCGAGGACTTTGAACGGGTATCTAAACTCTTTGAGGTTTCTCTTCTAAGCAATGGCTAAGTACATCTTCGTTACCGGCGGCGTCGTTTCCTCGTTGGGAAAAGGAATTGCTGCCGCCTCGATTGGCTGCCTTTTGGAAAGCCGGGGGCTCCGGGTCACGCTGATGAAGTTCGACCCCTACCTGAACGTCGACCCTGGCACCATGAGTCCGTTTCAGCACGGCGAGGTCTTCGTCACTGACGATGGAGCCGAGACCGATCTCGACCTCGGCCACTACGAACGCTTCACTCACGCACCCCTTACCCAGAGCAATAACGTGACCTCGGGCCGGATTTACGAGCAAATCATCGCCCGTGAGCGCCGCGGCGATTATCTCGGCAAGACCGTCCAGGTTATTCCTCACGTCACCAACGAGATCAAAGCGGCAATGCGTAAAGTCTCAGCGGACGTGGATGTTGCCATCGTCGAAATCGGCGGCACTGTGGGTGATATCGAGTCGCTTCCCTTCATCGAGGCGATCCGCCAGATGCGCCATGAAGTCGGCCGGGAGAATGCCATTTTTGTGCATGTCACTTTGGTCCCCTGGATCGCCGCCGCGCAGGAGATGAAGACCAAACCTACACAGCACAGCGTGAAGGAACTGCGCGCGCTCGGCATTCAGCCGGATATTCTGCTGTGCCGTTCGGAGCGCCCTCTTTCCGACGATGTAAAGGGCAAAATCGCGCTCTTCTGCGACGTGGAGACCGAAGGCGTGGTGACGGCTCGCGACGTTTCCAGCGTCTATGAGGTGCCGATCACGTTCGCCGAGCAGCGCGTTGACGAGATCGTCTTGCACCTGCTGCGGCTCCAGGCGCCCGAACGGGATCTTGCCCGGTGGATCGATATGGTGCACCGGCTGAAAAATCCCGCCCGGGAGGTCAACATCGGACTGGTGGGCAAGTACGTCGAGTACGAGGATTCCTACAAGAGCCTGAAAGAAGCGCTTCTCCATGGCGGCTTGGCTCACAATGCCAAGGTCAACATCCACTGGATCGAGTCCGAAGAGATGGAGTGGCCGGAATGCGCGCGGAAACTGACGAAATATGACGGGATCCTGGTGCCCGGCGGGTTCGGCAAGCGCGGCGTCGAAGGCATGATCTGCGCTATTCGCTACGCACGTGAGAAAAAGGTACCCTACTTCGGTATCTGTCTCGGCATGCAGACCATGGTCATCGAGTACGCACGCAACGTGTGTGGCTTGGCCCAGGCAAACTCGACTGAATTCGATCCCGCCACCCCCCATCGGGTAATTTACAAGCTCCGTGAATTGAAGGGAGTGGATGAATTAGGCGGCACCATGCGGCTCGGCGCCTATCCTTGCCACCTCAAAGAAGGAAGCTTCGCGCGGGAAGCCTACGGTCAGGCTGATATCAGTGAGCGTCATCGCCACCGCTATGAATTCAACCGCGAATACGAACAGATCCTGACGGAAAATGGTCTGCAACTCGCAGGGGAAACACCCGGCGGAACATACGTCGAGATCTGCGAGCTTCGTGATCACCCTTGGTATCTCGGCTGCCAGTTCCATCCCGAATTTAAATCGAAGCCGATGGAGCCCCACCCGTTGTTCCGGGCCTTCATCGGCGCAGCCTTGAAGTACCGCAAAGGCCAGATGGACCTTGCGACTCAGGAAGAAGTGAGCGTCGGCTGATGTTCCGTCTCATCGCCGGTCCCTGCGTCATCGAAAGTGAAGAGCACGTCCATTTTCTGGCGAGGGAGATCCGCAAAATTGCCGGCCCTGACTACGTTTTCAAAGCCTCTTTCGACAAGGCAAACCGAAGCAGTGTATCGTCCTACCGCGGTCCCGGGTTGCACGAAGGCATACGTATCCTGCGCAGCGTGCGTGAGGCCGGCTTCACAGTCCTGACTGACATCCACGAGCCTGCGCAGGCCGACATGCTCGCTGGAGTGGTGGATATTCTGCAGATTCCAGCCTTCCTATGCCGCCAGACGGACTTGCTCGTTGCCGCGGGCCGCACCGGCAAGGTCGTGAACATCAAGAAGGGCCAGTTCGTCTCGCCGCACGACATTCGGAATGCCGCTGAGAAGGTCGCCTCCACGGGCAACAATCAGATCTGGCTGACGGAACGCGGCTCGTCCTTCGGCTATAACAATCTGGTGGTCGACATGCGGAGCCTGGCTATCATGCGCGGCTTTGGTTACCCGGTCGTCTTCGACGCGACCCACAGTGTCCAATTGCCGGGCGCCTGCGGAACGGCCTCCGGTGGCCGGCCGGAGTTCATTGAGCCTCTTGCCCGCGCCGCCGTAGCCGTCGGCATTGATGCCCTTTTCGTTGAAGTACACGAGAACCCGGCCAAAGCGCTCTCCGATGGAGCGAACGCCCTTCGCCTCGATCTGCTCGGCGGCCTTCTCGATCGCCTCCGCCGCATCGAAGCCGCGATTCTATAACCAACCTCTCGCCGCATATACAGGGATTTTCGGCAGTTCCGTACAGACCGAAAGGAAAGCGCCCCACCGCCCTGTGAACCCGCCGCCCCGCAGCAGCACGTCGCGCACGGGCCTTGGCGTCACCTCAATTCCCGCCTTACGGAACGTATGCAGTGCTCGAAACATGTGATAGTCGCTCGTTAGGAGCACTTTCTTTCCCGGCATCCGAGCCAGCAACTCGCGCGTGTACAGCGCATTCTCGCGCGTATTGTCCGAGCGCGTTTCCGTTGTGATCACTTCGCCTGGCACGCCGCTTGCACGCAGAAATGCCGCAATCAACGTCGAGATCGGCGTCTTGGGATCAGAGCCGCCAGCGACGACGATCTGCCTGAATCCGCCTTCTCTCCAGGCTTCCACCGCATACGCAGCGCGCCAGTAGGAACTCTCGCCCATGATTCCGCTCTCCAGCGTCGAGCCGCTTAAGATAACCAGCACATCCCCCTTGGCTTGATAATCGCCGCCGGTATCCAGCATCCAGCCGAAGATCTGCACAACGGGCGTGAGCGTCAACACGAGCAGGAATGCTCCGGTAAACATCAGGATGCGGCGCAGCAACGTGGTTGCGCTAAAGTGAGACTTCCTGCGGATGCCGCTCTTCTCGTCCACGTATTTCATGTTCCTCGTCGCTGCCTTCCTGATTTATTGGCCGGCGGCCCGCACTCGTCTCGGCGCGCTCTCCGTACTCTTGTTTGCCAATTACTTTTTCTGTGCGAAGTGGGATCTGCTCTACCTGTGGCTTGTGCCCGTTGCCGCCACTTGCGATTATCTCGTTGCGCTCGCCCTTGAGAAGACTGAGAACGCCACCTCGCGCAGGATCCTGCTCGGAATCAGCATTTGCCTGAATATTGGATTGATCGCCCTTCTCAAGCTCAAGCCAGGACTATTGACGATCAGCCTCTCCTTTTACGCATTCCAGTCCATGAGCTACACGCTCGACGTGTACCGCCGCGATGCCAAACCGTCGAATAGCCTGCTCGCATACCTCACCGCTGTTTCCTTCTTTCCAGCCATCCTTGCGGGGCCAATTACGCGGCCGGCGCTACTGATTCCTCAGCTGGAGCGAAGGAGCCCGATCACCACCGAAGACAGCGGCCGCGCCTTCTTTCTCATCGCACTCGGGCTCGTCAAAAAGTTGCTGATCGCCGACTTCCTTGCCGAAAACCTCGTCAACCGTGTCTTTGACCTGCCGGCCCTATACTCGGGATTCGAAGTCTTGGTTGGTGTCTACGGCTACGCGTTCCAGCTCTACTACGACTTCTCCGGATACACCGATATCGCGATCGGATCGGCGTTGCTGCTCGGCCTCAAGCTGCCGATCAATTTCAATCGTCCATACGCATCGGAAAATATCGCCGACTTTTGGCGGCGATGGCACATCACACTCTCCAACTGGCTTCGCGACTACGTTTACTTCTCTCTGCCCGGCTTGCGCTCGAAACGAAAATTCTTTACCTACTGCAATCTGGTAATCACCATGCTGGTAGGCGGCCTGTGGCACGGCATCGGTTGGACGTATGCCGTTTGGGGAGCCCTGCACGGCATCGGCCTTGCAGCCGCACGCGCCCTACAGAGTCTACGCGGCAGACGCGAGCCGTCCCGGAGCTGGTACGCCGCAACGGGCCGCGCGTTCGTGACGTTTCAATTCGTCTGCTTCGCATGGATCTTCTTCCGCGCTCCGAACCTCGACACCGCGTGGGCCGTCCTGAATCGAATCAGCTCGTTTACGTTCGCCACAGGAAACCTGACACCCTCATTCCTGTTCGTCCTGCTCGTCGGCGCTTTTGCGCATTTCGTTCCACGGAGTTGGTACGACGCCTCCATGCGCCTCTACATCTGCGCGCCGTTTTATGCCCAGGCGGGCGCAATGGCCCTGTTAGTCCTCTTCATTCAGAACGTGACCTCCACCGGCTCGGCCCCTTTTGTCTATGCGCGGTTCTGACCCCATGTGGAAAGCGCGTCTGTCCCTGTTCACTTTCATTGTCCTGGCGGCAATTCCCGAATTCGTTCCGGCGCTGGCCAACTATCGGATCATCGCTTGGAACCGCGCCGGCGGTCTTCTTGCCTTCTCATCCACAACACCGGCGATGCCTGTCACGCCTCCACCTTCGTCACGCGATTTACACGAGCCGCCAGGCAGTCTCGATGCATTTTATGCGGCGCTCGGGCGTCCCCGGGGAACGGCACGGATCCTCCATTACGGGGATTCTCCGGCCGCCGCGGACCAGATCACTGCCGATGTTCGCGATCTGCTCCAGCGCCAGTTCGGTGATGCCGGCCATGGATTTGTCCTGATCGCCAAGCCTTGGGCGTGGTACGCTCACCGCGGCGTGCGCATCGAAAGTGATGGCTGGCGCGCCGAACCGGCCAGCATGCGGCAAGGCGATGGCCTCTACGGATTGGGCGGAGTCAGTTTCACCGGTGGACAGCAAGCGCGGTCGCGACTCCGTTTCGACACACAGCACGATGCCATCGAGGTCGCGTACCTGCAACAACCCGGCGGCGGAATCCTCGAAGTCCATCTCGATGGCCGCCTGGCCGGAAACATCAACACACAGGGCCCTCTCCGGAGCGCATTCCGCAAATTCGAAGCTCCTTTATCCACCATCGACCTGTCAGTCAAGAGCGGTTCCGTCAGAATGTTCGGCGTCGAAGCACGGAAGCGGAACTCAGGGGTCGTGTACAGCAGCCTCGGCCTGAACGGCGCCTACGTCTCCGTCCTTTCGAAGATGTTCGATATGGCGCATTGGCGCGAGCAACTGCAGCACTATCGCCCGGACCTGGTCATCATCAACTACGGCACCAACGAAAGCGTCTATCGCGACTTCGTAGATCGCGCCTACGAGGGGGAAGTCCGCGAATCCATTCGGCGCATCCGCGAAGCCGTTCCCGAATCGTCCATCCTTCTGGTGAGCCCCATGGACCGCGGCGAGCGTTCCGCGTCCGGAGAGATCTCCACCGTACCGGGCCTTCCGCGCCTAGCCGCCATCCAGCAGCGAATTGCAAACGAAACGGGCTGCGCGTTCTTCGACACCTTCAATGCCATGGGCGGAGCGGGCACCATGGGGCGCTGGTACGCCGCCGAACCGCGGCTCGTCAGTGCCGACTTCATTCATCCCATGCCGGCCGGCGCTCGGGTTGTGGGCAATCTTTTGTATCGTGCGTTAACCGACCGTTATGGGAAGCCGGAACCGGTGAAGTCTGTCTTAGTAAGATGAGAAAAAGGATGTATGCGAAGCGGTGAATGACCGGCGCACGCGGATACTGGAAATCCT
This sequence comes from uncultured Solibacteraceae bacterium, assembly GCA_964464925.1. Taxonomy (GTDB): domain Bacteria; phylum Acidobacteriota; class Terriglobia; order Bryobacterales; family Bryobacteraceae; genus CAYXLI01. The sequence continues at coordinate 105,307 of CAYXLI010000012.1, read as the reverse complement.
GCAGCAAGTGACGCGGAAGGCAATCACGCCCGCGGCGGACGAATCCCTGTTCGACTCCGGGTTGTTGGACTCCTTTGCGTTGCCCGATATGGTGGCGGCACTTGAGCAGGAGTTCGGACTCAAAATCCCCGACTCCGACCTGAATCCGCGGAAGTTCGACAGCATCGAGCACATTGAATCCTATTTAGAGAAACATTCCTGACCGGCCCGCGGGGTCTGGTGACATTCGGGAGTACAGTGGCTTTTATTCGAGCATTCGGGGCGTATCTGCCTCCACATGTGGTCAGCAACGACGAGATTGGTCCGCAGGTCGGCTGCAATGCGAACTGGATCATCAATGTCTCCGGCATTGAGGAGCGCCGCTTCGCCAACGGCGAATCCGTAGCCGACATGGCGACTCGCGCCGCTGAGGACTGCCTCGACCGCGCCGAGGTCCAGCCTTCGGAACTCGGCATGATTCTGGTTTCCAGCGGCTCCGCCGAACGTCAGTTCCCAGGGCCGGCCGCCGCCCTCGCTTCCCGCCTCGGCCTTGATACCACCCCTGCCATCGACATTCCCATCGCAAGCGCCGGCTCCCTTTTTGCCATGTCACTCGCATCGCGCCTCGCAAAGGCTTACGACAAGATTCTCATCGTCGGAGCCGAGAAAATGTCCAGCGTGGTCATGCGCCAACCCATGGAGCGCGGCGTCGCTATCCTGTTCGGAGATGGCGCCGGCGCCTGCCTCATCGACTCCCAAAAGGGTTCGGCGCGCATTGTCGATTCCGTCATCCAGACGGACGGCTCGTTCAGCGAAGACTTACGCCTCGATTTCGAGAAGCCTCTGGAAATGAATGGCCGCTCGGTAATCCTTCAAGCCTCTCGCAAGATTCCTCGCGCCGTGGAGACTTTGCTTGGCCGCAATGGCCATAAACCTTGTGATGTGGACACTTATCTCATGCACCAGGCGAACCAAAACCTGATCGCACGTATCGCACAGGCCCTGGGCGTCGCGGAGGAGAGGTTCTTCTCCAACATTCGAAAGTACGGGAATACATCTTCCGCCTCGATGCTGATCGCCGCCTCCGAATGGATTCAAACGCACGGCTTCCAACTCGGCGTGCCCGTGTGCTTCGCCAGTTTTGGCGCCGGATACCACTGGGGTGCACTTCTGGCCGAAGGCGTGTCATAACAGAAGGAATGCCGAAACTCATCGAACAGCCTAGCCGAATCGAAGCTGCCGGAAACAAAGTCAAGCTTATCGACGAGTACATCGGCCGCGTCAATTCGCAAACCTCCGCCGTCAGTGTGGCCCATATGCGAAGCCCCTCCGGTTGGGAGGAGCCCGGCCAGAGCCCCCAGTTCGACGAGTTCACCATTGTGTTGAAAGGGATGATCCGCGTTGAGCACAAGGGCGGCGTGCTGGACGTTTACGCAGGCCAGGCCGTCATCACCGAAAAAGGCGAGTGGGTCCGCTACAGCACACCCGGTGAAGATGGGGCCGAATACATTGCGGTGTGCGTGCCGGCCTTCTCCATCGACACGGTTCACCGCGACGCCTAGCACCGCCCGGCATTATGTTTTTCTTGACAAGAGTCCCGCACTCGGGCAAACTCGTTGCATGAAGCTCACCCGATCCATTTTCGTCGCTGTTGATTAGCGGGGCTCGAGCTTTCCTTCCTCCCGGCCCCGCCGGCAATTCCAACCCAACTTAGCCTTTTATTGATTCAGGAGCAATCTTATGGATGCGCCGTCCGCACTCCTGCCTATGCCGTCGCCGCAGGCTTCGTTCTGGAAATCGGTGCGCGACGCGATTGCAGGAACGCATCAGGATTACACCGAAGGCAAATTGAGCCGGGCCATCTTCCTGCTCGCGATTCCCATGATCCTCGAAATGGTCATGGAGTCGCTGTTCGGCATCGTGAACGTCTTCTGGGTCTCCCGGCTCGGTTCGGAGGCGATAACCGTCGTCGGCCTCACCGAGTCCATGTTCACGCTCGTATTCGCAGTCGCCACCGGACTCTCGATTGCAACCACCGCCACGGTCGCGCGGCGCATCGGTGAGAAACATCCGTCGGATGCCGCTGTCGCCGCCGTACAGTCGATCCTGATCGGCGTGGTTGTATCGGGCGCCGTAGCAATCACCGGGATGACCAACGCCCCGCGTCTGCTCGAACTCATGGGAGCTTCACGCGACGCGGTCCGAACCGGCTCCAGTTACACTGCACTCCTGTTGGGCGGCTCCGCGGGCGTTTTTCTTCTCTTTCTGAACAACGCCATCCTACGCGGGGCAGGGGACGCGTCGCTCGCGATGCGAGCCCTCTGGATCGGCAACGTCGTCAACATGCTGCTCGACCCGTGCCTCATCTTCGGCCTCGGTCCGTTTCCTGCGCTCGGCATCACCGGAGCGGCGGTCGCAACGACCATCGGGCGCTTCGTCGGAGTCGGCTACACGCTGTACGCACTCACCAGCGGCAGGGCGCGTGTCGTAATCCGGCGCGAGCAGGTTCGCGTGAACGTGGCTGTCCTAATGAGGCTTTTGCGAATGGCCTTGAAAGGCATGTTCCAATACGCCATTGCCACTGCGAGCTGGCTCGCGCTCGTCCGCCTGACCGCGACCTTCGGCGATTCGGCCGTGGCCGGCTACACCATCGCAATTCGTATCATCGTGTTCGCGATTCTCCCGTCCTGGGGGCTGAGCAATGCCGCGGCTACATTGGTCGGCCAGAACCTCGGCGCCAGGAAGCCGGACCGCGCCGAAAACGCAGTATGGCGGACCGGCCTGTACAACATGGCCTTTCTGGGCACCGTCAGTGTGGTCTTCATCAGCTTCGCATCTTGGATCATCTCGTGGTTTACAACGGATCCGCGCGTCGCGCCTATCGCGGTCGAGTGTCTGCGCGACGTGAGCTATGGGTATGTCGCCTACGCCTGGGGCATGGTGCTCGTTCAGGCCTTCAACGGCGCAGGCGATACGCTCACGCCAACACTCATCAACCTGCTCTGCTACTGGTGCTGGCAGATTCCCTTGGCTTACGGCCTGTCCACCCACATCGGTCTCGGCCCGCGCGGTGTGTTCCTTGCAATCGCAATTTCCGAGGCTACACTGGCTGTCATAGGCGTTCTCACGTTCCGCATGGGACGCTGGAAGATGCAGAAGGTGTGACTTGTTATGGTCAACACGCATGGGCTGACACATATTGCACTCGCCGTCCGTGACCTCGACCGCTCGTTGGAGTTCTACCGGCGCATCTTCGGCGCGGTGCAGGTCTATCGAGGTGACGCATTCCTGCAAGTCCAGATTCCGGGCACGTGGGACGTGATCGTATTCGAAAAGGCGGACGAGAAGCTCGCTGGCAGGCAGGGCGGAGTCATTCACTTCGGTTTCCGCCTCACGAATCCATCTGACATCGGTGTGGCGGCTAGAGAAGTGACCGCGGCGGGTGGCAGAATTGTCAGCCAGGGAGAATTCTGCCCGGGAGAGCCTTTCCTCTTTGCTTCGGACCCGGACGGCTATGAAGTGGAAATCTGGTATGAGCTCCCGACTCCGGTAGACCCGGTCTGATCAGCGGACCGTCTCCAACTCGGTAGCAAACTGAAAGTCGAGTTGGGCGTAGGCGCGCCTCAGCAGGCTTTCGGCCTCTTCGGGCTTGTCCGCTCGCGCAAACAAAAAGCCCGGATAGCTGTTCCCTTCGGGCAGCTTCAGGAACCGCTGTCCTTCCTTGGCCGTAATAACAGCTTCCGCGAATTGAGAGGCGCGGTCCACTCCCGTCACCCCGGCATAGATTCCATTCTTCGGTATCGGAATCATCATCACTCCCGACGCCTTATCTTCTCTTTGAAGAGCACTCACGTCCTCCCCCAGTGCGTGCCGCACGATGATCGATTCGAAGGACGAACCATCGCTGAACCGGACCGCCTGCGCACACAATCCGCCAATCGGGCGCGCAGCCACCTCCAGCATCCAGACGCCGCGTTCGTTCACGCGCATCTCTGCGTGAAGGGGACCATCGCTCAGCCCCAAGGCACGAACCGCTGCGCGCGTCGTCCGCTCAATTGCCGCCTGGTGCTCACTTGATAAGCGCGACGGCGTCACATAGATCGTCTCTTCGAAAAACGGCCCGTCCAGTGGATCCGGCTTGTCGAAAATTGCCACAACCTGCAGTTCACCGCGTGTCGCAATTGCCTCCACGGAGAACTCCCGCCCTGGGATGAACTCCTCAACCTGTACGAACCGGTCCTGCTCTTCGTGCATGCGCACGATCTCCGGATTGTGCAGAATCGCTCGAATACGCTGGAACGCATCCCGGAATTGATCGGCTGTATCCGCTCGAATTACGCCCCTGCTCATCGACAACCCCAGCGGCTTCAGGACGCAAGGGAAACGGCCCCACGCAGGAGGCGTCTCGTCGGCCCGGAACACTGTGTATTCAGGCACCGGAAGCCCTGCACCCCGGAACACCTCCCGGGCCTTAAATTTATTCCGCGCCGCGTCCACAGCCGAAGGCGGATGATACGGCAACCCAAGCTCCGCCGCCGCAAGCGCGGCGATATAGGACGGACGATCCCCCACGGCCACCACTCCGCCCAACTCCAATTTCATGCGCGCGATCCGGCTCGCAGCCTTTACCGGCTCTTCGAATCGAAGCGGAATCGCATTGTCGCCCCACGGATCATCCAGCACATGGCACCGGTCCGTAGCCATAATTACCTGAACGCCGAGCGCCTGTGCCGCCTCTGCAAAGCTACGCGTTTGATACCCGGTTTTGGCCGCGACGATAAGGATAGATGCTGCCACACTGCCTCTATCCACTATCTTAGGAGCAGGTGATAGCATTTCATGCGGATGTTCCGAGCATTGTCTCTCCTGCTTTTCTTCGCACACTTGCTCCCAGCCTACTCCTTTACGGATGCTGAGACATTCCTGAAATCCTCCTGCTATGCGTGTCACCGGGGCAAGAGCGCCGCCGCGAAACTGGATCTGACCAGGTTGACATCCGACGTCGTTGCGAATTCCAAGACATGGGCCGTCATTCTCAGGCGAGTTCGTGACAACGAAATGCCTCCGCGAAGCGCCCCCTCTCCTTCGCTCGATAACCGCGAGGCGTTCGTCACCTGGATCTCTACCGAACTGCGATCCGCGGCCTGTGCCAATGGTCCCGTCGCCTCCGCCACTCTCATCCGCAGACTGAATCGCGATGAGTACGCGGCAACAATCCGCGATCTGCTGAACATTCACATCAACGCCGGCCAGAGCCTTCCGGCCGACGGTGCCGGGGGCGAAGGGTTCGACAACGCTGCAGAAACGCTGTTCCTCTCGCCCATTCACGCCGAGAAATACCTGGAGTCCGCCCGAACCGCGCTGCATTACGCGTTCAGTGATCCTAAATCCAGGACAGCATTCGTCATCGCGGACCAGGACGCGCGGAAAGTTCTCACCGGCTTCCTGCCCCGTGCGTTTCGCAGGCCGGTCGCGGACACCGAGATGGCTCGTTACCTCACGCTGTTCCAGCAGGCCTCCGCCCGCGGGGAAGACTTCGATGAGGCGCTGCAATACGCGCTTCAGGCCGTGCTGATCTCGCCGAATTTCCTTTTTCGTATAGAACCGCCGAACCCGTCCGCGGAGCCCCGCCCGCTCGGCCACTTCGAACTCGCCTCGCGCTTGTCGTATTTCCTATGGGGCTCCATGCCGGACGCCCAGTTGTTTCGCCTCGCGAAGGAAGGCAAACTCCAGGATCCTTCGGTGCTGCATAGCGAGATCGCGCGCATGCTGAAAGATCCCAAGTCGCTCGAGTTCTGCCAGCGCTTCGTGGAACAGTGGCTCGGCACCCGCGAACTGGGCCGCGACATTAAGCCGGACAAGAAGCTCTTTCCGCAGTACTACGACGCCGAACTGCAATCTGCCATGAAGTACGAACCGATTCTGTTCTTTCAGGAGATCCTGGCCCAGGACCTGTCCCTGTTAAACCTGATCGATTCGAATTTCACCATCCTCACTAACAAACTGCAGAAGTTCTATGGACTGCCAAAAACCGATCTGAAGCAGCAGCCCAAGCGCGCCGACCTGCCTGAGGGCAGCCATCGAGGCGGAATACTCGGCATGTCCGCAGTCCTTGCAGTTTCCTCGCTGCCCACGCGAACCAGCCCCGTGCTGAGGGGCAAGTGGGTGCTGGATGCCCTGCTGGGAACCCCGCCCCCGCCTCCTCCGCCCAATGTTCCACAGCTCGAAGAGAACCACGATGGCGCTGCCCCGAGGACCGTTCGTGAGCGTCTGGCTCAACACCGCGCGAATCCAGTCTGCGCCTCATGCCATAGCCGTATCGATCCGATTGGTTTCGGTCTGGAGAATTACGACGTGCTCGGACGCTGGCGCACCGAAGACGCCGGCAAGCCTATCGACTCGAAGGGCGAACTCCCCGGCGGCATCTCCTTTGACGGCCCGGAGCAGTTGAAAACCGTTCTGCTGAACAAGAAGGAACTTTTCTTTCGCAATCTCACCACGAAGCTGCTAGGCTACGCACTCGGCCGCGGCCTCACTTTGCAGGATCAGTGCACGGTCGAGCAGATCCTCACTCAACTGGATAAGGACGGATACAGGGCACAATCGCTGGTGCAAGGCATCGTCATGAGCGTGCCATTCCGCTATCAACCGGCTACACTGGAAGTCTCTAAGCGGTGATGCGCAGCCCTTTCCCTATTTCGCGACGAACCCTGCTACGCGGCACAGGTGCGGCTCTTGCACTGCCCTGGCTGGAGGCGATGTCTTGCGCCGCCGCGGGAACCGCGAAGTTGCCCATCAGAATGGCCGCGCTCTACTTCCCGAACGGAGTCCATCCCGATCAGTGGACACCCGAAGGCGAAGGCAATGATTTCCAGCTCTCACCCACGCTCGCACCATTGCAGGACTTGAAGGATGAGTTGCTCGTGCTGACGAACCTCTGGAACCAGGCGAGCGCTGGCGGCGACGGCCACTACGTAAAGATTGCAGGTTTTCTCACCTGCACCACAATCACCAAGACTCTGGGCGTCGATGTAAGTGCAAACGGCACGTCCATGGATCAGATCGCGGCACAGCGCGGCGGAAAGGCGACGCCGTTTCCCTCGCTGGAACTGGGCGTGTCGCCTGTCACAACGGGAGTAGATAAGAATGTCGGCTACACCCGTGTTTACGGCTCGCACATCGCGTGGAGCGCCCCTACGAACCCGCTTGCGAAGGAACTGGATCCTGCCCACGTCTTTGAACGCCTGTTTCGCGCGACAAAGCCCCAAACGCAGCAGGCTAAAAACGACGTACTGCTGCTCGACCGCGTCTTAGACGACGCTCGCCAGTTGCGCTCTCAGCTCGGCACTGCCGATCGGCAGCGCATGGACGAGTATCTCTCCGTCGTGCGTTCGCTGGAAGAGCGTGTGCAACGGGCAAGCCGTCCGGAGCAATCCAAATGGAAACCGCGCGTACCTATCGATCCGTCGGCGCGGCCCGAAGCAAATCCCAAAGATTATGCCGAGCACGTTCGCTTGATGATGGACATGATCGCACTCGCCTTCCAAACGGATTCAACCCGCATCTGCACGTTCATGTTCAACAACGAGGTCAGCAACCAGAACTTCTCGTTCCTGGACGGCATTAAGGACGGCCATCATTCGCTTTCACACCACCAGAAAGACGCGGACAAGCTGCGGCAGTACCAGCAGATCAACCGCTGGCACGTCGAGCAGTACGCCTATTTGCTGAACAAACTCCGCGGCATGAAAGAGGGCGACAGCAACGTCCTGGCGAACTCCATGGTGCTGCTCGGCTGCGGCATTCGCGACGGCGACAAGCATGATCCGCACAATCTGCCCGTAATCGTCGCCGGGCGCGCCGGCGGACGTCTCGCCACCGGCCAGCACCGTAAGTATTCACCGGACACGCCGCTGGCGGATCTCTATGTCTCGATGCTCGACGCCTTCGGCACTCCGGTGGATCGTTTCGCCGACAGCACCGGCCCTTTGCCGGGCATCCTCAATTCCTAAACACGAGCCAACTGCTCGTCCGTAGGCTCCGCTCAACAATACCAGGCCTCGTCCAGATAGGGGATCGCCGCGCGCGGCAACAGGTGGTAATTGTCGGGGAGGCGGTCCGTAGTCACTAAACGCCACAGGTCCGAAAAAATCGCCCTCCTCGACAGCTGCCGTTTGCTTCCCTCGTGCACGAAGTGCAGAGCCTCATGCGCCAGTTCATCCACCCGTGGATCGCGGTGAACCCAGCGGTACAGCAGCCCTTCTGAATCGAACCCTTGAACGCGTATATCCTTCAGTTCCAGCAGGCGTGACCGCTCCGGGATGAGCAGCCGCAACGCAAGCTGCACGGAGCCCGTGTTCTCAACCAGTTGCTCGTCCGCCAGGGTTCTCAGCAGGTCGCGATACGATTCCAGCGACGTCCACGGCGTAAACGGAATGAAGGTCGGCGACAACGTCAGCTCCAAATCCCGCATGCGCCGCACTACCGCCACGAAATCCGCTCGCGTATGCCCCTTCTCGAGCTTCTGCAGGACACTGTCATCGAGCGACTCCACGGCTGACGTTACAAACGCGCATCCCGTCTGCTTCAACACAGGCAAAAGATTATCGTGCTTCAGCAGGTGCTCGATCTTGATCGTCACGTCATAGCTCAGGCCCGGGAACTCCGAGGCGAGCGCTTCCACGATTCGTCTGGCGTGCATCGGACCGTTAAAGAAGTCCGGATCGCCGAACGTAATATGTTGTGCCCCTTTCGCGACTTGCCGCCGTATATCTTCCAACACGACGTCCGGCTGCACAACGCGAAAAGCACCGTGATACACGTTCACAACCGGACAGTGCCGGCACAGGTGCTTACAGCCGCGCGACGCTTCGGTGTACCCAGCGCGTCTCGCTTCTCCGTTCACAATCAACCGCGTGTATCGGGTAAGCGGCGGCATCCCGGAACGGTCGGGAACCAGGAACTGCAGCCGCTCCAGTTGTACTTCATCGCCCGCCGCTTCTCCGTTCGCGATGCGCACCAAACCAGCTTCGAACTCGCCTCCCAGAATGTGCCTCACTCCTAGGCCGCGAAGATAATCTCCATTCAGCGGCGCATACAATCCGTAGCAGCACAACTGCGCATTGGGATTCAGTGCCCGAATGTTCGGAATCATGCGGGCCGCCAGCCTTGTAGCGGTATGCATCGGAAGGGATATCGCAATCAGTTCCGCGTCACGGAACCAGTGATCACCCGCCTTTCCCACCGCCAGGTCGGCTACCTGCACCTCATGGCCCGCCGCTCGCAGCCAGGCGGCAGGAGACGCCAGGCTAAATGGCTGACGCCCAAGATCGTATGTGGAGAGGAGCAGAACCCTCACAACTCCAATGTACAGTGGTTGTGCGATGACTATTCAGGAAGTTATTGCCCGCCCCATCTGTGTGCCCATGGCCCAGCCGCATCGCACTGCCAGCGGTGTGATCTCCGAGTCGCCTCTCCTTCTCATCGATCTGCTGCTCGACGGCGGGATAGTCGGCCGCAGCATCCTCTTCACCTACACTTCTGCAGCCTTGGAGCCGGTTGCCCGGCTCGTGCAGAGCATCAGCGAAGGTCTCATGGATCAGCCGCTCGCGCCCGCCTTGCTGTCCGATCAGCTTGCGCGCCGTTTCCGCCTGCTCGGCACACAGGGGCTCGTCGGGATGGCGCTCGCCGGGCTCGACATGGCGATGTGGGACGCGCTGGCAAACCTGCATGGCGTTCCGCTCGCGAATCTGCTTGGAGGTGAGCCTCGCTCCATGCCGGCCTATGGCGCTGTCGGTTATGACGGTGCTTTCGATTCTGCCAAAACCGCCGAAGACTGGGCAAAGAGAGGCTTCCGCGGCGTGAAAGCGAAAATCGGCTATCCCACCGTTCGCGAAGATCTCGAAGTGATTCGCGCGATCCGCTCGGCCGCCGGTCCTGACATGGCAATCATGGTGGACTACAACCAGTCGCTCACACCTACCGATGCAATCGAGCGCCTCCGGTATCTTGAAGACGAACGCCTTACCTGGGTGGAAGAACCTGTCCTCGCAACCGACTACCCTGGTATGGCTGAGGTGGCACGCGAAATCCGCACTCCCATCCAGGCAGGTGAGAACTGGTGGGGCCCCGAAGAGCTCCGCCATGCGCTGGACGTGCACGCTTCCGATTACGTCATGCTCGATGTAATGAAGATCGGCGGCGTCACCGGCTGGCAACGCGCCGCCGCGATGAGCGCCGCCAAGGGCATGCGTGTTTCCAGTCACTTATGGTCGGAAATCAGTGCTCAGTTGCTCAGTGTCACGCCCGGCGCGCACTGGGTGGAGTTCGCCGATTGGTGGAGCCCCGTCCTCCAGCAGCCGCTTGAAGTGAAGGATGGCCTGACCGTTCCATCAGCAGGCCAGTTACGCTGGAACGAGTCCTTCATCGAGGCGATATAGACACTCTTCCGCCATTCGGCACAATGCGGAAATCCTCGCCTCCCAGCAAGCGCCGTAGCTCCGCCGCCGCCGTATCCGGAGCATCATCAGCAAGCTGAAACGTGCCGTGATGAATCGCGATGCTCGTTTCGGCCTGCAAAATCCGGTGCGCGGCCAACGCTTCTTCCGGACTCATGTGAACCGGCTGCATGAACCATCGCGGCAGGTAGGCGCCAATCGGTAACAGTGCAACTCGCGGAGATCCGAACTGCCGTTGAATCGCGCCGAAGTGCTCTCCGAACCCCGTGTCTGCAGCGAAGTATAGCGGTCCGTGATTCGTTTCCAGCCAAAATCCACACCACAGCGTCTGATCCCGGTCCATCACGCCTCGCGCGGAGAAATGCTGCGCCGGAACGGAATGGATACGGAGCCCGTGAACCTCCATCGAACCACCCCAATCCAGTTCGCGCACCGGACCGAATCCGCGGAGCGCCTCCTTCAGTCCCAGCGGTGCCACATACTCCGCCCGGATCCGGCGCAGCGTCGGCACATCGAAATGGTCGTAATGATTGTGACTGAGCAGCACCACGTCAATCCGCGGCAGGTCTTCAAAGCGGATACCCGGCTCTCGGAATCGTGCAGGCCCGGCCCACCTGAATGGCGACGCGGTCCGCGACCAGATCGGGTCCGTCAAAATGTTCACGCCTTGCGTCTGAATCAGGACCGTCGCATGATTCACCATCGTGATCTCAAGCCCATCCACCGACGCCGCCGGCACCGTCGGCTTCACATCAGGAATGAACTTGGGCGATGGCTCGGGCCGGCTGGTCAGTTTCCAACGGAGCACTTCCCATAGCCCGCGTGCTCGATGACCGCCGGGGTTGAAGAATCGCTTGCCGTCGAAGTGCTTCGGGAACAAACTGCTATCTCGTGCTGGTCTCAGCCGCGGTTGGAAAATCCTTAGCTGCCTGCTGTGTTACCTTGCCCGTTGCCGCCCACTCCGTGCCGCGCTGCAGTGTGACGATGAAATCCACGGACTTCATGGCGGCAACATCATGACCCAGCGTCGTATGGAAGACCCGGCCCTTTCCGTAGGAGATGGTTATAAGCATAGGTTCTTCTTCGCCGGTACCTTTATTGCTTGGATCCGAGTGCGCCGTGGCGAGCAGATCCGCATCCTTCGCGGGCCCGCACAGAGAATCGTACAGCTCATCTGCCGCGTGCATCCAAACCGGCGGCAGTCCCTTCGTGATCGGATGGTTCGGATTTCGGACCGTGACCGCGAATGGGAGCCGCGCGCCGTGGTGGCCGCAGGAACCGGCACTCGAATCCGTTACCATCTTCCCTTCACGGAAACGGATCTTCGGTCCGAACGTCTCCACTTTCCGGTTCTCCCAGCCGCCCACCGCGATCATTTCCTGATACTGCTTCCACTCCGGGAACGAGTTATCTGCCGCATGATAGGAAACGAACCCGCCGCCCTTCTTCACGTACTTCTCGAATGCATCCTTGACTTGCGCCGGCCAGGGCTCGCCGTTGTAGTTCGAGACAACTACCGCGTATCCGGTAAACTCCGGATGAAACGTGTTCATATCGCCGCCTTTCGGCGGAGTCGTCGCAACGTCGACGGCGAACTTGCCTGTTTCCTCCAGTAGCTTCTTTAAAACGGGCGTCGTTTCCCTCCACGCGTGGTTATTCTGACCGTCAATAATCAGGACCTTCAAAGGCGCAGCAACAGCAACAGTTGCAAACAGGAGCGAGCTCATCAGCCCGCGGGAAAGACAATTTCCGAACATCGTTCTCCTTACTTCACTTCTGCAAGAGAAAGTTGCCGACGAACATCGCGTCTATGCCGGACGAATAGAATCCGCGAGCCGCATCGCGCGGCGAGCAGACCATAGGATCGTGAAACAGATTGAAACTCGTGTTGTAGAGCACGGGCAGACCCGTTGCCTTGCCGGCCTCATGGAGCAGCCGGTAATACAGTGGATTGTCTCGCTTTTGCACCGTATGGACGCGCACCAGGTCCTGTCCCAGAATCGCGCTCTCAAATCTCTTCCTGTGCTTCTCCTTAACCCGCCCGACAGTCGCCAGAAACCGCGCATTCGGACCGACTTCAAAGTACTCGGACGCCAGCTCGGCCGGAACCGAAGCCGCAAACTTCCGGAACGGCTCCCGATGCTTGATGAAAGTGTTCAGATTCTCCGTCGAGTACGGATTCAAGGGCGACGCCAGGATGCTGCGGTTCCCGAGAGCCCTCGGACCGAACTCCATACGGCCCTGCATCCAGGCCACAATCTTGCTCTCGTTCAACTGCGCCACAGCGTGGCTGATGATCTCTTCGGTCGTCAGCAGGTATTGGAAGCGCAGTTTGCAATTCTCCAGCACTTGCTTGATGTCTTCCGGCGAGGAACTAGGCCCCAGATAAAGGTGATCGAATGGAACGCGCTGTTCTCGCTGGAATACGGTATGCCAGGCGTAGAGCACCGCTCCAATTGCGGTTCCGGCGTTGCCTGCCGCCGGCTGCACAAACACGTCATGGTGTTGCTCCAGGGATGCCACCAGCAGTGCGTTCATAGCCAGACCGCCCGCAAGGCAGATTCGCTTCGCCCCGCGCGCCATACGCCGAACGGCATGTTCAACTGCCCGCTGCACGCCGGCGGCCACATGCGGCTGCAACTTCTCCGGGATCGCCGACGAGTCTTCCAGGCCCAACCGGCTATACAGCTTGGCGCTGAACTCGCCGCGGCTCACCCGGTCTCCATCGAAGAAGCTGCGGTCGATGCGCGGCACATCCTCTACCTCCACCGACAGCATCTCTTCAAAGAGCGGTACAAAACGATCGTCTCCGGAAGCCGACAGCCACTGCACCTTGTGCTCCTCTGCGCGCGGTCGAAACCCGAGCAGTTCCGTCACTCGGCCGTACAGGTCACCGAGCGAATCCGGCAGATAGAGCTCTGCCTCCAATTCGAGTCGATTGCCATGGCCGCGCCAGCGCGAGCCGCAGGAGAAATCCCCTGCTCGGTCAAGCGTTAGCACGGTTGCGTCTTCAAACGGCGACGCAAAGAAAGCGGACGCCGCATGCGCCATTTGGTGCTCGACAATCAGAAGACGCGCACGCGGAAACTGGGCCCGCAGATCCAGATGCAGGTCGTCCGCCGCCGGAAAAGGCCGCACGAGCGCGACGCAATCCACTTCCCCACGCGGAACCTTTGCCATCTGCAGGCAGGCCTCGATCGAATGGTGCGGCAGTTCGCCCGGATTGTGCTGGCGGGCAATTTTGCTTTCTTCCACCGCCGCCGCCAGCGTACCGTCTTTCAGCAGAGCCGATGCGGCGTCGTTGAGGATTCCCCCGATTCCAAGGATGTTCATGTCGTTCGCCTACACGTTCCGCAAGCGCCGCAGAATTCTCTCCCGGCCCACGGCAGTAAAGACAGCGAACACGCTCGGTCCCACTGTTTGTCCGGTCAGCGCCGCGCGTGCCGCGTTAATGATCAGGCCCGCCTTCACGCCCCGCTCGGCTGCCAGTTTCCGCAGCTCCGCTTCGATAAACGCTTCGGTAAAGTCTTCCGATTCGGCCAGCCGCTCACCAAGCTCCCGAAGCGCCTCGCGGGCGCCCGGCGCATCCAGCTTCGCTAACGCCTCCGGCTGAATCTCGAAATCGTCTGCGAAGTAAGCGCGGCCTTTGGTGGGAAAGTCCAGCAGCGTTGTATATCGCGACCGGATAATCTCGATCTGCTGCAGGAAGAATGCATCATCCGAAGACGGAGTCAGCCCCGCCGCAATCAGAGTCTTCCGCACATAAGGAGCGAGATTGGACACGGGCATCGTCCGCAGATGTTGCGAGCACAGCCACAGTGCCTTCGGATCGATCGGATCCTGTTCGCTGAAATTCACCACGGCGTTGCTGCGATTCACGCCTTCGAATTTGAAAGCACTGATCAGTTCAGGCACCGTCATCTGCTCACGGTTGTCCTTAGGGCTCCAGCCGAGTAAGCAGAGGAAATTCACATACGCCTGCGGAACGAATCCCGCATCGCGGTAAGTAGTCACGCTCACCACCGGCCCGTGCTTGCGTTTGGAAAGCTTTGCTCCGTCTGGCGCGATCAGCAGCGGCAGGTGCGCGAATTTCGAAACCTCCGCTCCCAGCGCTTCAAAGATCAGCACGTGCTTGAACGTGTTCGAAAGGTGATCCTGGCCGCGAATAATGTGCGTAATCTTCAGATCGATATCGTCGGCGCAGCTTGCCATGTGATACGTCGGCAGCCCATTACTGCGCAGCAGCGCAAAATCCTCGATGTCGGTGCTCAACTTTGATTGTGGTCCGAAAACCAGATCGTCGAATTTAACTTCTTCCGGCGTATCCCGGGGCACCCGGTACCGCAAAACGAATGGCTCACCGGCGGCGGCTCGGCGGTCGCTCTCTTCCGCCGGCATCTCCCGCATCCCGGGATTGAAGAGCCACGGCCCATCTGCGCGGTCCTCCTCTTCCCCTTCCGCCCGGGCCGGAGTAAAGTCGCGATACGCGAGGCCCTTTTCGAAAATCGCATTGGCCATCTGGCGGTGCAGCTCCAGGCGATCCGATTGCCGGTACTGCTCATCCCAGCCTAGTTCCAGCCATTTCAGGCCGTCGAAAATCGAATCCAGGGATTGCTGCGTGTTGCGCTCGACGTCGGTATCGTCAATGCGCAAAATCATGGTGCCACCGTTATTTCGGGCATACAGCCAATTGAAGATGAATGTTCTGGCGCTGCCGATGTGGAGGTAGCCCGTAGGGGAGGGGGCGAATCGAACTCTCATGAAAACTTAAGTATACGCTGGTACACGTCTACGAACCTCTCAATCGGCAGTTGCTCGGCCCGCAGAGCCGCTTCCGGGAGTGTGTCCACCACCTCCTTCGGGTAGTGGCCGGAGAGGTTGTTGCGCAGCGTTTTTCGCTTTGCGTGGAACGCGTGCGAGACGAATCCAAGAAACCCGGCCGGATTGTCCACCAGAGGTTCCGGACGTGGAGTCAACTGAATCACTGAGGAATCCACCTTCGGCGGCGGGCTGAACGCTCCGGGAGGAACATGGAACAGAATCTTCGGCGTCGCATAGAGTTGCACCAACACCGAAAGGTATCCGTAGTCGCGGCTCCCCGGCGAAGCGGCCATGCGCTCGGCCACTTCCCGTTGCACCAGGAACACAGCATGAACCAGCAACCGCCCTAGCGACACCACCTTTTCCGTGATGGGCGACGTGATGTAGTAAGGTAAATTCCCGGCCACCGTGACCGGTCCCCACTGCCCCAGGTCCATCTTCAGGACGTCCGCGTGGTGGACGTGAAGCTGAGGGAACGCTCGAAAACGCTGCTGCAGGTAAGGCACCAGCACCGTGTCCACCTCGATGGCGTGCAACTCCGCCGCAAGGGGCAACAGGAACTCGGTCAGCGCTCCTCGGCCAGGCCCGATCTCCACCACCCGAGCTCCCGCAACGGGACACGCCGCTTCAGCGATTCGGTGCAGGATGGATCGGCTGGTTAGGAAATGCTGGCCGAGACGGCGGGGCATTATCCCCGCACGTCGATACGGCTGTTGTGGAAACTGATGCGGATCTTGCTGGCGCGCGGCTGCCCGAATGTTGTCGCTGGTGTGAACTCTGAGAACAGCAGGTTATTTTCTACGGCCCGGCGCAACTGCGGAGACATGTGCTTGCAGTCCGCTATGGAGTAATCCGCCATGCGGCCGTTCTCGTCCACCGTGACCTCCACCACAAGATCATCGTCGCTGAACGCCAGCGGGACCACATTCTTCGCAGCAGGATCCGTATAAAGACCCGTAGGAACATCGCGGATGGCCGAGTAACTATGGGCACTGATGCCAGGCAGCAGCATCGTAAACAGAAATACGGCCGAGAAGAATCCACCGGTGGCAGGAATGGCCAGCGGACCCATCAGGTTATTTGCCCACAACCCGAAATTGAGCTTCCAGCCGCTCCAGCGGCGGCCCCACGTGCGAGTCTCTTCGCGGCGCGCGTGTTCCTTCGAAGCCGTGACGCGCAACTTCGTAGTGAGCGAGACCGGCGGAATGCGCACCGGCAACCGCTTCAGTTCGGCCTGTACGCGCCTCATGTTCTGTATTTCGGCGGTACACGCCGCACAGCGGTTCAAATGCATTTCGAGCGAGCGACGTTCAGCAACCGTCAACTGCCCGTCCAAGAACGCAGAGAGCCGGCGAGCCATTTGGCTGCAGGATTCCGAATTGCTCTTACTCTGGAGCATACCCATCACTTCACTTGCGCCGGCTGAACCGACCACGCTAATGGCGACTCAGGTTTCAAACGAGCGGCCAGCGCCTTCCGCAAACAATCCCGGCCACGCAGGATCCGGGACTTGACAGTTCCGAGTGAGACTTGCAGAATTTCCGCTATCTCTTCGTAGCTAAGATCTTCAATATCGCGCAGCACAACGGCCGCGCGGAACGCCGGATTCACCCGGCCTAGGGCGTCTTCGATCAGCGCTTGCGTTTCGTGGTCGCAGACGATATCGAACGCGGACCGGCTGGGATCCGGCAGTATTTCGTTATAGTTCGTTTCTCTTTCGTCTTCCGTTTCGAACCCGATTTCCTGTCGCTTGTGCCGGCTGAACCACCGGCGGTGGTTGTGTGCCTCGTTGAACGCGATCCGGTAAATCCAGGTCTTCAGACTGCTCTGCCCGCGGAAGTTGTGAACGTTCCGGAAGATCTTCAGAAAGACCTCCTGTACAACATCCGATGCATCGCCCGGGTCGTCCATCAGCCGGTAAACCAGGTTGTACACCGGTTGCTGGAAACGCGCGATCAGGGTCTCATACGCTTCTTCGGTGCCTTCTTTCAGGCGCACCAGCAGGATGTCGTCTTCATTGGGCACAACCGGGCTCTCAGCTCGGGTGAGCTCCGCAAATGCATCGAAGTTCAGGCCAAATGTCGAGTCTGCCACGGATTTCTTCCAATCCGATTGTACTGCTAAATTATTGGACTCCGGCAATTACGCGTAAGTTCCCGCGGCTCAGTAAGGCCAAACCCAGTCCTTGATTTCCGGCATGTCTTCCCCGTGTTTGTAGATGTAGTTCTTGTGGTCCGTCAGCTTGTCCTGAAATCGCTGGCGTGTATGCGCACTGATATTGCGGAGCCGGTCCACTCGGTGCAGGACGTCAATGGCCAGGTGAAACCGGTCACAGTCATTGAGCACACACATATCGAATGGCGTGGTCACCGTGCCCTCCTCCTTATACCCGCGTACGTGCAGCCGCTGGTTCGCCCGGCGGTAGACGAGCCGGTGGATCAGCCACGGATACCCATGAAAAGCAAAGATAATCGGCTTGTCCACAGTGAAGATCAAATCGTAATCCTTGTCCGATAAGCCATGAGGATGTTCCGTGGACGGCTGTAGCGTCATCAGGTTCACGATGTTTACCACCCGGATCTTCAGGTCGGGCACGTTCTGGCGCAGCAGGTCGACTGCCGCCAGAGTTTCCAAAGTCGGTACGTCGCCGGCGCACGCCATCACTACGTCAGGCTCTATGCCTTCATCGTTGGAAGCCCAGCTCCAGATGCCGAGACCTGCCGTACAGTGGCGGACCGCGGCATCCATATCCAGCCATTGCAGTTCGGGATGTTTCCCGGCGACGATCACGTTCACGTAGTGCCGGCTGCGCAGGCAGTGGTCGGCCACGCTCAGAAGTGTGTTCGCGTCGGGTGGAAGATAGACGCGCACCACCTCAGCCTTCTTGTTGACCACATGGTCTATGAACCCCGGATCCTGATGACTGAATCCGTTGTGGTCCTGACGCCACACGTGCGAGGTCAGCAGGTAATTCAACGACGCGATCCGCCGCCTCCACGGAATGTGACGCGTCGTTTTCAGCCACTTCGCGTGCTGGTTAAACATGGAATCGATGATGTGAATGAAAGCCTCGTAGCAGGAAAAAAGCCCATGTCTTCCGGTGAGCAGGTATCCTTCCAGCCAGCCTTGGCACATGTGCTCGCTGAGCACCTCCATCACGCGCCCCAGGTGCTTCACGTGATCGTCGAAATCGAACACCTCCGCAGTCGAAACGCGATCCGTGACCTCAAAGACGGCCTGCAGACGGTTCGAGGTCGTCTCGTCCGGTCCGAAGAGCCGGAAGTTGCGCGAGTCCCGGTTCTGCTTCACGATATCCCGCAGGAACGTGCCGAGCACTCCAGTTGCGCTCATTTTTTCCCGCCCCGGTGTTTCCACGGGCACGGCGTAGGCCCGAAAATCGGGCATCCGTAAATTCTTCAGGAGGACGCCGCCGTTCGCGTGCGGATTCGCACCCATCCTCTTCTCACCGGCGGGCGCCAGCGCTGCGTATTCAGCGTGCAGTTTGCCGTGCTCGTCGAACAGTTCCTCCGGCTTGTAGCTGCGCATCCACTCTTCCAGCAGCTTCAGATGATCTGGCCGTTCGTAAATAGCATCCAGCGGCACCTGGTGCGAGCGGAACGTGCCTTCGTACCGTTTCCCGTCGATCACCTTCGGACCCGTCCACCCCTTCGGCGTTCCCAGTACGATTGCCGGCCAGGTAGGCCGTTCCCGGAACCCTTTCTCACGAATATCGCCCTGAATCCCTCGAATCTCTTCGACAACAGCGTCCAACGTAGAGGCCATCTTTTCGTGCATCTCGGCCGGTTGGTCCCCCTCCACGAAATAGGCCTTGTACCCGTAACCGCGCAGGAGTTGCTCCAGTTCCTCTTTGGGAATCCTGGCTAACACCGTGGGGTTCGCGATTTTGTACCCGTTCAAGTGCAGAATCGGAAGAACCACCCCGTCCGTCACCGGATTGAGAAATTTATTGGAGTGCCAGCTTGCCGCAAGCGCCCCGGTTTCCGCTTCTCCATCTCCCACGACGCAGCAGACAAACAGATCCGGATTATCAAATGCTGCCCCATACGCATGAGCGAGCGAATAGCCAAGTTCGCCCCCTTCGTGAATAGAGCCCGGCACCTCCGGCGCGACATGGCTCGGAATTCCTCCCGGAAAGGAGAACTGGGTGAACAAACGCTTCATGCCCTCCTCATCCTGCGGAACATCGGGATAAAGCTCGGAATAGGTTCCTTCCAGGTAAGTGTTCGCTACCAGCGCCGGCCCTCCGTGGCCGGGTCCGGTGATGAAAATCGCGTTCAAATCGTATTTCTTGATTGCGCGATTCATGTGGAGATATAGGAAGTTCAGCCCGGGCGTGGTACCCCAATGGCCGAGCAGCCTCGGTTTCACGTGCTCTTTCTTCAGCGGTTCGCGTAACAGCGGGTTATCGAACAGGTAAATCTGCCCGACGGACAGGTAGTTCGTGGCGCGCCAATAGCCGTTCATGGCGCGCACTTCATCGGCGCTGAGTGTCGGCATAATCGTTATTACGATCATGGATCGACCGGCGCCCCGTAAAGTTTCCGGTACGCCGCGAATCCGTCAAATTGCGAAGCGAACCTACCGTCCGGGATGCTATACTGAACTTTGTCCCTACCTCTTGTGGGCGGCTAGCTCAGCTGGGAGAGCGCTGCGTTCGCAATGCAGAGGTCGGGGGTTCGATCCCCCCGCCGTCCACCAATTCCTCCTGTTACCATAACCAGCAAATGGTCCTTTCCGACGTAGACATCAAGCGTTACATCCAGCAGGGCAAAATCCGCATTTCGCCGGACCTGCCGCCCGAGCAGTTCGGAAGTTGCTCAGTCGATTTTCGCCTCGGCAATGAATTCAACGTCTTCGAGCACAGCCGTCACGCGTTCATCGATCTCCGCGGTAAACTGAGCCTCGAAGGGATCATGCGGCCCATCGTAGTCGGTCCGGACGAGCCGTTCATTCTCCAGCCTCGCGAATTTGTCCTGGCCATCACTGAGGAGCACTTGGAACTCGATGCCGATGTGCTCGGACGCCTGGAAGGCCGCTCCAGCCTCGGCCGAATTGGAATCATTGTTCACGGGACAGCGGGACTTTTCGATCCGGGCTGGTCAGGTAAGGCGACTCTGGAACTCAGCAATCTTAGCCGCATGCCGGTCGCACTCTACCCCGGAATGCGCATCTGCTCATTCACCTTCGAGCAGCTATCCACGCCAAGTTCGATGCCTTACGCAAAGAAGCCGGGGAATAAATACGCCGGCCAAATGGGTCCTCTGGCGAGCCGCCTGGACCGCGAAGGCACCAAATAGCTACCACTCAAACCGCATATTCACCTGAACTTGCCGCGGCCGCATGCCGAATCCGCCATAAGAGTATTGCAGCGATGCGATCCCGTCCGATCCCGGCGTATTCAGCCCCTGCGTATTGAAGACGTTGAACACGTCGAAATTTACGCGGAGCTTCGCGCGCTCGCCGATGTTGAAGAACTTGAGCAGCGACGCGTCCTGCGTCCAGTTGAATGGACCCGGTAGGAACTGGTTCCGCAGAGGATGGAGACCCGTATCCACTCCCACCTGCACCGTGTTGCCGGTCGAGAGCCGGATATTCACATTGTTCGTGTCGTAGAGGTTCGATCCCGGATCCGTCGTCTGCCCGCCCACCGGCCACGGATTCACCGGGCTCTGCAGAGGCTTGTAGTCCGCCAGAAGTCCATACACACCGTTGCGCAACCCCGCGGCGTTCCGGCTGTTGATCAGCCGTTGCGAAATGTATCCGTTGTACCAAAGATACCCCTCAAAGCACCGTTCGTTCTTCGGATCGGTCGCGGTGGCCGAAGTCGACCGGCAGTCCAGAATGCGGTACTTCTTCCCATAAACCTCAAGCGGATTCATCGAGCCCCATTGATTGGTCGGCAAAGCGTACCAGGAGCTCACAACCGTACCGCTGCCCGCCATCTTCCATCCGCCGATCAGACCGTTGATCAATTTGTTCGCACCCGATGCGAAACGCTGGCCCTTACCGAACGGCAGATCGTAGTTGAAGTTCCAGCGGAACCGATGTTTCGGTACTCCCGTATCGCGCGTGTAGTTCAGGAACCGGTTCAGCTCAGCGGAATCGCTCGGCACGGCTCCGGGGAGGAACGCTTCGGGCACCGTGCCTATTCCGTCACGGAACGAGTTCCCCGCAAGCCGCAGCGAGTTCGTCAGCGTGTAGTAACCCTGGAACCCGAGCCCCTTGCGAAATCGCCGTTCACCTTCGATCGTGAACGTCTCGGCGTTGATGTATCCGGTTCTCGCCAGAAGCCGCACCGACGTGTAAGCGTTCTGATCGTAAGGGCGGTTTGCAACCGAAGAGTATGATCCGGTAGGAAGCGGCACGTCGCGAGTCATATACCAGACATAGCTCGTCGGAGCAGGATTGATCTCATTCAACTGATCCGCATTCACTCCATGCTTCCCGTTGTAACGGAGCCGGATTACGGTCGTCTCAGTGAGTTGCTTTTCGACCGTCAGATTCCATTCGTGAATGCGCAGATTCGGAAAATTGGGATCCACTCCAACTACGCTGATGCCGCGGCCTACGGCGTTCGGATTATTCAAATCCACAACATTGGCGCTATTCTGGCCCGCTACGATAGTCGGTACGGTCCGCAGCAGGTAATTCGAGATCCCGTCCGGAGTGCGTGACGCGTTGTTCGCGTCATAACCGAACGATGCCCGAAACGGGGCCAGGCCGGAAAACTGCGCCAGAAGCGTGCGCATCGGAATGGCCGAAATGTACATGCCATATCCGCCCCGAATGACTAGCTGCTTCGCACCTTCGAAAGCGCGATACGCGAAACCGAATCTCGGACCGATATCGAAATAATTCGATGGAAAAATATTCTGCGGCTTGCTCAGCTCCGCCGCGCTCTTGAACGAAACACCCACCTTCTCATACGCCTGTACCACCTGTGGCGTTGTGATCCCCAGCTTGTAGTAGTAATCCAGTGGTTGCGGGAACATGAGGGAATGGCTCTGCACATCGAACGCGTTCAACTGATAATTCTCTTCGGTCATCGCCGGATTCATATCCCACCGGATTCCCGGCGTCAGCGTCAGCCGCCCCGTCACTTTGTAATTGTCCTGAACATAGCTGCCGAAATTTCTGTTCGTCAGCCGCAGATAACTGCGCTTCAATCCAACGTTATAAGTGCTCGCGTATCCGAGAAAGAAGTTCGCCGCGTCGTAGCCGGTGAGCGGAGCCGCTTGTGGATTGGTTGCCGTGCCGAGTGTGGGACTTTGTAGCGCGGTCGCCGCGCTATTGAATGCAACCGAACCGGAGATCGCTCCCTGGTCCGGAAGCAAATGCTCCTTCTCCGAGTAGAGTGACCAGCCGAACTGAATCTCATGCGTGCGGCGAATGTAGGAGTAGTTCTGCTGCATGCTGAGAATACGGCTGGTGAGCGCGCGCCGGTTGTCACCTTCGGTATAGGTCATGAACGCGCCCATGCTGGTGATGTTCGGAAAACCAATCTCCCCGTATGGATTCGGCAGCCCCAGCAGCCTCGCGTAATCCTGCTGGTTCGTTACGGGCCCGGTAACCGTCTTCGTGCTCTGCCATGTATGTGCGGCCAGGTTTTCCACAAAGAAGGTCGGCGAAAACACGTGCGTCCAGCTCGCCGCGCCGGCGATTGCCTGCATTGGCAGATAGGTTACGTTGGCCTCGTTATTCGTCGTGGGCGCACCGGTCCCGCCGCCAGTGCCCAGGAAGTACGCCGAGCGCCGGCCGCCGTTCGCTTTGAGGAAAACGTTGTCTTTCGCGGATACTTTGTGATCGATGCGAATCGTCGTCGGATTGTCGCTCAGGTTCGGGTTGCCGTTCGTGGGGACAGCCACTTTCAGGTTGGTGGTGACGATCGGATTCGTCGTATCGCTTGGCACCGGAGTAATGCCCCATATGTACTTCGCCAACGGACTCATCCGTTGCAGCGGGATTTGATTATTCGGAAACGCATCACGCACGGCGATATCGCGGCCGTTGATGTTCTCGATTCGTGTAGTCATCGGATCGTACAGTGTGATCCGTTGTCCGAGATTATTCACGAGGTCGCTAAAATCGCCCCGGCGCATCGCGAGGGTCGGAACCGAAAAGTCTCGAGTCAGCCCTTGCCGCAGTTCGACCCCTTCGCGCGAGAAGAAGAAAAACGTACGATTTCTGCCGTTAAAAATTTTCGGAAGGATAACGGGACCGCTGATCGAGCCTCCAAATTCATTCCGGATCAGTTTCGGCGTCGAGTACGGCACGTTCGTATAACTCACGTCCTGGCGGGCGCGCGCGACACCGAACGCATTATTGCGCGCCGTCTCGTAGGCGCTCACGTGTAACTTGTTTGTACCGCCCTTCGTATTCACAATCACCGACGTGGGCGTGTTGTACTTCGCGGACGACGTGCTTGTCTCGACCCTCACTTCAGCCACCGATTCCAGACCCTGAAGGTTCATCGAGCCGCCGAATTCGCGATTGTTCGAGGCCGCTCCATCCTGTACATAGCTGTTCGAGTAAACCATCAGTCCGCCGGTCCGGACGCCTCCGTTCACGTCGATGACCTGCTCCACACCCGGCGCTACCTGTCCCAGCAATGTATTCAGGTCGCGCCCGTTGATGGGCAGCTCCTTAATCCGTTGACTGTCGAGCGTGCTCGCATCCGTGGGATCCGTCGTAGTCACCAGAGGGACGAGAGAGGCCGAGACTTCGACTGTCTCGCCGGCATGCCCCGGCGTGAGGACCGGAGCGATTTCCACTGTCTTCCCGGTCTCTAGGGTGACCTCCCCTTCCCAGGTCTTCATTCCAGCAGCCTCTACGCGAACTTTATAAGTGCCGATTGCAATCGAGGGGGTAGCGAAATAGCCTTCATCGTTGGTCACGCTGGCGGTGACAATCCCCGTTTCCACATGCCGGATCGTCAGCTTGGCCCCGGGAATTACCGCGCCGGTTGCGTCAACGATGGTCCCCTTGATCGTTGCACCACCTGCAGCCGATTGGCCAAGGCACTGGAACATCGCGATCGCGGAGAGCAGGCCAAAGATCAGACAATTGCGCAGGGGTTTCATACGACTCCCAAAAGAATTGCAGGGGATGATATCACAGACGGAAACGCTCGCAGCCGGCTGGCACGGCAGAACCGGGCTTTCGGAACTATTTAGCCCCATTGATCATCCATATAATGTCTGTCCGCTTTGCTAGAATGTGGACGTTCCCCGACACATGCCTGCTCAACCAACCTCTTCGAACCTGAGTGTGGGTCAATTTGCCGAACGGCATCGCCGTGAGATGATCCCTCTGGGCAAGAGGTTTTCGTATTTCTCGGCCGATTTGCCGTTGACCGGTGAAGATATTAAAGAGTATCTCGAGGAGCCGATTGCCGCGCTCCCGCCATCAATCGCCGCTCAGCTTCCGAAGATCTCGATTCTTCTCGTGCCTTATCTCGAGAAAGTGCGTGGCAAGGAGAAGGATCCCGCAGCCGATGTGATCTGTTCCGATAAGCCGAGTTCGAAGGATCGCGTGTCATGGACTTCCTGCGTAGTTTCAAAAGACGAAACGCTGCTCGCCTTTGCCTTGAAAGATCAGGAAGTCGCCGATTATCACTACCACTTCTACCACCTGATCGCACGGTTAGCTGGAGAAACATGGACGCCCACGGCTAGCAGGGAATACAGCTCGCTCCTCCGGGAAGAGCTCAACGCCAACGTGCACGGCGAAGTAGATGAAGCAAGCTGGCACCTAAAGCAGGCGATTATCCGGCGCCAGAGTGCGGTGCGGCGGGAAACCAAGGCTTTTCTGGATTACGCCCGCCAATCCTTTATTGATACGCTCACGCTCTTCCTGCATGGCATTTGCTGCGACATCGACGTGGAGACGGGGCCGCGGCAACTCCCAAGCCGTTTCCTGCGCAAGCGCCTGGTGCTGTTGCGCCAGCTCTTCCCACCTCCCGAAGGCTACGCCGTCCTCCCCGACGAACTCAAGCGCGATTCAACCCGGTAACCCCTCGTGAGGGAACCTCTCGTGAGGGGACAGCCACCTCAATTCCTAGGTTTTCTCCGACCGGCCAGTCTCCGCGGCCTATTTTCCGCCCCGGCCGCCTCTTCTCGATTCTCAACCCCAGCGACTCCTCCAGCCTCTCCACGAACCCTGGCTCGCCCAAAGGAAACCCTGTCGACGTAGCCTCCCGGATCCGCCTCGCCAGTATTTCCTGCTTTACCGTAGACCGCAATGCCTCCCGCCACCGCGTTGCCGTGTATTGCCTCGACCACGGCGCCATATCCAGATGCCCCGCCCCGTCCGTCCCTTTGCAGTGAGCCCTCGCGGACGACCAGTCGTACTCCTCCGCGTTTTCCACGATCTCCGCCCTGACCGGATTCCGCTCCACATATGCGAGCGCCTGCCAGCTATACACTTCATCCAACACGCAGGAAAAATACCGCGCCTGCCAAAGATGCCCGCACCCGCCGTGCGCCAGGTGGAAGTACCGGGCGTAGTCCGAATGTGTGCGCATCAACATGCGCGCCATACTATCCGGATGTTGAGGCACCAGGATCGCGTGTACATGGTTCGTCATGAGGCAGTAACCCCATACGTCTGCCTTATACTTTTCCGCGTACCGAAAGAACAGATCCAGATACAACCGGCGATCCGCCGGCGAGAAGAATACATCACGGCGGTCCACGCCGCGCTGGGTAATGTGGTGGGGTAACCCTACGGCCACCACGCGAGCTTTCCTTGGCATTTGAGAAGATCGTCCCCCGCGCCAGGAGAGATTCTCATTCGGATAATTCCGGGATTGAGGTCGCTGTCCCCGATCTGGGAAGAATCCGGCAAGGATGGTATAGCACCGCCACTAGGGAAGATCTGAAAGAGAGGAATCGCCTCTCTGCTCGACTTCCCTGCTTTAGGGAGGTGTTTTCATCATGATTTCTCCTGAGCGCCAGCGGGCCATCCAGTCTGCACTCGTTCAAATGGACAAACAGTTCGGAAAAGGATCGGTTCTCCTGCTCGGCTCGCGCGCGGCCCTACCCGTCAGCGTCATTCGCAGCGGGTCCCTTGCGATCGATGCCGCCCTCGGCGTCGGCGGATTCCCGAAAGGCCGCGTCGTCGAGATTTTCGGGCCCGAATCATCCGGAAAGACCACGCTCACGCTGCACCTCATCGCTGAGGTGCAGAAGGCGGGCGGCTCAGCCGCCTTCATTGACGCGGAGCACGCGCTCGATCCCGTCTATGCCCGCCGGCTTGGTGTCGATATCGACAATCTGATCGTGACCCAGCCGGATAGCGGTGAACAGGCGCTCGAGATCGCCAGCGCGCTGATCTGTACAGGTGCCGTTGACCTCATCGTCGTCGACTCGGTTGCCGCTCTCGTTCCGAAAGCGGAGCTCGAGGGCGAGATGGGCGACAGTCACGTCGGTCTGCAGGCGCGCCTCATGTCGCAGGCACTCCGCAAGCTTACCGGCCACGTATCCCGCACCAACTGCTGCCTGGTTTTCATCAACCAACTGCGCGAGAAGATCGGAGTCATGTTCGGAAATCCGGAAACTACCACAGGCGGGCGCGCGTTGAAATTCTATGGCTCGGTTCGAGTCGAAGTCCGCCGCGGTGCAGTCATTAAGGATGGCGACAAAATCATAGGAAACCGCACCAAGATCAAAGTCGTCAAGAACAAGGTAGCCGCCCCGTTTCAGGAAGTTGAAGTTGACCTGATTCACGGCGAAGGAATCTCGTGGGAGGGCGACTTGGTTGATCTGGGCACCCAGCACGGCATTCTGGAGAAGAGCGGTTCTTGGTACAGCTACAAATCCGAGCGCATCGGCCAGGGCCGCGATAACGCGCGTGCCTACCTGAAAGAGCACGCCTCTACCGCGCAGCTCATCGACGCCGAAGTGCGTGCAAAACTGGGCATTACGCCCGGCGTACAGCCGGCCGCGGTGAATTGAGCATCGCCGAATGCCCGTCAAACTGGCGTTCCAAGGCTCACACATCGAAAAAACCCTGTAAAATCGGCCTTTCTAAGCGATTTTCCTCTTTACATCGTCATCTGCATCCCGTATCATGAGTTTGCAAAACCACGCCGGGCATCGTTTGGAGGCAGTAAATATGCGGGTCCGGTGCACATGGGAGAATCACAAGGAGCAATATGGCAGATAATCGAATGACGCAATCGCAACTCATCAAGGAGCTGGCCGATTCGAGCCAGTTGCCGACGAAGGCCGTCAAGCAGTTGCTGGTCTCCTTCTCGGAAATTGCGGTTCGCGAGACAAAGAAGAAGGGTGTCTTCGTGATGCCCGGTATCGGCCGCCTGGTCCGCCAGGAACGCAAGGCGCGCTTGGGCCGCAACCCCGCGACCGGCGAATCCATCAAGATCCCGGCCAAGAAGGTCGTGAAATTCCGCGTCGCCAAGTCGGTGAAGGACGCGATCGTTCCTCCGAAGGCAGCGAAGAAGTAACCAGTTCCTCCTTCGTTCCATGAAAAGCCCGGCCTACAAAGGCTGGGCTTTTTGTTTTAGAAGTCGAACCGGTCAATGTTCGATTTATTGAAGATAAAAGGTACGCCGAGCAGCACCTCGGATCCGTTCACCTCCACCTTGTTCAGTCGTCCGGCGGTCAGTGACGTCACTCCGGGTTTGAGAGTTCCGGAGATCAGTGCGTTCGCCGACTGAACAGTCAGATACCCCAAATCCAGCGTGTTCCACAGCACTACGGATTCAACAATTCCAGCATGCACGTACGGCTTGCACATATTCGGCAGTGACAGTCCGATCACCTTCACATCCGTACGGTCCGATTGCTTCACGGCTTCAGCTGCACCGGGCACGGTGATCGTGGAAATTCCCATTACCACCTTCACATTCGGGTACACTTTGAGAACGGATTGTGTCTCGGTGAACGCCCTGTCGCGGTCACCGTCACTCGGCCGGATTACGGCTAACTTCACGTTCGGATACTTCCCCGCGAGCCTCTGCCGGATAATTTTGATCCACTCGTTCTGGTTCGCCGCGCTTAGCGAGGCGGTAATGATTGCAAATTCCCCTCGCCTGTTCAGCAGGCGCGCGGCCTCATCAGTCAGAGTGTTTCCGATCCCTTCGGGCGTCGCTTGGTTGATGAAGTAGTCCCGCGCATCAGACTCCGAGTCGGCGTCCCAGGTCACCACTTTGATCCCACGCTGCTTCGCTTTCCGTAAAACCGTGGAGATCGCGGCCTTATTCTCCACGCTCACCGCAATTGCATTCACGCCACGCGTAATCCAGCTCTCCACCACTTCGTTCTGCTTCGCAGGATCCAGATCCGTCGGTCCGTCCCACAGCAACTCCACGCCTAGTTCTTGCGCCGCGGCCTCCGCCCCCTTGCGGCAGCTGATGAAATACGGATCGCCCTTGGCTTTCGGCATCATGGCGATCACAGGCTTCGCGCCGGACGAGGCGGCCGCAACCGGAACTCTGCCGAGCTGCATCGATTTCACCAGATACCAATTGCTGCCGGCCACGATGAGCGCACCGGCCAGAATGACCGCACTCAGGACGGCCACCTGCGAGTTCTTCACTTCCGAGTCCTCCTGCGGCGATGTCGCAGGCCGCGTGAATTGCAGTCTATCAAGACTGATTGTGAACACCAGCAGAATGCCCGTAAGGATTCCGGACAACTCCGCAGGCAGCCCGGCGAGCCGCAACCCGTTCTGCAGGATCGCAATCACAAGCAGTCCCAGCAGAGTTCCTCCCACTGTCCCCCGGCCGCCGAAAATGGACGTTCCGCCGAGCACAACCGCGGTGATCGCCATCAGTTCATATCCGGTCCCTGCATCTGACTTCGCCTGCCCAAGATGCGCCACATATAGAACCGCAGCGACACTCGCCATCAATCCCGAGAGGACATAGACCAGCGTCAACCTTCTCGCCACAGGCACACCGGCATACCGGGCACCCTCTTCGGAATAGCCGATCACGCTCAATCCGCGTCCCACCACGCTCCGATGAACCAGCAGAGCATAGCCCGCTGCTACTGCCGCCAGCACCAACATCTGCACGGGCACAATCCCGCCGAGATAGCCTTGCCCAAGAAACAGGAACGCGCCCGGAAAACCAGTGAAATTGTCAACGCCCCCGGTCAGCGCTTCGGCTATTCCGCGGAATAGCGAGTACGAGCCGAGTGTCGCGATCAGCGGCGGCATCTTCAGTCGCGTGATGAGCAACCCGTTCAGCGCCCCTCCCCCGGCACCGAGCAGAAGTGCGCAGGCGCCCGCTTCTGCCGGCGAAAACCCGGCATCGCGCCACAGCTTCCCGAACACCACGGCCGAGACTCCCATCATCGAACCTACGGATAGGTCGATGCCGCCAGTCAGAATGACGGGTGTCAGCGCCAACGCCAACAGGCCCAGTTCTACACTGAGCCTGACGATCTCGAACGCGTTTGCGGCCGTGAAGAAGTTCGCGCCGATCGCCGCAAAGAAAGCGATTTCCAGCAGCACCAGCCCCACCAGAACCCGAACAGTGGTGCTAACGGACGGCTGCGACGGCATGCCTCTCCCATCGAACCGTGAAGCGATCGGCGGAGACCGCCACCAGGATAATCGCGCCCTGAATCGCCTTCTCCCAATACGCATTCACGCCCGCAAACGTCAGCGCCGGGCCAATCACGCCCAACAGCGACACTCCCAACAGCGTGCCAATGAGTGTTCCGCGGCCTCCACGCACAGAGGCGCCTCCGACCACCACCGCGGCGATAGCCTTCAGCTCCAATCCCGTTCCGGCGCCACTCTGCAGTCCGGAAAACCGGATCGAGTTCAGCACTGCAGCCACAGCCGTCAGCGCTCCAAGGGCCGCAAAGCAGGTCGCCTGAATCGTGCAAACAGGCAAGCCCGCAAGCCGTGCCGCTTCCGCATCCGATCCAACTGCGTAGATTGCACGCCCCGCCGCAAGGTGCCGCAGCGCCCACGCGCAAACGATGAACAACAACAACGCGGTAAGTCCGATCCCCAGTTCCGCCACGCCCTGCCCGAGCCCCAGCCACTGAAAATCTGCGGGCAAGTCTTGTACGAAGGCGCCGCCGGTAATCCAGCGGAGCGCGTCGCGCAGAATCACCATCGCGGCGAGCGTAACCACAATCGACGGCAGTTTTAACCTCGCCACCAGCACGCCGATGCTGGTGCCCAACAGAGCTCCGCAAACGGGCACAAGCAACATCGGCAGACCAGCCTGCGCGAATCGTCCGGCCAGAACCGTGTAAACGGCGAACTGGGCCGCGACCGAAATATCAATTTCCCCGATCAGAATGATTAGCGTCATCCCGATTCCCACAAGCAGAACCGGCACATTCGACAGCGCCACGTCCCGCAAATTGGCAAGCGAGAAGAACCCCGGCGCGAGGAATGCCTCCAGCAGCAGAACAGCCGCGAATGCGATCAGCACCGAGAGTTCGCGCATCTACGCAGCACTCCCGAATGCAGCCATGAGAATGCTGTGTTCCGTCGCGTCGCGGCGGTCAAACTCCGCGGCGATCGTGCCACGCCGCATCACGAGGATGCGGTCGCTCATGCCGAGGATCTCCGGCAACTCTGACGAAATCATCACGATCGCCATTCCTCGGGCCGCAAGTTCCCCCATGAAGCGGTGAATCTCCGCCTTGGCGCCGACGTCAATTCCCTGCGTAGGCTCATCGAGGATAAGAATTCTCGGCTCGGTCGCCAGCCAGCGCCCAAGCGCGACCTTTTGCTGATTGCCGCCCGACAGATGGTTCGCCGGCGTCTCCGCCGAGGGAGCCTTCACCTGTAGGGATCGCATCAGACCCTCCGCAACCCCTTGCTCCCGCGCGTTGTCGATGAATCCGGCATTCGCGAGCTTCGGCAGTTGCGCGAGAGTCATGTTCGCCCGTATGCTCATCTGCGGTACGACGCCGTGTCTCCTCCGGTCCTCGGGAACATACGCGAGGCCGTGCCGAATTGCGTCCCCCGGTTCACGAATCATTACGCCCTGGCCGCCAATACGCACCGCCCCGGAGTCCGCCGGCGTCAACCCGAACAGACATTCGGCAAGCTCGGTTCGCCCGCTGCCGACCAGCCCGGCCAGCCCTACGATCTCACCCGCCCGTACCGTAAAACTCACGTCGCTTATGCCCCTCTGCGTGCAGCCGAATCCGCTCAGCTCGAGCAGAGGCTCTCCCAGCTTTACATCATGTTTCGGAAAGACGGCGCTCAGATCACGCCCCACCATCAGCCGCAGCAACTCGGGCTCATCCAACTGCGCCATGCTCTTCGTTCCGATGTACGCGCCGTCCCTCAGCACGGTGACTCGATCGGCCATGCGAAACAACTCTTCGAGACGATGGGATACATAAACGATACCCACGCCCTGCGCCCGCAGATCGTTTAGAATTCCGAACAGCCGCTCGACTTCATGCTCGGTCAATGACGCGGTCGGCTCATCTAGAATCAGCACACGCGATCGCAAACCGAGCGCCTTGGCAATCTCGACTATCTGTTGCTCCGGCATACTGAGCCGCTTGACGGGCGTGTCCGGATGAATGGACGATCCGGCCCGCTCCAGCAGCTCGCGCGCGACGCTTCTCCGGCGCTTCCAGGACACGCGCCGCCAGACCGCCGGTTTTTCCAGCGCGAGTGCAATATTCTCCGCCACGCTCAATTCGGGAAAAAGCGCCGGCTGCTGATAGATCACCGCGATTCCGTGCGCTTTCGCCGCCAGCGGATTCGCGATGCGCACCTCGTGCCCATCCATCCGGATCTCGCCCGCATCGGGCTGAACCGCGCCTGAAAGCACCTTGATCAGCGTGCTTTTCCCCGCGCCGTTCTCGCCCACGAGTGCATGAATCTCGCCTGCGCACAGTTCCAGCGATACGCCCTTCAGCGCGCGTACTCCGCCATAGCTCTTCTGAACGCCTTTTGCCTCTAGCAGCATTCGTTCGCGTTATAGAGTGATTCGGGAGTAGCCAGCGGCCAGGTCCGTAGTGGTGCGATCAGCGTTCGGAACATGGCACGACCATCATATGCCCAGTCCGAACGGCTTTACTGCTGGGGTTGCTTGTCCGCAGCCGCGGTATTCAGCATCTTTTCGATCTCGGCCAGTTGCTGCTTGGCCAGGTCCAGATCGCTCGCTTCCGGCGAATACTTCAAGTACAGCCGCATGTTTGCGGCAGCTTCCGGATAATCCTGTTTCTGGGAGAGGATGACGCTGAGCACTTGATTGATCTTCGGAATCCGATGATTCGGATCCATCTTGAGCGCTTCCCTAGCCCGATCTTCAGCGGCCGGCAGGTCCTTGAGATTCAAATGCGCGACCGCTCCAAAGAAGTAAATATCGGCCGAATGATATGGGTTCAGCTTGATCAATTTGTCACTGTAGTCGGCCGCTTCCTGCCATTTGCGATCGAAAAGGGCGAGCCGTGCCAGTTGCGCATACGGCGAGATGTACTTCACATCAGCCTTGAGCGATTCGTTGTAGCAGCGGCGGGCATCCTCGGGCTTACCCTGTGCCTGAAAGGTAACGCCGAGTTCGTACCATGCCGTCGCGTACTTTTCATAAGAAGCTGTGGCCTTCTCAAATTCGCGCTGCGCCTCGGGCCACTTCTTCTTATTCATTAATTCCTTGCCCTTTTCAAACGCCTTGCGAGCGTCCTTCGGAGCGTACGCGCTGGTGGCGCTGAAGGTGAAGCCATCGACTTTGGCAATGCGGCGCAGAACCAGCGTGCCCACATCCGGGTTGTCGAGCGACCGATGTCCAAAGAGGCTCACCGCTTCGGATCGGAACCCCGGCAGAGTTGCCCGCAGCTCGCAGCCCATCAGCGTTGGGTTAGCCGAGGTGCCGCCCATCCGGCCTGCGGTCGCTCCACTGCGCGAACTCGAAAAGGGATCGTTTCCCATGGACGCAACACTGGCATCGGCGAACATCTGATTGTTCTGCCCAAGCTGAAAACTGAACCGGCCTTTGCTGTCGGTGTAGCCCTCAGGACGAGGATTACCGTTACAGACGCGCTCGATCAGTACGGACTCAGGTGGAGGCGTACCATCTTCCATCATGACCTTACCGGAGAGAAAGATCGTCCGGTTCGTCTCGTTCATCTGCCGGAAAGGGTCTTGCGAGGTATCCCTGTTGTTGGGATTCGGTAAGGTTGGTGTTGGGTTGCGGGACACGCTGCCGGCGCCTACGCCTGCAGTTCCGCCGCCCGTCGTGCCGCCTGCTCCGCCGGTGGAACCGCCTGCCGCTCCCCCACCCGCTCCGCCGGCTGTACCGCCGCCCTGCTGAGCCATTGCGAGGCCGGCACAAAGTCCCAGCCCAAGGAAAGTCCGGAGAAAGCTACCGCACATAACGAACACCCTCCCTCGAGTTGCCTCGATTATGCCACACCCTCGGCGACACAGACGGTGGGAGCGGCCGCCTGTTAACAGTCTACCGCCGGAATCCGTAGACGACACCTAGGCCCCGATGGCGAAGTGACGTACCATGAGATCATGCGCCGATTCGCCGCTCTGCCGGCCGTGATTGCTGGTCTCATCCTGGTGGGCTGTGCCGACAACGCGCCCCCAAAGAAAAAAGAGCCGGAGAAGCCTGCCGAGCCGGTCACCGGCCGGACCGCGTTCTACAAAATGTTTGGCCCCGCTCGCCTCTGGGCCGCTGACGTTCAGGGATTACGATGTTCCAGCATCCGAATGCCGCAGGTCAAGGCGGAGCCGGGCAAGAGCGGCGCCTGGGAGTGCACATTCGTCTCTCCCTCAAAGGCAAAATCGAAATCGTTTACGTACTCGGTGGTCGAGGGCGAAGGCAACCTGCATAAAGACGTATTCGCAGGACTGGACGAGTCCTACACCGGCAGTTCCGGCCAAGCATCGTCCTGGCCTATTCAGGCATTCAAGATCGACTCCGACGCTGCATGGGAGACTGCCCTCAAGAAAAGCGAAGATTACGTGAAGAAGAATCCGGACATGCCGGTCTTCTTTCTGCTTGAGCAGACGAAGCGGTTCCCGAGCCTGACTTGGCGGGTGGTCTGGGGCGAATCGGTCGGGACCAGCGGCTACTCAGTTTTCGTAGATGCCAGCACGGGAGACTTCCTCGAGAAGGCCCATTAGCGTTTACTTTTTTCGCCGTGATTCGGAGAGGCTCGACGGAAGCACCTGAATCACCGGGATGAGGGAATGACGCTCCGCCGGCACCTGACTAACGGTACGCTGTGTCAATTCCTGGTTCAGGGTGCTGACGAATTCGGCGATTTGGCGCTGCATCGCGTCCATCTTCTCTCGCATGTTGAGAATGATCTCAACACCGGCGAGGTTGACGCCGAGGTCGCGCGTCAGCTTAAGGATCACTTCGAGCCGCTCCAGATCCTCGTCGGTATACAGACGCGTGTTGCCGTCGCTGCGCGAGGGAGTGAGCAGGCCTTCGCGCTCGTATAGACGGAGCGTCTGCGGATGGATCTGATATTGCTCTGCGACGGCCGAGATCATGTAGGCCGCCTTGCTGCGCCTCTTCGCCATTAGACTTTACTCCAAAGTTCAGCCCGGGGATCTTCGGTTTGCACCTGGCTCAGTTCACGGAGCAGTTCGCGAGTTCTCTCGTCCTGCACCTTCGGTGCCTGTAACTGCACCTCTACGATCTGGTCGCCGCGAGTCTCTTTGCGAGCGTTGTACACACCCTTGTCGCGCATACGGAATTTCTGACCGTTCTGCGTGCCCTGCGGGATCTTGAGCAGAGCCTTGCCGTCGATGGTCGGCACTTCGATTTTTGCGCCCAAGCCCGCCTCTGACACGCTGACCGGAACTTTGATATGAATCGTGTCGCCGTCCCGGGAGAAGATCGGATGGGGTTGCACCTGCAAGGTGATATACAGATCGCCGGGAGGACCGCTCATGACACCGGCGTTGCCTTTGCCGGGCACCCGAAGGCGTGCACCCGGAGCCGCACCGGCCGGAATACGAACCTCCACGACGTCCGGTTTAGCGACGCGCCCCTCCCCGAAGCACGTAGGGCAGGCGTTGCGCAGGCGACCTTTTCCATGGCAGCGCGGACAGGTGAGGTTGAAGCGCATCGCTCCCGCCATCTGGGTTACCTGGCCAGAGCCGTTGCATTCCGGGCAGACGGCGACTTGTCCGCCGGCGGAGCCTGTTCCATTGCAGGTCTCGCAAACCTGTTGGCGCTGTACGTTCAGACGAACCTGAGTGCCTTTGATCGACTGCCAAAAATCGATATTGAGCGCGTACTCGAGGTCGCTGCCTTTTTCCGGAGTCTGCGAGGCCTCCTGTTCGTGCCGGCCGAAGAACTGGCTGAAGATATCGCGGAAGGATCCGCCGGCACCTGGCCCTGTGCCGCCGCCGAAGCCCTGCTGGCCGGCGCCCTGTTGCTGATTTACGAAATCGCTAAAATCGAATCCTCCAAATCCCATGTTGGGATTCGGGCCGCCATAGCCGGCGCCGGGTCCGCCAGCCCCGGGCATTCCGTTTTCCGAATAGAAGCCGACCTGATCATACATCTGGCGTTTCTTTTTGTCGCTCAGAACGTCGTAGGCTTCCTGTACGTTTTTGAAACGCTCTTCGGCCGCCTTATCGCCAGGGTTCAGGTCCGGGTGGTACTTGCGCGCAAGACGCCTGTACGCTTTCCGGATCTCCTCTTCCTCGGCCGAACGGGCGACCCCGAGTGTTTCGTAATAATCCTGTTTTGTGGCAGGCATGGGAATAGGACGCGAAGGGGACAGTTCAGGCTGTCCCCTTCGGGGAATGCTTACTTCTTCTCGTCTACGTCTACGAATTCGGCGTCGACGACGTTGTCCTTCGGCTTCTCCTGCGAAGCTTCGGGCCTTGCGCCATCGGCACCAGGCGCCGGACCACCCTGCGCCGGGCCCGCGCTCTTGTACATGGCTTCGGCCAGCTTGTGGCTTGCGGCCGTCAGTTTGTCGGACGCGGCATTGATCTCCTCAGCGCTTGCGCCGGAGTTGATCTTGGCCTTGGTCTCTTCGAGCGCGTCCTCCACAGCCTTCGCATCGGTGGGATTGATCTTTTCCCGATGCTCCTTCAGCATCTTTTCGATGTTGTAGACCATGGAATCAGCCCGGTTGCGTGCGTCGATTGCGTCCTTCTGCTTACGATCGTCGGCAGCGTGCGATTCCGCATCACGAGCCATCTTGTCCACTTCATCCTTGCTCAGGCCCGAAGAGGAGGTGATTGTGATCTTCTGCTCGTTATTCGTCGCCTTATCCTTGGCAGTCACGTTCAGAATGCCGTTCGCATCGATGTCGAAGGTGACTTCGATTTGCGGCACACCGCGCGGGGCCGGCGGGATATTGCCGAGTTGGAACACACCAAGCAGCCTGTTGTGGGACGCCATGGCGCGCTCACCCTGGTAAACCTTGATTTCGACCGACGACTGGTTGTCCGCCGCGGTTGAAAAGGTTTCCGACTTGCGCGTCGGGATCGTCGTATTGCGCTCAATCAGCTTGGTGAACACGGCGCCCAGAGTCTCGATACCGAGCGAAAGCGGGGTGACGTCGAGCAACAGCACGTCTTTGACCTCTCCGCCCAGAACGCCACCCTGAACCGCGGCGCCGATCGCCACGACTTCGTCGGGGTTTACGCTCTTGTTCGGCTCCTTGCCGAAGAAGTTGCGGACCATCTCCTGGACCTTCGGGATACGAGTAGAGCCGCCAACGAGTACCACTTCGTCGATTTGCTGCGGCGTGAGGCCGGCATCCGACAGGGCGTTCTTGCAAGGCGTCATCAGCCGTTCGAGAATGTCCTGGATCATGTCCTGGAACTTAGCCCGGGTGATCTTCATGACCAGGTGCTTCGGACCGCTGGCGTCCGCCGTGATGAACGGCAGGTTAATTTCCGTCTCGAGCAGCGTCGAGAGCTCGATCTTCGCCTTTTCCGCGGCTTCCTTCAGGCGCTGCAAGGCCATCTGGTCCTTGGAAAGGTCGATTCCGTTCTCTTTCTTAAATTCCTGGATGATCCAGTCGATCAACCGGTGGTCGATGTTATCTCCACCGAGGTGGGTATCACCATTCGTGGATTTCACTTCGACAACGCCGTCGCCAACCTCCAGCACGGAGATGTCGAACGTACCACCGCCGAAGTCGAACACCGCGATGGTTTCATCCTTTTTCTTATCCAGCCCGTAGGCCAAGGCAGCTGCGGTGGGCTCGTTGATGATTCGCATCACCTCAAGACCGGCCACCTGACCAGCATCCTTGGTCGCCTGGCGCTGCGCGTCATTGAAGTACGCAGGCACCGTAATGACGGCCTTGGTGACCTTCTCGCCCAGGTAGGCTTCGGCGGCTTCCTTCAGCTTGCCGAGGACCATGGCCGAGATCTCCGGTGGCGACAACTTCTTGCCGTTCACTTCCACGCGGGCATCGTTGTTATCTCCGCGGACTACCTTATAAGGAACGAGCTTCATCTCATCGCTGACCTCGTCGAAGCGACGACCCATGAAGCGCTTAATGGAATAAATGGTATTCTCGGGGTTAGTTACGGCCTGGCGCTTCGCAACCTGGCCCACCAGGCGCTCGCCACTCTTTGTGAAACCGACGACAGATGGAGTTGTCCGGCCGCCTTCCTGGTTGGGGATGACAACCGGCTGCCCGCCTTCCATCACCGCTACGACAGAGTTTGTGGTGCCGAGGTCGATTCCGATGATTTTGCTCATGTTAGGTAAGTCTCCTGTACAACTACTTTCAGTCCTTTTCTATTATGCAATCTTAGTGTCTCATTGTCAACTTTTGGTGAGAGCCGAACCATGCACTCTCTTGGTAGCGGCAGCATCAGACCTCTCTCCTTTAAAAGATGACCTAAAGGCTCAATTGGCTTCGTTTCGGGACTGTGAGATTCGATTCACATTCGGGTCATCCGGCCAACTGGCTCAACAGATCAAAAACGGAGCCCCGTTTGAAATCTTCCTTTCGGCCAGCCCTGAGTTCGTTAAAGATCTGAAAACATTGGACAAGAGGCCCTATGCA
This sequence comes from uncultured Solibacteraceae bacterium, assembly GCA_964464925.1. Taxonomy (GTDB): domain Bacteria; phylum Acidobacteriota; class Terriglobia; order Bryobacterales; family Bryobacteraceae; genus CAYXLI01. The sequence goes on along the minus strand of CAYXLI010000012.1, from coordinate 67,068 downwards.
CGAGGCCGGTTAGCAATCTGGTCAAAAGACGGCCTAGGCTGGAGTGATTTGGTGTCGCCGAAAGTCCGGCGGATCGCGATTGCGAACCCGAAGCTAGCACCTTATGGGAAGGCCGCCCGTGAGGCTTTGGAGAGCCAAGGATTGTGGCCCAAAGTTGCGGGCAAGATTGTCTATGCCGAGAATGTCCGTCAGGCGTTCCAGTTTGCCGAGACGGGAAATGCGGACATTTGCCTGGTCGCTTATTCACTGGTTCCGGGTGAGAAAGGCGGCGTGCCGCTGGATCCGCACTGGTATCAACCGATAGAGCAGACAGCAGTGCTGCTTCGAGGCACACGTATGGCACGGCAGGTATTCGATTTCCTAACCGGACCCAAGGGACATGACTTTTTCCAGCGACACGGGCTCGACTGAGTGCTCAGACCGATGAAACTGTGCGATCCGGGAGCGGGATAGCAGCCTGCATTTCGGGAAGATTGGGTTTGTTTTGTACACGCGCCCAATCCCGGATGTCCAGCGGCTGGCCGGAGCAGCCGGCGTGGGAGTTGGAGCGGGCCAGAGGGGCTCGCTGGGCGTTGCGCTCAAGAGAGATCTTCTTCAACTCGTTGTAAGCCTTGTAATAGGTGCGCTCGATGGCTGCGATATAGCGAGTGAGGCGCTGAAGCTGGATGGCGGTCTCGTCGTCGTCGGCGGTGAAGGGATTGAGGCTCCGTTCCAGAAGTTCGGATTCCATCCGGCGGGCCCGGTTCATTCGCCACATCGCGTCGGCGAGTTCGCGGGTGAGGTAGAGCTCGTGTTCGGCGGACGGTTTGTACTGACGGATTTGCGCAGCGACGTGCGCCTCGTACTCTTCCGGGTCTTCCCCGTGGATGAACGCGGAGCCGCCGGTGAGGTTATGTTTTTCGGAGTTTCGAGATGACCTCTGTTTTCCATCGTCCGTGCGCGGACCTGTGGAATGGAGGGCATTTGCGCGGTTTGCCTCGATCTGGAGTGCAGAAGCAGCCATAGTGTTCTTTCTTCTTTCCGTCTGTAGAAATAGAAAAGGACCCGGGCCGGGAGACTCGAGTCCTTAACTACTTTCATTGTACGGAGGGCGGTCCAAACTTTGAGGGTCTTGCGGAACCTCAAAGTTTCCGTAACCGCATGAAAACGCGCCGTTTAAAATTTTCCTGGCGGCGTAGTGACCGCATTAGCGTTGGCCGGCACGGATATTGTTCGCGATGTACTGGAAGTACGGGTCGTTAATCGCGTCATGACTATTCACATTCGCAGCGTATTTGCCGAACCACTTGTCCACAATGGCGGCCTGTTGCTCAAGGCCGAAGGAACCCCAGGGCGGACCAGCGGGGCCAAAGTCGTACGAGCCGGTCTCGAACACGTTCTTGCAGATCAAAGGGATGAAATCGCTGTTCTGGATCTGCCAGGCGTGTGCGCACTCGTGAATGAACCGTTGACCCTGAGCCGAATAGCCTCCGGTCTGAGAGTGCACGGGGTCGGCGAAGTCGGTATCCATGTTCATCAAGACGGAACCGTCGGGCAGCGGGATGGTGTAGGCGCGGCCGCCGTCGTGAGACAGGTTCGTGATCGTGATCCGGTTATGTGAGGGCAAGGTGTTGCCGTACACCTTGCTGGCGAAGTCCGCTTCGGCCTGCGTCATGGTCCGGTGCTTGACCATCGCGTTCGTGACTGCTCCCGCAGCGACGCCCGAGACCACGGCGGCAAGGATGGCTCCCCGGCCGAAGATCCATACGACTCCGCCTGCTACTGTTACGCCCGGAATGAGACCAGGGCCGGCTGAGATGTCGGCAGCTTTCGCTATCTCATTAGAGATAGCGATCACAATGGCCAGTTCCGGCCCTACCAACACGGTGCCGATGATGAAGTTCAGCAGGTCCTTCGCAATGGCTTCGGCCGCCCCGATCACTCCTGTATCCTCATACGACTTGCTGACGGCCATGGAGCCGTTGCGGATGTCGGGCCAGTGTGCCCGAATGTAGCCGTTATTGCCGTCTTCTTTCCAGTTGTCGTCCCGGCTGCCGCTTCCGATTGTGCCGGCCGTATGGCCCGTATGCTGGGCAAACAGCGCGACGGTGTTGTCTCCGCCGCCCGCCCGGACGACGGCACGAACGCGGAAGCTGTACGGATCGAAGCCGCTGTCGTGCATGTGTCCTTCGAAGGTATAGGTTCCGTTGGCGCGAACTGTGACCTTCACCCAACCGCCGAGTGCGGTGCCGGAAGGCGTAGTCACGGTTCCATTGAATTCGCGCAGATCAGGGAGGTCGATGGCGCCCCCTGCCGATGTCCAGGCGATTCTTCCCCACTGGAAATTGCTGATGCGGCCCGATAGGTGGAGGATGGGATCGGTCCAGTTCAGCTCATCGCTGACGGGATACCCGAGGTAGCTATTCTCCCAGCCGAGGCTCGCCCACTTGTCCCGGATGGCCCCGTGGACTTCGTGGGCAGCGGTAGAAGGGCTCCAAAAGACGGATCCGTGCTCGAAGTGATTGAAACGGCCGGGGCCGTTGGAGACTGCTGTTTCATCCGTGGTGGGATACCCGAGCAAGCTAGTTTCCCAACCGAGACTTGCCCACTTGTCTCGAATGGCTCCATGGACTTCATGGGCGCCGGTTTGCGGAGTCCAGTAGACGGAGCCGCCTTCGAAATGGTTGAAGCGTCCGCGGCCATCGGGCGTCGTGGTCTCGTCGGTCTTCGGATAGCCGAGGAGACTATGCTCCCAACCGAGGCTCGCCCATTTGTCTCGAATGGCTCCATGCACCTCGTGCGCATCGGTTTGCGGAGTCCAGTAGATAGAGCCCGCGCTGAAGTGGTTGAAGCGTCCGCGGTGATCCGGAGTGCCAGTCTCGTCGGTTGTCGGATAGCCGACGACGGGAAGACGGGACGGGTCCGTAACGCTCCCCAGACTCACATACTTGGTGTAGATTGCGCCGTACACCACCCAGGCCGCACCAGGGCGAAGAAAGAGATGCTGATCCGTGAGTCCACCGCCAACCTCCGCAGTGTGAGAGCCCATGAGTGCGCCGCCAACCTTGGTGCCCGCGTGAATGCCGCCGCCGTTCGCAAGCCCAACGGTGGGCCGGCGGACAACAATCATCCCGCCCTGAAAATACTGCACCTCGCCACCTTCGACGGTCTTCATCGTGTCTTCCTTGGGCAGGCCGAGCGTATGGCGGATGGGATCTCCGGCGGCCGTCGGCGTGCTCTGTACCGACGGAGAGTCCCATTTTTCGTAGACGGCAGCCGAAAGATACGAGGCGTGCTCCGAGCCTGTATCCCACAATGCCCCATTGGCGAAGGTTTGGATGAGGCCGCTGACATCGGGCGCAGCACGATGCTCATTCGTTTTGACTTCGCCGAAAAATGCCTCCCCATCGAGAGCCTTCCACCGATGGCCGATGGTGGTGTTTGGATCGACTTCCAGGTAGGTGCCGTGCAGGGCGAGAGTGCGGGAGATTTTGGATCCAGCGACCAGCAGTTCGCCGGTGAAAGGACCAGGAGGGATCGCGTTGTGGGGAACCATGACCTGCACGGTCACTTCGATCCACTGCCCCTTGGTCACAGCGATGGGATTGGACCCGCTGACTCGCCCGGCTTCCTCAAGCTCCCATACAAAGCGAGGGGGCCGGAGGTCGGGTTCTGAAACTCGAACCAGGTCACTGATGATCACTTCCGCAACGGTGATGAATTTTGCGCCTTTAGGAATGGTGGCAGTGATTTCATCGTGATTTGCGGCGTAGAAGCCGATGACGGCTTGCTGACTAGGTTTATCGTGCGGAACGGCTTGCAGTTCACCCCGCGTGTATTCGGGCCTCTTAGCCGGCGCAGCTGCGGCCGCAGGGCCGCCGAGAATAGGATTTCCCATTGAGTTGACTCCTGACGTATTCTGCTTTGGAATTGGGAAACGGATTGAAGTTGTCACGGTTTAGGGTTGAGGGCCGAGCCGACAGGCGGGTACGCTACATTGAAAATGATGTACACCCGGCGTTCCCTGCTTCTCACCGCGGCGACCTGCGCGACGGCCGCTTTCGCTCAGAAGAAAGAAGGCAAGCCGCCGGAAATCGAACTATCGGAGTGTGCCGTCAAGCGGCAGGAAGATCTCGTGGTTTTGGACGGCCGTGTGAAGAACGTGAGCGAAAAGCCGGTCAAACGGCTGGCGATTCTGTTCGATTTCCTTTCCTCCGAACAGCGAGTGCTCACCACAAAACGGGGCGAGATTGAGGCGGAGGTCCTGGCGCCCGGTGAGGATGCGGACTTTCATTCGCAGATTGAGGCTCCTGCACGGGCCACTCATTATCGAGTGAGTTTCGTAGATGGGTCGGGCCGCGACCTGCGTGCCGTGAAGACCGGTCCGTTTCCTATCGATTAGCGTGCTGGCAGCGTAGTACGCGCGGGTCATCCATGGCTTCGCCCGGCTGCGTATCCTTGGGCTCCTTCACTTTTTTCGGATCGAACACCTCCGGCGTGGCGGGTTGGAGTTGGTAGGGGGTGAAATCCGGCTTGGGCTGGAAACAATCGCTCAGGTCCGCCGCAGCGGCATCATAGATGTTCAGGGGACCGATGCCGAGGATGCGGAATGCGGTCTTGAGCAAGCCGGGGAAGCTGGTGTTGGTGTGCATGACGTGGCCGCGGCGGGCGTAAGGGCTCGCGACGAGGAGCACGGTGCGGTGCGAGTCGATGTGATCTACGCCTCCCTGGGAATCATCCTCTGTAACAAACACGGCGGTTTTCTTCCATTCCGGCCGGCGCGAGAGGTACTCGAGAATGCGGCCTAGCGCATAATCATTGTCCGCAACGTAAGATGCAGCGGTCGGATATCCGTCCTGCGGGCGGACCTTCGCGGTGTGATCCTGCGGAAGGTGGATAAACATCAGCCGGGGGAATTCCTTCATGCCGTTCCATTCGCGCAGGAGCTGATCTACCCGGTATTGGTCCGGAATGTTGGTATTGAACTGAGGATAGGTGCGCGAGGTATTGCGGAAGAGGGGATCGGGCATGGGGATGTTGGTGCTGTACCGCGCTCCGGTGGGCTTCAGGCCCTCACCCTCGTCCACGCCGGCCAGTTCGAAGCCCTCGCCCCAGTTGCGGAATGAGATCTTATTGCGCTCCAGATGGTGCCAGATGGAACCGAGTTCCGGCTGCTCCTCCGGATGCACGGACGAATTGCTTTGTGCAAAGAGCAGGCGGCCGGGCGCGGCCGTCGGATTCCGGAAATCCTTCTGTCCGCCATAAGAGGCCATGAGCGAGCTTTCAGTCCACGTATCGGGATAGGCGCCTACAAGCCAGTGATGTCCGTCGACACTCACCTCCGAATCGGCATAGAAGTTATCGCCGGAGGCCCAGCGGCGCTTGATTTCGTGATGATTGGGCGTAACCTTCGGACCGAAGCGGGCCAAGTCCGGCGGGCCGAACACTTCGTCATATGTGCGGTTCTCCTTGACGATGATGACGACATTTTTCAGAGCGGGGGGCATCGGGGGCGGATCGTCATACAAAGGTGTGATCCCGTTATTCCGAAGCACCTGGCCGGTTCCCAATGGTGTGTTCAGCGGGATCTGCTCGATAACGCCGCGCCGCAATTCGGCCTGGAACGAATTCCTCAATCCGGCGTTCGGACCGGTGCCGAAGCCTTTGGCGCAGGCGACATATAGATACCCGGGCGTGACGGAGACCCGGGTGGGGAACCAGGCCGAAGGAATATGGCCGGTGAGGACCTTATCCTTCGTGCTGATCACACCGATCGCATTGATTCCCGCTTCGGCGACGTAGAGTTTCTCGTCGTAATAAGCCAGCCCCATCGGCATAACGCCGCGGAATTTCTCCAGGCCCGGCATGCGCAGCTTGATTTCATAATCGAGCCGCATGGTTTTGGCATTCAGTACGCTGATGGTGTCGTTGTGCGAATTGCTGACGTAGATCTCGTTACCGACAGCGAGGATTCCGGAGGGGCTGGATCCGCCTGCGACATCGCGAAAAACAGGCGAGCCGGTTCGAATGAGGGAAATGAGTTTGCCCGATTCGATGACGGCTACGGAATTGGCCTCGGCCACGTTCGGGTCACCGAGTTCCTCGCGAGATTGAGTGGAAGGAAACCCGAACTTAGGGAACGGAATCGGGGTGTCCAGCGCTTTATATTCAAACAGGCCGAGATTCGTGACGTATTGCCTGGTGCCGTCTTCGGAGAGTGCGACGGCGAAGGGGAGGCGGCCGGTCTTAACGCTGCCAACGATGTGATTTGCACGAATGTCGATAGTGACGAGGCGGAAGTTGGCCTGGTCCACGACATAAAGGAGGCCGCGCTCGCGATCGAGCGCCAAGTCTCCTGTGTAGCTGTCCTTGAAGCCGCCGGTATTCAGATTGAAGGTGCGGACCTTTTTGCCGTTGGTCGCATCCAGCACGCGAACTCTGCCGGAGTTGCCTTCAGAAGCGTACAGGGTTTTGTTGCCGTCGGCGAAGGCGAGACCCATAAAGACGGACCGCCACTCGTCCTCGTCATCGTCGGGATCGCCCTTGCGAGGGGCGATGATGCGCTGCGTCTTGCCATCATGAAGCACTGTGATCGAGTAGCGGTTCGGCCCTCCGTCGGCAGAGGCGATCCACTGACCGTCGGGACTTATGGCCAGGCCGAAGGTGCCTGGGCCGGTGAAGTAGTGCGCCCCGGCGGGCGTGAGCAGCCGGCCGCCCGGCAGGACAGCAGCTCGCGGGTCCGTATTCGCTGGTTTGAGGCCCGCCGGGGTTCGATGATCCGCACTCCAGGCGAGCGAAGCCAAAAGGAATCCGAGCAAGACGGCGAGCATGCCGATAGGATAGCTGGTAGGTGAATCGCCGCGTCTTTTTACAATCAACTGCCGCGCTGGGCTCCCTGCCGCAGACAGGCCCGCGTCTGGAGGCTATCGCGGCGGAGGAGTTGCCGCTGGTGATCGCGGTGCCGCCCGGTGCAACTGGACCGATTGTGGAGATTCGGGAGTACGCCGCCGGAGAGCTTCCGGATGAAGATGCGCTGAAGAGTTCGGGGATGAACTACGTTCTTGCCGAGGGCGCCACGCTGATGGTCAATTTCGGGAGCCTGGAAGCGAGGGTGAGCCAGTGGACTCATATGGCGGCGTTACAGAGGCGGGCCGCAAAGATCAGATCACTGGCAATCTATCGGATTGTTGGCTAACACTCGGGGGTCTATGCAAGGAAATGCCGAAGTTTTGGGGTTTCTGAACGAAGTATTGAGGCAGGAACTCGCGGCAATCAGCCAGTTTCTGCTGCATGCGGCGATGTGCCGTAGTTGGGGCTATTCGCAGCTTGCGGAGTACAAACGTCCGTCGCATGTGCAGAGTCTGACGGATCGGATTCTGCAACTTGGCGGTCTGCCACATCCCGGGGGCGGGCTTCGGATCAAGGTGGGGACAGAAGTTCGCCAGCAGGTAGAGAACGATCTGGCGCTGGAGTTGGAAGCCGTACCGCGCTTGCGGGAAGCGATCCACAGTTGCGAAACCGCGGGCGATCACGGCTCCCGGGAGTTGTTTCAGCGTGTCCTGGCCGATGCGGAGCGGCATGTCGATTACCTGGAAGGGCAGTTGCATGCGATCCAGGAGATCGGCCTGGAGAATTACCTGCTACAGCGATAGCTCAGTTCAGCAAGGGCGCGATATGGATGACATCCGGGAGTTCGCTAAGCCCCTTGAGCCTGGAAGCGTCGATTCGACCCACTACGACTTTGGCGGAAGCGGGCTGCGCGATCAGCTCGAAGCCGGCCTGTTTCAAGGCTGCGAGAGTCTGCGCAGAGGTGCTCTTCAGGTAAATGCGAATCTCAAGGCGGCCCGTTCGGTTGGCAAGGGCCGGTGCGATCTTGAGGCGCGCATCCTGAACCGGCATGGGAGCGGGGGATGGCCGCACTTCGACCGCCTGCGCGGTGCTGCTGACGAACGCCGGGGTCGCGTACGCCATGCGGGATTTCATCCCTGCGAACTGCAGTCCGGGAGCTTCGCCGAAGATGCCCTCGTAGCTCACGCCATCCGGGATCTCCACGGGGACCTGGACCGTGCGGGGTTTGCCGCCATCGATCACGGTGGTTTCCTCGACGGCGACGAAGGAAGTGTATGCGGTCATCAGGCGGTAATCCAGACCCAGCTTCGTGATCTCTTCCCGCGCGTTACCGCCGTTCATCAAGAGCGAATCGACTTTGCGCCTGGCCCAAAGAGTGGCCAGCACCGCATGCTGCGGTTCGGCGGCCGGCAGTTCGACCGGCACATCCATCGTGACGGTCCGCCCATCCATACGCCCGCCGACGCGCACGGTTCCCTTTGCAGAACCGGCATAGCGACCGGTCAGGACGAGAGGTTTCGAGCTGAACAGATCAGGGATCTTGGCCGGATAGACTTCGGAAACAGGCAAGGAGCCCCAGTCCACACGAATATCGGTGAGCAGCGGATTACGGACCCGTTCGGCGAAGCGCCTGGCCGCGGCTGAGCCGTCGTCTTGCAAGCCGACATACTCTACCTCTCCGCGGCCCTGCTCCGCCATCTTGTCGAGCAGGTAGCGATTGACGGCACTGCCGATGCCGAACGAAAAGACACGCGCGTTCGGATGTTTCTGGATTTCTGCGATGATCTGGTCTTCGAAGCCGACGTATCCGTCGGTCATGAAGCAGGCGATGCGCACATGCTTCTGATCTTCCGTACCTTCCAGCGCAGCCCGTACAGCCTTCATCATCTCCGTGCCGCCGCTGCCGTAACGTCCGGCGATGAACTCCTTGGCGAGTGTGAGGTTTTCCGGCGTGGCGGGCACCGGTTTCGGGAAAAGAATCGCGGTGTCGCCGGAGAACGTGATCAGGTTGAAGGTGTCCGAGGGGTTCAACCCGTCGAGAGCGTAGCGCATCGATTCCTTGGCTTTTTCAATAGGGAAGCCGCTCATGGAGCCGGACGTATCCAGCACGAACACGATCTCCTTAGGCGTGGCCTCCCCGGCGTGGACGCGCTCGGGCGGCTGGACGATCAATGAAAAGAAGCCGCCATTCTGGCCGCGGTGGGCAATCACGGTGTTCTGGATCTTTTTGCCGGATGCTTCGAACCGCAGGAGGAAATCCTTGTTGGGGATGGTGCTTGTTTCGCGCAGGTGAATGACGGCGCGGTTGGCTCCGCTGCGCTCGACAGCGACATCGTGGGTGGAGGATGCGACGGACTGGAGCGGCAGGCCGGCGTCGAGCTTCACTTCCAACGAAAGATCATGCGCGGCCCTGGTGGGAGATACCGGCGGCGAGATGCGATCGGCGTCAGGCACCAGTCCCTCGTTCCGGATATAACGGGGCCCGACGACCATGGGGAACATGAATTCGTAGAAACCGCCCTCGTATTTGAGGTGTTCCACATAACTGATGGTGATCTTCACTTTCGCGCCGGGTGCGATATTGGCGACCGATTGGGTGAAAATGTTCGGCCTTTCCTGGTCGAGCAATCCGGCCAGGCGTCCCGAGTTGCGGGCCGCCTCATAAATAGCGCGAGCCTCTTCACGGCGCTTGATGAGACCCTTCACTACACGGTCGCCGACTGTGAGGGTCATATCATCGACGGCCGAATTTTGTGGCAGCGGAAAAACGTAGACCGCTTCGATCTTGCCGGGTGCAGTGTTCTCGAACTCCTGCGTAACGTTCACGCGGGCAAGAAAGCCGGTAACATCGGCCTTGACGTCGGTGTGTTTCAGCGGACATTCCATTTCCATGCCGCCCCGAGGATCCACGGCAAGCAGTGAGCCCTGAGTGACCCGGTGATGTTCCCGCGGCGGCTTCGGCGCACCGGCGAGCAAGAACGCAGCAGTTAAAGTCAAACAGCAAAGGCGCAGCATTTTTCTCCTCCCACTGGGAAATGCCGCGAACGAGGACGCCCTTTCAAGAAAAAAGGCGCGCTACAATCTCCTCATGCATCGGTACGGCGAGGCGGCGCTATTGGTGTGTCTTCTAGTGACCGGGTGCCGGTCGATACAGAAGCAGGCATACATTCATCGTGTGAATCCGGATGTGATCCGGATGCAAACCCCCTGGCAGGAGGAAAAGCCGCCGGCCGCAGTGGCCGGTGAGGGCGAGGAAGAAGAAGACGCGGACGGAGCGGCAGAGTTCTACCGCAGCCGCCGCATGCTGGGCGAGGGCGATATTCCGTACGACAAGTATTTCGCCGCCCAAGAGCACATCCGCCGCATGCCGGTACACGTGACCGAGCGCCGGGAATTGAAGATCAATTCGAACCGGCTCTCACTCGGGTCATGGGTGCAGCTTGGGCCGGGGAATATCGGAGGGATTACGCGCGCACTTGCGATCCATCCTGCCGATCCGAATATTATGTACGCCGGAACTCCGAACGGCGGGATCTGGAAAACGACAGACGGCGGGGCGAACTGGAAAATCGCAAGCGATTCGTTGCCCAGCTTGTCGGTGATCACGATTGCGCTCGATCCCGTGAATCCGGATGTGATTTACGCCGGGACAGGGAATTATTTCCAGAGCGTGCGCGGCGCGGGAATGCTGAAGAGCACCGATGCGGGCGCCACCTGGACGCTGCTCAAGAATACGTCCATCACCGATATGCGGTACATCAACAAAATCCTGGTCAGCCCGAATGACAGCAGCCGGATCTACGCGGCGACCTGGACGGGCGTTTGGCTGAGCCGGGACGGCGGCGAAACCTGGCGCGTTATGCTGAGCCGCTACTCGCCGAACAACGGATGCCAGGACATAACGATCCGCACGGATCAGAGTACGGATTACGTGTTCGCGGCATGCGGCACGACCATCGGCACGCCGGCGGTCTTTCGCAATTCAGATGCAGCCGGCGAGGGGAAGTGGACCTCGGTTCTTTCGGTGCCGAACCAGGGGCGAACGGTGATCGCGCTTGCTCCGAGTAATCAGGGCATTGTCTACGCGTTGCTGAGCAGCAATGAATCGGGCGACTGGCACTACGGTTTGCTGGGTGTGTATCGTTCCACGGCCAATGGTGACCCGGACACCTGGGAAGCAAGGGTGAAGAACACGGATGCGAATCCGGCGAATACCGTCCTGCTGAGCAACCCATCCAACTTCTTCAGTGACGTCTGTTCCGAAGGCAAATCCAGCTTTTTGAATCAGGGCTTCCATGACATGGCGCTCGCCGTGGACCCGCTCGACCCGGATAAGGTGTGGGTAGGCGGCATTGACCTGTTTCGATCGGATGATGGGGGCGCGAACTGGGGCGTGGCCTCCTACTGGTGGGCATCGAAATCGGTCCCCCAGTTCTCCCACGCAGATCATCACGTGCTGCTCTTCCACCCGAACTACGACGGAGGCGCAAACCAAACGCTGTTCGACACGAATGACGGCGGGATCTACAAGACCGAGAATGCTCGCGAAGCGACGGCGAGCGGCGATCGCGCGTTCTGTTCGCCGCGGGAAGGGGGCGGAAAGATCGCGTGGAAGGGATTGAACAATAATTACGCCGTTACCCAGTTTTACTATGGCCAGCCGTATCCGGGCGGGAATGCGTATCTGGCAGGCGCGCAGGACAACGGGACGATTCGTGGCCTGGACGCGGCAGGGTTCCTGAACTGGGCAAACGTGATCGGCGGAGATGGAGGATTCGTTGCCATCGACCCCCAAAATCCGAACATCGTGTACGGCGAGACGACCCGGCTGAACTTCCGTAAGTCGACAGACGGCGGTCGTACATTCCGGACCTCGACGAGGGGGATCACGGAAGCGAGCAACAATTTTCTGTTTATCGCCCCGTTCATAATGGATCCGAACGATCACAACACGCTATGGATTGGGGGCAAAACGCTATGGCTAACGCGCGACGCCGCGGCGAACTGGACCTCCGCCAGCGTTGCGATTACGGATGGAAGCATCAGCGCCATTGCAGTGGCGCCCGGCAATCCGAACCGCGTACTCGCCGCGACGAGCACCGGCGCGATCTACCGGTCCGACTACGCGCTTGACGCGGACGGCAACAGCGAATGGAGCGTCAGCAAGCCGCGCAATGGCTATGTGGCGTGGATCGCGTTCGATCCCAAAAATCAGGATATTGTTTATGCGGCCTACAGCACGTTCAAGGCAAGTGCCGGAGACGCGCACGTCTATCGATCGACCGACGGGGGTACCACCTGGGATGCACTCGACGGAGCGGGCCAGACGGCGCTACCTGATATAGCCACGAATGCGATCCTCGCGGATCCGAACACCCCGGCTACTCTTTACGCAGGCACTGACCTGGGCGTCTTTATTTCGCTGGACGCCGGCGCGAGCTGGCAGAAGGAAGACACCGGATTTCCGAATACGGCCGTTTACGCGCTTGCGTTTGAGCAGGGCACGAACAGCCTCTATGCATTCACATTTGGGAGGGGCGCGTGGCGCGTGCGCCTCGGCGGTGATCCATGCACATATGCCGTGGATCCTCCAGTGTTGAAGCTGAATGCGGTGGGTACACGTGCGTCCCTGAATCTCATGGCCGCGGATAGCTGCGCGTGGAGCGTGGTACCGGGCTCGGCGCCCGTGGCGTTGGATGGCCCGGCTACAGGAACGGGAGCTTCTGTGCTCGGCTTCACCGCTTCTCCGAACCTGAGCCTGACCAGGAATACCGGAAACGTCTACATAGCCGATAAAGAGATTCCAGCGGAACAGGAGCCGGCTGTCGCGGCCTCCCGCAACGACGAGCGAGCCACGGCTTTCCCTCTACCGAAGATCCCGATGCTGGCTCTGCTCGATACTCGTGCGTTTACGGAGAATGCCGCGGACCCTGTTCACTCGTGCACGAATTCGAAGGACCTGAAAACCGCGTGGTTCTCCTTCACGGCAACGTACACCGGCCCGGCACGCGTCACATCGACACTCTATCGCCTGGATGCGCAAGGTACCCTGGCGAATGTTTTAACAGCGTACCCCGCAACCGGCACGGACGAGCTAGCGTGCAATACAGTTAAGCCGAACGGCGGGGGCGCCGCGCTGGATCTGAGCGTCACAGCCGGAGTTACCTACATCGTTGAGGTGAGCACCACAGCTCCCTCCACGGCTGGCGGACTGGTTGCCCTGGGCGTGTTCGACCCGCGTTAACGCCAATCAGGATTTCGGGAGTGCAGCGATGCAGTCGATCTCGACTTGTACGTCGCGGGGCAGACGCGCCGCCTCCACGGTGGACCGCGCAGGCGGATATTCAGCGAAGTACCTGCTGTAGACTTCGTTCATCTGAGGAAAGTCGGACATGTTCTTGAGAAACACCGTGGTCTTCAACACGTGTTCGAGCGAAGTGCCGCTGGCCTCCAGCACTCCTTTGAGATTTTCGAGTACTCGCACCGTCTGTGCCGCAATGTCCCCTTCCACCATCTGTCCCGTCGAGGGATCCAGCGGAATCTGGCCGCTGCAATAGACGATTCCTTCATAAACGACGGCCTGCGAATACGGGCCGATGGCCTTTGGAGCTTTGTCTGTGGCAACCTGCTTTTTCATTCAATCGCGAAGGCGCAGCGTGCCTGTCAACTCGCGCACGCTCGCGACCTTCTCCTCCTTTAAAAAGTGATCGAGTTCGTTTGCAATGCGCTGCGGCGCGCGCGGATCCCAGAAGGTCGCGGTGCCTACCTGCACAGCCGAGGCGCCGGCGATCAGGAACTCCGCAGCATCTACACCGGAACGAATGCCGCCCAAACCGACGACCGGGATCTTCACGGACTGTGCGGCTTCATAAACCATACGCAACGCAATCGGCTTAATGGCCGGGCCGGACAAACCACCGAAGCCGTTGCCGATGTGGGAGCGCCGCGTACGGGCATCGACCGCCAGGGCAATAAACGTATTTACGAGTGAAATGGCTGCCGCGCCGCTCTGCTCCGCCGCAAGCGCCAGCGGAGGAATCGCAGCTACATTGGGCGAGAGCTTCACCATGACGGGCCGTTTGGTCAAACGGCAGACATTCGCGACCAGTTCGCTCAGCATTCCGCAGTCCGCACCGAAGGCGATTCCGCCGTGGCGGGTATTCGGACAAGAAACGTTCAGCTCATATCCGGCGGGCCCCTCGGCATCTTCCAGGGCTCGCACAACTTCCAGATAGTCCTCGGGCTGGTAGCCGAAGACGTTCACGAAATAAGGAGTCCGATAGGAGCGCAGAGCCGGGATTTTTTCGGCGATGAAGGCGCGCACGCCTATATTTTGCAGCCCCACGGAGTTCAGCATCCCCGATTGCGCTTCATAAAGCCGGGGCTCCCTGTTGCCTTCGATGGGTTCCCGCGAGATGCCCTTCACGATAAAGGCGCCGAGCGCTTCCAGATCTAATATGGAAGCGAACTCGACGCCATACGCGAATGTTCCGGATGCGGCGATGATCGGATTGCGCAGCGCGACACCGCAAAGGGATGTCGCCAGCCTGGAGCTGTCTCGCACTCTCGATCAGAATAACTCAGGCGGTAACCGTCTGCGCAGGAGCGGAGTTCGAAATCTTCTTGTTGCGCTCCCTGCGGCCGATGCCGGTGTATTCGAATCCAGCAGCGCGAGCCTTCTCAGGGTCGAAAATGTTGCGGCCGTCCACGATGACCTGGTGAGTCATCACCGCGGCGAGTTCCTGCAGATTGAGGTTCCGGAACTCCTCCCATTCCGTGACGATGACCACGGCATTTGCATCCTCGGCAGCTTCCATGGTCGACCGGCAGTACTGAATTTTCAGTTCCGGATGCTGTTCGGCACAGGCTTTCATAGCCACGGGATCATACGCCTTCACGCGGGCTCCCATCTGAAGAAGCCGCTCGGCAATCTGCAGGCTGGGCGCATCGCGGATATCATCCGTATCGGGCTTGAACGCCAGGCCGAGCAGAGCGATGGTGCGTCCCTTGAGGATGAAGAGCTTTTCCAGCAGCTTCTGAATGACGACGTGGCGCTGCGCCCGGTTTACCTCGAGCGAAGCCTCGAGCAGCCGAGCCTGATAGCCGTAGTCCCGCGCGGTGTGGAGAAGGCTGGAGATGTCCTTGCCGAAGCAACTTCCGCCCCACCCCAGACCAGCATTCAGGAAATTGCCGCCTATGCGCGCATCCAAACCGATACCGTGCAGGACCTCTTTCGAATCGGCCCCAACGCGCTCGCAGATATTGGCGATTTCATTCGCAAACCCGATTTTAGTGGCCAGAAACGCGTTGGATGCGTACTTGATCATTTCCGCGCTGGTCAGCGTTGTGGTGACGAGCGGGACGCGCCTGATCGACGCCGGACGCGGCAGGAAGTCCGGTGCCGCAAACTCCTGTTCGATCAAGGGAGTATAAAGTTCGCGCATCAGGCCGAGCGCGTGGTCGTCTTCGGCTCCAATGACGATGCGATCGGGAAACAACGAATCGCCGAGTGCGCAGCCCTCCCGAAGAAATTCCGGGTTGCTGGCTACCCCAAAGGCGATCCGTTTCTCCATACCTGGGCGCGTCTCGCGGATGCCTTCGCGTATGAGAGTCTCTACCAGGTTTCCGCTGCCCACAGGCACCGTAGACTTGTTCACGACGACGCGGTACTTGGTGTCGTCCATGGCCGCGCCTATATCCCGCGCAACACTTTCCAAATAAATCAGGTTCGCCTCGCCGTTGGGCTTTGGAGGCGTACCCACCGCGATGAAGATAACGTCACTGCCTGCCACGGCAGCAGAAATGTCCGTTGAGAATTCGATTCCGCCGCGCAGTTTCGCCCCGGCGATCAGGTCATCGAGATGAGGTTCGTATAAAGGTACTCCCCCACTCTGCAGAACAGCGATTTTTCGCGCGTCCGTGTCGACACAGGTGACATGATGGCCAAGAAAGGCAAGGCATGCTCCCGTAACTGTTCCGACATATCCAGTTCCCGCTACGGTGACTCTCATTTTCGTTATTCTCGCATTTCATTTATAAGTGTATATAGGTACTCAAAGGAAGCCGCTGATAACCGCGGCGCCTCCCGACATGCAGGTTGTCGGACTCCGAAACACGTCACTCGGTTTCATGGTGACGCGGCGACGGCGGACTTCCTTGGGATGAACCGCCTCCAAGGCAGGAGAATGGGATTGGGGTGCAACTTGTTGACTGAAAGCGATCGACGGCGGCCGCTGAAAGCGTTGCTGGTGGATAAGGCTGCAGCAGACGAATTGCTGCTCGCCCGTGAACTTCGGTCGGATGGTTTCGAACCGGCCTTCCACCGCGTTGCATCCCTCGAGGCATTCCGCGAGGCCCTTTCTTCGAGCTGGGATGTGGTAATTTGCGACTACGATCTGGTCGGAGATGGTCATGGGGCCTTCTCTATTTATAAGAATTCCGGGCTGGATATTCCGTTTTTCGTGATTGCCGACGGAATTGGCGAAGACCGGGCCGCCCAGGTAATGAAGATGGGCGTCCACGATTTCTTTCTCAAGGACCACCTGAGGCGTCTCGGCGTGAGCATTCTTCGGGAACTTCGGGAGGGGGACGTCCGATTCGCGAAGCGCTGCTCGGATGAACGTCTTGCCGAAAGCGAGACTCGATTCCAGGCGCTCGCCGATACGGCTCCGGTGATCCTCTGGACTACGGATGTTCATGGCCTCAGAAGCTACGTGAACCGGCAGTGGGTGGACTACACAGGACAGGCGCTGCGGGCCGGCGAACCGCAGGAGTGGCTGGCATGCGTCCATCCCGCCGATGTGGAGGCTCGCGAGCGCAGGTGGTGGGAGGCATTCGCCGCCCGCGACCCTTATGAAGCAGAATTCCGTCTTCAGCGGCACGACGGCACTTACCGCTGGTTCATCTCTCGTGGGGTACCCAATTATTCGGAGCATGGTACGTTCCTGGGATACATAGGAACCAGTACCGACGTCGAGACCGCGAAAGATGCGGAGAAAGCGCTACGCACACACAACGAGCGGCTGCAGCGGCTGGCGTTTGTCGCTGCCCACGATATGCGGGAGCCGCTTCGAACAGTCCATATCTACACGCAGCTACTCGAACGGAGGTATAGCAAGCAGTTGGATGATTCCGCCCGGGAGTACATGGGATATGTCACGAGAGGGGTCTCCCGAATCGGAAAGCTGATGGACGATCTGCTGGTCTATGCGGAAACCACGCTGGGCGACGAGCATCGCGACCCTACCCCTCTCAATAAGGCGAGGGATGCCGCACTCGAGCATCTCTCGGACCTGCTGCAAGGAGCCGGGGTGGAAATGATATGCGAACCGCTGCCGGTTGTATCCGCGGATCCTCGCCACATCATCCTGGTGTTTGAGAACCTGATCGCGAATGCCATCAAATTCCGCGCCGAAAGGCCCCTGAAAATCCAAATCTGCGCGGAGAAATCGAAAAAAGAGTGGGCAATCGCGATCAGGGATAACGGAATTGGCATCGCTCCCGAATACCGCGAACGCGTATTCGAGTTGTTCAAGCGTCTACACGGACCACAGTATTCCGGAACGGGGCTCGGCCTCGCACTCTGCCGCACAATCATTGAGAACCACGGCGGCCGCATTTGGGTGACCGGCAATGAGGAGGGCGGCTGCACGTTCTGGTTCACGCTTCCGGACCGCGTTTAGCTACCACCCGGAGAGCACGATTTTTGCGATCTCATCGCGCAGATCGTTCAAGCGTGCGTCCTGCAGATTGCTCATGATGGCAACCGCCAATTTCTGCTCCGGGAAATACGTTAGCAGCGTGGAGGTTCCCGCCTGGCCGCCGGCATGCTCCACGACGTCATAGCCGGCAACACGATTGATGCCCCATCCAAGCCCGTAGCCCGTCCGCTTCCCGTCGCTTGTGCTTTGAGAGGTGAACATCTGCTTCCTGGAAGCGCCGGAAACCAGACTGCCTTTCCCCAATGCAAGGGCGAAGCCCACCAGGTCTTCGGGCGAGCAGACAAAGCCTCCACCCGGAATCTTGCTGCTGGTGTCGAGCAGGGGAGCGTTATGGACGGTTCCATTCGCCCACCGGACATAGCCGCGTGTGCGATTTGGAATGACGGCGAACGTATCGTCCGCATACATTGTGCTCATCTGCGCGGGACCGAAAATGTTCGCCCTCATGTAATCGAGATAATCCGCGCCCGACGCCCCCTCCAGGATGCGGCCAAGCAGCACGAAGCCATACGTAGAGTAGTTGTACCTGGTTCCCGGCTCGGCGATCAGATCATCTGCTTCGAAGATCTTGAGGGCGTCCCGAAGCGTAGCGTAATGGTGCGTATTGTTCGCATCATCGCTGTCGCGGTAGTGCCGGATTCCCCCGAGGTGGCCAAGCAATTGGCGCACCGTGATCGGCCATGGTTTCTGCGGAAAATCGGGGACATATTTCTGAACAGGCGCGTCCAGATCGATTTTACCCTTCTCCACCAGTTGCATTATGGCTGTGGCCGTCATCGGCTTCGCGATTGAGGCCGTCCGGTAAACCGTGTACGGTTTAGCCGGCACGAAGTTCTCCAGGTCGGCCAGGCCATATCCCGAAGACCACATCGGCCCTTCCGCTGAAGCGACCGCAACCGATAGGCCCGGGATGTCTTGCCGCGTCATTTCGGCACTGATCAGCCGGTCAATGTCCCGGATTCGTTCTGAACGAAGGGGCGCGCCGCATAAGCAGAGCGCACCGAGGAGAAAGAGGGCGAGATTGCGGCGCGGCATCAACGAACCTGCGAAAAGGGGAGCGGGCGCAGGATGGAATTACTGATGTTCGAGACGATCTCCGGATCGCTGAGGCCAGGAGTCGAGCGCAGCTTCTTCCAGTCCTCATCACTGCCGAATGCAGACCACGCCTTCTCCCGATCCGCGAGACTATCGAATCCGAGCATATACGTCAGGTTCGGCATGTTCTGTCCATACACGGTCCTGCCGAAGAAGACGGGCGCCATGTGCACCTTCCGGAAAATCGCGATCTCACCGTTGTCGAACATGGCGACCTTCTTCGCCAACGTTGTCGAATTGTTCGATTCGTACGTGCGCAGTTCAAAGATGCGGGCCGGGCGCTTGCCGTCCGAGGGTGGGACCTCGATGTCCGGAATGGAATCGAAGCACTTCAGCAGACTGGTTTCCATACGGGCGTATGCCAAAGGACCTGAGTCGAATTCCGTACGTGCCTGGATGTAGTCCTTATCGGCCAGCATCTTGTCCATGGCCGAATCGATGGCGGAGAGGCTCGGGAAACTGGTTGTCAGAAGGATGAACGGGCTTCCGCCGCCGATCACGCTTGCAAAAGCGCCGACCGTACCAGCACCGGCGCGTTTCACAGCCGGCACATAATGCTTGCCCAAGAAGTCCGTAGTTCGCTGATTCTGCGCATCCTGCGTATTGCGCATTTTGAACAGGCGCAATTCGATTACAGCCGGCTTCTTATTTGGTGCAGCTGGCGTCATGGATGCCATTGAGAGCGCTCCTCCAGTAGCAATGAGATCTCTGCGAGTCATAAGACATGAATGTATCAGGTCAGCAGGGGCCTATGCGGCCGGAGAGAGGCCGCCGAAACGGCGGTCCCGCGAGCGGAAAGCCTGGATGGCGGCGGCCAGGTCATCTCCGGAGAAATCGGGCCACATCCGGTCGAGAAAGCAGAGCTCGGCGTACGCGCATTCCCACAGCAGAAAATCGCTGAGCCGTTGTTCGCCGCTGGTGCGTACCAGCAGGTCCACGTCCGGCGCGGGCGCTCCGCTGTGATCAGCAACGCCAAGGGCGGCGGCGAACTCCTCGCGGGACCACGTCCTGCACTGTTGCGCAGCGCGGAGAATACTGTCGCGGGAAGAATAGTCGACAGCGATGCGGAGGTGCAGGGTTTGGCCTCCGATGGTTCCCAGTTCCGCCGCCTCTATCGCGTTGCGCAAATCCGGCGCGAGGCGGTCCCGCCGGCCGATCACGCTGAACCGGACGCCGTTCTCGATGCAGCGGGATGTTTCCCGCTCGATGTAGGTGCGGAACAGGTTCATAATGGCCGCGACCTCGTCCGCGGGGCGCCGCCAATTATCCGAAGAGAAGGCGTAGAGCGTGAGGGTCGACACCCCTAACGGCGGGGCAGCCTCGACTGTACGTCGAACGGCTTCGGCTCCGCGAACGTGGCCGGCCACCCGCGGCAGGCCACGGGCCTTCGCCCATCGTCCGTTTCCGTCCATGATGATCCCGACATGTAGAGTACTTTGCATCATAAAGTATCGAGGCGAAAAAAAAAGAGGCGAGCGGGTTCAACTGCGCTCGCGCATGGCCTGGATGATAGATTCCATGTGATCGAGGTATTTTTCGAGCGCACGGCGGCCGGCCGCGGTCAGCTTGTATTCCGTTTTCGGCATGCGGCCTTCAAAAGTTTTATTACAGATGATGTAGTGAGCCTCTTCGAGCTTTCGCGCGTGCACGCTGACGTTGCCGTCCGTGGTATTGAGGATCTTCTTCAAATCGTTGAAGGACAGCGAGTGGTTTGCGGCCAGGGCGCTGACGATGCCGAGACGCATCCGCTCATGAATCAGCCGGTCCAACTCCGGCGCGGGATTCTCCAGCGGTTCGATGCGGACCGGTTCTGGCTCCCGAACGTCCTTCTCAGGTTTCTTACGAACGGCTCCTGTCTTAGCCACCGTACCTCCTTGCGATCACAATACCGAAAATAATATGGAGCACACCGAAACCGGCGGCCAGGTAATAATCTCCCCAACCTGCCGGAGAGAAGAATGCCGCGGTCCCAAGAGCAAGGAAGGCGGCTCCCATAACAGGGACAATCCGCACGGAGAAAGCGCCCCCGGTGACAACTCCCGTACCGTAGAGAGACAGCCACATCCCCGGAATGAGCGCGTTCGCTTCGTGCCGGTAGAACACGAGCGTCAGCAAAGCGCCGACCAGCACGGGAGGCGAAAAGCTGAGCGCGAATTTCTGACCGGGAGCGGAGAACAGCGACATGTTCACCTTACGAGCCTTGCGTTCCATGGCGAACCCGCCGATCGCCATCGCGATCAGGCCCTCAACGATCCAGGTGAGAACCCAAGCCGAAGGAGTCGTCTGGCGAGCGGCTACGGCAGACGCAACCAGAGCCGAAATTCCCATGACCACGCCACCCCATCCGGGTACGCCGGTGAACGACCCGGCCCGCTCCATGGTGTCCCGGATAAAGCGGATGTTATCGAGCGCGTGAGAATGGATGCCGATCGGTTCTCGCGATACGGCACGCAATCGGGGCGCCAGGGCCATGTGAGCAGCATATCCGAATTGGAGGCATCGAGCAAGTACTTTGCGATGTAGAGTAAAATCCAAAGGCCGCCCTCCATTCGTCACGGTACAACTAAGCCTAGTAGCATCAACATAAGACATCCGAAACTTACCAGCGATACACTGGCGGTAAGAGGTTTGCGAATGATCCCAAGCAAGTTCCCGATGATTGCCCTCGCAGTACTCACTGTGGGGGGCGCCCTGGTTGCCCAGCAGCACTTTAAGCAGGACCCGAAGCTGCCACCTCCGTACGCCACTCCGTCGGCAAGGAATAACCCAAGAGTTATCGCACGCCCGGACGGAGCCCAACTTCGCGTGCCTCAGGGCTTCGATGTGCAGGAATTCGCCTCGGACCTGCAACGCCCGCGCGTGATGATTTACGGCCCGAGCGGGGAGTTGCTGATTACAGAATCGGTCCCGAACGGCCGCGTCTCGATCCTTCTCGACAAGAACAACGATTTCAAGATCGACGGGAAGAAAACGCTGATAGACGGCCTCGACCGCCCGTACGGCATGGCTTGGTGGAAGGATTACCTCTACGTCGGCGAACCGACCTCGGTGAAACGTTACAAATACGACGCGAAGACGCAGACCGCCGGTAAGGGCGAGGAAATTGTCAAACTGCCGGGCATGGGCAGTGGCCACTGGACGCGGTCTCTTGCGTTTGATCCCAAGGGAGAAAAGTTGTATGTGGGAGTCGGATCGGCTTCCAACGTGAACGCGGGAGAGCCGCAGGAACGCGCCGCCATCAATCGCTATAATCCGGACGGCACGGGGCATGAGATCTTCGCAGCCGGCACGCGGAACCCGACCTCCATTCATTTTTATCCCGGCAGCAATGTGCTGTGGGCATCCGTGCAGGAGCGCGATGAACTTGGCGACGACCTCGTTCCCGACTACTTCACCCATATCCAACAGGGTGGATTCTATGGCTGGCCCTACGCCTACTTCGGCCCGCATGAGGATCCGCGACGGAAGGGCGAGCAGCCAGATCTCGTGAAAAAGACCATTACGCCGGACGTTTCGCTCGGCGCGCATACTGCCGTGATCGACTGGCAATTTTACACCGGCAAGATGTTTCCGGCCGAGTACCAGGGCGGAGCGTTTCTGGCCCTGCACGGCTCATGGAACAGGAAAGAGCGTGTCGGCCAGAGCGTGGCCTTCGTGCCGTTCAAAAATGGCAAGCCGTCGGGCGACGCACAGGAGTTTTTGACCGGCTGGATGCTCTCTCCCGATCAGCGCGAGGTGTGGGGCCGCCCGACCGGCGTATTCGTCATGAAGGACGGCAGCCTGTTGGTGAGCGACGATGGCGGCAACAAGGTCTGGCGGATTACCTACAAGAAGTGATTCGATTCTGCGTTTCGTTCGTGTTTGCGGTGGCCGCCGTCCAAGCGGCCGCCTTTTCCCATCAGCTGCACCTGAAGATGAAGCTGCAGTGCACCACGTGCCATGCAGCCGCATCTACCAGCACGAAGGTGGGCGACCATCTGCTGCCCGACAGTAAGGTCTGCTCGGGATGCCATACGCAGGGCATTCCCGCCTACTCGCCGGTTCGTATTCCATCGCATGTGGCAAAGTTCAGCCACAAACAACACCTAGCGATGGGGAACGTAGCTCCTGTCATAGCTGCCGCGATCGACAAGAAGACGTATCTCTCTCCCAGAATTGCACCGGATGTGCGCGCGCACCTGAACACGGCGAATGCGTGCGAGGCGTGCCATCGGGGTATGCACGAATCAACGGCCGTAACCGCGGCGGCGTTGCCGCAGATGGCGGGCTGCCTGGTGTGTCACAACAAAATCGACCCACCGTTTTCGTGCGAGACGTGCCACGCAAAAGATGCGAATCTGATGCCCGCCAGCCACGATAATAAGTGGCTGGATTTTCACAACTCCGGGAAGGCCAATCTCGACAGACAGAGCTGCCAGGTGTGCCACGGCAGGCAATTCACTTGCCGTGGCTGTCACTAAGCTTCGGCGGAGAGACGGATTTCGTCTTCGATCTCGTAGATCCGGTCTTCGATCGTCTTCGTCGGCTTACCGGCCGCCTGTGTGTCCGCAAGCTTCTTCTTCTGTTTCTCTAACTGTTTCTGCAATGCGCTCACTTTCGGCGAAGGAGGAGCAGGGGGAGCAGCAGCAGGCGCCGCGGCCGGCACCGGTTTCGGCGTGACGGCCTTCCCCTTCTTTGGCTTGCTGGGAATAGCGACCTTCTCCCCAAAGTCTTCCAGCAATTCCCGCTGCAACTGCAGGATCTCGTTACCCAGGGCGTGAAAGCGGGCCAGCAGTTCCTTCTTTGCCTGGTTGCGAAGCTTCAGGTACGTGTTCTTCGCATCGCGATATTGATCGATCGTATTGGACATGGAAAGGACATTATCTCGCTGCAATATTTCGAAGCCAATCGATCAGCGCGGGCTTCCAGCCCTGCAGCTTGGGATCCTTCTCCCAGCCGCCCATCCCGTGTCCTCCGCCCTCCACGGTATAGAAATCACAGCGGACACCGATTGCCTGCAGATGATCCCGAAGCTGCACCGACTGCGAGTAGGGCACCTGCTCGTCCGCCGTGCCGTGGATACAGAGGACCGGCGGCGCGTCCTGCTTCGCGTGCACAATGCCCGACGCACGGGCCAGCAAAGGGGCCGATTCCGCATTCACCTGCTTCACTCCGAAGAACTGCTGTGCATTGTCGGAGAGCGCCGGCGCCCCGCCGTACCGCGTGATCCAGTCGTGAACGCCATAGAGGAAGACCAGCCCGGCAAGTTTGTTCGACCGGAACCCGACATACGAATTGATCGAAGCGCCGGCGGATTCCCCGATCAGCACAATGCGTTTCGGATCCACCTTATACTCGCGCGCATGGGCGAAAACGTATTCGATGGCGCGCTCCACGTCTTCCGGACCGGCGGGAAACCGGTATTTCGGCGCCAGACGGTAATCGATCGAGAACCACGCATACCCTGCCTGGGAAACCGGCGCAAACAGTGGCGGCACATAGGTTTGCCTGTCACCGCGGACGAATCCGCCGCCGTGTACGATGATGGCAGCGGGAAAGGGTCCGGGCCCTTCCGGTATGGATGCGTCGAGTTTCAGCGATTCCTCGCCGGCGCGGGCAAATTCGATATCCTTGCGAACTTCCGCGTTCAGCGAGAGCGCTGCCGCCATAAGGAGAATACTGAACTTCATGGGACTTGCATTCTAGGGTTGCACACCGGCCACGGCGCAAACCCGATGGTTTTGTCCTTGCGCTCGACCCAAAGCTGAACCTCTTCCTGTCCAGGGAACTCTAAAAACTGAATGACGCCGTTGGTGCAGGACTTCTTCGTGGCCAGTTTTGCCTGCTGGATGTTCGCGTGCGGACTCTTTGGCCCCCAGTCCTCCATGAATTTCTCGAACGAATATTGCGGACACGGGTGCGCTTCGGTGCAGCCCCAGAACGCATAGGCTCCCTTATAGTCCGTGTTCTGCAGGCTCGCGATGAACTGCTTCACCCTCTGCTGTTCGGAGTAATCCCGAAATTGAAAGTAGAGAACGATTCCGATAATGATTGTGGCGACCAGCGCAACGGCAGACCAGCGGTACAACTTCAAACGGCGTTCCACACCCGCACCGTAACCTTCCAGGTAACTCGCCATGATTTCAGTTTAAGGAAAAGTTCCGATATCCGCAGCCGGTGACGCGAACATGACAAGATACACGAGGAGACATGAGTAACGTTAACAAACCCTTGCGAAGTGCGATCTGGTTCAACGATCCGGCAGAACCAGGTGAGACCGCAGTCTACCTGGAACGCTTCAACAACTATGGAATCACACGCCAGGAGCTGCAGTCCGGCAAGCCGGTGATCGGCATTGCTCAAACCGGAAACGACCTGACGCCCTGCAACCGGCATCATCTCGAACTGGCCAAACGAATCAGAGACGGCATCCGCGATGCCGGCGGCATCCCATTTGAATTCCCCGTACATCCATTGCAGGAGAGCTGCCGCCGCCCCACGGCCGCTCTCGACCGCAATCTGGCGTATCTATGTCTGGTTGAAGTGCTGGCCGGATATCCGCTCGATGGAGTGGTTCTGACGACCGGCTGCGATAAGACCACGCCGGCATCGCTGATGGCTGCGGCAACAGTGAATATTCCCGCTATTGTGCTTTCCGGCGGACCCATGTTGGACGGCTATCATAAGGGCAAACTGGCCGGTTCCGGCATGGCCTTGTGGGAAGCGCGCCGGCAACTGGCGGCCGGGGAGATTGACGGATCGGAACTGATCGAGACCGTCTGCGATTCTGCTCCCAGCCCGGGCCACTGCAACACGATGGGAACTGCGCTGTCGATGAACTCACTCGCCGAGGCGTTGGGTATGTCCTTGCCCGGGTGCGGCAGCATTCCAGCCCCTTACGGCGAACGTGCGAAGATGGCCTACGCCACTGGGAAGCGGATCGTCGAAATGGTGAAGGAGGATTTGACGCCGGAGCGCATTCTCACTCGGGAAGCGTTCGAAAATGCGATCGTGGTGAACTCCGCCATCGGCGGATCCACGAACTGTGTTCCGCACCTGATCGCGATCGCCCGGCACATCGGTGTCGAACTGACAGTGCAGGACTGGGAAACGGTGGGACATCGCATTCCGCTTCTCGCGAATATCCAACCGGCAGGCAAGTATTTGGGAGAAGCCTATCACCGGGCGGGAGGTGTTCCGGCGATTGTTGGCGAACTGCTGGCGGCTGGCAAGATCCACCGCGATGCGTTGACAGTTAACGGCAAGACCATGGGAGAGAATTGCTCGGGACGCCGCAGTCTCGATCCCGACGTCATCCGTAGCTGCGATGCTCCGCTGATGGAGGATGCCGGCTTCCTGGTCGTCTCTGGAAATCTGTTCAGCTCGGCTGTTATGAAGACCTCCGTGATTAGTCCGGAGTTCCGGAAGCGCTATCTCAGCGTTCCGGGCGAGGAGGAGCGGTTCACTTCGCGTGTTGTCGTGTTCGACGGCCCCGAGGATTACCGCCACCGCATCAACGATCCCTCGCTCGCGGTGGACGACACCTGCATGCTCGTGATTCGCGGGGCGGGTCCCGTGGCGTATCCAGGTTCGGCAGAGGTCGTGAATATGACCCCGCCCGACTACGTTGTGAAGGAGGGAATCCGGATGTTGCCGTGCCTGGGAGATGGCCGCCAGAGCGGAACATCGGACAGCCCGTCGATCCTGCACGCGTCGCCGGAATCGGCAGCCGGCGGCAATCTCGCAATTCTGAAGACCGGAGACAAGGTTCGCGTGGACCTCAAGCAGCGGCGGGTGGATGTTCTGATCAGCGAAGAGGAGATTCTGCAAAGAAGGCAATCCCTGGCCAATACCGAACTGAAAAACGATTCGCCCTGGCAGGAACTTTACCGGGCTCACGTTGGCCAGTTGGACACGGGCGCTTGCTTCGATTTTGCGGTGAAATACCGGAACGTGCGGCGGGTAGTGCCGAGGCACTCGCACTGAGGCAGGGAATCCGCTCGCCGGTCACATGCCGGCGAGCGGACGATCGTCCTTACTTTGCGGGATACGCTTTGTCGTAGGCCGCGGTTGCTTCTTTCGTGATGTCCAGCGCGGGTTTGATATACAGGGTCTGTGCCTGGTCCAGCACGACGTCATACCCCTTCTCTTCGGCCAGCTTCTTCACCACATCCTGCATACGGTTGCCCGACTTTGCCAGAATATCGTTGCGATCGCGATCGACGTCAGCCTGCAGGTCTTCCGCAATGCGCTGGGCTTCCTTCTGCTTTCGCTGACCGGTGATCTGCAGATCAGCCTCTGCGCTTGGGGTCAACTTCCCGGCATTGCCCTGCAGCCGGTTCTGGAGATCGCTCAATTCTCTGTTCAAGACCTCCAGCTTCTGCTGCCGGGGCTTGTACTTGGCTTCCAATTCGCTTTGCGCCTTCTTAATCTCTGCAGTGTCGAGAATCGCGTTCTGCACATTGATTACCGCGACCTTGATCTGCGCGGCGGCGGGCACAAGTGTAGCAAGAAGCAAAAGGGTGATACGGAACATATTTGTAACCAAACTCCTGACGGTTGGGGTAACTTTTAGAGTAGCAAAAAAAGCGGGCTATTCGAGTACGCCGAGGATCTCGTCTTCGCGGAGGATGAGGTAATCGGTGCCTTCTACCTTCACTTCTGAACCCGAATATTTGCCGAACAGGATCCGGTCGCCTGCCTTCACGTCGGGAGACATGCGCTCTCCACTCTGCGAGAGGCGGCCCTTGCCGACACTGATCACCTCAGCCTGCTGAGGCTTCTCTTTCGCTGAATCCGGAATGATAATGCTGCCCATCCGGCCTTCCTGCTCTTCCAAACGTCTGACGATTATGCGGTCATGCAGCGGACGAATTGCCATGGAGCGAAGATCCTTTACAAAGAGAATTGGAGTCAGAGCGTAGCTGTAGTGCTGCGCCGAGGTCAGTATAGCACTCCCGTTTACTGCTTGACTGCCGGACTCTCTCTTGCCAGACGTACCCGCGCGCCTTCCAGCTTTTTTTGAACCTTGGCGACTTCTGTGGGTTCGTGCTCGCTCGGCGCAGTGTTATCCCACTCCTTCAGCGAGGTCTCCCATTGCGCGATGGCTTCCTTCAGTTTGCCCTGCTTGAAAAGAACGTCGCCTAAGTGATCGTGGACCGTCGGATCCTTGGAGTAGCGCTCCATCGCGCGCCGCAGATTCATTTCGGCTTCAGGCAGTTTATCCATTCGGTAGTAAACCCAGCCGAGGCTGTCGAGATACGCACCATTATTCGGATCGTTGTCCAAAGCTTTGCTGATCAACTGCTGCGCTTCTTGAAGCCGCACGCCCCGATCCGCCAGCATGTACCCAAGGTAATTGAGGGCAGCGGCGCTGGTGGGATTCGCGTCGAGCACCTTGCGGAACTCCGCCTCGGCCAGGTCGAACTTTTTGAGCTTCTCGTACATCGCTCCGCGCATGAATGCGACAGCTTCTTTCTCTTCCTTAGTCTTCGACAGCTTGTCCGCGGCATCGATCGCCTTCGCCATTTCGGTGAAGTTCTTCAGCTTCTCGTAGACCTGCGCCAACGAGATATAAGTTTCCCGGTCATCCTTGCCGTCCAGCAGTTTCTTGGTTTCGGCGACGGCCTCATCGCCCCGGCCCACGTCAGCCAGGAGGGATGCGCGCATCGAGCGCACTACGCGGTCATTGGGATACTTCTTAATCGCGGCATCGGCTTCTTCCGCGGCCTTTTTGTAATCGCGGCCAAGGCGGTAGGTGTCGATGACCTGAACTGCGACGCGCGACCCGAGGTCCGGGTCGACATCGGAAATCTGCCGGAGTATCTGTACCGCTTCATCAGTTTGATCGTTTGATCGGTACAGGAAACCCAGCCGTTCCAGCAGCATTGCCCGGCTGGTCTTCTCCCGGGCCGTGTAGGTGCGCTTTGCCGTGGCCGAAAGCATGTCCTTCAGCATCTGAATCGCGGTCGGGATTTTTCCTTCGGATTCCAGCAGGTTTACTTCGTTATACCGGACTTCCAGATTATTCGGATCGATCTCGCCGGCCTTGACGGACGCTTCGCGCGCCTTCACCAAGTCCTTTTGCTGGCGGTAGATCTGCGACATCCGGATATACGACTCCACGTCCTTCTTATCTTCCGCGACCACTTCCTGATAAATCTTCAGAGCTTCGTCCAACTGGTCCGAAAGCATCAGATTCTGGGCCAGGGAGCGCTTCACATCCAGGTTGCCCGGAGCGACCTGCAGAGCCTTCTTATACGTCTCGGCAGCGAGGTTATACTCGCGAAGCTGCTCATAACTCCCCCCAAGCGCCATCAACGTGCGCGCCGACGGGTTCTTTTGCGAAAGCTTCTGCAATAGTTCCGTAGCTGCTTTCGTATTTCCGAGATCCGAATAGACCATCGCGAGGCCGGTCATGGCGTCCTCACTGTCAGGCTCATACTCAAGGACCTTTTTATAGGCCTTTTCGGCCTCTACGGAGTTACCAGCAATCTTCGCGAGCCGCCCGAGCGTAAGCCAGCTATCGGAGTCGGTGGGATCCTGCTCCACAATCTTCTGGTATTGCTCGATCGCCTTCCCCAGCATCTTCTCGTCTACATTCTGCTGTGGCCCGCCAATCATGCGGGTATAGATCCGCCCCAGAATACGCCTTGCGTTGGTATCCTTCGGGTTCTGTTTCAGGCTCTCCTCTGCCTCAAGGACAGCGTCCCGGAGCTTCCCGGATTGAATATAAAGGTCCGATAGCTCGTCCGCCAGGAAAGAAGCACCCGGATCCTCTTTCATCGCAAGCCGATAGTTCTCAATGGCTTTGTTGATGAACTCACTCTTTCCGCCGTACGCCCCAGCCAGCTCTGCGTACACGTGTCCTAAAGAATAGTGATAATAAGCATCCGCCTTGCTGGAGGCTTGCGGTTTCGGTTGGTTCTGCGTCTGGGCCGCAACGGCGGCAACTCCTAGAAGAGACAGACAGATGGGGCGGAAGAGGCTGGAAGGCATCATGGGGGTCGCTTACGACTGATAGGGACGCGGCAGTCGAGATCCTCGTTACCAGTATAACGCCCATTCACAGGGCGGGATTTGCACTTACGGCCACCGTGAAGGTGTACCGTGACCGGTGCTACCCATTAGACGCGATACACCCGAATCAGTACCCGGAGTTTCTGCCATTTCGCAAGGTATGCTGGCCCTAGTGTCTCGCGCGCCGCTGGTGATCATCGTCGGACCGACCGGTTCAGGGAAAAGCGATTTGGCCCTTCATCTTGCCGTGAAATTCTCAGGCGAGATCGTCAACTGCGATTCTCTGCAGCTTTACCGCTACCTCGACATTGGGACAGCCAAGGTCCCCGCGGCTGAACGCCGCGGCATCCCCCATCACCTGATCGACATTCTGGATCCGGATCAGATCTTCACTGCAGGGGAGTACAGCCGCGCCGCAAAGCCCATCCTGGAGGCGATCGCGCAAAGGGGAAAACTCCCCATCATCGCCGGAGGCACGGGCTTCTATCTGCGTGCTTTGTTGAACGGGCTATCTCCCGGTCCGTCGCGGGATGAGGAACTCCGGCGCCGCCTCCTGGAAAAGAAGGATCGGCTCCACCGCATTCTCCGGAGGATCGATCCTGCCACGGCGGAGAGAATCCATCCCAACGACTTGAATAAGACTTTGCGTGCGGTGGAGGTCTGTCTACTTTCCCGCCGGCGCATGACAGCCGTGTTCTCCACACCCGGCGAAAAACTCGAAGGATTCAACCTATTAAAGGTCGGCCTCAACCCCGATCGTGCACTCCTCGTACAACGCCTCAACGAGCGTTGCGAGCGCATGTTCGCCGATGGCATCGTGGACGAAGTACGCCGGATTCTGCAACTGGGGTTTCCGCCGGACTCGAAGGCGCTGGAATCGATTGGATATGCGCAGGCGCTTGCGTATCTTCAAGGCAGAATCACGCACGGCGAGGCGATCACTCTCACTCAGGCTGCAACGCGCCAGTACGCAAAGCGGCAGCGCACCTGGTTTCGTGCCGAATCCGGCGTGCACTGGATCAGCGGTTTCGGACACGAAAACGAAACGCAGCATGCGGCTGCCGGGCTGGTGGCAGAAAATCTTTTCGACTAAAAACTTTTCAATCCTCACGGAACATTTCGAGGCCTGGTCCGTATGTACAGGAGAGAAGTTCAGTCAGAAAATCTAAAAACAAGGTCATCGGATTATGTTTAAGAAACTTGCGTTGTCGTTTGCGGCTTTGGCCCTCGCTGTTGCGAGCGCTGCAACCCATAAAGTCACCCTGCATGAGGATGCCGAAATCAACGGCAAGCTCTTGAAAGCAGGCCAGTACACAGTGGAGGTGAAGGACAACACGGCCGTTCTGAAGAAGGGCAGGGACGTAATTGAAATGCCTGTGAAGGTGGAGAATACGCAGACCAAGAATGCATCCACTTCCGTCCGGTTCAATTCTGAAGGATCTACGCCGGTAGTGCAGGAAATCCGTTTCGGTGGCACCAATACCAAGCTGATTTTCCCCGGCGAAGCAGTCTCTCAAAAACAGTAAACATTTCCCCCAAGTGCAATCGGGCGGCCGCACCGCATAGTGCCTCAGGCTACCCGATTGCTTTTTGTTTCGCATCGCACCGCGGCTCACACTAAAATGGAAGGTATATGATTCGTTTGGCGGCGCTGATCTGCGTCCTGATCAGTGCGAATGCTGTCTTCGCCGACACATTCCTGATCCTTCCTTTTACTAACTCATCCAAGAACTCGAATCTCGATTGGATTGGTGAAAGTGTGTCCGAATCCATTCGCGAAGCTCTCGCCGGTGAGGGTGGAATCGTGCTCGACCGCGAAGACCGCCGGGAAGCCTACCGCCGCCTGTCCCTCCGTCCCAACGTGCCGATCACCAAGGCGTCGATCGTCGTGCTGGCCGAATCACTCGATGCCGAGCAGGTGATCTTCGGCACGTATGAATACAGTGCGCCCGCTGCAGGAGCGCCGAGGGGTAAGGGAACTCTCCGCATCACCGCTCAGATCCTGGATCTCAAGCACACAAAGCTCGGCCCGGAATATATGGAAATGGGCGCGCTGGATGATCTCGCCAAGCTTCAAACTCACCTTGCATGGCAGACGCTTCAATTCATGATGCCTAAGACCTCACCTTCCGAACAGGAATTCCTAAAGCGGCAACCCGTGGTCAAACTGGGTGCTTTGGAAAACTATGTCCGCGGTCTCGTTTCGCAGGCTCCCGAGCAGAAGATGAAACTGTTCACCGAGGCGGTACGATTAGATCCTTCCTATTCGCAGGCAAATTATCAACTCGGCCGCCTTTACCACGACAAGAAACAATACAGGCTTGCGGCGGATTATCTGGCAAAGGTGACTAAATCGGACGATCACTACCGCGAGGCTAATTTTTATCTGGGTCTCTGCCGTTATAACCTGGGGGACTATGCCGGCGCCCAGGATTCATTTCAGATTGTAGCGGCGGCAGTCCCTCTGAATGAGGTCTTGAATAATCTTGCTGCGGCTCAATCCCGCCGCAATATATCTGAGGCGGAGTTAAACTTCCGCAAGGCGCTCGAAGGTGATAACACCGACCCTGATTATCATTTCAATGTCGGTTTTTCGTTATACAAACAGGCCAGGTATGCTGATGCAGCGGACCAGTTTCGTGCTGTACTTGAACGGGATCCGGAGGACGCGGAAGCGATTACGATGCTGGGCAGGTGCTTGAAACGTAGCCCGATGCGGCCTTCCGAACCTGGGCTGGAACGGTTAAAACGGACATATGAAGAAACCGCATATCGGCAATTAAAGGCAGTCCTGGAGCCGAAGCACTGAATCTGTATAATCAAGAACGAATGCTCCGAGCATGCGGACTGACGGACGCAGGATGTGTCCGCGGAAACAACGAAGACTATTTCCTTATCGTTGATGCGGTACAGTTGTATCTCGTCGCGGACGGGATGGGCGGAGCGCAGGCCGGCGAGCACGCCTCCAAGCTGGCGTCGGAGACCGTGGCGGAGTTCGTGACGGCTGCGAACGGCCAAAACGGCGATACCCTTGTCGAGGCAATCACCGAGGCGAACCGCCGGGTGCTGCAGGAAGCAAGTACACACTCCCACCTGCACGGTATGGGGACCACAATGACCGCCTGCCTGCGCCAGGATGGCGATCTCATTTTCGCTAACGTCGGAGACAGCCGCGCCTATATGTACGACGGCGAGCAGCTGCACCCAATCACGGATGACCAGACTTGGGTCAACGAGGTCGGCCGCAAGCTCCACATCGCCGAGCAAGCTCTGAAGACCCACCCTATGCGCCACGTGCTCACGATGGCCATCGGCGTAAGCGAATCCATCCGCATTAACAGCTACCGCATTCCTCTGAAACAAGGTGCTCTGTTTTTGCTCTGCAGCGACGGTTTGCATGGTGTTGTTCCCGCCACTTGGATCGAGAGCATCCTTCGTGATGGCGCGTCCCTTTCTGACAAATGCCAGGGTTTAATCGAGGCGGCAAAAAGCTGCGGCGCTCCCGATAATGTCACGGCTCTCCTGCTTCGGTCAGAATAGAGTTAGTGGTAACCACCCTCACGATCGCCGGCTCGGACCCAAGCGGCGGTGCTGGAATCCAGGCAGACCTCAAAACCTTCCATCAGTTCGGCGTATACGGCACGTCTGTGATCACCCTGGTGACGGTTCAGAACACCACCCGGGTTTCGCGCGTCGAAGTGCTTCCGCCCGATCTGGTAACCGAACAGATTCGCGCTGTCCTTGACGATATTCCGCCCCAAGCCGCAAAGACCGGCGCTCTCGGTTCGCGTGAGATAGTAGAGGCCGTCGCTCGCCTTGCGGGCGATTTTCAGTTTCCCCTCGTGGTTGACCCCGTAATGATCAGCAAGCATGGCAAACCGCTCATGGCCCAGGAGGCCTTTGAGGCCCTCAGGACCCTGCTTCTCCCGAAGGCTTATCTAATCACACCGAACCTGCACGAGGCATCGGCTCTCACCGGCTTTCGAGTTGACGACCGTCCCGGAATGCAGCGCGCAGCCGAAGCGATTCTGCGCATGGGTGCGAAGGCCGTGCTGGTGAAAGGAGGGCACCTGGAAGGAGATGCCAACGACCTGCTGCTCGCCGGTGGAGTCGTATTCGAACTTCCGGGCGCTCGGATCGACACGTTACACACTCATGGAACGGGTTGCACTTACTCCGCTGCAATTACCGCCTGCCTCGCGCTCGGGCTCCCTCTAGGGATCGCGATCACGCGAGCTAAGGAATTCATTGCCGAAGCCATCCGGACCGCGCCAGGTCTCGGCGCGGGCGCGGGCCCCGTGAATCATTTCACCGCGGTTTAGTGCCCGAGCAGCAACGTGTAGCCCCCAGGCGCTTCGGCCGTCTCATGAGATCCGGCCGCTACCGGAGGTTTGCCTCGGATTAGGAAATCCGACGAGGGATGTTCATCGATCACCGCCCCAATTTCTTTCCAATCGGTAGCCAATACCGCGGTGGCCAAGGACTGATCGTCCGGCAACCCCCACTCCCGCAGACGCTGCGCATATTTCGGGCGCACCTGCTCGAGCGCGTCGAACTCTGGGGCACGCATGGCGATGCCGAGATCATAAAAATCCAGCGCATACTGCCGCTGCGGCTCCGCCGGTGCAATATACAGATACCTGACATGCGCAATGGGCATCACGGCCGATAAGAACTCGTCATCCGGTTCGACCAGGATGAGATCGCCAGTCCGATGCATCCCGGCATAAGAGGCCAAAGCCGCCGCCGAAGGAATCGTGGTCCCCGTCCGGAAGCTGACTCCATACGGTTCATCTGGAAACTGAGGCCGGATGGCGAGCAACACCGCACCCAGGATCGCAACGGCGGCTAACGCCCTCGGCGGCAGTGCCGCTACCAGGAGACAAAGCGGAGGAATCATTAAAAGCAGGTAGGACACGTTCCGGTACTGATAGGTCATTACTGCCGCCGCGGCCACCGCGATCCAGGAGAACAGCAGCGTACGTTCCTGCGTCCTCTTTCTCCGGAACCAGAGCGCGGCGGCCGCGGCGCAGAGCAGGGGAGCATCCACAAGGAACAGGCGCTTCAGATAGAAGAGCGCCTGCTGCTCCTGCGTAGTCTGCGGAGGGGATCCCAATCCATATGCGAGATGTTCGGTCAGGATATATTCCGCCCAGAACCAACGCTGGTGCACGATGTATTGATACAGGTGCCAAGGTGCCGCCACAGCAACCGTAACTGCTCCTGCAATCAGCAGACGCGAGAATCGCGGCCGTGGCTTAGCGAGTAGCCAATACAAACCCAGCACCAACAACGGCAGCAGTCCGGCCGCGCCTTTGGTCATGAGCGAGAGCCCCGGCGCGATGCCGTACAAAACGGCAGATCGTCGCCTGTGCATCTCCGGATCCACAGACAAGATGAAGACGGCGGCCGTAATTGTCGCCAGCAGCAGCATGTCGGTGAGCGCAAGTCTGCCCAACGTATGAAACAGCGGATTCCCGATCAGCAGCAGCGTACACGCAAGCCCGGCGGGAAAACCATTGCGGCGCCGTGCCCAGAGGAAAACCAGACAGGCCACAAACGCCCCCGCCAGAACCGACGGCAGCCTCACCTGCAAAGTACCCTCGCCAAACGCCCTCACAGAAAGTGCGCTGAGCCAATACAACAGCGGGGGTTTGTACAGCCCGAACCGGTGCAGAAACATAGGGGTCAGCCAGTCTCCCCCCCGAGCCATCGTGAGAATGCTGTTTGTGTAGAGCGCCTCATCCTGCGCCGCGATATGGCTAAACCGGTCGATGTAGCCGCTCGCGAACCCCACGTCATTCAACCGGAATCCAAGCCAGCCCGCCGTGAACACAAAGACGGCCAGGCAGGCGATCTTACTCGACTTGAACTGGAGTAGCGTAGACGATCTCTGAGAATTTCTGCTCTGGAAGGTTGACGGTGATGCCACTTCGCATCAATTGTAGTCCGGTGAGAGTGAGCAGCCGATGGTCTTCCTGGAATCCGATCAGGTACGTTGTGTCCGGAACCAATCCGCGGAATGTCAGGTTGTACGTGCTGACGTTCCCGCCGTCTCGCGTGACCAGGACCACCGCCGAACCTTTGCCTGAGTTGTAAGCTTGAATCGCATCGATGCGCCCGGCAGTGGGGGGGTCGATGTGATACACCTGCGAGTTCCGCACGTGATCCCGCATATTCTTGAACACCTGGATTTCCGATTTGGCAAGGTCGGCATTGTCACTGGTCAGGTCCGGTAACCGGTTCATAAAAATCCACGGCCCGCCGAACATGAAACTGCGCGTCGTGTATTTGTCCAATGTCTGGTCAGTCATGTAGCGGTCGGCATATCTCGGTGGGAACGGGTACGTGGCGCCATAGGCCGCGCGACGCGAGTCAAACACACCGGACGCGTCGTTCGTGATCGAAGTAACGTACTGCTTCACCATGTTGTACGTCATCATGGTGCCGCCGTCCGCGCAGTTCTCCCAGCTCACTTTCGGACGCGCCTGCTGCACTGCGGAAACCACGGCATTCAATCCCTCCACGGCGTTCGCATAATTGCTGTCATTCGGATCGTGCGTGTGGGTTGTCTTGGTGCACTCCTTTACCATGTTCTCGCCATCCTGCAAAATCCAATCGACGCCGTAATCGTCGATGACACGGACGGCTTCGCTGACCACCCAGTCCCTCGTCTCCCGGTTCGAGAGGCAAAGAGACTTCGCTCCGAAGTAGTAATACTCCTTGCTCGATGTCCAATCCGGATGATCGGAAAGAACCTGGGAATCGGGCGCAGCTTCAGCAAAGGCCAGGTGCAGCCCGAATTTCATCC
Source organism: uncultured Solibacteraceae bacterium (assembly GCA_964464925.1). Taxonomy (GTDB): domain Bacteria; phylum Acidobacteriota; class Terriglobia; order Bryobacterales; family Bryobacteraceae; genus CAYXLI01. The sequence continues at coordinate 30,615 of CAYXLI010000012.1, read as the reverse complement.
CTAATGAATGAACGTAATCCGACAACGCCCGCAGCCCACTCGGGAACTTTGTCCGGTCATCATGCCAATCTCCGATTTTGTTCGCCCATCCCAGGTCTACCGTAAAGAGTTCGAATCCCATGCTGGCCGCCAGAGCCGCATTGCGCCGTAACGTGTCTTCGTTTAACTGCGACTGGTAGCCCCAGGAATCCCACGCGACGTAAGGGAAAATCCCCTGATCCGGTGCTGCTTTTGCCAGGGCTGACTCGACAAATGACTGTGTACGAAATCCAGCATTGTCCCAGGAATCACGGAAGACGCCAATAAAACCGGCAGGAATCGAAAATGTCTCGCCCGGCCCCACGGCATGATTGATCTGCGAGATCTGCGCCGAGATTTGCACGTCGTTCGTCGCACTACTCTGGGTCACAGATCCCTCCGTTCGCCCGTCAAATTCCCAGCCAGCGAACAGCCCCTTCCCGTTCTGGTCCATGAAGGCGACCCAAGAACAATTTGCGCCGCGTGATCCCGAGACAACTGGAATTGCGATGCCGCTCGGATCCAACACATCTTCCAGCGGTTCGAAATTTACCGCCTGGGGAATAATTCCCCACTGGTTGATCCGGAACGTGCGATACGTGCCCGCCTCATCTGCCAAAGCCCAGCCGAGCATGTCCGCATACGTGACATACGTCTGATTGGGTTGAAGATTCGTATACTGCAACCAGTGCCGAAGCACCGGCTGCCCCTCATACATCGCGAGGTTGACCGTCAGCTGCATCTTGCCTTCGAGGTCCTTGAGTACGATGACCTGTCTGTATGCCCTTTTATTGGGAACGGCGATGGCATACTGATTTACGAGCTGAAAGCGTGTATGGGCGTTGTAGTAGACCCGGTCCACAGAAAAGTGGACCGCCGAGGACGGACGCGCGATGGGCGCGGTCCATGTCCCTTCTCCTTGCAGGCCAGTCAGCGATTGAAACTCGAAGGTGCCCGAGGGAGTGAGTTGAAATATGGCCTCGATGAGGCCATTCGACAAACGCCAGCGGCTATTCTCCGAATCAAACACGTACCGGAAGTCCGCCTTCGCACTGGGAGCGAGTAGGAACACGGCTAGTGCCACTGCTCGGAGTACTAGAGGCATGCCTTAGATTAAACCCCACACTAGTGGGAAATTCTCTTTCGTTTGATCAGATTTTCGAATCTTCAGAAAAATTGATACAACTTTAACGAACAAGTGTAACGCGAGACACTAAAAACGCACGACGAGGCCCTCTGAATACCTTCAGAGGGCCTCGTCGGTTGTATCAATACTTCGGAACGGAGGGATCGACCTTGTCACTCCAGGCGAGAATTCCGCCCTTCATGTTGCGCACATGGCTAAATCCCGCCTGACGCAAAAAATCGGCGGCCTTGGCGCTACGCATTCCACTCTTGCAGTGCACGACGATCTCGTCAGCAGAATTCAGTTCACCGACGCGCTTCGGCAATTCGCCCAGTGGGATCAGGCGTGCGCCGATATTGCAGATTTGGTATTCGTGCGGCTCCCGGACATCCACGAGGACAAAGTTATCGCCTCTATCCAGCCGCTGCTTCACTTCAGCCGGTTCGATGTCGCTGTTGTCCACGACCGGCTTGGCATCTTCCATCTGGCCCTGCGGCACACCGCAGAACTGGTGATAGTCGATCAGTGTCGTTACCGTCGGATGATCGCCGCAAACCGGGCATTCCGGATTCCTGCGCAGCTTCAGCTCGCGGAACTTCATATTCAAGGCGTCATACAGCATCAGGCGGCCCACCAGCGGTTCGCCGATCCCCAGAATGATCTTGACCGCTTCGGTCGCCTGAATAATTCCGATTGCGCCCGGCAGAATACCGAGCACTCCGCCTTCCGCACAGCTTGGCACCAAACCGGGAGGGGGCGGTTCCGGATATAGGCAGCGGTAGCAAGGCCCGCCTTCATAGGCGAACACCGTCGCTTGCCCTTCGAACCGGAAGATCGATCCATACACGTTCGGCTTCTTCAGCAGCACGCAGGCATCGTTTACCAGGTAGCGCGTCGGGAAATTATCCGTTCCGTCGATAACGATGTCGTAGTTCTTCAGGATGTCGAGCGCATTCTCGCTCGTGAGCGCTAACTCGTACTTGTCGATCTGCACGTACGGATTGATGTCCTGCATGCTATCCGCCGCCGAATCGAGCTTCCTCCGTCCAACGTCCTTCGTCCCGTGGATCACCTGGCGCTGTAGATTCGTGTAGTCGACAACATCGAAATCGACTAATCCAATTCGCCCGATTCCCGCCGCGGCCAGATAGAGGCCCAGGGGAGCCCCAAGGCCCCCCGCCCCGACCAGCAGGACGCTGGCCTGCTTCAGTTTGAGCTGACCCTCCATACCGACTTCCGGCATAATCAGGTGGCGGCTATAGCGCAGGATTTCTTCTTTGGACAGCGACCCAGCGGGCGCAGTGAGTGTATCGGTCGCCATTAGCGGCCTCCAGCGATGCTGGGCACAATCGAGACCGTGTCCGTATCCTTGAGGGGCGTTGCATCCTTATTCAGGTACCGGATATCTTCGTCATTCACGTACACATTCACGAAGCTCCGGAGCTTCCCTTCATCGTTGTAGAGATGCTTCTTCAAGTCGCCGTACTGACCCGTCAGCGCGGAAAGCACCTCGCCCACCGTGGCGCCGCTCAGCTCCACGGAATCTTTCTTTTCTACGTACTGCCGTAGAGGGGTCGGAATCAAAATCTTAGCCATGTTGTAGTTACCTCGTGACTGCCGGAAAAACCAGTTTCTCCGTCTCAGCGTGTGTCTGGTCAGGATCTGGCAGGAAGCTGTTGGCGTGGTCGAACTCGCCCTTATAGATCGAGAGTACAACAAACGAATACCAAGGGCAGGAATTCTCCAAATCGGTCTTCGAAAAGTACGCGTCGCAATCTGGGTGCGAGTGGAAGATTCCCACCAGATCCATGCCTTGGCGGCGAGCCTCGGCATCAGCCTTCAGCAAGTCCTCCTGCCGCAGTTCGTACCGCGCATTCTGCTCGCCCGTAAAAGCGTTCTCCAGCGGAACGGCGCGCCGGACCTTCTTCTCGTCACCATCCACCGTCCCAAGCATCGCGCCGCAACACTCGTTCGGGTAGGTCGCCTTGGCATGGTCCACCATGACCTGCCAAGCTTTCTCTTCAATTTCAATCATTTAGTCGTCCCAGAAGTGCTCGCTGAGGTATTTATCTGCGCCATCGCAGAGGATCGTAACGATTACGGCTTCCTCGCCGCGCCGGGCGCATTCCTGACCAATTTGCAGCGCGGCGACACAATTCGCGCCGGCCGAAACGCCGATCAGAAGCCCCTGCTCACGGGCCACCCGCCGTACCATCTTGTGCGCGTCCTCTGTTTCCATCCAGAGGTTTCCATCCACAACGCGCTCGTCGTAAATCGGCGGCACGATCGCCGTCGGCATGTGCTTCAGCCCTTCCAGACCGTGGAAGCCCGACGATGGCTGCGCCGAGTAGCATTTCACGTGCGGCAGGTCCTGCTTCAGCCTCCGGCTTGTGCCCATGCACGTGCCGCTCGTTCCAAGCGCTGCCACAAAATGCGTAATTCGGCCGTCCGTTTGCTCCATTAGTTCTACGGCTGTAGTTTTAAAGTGCGCCTGCCAGTTCGCGTCATTCCCATACTGGTCCGGATAGAAGTACTTATCCGGATCCTGCGCATACAATTCCTTGACCTTGCGGATCGCCCCGTCGGATCCCTCGGCGGGGTCTGTAAACACAATCTCGGCCCCATAAGCCTTGAGGATTCGTTTTCGCTCATTCGAAGCGTTCAAGGGCAAGCAAAGCTTGACCTTATAGCCCTTTACGGTACCGATCATGGCGTAAGCGATGCCGGTGTTCCCGCTGGTGGCATCCAGGATGATCTTGCCTGGGGTGAGCTGGCCCGACCGTTCCCCTTCTTCCAACATGTTGAGCGCCGGGCGGTCCTTCACCGAGCCGCCCGGATTCCGATACTCAGCCTTTCCCCAAATCTCGATGCCGGGCAAACCCACCGTCAGCTTCTCCAACCGAATCAGGGGAGTATTCCCGATTTGGGACAAAATCGACGTGACTACGGGAGCGCTCACGAGCGCGGGTGCCGGGGGCATGATACTGATTCTAGTGTGTCAATCTGGACTAAGTCTGTCAACAAAGGGGTATTCCCCTGTATTTGGATGCAGTCCATCCCACTCGAGGTGCGGCATTGGAGTAACATACATCCATGCTCCGCAGAACCTTTCTCTCGGTGAGCGGTGCCGCCCTCGCGGCAGCCCAGAGCGCCCCGGCTCCCGTGAAGCTCGGCATCGACCTGTTCAGCATTCGCGACAGCGGCTTCAATCCGTTCCAGTTCCTCGACTATTCTGCGAACCTTGGAGCCAAAGTAGTTCATTTCTCTGAGATTCGCTTCATCGGCACGTTGGATGACGAGAACCTGCGCAAAGTCCGCGCCCACGCTGAGAAGACCGGAATCGAGGTCGAACTCGGCATGCGCTCCATTTGCCCCAGTTCCGCCGCCTTCGATGCGAAGGCCGGCACCGCCGAGGAGCAACTCGCCCGAATGTTCCACGCTGCCAACACGGTAGGCTCCAAAATCGTACGGTGCTTCCTTGGCACGTTCAACGATCGCAACGGCTCTACCCCTCTTGAAGGACACATCGAGAACACAGTCCGCGTACTCCGCAACGTGAAAAGCCGGGCGCAGGACCATAACTTGAAGATCGCGATCGAGAACCACGCGGGCGACATGCAGGCTCGCGAATTGAAAACTTTGATCGAAGAAGCCGGCAAAGACTTCGTCGGCGCTTGCCTCGATTCCGGCAATCCGATGTGGGCAATCGAGGATCCTCATCTCACCCTTGAAACCCTCTACCCTTACGTTTTGACGAGCCATATCCGCGACTCGGCCGTCTGGAAAACGCAGGAGGGCTCGGCAGTCCAATGGACCCGCATGGGTGAAGGAAACGTCAATATCGAGCAGTACGTGAAGGACTACGTGCGCCTCTGCCCCGGTAAAGCTCTGTCCCTGGAAATCATCGTGACCGGCGCTCGCAAATATCCGTTCCTCGACCCGAAGTTCTGGGCCGCGTACAAACACACACCCGCCTGGGAATTCAGCCGTTATCTCGCTTTGGCCGAACACGGCTCCCCGCGGCCGGACCCGGCGCCGATTCCCAAGGAAAAACAGGGCGAACAGCAGCGGGCGGATCTGGAAGCCAGCATGCGATGGACGCGACATATCCTGGGACTACAAGCATGAACCGGTTGGCGGGTAAAGTCGCCATTGTCACGGGCGCAAGCCGCGGCATCGGGCGGGCAATTGCCGAGGTGTTCGCGCGCGAGGGAGCGCGGATCGCCATCTGTGGACGCAAGCAGGACGCGCTGGAGGAGGTGGCCCGGCATCATCCAGGCCGCATCCTACCCGTGCAGGCACACGTGGGCAAGCTGGAAGATATCGATCACCTGGTGGACGAGACCGAAAGGGCTCTCGGCCCTCCTGACATCCTGGTCAACAACGCCGCAACGAACATTGCGCAGGGCCCCTGTCTCGAATTTGACGAGGGCCAGTTCGACAAAATGGTAGAAGTGAACATAAAGAGCACATTCCGCCTGATCAAACGCGTTGCACCGGGAATGATTCAGCGGAATCGTGGATCTATCATCAACATGGCTTCCGTCGCAGGTATTCGCCCTCAGCCCCACTCCATGCTGTACAGCATGACCAAGGCCGCCCTGGTGATGATGACCATGTCTTATGCCGTGGAGTTCGGCCCCGCAAACGTGCGGGTCAACGCGATCGCGCCCGGCCTCATCCAGACCGCCCTCAGCGAATACTTTTGGAAGCACGAGGATCGGCGCAAATATTATCTCGAGCGTCAGCCGCTCCAGCAGCTCGGGCAGCCCCGTGAGATCGCCGATGTGGCCGTTCTCTTGGCGAGTGACGAATCATCTTATATGACGGGGCAGACCGTCGTCGTCGATGGCGGCCTGCTCACTGCCTGACTTATGCGCTTTCTGGTCTTTCTTATACCCGCCCTCGCCTCTGCCGGCATCGTTGCCGATGTGAAGTCCGCAGTCGGCGCGGAGCAGTTCGCAGCGGCGGAGACCATGCTGAAGCAGGCAGGCCCTCGCACGCCGGAATGGATCGAGGCGTATTCCTGGCTCGCCCGGGGCCGCCTGGCCGCCAAACAATATGAACAGGCAGAGAAATACGCAGCCGCCACGCGCACCTACGTTGCCGAAGAACTGAAGAAGCGCCCTCTGGATCGCGAGCCGCACCTTCCGCTTGCACTCGGCGCCGCCATAGAGGTCCATGCCCAGGCGTTAGCCGGACAGGGGCAACGCGACGAGGCTCTGCGCTCTCTGCGTGCGGAGTTGGCCGCGTACCGGTCCACGTCGATTCGCGCGCGCATCGAGAAAAATATCAACCTGCTCTCGCTGGAAGGCAAACCAGCGCCGGCACTGATCAAGGCTCAGTTCCTCGGCCCGAAGCCGCCGGTCACCACCGGCAAACCAACACTGCTGTTTTTCTGGGCGCACTGGTGTGGCGACTGCAAAGCGGAAGGCCCGGTCATCGCCGAAATTCGCCGGCGTTATCCAAATCTCATCGTAATCGCCCCCACTCAGCACTACGGCTACGCCGAACAAGGCCGTGACGTCGGCCCCGCCGAAGAGTTGCAGTACATGGAGAGAATTCGGCGGCAGTTCTATGCGCCGATCCTCGATGTCTCCGCTCCCGTGAGTGAAGAGACTTTCAAAGTCTACGGCGTCAGCACAACGCCCACACTGGTGTTGGTCGATTCCAAAGGAATTGTCCGCATGTACCATCCAGGCGCCCTGACGTTGGACGAGTTAAACACTCGCGTGAAGCCAATTACCGGTAGTTAGCGCTACAGCACCATCCGCTTGTCTCCGTCGCGCCGCGTGATTCTTTCCCGATCCAGAAACTCCAGCAGCGGAATTGCGTACTTCCTGGACACGCCTGTCCAGTCCTTGAACTCCGGCACCGCAAACATCGTCCCCTTCCTCGCCATCAGAAGTTCCCGCAGCTTTTGAAGCGCCGAGGGATGAAACACCAGTTCCTCACTCACGCGCACCAGTTTCTTATCCCGCAGCAGAATCTGAAGCAAACTGCGCGCCCTTGCCGCTTCCACACCGGACCCAGCCAACACCTCGGCGACGGAAGGCACTGTCAATCCGGCCTTTTCAAACGCCTCTTCAATGCGCGTAATCGCCTGACTCTCCTCCTGCTTCAGCGCAAGCTTGTGAGCAGCCAACCGCACGGCCTCACCCGAAGTGGCAATCAGTTTGTCCATCGACAGCAGCGCGTCAAACAGAAAAGCCGGCGCGGCCGGCAGTTCCCTACTCTTCAACTCCTGCTTCGGAATCCCTGGAAGCAGAGGATTCGCGCGATGGAACTGCTTCAGCAATTCCCTCCAGCGCGCCAATCTCTCGTCGATCCACTTCTTGGACAGCAGCCACGCCTCCGGCTCGCTCAGGTAAACAACGTTTTCGCGAGGGATCGCCTTCTCCAGCGTCGCTGCCGTCACTCCCGTCCGCCGTATCAGGTCCGACATGCTCATTCCATATTCGGCTTCCGACACGAACTGCACGATACGCTCTGCCAGGCTGCCCTCTTCCAGGCGCACCAGCCGCCGCGCCGCTTCAGCGCGCTTGATCTCTAGGGGCGGGTGCACATCCAGCGCCACACCGCCGCCGATCGTCACCACCGGCGAAAACATCCGCACAATGAAGCGATCTCCCGGCAACATCAACAGTGGTTGCTGGAAGCGGAAGCGTACGTGCGCGCGGCCGCCGGGCTTCAGCACATTGCCTTCCAGCATGCGCACTTGCGCCTCCACCTCCGCCGTGCCGGTGTGGAAGTGGACCGGGCTCAAATGCCTCAGCGGCTTGGCGGATGGCAACAGTTCGAAGGAACAATCGATGTTCGCGGTCGGCTGAAAAATTCCCGGAGGCGTCAGCACCATTCCACGACGCAGTTCACTTGCCTCGGCGCCCGCAAGGTTCACCGCGGTACGTTGCCCAGCTCGCGCCAACTTCGCCGGGGCGCCATGCACCTGGACTCCGCGAACCCGCACACGTCCGCCGGTGGGATGCACCTCCAACTCGTCCTCGGGAGCGATTCTGCCTCCGGTTAACGTTCCCGTCACCACCGTGCCGAAACCTTTCATCGAGAAGGAACGATCGATCGGCAGCCGCGCAAACTGCGATTCGTCCCGTGCCACCACGGTACGCGCAGCCTCGGCCAATGCCGCTCGCAACTCCGCAATTCCTTGGCCAGTGGTCGCGCTCACGGCCACTACCGGAGCGCCTTCGAGGAAAGAGCCTGCGACAAATTCCTCTACCTCCAGCCTCACCAGATCGAGCAATTCCTCGTCTACAAGGTCAACTTTTGTTAACACAACAATTCCTTGCGGAATGTGCAATAGGCGGCAAATATCGAAATGTTCTCGCGTTTGAGGCTTCACGGACTCATCCGCAGCTATAACAAATAAAACGAGATCGATCCCGCCCACCCCTGCGAGCATATTTTTGATAAACCTCTCATGCCCGGGGACGTCTACAAAAGCGAGGCGGATGTCACTCGATAACTGCATGTGCGCGAAACCTAGATCGATCGAAATGCCACGACGTTTTTCTTCTTCTAACCGGTCCGTGTCGATCCCCGTAAGTGCTCGCACAAGCGAACTTTTTCCGTGGTCGATATGGCCGGCGGTCCCGGCGACGATGTGTTTCATGGGCGCGCTGCTGCTTCTATTATTAGGCGCATCACCCGTCCTGCGCGCGCAGGACCGTCCCCTGCAAAGGACCGCTGCTACCGTCGCCCCCGCGGAAGCCACGCCGACTGTCACCTTCAAATCAGGCGTAAGTGACGTGCGCGTAGACGCACTGGTCCTCAACCAGGGCCAGGTGGTCACCGGCCTGACCGCGCAGGATTTCTACGTCTACGACAACAACGTGCAGCAGCAGATTCGTTACTTTGCGCGTGAAGCCGAACCCTTGTCCCTCATCCTCCTGGTCGACGTCAGCGGGAGCATGCAGAAATACGTGCAGCAGGTTGCAAGTGTTGCGCGGGAAGCTCTGCGCGTTTTGAAACCGAAAGATCGCGTCGCGCTCATGGTCTTCGGCCTCCACAGCGAACTCAAGCACGACTTCACGGAGAATCTGGATGAGATCGTAGATGCCCTTCGCAACGCCCGTTACGATGACAAACTCGGCGCAGGCACCGCGATCAACGAAGCACTTCTCGATTCCGCAAAGTACATGGAAGAACACACGGAGGAGCGTGGCCGCAAAGCCGTGCTGATCCTCACCGACAACCTGGGCCTGAATTACAAGTCTCCGGACGATCCGGTCATCCAGTCCTTCTTCGGAGCCGACACCGTCCTCAATGCGCTCGTCGTGGGGAAGGCGTCCAAGCCCGCTCCCATCACCCCGGGACATTACACGAATCCGGACTTCACGCCTCCTGACGTGTATCACATCGCTGATGAGACCGGCGGTGAGGCAGTGAAGGCCGATCGCGTCACCACCGACTTCCCGAGCATGATTGAGCGTATCCGTACGCGCTACACGATCCAATACAACATGCCTGCAAACGCCAGCGGATTTCGCAACGTGCGCATCGAACTGACGCCGCTGGCAAAGGCCCGTTATCCCATGGCAGTCATCCACGCGCGTCGCGGCTATAATGCTGGGGTATCCCGCTAGCCATGAAACATCACGCCTGGAACAGTATTCCAAAGGAACAACTTGCTCCCCTGATCTCGCGTCAGGTATTGCACGCCGACCGCATCACTGTCGCCCGCATCTCCCTTGCGAAGGGCTCTATCGTGCCTCGCCACAGCCATCACAACGAGCAGATTACGATGCTCGAGTCCGGCAAGCTGCGCTTCATCTTCGATCACGGCGAGCAGATTGTGGAAGCAGGCCAGATGCTGCAGATCGCAAGTAATGAGCCGCACAAAGTAGAGGCGCTCGAAGACAGCGTCGCCACGGATCTTTTCGCCCCCGTACGTGAGGACTGGATCCGCGGCGATGACGCCTACCTGCGCGGCGGATCTAAGTAAATCCAGATCTGGAGTTCTCGCGGCCCCACCGCCGCCACTCGGCCCTCGCCGAACGGCAGCAGCGCAACCGCATCGAAGTGGAGACGTCTGCGCGAGGTGCCGGCAAACTTGGATGCTTACCAGCCGGAGTGATATTCTACGGCAAATATGGAGGAATTGAGAGACCTACTGGTGAACGGAAACGAGGATGTGCCGCTCGATGTGGCCGCTCTGCAGCTTGCCACAATCGAACATCCTGGTTGTCCAGTGGATCCGTTCCTGCACCTGCTGGATTCGCACGCGAACGAGTTCGCCGAACGAATCGACAGCGATACGGACGGCGATGAGTTCGTCGAACTTCTCAACCAATACCTGATCGAAGAACTCGGCTTTCGTGGAAACGAAGAGGATTACTACCACCCTGACAACAGCTGCCTGAATGAGGTACTCGCGCAGCGAGTCGGCATTCCCATTACTCTCTCGATCGTCTATATGGAAATCGCCCGCCGACTTGCTCGCCCTATTTACGGCGTCGGCCTGCCCGGGCATTTTCTCATCGAATACAACGATGGCGACTTCTCCACCTATATCGACCCGTTCCACGGCGGCCACTTGCTCACGGCCGCGGAATGCTGCGAACTGGCGAAAGAGATCACCGGTCTCGATATAACCGCCGACCCGGCCGCGTTAGAGCCGGTTTCGCGCCGCCACATCATAGTCCGCATGTTGAACAACCTTCGCTCCGTCTACTTCCGCCGGAACGATCCCGCCAAAGCCGTCCAGGTACTCGACCTCCTGATCGAGGCCGACCCCTCTTCCGCTGAAGAATACAAGCAGAGAGGCATCTGCCAGGCACAAGTCAAAGCCTATAAAAAGGCCCACATTGATCTGGAAATGTACCTGAAGTTATCCCCGGAAGCACACGACCGGAAAGATGTAGAGGACCAGATCGAGCGCATGAAAAGATGGCTGGCTGCAACGAATTAATAGGGCAGCGTCCGGCTGCCCTGTTTCCGCCGGTACGGGTTAGCGGCGATATCCGCGATAGTAACCCGCTCTGCCGTAAAAGCCCCGCCCATAGAAGAACGAAACACTCGGGCCCCAGTACCCAGGACCGTAATACGGATACGGATAACCGCCCCAGATAGGCCCTCCCCACATCGGTCCATAGAACGGAGGGGGAGGAGGAGCCTGGCGCACTTCATAGCGCCGCTGCACCAGGTCTGCCCGCTGATATTCCTGCGGTTCTACATACCGGAAAGCCTGCGGCGCGCGCGCCGTCGAGAACGTCACCGGCGCTTCGAAGCGGAACGTCAGCACCGCTTCCGGATACAGCTCGGTCGCATGCCCGCGCGTCACCAGCACTCCGATGATTCCTGCCGCAGCCCCTGCCGCCGCACCGATCCCGGCGCCCACGCCGCCGTCGGCAACGGCTCCAGCCGCCGCGCCTACGGCCGTCGTAGTCCCCACGGCGCTCACATCACGGCCGACCGTGGTAGGCCCCACATGCGTGAGGAACGATGTCTTGATCGGCACTTGCTGTCCGTCGGCAAGGCTCATGTCGATAAGTTCGACACCCAGGCGCGATACGCCGCTCACGCGTCCCGCCTTCTGGGCCTCTGTCACCCGGCCTCCAAGCGTCTGGCCGGCTTGCGCGACGACTATCCCGTCCACAACCACAGGCTTTATCAAAGTCGCCGTGAATCCATCTCCGGCGTGGCTTCTGTCGGAGGAAAGCGTCTGGTCGATCCTCACGGTCAGATACGTGCCTGGACGAATCGTCAGTTCCGCCGGTGGCGTTGCCGGATACTGCGATCCATACGTTGCTTGCGATTGCGCATAGCTGCCCGAATCCGGATGAGGTGCAGCATCACCGATGCGCCGCCAACCGCCGCCCGTTCCTCCGGCCTGTTCAGGTTGCTGCCCGCTGGCGACTGCCGCCGCAAGAGCAACAAATGTGGTAAAGCGAAGAATGCTTGTTGTTCTGAGTTTCATGGCTACTGCCCCTGCAATCACATACAAATGCATTTGCCGTGCCATCCCCATCTCATTGAAAACTCTTCATGAACATCGCTCAACTTTGGCCGCATTCAACCGGAGTTGGTGGTTTTCGGCCAGTTTCTTAATCTGACTTCTTCGCCTGCTCGCGCTTGTGATAGTTCGGATACGCCGGGCGCTGTGTCACCGGCACCGGACTCTTCTTCAGCCCGTCCATCACCATCGCGACGGCCCTTTCGAGCTGCGGATCGTGCCCCTCCCGCACCAGCTTCGGATCCAGTTCCACTTCCACAGTCGGCTCGACGCCGTGATTCTCCACATCCCACTGGCCCGAAGGCGTGTAGAAGGCCAGGTTGGGCGCCGTAACTGACCCGCCATCCATCAGCTCAGGAAAGCCCAGAATGCCGACCAATCCTCCCCAGGTTCGCTTGCCGACCAGAGGCCCTAGCCCCACCTTCCGGAAATACCACGGCATGGCATCGCCGCCGGATCCAGCAAACTCATTGATGATCATCGCCTTGGGCCCAAAGATACCTCCCACCGGCGTCCGCCCTGTTTCGCCATACCGCGTCGTCCAGTAGCTCAGCAATGGGCGCCGCAGTACGTCGATCACGTAATCCGCTGCCTGTCCGCCGCCATTGAACCGCTCATCGATGACCACGCCTTCTTTCTCCACCTGCGAGAAGAAGTAACGATTGAAGCTCGTGAACCCGCCGGACCCCGTGTCCGGCATGTACACATACGCCACGCGCCCGTTGGTCATCTGGTCAACTTTGCGCCGGTTGCTTTCCACCCAATCGAGATTCCGCAGAGCGGTCTCGCTCTCCAGCGGCACTACGGTCACTTCGCGCGAGCCGTTCATCGAAGGATTCGGCCCCACGCGCAGGATCACGCTCTTGCCCGCCGTGCCTTCGAAGAAGCTGTACACCTCGTCGCTGTCCCTTACTTCACGGCCGTTTACCGCCAGTAAATACTCGCCCGCGTTCACGTTCACGCCCGGTTGCGTAAGCGGAGCGCGCTGAGTAGGATTCCAATTCTCGCCGTTGTACACTTTCCGGAACCGGAAGCGCCCATTCGCAATCTCGTAGTCCGCCCCCAGCAGGCCCACGGCAACCGGCTTCACTTGCGGCGAAATCCCGCCCCGGATGTAAAGGTGTCCAACCGTGATCTCACCGAGCATCTCGTCAAACAAATAATTCAAGTCCGCACGCGAGCCCAGATTCTGCAAGTACGGTTCGTACTTCTTCGAAGCGTCCGCCAGATTCAAGCCGTGATAGTTCGGGTCATAGAAGTAATCGCGCTCAATCCGCCAGACCTCGTTGTACATCTGCTTCCATTCGGTCTTCGGATCGACCCGCACCTCCACAAGCTCGGTCTTCAGCGCTCCCTCGCCAGGCTTCAGGGGTTGTGCCGTCCCGGCAATGAACCACCTCTGCTGTTGACGGAACAACATCTTCTCTCCGTTTGCCGATAAGGCAAAGCTGCCGATTCCGTCCGCTATCTTGTCGCTCTTGCGCGCCTTCAGATCGTACTTGTGGAGCGTCCGGCTGGCCACAGGCCCTTCCGTAGTCCCGCCCTCCGTGACGTAAAGCACCCCGGACTTCCCTGCGTACAAGCCTGCATAGTTGCGCGGCGGCATAGGCAAAGCAAGAATCCGCTGCATGATTTGATCGAAGTCGATCTTCACCGCCGCCGGCGCCTTATCCGCCTTTTTCTCGTCCGCTTTGGGCTTCTCCTCGGCCGCCTTCTCCTCATCGCTCTCCGGAGCCAGTGGCGATGGCGTGTCCTTCGCCAAAACGATCAGGTACACGCTGCTTGTCACATGGTGCGGATCGCTCGACATATCCAGCCAGCCGGACTGCAGGCCCGCATTGGTGCTCGCCGTGAAATACAGGTACTTCCCGTCTCTGTCGAATTGCGCAAATCGCGCATCGCTCATCCCATCCGTTACCTGGGTCGACTTGCCGGTCTCAACGGAATAGAAAAAGACCGCCCGCAAATGATTCTTCAACTGCCTCGTGTAGGCGATCCACTTCGAATCGGGCGACCATGCCGGATCCAGGAAATTCTCCGGATCGTAGTAGGTGTCCGTATCCACCTTGTTCGCCTTACCGGACGCCAGATCGAGATACCAGACATTCAGCCGGTTGTCGGTGTAGGCGACCTTCTTCCCATCTGGTGACCACTTCGGTTCAAAGTAGAACGCCGTACCCGCGCCGGGCTGGAACTTCTTCACGTCGCCGAATCCGTTCTGCGCCTTCACATGCAGCATGTACTCGCCGCTCTCGTCGCTGAAATACGCGATTTCCTTGCCGTTGGGAGACCACGCCGGGTACCGCTCCATGACACCTGTCGTATTCGTCAGGTTTCGCACATCCCCTTTGTCCGCGGGAATTGTGAGGATCTCGCCATGCGCTTCCATCGCGGCCCTGATTCCGTTTGGCGAAAGCGATGCGTGCTTCAACTCCCTCGCCACGTTCTGCAGCCGCGTGCGCACTTCCGGCAGATCGCCGTTGATCTGCACATCTACCTCTCGCGTCTTCCCCGATCCCGTGTCGTAAACAAACAGCGTGCCGAACTGGTCGTAGACTATCCCCCCTGGCCCCGCGGCGGCCGACTTGATGTCATAGCCGCTGCTCTTCACCAGCTCCGTGACACTTTTCTTCGCCGTATCGTAGGCGAACAGCGTCACAGGGCCATTCCGGTCGCTCAGGAAGTAGATCTTGTTCCCGATCCACATCGGCGAGAAATCGTTCGACTTCTCGCGTGGCAGTTTCTCCATGCTCGAATCGGCGAGTTTCGCGATCCAGATTGGACTGGCCAATCCACCGCGATAGCGCTTCCACGCCGCATAAGTATTCAAGGAACGGCCGGTGCTGAACGGGACGTAGGCAATCTGTGATCCGTCCGCCGATAGCGATCCCTCTACCGCCATCGGAAGTGGCAATTCCGTGGGCATCCCGCCATTCATGCTGACCGTAAACAGCTTCTGGTATCGCGAAAAGCTCAGCCTCCCGGATTGAAAAAGGATCTTTCCATCCGGAGTCCAACCCACCACGCGATCGGAAGCAGGATGCCACGTGAGCCGCCTCGGCACGCCGCCGGACGCAGGCACAACGTACACGTCCACGTTACCGTCGTACTCGCCCGTAAAAGCCACCATCGAGCCATCCGGTGAAAAGTGCGGATCGGTTTCAATGCCGACGCCCGTCGTAAGCCGGGCAGCTTCGCCTCCCTCCCGAGTGACCTTCCAAAGGTCCCCGGCGTAAGAGAAAACGATGTGCGTCTTGTTCATCGTGGGGTGCTGCAGCAGAAAAGGCGCCCTGTTTTGCGCCGCGGCTGCGCACATGGTCATCGCGGTTGCGATGCACAGAAATTGTAAGCGCATGGGTATAATTCTGGCACAGGAGCGCTTACCCAACCGGTGCGGCCGGCTTTATTCCCACTCAATCGTGCCGGGCGGCTTGTGGGTAAGGTCGAGGAACAATCCGCACACGCCTTCCAGGGAGAGAATCTCTTCGCTCATCTGCCGCAGCAAATCCGCGGGAATCTCCACTGACTGTGCAGTCATGCCATCCACCGAATCAATCGGCCGAAGCACGATCGAGTCCGGACGATCCACGCTTCCCAGCGGGATCACCACGACTGGAAATTGCCACACACGAGTCTCAAATCCGCTCTTCTCGCTCAGGCGTCTGACGATCGCATCAGCCTGGCGAAGGCGCCGTAGCCGCTCACTATCAATCGAGCTGTGGAGCACCCGCATTTCGGACACGGGCACGTGGCCGGCTATCAGCCCCACCACGCGATTGATCTCCTGCATGCTGTTCGTCAGTTCCGTCGCGCGCTCGTGCAGGCGCTCGCCATCGATCGAAAGAATCGGCTTGTAGGTTCTGGAATCTCCCTGCACACCAACCGAGCGCACCGGAATCAGCCATCCCGCCGAGCGATGCTCCACCGGAAGATCCGCTTCGGCGCACAGACACCGGATAGCCAGCCCCGGCCCTGGGAATGGATGCCGGTTTAAGAACTCCTCAGGCAACCCGAGTTCCCGCCCGATTTCCCGCACCTCATCCTTGTAGAACTGCGTTAGCGGTTCGATGATCCGCCCGGCGTCAATCAACTCCTGAATCCCCGCTACGCGATTGTGATGCGTCTTGATCAGGTCTGCCTTCGCCGTTCCCTTCGATTCAATCGTGTCCGGATAGATCGTCCCCTGGCCGAGGATCCAGTTCCCTTCCAGGTAATGCTCGCTACGAAGGATTCTGTTCTGCACCGCGACAAACTGCTCACCGATGATGTGGCGCTTCTTTTCGGGATCCCGCACACCTGCGAGCGCGGTCAGGAACTCCCCGCTAGCGTCTTCCACGCGGAAATGCTCGGCTCCGAGTGAGCGGAACAGGCTCGCGACAAACTCGGTTTCCGCTTCACGCATCAGCCCCGTATCCACATACGTCCCATGCACACGCGCATCGCCCAACGCCCGCAGGCACAACGTATACGCAACCGTCGAATCGACTCCGCCGCTTACAAAAAAGAATATATTGCGGTCGCCTGTAAGCCGCCGGATCTCGTCTTCCAGTTCCGCGACGCGATGTTTTGGATCCCACGAGCGCTCCGCTTTGCAGACGTTCAAAACGAAATTGGAAAGAATCTGCTTCCCATGCTGTGTGTGGACCACCTCGGGATGAAACTGCACACCGAACAGGTTTCTCACCCGGTCGCTGATCGCCGCTATCGAACAGGTGGACGTGCTCCCCGCCACCTCGAATCCCTGCGGCACCGAGCTGACCACGTCCCGGTGACTCATCCAGATCCGCTGGCGGCCGGTCGCGCTCTCGAATAGAGGATGGTCGCCCGCAGTCTCGAATTCGGCCATGCCATATTCGCCCTTATCGCCTGGCGTCACCTTCCCGCCCAGCACGTGCGCCATTACCTGCTGGCCGTAGCAAATGCCGAATACCGGTTTCTGCAGCGCAAAGATCGCCTCGTCCACGCGCGGGCTGTCCGGGTCGTAAACGCTGGCAGGACCACCGGAGATGATAATGCCCTCCACATCCCGTAGTTGTTGCGCCGGCACTTCGCTCGGAAACACCTCGGCATACACGCCGAGTTCACGGACCTTCCGGGCGATGAGATGGCAGTACTGCCCGCCCGCATCAAGAATGGCAATCATGGAATGTGCGGTGTATCCCGCTTCTTCTATTGTAAGGAGTGATTAGCCGAGAGCCAACGCGGCATAGAAAGCGAAACGGGGCGCCTTTCAGCGCCCCGCCATAGTGCTTAACTCATCTGCCCGTAAACGCTACTTCTGCATCCGTTGCACGATCAGTTTCTTTGCGGTCTCGGTCAGGTTCTTCGCCTTCGGCATGGAATCGATCGCCTTCAGAACTACCGGATCGTTCTGCACGGCCACCTTCCGGGCCTCTTCCGGACCGAACGCCGTCACGTACATCTCGCGGCGCAGCGTCTGCTTCGTCCATTCATTGTTCTCAGCGAATTCAGACTCGGTGAACTGAACGCCATCCTTCAGCAGGAACGCATGGAAATCGTTCATCACCTGCGTATCCGGCGTCCAGTCCTTCGGAAGCTTGGCGTCCTTGCCGCCGAAATACTTCGCCACAAAGTTGAAGAAGGAATACTTGCGCAGCAACTCGGTCTGGAACTTGTTCAACTTCGGAGCCTGGAACTTCTCGTCCGGTGAGATGCCACCGCCTCCGTACACCGTACGGCCGCTGTCGGTCATTTTGGTGTCGAGCGGGTTCTTTGTCTCCACGTCTTTCCGGTAGTAGTAGCTATAGAAGCTCTGGTTTGTGTAGTCGCGCTGAATCAAGCGCCCGCTCGGCGTATAAAAATGGGCCGTGGTGAGCGCTAGGCCGGTATTGTCGGACAGCGGATAGACCGTCTGCACCAAGCCCTTGCCGAACGTATTCTCGCCAAGGATCCATGCCCGGTCGTGGTCCTGCAAAGCGCCGGAAACGATCTCGGCCGCGGAAGCCGAGTACCGGTTCACCAGAACCACAATTGGATAATCCCTCCCGCCGTTCCCGTGGCGCGCAATGTACGGCTTGTCAGCCGAAGCACGGCCGCGATGGGAAACAATGAGCTGGCCCTTTTGAAGGAAACGGTCCGCCACTGCGACACCTTCGTTCAGCAATCCGCCGGGGTTCTCGCGCAGATCCAGAATTAATCCCTTCACGTTGTTCTCGCCCAAGCGCTTGAAGTTGTCTTCTACTTCGTGGCTGGTGTTCTCGTTGAAGGACTGGATGTCCAAGTACATGATACCCGGACGAATGAAGAACGCGTCCTCCACGCTCTTGCGAGGAATTTCATCGCGCGTGATGTTGAAGGTGATAGGCTTCTCGACACCTTCGCGCACAATCAGGACCTGCACGGAAGTGCCGCGCGGCCCCTTCAACAGGTCCGCCACCTCAGTAGTGGTCATCCCGTCGGTTTTCTTATCGTTTACTTCCAGAATCACGTCACCCGGACGAATGCCCGCCTTGTAAGCCGGAGAGCCTTCGAACGGCTGAATGACGATCGTCTTGCCGCCGCGCGGCGCAACCGTCATACCAACGCCGTAATAGTGGCCCTTTTGGTCTTCTCGGAGAAGCTGGAAATCCTTCGGATCGAAGAAACTGGTGTGAGGATCCAGAGTTCGCGCCATGCCCGGAATCGCACCTTTGTAGATGGTTTTATCCGGCGTAACCTTGTCGGCGAAGTTGTCTTCGACAACGTTAAGAACTTTTGTAAAGCTCTTCAGACTCGACTTGAGATCATCTTCCGAGCTGGCGGCTGAAGCCCCGGCAATTGCCGGGCCATAAAGCCCTCCCAGCATCGAACAAAACAAAACGATAAGCGGAGCAATAAAAAATGAGCGACGACGCGCAGCCAAAGGGATAGCCTCCCGACACCAGTCTAGCACCGAACCCCGCAAGCAAACTTCGGATTGGTGGCAGACAGGTCCCTACTCATCAGACGTCGAACTCGCTTTGCCGTTGCGGAAAAATCACAAAGAAAACGCCCCGGAGAGCAGCGCTCCCCGGGGCGTCTTTACGATAAAGAAGTAACCTTAGATCTTCTTCGTGGCCACTTTAGCCGCTCCCCCGGGGGCTGCTTTCTGGTTGGCTGGATTCCACTTTTCAATCTCGTTGTAAAACGCCTTCCGTTCTTCGTACATAGCGGCGTTCGCCAGGATAACACCAGCCGAGTCCGCCAAACCGACCTCGAGGTCCGCCCTTGGCCGGTTGCCCGTCCGAACGTCGTTGAAGAAGGATTCAAGTTCCGAATCGACGGGATTCTTGATCTCTTCCGGCATCATGATGCCCTTGTTCGCCAGCCAGCGCCGGGCAAACTTGGCCTCACGCTCCAGGAACGACTCGCTACCCGTGATACGGTCCTTATCAAGGAAAATTGGCAAGCCCTTGGCGGCGGCGCCAGTCGCGATTGTCGCGCCCGCCTTCACATTCTCTTTCTTGCCTGACGTGACCTGAGGCTTGGGCGGTTCTGGGAACCACAAAGCCGTAGCCGGGAAGTCGTCGCCCCCTAGAGTAATGTGCACCGCACCATCGGTACCCATGATCACTTCACCAAATTCGCGCCTCTCCGACCGAAGCAGGTCCAGCGAACCGTTCGTCGTAATCGACGTGTAGATGAACTTCTGGCCCTTTGGATACTTGAAGATGAGTTGGATGTTGTCGAAGATGTCGCGGCCGTCGTGCAAGAAGTCCTGTCCGCCGACGCCAACGACGTATTCGAACGGGGAGCCAAACATCCAGTCGGCCACGTCCATTTGGTGCGAGCCGAGTTCGGCCGTCAATCCGCCCGAGAATTCGCGGTACTTGCGCCAGTTCTGTTCCTTATCGGTGCGGCCGGGTGGCACGGGCTTGTTCCAGGGGTCTTTCGCGATCGTATTGCGATGCCACTGTCCGCGGATGTGGGTCACCTTGCCGAGCGTGCCCTTGTCGACCATGTCTTTCACAGCCTGATAGAACTGGCTGTAGCGGCGTTGCAATCCTACCTGCAGGATCTGCTTGTTGCGCTCGTTCGCCAAAGCCCGCAGTTCGTGAATTTCTTCCGGCTTGAAGACCAGGCTTTTTTCGCAAAAGACATGCTTGCCTGCAAGCAGTGCATCCTTGGTGACGGGAAAATGCTTGAACAGCGGCGTAACAATGAAAACTGCTTCCACGTTCTTATCGGACAGCAGTTCTCGGTAGTCCTTGTAGCGTTTGGGATTCGTGCCGATCGTCTCAGCGGCTTCCTTTAAACTGGGGTCCCAGACGTCGCACAATGCGACACAGTGGCCCGTGTCCACGCCCTTCAGGTGGCGGAGCAGGTAGGTACCGCGGCTACCGGTGCCGATCATACCGTATTGAACTTGATTGTTTGCCGCTTTGACCTTTTGAATGGCCGGGGCGCCGGCTAGCTTCGTGGCTGCGGCGGCTGCGGTGACCGCGCCTGCCATCTGCACCACTTCGCGGCGCGTAAGGTCTCGCTGTTCAGACATCGGACGTTCCTCTCACTAGGGGATTTCTACCAAGAGTCTATCAAACACTGCGGCTGCTTCGCCTTAACAGAATCACGAAACCCGTGGCGGCGATACCAAGCACGGCCGCTGCCTTCAAAAGGCCTGCGGTCAGTAGTTCTGAGGTCATCTGTTCATCGATCCGCGATCGCAGTTCCGGAGGGGCAAACCGGAATAGATAAAGATAGAGCATCAACAGACCCAAAAACAGCACACGGATCACGAGCCTTGTGCGTTGCGCACTGGCCCAGCGATGCAGCCACACGGTGAACAAGGCCAGGCACCCTTCGGCCGCTAGGGCCGTTAACATCCCGCTGAGAAACACGCTCAACGGCGGTAACAACACCTGGCCGAACCAGTGAGTTAGATTCACGACGATAATTCCGTGGAATGCAATCAGGAGCGTCATCACACCGGAATAGAGAAAGGCTCTCCCGGCCCGGGCTAACGAAGTGACTTGGGCGCGATCTTCAGTTGCTATCGGAGTCACAAACACGATCGGAACCAGGAGTGAGACTAGCAACAGCAGCGGATCAAAGTAGTCCAAGCCCTTCCGCCAAGGCACGAGTATGCCGAACACTATTACCGTGACGCTGAATGGAAAAAGCCCACCTGCACGGCTTCCGGTTTTAACTGTCACGATTCTCCTTTAAACTGCAGACCCCTGAAGAACTAGTCCCAGCATGTAGCTCGACCGTAGTACCCTTGGAAGGGGAGTTGCCTTACGCAGTGGGTAGGGTGTTTCTACCCCCACTTTGAGCTAATCCTTTGGAGAGCGCTCGCCGATAAAGGTATTGTATGCAGAATCGCCGGGTGGAGACCCGCCTGTTGTGCGCGGATCTCGTCGATATTAAGTGGAAGGACAAGACCGGTAGAACCTGTCGAGCCATCGCAAATCTGGAAGACATCTCGCTTTCTGGTGCGTGTGTCCAGCTTGATCGTCCCGTCCCGCTTCAGACAACGTTGCAAATCAGCTACCCGAAAGGCGAACTGCAAGGACGCGTTTGCTATTGCGTCTATCGGGAAATCGGATATTTCCTTGGCATCGAGTTTGAACCTGGCTTCCGATGGTCCATGCGCCAGTTCAAGCCGCAGCATCTTCTTGACCCGCGCCGGCTTGTCAACCGCGCGACGAACACGCGGGTTGTGCGCACTCCCACTGAGGTCGTACAGTAGAAATAGAGCGTAAAAACGCTGCCGTTGGCCTAAGTTGTTGGTTACATTTGTGAAGCCTTTGGCGCGTGATTTGCGTCTCGGTGTTTGAGATGGCTCGCATTCGCGCATACATCGCCAGCTTGATCTGCTTGGTCGTCACGACAATCGCGATCACAGGGGGATGCCTCGCTTGTACGAACCCTGCCTCTGCTCAGCCCCAGAAGCATTGCTGCAACGCCAAGGGGAATTGTGAGAAGCCGCAACACGAACACAAGGGCTGCAGTTCGCAACCCATTGACCTTGCGAAGATCGAGAAATCGCCGGTCCCCACTTTTCTTGCCGCTGCAATCGTTTTGCCCGTCTCTGGGAACATTGCGGCTACTGCATTCTCCAAGGCGATCTGCGTCGTTGAGCCCTCACCTCCTGACGATCCCGTCCGCCAATCTTTCCAACTTCGCATCTAGTTCTTCTCTTCGCCGCCCGTAGTGTACTCACCGAGCGAAAGAGGAGAAAGTGCCTATTAAATTTGTCTGTGCCGCGCTGCTGGCGCTTTTGCCTGCCGCAGCGCAGGAGCCTAAACTCACTGTTCAGGAAATCCTGAAAGAAGCGTTGTCGCGCAATCCCGAGATTCTGGCGGCCCAGAAGCGCGTCGAAGCCATGCGTCAGAAGCCATACGGCGAGCAGGCGCTGCCGGATCCGATGGTGTCGCTCGGCTGGAATAGTAGCGGCAACCCCCTTCCTGGTGCCGGGCTCGGGTCGGAACCCATAGCCAACATTGGCCTCATGGTCTCGCAAGAGGTCCCTTATCCCGGCAAACGCGGCCTTCGCGCGGAGGTTCTGAACAAGGAGGCCGAGGCCGAGTTCCAGGCCTATCTGGTAACCCAGCTTCGCATCGTGAGTCAGGTGAAGCAGACGTTTTTCGATCTGCATCACGCTTACGAATCGGCTGACATTCTCCGCCGTAACCGCACCGTCCTCACGCAGATCCTCGAAATGACCCAGGCACGATATTCGGTGGGCAAGGCCATGCAACAGGACCTCTTCAAGCTGCAGACACAACTGTCCTTGATGGAAGTTCGCATTCAGCAGTTCGAGCGGCAAAAGATTGTGAAACGAGCTGAACTCAATATGCTTCGGAGCCGCCCGCCGGATGCGCCCCTCGCCCCCCCGCTTCTCCTGATGAAGCACGAGATGCCCGCCGAACTCGACGCGCTCTACCGCGCAGCCGAGGCCAACGCGCCCATTTTGAAGCGCGAGCAGAAGATGATCGAACGCGCCGAGTCGGCCGTGAACCTTGCGCGCAAGGACTACTACCCCGACACGGCAGTTTCCGCAGGCTATTTCAACATGGGCTCCATGCCGCCCATGTACGTATTCCGCGTGGACGTGAAGGTTCCATTCTGGCTCAAGCGCCAGCGCGCTCAGGTCAGCGAACAGGTGCAAGGCGTCGCCGAGGCACGGCACCGCTTCGAAGCGGCGGATCAGTCGATGCACTTCCGTATCCGCGAGAACTACGCGATGGCCGAAACTTCTCTGAACATCATTCATCTGTACGAAACCACCATCCTTCCCCAGGCAAACCTCGCAGTCGAATCCGGCCTGACCACTTACTCGACAGGGGGCGCCGACTTCGCGTCTGTCTTCCTGAACTATCAATCCCTGGTGGACGCAGAACTCTCCTATCACGAGGAGATGGCCAACTTCCTCATGGCGCTCAGCCGGCTTGAGGAACTCACCGGGCTCACGCTCGTAGCGGGAGACGCCTAATGAAGACAGCTCTCATTCTTCTTGGACTCGTGGCGGCGTTCGCCGCAGGCTTCGGCTATGGCCGTTGGTACGGACCTGTGCCGGCAAAGAGCGGACGAAAGGTGCTCTATTACGTCGATCCAATGCACCCGGCGTACAAATCGGACAAACCGGGCATCGCTCCCGACTGCGGCATGAAGCTCGAACCCGTTTACGAAGGCGAAGCCGCCCCCGCCAAGGAGACACGGAAACCGAAGTTCTATCGCGATCCGACACAGCCGGGCTATACCTCCGACAAGCCTGGAATCAACCCCGAAACCGGCAATGATCTCCAGCCCGTTTACGAGGAGACGCTCAATGTCAGCCCCGAACAGCAGCATCTCATCGGCGTCAAATACGCCACCGTCGAGGAGTCCTCATCCGACCATTCCTTCCGCGCACCCGGCAAGATCGCCGCGGACGAATCCCGCATCGGTCATGTGCACTCCCGGACCGATGGCTGGCTCGAGTCCGTTGAGCCCTATACGGTTGGGCAATATTTACAGAAGGGTGCTCCAGTGGCAAAGTTGTATAGCCCGGAACTGTACGCCGCACAGCAGGAATACCAACTCGCGTTGAAGGCACGCTCCGTCCTGCAGGAGAGCACGCTGCCTTCGGCGAAGATCGATGCCGAAGAGATGGTAAAAGCTGCTCGCCGCAAGCTCGAACTCTGGGACCTTAGTCCGGCGCAAATCGAAAAGCCGGTTAAAAATGTCACGATTTACTCGCAGGTGGGCGGCTACATCACAGCACGCAACGCTTCGGCCAAGCAGCGTATTACGCCTGAAACCGAACTGTTCTCTGTCATCGACCTGAGCCGCATCTGGGTCATCGCAGACGTAGCGGAGGCAGACGCGGCCCTTGTGAAAGCCGGCGAGGCCGTAACAATTACTTCTCCACTGAATGGGAACCGCGTCACCGGACGCGTTCTCTTCACACTGCCGCAGGTGGATCCCACTAGCCGTACGCTGAAGGTCCGGATCGAGACGTCGAATCCTGGCAACGTATGGAAGCCGGAGATGTTCGTCGAGACGGAATTCCATGTCAGGGCGCCACGCTCGCTCACCGTGCCGCGCGATGCCGTGATGGATACCGGGCTGGAGCAAACAGTGTTCGTGGACAAAGGCAACGGCGTACTTGAGCCGCGCAAAGTGAGCGTGGGCCAGTGGCTTGGGGACCGGGTCGAGATCCGTAGCGGCCTGCAAGCTGGAGAGCGTATCGTCGCATCAGGCACCTTTCTCATCGATGCCGAGACACGGCTGAAGGCAGGCGCCAAATGATCGAGCGAATCATCGAGTTCTCCGCGCACAACCGGTTCTTGATGTTGATTCTCACGAGCTTCGCGGTGCTCGCGGGCGTATGGTCGATGCGCGATCTGCCGCTCGATGCCATTCCTGATCTCAGCGATACGCAGGTGATCGTGTACTCGCGTTGGGATCGCAGTCCCGACATCGTCGAGGATCAAGTCACTTATCCGATTGTGACGGCGATGCTTGGTGCGCCGAAGGTGAAAGCCGTTCGCGGCTTTTCCGACTTTGGCTATTCGTTCGTCTACATCGTGTTTGACGAAGGCACGGACCTGTATTGGGCTCGCTCCCGCACCACCGAGTACCTCTCTGCCGTGCTCCCGCGATTGCCCCAAGGCGTTAAGACCGAACTGGGGCCAGATGCGACCGGTGTGGGCTGGGTATTTCAGTACGCGCTTGTCGACAAGACGGGACAACACAGTCTGGCGGAACTCCGGTCCGTTCAGGACTGGTTCTTGCGATATCAGCTTCGGTCGGTGCCCGGCGTCTCCGAAGTCGCGCCGGTTGGCGGCTTCGTGCGGCAATACCAAGTCAACGTCAATCCGAGCCGGCTGCAGGTTTACGGCATTCCGATCATGAAGGTCGTGGAAGCCGTGCGGGCGGGCAACAACGATGTCGGCGGGCGTCTCGTCGAGTTCAGCGGTGCCGAGTATATGGTGCGAGGGCGCGGCTATGCGCAATCCCCTGCCGATCTGGAAAACATCGTCTTGAACGCGACGGCGGGCGGGACGCCCGTACGGATTCGTGATGTCGGCCGCGTGGAGCTCGGGCCGGACCTGCGCCGCGGCATTGCGGACTGGAACGGGCAGGGCGATGTAGTCTCCGGCATCGTGGTGATGCGTCAAGGCGAGAACGCACTCCGCGTTATCGAGCGCGTGAAGGAGAAGCTGCACGAGATCGAGCCCGGGCTCCCCAAGGGTGTGAGGATCGAGGTGGCCTACGACCGCTCCGAACTGATTCTTCGTTCTATCGACAATCTGAAACATACATTGATCGAGGAGATCGTTATCGTCTCCATCGTGATCCTCATCTTTCTTTGGCACATTCCAAGCGCCATCATTCCCGTTATCACCATTCCGGTCGCCATCATCATCACGTTCATTCCGATGCGCGCTATCGGGCTGACGTCGAATATCATGTCCCTCGGCGGCATCGCCATCGCGGTCGGCGCCATGGTAGACGCGGCGATCGTAGTGGTCGAGCAGACCCACAAGAAACTCGAAGAGTGGGAGCGAAATGGCAGGCCGGGAGACTACCATCGCGTCGTGATCGACGCCGTCAAAGAAGTAGGCGCGCCGAGCTTCTTCGCGCTGCTGGTCATCGCTGTTTCGTTCCTCCCCGTGCTGACACTGGAGGCTCAGGAAGGCCGCCTGTTCAAGCCGCTGGCGTACACCAAAAACCTTTCCATGATCGTGGCCGCTGTGCTCGCGATTACTCTCGATCCGGCGATGCGGCTCCTGTTCACCCACATGGATAATTTTCAATTTCGGCCGCGCTGGCTGGCCCGTGCCGCCAATGCTGTCCTGATCGGAAAGATCCACTCCGAGGAGCACCATCCAATCAGCCGCGTTCTCATCCGCATGTATGAACCGGTCTGCCGGTGGTCGCTTCGCGACAAGTGGCTGGTGATCACCGCCGCGGTCGCGCTGGTCGCGATCACGATCCCCGTGTACAACCGGCTGGGCTCGGAATTCATGCCTCCGCTCGACGAAGGTACTTTGCTTTACATGCCGTCCACGCTTCCCGGCGTGTCGATTACCCAGGCTCAGGAACTACTCCAAACACAAGACAAGATCATCAAGACCTTCCCCGAAGTGCTGACCGTGCTCGGCAAGGCGGGCCGGGCTGAGACCTCTACGGATCCGGCCCCGCTTTCCATGATGGAGACCGTGATCGTGCTCAAGCCCAAATCACAATGGCGAGCAGGCCTCGCCACCGAGCAATTGGTGGACGAGATGAATACGAAGCTCAAGTTCCCGGGCGTGTCGAACGCCTGGACCATGCCTGTGAAGGCACGCATCGACATGCTGTCTACCGGTATTCGTACGCCGGTCGGCATCAAAATCTACGGGGCCGACACTAACGTCATCGAACAGATCGGCACTCAGATTGAGAAGGTCGTTGGCCCGTTACACGGAACACGTAGCGTGTTCGCCGAACGGACCGGCGGCGGCTACTTCCTCGATTTCGATTGGGACCGGCAAAAACTGGCGCGGTACAACCTCTCGATTGAAGACGTTCAGGGCGTGGTCATGAGCGCGATTGGCGGCGACAACGTCAGCACAACGGTTGAAGGCCGAGAGCGCTATCCAATCAACGTTCGTTACCAGCAGGACTACCGCAGCAGTCTCCGGAGTCTGGAGCGCCTACTGATTCCCGCGATGGGCGGCCAGATGCAGATTCCGGCTTCGCAGCTCGGCTCCGTAAAAGTCCGCTCCGGCCCATCGATGCTCCGGGATGAGAACGGATTGATCAGCGGATACGTCTACGTGGACGTTGCCGATCGCGACATCGGCTCCTATGTGGACGAGGCGAAGCAGGTCGTGCGGGACCGAGTGAAACTTCCCGCCGGTTACTCGATCGCGTGGAGTGGTCAGTACGAGGCAATGGAGCGAGTACGCGAGCGGCTAACCATCGTACTGCCGCTCACGCTCTTTGTAATTCTCATGCTGCTGTATATGAACACAAAGTCACTCGGCAAAACGATGATCATTGTGCTGGCGGTACCGTTCTCGGCGGTCGGAGCGATCTGGTTTCTATATCTGCTCGGCTATAACGTCAGCATCGGCGTCTGGGTCGGGTTGATTGCGCTGATGGGCGTGGATGCCGAGACGGGTGTGTTCATGCTGCTGTATCTCGACTTGTCCTACGCGCAGGCAAAGCAAGAAGGTTGGCTGAAAGACCGCCCCGCGCTAAGAGAGGCCATCGTGCACGGCGCGGTGAAGCGGATCCGTCCGAAGTTCATGACCGTGACCTGTATGTTTCTCGGGCTGATCCCGATCATGTGGGCTACCGGCACGGGGGCGGACGTCATGAAGCGTATTGCGGCGCCGATGATCGGCGGGATCTTCACATCCTTCTTACTCGAGCTGGTAGTTTACCCGGCTATTTATGAGGTCTGGAAATGGAACTTCGAACTGCGCAGAGAATTGCAGCACTACTCGTTCTGACGTTGCCCCTGGCGGCTGCGACGGTCTGGCACAAACATGCGCGCGGCGGCGCGCAAGGCTCGCTCGACGTGAGCGCGACGGGCATTGTGTTCCGTGAGCAAGGCAAGCATGAAGATCACTCGCGGGCCTGGAAGTGGGAAGACCTGCAGCAGGTGCTGCTCTCGCCGGACGAGATGCAAGTGTTGACGTATGAGGACCGGAAATGGCAGTTCGGCCGCGACCGCGCCTATACGTTTCAAGATTTGCCGGAAGGGTTTGCGAGCTCGATAGCTGCGATCTTGCGAACGAACCTGCAGTCGCGGTTCGTTGCGGCGATGGCGGCGGCGGGTGCGGCGGAATGGCAGGTCCCGGCGCGGCTGCTGGAAGGGAACAAGGGCGTGCTTGGCGTGATCAGTTACCGGCCGGGCGTACTCTCGTTCGCCGGACCGGGACAGAGCCGTACGTGGCCTGTCGAATACATAGAGAACATCAATTCTTCGGGGCCGCTGCAATTGATGGTGGCCACTTACGAGAAATACGGGCGGCTGCACGGCGGCAACCGGCAAGTCCGCTTTCAGCTTCGCGCGCCGATGGCGCCGGAGCAGTATCAGGAACTCTGGCGCGCTGTGAACCGCGTCCAGGGCCTGCAAGTTTTGGAGACCAAATGACATGATGAAACCAATCCTTTTTTTGACTTTGAGCATTACTGCGTTCGCCGCGGAGTTCCACGGTGTTATTACCGACTCTATGTGCGGCATGAATCACCAGATGATGAAGATCAGCCCCGATTCGAAGTGCGTGCAGGACTGCCGGAAAACCGCCGGTGCGAAGTATGTACTCTTCGACGGCAAGAAGTCGTATAAGCTGAGCGATCAGGAGACGCCAGGCAAATTTGCGGCCCAGCGCGTAAAGGTAAAAGGCACTCTATTCGAAAAGACCGGAGTAATCCGAGTCTCGAAGATCGAGAAAGATTAAGTTACGGCCGGGCTAGTCGGCAATCCGAACCCTGATGGGCGGAAGCTCGCCCGAGTTCCCTTGGTGATCGACGCCTCGCAACACCAAGTCATACTCTCCGTGAGCGAGTTTGGGGAGGTGCAGCATTGTCCGCCAGCCGGATTTGGCGAGATCTGACCGGCCATACGTTTCGGCGATATCGGGCCGATAAAAGAACTCGCGGATCTCACCGATCCGGCGATCCGCAATCTCCAGGTGCAGCTCGGCGAGAGGTGCGCCACTCGCCTTACTCGCAGCCCAGCCCGAGATCGAAATACGATCACGGCTGCGAGCATCGAGCTGAGTTTGATCCGGACGTCCGAACACCGTCTCCGACGGCTCCGGAGCATGATGACCATTGATCTGAATGAGGGGAACTTCTTCGCCAAGTTTCGCAAGTTCCCGCCGGAATAACGCCGTATCGAGATCCTGCCGAAATAAGGACCCGATGAGTGGTAGACGGCCCAGTGTCTCATTCCGCTTGCGCTGCTTGCGGAAGTCCTGAACCTCCTGGACGTATTGCTCAAGCGTAAAGAGGCTCGGGGGCCGCTTGAGCATCGGTTCATCAACGAGACCTCGATACATGTCACTGCAACCGACGCACTGATTGTATTCGCAGGGCACGGCCTCACGCGGGAGCTGAGGGAGCTCGCCCTCGAACAGGTCTTGCCTCGTCCCATCCAGACAGGCGACCCGCACAGTGCCATCGTACATGAGGTAGTACGTCATTGCAGGATAGAAACAGAGACGCCCCTTTGTTTTCGGCTTTATGATCTTGAAATAATTGTCGAGGGGTGTGCTGTATTTCTCGATGACGTCCAACTCGCGCTCGGTTCGTTTCGAGCGCGAAAGATACACTCCGGTAGGAATCATCGTCGAGACGTTGACGAAAAGTCCTTCCCGTTCGAACCGTTCCACCACCTCATCCACGCGGTCCAGGTTCTCGGGAGCCAAAACGTAATTTACGATCAGGACCTGGAAGCCCGCAGCCCGCATTCTCAGAAGTCTCGGAAGGAACTCGTCTAGCGAAACCTGCGTCGGATGGAACGCAATATCCAACCAGAGGTTACGCTTATCGAGATCGCGAAAATAGTCCGTATCCCAGAATCCGTTCGAGTCGACTCCGACCCGAATGTGCGGCATTTCCGATAATCCTCGGAGCAGGTCCCGGAAATTCTTCCGGTCGAGAAAAGGCTCGCCACCACTGATTTTCAGAAAAATATCCGGATAATCGAATCGGCGGATCGCTTGCAACCAGTCAGCGACGGGGCGATGGTCAAACGAGTGCTCCTGCTTCTGGCCGCTGCGGGAACGCTGATGAAACACCATCACAGGACAGTATTCGCAACTGTAGTTGCACCACGAACTGATGTGCCAGTTGATGCGAACCGATCGGCGCAGATGTTCGGGCAGAGGATTCACTTCGAGCAGCGCTCCTGTTGTTCCATTGTAATCAGTAATGGCCATAGACTCACAAGGTGACCTTGAAGACCGGCATCGCCCATCCTAGAGCGGGCCAACATGCCTGAAGCTTGCCGCTAGAGGCGATGAGGAATCCGGTGTGCCCGCCCAACAGCGTACGCGGGAGTTGCTGGAAACAGTGGAGTTCTCGTTTTGCAATT
>CAYXLI010000011.1:0-180024 GCA_964464925.1 uncultured Solibacteraceae bacterium | reverse complement strand
CTTCTGAAGACATATTTCTCTCCCCGATTGGTTTTTGGGCGCGAGGCCCTTACCTAGTTGAGAAGTAGCATGCGAAGGACGAAAAACGAGCTGTGAGGGACGGCAGGACGGGGATTATTGACGGTGATTTGCCGCTTAGAATGAGAGGCTTATCGGAAATCGTGAAATTCTTTCAAAACGTGTGAATGCGCTCGTTTGGCTTCCTCGTCGACCTATGGTAATCGCAAAGGAGCTGTGTTAGGATCCTCCTGTGGGCATCACAAAGGACCGCTCAGAAGTCCTGCAAGGGACGCTGGACCTCATGGTGTTGAAGACGCTCGATGCGCTGGGACCACTGCATGGGTACGGGGTTGCGCGCCGAATCGAGCAACTCAGCCAGGAGATGCTCCGGCTGAATGAGGGTACGGTCTATGCCTCGCTGCTGAGGCTCGCGCAGAAGGGCTGGATCCGTTCTGAGTGGGGCGCTTCGGACAACAACCGTAAGGCGAAGTTCTATTCGATTACCAAAGGAGGCCGAAAGCAACTGGCTCGTGAGACCGAGAGCTGGGAACGCATTGCCAGTGTGATCGGCCGGGTATTGCGGCTCGAAAGCCACAAGTAGGGCATATGTTCCGTGAAGTGTTCGCGCGAATGCGAGAGACGTTCCGGCGGCGCGAGGCGGAGGAGGAGTTCGACGAGGAAATCCGGGGACACCTGGAGATGCTGGCGGAGCGCTTCATGGCTCAAGGCATGGATCCAGCAGAGGCATTGTACGCGGCGCGACGACAGTTCGGAGGAGTCACCCAGGTAAAGCAGGAATTACGGGAACGGCGCGCTCTGCCGGTTATGGAAGCGATGATGAGGGACATCCGGCACGCTTTCCGGCAGCTTGGGAAGGCGAAAGGCTTCACAGCCTGGGCTGCGCTGACGCTGGCATTGGGGATCGGCGCAAGCAGTGCGGTGTTCGCGGTGCTCGATACAGTCGTGCTGCGGCCGTTGCCCTATGCAGAGCCAGACAGGCTGATGGCATTCCGGCCGATGGACCGCCGCGGTACGCCGCATCCGACAAATCTTTCCTATCCGAACTTCTTCGACTTCCGGGCGCAGAACCGGGTTTTCGAACACCTTGTCAGCTATAGGGATGAGCGATTCACGCTGAGCGATTCGCTGCCAGCGATCCAGGTGGCGGGTGAGATCGTATCCTGGGACCTGTTTCCGTTATTGCAAGTGCAGCCGGAGTTAGGGCGCGGCTTTTTGCCGGAAGAAGAGAAGGCGGGAGCGCACACGGTGGTGCTTAGTCATGGCTTGTGGCAGAGCCGATTCGGTGGCGATCCGGCAATCCTGAACCGGCGGCTCCGAATCAATGGCAGACTCTTCACAGTAGCCGGCGTGGCACCAGCCGGCTTTCAATTCCCGCTCGACAAACCGGCCGCACAGTTGTGGACGACGCTTTGCGAGGATGCTACCGATACGGAGTTTACCCCGCTGACTGAACAGCGCGGGGCAGGGGTATTGGCTGCCATTGGGCGCCTCAAGCCGGGGCTGACCGTGGATCAAGCCCGGGAGCAAACGGACGTGATCGCGGCTGCGCTGGCGAGGCTCGATCCGGATAACAACAAGAATCTCGCGGCGACTTCAGTGGTGCCGGAACAAGAGCGCCTGTCCGGAAGCAGCCGCAAGCCGCTATGGATTCTACTCGGAGCCGTGACGCTGGTTTTGCTGATCGGGTGCGCCAATGTCGCAAATCTGCTACTGGCCCGCGGCACAGAGCGTGCGCGGGAGTTTGCGTTGCGGACGGCACTGGGCGCATCGCGCCAGGCACTCCTGGGGCAACTGCTGGCCGAGAGCTTAGTTTTGGGCATTCTGGGGAGCGCGGGCGGCGAGCTACTGAGCGTAGCGGCGCTGAAACTGGTGTTGCCGCTCGCGGGCGATCACATTCCTATCCCGCGCATCTCCCAGGCGGGCGTGGACGTCCGCGTTCTGGCATTTTCTACGGCTCTGGCTCTGTTCACGGCGCTGTTGTTCAGCCTGGCTCCGGCGGCGCACCTGATGCGAGCCGATCTGACGGGTGCGCTGAAAGAAGGGGCGTCGAACATTGCGCGTGGCCAGCACCGGCTTAGGAGCCTACTCGTTATCGGGCAGATCACGCTTGGAATGGTGCTGCTTACCGGGGCTGAACTCCTGATCGCGGGTTTCCTCTATGTGATGCAGCGCGACCCGGGTTTCCGCGCCAGCCATCTCTTAACCTTCGACATCAGCGTGCCCGGCGCCCAATACAACGGCGCAGGGCAAATCGCGTTCTGCGACCGCGTGCTGGAACATTTGAGAGCTATTCCAGGCGTACAGGCCGCTGCAACCGGCATGCCGCTACCTTTGCAGGGGCACGAGATGTCAGTGTCATTCGATATAGAAGAGCGGAGGACGCTTCCTTCCGACCGGCCTCGCAGCGATATGGCGATTGTGACCCCTGGCTATTTCCAGGCGATGGGCATTCCGCTTGTAAAAGGACGGGACTTCAGTGAGCGGGACGATGCCAAAGTTCCAAAGGTAGTGGTGGTCAACGAAGCGTTTGCGCGCAAATTCTTTCCGGACGAGGATGTAATCGGCAAACAAATCAAGCCTGGCGCCACCAATGGAAAAGAAGGCGTGCGATTGCGCGAAATTGTCGGAGTAGTGGGAAATGCGAAACAGGTGCCGTGGACCGCGGACGCGGATCCAATCTACTACTTCCCGTACAAGCAACTTCCGTGGGGCATCGGCACGATCGTCCTGCGGACGGCGGTTCCTCCGCTGGAAGTTGAACCGGCGGCGCGGGCCGCGCTGATGAGCCTGGACCGGGAAATACCGGTGTACCAGGTTCGAACCGGAGAAGAGTTAACCGACACCGCGATTCTCTTGCCGCGATTTCAAATGGTCCTGATGGTGAGCTTCGCCGGGATCGCACTCCTGCTTACCGTGTCCGGCCTGTACGGAGTTCTGTCCTATGCCGTCGTGAGGCGGCGCCGGGAGATCGGAGTACGAATCGCGCTTGGTGCGGGGCGGAAGGAAGTACTCGGGCTGGTATTACGCGAGGCCCTGCGGTTAGTTGTGATGGGACTGGTGCTGGGGTCGGTTGGGGCGGCCGCCGCGGAGCGTGTGTTGACAAGCCTGGTGTTTGGGGTGCGGCCAGGAGCCGCGATTCTCCTGATGACCGCGTGTTGCGTGATGGTGATCGCGAGCCTCGCGGCAGCGTATGTGCCGGCGGCGCGCGCTGCGTCAGTGGATGCGATGGAGGCATTGAGGAGCGAGTGAGCGTCCGGTGTCCGCAAGGTTTCGCCAGGGAGCGCCCATCTCGCAGGCTGCTCAGGGGAGGGCAACATACACTGCGCGCGGGACGTAGATGTCTAGGTTTCTTACGAGTTTGCCGAAATCGAAAGAATTGCAGGCATAAGTAATCAGGATCTTGCCTTCGCCCCCGTACTCCGGATGGGCAATCGCCTGGTAGCACCAAGTGTCCTTGTCCCAGCCAGGCGCATTCGGGCCGGCTTCGGGAATACGGTATGTGACCTCGGGGGGCGACCATGGACCAGACAGAGAGGGCGAGGACCGGATGACCGCCCGATTGGATCGGAATGCGGCGTCCGGACCAACGGCGAACCACTGCTTGCGCTCCGGCTGGTACCAGACGCTCCCTGCGCCGAAAGGATCATTCATGACGCGCTTGGCATCGGCGAAGTCGATTCCGCTTGCGCCGGCAGGCTTCCAGGAGTTATCGCGCGCAAGGTACTCGAGCTGAATGCGGGCCGGCCTGGAGTCGAGCAGCGCTTCAGAAAACCGAGTAAGGAACGTTGGAGCGTGCTGCGAGTCGCCGGTGTCGGTTGGACTGAACAGATATACGTAGCCGCCATGCGTGACAATCGAGATGCCCGGGAAAACGTTACCGAGATACATGTCGAAGTATTCGATCTTCCATTTCGGGAACGGCCGCTCGACATTCCGTATTCTCGCCAAACGTACGCCGACCGGCTTCCAGTTGAATGCTCCCGGGATGCCGGGCTGATCCCTGATCATTGTGAGCGCAACGTAGACATCTTCGCCACGGGTGAAGCCGTGCATGGCCCAGTATTTGTGCTGGTGCGCCACGGGTGGAAAGATCGCCTTAGGATGCCGCGTGCCCTGGCCCGCCCACACATACCGGATCGTAAACTTCCCATCCGAGCCGCACGACGAAATCCCGATGGTGGAGTTGATCATTTTCGTGCCGGCCCGGTTCTTGTTTCGCGATGTACCAACGAAGGAATCGCCGAACAACCACAGCACCCGGCCCCTTGCCAGTGGGATGGAATAGGCGCCGTCAGCGCCGAACCAGCCGTCTTGGAAAGGGAATTGCGGCATGCATTGCTGAGCGGCTTCCGCCGCAAGGAGTGTGGTCCCCGCAAGCCAAAGGACAGCGATCAAGGGCCTCATTTGCAACACCCGAACCTTGCGCATTGTACCTCGGCTAGCGGCCGTTCGCTGTTTCTGCGAGACTGAACGGCATGAGCAACACGGAGCAATGGCCGCCGCTGCCTCTACACGAATGGCAGGATACCTACCGGACGCTGCACATGTGGACGCAGATCGTGGGCAAGGTCCGGATGGCGCAGTCTCCGCCGCTGAATCATTGGTGGAACGTCACGCTATATGTCAACTCGCACGGTCTGACGACCGGGCCCGTACCTTACCCGCCCGGCATCTTCGAAATTCAGTTCGACTTTCAGAAACATGAGCTGCGCATTTCCACCAGTGAAGGCGGCGGCATCGTCCGTCCGTTGCGTGCCGAATCCGTTGCGGCGTTTTATACACGCACCTTACAAGATTTGGCCTCGATGGGCATATTCGTAGAAATTGATCCGGTTCCTCAGGAGGTTATGGACTGCCCTTCATTCGACCGGGACTACGCCAATTTCTCATATGATCCCGAATACGCACATCGTTTCTGGAGGGTGCTGGTCTCGAGTGCCAAAGTGCTGGAGCGGTTCCGCGCAAAGTTCATAGGCAAATGCAGCCCGGTTCACTTCTTCTGGGGTAGTTTTGACCTGGCATGCACGCGCTTTTCCGGGCGGCCTGCGCCTCCGCGTAAGGGCGTAATCAGCGGTCCCGCGTATTCGCATGAAGAGTGCAGCGCCGGCTTTTGGCCCGGAGGCGGCGCCGTAGATGGTCCGGCTTACTATTCGTACACGGTTCCTCAGCCGGAGGGTATCGAAAAGGAGCCGATTCGGCCTGCAGCTGCGAGTTGGAACCAGCAACTCTCCGAATTCATTCTGATGTATGACGACGTTCGCCGTGCGGAATCCCCGGAGCAATCGTTATACGAATTCCTGGAGAGCACCTATGAAGCCGGTGCGCGATCCGGCAAATGGGATCGGGCCAGCCTAGAGGCTTGATGCCTCCGAAAGGCTGTCACCCGATGTCGCGGAGTTGTAGGCCTTGCGCGCCATGACCTAACCCGGGCCGCTCGCCGCGCGTTCGGCTTCTGACTGGTGAACGGCCGGGACGGTGAAATAAAACGTGGACCCGACGCCGGGCTTGGAGTCGACCCATATTCGTCCACCAATGCACTCGATGATTCTTCTGCAGATGGCGAGTCCTATTCCGCTGCCTTCGTATCTATCCGGGCTGTGCAGGCGATGAAAGACCGCAAAGATGCGATCTGCGTGCTCCATCTCGAATCCGATTCCATTGTCGCGAACGGAAATGAGCCAGAATTCCCCACGCTTCTGAGCCGATACGTGGACCACGGGCCTCAGTTCGCCGCGATATTTGATTCCGTTCTCAATCAAGTTTTGGAAGACACGGAGCAGTTGATCGTCCGCAAGCACCGTCGGAAGCTTATCGCTCGTGACCACTGCGCCGGTCTCCTGGATGCGTTGCTGAAGGTTCATTACCGCCCAGGCGAACAGGGCATTGCAGTCGACAGGTCCGCCGGAGGGGACGGTATGCGCGGTAAGGCGGGAATATTCGAGCAGGTCGGTAATCAGCTTACTCATGCGGTTCACGCCGCCTACTACCATCTGCAGTACCTGCCGTCCTTCTTCCCCTGCTGCACTGCCGTATTTATTCGCAAAGAGCTCGGTCAAGCTCCCGATCGTCCTCAAGGGAGACCGGAGGTCGTGCGAAACAGCGTAAGCGAACCTTTGCAACTCTTCATTGGATCTTTCGAGCGCGGTGTTGGCCAGGCGCAATTGTTCCTCGACTTCCCGGATGGGTGTGAGGTCCAGCATGGAGCCCACCATCCGTACCGGTTTGTTGTCGCGCCGGAGAACGAAGCCGCGATCCAGCACGTGGGCATATGATCCATCTGCCCGCCGAAAACGATACTCGATGGCGAGTTTGTCAGCGTTCGAGGAAGCCGTGATTGCATCCAAGGTGGCGGCTACAGACGCCTGATCATCCGGATGAATGCGCTCAGCCCACCAGCCGACGGTTGGAGCGATGCCGTCTTGGCTGTAGCCGAACAGCGTCTGTATGGCGTCGGTCCATTGGACCCTGCCAGTGACCAGATCATAGTCCCAAATGGCGTCGTTCGTTGCACTCGCAACTAACCGGTACCGAGTTTCGCTTTCCCGTAGGGCCTCCTCGATTCGTTTTCGTTCGGATATGTCTTCGACTACTGCATTGATGCCGCGTACCCGGCCGTCCGCGTCCTTTAAAGGGTAGTAGCTGCAAATCCAGGTCCGGGGCTTACGCGCCGGTAAAGGCGAGTGTTCCGGGATCTCGACGCCGAGCATCGGCTGCCCGGAGCTGAGCGCCTGCCGGAGCATTGATTCGGCTACCGCGCCGATGCCAGGAGTGACTTCAGCGACAGTACGGCCGATATGATCAGACGCGGCCAGCCCATTCATCTTTGCCAAGCGTTCGTTCACGCTGACAAACCTGAGTTCCGTATCGACAAAGCACAAACCGACCGGCGCAGTTGCGTAGATTGCTTCAATTTCGCGCAACCTGCGGAGAGCGACCTCACGGCTCTGAGCCAGCGCTTCCTCAATCTTCTTGCGGGCGGTAATGTCAATGGCAACTCCGAGTATGTGGCCATTGCGTTCCGGACACATCCTGCCTCCGCTGAGAAACCACCGAACTTCACCGCGCCTGACGATGCGGAATTCGGTGCGTAACTCACCGCCAAGGGGGACGAGTTTCCAGTCGTTCAGGACGCGTTCGCGGTCGTCGGGTATGAGAAATTGCAGCCAGTCCTGGCCGGAAGAGAGTGAGCCGCTTGCGCAGCCGAAAAGCTCATAGTATTCGGGAGAACAAACCAACTCGTCAGTTACGGAATCCCACTCCCATGTTGCACACCCGGCAGACTCCTGGGCGAGACGGAGGCGCTCCTCACTTAGATGCAAAGCTTCGAGAGCATGTTGCGTGTCCGCCAGTGCTTCCTGCACGCGCTCTTCGGATTCCAGTTGCCCGGTGATATCGGTATCGGTTCCAAACCAGCGAAAAATGTGGCCGGCGGCGTTCCGAATCGGGAGCGCTCGCGAGAGGAACCAACGGTACACGCCGTCTTTGCCCCTCAACGGATATTTGTCTTCCCATTCGTGGCCTGCCATGAAGCAGTGCTTCATGTGCGCAACAACGCGGCCGACGTGATCGGGGTGGTGAGTCTTTTGCCATCCCCAGCCTTGCATCTCCTCCAGCGCCGTACCCGTGTATTCATACCAGCGGCGGTTGAACCAAAACCGGGAACCCGCTTCATCGCTCATCCAGGCGAACTGGGCGATATTATCCGCAAGAGTCCGAAACCGATCTTCGCTTTCGCGTAAAGCCTGCTCGGCCTGCTTGCGCTCCGTGCTATCGAAGACGACCCCCGTGAGGCGGACAGCGTCACCTTTGGCGTCATACTGAAAGCGTCCGAAAACGCTCAACCACAGAATCCTGCCGTCGTCCACGCGGATAATCCGATAATCCTGCGCGTAGACCGACCGCTCCAGGCGAGCCTTCTCGAATGCCGCAATATTGCGGGCGGCATGATCGGGGTGGACGCAACTGCGCCACATTTCCTTGTTTGCCCGGCCGCCGGGAGCGGGTTTGTATCCCAAAAGTTCGAAGAGGCGCGCCGACCAAACTGCTTCCCCTGTGAGCAGATTCAGGTCCCAAGTGGCGAATCCTGCTCCTTCGGTTGCGACCTCCAACCTTTGACGGCTTAT
The DNA here is from genome assembly GCA_964464925.1 of uncultured Solibacteraceae bacterium. GTDB lineage: Bacteria > Acidobacteriota > Terriglobia > Bryobacterales > Bryobacteraceae > CAYXLI01. The sequence continues at coordinate 171,880 of CAYXLI010000011.1, read as the reverse complement.
CCGGAGTGCTTCTTCCGTCTCTTTCCGGGAAGTAATGTCGATGATGAAGGCGACCCATTCGAGCGGTTCTGTTGCCAAAGTTGCAGCGCCGACAAGGACGGGGACACGAGTTCCGTCAGGATGCACGAAATCTTTCTCGAAGGGTACGCACTTGCCGCATCGACGCAATTCCTCCATTGCGTTCAGATCCCGAGGCAAGTGTTCAGGAGCCGTGACCTTCTTCCAATCAGCCTGGCCTGTTACGAGATCCTCACGAGTGAGCCCCGCGATACGCAGGAACTCGTCGTTGGCGTACCGAACGCCCTCCTCGTCCGCGGTTGCAATTCCGATGATGCTTGCATCGATCAGCCTCGTCCAACGACGTTGAATATCGGTGAGGGCGCGCTCAGCCCGCTTCAGGTCTGAGATGTCCCGGAAGAAGAGGGCAAGGCCGCCACTTCGTGTTGGGCAGGCCTTTACATCTAACCATCGATCCCGGCGCTGATCGTGATATTCAATCGAAACCACCAGGCAATCGCGCATCGCACGGCCGCATTGTTGCTGCAACGAGTCTTCCGAAAGAGCCGGATCGATTTCCCAGAGACTTTTGCCAAGGATCCCGGGTGCAGAAATTTCGAGCAGCCGCTCGGCATCTCTGTTGACGTGCGTAATGCGGAAATCCCGGTCGGTGGCGATGCACGCTTCCGAGTGAAGGACCTCCGGCGTCGAGTTTAAGGAGATGTTCGTTGCAGACGCTTGGACATGGGAGTGCAAAAGAAAAGTGACCGTCGCCAGCAGGACACGTGGGTCGACTGGTTCGACTAGAAACGCACTCGATCGCAACTGCAAAGAAGCTGGTTCCTGCCGGCTGTCCGTTCTGCTGATCAGCAGCAGAGGGATCGCTCTCGTTTCGGTTGCGGCCTCAAGCGCCTGGCGTATTTCCGCGCTGGAGGGAGAGGCGAAATCGTCGTCCATCAAAATGAGGTCGGGACGTTGGCGAGCGAACAAATTGAAGAGGTGGTCTGGGCTTTCTACGTCGACGACGCAGAAACCTGCATTTCGGAGGCATGCGGTTCGGGCGTCCTGGCGCGCTTCGCAGCCGCCCACGTGAAGAACTAGTGCGGGCATTCGAGCCTCCCTCGCGGATCGCGACCTGGACTGAGACACTAATCCAGAAGCGGTAGGTGAGGGTATTCCACGCCCGGTGAACTCACACCACTCACAGCGAGCCGCAAAATGTGCTGATACCTACATACTCCCACTAAATCGGGTTGGCAAATCACGGCAACTCAGCGGAACTATAGCAGCAAGTTTATAACCACTTTTTGAGGAACGAGCAGATGTGATAGCCGTCGATGAATTTGAATGGCGTCTCGCCGAGCGTATAGTGTCCGCAAGGCAGAATCACCAGTTCATTGTCGATCGAGTGGGCGCGGATTCGCGCGACGACGTCTTCGGAGAGGCCGGGCAGGAAGGTCGTGTCGTAGGTGGCATAGATGAACTTAGACTTCTTATGCCAGCGCGCGAAGTGCTCCATGTAGTTGACAGGGCTTACTACCTGCCAGACGCTGCGGAGAGTCTCGAGGTCAATCTGACCCTCCAGGCCTTGCCGGATGTGCTGGGTCGAGAGGCCTGTCCAGACCACGTCGGCAAAGTAGGAGGAGCAATGATTGAAGACGTTGACCCGGAGCCGTTCGTCATGGGCGCTTGCCAGGAACGCGTAGCACGAGCCTAGACTGGTTCCCACGATTCCGATTCGCTCGAAGCCCTGCTGCTGCAGCCAGTCGATAGCGCAACGCGTGTCGATTACGGCCTGTCTTGTGGCATCGATGGTCCGGCCCACGTTGGCCGAGACGGCGTAATCGGCGCGCTCCAACTCCTCCGGCATTCGGAAATCGTGATAAGGAAGGCTGAGGCGGAGGGCCGAGAGGCCGAGCTTCTGGAGTCCGCGGCATAGGCCGCCATGCTGGCCAAAGGAGGCATTCCAGTGCGGCAGGACGATCACCGCTTTGCTGTTTGGCTTCTTGGCTGGGAACCACTGGCCGTGTACCTTGTTGTTCTCCGGGTAGGGCGTGTGAACCGGGCTGGTAAACCGGAGCATCTCCTCGTCGAGATGGTAATCGCGGGGAGTCTCATAGCCGAAGAAGGCATCGCTGCTCCGAACCGAGAGCTGGTTCAGTTCCCGAAGATAGTCTGCCGGTGAGTGGCCGTTTTTCGGTAAGGCTCGGGCGGCGGGCCAGGATTCAGCCCAGTCGAGGCCCCAATCGAAGGGGCGCACGACGCGGTTATTGGAACGGAAGCAGAGCTGGGTTTCCCAATCTTCCATCCAACGGCTGTACCGTGTTTTGAGTGCTCGTTTGATCAACTTTCTCTATTGTAACCAGTGACATAGCATGTCTGTACCGAAACGTGCATCGAAGTGCATGATTTGCGGGTTTTCCGGGGATTTTCAAGCGGTTGGAAGGTGTATCAGTCTGCGCGAACGACCGACATCGGGTCGACTCGGGACGCGCGAACCGCGGGCACGAAGGCGGCTGCTGCTCCCGCCAGCAGCAGGAGTCCGATGCTGACGATGAAGGTCACCGGGTCTGTCGGCTCCAGTTGGTAGAGAAGCGAGGCTGCCAGGCGGGTGAGAATCAGCGCCGCGATCACGCCGAGCACAAGGCCGCCGGAGACCAGAGATACAGCATCCAGAACAATCTTCCGCTGTACCAATCCGGGGGAGGCTCCGAGTGCCATTCGAATCCCGATCTCCTGCCGCTTCTGGGTGACGCTGTAGGAGACGACGCCGTAGATCCCGATGATTGCCAACAATAACGCACCTACTGCAAAGCCGCCGAGGAGAAGTGTCATGAACCGGCGCGGGGAAACGGAGCGGTCCACGAGGCGATCCAGGGGCTGGAACTCCTCTGTCGCCAGCGAAGGATCCACTGAATGGAGTGCGCGCCGCACTACGGGGACAAGAGAATCGAGGGAGAGACTGCTGCGGACAACGAGGTCCACTGTTTCGGCGCCGAATTGGGTAACGGGTATGTACGCCTCCAAGCCGCCCTCCTGTTCCAGCGCGAGGTGACGCACGTTCGCGACTACGCCAACCACACGGCGGTCGCCCCCAAACATGACGATCTGCCCGATTGCGCTGCGGTCCGGCGAGAGCAGTTTCGCCGCCTTCTCATTCAGTATCAAGACTTTCTCACTATCCGGCATGTCCCGTTCAGTGAAATCGCGTCCGCCTCGGAGGGCGATGCCCATCGTTTTCAAGTAGCGCCAGTCGATGATACGTGGATGTGCGAGCGGAACATGGCCGGTCGGATAGTTGATGCCTTTCAGGCGGATGGCCCAGCTCCGGTCCCGGCCCAATGGCAGGGCATCGGTCACGCCGGCGGAGACGACTCCGGGAACACCCTCGACCGTTTGTACGAGACTGTTATAGAACGACGTCTGCTGCTCAGTTGTGCGGCGTACGGAACCGGCGGCGATCCGCCACGCCGTGGCACTCTCTGCCCGGAATCCAAGGTCTACGTCAAGGACGTGCAGGAAGCTGCGGATGAGCAGGCCGGCCCCAACGAGCAACACACACGCCAGCGCGACCTGAGAGACGACGAGCGCACTTTGCGTCCACGTAGAGCGGCGGCTGCCGGTCAGGCCGCGGCCGGATTCTTTCAGCATTTCCGATTCATGAGTCCCGGATGCCTGGAGCGCCGGGACGAGCCCGAACAGAAGTCCCGTTGCAAGCGCGACGAGCGCCGTAAAGAGCAGGGCGGTGCTGTCGAGGCGGACCGTTCGTAGCAGAGGCATGCTGATGCTCTGCATCGAGGCTACGTAACGGACCGCAAACCATGCGAGCGCTGTGCCCACAATTGCTCCGGAGAGCGAGAGGATGAGGCTTTCCGTGAGGAACTGCCGGATGAGGCGTTCCCGTCCGGCGCCGAGTGCGGAGCGGATGGCGATCTCTTTCCGGCGAGCAGCTCCGCGGGCCAGGATCAAGTTCGACAGGTTAGTGCAGGCGATGAGCAGCACACCGGCAACGGCTGTAAGAAGAATCAAGAGACCACTTCGGAAGCGGCCTGTGAGGTGTTCCCGAAGCGGAGTTACCTTCGCTCCGAAACTCCAGCGCTGCGGTTCGGCGAGGCGAAGGTTCTCGTTGATGCCGTCAAGTTCTGCTTGCGCCTGCTGGACACTCGCGCCGGGCTTCAGACGGCCGATGACGGCCAGTGTATTGCCATAACGGTCTGTTCTCGGGCTGAGAGGGAAGGGGACCAGCATATCCACGCGAGCGCCTGGAACGAATGTGGCGGAGAAATCGAAATCGGCAGGAAGTACGCCGATGATGGTTGCGGGCTGGCTGTTCAACGTCACCTGACGACCCGCGATGTTGGGGTCCGAAGCAAATCGATACCGCCAGAAAGCGTGACTGAGGATGATAGCAAGGGGAGCGTCGTCCGCAGCCTCCTCACGCGTAAAATTGCGGCCAAGAACAGGCTGAATACCGAGAAATGGCAGCAGGTTCTGAGAGACACCGACGCCGACGAGGCGCTCCGGCTCGCCCACGCCAAGCATGGTGTAGCTGCCGTAATCGAAGAATGCGAAATAAGCGGCGAGGTCTTCAAAGGAATGACTGGCCTTCTGCCATTCCAGATAGGTGGATACGCGCGAGGTGACCGAGGACAGACCGGGGCTGCCGCCTGTATTCGCAATCCATACTAGCCGTCCGGAACCGGGGAACGAGAGTGTTCGAAATAATAAGCCATTTACCACGCTGAATATAGCTGTGTTGGCTCCGATTCCCAATGCGATCAGCAGGACCGATGCGAAGAAGAACCCGGAATCGCGCCGGAGCGCGCGGAATGTATAGCGAAGATCCTGCAGGAAGCCGTCCCAGTGCATGCCTGCCGGTGAATACGTCGAGTTCGGCAAATGGTTACCTGTTACTTTTGAGGGGAGCCACTGCCGGGCTAAGATGGAATTTGTACGAAGCAATTCTCTTTGATTTCGATGGCGTGCTGATCGACAGCGAGCCCGTTCATTTCACCTGCTGGCGCGATATTTTGAAGGAGTTCGGGGTCGACCTTGATTGGGATACCTACGAACGGACGGCAATCGGTGTTTCGGACCGGAAGATGCTTGCAGGGCTGTGCGGCGACCGGATCGATTTGGAAGCGCTCTACGCGCGGTATCCGCAGAAAAAGGCAATGTTCCGGGAGCGCATGATGGCGGGCGAGACATTTACGCGCGATACGCTGCAGTTGTTGCACGATCTTCGCGGATTCCAGCTCGCCGTGGTCACCTCCAGCGGCCGGGCCGAAGTGGAACCGATTCTGGAGGCTGCAGGGATTCGCGAATGCTTTCACGCGGCTGTGTTTGGAGGCGACGTGAAGAACCTCAAGCCCGCACCCGATCCCTACCTGCTGGCTGTAGAGCGCCTGAGCGTGAAGACTGCGATTGTAGTGGAAGACTCGGATGCCGGATGTGAGAGCGCACGGGCTGCTGGACTTCCGTTCGTGCGCGTACCGCGGCAGGCGGACATGCCTGGGCTAGTTCGCGCAGCGCTTGCGCAAAACCACCGCAACGGCCACAGCGATTAGGAATCCCGCTGCCGCATCGATGGCGTAGTGGTAGCGGCCATAGACCGTAGCGATGGCGACGAGCGTCGCGTAAGTCAACATGCAGTAGCCAATCCACTTTTTCTCCGGGATAGCCGCCAGCATGCCGAAAGCGGCGCCGTAGGCAGAAGAAACATGGGCGCTAGGGAAAACGCTGCTGTGTATCCCGTATCCGTTGACCAGCATTAGATTTGAGGACCGGAGCCAATTCGAGATTGTGGGCACGTCGGCGCCGGGAAACAGCACGCGGGGCGGATCCGACGGGAAGAACGGAAACAGCGCATAGGCGGTCAGCGTGGCGGCCTGGTAGTAAAGCAGCAGTGTTCCGGCGCGATCGACGCGATTCTCAATGTACAGTATGGCCACGGCGAGAGGGCCGACCGCATATACGAACAAGTACGAGGCCTCAAGCAGAGCCGGGACGAGAGGGCCGAGCGACTCGATGGCGCGCTGTAGCCCGAAGTCGTGCAGGAGGGCTCGATCCCAGACAATCCACACATAATCGAGATGGTGGTCTTTCACGGCTGGCGTGAACCAGTCCATCTCACGATAGGCGACGAGTGTGAATGCAAGATAGACCCAATGCCAAAGATACCGGGTATGCTGCACGGCGAAGTAGACGCTAATGACGATGACCGCGACCAGCAACGGGCGGAAGCCAGTTTGCGGATATAAGGGAGAGAGCAGCGCGCAATATAGGAAGTACGCCGGCACGACCACGCTATGATTCTGGTTTGGACTCATTGCTGGACAAAGTCTTGCGCGGCGATTCCCGTGCGCTGGCGCGTGCTGCGACCCTAGTAGAAAATCGTAGCGCGGCAGGCGCCGAATTGTTGAGGATGCTCTTTCACCAGACCGGCAAAGGCATCATCTTCGGCATTACCGGCGCGCCTGGGGCGGGGAAGAGCACTTTGGTGGACCAACTGGCGCGCTGCCTGCGGAAGCGAGGCAAGCGCGTCGCCATCATTGCCGTGGATCCAACAAGTCCCTACAGCGGCGGCGCGGTCCTGGGCGATCGGATTCGTATGCTGGACCACTATGCGGATCCGGGTGTTTTTATTCGCTCAATGGCCAGCCGGGGACACTTGGGCGGACTAGCTGCGGCGACGATGGACATGGCCCTGCTGTTCGAAGGCGCAGGTTTCGATGTGGTGCTGATTGAGACAGTGGGTGTGGGTCAGGATGAGGTTGACATCGCGCGCGTTGCGGATGTAACTGCGTTGCTGCTGGTGCCAGGCATGGGAGACGATGTGCAGGCGATGAAAGCGGGTATTATGGAGATCGCCGACGTTTATCTCCTGAACAAAGCAGATCTGCCTGGTGCGGATCGTTTGCAACGCGAGTTGGAGGGAGCACTGGCACTGTCGAACTCCGCCAAGCCAACGGTCGTGCGATGTGTGGCGACCGCCGGTGAAGGAATCGAAGAAGCGCTTTCGGCGTTCGAAGCGGCGCGCACGAATACTTCAGAGCAGCGCAGGATAGAGAATTGGGCTCTGCGCCTTCGTGAAATGTTTCGGGAGCGGCTGGCGGAACAAATATCTATGGAGGATTTGCGGGAGGCAGCCGGGCAAGTGGCGCGGCGCGAACGCGATCCGTATTCAGTTGTGAATGAGTGGTTCGCAAATATTGGTTGGCAAGCAAGGAGCGAGTGAATTGAGAGCACAGATCGGGATTATTGGAGGCAGCGGGCTGTACTCCATGCCGGGATTCGAAGCGCAAGAAGAATTGATGATCGAATCGCCATGGGGAAAGCCCTCCGATAAGTACATTGTAGGGAAGTTGGCAGGCAAAGAGGTTGCGTTTCTGGCAAGACACGGACGAGGCCATCGTCTTTCGCCATCGGAGCTGAACTTCCGCGCGAATATTCACGGCTTTAAGAAGCTGGGCGTGGAACGGATCATCTCCCTAAGCGCGGTGGGATCCTTGAAAGAAGAGCACAGGCCGCTGGAGTTCGTAATTCCGGATCAGTTCTTCGATCGAACGCGCGGGCGCGTGTCGACGTTCTTCGGAGACGGACTGGTAGCACATATCAGCTTTGCGGATCCCATCTGCCCGCATCTTTCCGAGGTGGTCGCGAAAGTTTGCCAGGAGAATGGCATCACGGCAAAAAAGGGCGGCACATATCTGTGTATGGAAGGCCCTGCATTCTCGACCAAAGCGGAATCGAACGTGTACCGCAGTTGGGGCATGGACGTGATCGGCATGACCAACCTGCAGGAGGCGAAGCTGGCCAGGGAGGCCGAGATCTGCTACGTGACGGTAGCAATGGTGACGGACTACGATTGCTGGCACGAGGCTCATGATGCGGTGACAGTCACCGATATCATCGCGAACCTGACGAAGAACGCGGAGAACGCCTGCAAGCTGGTGAAGGCAGCCGTCGAGGCAATGCCAGCCGAACGCAAGTGCAAATGCGGCGCGGCACTGGCGCACGCTCTGATTACAGACAAGAAAGCCGTACCGCATTCAACGCTCGAGAAGCTGGAGTTCCTGGTTGGCAAGTACTTCCGCGACTGAGCTGCTGGGATACTGTCTGCGCGGTGAGCGCTGGCCAGACGAGCTGCTGAACCGCGTGGCCGACGAGGCGCTCGGATCGGCCGAAGCAAGCCGCGAATTTTTCCGCATCGTAGTGGAGCGGCTCGGCGATCTGTTCGAGCCGCGCCTCTGCGATGTCTACGCCGATCTGTTCAGCGAAGTGATTGCGAAGGTGAAGCCGGGCGGCGATCTGCGGGCGCGTTATGAACGTGTGCGGAGGCCAAGGCAGGCCGGAGATGCGAAACGTATTTTCGTGTTGTCGCGGGTGACTCTGGGAGCCGATGTGGCTGTAACCAGCGTGGTGCTGGACGGCGTAAAGCAGAGATACCGGGACGCCGAGATCTACTTCGTCGGACCCAAGAAGAACTATGATCTTTTTGCCGGAGACGAGCGGATCCAGCACTATCCGTTTGTGTATGGACGGAGCGCCGGTTTGCTGGAGCGCATTCAGTCGAGCCCGAATCTGTTCGGCTCCGGTGGAATCGTGGTGGATCCGGACTCGCGTCTGACACAACTGGGACTTCTGCCCGTGTGTGACGAGCGGGACTACTATTTCTTCGAAAGCCGGTCGTATGGCGGCGAGAGCGATGCCACACTGGTCGCGCTCACAAAGAAGTGGATGGCCGAGACATTCGGAACAGAGGCGCGCAACTATATTGCGCCCGCCGTGGGAGCATCGGCTTACGACATAACGGTCAGCCTCGGCGTAGGTGAGAACGCAGAAAAGCTAATGCCAGAGCCGTTCGAAGAGGATCTGCTTAAACTTCTTCGGGGACGCCGGGTGCTGGTGGACAAGGGTGCGGGCGGAGAAGAAACTGCGAGGGTAGAGAGGGCGATGCATCGCGCGGGGGTCCCTTTCGATGTCTGGGACGGAGACTATGCTCCGTTTGCGGCGCACATTGCGAAGAGCGGCTTGTATATCGGATATGACTCGGCGGGCCAGCATGTCGCCGCGGCGTGCGGGATCCCGCTTGTGAGTATTTTTGCGGGCTTCGCGTCGGAACGTATGCTGCGGAGATGGTATCCCGACGGGCCTGGACCGATTCGCGTTTATGAGGTGAGGGACAAGAATGTTCCCGCGGCCATTGACGTCATAGAGAAGTGGCTGCGATAAGGGCCGATCCTGAGACGATTCGGCCCTTTCTTGTTGAGGAACAACGAGGCGGTGCTCAAGCCCGGCGTGTTCAGCCTGCAAGCGCACGAGCCCGTAACGCAACCTTATCTCGTGCTCTGGCCGTCGAGCCCGTAGCTGCCATCGCGTCCGGACTCGATCACCTCGCCAGTAGTCAACTCGATCCGGCAATCGCCTGCGAAGTCTCCCGCGCGGGCCACCTGGATGTTAGGATTTTTGGCGGCAACCGCGTCTGTTGCGAAGACGTGCGGGGACTTAAACGTAATGTCGAACGCGCCATACGGCGACGAAAAGGCGAGCGTGTCCCCGACCTTGATGGGCAGCAAGTTGCACGGCGGGGTGGAGACGATCTTCTTGTCGAGCGTGACAAGCAGCGTGATGTCATGTGTTTTAGGCATGGAGCAGATTCCTTTCTGTTTGAGGGGTTAGGGTATGGATTGTCTGTTCAACAACTCCTGAAAGCGAGGGTCGCGTTGAAGCGCCTCGCACTGTGGTGCCTGCCGGATGTCCTCCAGCAAGGATTTCGGTGATCGCTGCAATGACGCGAGCGCCTGATCGCGTTCCCCGAGAGCTTCATAAGTGATGGCAACTGTACCCATGACGCGGTCTTCCTCCGCGGACATCTGCCGCGCCTGGGCGATTTCATAATGGGCGCGCGTTCGATCCCCTAGATACGCGGCAAACAGGGCCAGCTGGGCGCGCGGTAAGGCATTCCGCGGATTGTTGACCACGGCCGTTTCCGCGAGGCTTAGTCCTCGTCTAAAGGCTTGCCGCGCGTCTGCTTCCCTCCCGAGAAAGCGATAGGTGTTGCCCAGGGTCAGGAAGTCGGTGGTGTTCGCTCCCCGATACCCCACGACTTTTTCGAGGTAGGGCAGTCCTTCCGCAAAACGGTGTTCGTAATTGTAAGACAGGCCGTAGAGATACAACGCAACCTTGGTTTCCTGGATATCGAGGGATTTCTTCAGCTCGGCTCGCGCCTCTTCATAGCGGCCTGTGTGGACGAGGACTGTGCCCAGATTCGTATGGCCGGAGTCGAGGCCGGGGGCAATCTGGGTGAGTTTGCGAATCACGGCTTCGGCCTCGGCATACTGGCCCAGGTTGAAGAAATAAAAATTGAATAGGGCCAGATAGGACCGGAAGTAGTTTGGTTGTACTTCGAGCAAACGCTTGTAAGTGGCCAAAGCCTCCGTGGGACGGTTCAGGGCTCCATACGCGAGAGCGAGGCGTTGCCATGCGTCTACGTTCAGGGGCTCCAGTTCCGTTGCCCTTTGATAATCTCGCGCGGCGTCTTCGTAGGATCCAGTATCGAATTTCAGCGAGCCTTCCAAAATCAGCACGGAAGCGGAATCAGGGTTCAGACTCCTGGCTTTCGCCGCCGTAGCTTTTGCCTCCGTGTACCAGGAGGCGTCGTGGGTGGTGTTGTATTTCAACAGTTGCGCCTCGGCGAGCGCCGCGGCCGGCAGAGCGGACCTGGGATCCAATTGCATCGCGCGGGTGAGCAGCGGTATCGCGGCGTCAGCACTGTTGTTGTCCCGGTGCAAGAGTGCGATGCCCTGCACATAATCTGCATACGCCGGCGGAGAGACGGTTTCCGCGACGATGGCCGGGCGAATCGCAAGCCCGTTCGTGACCGTGCCCAATAGGGCTTTGGCGAGCGAACCCGGATCATTATCCTTATACGTACCGTCGAGGGAACGAATGGTCTGGCCGGTACCGGTGTCCACCAAGCCCGCATGTACGAGAAACTGCCGGCCCTGATGGCGCACTCGTGTAATGAGGACATGGGATGCACCAAGGAGCTTTGCAGCCTGGTCCGGGGTTTGCAGTGCCAATTGGTGTGCGTCTCCCGGTGGAAATACCGTAAAGCCCCTGCGTATCCCCGACAGGCGCGAGGCGACATCATCGGCGACGGCCGACGCGAGAGTTGTGGGATCCCCTTCGACCTGAATGGGCAGCACGGCGAGCCGCACGGGAGTGACCTGAGCAGGTCTCCACTGCCAAAGAGCGAGGGCAACGAGCATCACAAGGAGAAGAACAGATGCACCAATTCGCAAGAGTGCGTTCGTAGCAGGACGCAGACGGGCGGCGATCTCTTCCACCGACTTGAAGCGCAGGGACGGGTCGCCCTTTACGCAGCGGACGACGATGGAGCGCCAAGGCGCCGGGAGTGGATCGGTTTCGCAGTGCCAACTGTGCAGCCGGGCGGTGTGGTCCAAAGTAAGCGTAGAATCAGCGGCGTGAGTAGAGGGCGGTTGCGATGGTTCTTCCGGGCGGCGCGGCGTACGGCCTGTGACCAGCTCATGAATCAGAACGCCGAGCGCGTAGATGTCCGATGCGGCGGAGGCACGGCCGCCGAGGAAGAGTTCCGGCGCCATGTAGTCTAGCGTGCCGCCGCGCTCACTGAGCAGAGGGGCGGCGCCCGCACCGTGCAGCTTGGCGAGACCGAAATCGGTGAGCACGGTCCGGAGCCCGCCCGCGGGCGAACGAGTCAAGATTACGTTACCGGGCTTCAGATCACCGTGCACTACTCCCTGTTTGTGCGCCTGCGAGAGGCCGGCAACGACCTGCAGAACTATCTCGCGGATTTCGGCGTCAGAGAGGCGGGCGGGTTTCCGGAGACGAGCGGAAAGCGTTTCGCCATCGATGAATTCCATGGTGAGGAAGTCGATCTGGCGGCCGCGGACCTCCACGCTGTGCAGGTCATAGACTTTGCAGACGTTGAAATGACTCACCTCGCGAGCGGCTCGCGCTTCGGGCGGCAGGCGTTTACCGAAGCCGAGGCGCGCGCACTTGATTGCGATGCGCCGGTCGAGCCTGACGTCGAGAGCCTCATAGACAATTCCCATTCCGCCGCGTCCGACAGCGCGAAGAATGCGGAAGCGCCCGCCGATCAGTTCACCGGGATCGAAGGGCTGATCGAATACTTCGGCGGATGCCAATAAAGGCTCACGAAGGAACGCGCCCATGCGCTCTTCCCACCCGATGCGAGTACGCACTTCTTCATACAGGCGCGAGTTGACGCCGCAAACTGTGCGAAGGAACGAATCGCGCTCGCCGGCGGGACGGCCCAAGGCGGATTCGACCAGGGTCATTACAAGTTCGTCGTACTCGGGTTCCTCATGCACGGCCGTCCTCCAACTTCTCGAACAGCCACCGCCGCGCGTCCGCGAATCTCCTCTGCGCCGTCCGGAGCGGGATACCGAGCGAGTCGGCTGCCTCCTCTTCGGTGAGACCGAGGAAGAAACGCAGTTCGACGATCTGACAGAGTTCGGGATGCAGCCGTTCCAAGCCGTCCAGAAGGAGATCGACGGCAAGAGCCTGTTCGATCTGGGAAGAGTGATTGGGGAGCAGGCCGGCAGCCTGGTCAAGGCCGACGAACTGTGCCTCTGGCCGGGCACGGGCGTGATCGATCAAAAGCCGCCTCATCACGCGGGCTGCGATGGCGACGAAGTGGCGGCGGCTTTCCCAATTGCGCTCCCGTACGTTGATCAGCCGCAGGTAGGCCTCGTTTAACAGGGCGCCCGTTTGCAGAGTATGGCCTGGCGCTTCATGGCGCAAGAAGTTCTGCGCGAGATGCTGGAGGTCAGGGAGGATGACTTCGAAGAGGCGCGATTCGACGGTGCGATCACCTGCGCTCCAGGCGCGTAACAACGCGGTGACTTCACCTGCCGGCGCCAAGGGGGGCCTCCTGCCGCTGAGATCGCACCAGTGTAGCGCAAGCGAAAGTGCCCTGGAAACACGGTGCTCTGGTTCGGCAAAGGTCATGTGATCCGCCACTAGCCGAGGACGCGATGGCGACGGCAACCCATTGCGCTCTCACTGGAACAAGCGAGGACGAAGGGAGAAGCCCGCCAAAAAGCTATAGACGGACGCCGGGACTGTGCCGAGCGCACCCAGGTGATCAGGTTTCGACGGCCGTCTATTTGGGCGGTTGTTCCTTGATCTTGTCTTCGGACAAGGGTTCAGGCGTATAGGTGATCGTCGCCTCTGCGCCGAACTTCTTGTACAGGCGGAATTCCGATTCGTTTTTCACGAGGGTTTTGCCGGCGCGCATGCGCACTTCAGCGCGCAGGGGGAGGACGAACTGCTGTCCGGAAATATCGACGAAATCGTAGTCCAGCGAAGTTCGAGCCTGCTGTACGGGAAACGCGACGGGGATATCGTCGGCTTCCAGCGTGATGCGCATGACGGCGAGAGTGTCCTTGTCGACATAAATGAGGCCATGGTAACCGGGGATCGTGCTATCGCTGCGTTCGTATACAATGCGCCACTTGGAGAATTCTTTCGGTACACGGTAGGAGAAGACATGCATGCGCTTGCCGCGCAGGGTGGCCCAGCGCTCCCAATCGAACTTTGTGTGCGAGCCGGATTCGAAGATTTCATGCATCATGGAGCCGAATTCGCCGCTCGACGTCGCGCCTCCGAGCTTTTCCATGGTTGTGTCGACGGACTTGTTGTTGACGAAGACGACTTTATAGTCTTCTTTTTGTTCGAAATAGCTGAGTTTGGCTGTGACGGTATCGTACAGGTGCCAGAACTCCATGCCGGAAGGATCCCCGAAACGGCGCGTCACCTGGGTGCAGATGAAGTTGGGCAATTTCTTCACGTACTCCATCGCATATTCGGTGACCTGCTTCAGAACTTCAGCCTGTTCCATGGAATCGGGCGGGTCCGGCAGCTTGATCGCGGGCTTGGCTTCCGGAGTTGGGGGCGGCTGCAGAGTTTTGGAATTCTCCCGCAGCACTTTGAGAGCCTCCAGCGTTTTCGGTCCCGCTCCGCCGGCTTGAAAATCCTCGATTGTGCTATCGTCCAGGCGGTTTGTGAGGCGGACGTTCTTGAGGTATTCGGCCACCTGCTTATCCGAATACTTCATCTTCACCGAAGAGACGATGAACGAGCGGAGCTGGTCCACCGTCATTTTCATCTCGGCCGCGGACAAGGAGAGAACCGCGAACAGGATCACTAGAAAAGCTCTACGTTTAGGCACGAGGATCTATTTCCTATTGTGACGTGCCGGAAGTGCGTTCTGTTACCGGCCGCGGAGGAGCTACAAGTGCTCTTCCTTCTCAAGCGTTAAGTTGATGTTTCCAATAAGGAAAGACTGCATGCGCACTCGGATCTGGACGGGCGTGCGTTTAGCGTCATCTGCGATCCATACGAAACAACGCGCTTTGCGATTGAAAAGAACGTCGTTGAACAGGAAAATTTCGTACCGGGTGGTCTTGTGGTCCCCTGTGGGCGTCCGGACGGACTCGTGCTCCTGCGCTTCCACACGAACCATAGCGAACTTTTTGCCATCGCTGACAGGAACCTGCGCAGACTGCCCGGGCTCCAGTCCGAGCGTACGGATTCTCTGCAGGCCGGCATACAGATCCTGAACGCAAGGAGGGATGTCGATCTCCTTTGTGAGTACGACCGTATTCTTCGTCAGATCTTTTTCAAAGTAACTCGTACGCTTCTTGCCGCGGTCAAAACTGACGGTTGTTTCGCGATTCCGTTTGCCTTCGAGCGCGTGCAGCAGGCTGGAGGTGACGCAGAAGCCTTCGTTCCCGCGCGAGACGTAGGAATCATCCACCCGATACAGTTTGCTCACCAGACCGGCGGACTCCAATTTGACATCGCCCTGCCAGGACGCCGGCGAGGGCGTCCAAGTCAGTTTCGCGGTTCCGGCCCGGATCATTCGCCACTCAATCGCGTAAGTGAGGGTCTCTTTACCGGTAGGGAGAGAAACCGGATGACCGGATTGCTGTTGCGAGAGAACGGGATGAGCAAGCAGCAGAACGAGCAACCAGGCACACCGCCGTTGGCGTCGGAAAGCTGGCATAAAGTAAAGAGTGTGGCAGATCTTCAGATGGAGCCGCAACTTTCCTGGATGTAGACTTTGAACTTTGTCACCGGGCGATAACCCATCCTCTTGTAAAGACGCATGCCGGAGCGGGTGGTTTGCAGAACGGTGCGCTCGAGACCGGTAGCGAGTGTAGCCTCCGCGATCGCGAACCGCATCAGCGTCTCGGCGTACCCGTAGCCCTGCTGTTCCGGCCGGGTAGCGAGCGAATAGATGCCAATGGCGTCTCCACCAATGACTGAGGTCACGACAGACACCGGGCGCCCCGCAACATAACCGATGTAACCGCGCATGTCACTCTGCCAGGTTGTCTCGCCGCCATAGACGCGCTCGGCGACGGGAAAAGGCAGTGAGAAAACCGTAGAGACTACGTCGGCAAAATGAAAGCGTGTGACGGCATCATCCACCTGGCGGAATTCCATATGGGCCAGTTGACGCAGCGGAGGAGCGACGCGTTCCGCCAGCATGCCAGGCGGCTCAGCTGCGCAACGCATGCCATGGCCGAAGAAGACGTGTTGTTCGGCGCGGCGGGCTCCTGGAGCCAGCATGTCTTCGCAGATCCAGTAAGAGCGCCCGAGACCGCGCTGGGTGAAGTGCACCTCGCCAAGTTGGATGCGGCGTTCCAGATCGACCACGCCGCCTTCCACGGGCTCAGTGAACATGACCGAGTTAAACACGGAATAGTTGATGCCGGACGAGGCGATCCGCACACCCGCAAGCTGGCGGATTTCTCCTTCACTCGTGGCGTAGGAATAGCAGGCCATAGCTTCCCGCAGATTCCGGTCGACGCTTTCAAACAATTCCATTCGGCGAGATTAGAGCAGAGTCAACGGGTCAACGTCAATTACAAGAGCCGTGGCGGTCCAGCGCTGATCCACGGCGTAGTGGCGAAGCTTCTGAAGCACCTGATTCAGGACGCGCCGATCCGCCGTTTTGATCAGCAACTGATAGCGGAACTCGTTCTTCAGGCGCGGAACAGGCGCCTCCGCAGGCCCCAGGACCTTCAATTGTTCGGGCGCGGGATTGAGCAAGGAACTGATTTCGCCAGCCATGCGCATGGCGTCCTCCTGCTTCTCGCTGCGGACCAGAATGTTTGCCAGGGCGCTGAAAGGCGGGTATCGCATGAGTTTGCGGAATTGAAGCTCCTTTGAATAGAAAGCGGCGAAGTCCTGCGCGGCAGCCATGCGAATGGCGTAGTGGTCCGGATTGATCGTCTGGACGAACACCTGCCCGGGCAGGTCACCGCGCCCGGCACGGCCGGCGACTTGTGTGAGGAGTTGGAACGTGCGCTCGGCGGCTCGAAAGTCCTGTACGCCGAGGCCGATGTCAGCGGAAATCACACCGACCATGGTGACATTTGGAATGTCGTGACCTTTCGCGATCATTTGGGTGCCAACCAGGATGTCGAAATTCCGCTCGCGGAAACCTTGCAGAATGGTTTCAAAATGATGTTTGCCGGTGACAGTATCACGATCGAGCCGGGCGATCCGCGCGGAAGGAAATTCGCGGTGCAATTCATCTTCGACACGTTCGGAGCCGACGCCGAGGAAATGCATGTGCTCGCTGCCGCACTTAGGGCAGTTAGATGGAATCCGTTCGGCGTAGGCGCAGTAGTGGCACAGCATGCGGCGATCGCGCCGGTGATACGTCAGCGTGACCGCGCAGTTCACGCATTGCATGCGCTCCCCGCAGGAACGGCAGGCAGCGAAGGAAGAGAAGCCCCGGCGATTATGAAGAAGGATGACCTGCTCGCCCTTTTCGAGGCGTTCGCGCATGGAATCGAGCAGGCGACGCGAGAAGGTCGACTGCTTGCCGGTTTCGAGAAATTCGACGCGCATATCGATCAGCTCTACGTCCGGCATCGGGCGTTTTTCGATTCTCTCCGGAAGTTCCAGCAGCGAATATTTTCCGCGCTCCACGTTATAGCGTGATTCCAGCGAGGGCGTTGCGGATCCCAGGATCACAGTCGCGCCGGCGGTCTGCGCGCGAACGACGGCAACGTCGCGCCCGTTATAGCGGGGCGTGTCCTGCTGTTTATAGCTGCCGTCATGCTCTTCGTCGACGACGATGAGACCCAGGTCCTGCACTGGCGCGAAAACTCCGGAACGGGTTCCTACGACGACCGTAGCTTTCCCCGAGCGAATGCGGCGCCACTGGTCGGCACGTTCGGCGTCATGGAAGGCGGAGTGCAGAATAGCGACGCGATCTCCGAAGCGATGGTGGAACTGCGCGGCCACGGCCGGCGTCAGCGCGATTTCCGGAACAAGAAGCAGGGCGCTGCGTCCCGTTGCGAGCGTAGCTTCGATGCCACGAAGGTACACTTCGGTCTTGCCGGATCCGGTTACACCTTGCAACAGGAATGCGGAGAATTGTTTGGACTCGATAGATGCCTTCAGCTTGTCGAATGCTTCCTGCTGATGGACGTTCAGTGTGGGCGGCGGACGGTAGGGCGCGAAGTTGGCGGAAACGGGCTCCAGGTCGAGCTTCAGCAACTTACGGCGGGCGAGGGAACGCGCGGCGGAACTGGCGCCCTTGATGAGGGCGTCTAACTCTTCGAGGTTGTGAGAGCCGGGATGCAGTTCGAGGTAGCTGAGCAACTCACGTTCGGCTTTTTTGAACTTGACGCCTTCGGGCCGCTGCGTGTGTGCGACGCGTAGGCGTCCGGAGGAGGCGCGCAGCGGATCCCGTTCGGCGAAGATATCTTCAGTGAATACGAAGCCGCGCTTCTCAAGCGACTTGATGATCCGCGGCGTGTCGGGGATCTTGCGTTTGAGGTATTCGGCGGAAACGGGCCGCTGGTCGAGCAAGCGCAGGATCTGAATCGTGGGATCCTGGTCGTCTGCCCCGAGGAAAAGCTGGCGTGCGGCGTCCCGGCCCGCATCCGTCAACGAGTAGATCTTCGTTGTGCGCGTTTCGCCTGAGAGCGGCGCCATGCCGCGGAGCACTTCGCCCAATGGAGCGCAATAGTAGGAGGCGATCCATTGACCGAGGCGAATGAGGTGCGGCTCCAGCACAGGCTCCTCTTCCAGCAATTTGAGCAGAGGCTTTGCCGCAACCTGAGGAGGCTGCTGGTGAACTTTGACAACGATGCCGGTGAGCTTGCGGGAGCCGAATGGAACCAGGACCCGGCAGCCCTCGCGCACGCGATGCCGAAGCGTTTCCGGCAACACGTACGTGAATGGCTGATCGATCGGAACCGGCAGGCTGACGTCAGCAAACACTAGCGATTGAACTCGTAGATCGGCTTTAACGCCGGATAAATAGCCTGGTAGATCTTGTGTGCCTTTGCGTAGAACGCGGCGTTGGATGCATCCGGTTGCGTTGCATCCACTTCCCGGATCGTGGCGCGGCAGGCTGCTTCCACGCTGGGGAATGCGCCCGTGCCGACCTGAGCGAGAAGTGCTGCACCATATGCGGAGCCCTCCTGAGTTTCCAGCGTGATGCACGGCTTATTCAACACGTCGGCAAGCACATGGCGCCAAAATGGGCTGCGCGCGCCACCGCCGGAGATGCGGATGGAACGAACCGGCACGCCCATGTCCTCGATGATATCGAGCCCGTCCTTCTGGCTGTAAGACACACCTTCAATGACGGCTCTCACCATATCGGCGCGTGTATGTTTCGCCGTGAGCCCAACGAAGGACGCGCGAACGGATGCATCGAGGTGCGGCGTCCGCTCGCCCATCAGGTATGGCAGCCAGAAGAGTCCTTGTGCCCCAATCTCGGTCTGTGCGGCGGCGCGGGTCAGCACAGGGTACTCTTCGCCTGGCGCAAGCTGATTCCGGAACCATTGCAGGCTGAGGCCAGCCCCTTGGGTCACACCCATGACGTGCCACTTGCCAGGGACGGCGTGGCAGAATGTGTGGACGCGGCCTTTCGGATCGTAGTGAGGCTGGTCCATGTGCGCGAACACGACACCGGATGTTCCGAGTGTGCACGACATGATGCCGGATTCGACGATGCCGTTCCCGACAGCACTCGCAGCCTGATCGCCTCCGCCGCCGACGACAGGAGTGCCGGGAGCCAAGCCGAGCGAGGTGGCGACCTCGGGCTTGAGGGTTCCGGCAATTTCGGCGGATTCGTAGCACTCCGGCAGAATGGACCGGTCGATATCGAGAGCCTCCGCCAATTCCCGTGACCAGGTTCGCTTCACAACATCGAACAGCGAAGTTCCGGAAGCGTCGGACACTTCGGTGGCGAAGTCGCCGGTGAGCCGGAAACGAATATAATCCTTCGGGAGGAGGATCTGCCGGATGCGCCCGAAATGGTCGGGTTCGTTATCGCGGATCCAGAGCAGTTTGGGCAAAGTGAATCCGGTGACCACGGGATTCGCCGTGCATTTCAGCACAAATTCCGGCGTAACTGTGCGGTTGATGAAATCCACCTGCGGCTGGCTACGCTGATCGCACCAGATGAGGGCAGGGCGGATGACCTTACTCGCCTGGTCCAGTAGAACGAGTCCGTGCATCTGGCCGGAGAGGCCGATGCCGCGTACCTCGGACCCATTCACACCGCCTTCGCTGAGCACGCCTTTGATGGCAGCCTGCGCCGCGCGCCACCAGTCATCGGGATGCTGTTCGGCCCAGAGAGGCTTCAGCATCTGCATTTCCTCATGAAGGGCGGTGTAGCTTGCCTTGATCTTGCCGTTCGCGCCGACAAGTAAAGCGCGGCTTCCGCCGGTTCCTATATCAATTCCCAGCCAGTACATGTTTGCCTCTGTTTTTCTTACTGAGCCAGCGTGCGCTGGATGGGCAGGTACGCAGCGCCGTACAGCCCTGCCTTATTGCCTAATGTCGCTTTGCCGATCATTGTAGTCACATTGCGGAAAGCAAAGGAGCGGTTCTTGATCTCGGTAAGCATGGTTGGGGCAAACTGATCCCAGGCAGCCAGCACACCGCCGCTGAGCAGGTACAGCGGAAAGTTGAAGATGTTCACCATGCTCGCGATGGCGATCCCCAAGGCAGAGCCCATATTGTGAAAGATCATCTTGGCCCGTTCATTGCCGGAAACGGCCAGGTTGTAGACGTCTTCGGCGGAGAGATCGTCGCCGAGACTGAGCAAGCGCGCCATGCTGACGATATATGTCCCCGACGCATGCTTCTCAAGGCAGCCGTAGTTTCCGCATCCGCAGGGATTACCATCCGGGTACACCGTCACGTGGCCCAGTTCACCCGCCATGCCGTACTGGCCGTGGATGATTTTTCCTCCGGAGATGATGCCGCCGCCAATGCCTGTTCCGAGCGTGAACAATACCAGATCGTTCACGTCGCGCCCGGCGCCCATCCATTTCTCACCCAGGGCGGCAGCGTTCGCATCGTTTTCAAGAATGACGGTGGTGCCGAGTTGGCGCTCGATCTCATCACGCACCGGGAAGTTGTCAAAGCCGGGCAGATTATTCGATCCGACGATGATGCCTTTTTCGATAAGAATGAATCCGGGGACTCCGATCCCTACGCCGACGAGTCTGTGACTGCTCTGATTTTCCTTCAGTTTGTTAATCGCGGCCACCATGTCGGTGACAACCGCAACCCGGCCCTCGTGGTAATCCGTGGTGCCGGAAATCTGGTCCAGCAAAACGCCGTTGCTATCGATGGCGGCGGCCTTTAGATTGGTACCGCCGAGATCGACTCCGATTCCGTAATCAGCCATGAAGTCCGCATCATACCATCCGGGTTTTCGTGCGGCACCTTAGCAGCGGTCCCGCGGGAGTGCTAATGAAGCGCATCCTACGCTCCGGCGGGGAGAACATAACCACAGAAACTTGTATTGCAAAAGTAACGTCTCCTATGGCAGGATGCTGGGAACAGCGAAACTCGACTCAGTAGTCGATATGACTCGATAGGAGAGTATATGGACATCGTGGGAGACAGGAGATTCGTAGAGATCCCTGGCGAGACACTGCATGAGCTTCCTCCGCTTCTGGTGCATGCCGGGCCGCAAGTGAAACGGATGGACAAGGTCCTCGAGATGGCCTCGAAGATCGTCGATACCGAAGACATGCTGGCCGACGCGGGTACCGCGGAACTCGTAACCGATCTGGAGAGCCGCCGTATGGACCTCGCGCTGCAAATGGCGGAGCAGTACTTCGGGTTCATCTCGCACTGGCAGTGGGGTAACGATGTGCTCGAATGGATTCGCCAGTGTGAGATTACGTTCGAGACACGATTCGACTTGCGTCATATCCTACGGCACGATGTCTGGCCGCATGCGGGGCGGAGCAGTTTCGTCACCCTGCTGACCGATAAATCAGTAAATACGCACGGTGTGGATCTCAGCAAGGCTGTGGGCCTGAGGCTCACGTTTCGCCAGCCTCCTCCGATTGCGTGCTTCTCAGATCAGTTCCTGTTCTACCTGAACGCGTCGGTTGCAAATACGGCGTTCACAACTTGGAGTGCAATGAATCCGGCCCCGGTCTCGTGCTTGCCTCCGGAGCGGTTTCAGTTTGAAGTGCTGGATGTGAACGGGTTTGTGAACTGAGATCCGATTGCGAAACTCCCGGGACTAAAGCCAGTAAGCACACGGCCTTATCGGCGGGCTGCTATCCGCCGGTTGTTACAATAAAGGTTCCCAGGAGGATCCAAGAAACATGGCAGCCAATCCGCGCCGCAAGTCGGTCGCGGTCAATGTAGGTGGAGTGATGGTCGGCGGAAACCACCCTATCGTGGTCCAGTCGATGACCAACACCGACACCGCCGATACGGGCGCG
This sequence comes from uncultured Solibacteraceae bacterium, assembly GCA_964464925.1. Lineage (GTDB taxonomy): Bacteria > Acidobacteriota > Terriglobia > Bryobacterales > Bryobacteraceae > CAYXLI01. The sequence continues at coordinate 150,080 of CAYXLI010000011.1, read as the reverse complement.
ACCGCGAACCAGGTGATGCAACTGGCGCAGGCAGGTTCGGAATTGGTCCGCATTACCGTCAACACGGAGGACGCGGCGCGTGCCGTCCCAGTAATCGCGGAGACGCTCTACAAGTTTGGCGTGCGGGTCCCACTGGTCGGTGACTTCCATTACAACGGCCATATCTTGTTGCGGAAATATCCGGACTGCGCGAGAGCGCTGGCGAAATACCGCATCAATCCTGGAAACGTAAATATCGGCAAGAAGCACGATGACAATTTCCGGACGATGATCGAGACGGCCATCGAATATGACCGTCCGGTGCGTATCGGCGTGAACTGGGGCTCGTTGGACGGCGCATTGCTTACGCGCATGATGGACGAGAATAATCTTCTGCCCGAGCCACTGGACGCAGAAGCAGTCACAATGAATGCCATTGTGGCAAGCGCGCTTTTGTCGGCCGAAGCGGCGGAGAAGTACGGCTTATCGCGCGACAAAATCATCATCAGCGCGAAGGTCAGCGGCGTTCAAAACCTGATTACCGTTTATCGCAAGCTTGCCGCCGAATCGGACTATGCACTGCACCTGGGATTGACGGAAGCGGGACTCGGAGCGAAGGGCATTGTCGCCACGACCGCCGGTCTTGCCGTGCTGCTGCAGGAGGGTATCGGCGATACGATTCGCTCCTCGCTGACTCCGCTGCCCAACGGCGACCGTACGGAAGAGGTTATCGTATGCCAGCAGATCCTGCAGTCGATGGGGCTGCGCAGTTTCACTCCCCAAGTGGCCGCGTGCCCGGGTTGCGGGCGCACCACATCCACTTTCTTCCAGGACATGGCGGACCAGATCCAGACTTACCTGCGCAATCAGATGGCTGTCTGGCGGGATCAGTACGCCGGCGTGGAAGAGTTGAAGGTTGCGGTGATGGGATGCGTTGTGAACGGGCCGGGGGAATCGAAGCACGCTAACATCGGAATTTCCCTGCCGGGCACTTTTGAGGAGCCGGTCGCTCCCGTTTACGTGGATGGGAAACTGGTGAAGACGCTGCGCGGAGATCACATCGTGGAGGAGTTTACTACGATGTTGAACGATTATGTGGAGCGGAAGTACCGGCGCGCTGTGGAGGAAGTAACGGCCTAGCGCTTCTTCGCGCTACGGCCCTTTTTTGCTGGTGCCGGGGCGGGAGCGGCCGCGGCTGGTGCCTCTGCTTCGGTCTCAATCTCTGCTTCGGTGTCGTTCTCACCGTCGAGATCCACATCAGCCTCGAGGTCGGAATCGGCTTCGCCAGAAGGATCCACTTTGTTCAGCACGGCATTGAACAGCTCCATTTTCTTCAGATCTTTTTTGGAGGGAGGAATCTGTTCATGCAGGTAGTCGTGATCGTGATAGCAGGAGCGGCACCGCACCTTCGCTACTTCTTCATTCACAATCGAGACAATTGCGTGGTTCGTCATGCGGCGGCACTTGATGCAATAGTCATCGATGATGTCACCTAATCGTAGATTGTCCATGCAATGCTCCGCGTCGAATTGCAGTATACCAAACAGACGGTGAGAAGATAGGCGTAAACCATGGGGATGAAACCTCCGCCGGTTCGAGGAAAATGGATTGGCTTAGGCGCTGGCGTGATTCTGATCGGCGTAGCTACGGCAGCGCTTTCGGTAGCCTGGCGGGAACGTGCGGCAGCAACGAAACCGCAGCCGCATAGCCAGGCTTCGGCGAAGATCTTCACGGCGACAGAGGTGAGTCTGGCGGGCAAAATCCAGGCGCCTACGGTAGAGCAGATTGCGGCGCCGATTGAAGGAAAGGTCGAACAGTTTCACGTCGAAGTCGGCGACGAAGTGTATGAAGGCCAGTTGCTCGCGCAGCTGGGGAGCGAAACGCTGGAATCGGAGCAGGCGGCTGCACAGATGGAACTGAATCGCGAACAGACGAAAGTGAATGACCTTGAGTCAGCCATCGTGGCGGCCCGCCTGGAGGCTTCGCGGGCCCGCGCGGAAGCATCACGGGCGCAGAGCGAATACGAGCGGGCGAACAAGGTGTATCAACGGCAGAAGTTTCTGCTGGGCGAAGGCGCCACGCCGCGACTCGTGTTCCAGAAAGCGGAGAAGGAGTACACGTCGGCGAAAGGCGCGTACGACAATCTTGACGAGGTAGCGAAGCAGAGCGAAGACCGCGTGAGTTCAATCGTTCGAGAGTTGGACAATGCGAAAAAGCAATTGCAGCACGTCTCCGAAGAGGCGGACACCGCGAAGGAGCACCTGGCGGCGGGCAATGTGCACTCGCCTGTGAATGGAATTGTGGTGGGACGCCGGGGAGAGCAGGGGGGAGCAGTGGATCCATCTATCAAGAACCTGTTCGAGATCGCCACGGATCTGAGTCACCTGGAAGTGGTTGCCGATGCGGCGCCGGAGATTCTCGCGCGAGTCAAGCCCGGCCAGCCCGCGGTGGTGCGCGTGGCGGAAAATCCGGGTGAGGGGCTCGGCGGTATCGTGGCACGCGTGGAACAAGGCCACGTGGTGGTGGGGTTTGGTAATCCGAATCCCTTGGTGAAACCCGGACTAACGGCACAGGTCATCATCAAATTTACATAGCGCTATTTGCGAAGGGAAACGAATGGAATTTCTAAAAGAGAGCCTGGTGGAGTTGATCACGCAGACCTCCACCAATCTGCCGCCCGATGTGCGGGAAGCCATGGGGATGATCATGAAAACCGAAACGCCCGGCACGCAGTCTGCCCAGGCGCTGGGAATCATCGCCGCCAATATCGATATGGCTCAGAAAGACGAAGGCCCCATTTGCCAGGACACCGGCATGCCCACGTTCGTTGTTCATACGCCTGTGGGCGTCAACCAGATCCAGATCAAGAAGGCGATTCGGGAGGCTGTGGCCGAGGCGACCCGCCGCGGCAAGCTGCGCCCCAACTCAGTCGATTCGATCACGGGTAAGAATAGCGGCGACAATCTCGGTCCGGAAACGCCGGTCATTCATTTCGAGCAGTGGGAAGAAGAAGAGATCGAAGTGAAGCTGATCCTGAAAGGCGGCGGCTGCGAAAACAAAAACATTCAGTACTCGTTGCCTGCGAACCTGGATCATCTTGGCCGTGCGGATCGCAATCTCGAAGGTGTCCGCAAATGTATCCTGCATGCTGTTTGGCAGGCACAGGGGCAGGGCTGTGCACCCGGAGCCGTCGGCGTTTGCATCGGCAGTGATCGCGCACACGGATATGTGCTGGCTAAGCAGGAGTTGTTCCGCACTCTCGACGACGTGAACCCCGTGCCGGAACTCGCCAAGCTGGAGCAGGAGATCATGGCCGAAGCGAACCGTATCGGCGTAGGTGCGATGGGTTTCGGGGGGAATGCGTCACTGATAGGTTGCAAAATCACAGCGGCGAATCGGCTGCCTGCGAGCTTTTTTGTTTCGGTCGCGTATGATTGCTGGGCCTACCGGAGGCTCGGTGTCCGGCTTGATGCGGCCAGCGGCGCCATTACGAAGTGGCTGTACAGGGATCCTTCCCGCCACGTGGACAAGATGGCCGCGACGGAAGGCTTCCCGCTGACGGGGCGCGAAGTGGTGCTGCGAGCGCCGTTGACCGAGGAGCAGGTCCGGGCGTTGAAGGTGGGCGACGTGGTGCTGATCAGCGGCGAAGTCTACACGGGGCGCGACGCGGTACACGCGCACCTGATGAAGAACGCCCCGCCGGTAGATTTGCGCGGCGCGGTCCTGTATCACTGCGGGCCGGTCATGTTGAAAGGCGATGAGTGGCAGGTGAAGGCTGCAGGCCCCACCACCAGCATCCGCGAGGAGCCTTATCAAGCGGATGTGATCAAGCGGTACGGAGTCCGGGCGGTGATAGGCAAGGGCGGGATGGGAGCGAAAACGCTCGCAGCGATGAAAGAGTTCGGTGCGGTTTATCTGAACGGGATTGGCGGTGCGGCGCAATATTATGCGCGCACGGTGGAGAAGGTAATCGGTGTTCATCTTATGGAGTTCGGTATTCCAGAAGCCATGTGGCATCTGCAGGTAAATAATTTCGTAGCGATTGTCACAATGGATGCGCACGGAAACAGCTTGCACGCCGAGGTGGAAAAGTCCACAGCGGAATCGCTTGCGACCTTACAGTCCGTCTAGTCTTTATGGGGACCCCGCACTGCGCCGGGGTCCCTCTTCTCGCCGGAGAAGTTTGCGAAGTGCCATCCCTTGACAGCACCTGCCAATTAGTGGCTGACCGGCCGTAAAATCTCAGACCCGTTCTACCCGGAAAAAGTGATATCCCCAGGGTGATAAGGAGATGAACATTCCATTTCGGGAAGACTCTTCGCCGTTTCGCAGGTAGTCGATTCCCGCGAGAACATCCCTCAGGTGAAGAGCTTGCTGTGGCAAGACATCGGCCGGTGGGTGTACGATCGCTTGCGATGGAGTGCCGGCGTAATTCACCACAATCCAATAGATCTCCTGTTTGTTGCGCCAAAGCCAGGAAAGCACACGAGTATAGCTCTGGTTGTCTGGCCAACCGCTGACGGCACACAACGTCCACGACCCTGCCCGGTATGCCAAAGGCAATAGCCGTGCGTAGAACGACGCCAACTCTTGTTGAATCGGCTCTACCGGAGCGCGCCCGAGCCTGATGGGCAGGAACTGGCGGGCGCCTTCCATTTGCCCATCGAACACAAGCCGGTGTCCTGGGACGCTGAACAACACTACTGCTGCAGCCTTCTCACGCTCGGAGCCCAGCATGGCTGCACGCCGTTCATCGTGATTTTCCAGGAAGCGCACGAGCCTGTCCTGGTAATCCGTCGATGCTCCCAGGTGTGTGCGAATGCCCAGCACATCGCCGGAGACCAGGCGGTCATACAAAGTTTTGTCATAGCAAGCATCAAAACCGAGCCGCAGCAGATCCGGTTCGGTATCCCAATACGCTTCCGCGAAAACGAAGCAGTCCGGATACTTTGTGCGTAATGGTGCTAAAACATCCGTCCAGTATTCTGTTTCAGGCCGGCTGCCGGCACGGTCTCCCCAGGTGCGCTGAAAGACATCGTTCAGTAGCAGCATCGCCATGTCACAGCGGATCCCGTCGCATTGTGCGGCGATCGCAAGGATTGTGTTCGCCGCAATTGTTCTAAGCCGGGTCGAGAATGCGTTGAGCTGTACCGTATCCGGCCAGGGAGCGGAATGTGGGTCCCGCCCGGAGGCAATTCGCCCGGCGTCGTGAATGAATAACTCAGGACTGCGTTCCACCAGCGGATGATCGGGGGCGACATGGTTCGGAACGAAATCGAGAAAGAGCCGGAGGCCGTGGTTCGACATTGCAGTGCGAGCGGCCGCAAGTCCATCTCGTCCGCCCAAGCGGGCATCGACAGCGTAAGCATGCACCGAATACGGAGAGCCGGGCACATCCGCCCCGGTCCACCCTGGCAAGGTCTTGCTGTACGAATCGTGATACGCCGCAAGCATAGATTCTTCGTGAGCCGCTGGGCTTCGCTCCCACACTCCCATCAGCCACACTGCATCGAAACCCAGGGCCCGCAAGCGGCTCCATTCCTCGTCCGGAACATTCTCCAGCGTGACATTGCTGCCTTTGCGAAGGCTTAGACGATTCAGCCAAACCCATGCGTTGCACTCAAATATGTGTGTACGTAACGGACGTTTCACGACGCTCTCGTCCCTTCTGGCGCTCGTAACAACAAGGGTACATTCGCTCTCTCACTAATAGGAGGAGTAAGAAGAGCTATGTACAGAGAACTGATTTGTGCGTCCGCACTTTCCATCCTGATTCTCGGCGGTACCGCTTGCAGCCGTTCTGATGAGGGCGTCCGAGCACGAACCCGGGAGGCCACGAGTGAGCCGGCAAGCACCGCGGCAGAAAAGGTTGCATACGTACGTTTTATCGACGCAGATACCCATAATACGGACCTATGGTTCGGCGATTTGAAGCTATTCAGCGGCGTGGATAAGAACACCGTTACAAAGTACAAAGACGCCGTAGCGGAACGGCACGATTTCGAACTCCGTCCGGCCGGCGCCCCTGGCGGCGATACGGAACGCAGCCGCAGCCGCGATAACGTACTCGCCAAGAACAGTGAGGGCCTCAGCGCCGGCAAATACTACACCGTAGTGGCGTTCGATGATAACACCAAGAAAGCCGAACCTACGTTGCGTGTGGTGAATGACGACACCGATGCTCCGCACGCCGGAAAAGCAAAGTTGCGCATAATCCACGCGGCTCCTGGAATGGAAGGCATTGAAGTCTACGCGGCTGGCAGGAAGGAAAAGCTCGCGAGCGAAAGCCGCTTCACCACCGCCTCGACCTGGCAGGAAGTCGACCCGACCGACACATCGATTGAGATACGGACCTCCAATGACAAAGAAGGCGTCGTGCGCCTTCCGAACTTCCATCTCGAAGCGGACAAACTTTACACCTTCGTCGTGATGGGCGGAGAGAAAAACGGTACAAAGCTTCGCGTTATCCCGATCGTGGATACAGGCATGCGCCGGACCCGTGGCTAAGAAGTCTGTGGTATAGTCCATAGCTTCATGCCCCACCTGATGCTGCGGCGGCTGTCTGTCACGGCGCTCCTTCTGGCAAGTGCCTGCGTTGCAGGCGAAGCGCCGGGTGCGTGGCAGCCGCTGTACGACGGCAAAACTCTTGGCGCATGGAAGACGACGCCGTTCAAAGAACATGGAGACGTAAAGGTAGAAAGCGGAACGATCCAACTCGGTGCAGGGAAGCCGATGACCGGCATTACCTGGGCCGGAACATTTCCGAAAACCGATTACGAAATACGTTTTGAAGGAGCCCGCCTGCAGGGCGGCGATTTTTTCGCGAGTCTTACTTTTCCTGTACAGGAATCTTTCTGTACCTGGGTTCTGGGAGGATGGGGCGGAGACATCGTTGGGCTCTCCAGCATTGACGGTTGGGATGCATCCGACAATGAAACTCGCAAATACTTCACGTTCGAACGCGGCCGCTGGTATTCGCTCCGGCTTCAGGTTACCGAGGACCGAATCATGGCGTGGATTGACGAAAAGCCTATCATAGATGCCGTCATCACCGGCCGTACCATCAGCCTTCGTCCGGGAGATACGAAGCTCACCGCCCCGCTTGGCTTCATGTCTTACGGAACTACTGGGGGCATTCGCAACATCGAATACCGTCTGCTGAAGCCCCCGGCAGTCAAGCCTTAGCCGTTCAGCGTCCAGTTATCCCGGTACTTGCGCTTCAACCAATCGTTCGCTTCCGATGAATTGGTGACGTGCCCGGTAGCCGGGTCATAGGTGAGCTTCTTACCGGCGCGGTGAGCCACCAGCCCCAGCAGCATCTGCTCGATCATCGTACCGGAATAGTCGAAGTCGCAATGCGTCTTGCTGCTGGTTCCGTGCACAGCCCCGTTATGCTTGCCCTTGCAGGCATCCAGCCACTCCTGCTGAAATACGTCTCCGCCCGACGGATGGCGCCCTGCCTTCTCTGCCGCGAGGATCGCCTGAACGCTCGTGTTCGGCATGCCGATGGCCGCGGGAATTTTGCCGTCCACGAATTGAATAGCAGGGAAGCCGTTCGGCCCCGGCTGCGCATTCGGCTGGGCGGTAAACCCGTTCGGCAGCGGAGGAGGAGCGGGACGCGGCCCGGCAGGCCGCAGCGCACCTTGAGTCGCCTGTCCCGTGCCGCCGATCAGTGGCAGAACCTGATCCTTTGCCCGGCGCTTGTAGTAGGTGAGGTCCCCGTCGTCGTTGTTGGGGACAATGATGCGGCTGGTAAAGTCGGCGAAGATGGCTCCCTTGGTGCCTTCAAATATCGCGCCGTTGCCCACGCCCGAGATATCGATGTAACCCTTCGGCGTCTTCGGCTTCAACCCGCCCTGGTACCAGACGATCTGAATGGGTCCGCGCCAGTCGTTCGCAGGATGATCGAATGTTGCTTTCAGCTTTACGGGACAGATGTCCGGATTGTATTTGTCGCTGACATCCTGGTCTACTTCAATCGCAATTGGGGCGCCCGCGTCGATTGCGTTCCAGAGAAGGTCCATTGTGTGCGCGCCCATGTCACCCATCTGCCCGACGCCGAAGTCGCGGTACATATTCCAGAACAGACAGTTCAATCCGCTGGATCCGCCAAAATACTGCGGGCTGTAGGGATGGTAGGGCGATGGCCCGATCCATTGTTCGTAATGGAGCGATGCCGGCGGCTGCCCCTCGCCGGGAGGATAGCCGGGCCTCGGCAACTGCCGCGCGTCCCAGCCGTGCACCGTTTTCAGTTCGCCGATCGCGCCATCCAGAATCAGTTCGCGGACTCGTTCGAAGTTCGGATATGCATGGCGTTGCGTTCCATGCTGAGTTGCGACCTTGGCCCTCCGGCTGAGGTAATTGGCGCGCACCGTCCGCACTTCGTCTACGGTGATACCAAGCGGCTTCTCACAGTAGACATGCATGTTGCGGTTCAGCGCCCAGTTCGCGATGAAAGCGTGGTGGTGATCGGCGGTGCAGATGATCACGGCTTCCACGTCTTTCTGATCCAGCACTCTGCGCCAGTCGTAGTGCGTCTTGGCCTTCGGGAATATCTCCAAAGCCTCTTTTGTGCGAAGGTCGTTCACATCGCACAGCGCCACAACGTTCTCATTCCGGAGCACGTTATAGTGTGCGGTTCCCCGGCCCCATACACCGATGAGGGCGACGTTCAGCTTATTACTCGGCGCGTTCTGTCCAAGTAGCGCTCCGCTCTTCAGAATCGTCAATCCGGCGGCTGCGGATTTCAACAAGTCACGTCTTTGCATGGTGATCCTTCAACGGACATACTATCAGGAGCGCGATGCCGCCTATTTCACCAGGCCATCGATCGCCTCCAACTCGCGGCCTGCTTCGGCCCATTTGCCCTGGGATGAGAGTTCCCGGTAGCGCTGCAGGTGCAACCGGATCTCCCCGATCCGCTGATCCGAAATCTGACCCGTGGGCGCGGGTTTCGGCATCTCCGCGGGCCTAGCCGGCGCCGCGGTGGTCTGCAGTGGAGCTTGCACCGTTGCCGGAGTAGTGCCCGCCAGGTCGGCGAGAGCTTGTTCGTAGGTATCGCGATAGATCAGTTGGTTGCCCATCGCCACCACAACCTTCTTCATCTGCGGCATGCGTGCCTGTTGCGACTGGATGTAGATCGGCTCGATGTATAGAATCGTGTCCTGCACTGGTAAGGTGAGCATTTGCCCTCGCAATACCGACGACCCCTGCTGGTTCCAAAGTGACAGGTCCTTCGAGATGTTCTGATCCGAATCGATGCGCGCCTCAATCTGCAGCGGTCCGTACATCAGGTTCTGTTTTGAGAGCTGCAGAACCACGATCTCGCCAAGTTTGTCGGCATCGCATCGGGCCATCATGACGCCGATGAGATTGTCCTTGCTGCGGGGTGTAAACGGGAGCGTCAGGAGAAATTCCGGCTGGTCCTGATCGGGAAGTGAGCCCACGATGAACGTAGGCGTGACCGCTTCGGCCTTACCGCCCTGGCCGTATACGTTCTTCGCGACGTCCCACAGGTCCTCATTGTTGTAGAACTGCTCGGGGTCGCGCATGTGGAACGTGCGATAGATCTCGGCTTGAATACGAAACAACGTTTCGGGATACCGCACATGCGCTCGCAAGTCGGCGGGCATGGCGGAGGCAGGCTGGAACAACCCCGGGAATATCGCCTGCCACGCGCGAATGATGGGATCCTCATTGTCAAAGATGTACAGCTTCATGCTGCCGTCATAGGCATCGACCGTGGCCTTCACGGCATTACGCATGTAGTTGATGCTGCCGAATTCCTCGCGCGCAACGTGCCGCGCGTACGGGTGTTCGTTGGATGTGGTGTATCCGTCCACTATCCACGTAAGCCTGCCCGACTCGGTGATCACCAGATAAGGGTCCGTATCCCACTCAATGAAATCAGCCAGGGTATTCAGGCGTTCGCGCACGTTGCGATGGATCAGCATCCGGCTTTGATCGGTGAGAACACTGGTGAGCAGAATGTTCCAGTCGCCCTCGCGAACGGCCGCCGCCACACGCATCGGGAAGGAAGATATGGGGATACCTCCGGAGCCTTCGTACTGGTTGTGTACGTTTTCCGAAGCGGACGGATAGTTGAATTCCGGTTGGCCGGTCCGGACAAAAACAGGTTCGTGTGTCTTCTCGCCGAAGTAGATTTCCGGACGGGTAAGTTTCAAGCTCGGCGTTTGCACTTTCGGAGGAGCGTCATAGATCAGCAGGGACGGCTGGCCGCCGGCGTTGATCCTGTTCGCCTCGGCCATTACCACGCCGTACCCATGCGTGTAAATGAAATGGGAATTGATCCAGTTGGCGCGCGCTTCAGGCAGTTGCCGCACGTCGAGTTCGCGCGGGGTCAGCATCACCTGTCGTACGCGCCCGTCCAGTGTGTAACGATCGACATCGGTATCGGCGAAGACGTAATATTGCCGCAGTGCCTGAATCTGCGTGATGGTGTCGTGGAAGGCGCGCCAATCCCAGAGGCGCACGTTGTCAAGCAGTGCGCGGTGCTTGTCCACATCCACTTTGGATTCCAGCTTTGCTGGAAACTGCATCTCCTTGACGCGTTGCTGAATGTCGTAGGCGGAGCGTGTTGCTTCGATATGTTTCGAAATGTACGGCTTCTGAATGGCCAGTTCATTCGGCCGTACGTAAACGGCTGCCACAATTCCAGGCACGAACATCTGCAGCAAGAAGGCCACCAGCCACACAACCAGCCAGCGCGCCTGTCCGAGCAGAATTCCAATCGCGCCGATCACGCTGGCCGCGGCCGCAAACCAGAGTAGGGGAATAGTGACATGCTCATTCGTATAATCAATGCCCACAAGGTAGCGATGCTCGTTCATTACCAGCGAGTAGCGGTCCAACATGTAGCGGATTGCCAGCCCAAGAAGGAACACGGCCAGAATGGCGCGGAAGAAGCGGGATCCAAACGCGTCGGCGAAGTGAAGATCCCGAAAATCGATCATACCCTCGCCTCCCATATCCGCGATTCGGTGGCGGAGCTTCCAGATACGGCCGGACAACCAGTGCAGGATGGCTGAAATGAGCGCCACCGCCAGCACGTAGCGCAGGAGCTGGGAGTAGAAGGGCAACTCGAAGAAGTAGAACGAGAGGGGCCGGCCGAAGATGGGATCCCGCCAGGGCGAAGCTGCCGCAGCCGCTGCCCGCGCCCCCAAGTAGCGCACCGTGATCCAGGTGTCGATGCTAGCCGCCGCAATTATCCAGCCGGCGACAAGTAAAAGAAGAGTCGAGATCCGGGCGTAGATAGGATGTTCGGACAAGCCGGTGCCGGCCGACTTCAGCCCGCGCGCATGAGCGATCCACAGCGAAGCGAACGCCAGCAGCCCGGCGGCCAGTACGGGAAGTGTGCCATAGAGCAGCATGCTGGTCCAGGTACCAACCTGCCCGACTTCCTTCCACCATTCGTAATCAATCACGAAGGAGGCGATAATACGCGACCCGAACAGCAGGGCCAGAAGCAGGAGCACAATCCAAAGGCGCTTTGGCCTTTCCCTGCGCACCGGAAATTCACGCACTTCCATAGGAAGCACCTCAGTCTAGATATCGCGGTCGTAACGCCAAACAAATTTTCCGTTCACGATAGTAGCGGCAGGGCCGCCCCGGAATCGCCTGCCATCGAACGGTGAGTTGCGGCTCTTGGAATTGGAGCGGTTCACATCATACGTCCACTCACGCCCGGGTGCAAACACAGTGATATCGGCGGGGCCCCCTGCATAGAGCCGGCCCGTGTCGAAATTTAGAACGCGCGCTGGTGCGATGGTGTAAAGCTCTACCATTCGCATCAAAGAGATCTTCTGCTTGTGCACCAACTCATCGAGTGTCAGACCGATCGCGGTCTCCAGGCCCAGTATTCCGAAGGGACAGCGCTCGAACTCCTGCATCTTCTCGCTGCCTGCATGTGGAGCGTGGTCGGTGGCCAGCACATCGATTGCTCCGCTGACGATACCCTCCGTCACAGCTTCGATGTCTTCCGTTCCTCGCAGGGGCGGCTTCATCTTGTAATTGCTGTCATACGGACCCATGTGGCAATCGGCAAGCGCGAAATGGTGCGGCGTGGATTCACAGGTCACCTTCAGACCTTGCGCCTTTGCATAGGCGACCATCGCAACCGCGCGCTTGGTGGAGATGTGCGCAACGTGGTACCGGGCCCCCGTCAGTTCCGCCAACAAAATATCGCGCGCCACCATAACGTCCTCGGAACTCGAAGGGATGCCGCGCAGGCCCAGCCGCGTCGACTCAAGACCTTCGTGCATGTCTCCGCCGGCGCTGAGGTTCAGGTCTTCGCAGTGATTGATCACCGGAATTTCAAATGACTTGGCCGTCTCCATCGCGCGCCGCATCACTCGAGCATTCATGACCGGCCGCCCGTCATCCGAGATTGCGACCGCACCCGCGGCTTTCAACGATCCAATGGCCGCGAGTTCTTCCCCTTCGCTACCCTTCGTAATCGCTCCAATCGGATGAACGTGTACGCAGGCATGGCGCCGCGCCCGTTCCACAATGTAGCTGGTCACGGTCACGCTATCATTCACGGGCTTCGTATTCGGCATGCAGCAGACGCGTGTGAAGCCGCCCGCTGCGGCAGCGCGCGCCCCGCTCTCGATCGTCTCCGCGTGCTCGAACCCTGGTTCTCTCAGGTGAACATGCATGTCGATGAAGCCCGGAGCCACAATCATCCCTGCGGCATCGAACCGCTCAGCGCCGGCTAAATCCAGCTTCGGCGCGATCTCCGTCACGATTCCATCCACCACCATCACGTCGGCTTGCGTGTCCAGTTGACTGGCCGGGTCGAGGACTCGCCCGTTCTGAATGAGCAATTTTGCCATGGTTATTGAAGGATCCGTTCCAGCACCGCCATCCGGACGGCGATACCGTTTTCCACCTGGTTCAGAATCACTGATTGTTGCGAGTCGGCAACTTCGCTGGCGATTTCCCTGCCGCGGTTAATCGGCCCTGGATGCATGACGATTACGTTCGGCTTTGCAAGGCCTATGTGTTCCAGGCGGAGTCCGTAGAACCGGAAGTACTCTCCGGCCGGGAATGAGGGCTCGTGTTGGCGCTCCAGTTGGACGCGCAACATCATGATCACGTCGGCGTCCTTGATCGCCTCGCGAATGTCGTGTTGCAGCGTCACTCCCGGCGCCAGGCGCGCGAGGCTGGGCGGCAGCAACGTTGCCGGACCACAGAGAACCAGGTCGACGCCGAATTTCGATAGCAAGTGTAGGTTGGACCGCGCCACCCGGCTGTGCGCGATGTCGCCGATGATGGCGATGCGCAATCCGTCGAGTTTGCCGAGATGGTCCAGAATGGTCCGCGCATCCAACAGCGCCTGCGTGGGATGTTCGTGCGTGCCGTCGCCTGCGTTGATGATGGGAATAGGTAGATGCCGCGACAGAAACAGCGGCGCGCCCGAAGCCGCGTGGCGCATCACGATCGCATCCGGGCGCATCGCACCGAGTGTGTTCAGCGTGTCCACCAGCGATTCGCCCTTTGACACGCTCGAGCCGGAAGCCGAAATCGATACTGCGTCCGCACCCAGGCGCTTGGCAGCGATCTCGAAGCTGATTCGCGTTCGCGTCGAAGCTTCGAAAAAGAGATTGACTACCATCTTGCCCTTCAGTGTGTCGAGCCGCTTGAAAGGCTCATTTTGCAAGGGTTGAAAGTGCTTGGCCCGGTCCAGAATCGATTCGATCTCTGGACGGTCGAGGCCCTCTATGCCCAACAGACCGGACTTTTTCAATCTTGGGAACCTGCTTTCATTGTGACGCATGCCGCGCTGCACAGGAGGCGGACGCACCCATGAATGCCCGGCGATCTCTCCTACGATACCAAGCCCTATACACTGGAATTAATGTTGAAATTCCTCAAAGATCTATGGGATGAGCAGGCTGTCCGGCTCATTGGTAACGATGAACTCGAAATGTTGCGCTATCGCTCTAATCTACTTGGAGCGGATCTCCGGATCACGAACTTCGGCGGAGGCAATACCAGCTCTAAAATCGAGATGATCGATCCGTTTACGGGCAAGCCCACCCGTGTGCTCGCCGTGAAAGGCAGCGGTGGCGACATTGGCAGTATCAAGAAGAGCGGCTTCGCGCTGCTCTATATGGATCGCCTGCTGCAATTGCAGAATGTGTATCGTGGGGAAGAGCACGAAGACGAGATGGTCTCCTTCTATCCGCTTTGCGCATTCGGTGACAGCAAAGCGCCCGCATCCATCGATACTCCCCTGCACGCCTTCCTTCCTTTCGATCACGTAGATCACCTCCATCCGGACTGGGCCATTGCTCTGGCCGCCAGCGCCAATGGCAAACAGAAGCTCGAGGAATTCAACCGGCGCTATGACCGCAACCTGGTGTGGTTGCCCTGGCAGCGTCCTGGTTTCGAACTCGGCATGATGTTGAAGCGCGTCGTGGAAGAGAATCCCACCTGTGACGGCATCATCCTCGGCAGCCATGGCTTGTTCACGTGGGGCAACACGCAGCGGGAATGCTACCGCAGCAGCGTCGAAACCATCGACCAGATGGGCGATTTTGTCGTAGACCATCAGGAACGTCTCGGTAATAAGATGTTCGGCGGTGCGCACCTGCCCGCACATCCCAACCCGAAGGAGATCGCGGCGGAAATCCTGCCGTATCTGAGAGGACAACTGGCCACCAAGAGGCGGAGTATCGCGCATTACGACGGCTCGCCCGAGATGATCGAATTCGTCAACGCGGTGGATACGAAGGCGCTGGCGAAGCTCGGCACAAGTTGTCCGGATCACTTTATCCGTACGCGAATCAGCCCGATGTATGTCGATTGGAACGCCGAAACAGAGCCGCTGGAAACGCTGAAAGAGAAAATTGCCGAAGCTGCCCAGCAATACCGCGGTGACTATGGGACGTATTACGACCGATGCAAGGAAGCCGGGTCCCCAGCTCTGAGGGACCCGAATCCATCTGTGGTGCTGATCGCCGGCCTCGGTATGTTCACGTTCGGCAAGAACAAGACCGAAGCGCGCATCACCGGGGAATTTTATGTGAATGCGAAAGGTGTGATGGCGGGCGCTTATGCTCTCGGGGCCGGTGAAGAACCTCCAGCAATTCTGCCGCAGGCCAAGAACGGGGCGCTCTCGAAGCAATTTACCAGCTACAAGAACTATGTAGCGCTCCCGCCGGAAGAGGCCTTCCGCATTGAGTACTGGCTGTTAGAAGAAGCCAAGATCCAGCGTATGCCTCCGGAAAAGGATCTCAGCCGCCGTATTTTCATGGTGGTGGGCGGCGCGAGCGGCATCGGACGCGCCTCCGCGTTGAAGCTGATCGAAAACGGCGCGCACGTCATGATTGCCGATCTGCATGAAGAAGGCATGCAGGAAACAGCCGGGATGGCGCGCCAGATCGGTGGAAAAGAAGCTGTCGCAACCACGCTTCTCGATCTGCGCAACCGGGAGAGCATTGCTGCCGCGCTGCGCGCCACGGTGCTCGCGTTTGGAGGCCTGGACGGCGTCGTGAATACGGCCGCTGTTTTCCTCCCGCCCGACACCAATGGGGCGCTGGCCGACGAGAAGTGGAAGCTCACATTCGACATCAACATTACCGGCAACTATCTGCTGGCTGATGAAGCGAAAAAGATCTTTAAGGATCAGCATCTGCCTGCCGTCATCGTGCTCACCAGTTCCGCGAATGCCGTCGTGCCCAAGTGGGGCAGTGAAGCATACGACGTCAGCAAGGGTGCCGTAAACCATCTGATTCGCGAATTGGCCGTGGGTCTCGCTCCCGTGGTCCGTGTAAATGGCATTGCACCGGCTACCGTGGTGGAAGGCTCTTCCATGTTCCCCAGAGAGCGTCTGATTCCTTCGTTGACGAAATATAAGATCCCGTTCAGTGAAGAGGACCCGACTGACGAACTCCGTCACAAACTGGCGAGTTTCTACGCACAACGCACTCTGACGCGCGTGCCCATCAACCCGGCAGATTGCGCATCGGCCATCTATTTCCTCGCCAGTGATCAGAGCGCGAAGACCACGGGTCACGTAATTCCTGTCGATGGCGGACTTCCGGAAGCGTTTTTGAGGTAAAACAATAACACATGCTTAAGAAACTACTCCTTGTACTCGCCGCTACTCTTATGACCGTATCCGCTGCCGATCGCGTCTATGAACTCCGCACGTACCATTGCTATGAAGGCAAGCTGGACAACCTGCTGGCGCGCTTTCGCAACCACACCACGCGCATCTTTGAAAAGCACGGCATGACCAATGTCGGCTATTGGGTCCCCCAGGATCAGAAGAACACGCTGGTTTATCTGCTTTCTTTCCCGAGCCGCGAAGCAGCCAAGAAATCGTGGGATGAATTCCGGACCGATCCGGAATGGGTGAAGGTGCGGACCGAATCGGAAGCGAACGGCAAAATCGTGGAGAAGGTGGATTCCGTCTACATGAGCCCCACTGACTTCTCGAAGCTGAAGTAAGGCGATGCTACTGCTGGCCGCCAGCATAGCCATCCTGAATGCGCGGGTTTGGACTGCCAATCCCGCGCAGCCCTGGGCCGAAGCTATTGCTATCGAAGGTGACCGTATAGCGGCCGTAGGTACGAACGCAGCCATACGCGATCGAAAGCCGGATCGGATCATTGACGCACACGGCGGAATGGTCGTACCCGGCTTCATTGATTCGCACATCCATTTCCTCGAAGGTGGCTTCAATCTTTCCAGCGTGCAGTTGCGCGATGCGCGTACGAAGGAGGAGTTCATCCGGCGGATTCGCGATTATGCGAAGACAGTTCCGCCTGGAACCTGGATTCAAGGTGGCGACTGGGATCATCAGAACTGGGGCGGGGAACTGCCCGCAAAGGAATGGATCGACGGCATCACGCCGAATAATCCGGTGTGGATCAGCCGCCTGGATGGCCACATGTCCCTTGCGAACTCACTCGCCCTCCGCAAGGCAGGAATTACGAAGGCCACCGCAGAGGTTTCCGGAGGGACCATAGTTCGCGACGCTGCCGGGAACCCCACCGGAATCCTTAAAGACAATGCCAAAAACCTCGTCGACAAGGTAGTTCCCGCGCCCAACAGCGATATGCAGCAGCGCGCGCTGGCTGCAGCCTGCCGCTATGTAGCCGAACGCGGCGTCACCGCCGTTGACCACATGGGAAGCTGGCAAGACCTGGCCGCCTTCGCGACGGCGCGAAAAGCCGGGACGTTACGAACGCGAATCTATGCCGCGGTGCCGCTCGCGACTTGGGAACGTTTGGCCCAAAAGGTGATCACGGAGGGCCGTGGCGATGAGTGGCTGCGGATCGGCGGACTCAAAGCATTTGTGGACGGCTCGCTTGGTTCTCACACCGCGGCCATGCTGGAGCCGTTTTCCGATGCTCCGAACGACAAAGGTCTGTTCGTTACGAAGCCCGAAGATCTATACGCATGGACATCCGGTGCGACCAAGGCCGGCCTGCACGTAATGGTTCACGCGATCGGTGATCGTGCGATTCGGACTCAGTTGGACGTGTACGAGCGTGTGCAGAGTGAGCAGCACCCAAAAGACCCCCGCTTCCGCATCGAGCACGCACAGCACATCGCGCCTGCGGATCTCCCTCGATTCGCGAAACTCGGCGTCATTCCCAGCATGCAGCCCTATCACGCGATCGATGACGGGCGCTGGGCCGATAAAGTGATCGGACCAGAGCGCGCCAAAGGAACCTACGCGTTCCGTTCCCTGCTCGATTCGGGCGCTCGAATTGCATTCGGCAGTGACTGGCCTGTCGCGCCACCAACGCCGCTGGAGGGCATCTACGCCGCCGTGACGCGCGCCACGCTCGATGACAAGCATCCGGGCGGTTGGGTTCCCGAGCAAAAGATCAGCGTAGAACAGGCCCTCAAGGCCTATACTCTTGACGCTGCCTATGCGCGCTTCGCCGAAGACAAACTCGGCTCGTTGCAGACAGGCAAACTCGCTGATTTGGTTCTGCTGGATCGCGACTTGACACGCATTCCCGCCTACGAAATCCGCAATGCGAAAGTACGCATGACCATCGCCGGTGGGGAGATCAGGTATGAGCGCAAGTAGCGCTCCGGCCCCCCTGCCTAAGGCGAGAATCGACTCGATCGATATCCTCCGCGGTCTTGTGATGGTCCTCATGGCCCTCGATCACGCGCGCGAATTTATCACCCTGCAGACCTTCGACCCGCTCGATCTTTCAAAGACGACCGCAGTACTGTTCCTCACGCGTTGGATTACGCACTTCTGCGCGCCCGTCTTCGTTTTTCTCGCGGGAGCCGGAATCATGCTCGCGTTGAACCGCGGAAGGTCTCGCACGGCGATGTCCCGATTCCTGTGGACGCGCGGCCTCTGGCTCATCTTCCTGGAATACGTCGTGATCCGCTGGAGTTTCACGTTCAATTGGAATTACAGCTTCAGCTTTACGCAGGTGATCGCGGTAATCGGCGCTTCCATGGTTCTGATGGCCGCGCTCATTCACCTCCCGCCCAGCGCCGTTGGCCTGCTCGGAATCCTGCTTGTCAGCCTGCATAATTTGCTGGACCCTATCCAGAGCAACGCATGGTGGTGGCTGTTCCTGCACCAGCCGGGCGTGATTTCGGCGGCTACAGGCCGCATTCACCTGGTGGCCTACCCTCTGCTGCCATGGCTCGGGATTCTGTGCTGCGGGTATTGGTTCGGCTCGATATACAAGTTGGAGCAAGCGGATCGGCGCGCCCTCGTGCGCAAGCTCGGTTTTGTGCTGACGGTCAGTTTCATCGTACTTCGCGCCACGAACTGGTATGGGGACCCGCGACCGTGGGCCGTGCAGAAGAGCACGATTTTCACGTTCCTCTCGTTTGTGAACTGCACCAAATATCCGCCATCTTTGCTGTATGCGCTCATGACCATCGGTCCAGCGCTGATGATCCTTTCCTTTCTGCCGGATCGAAATCCGCGCATCTGGTCTCCCTTCCTCGTCTTCGGACGGGTTCCGATGTTCTACTACCTCCTGCATGTGCCTCTGCTGCACGCACTGACAATGCTGTATGCCTATGGCCGATGGGGCCGGGTAGATTGGCTGTACACGATGCCGGGCTTCTATGCGTCCATGAAAAACCTACCGGTGGATTTCGGACATTCCCTGCTGTTGGGTTATGTATTGTGGATCGTCGCTGTGGCGCTGCTGTACCCGGTTTGCCGCTGGTTCGCATCCGTCAAACAAAGGAACCGCAGTCCCTGGCTGAGCTACCTCTGAAGCAGGAGGCCCGGTCCGCGGTCGATTGTAACGCCCCGGCGTTCCAGTTCGTCCAGCAGGACACGAACCGCTTCCGTGTGTGGCTCACTGTGATCGAGTACGAAAGCCCATTGCAGTTGTTCCCGGTACTCCTTGGTCTTTATGCTCCACTCGCCGGTCTCCGGTACCTCGCCGATTTCCGGGAATTCCCAGGCCTTGATCAGTTTCCGCGCCTGTTCCAGCGACGGCCGGGGACCGTTCACAATCAGGTGGTTCGAGCCATGTACCAAAATTCCGGAGCGCATAAAGGATTTGCTGTATGACATGTTATGCTTTCCATACCGCTATGTGGAACCGTAGAGATGCGGTGCGTCTGCTGGCAGGCGGAACGCTCGGTCCGTTTTTGAACTGGGCCCAGGAAATCCGGCGGCCCAATTTCGTAATGCTCCTTGCCGACGACCTGGGCTTCGGCGACGTCGGCTTCAATGGCCGCAAAGATTGGGAAACGCCTAACCTGGACCGGCTCGCCGCGCAGGGCACTATTTTCAACCGTTGGTATACCGCGTCGCCGCTGTGCGCGCCCTCGCGCGCCTGTCTCCTGACGGGCAAGTACACAATTCACAACACCGTTCGAAATAATAATACAGACCTGCCGAAATCCGAAGTGACTATCGCGGAGGCCCTCAAGCCTTTCGGATATAAATCCGCGCTTGCGGGCAAATGGCATCACGGCGTCCTGAAAGACGGAACTTTCACTCACCCGCTGGATCAAGGCTTCGATCAGACGTTCGGCTATTTGGATGCCCGCGCCGCGTGGGAACATTTTCCGAAGACTTTGTTTCGCGGACGGGATCCGGTGCCAGTCACCGGATATAGCGCGGATCTGGTTGCGGATGAGTCCATCAAGTTCATTGAGGCCAACAAGCGCAATCCGTTCTTTCTCTATTCGGCGTTCATTGAACCGCATTTCCTGATTGAGGCACCGGAGGAGGAAGTCGCCCGGTACCGTGGCAAGTTCAAGGAAAAGAATCCGGCCAAGCCTTACAACGCCACGTACGCGGCCATGATCCACCGTCTCGATGCTGCCATCGGGCGCATCGCCAAGGCGATTGATGACGCCGGTCTGGCCGAGAACACGATCGTGGTTTTCTCCAGCGATAACGGCGCGACTTTTGAAAAGGGTAATGAGGGCGCGGCCAATTACCACGACAGTAACAGGCCATTCCGCGGGCAGAAACGCAGTTTGGAAGAGGGCGGCATCCGCATGCCCGCGTTCGTAAGGTGGCGGAACAACATTCCAGCGGGCAAGCGGTCTGAAGAGATCATGCACATGACCGATGTGCTGCCCACTCTCATGGCAGCCGCCACGCTCGCGCCGGATCCTTCTTGGAAGGTCGACGGGGAGAACATGCTGGATGTCTGGACCGGCCGTAAGAAAGCTCCCGAACGAACGATCTTTTGGGAATGGCAGACCGAAGGCGGAGACATGTATGCCGCGATGCGCGGAGAATACAAACTCCTTCACATGGGCGTGAATCACTTCCTCTATGACGTCGTGAAGGACCCGCAGGAACGGCGCAATATCGCCCAGGAATACCCTGACGTCACGAGGCAGTTGCAGGCGGAGTTGAAAGCATGGCGCGCCACCGCTACGCAGTAGCCTTCCTGTTGGCTCCGGCATTCGCACAGACCGCGGCGAACCTCTCCGAACATCATCGTTAGTCCCGAACCGGGGCGTTTTTTTTAGAATTCGTATCGCGCCGCGAATTGCATCTGGCGTGGGCTGCCCAGTAGACTCGAGTATTTGCCGAACGTACCCGTATTTCCGAGATCCAGTGACAAGCTGCTCACGTCAAACCGGGCTGAATTGGTTAGATTGAACGTCTCCCAGCGAATCTGCAGGCGATGGCTCTCCTTCCATGGCATCTGGAAACGTTTGCTCACGCCCAGGTTGATGGCGAAAGGACCGTCGCCGCGGACCGGATTGCGGGTACCGGTCTGACCCGGAAACGTGTAGTCGAATGACTTGATAGCTGTCGCGGGATCGGAGAACAGGTTGACACCCGACGCGCCGGCAATGGAGGGCGCATTCTTTGTGACGCCGGTGGCTACCGTTACGGGATTAATTGCGGTAGCCCACCCGGTAATATTCCAATTCGTCGGCCAGTTGCGTCCGTTGCCGACGCTAACCGGAAGTCCCGATCCTAAACTGAGGGTGGGCGCAATCTGCCAGCCCCCAACCAGCGCGTTTACGAGGCCGTTTGCAGAACTGCCGAACTTCTTGCCGCGGCCGAATGGCGCTTCCCAAACCGCGAACGTATTGATCAGGTGAGTCATGTCGTAGTCCGAAACGCCCCGCCGCTGGCCGATGTTCCACGGGTTCACCAGGAACCCCGCATAGCCGATGGTCGAAGGACCGTTCGGCCCTTGCGAATATTCCGAATTGGAGCTGATGTCAATGGATTTCGACCAGGTATAGTTCAGGTCCCACAACAGGCTTCCGCCGAACCGCTTGCGGACTGTCCACTGCATCGCATGATAGCTGCCGGTGCCAATAGAACTAAGCGCTCCGAGAGCCGAGAATTGCGGATTGAACATGGCATTACAACCCAGCCGCCCACAAGTAGGGGAGGCGAACTCATCCAAATCCGCCAGTGCGGATGTCCAGTCGTTCGGATATAACTTGAAGGAGTTGTAAACCACTTGGGTTGCCGTCAGGTCGCCGGTGGCCGCATTCGACCAGAAGTTCTCCCAAAACGGAAGCTTCGGCACGTTCGCTGTCGGAACCTTTCCTTTGACGTACGCAGCAAGTTGGGTTGCCGCCTGGAAGTAAGTCTGGCCGGACTGGGGATCCTTCAGGTCAGTGGGCATCGCGAGGTCCCTGGACACAAGAGAGCGGCGGGAAAGCCGTCCTACGTATGCACCCTGCACCAGCCATCCGCCGCCTAGTTCGCGCTGGATGCTGAAGTTCAGGTTCATCGTGTAAGGTGGCTTGATCGTATCGTCGATGCTGTTGGTGATCGCAAAGCTTCCGGCGCCGGAAATAGGATACGTCACGGGAAACTTCACGATCGGAGCCGGACGCACCAACTGGCCCGGTACATTGAAAAAGCCGGTAAAACGCGGCGCCGTTGCTGCAGTCTGCACACCGGATGGGTTGGTCAGGCTGGAAGAGAGACCGAACAAAGTAGAATCGGCGGCGCGCATCAAACCCTGGCCGAAAAGGTCATAGAACATCCCGAAACCGGCGCGGATCGAGGTTCTGCCCGGACCACCGAACAGGAACTTCGAGAGGCCGCTATCTGCGTTCGGAGAATAGGCCAAAGCAAGACGCGGAGCGAAGTTCTTCTTGTGATAGTCGTAGAGCGGCCGGCCCTGCGGGCTGTTGGCCAGATTGAACGTGATCAGTCCCGCATCGGTCTGCGGCTTGCCCTGCTGCGCAAGCGCGCCCCGTTGATTAAACCAGTCGCCGAGCCGGACGTTGGCCGATGTCTGAACGCCATTCGCTTCATACACCGGCGGCATCAAGGAATAACGAAGTCCATACGTCACTGTCAGCGCGCGCGTCACCTTCCACGAGTCCTGCGCGTACATCTCGTACTCTTCGTTCTTGAAGGTCCTGCGGACCGGTGTACCGGTCGGTAGCAGGTTTCCCTGAACGTCGTAGTTGTAGTTACCATTGCCCTGGGTCACGATTCCTAACAGTGCAACCATCGCGTCTCCGTAGGAAGTCCGGAAACGCGGGCTCAGGTCGCCGACGCCGGTTTGCAGATCGGCT
This sequence comes from uncultured Solibacteraceae bacterium, assembly GCA_964464925.1. Taxonomy (GTDB): domain Bacteria; phylum Acidobacteriota; class Terriglobia; order Bryobacterales; family Bryobacteraceae; genus CAYXLI01. The sequence continues at coordinate 127,100 of CAYXLI010000011.1, read as the reverse complement.
CCCGTTCCGCGCAGCCACGATACGTTGGTTGTGGCGAGATTATATGCTTTGTCGAAATTGATCGACTGGTTCGAAGTGAAGCGCATAACACCGCCGATGCGGATATCGTGGACATTCAGGGTGTACGCAAAATCCTGAGTGATGTTGTGAACAGGAATGATCCGGCTAATGCCGCGAGTCAGACCGTAGATCGTGCTGAAGTTGCGGAAGGTCACGGGCGACGCCGTTTGAATGCCGGTGCTCTCGGTCCCTTGTCGTGTGAAACCGTACCGCGTCGTGCTCACCAGATTCGACTTTGCAATCCATGTGTAGCCGGCGGCAAGACCTTTGCTGTTATCCAGTCCGACACTGTTTGGCGGCTGCCCCGGAAATTGTGGAATTCCGCTTGAGTGGTCGTTCTGCAGATTGCCGCGCCAGAAAAGCTGGTGTTTGCCTGCGGAATCCAGCATGTAATCGAACTTGGCGATGTACGTGTCGAATTTGGTGTGCTGGCCGGCCGTGAATCTGTACCCGATCGTGTTCAGGCCGTCACCCAGAGACGGGTCGTTGCCAACCGGATACTGCTTAAACAAAGCGAGTGATGCTGCGTTAGGTCCAATGCCCAATGGATCAATCTGTTTCAGGCGCTCCGGGCTCAGTTCTGCCACGCCGCCCGCCATGGTCAGGTACTGTAGCGTGCCGGCCTTGAGCTTCTCAGAGGGAACGGTGCGTGTTGCGCTCAACGCGCTAGCGTCACGCCGGCCTTCGTAATTCAGAAAGAAAAACGCTTTGTTCCTCTTCAACGGGCCACCCACGGACCCGCCGAACACGTTGATCAACAGCGCCGGTCGTTTCACCCCGGAGGCGTTATTGAAGAAATCGTTCGCCGCCGTGATGGTATTGCGGTGATATTCGTAAAGCGAGCCGTGTAAGTCATTCGTGCCGCTCTTGGTCACAAGCGCAACCTGTGCGCCCGAACTGCGTCCGAACTCGGCATTTGCATTGGATGTGATCGTGCGGAATTCCTGCACCGAATCCAGAGTCACGCGAAGCACGCTCTTAAACGCCCGGCGGCTCTGTTGATCGTTTACATCCACTCCATCGAGGGTAATGTTGGATTGATCGCTCTTTCCCCCGTTCACCGCGCCGTTGCGGTCATCGATTGTCCCGCCGCCTTGGCTTATAGGATTTGCGCCTACGTAGTCCGTATTCCCGGTCTGGATGTTGGTGACACCCGGTTGGAATGCGAGCAGTCCCGCCGCATTGCGAGCGAAAAACGGCAGCTCAATCACCGCCTTCGTTCCTATGGCATTGCCGATGGAAGCGTCCGTCGTATTAATCTGCACGGCTTCGGCGCTAACGGAAACAGTCTCGGCCACAGTGCCGATCTTTTCGAAAGAGAGGTTGAGTGTTGCGGGCGTATTCACCTGTAGGCTCACATCGTTGACAAGGACGTCGGCGAAGCCGGCTGCCTTTGCGCGTATGCGATAGTTGCCGGGCGGCACTTGGGTGATCGTGTAAGAACCGGCTTCGTTGGACTGCACTTCACGCCTAGCGTTGGTGTCTATGTTTTCCAACACAATCTGGGCTCTCGGCACTACGGCGCCGGAAGGATCCGTAACGCTGCCGGTGAGCGAGGAGAATGCCTGGCCGAGTAAGGCGGCAGTGAATAGCAGCACGGTAAGCGTTGCTATGGCGCTACTTCTGATTCTCATTGGTCCCCCAAACGTGAACTTCTTATGATGAGAAGCACCACTTACGTTTTAAACAGGTTAAGGACTACCGCACTCACTGTCAACAGTTTGTTTATGCAAACCCTCTATGGGGTCCATGGAAAGTTTTTTTGTATCGGCGGATTCAGTACACTGCTACCCATATGGCCAATCTCTTCGCCGGGACATCCGGATTTGCTTACGCTTCCTGGAAGCCGGATTTTTATCCTGCTAAACTTCCGGCGGCTAAGTTCCTCGCATACTACGCATCCCGTTTGAATAGTGTCGAAGCGAACTTCACCTTCCGCCGGCTGGCCTCGCAAAAAATCCTGGAAGGCTGGATGGCTCAGACCCCGGCGACTTTCAACTTTTCTCCGAAAGCCCATCAGAAGATTACCCACATACAGCGGCTCAGAAATTCCGACGATTTCACTCAGGTTTTCCTCCATTCGCTCGCACCGCTTAGGGAAGCCAATCGGCTCGGTCCGATCCTGTTCCAACTGCCGCCGAATTTCAAAGCGGATCTTGCCCTGTTGCGGGAATTTCTCTCCACGCTTCCACAAAACATCCGCTACGCATTCGAGTTCCGGAACCCGTCCTGGCTCTCTGACGAAGTCTACGCGCTCCTGAAAGAGAATGAGATCGCGTTGTGTGTTGCGGAATCGGAGAAACTCGAGATTCCGCGTGTCATCACCGCGTCCTTCGTTTACCTTCGGCTTCGCAAGCCGGCGTATTCACCGGAAGAGCGCGCCGAACATCACCAGGCGATCGAAACGTGGCTTTCGGAGGGACGTGACGTGTACTGCTATTTCAAGCACGAGGACGATCCGGCGGGAGCCCTCTATGCAGAGGAATTACTGAGGAACCACGCTCATCAGATCAAACGCGAAGCTGGCGTCTAAGGATGGCAGTCCTTCGAACAGCAGCAGAGTACTCGCGGGCGGATTGACCTTGTCCACATAATCGAACCGGATTCGGCGAATCTGTTCGGCGGCCTTGCGCGTCAGCGAATAGGTGTGAATCATTGCTACATGCTTGTAGCTGGAACCTGCGCTCTCCAGCGTCTTGCCCATGCGGTTGAATGCCAGCTTCACATCCTCGTCCTGCTGATGGAACCCTAGCTGTTCGCCGGTAATCGCGATCTTTCCCGGCGCTACTAACGCTGCCTGGGAATAGCTGCCTTCCTTCGCGCCGACGAACACGACCGGCTTGGCCGGAGTCTGGCGCAGAGCCGCCGCTGCCTCGCATTCCACAAAGTCCAGAATGGTCCCGCGCTGCAATTGAATGAAATTCGCCGCCGCTTGCGGAAAGGAGGTTTCGATCTGGTGCTTCACGTCGGCCAGTTTGTCGTACGTATTCAGATAACACGTCACGCGCAAAACGTCCTTCGCGTCCACGCCTGCATCTTCTGCCGCCTTCAGAAGCGGTGTCGCGGCATCCTTGGTGGTCGTGGCCTGCCCTGAGATAAAGGCAACCCCATTCTCATTCTGAGCCTTCCGATCGGAAGAGATCGACTCTATGACGACCTGCGCGTTTTCGAGCGGCAGCGCTCCCACTTGAACAGTGGTCAAAACCGGTAGCGGGAGTTTCTTCTCGGTAAACGTCTCGCTCACCAACGTCGCCACGCGCCGCAGGTCTCCGGAGCCGGCCACAAAAGCCCGGAGTTTCAGCACGGTGCCGCCCCTGTTTTGCGCCAACGTCGCACGCAATGCTTCCCGTACCTGTGCCGATAGGAGCCCCTTGCCGGAAAGAGGCGATACCGTGAAGGTGAGGCGCTGCACCTCCCCGATAACAACGCCGGGCAGGTCTTTGGGAAGAGGCAGAGCCTGAGTCTCTTCTTCGGCCTTTTTCTTCTTCTTAGTGGATCCATCCACGATCGGCGGCAGAACGTAACCTTGCTCGTCGCCCTTTTTTTTCTTCTTGGCCGGAACAGCAAGAGAGACCGTCACCAGCAACAGAATGAGTAACGTGAGGAGCTGCCGCAGCATTCGGCTCGATTGTATCAGCAGCCCTCGCCCGCAGTGTGAGCTCACAGCTCTGCTGCTAAATTGGCTTGTGCCAATCAGTCCAATATGGTATGTTTATGCCAGATGCTTGGCCTGCAGACCAGCCAATTAGACCCCGCCTCCGAGCAGCCACTCTACCGCCAACTCTATGAGCAGATTCGATCTGCTATCAGAATGGGTTCGGTTCGTAATGGAGACCGTCTGCCTCCCACCCGGGAATTGGCTGTTGAGCTTGGACTGAACCGGACCACTGTATCCGCAGCCTACTCCTTATTGGAGGAGGAAGGGCTGATCCGCGGCGAGGTCGGCCGGGGCAGCTTTGTTCAATATGATGGCGAATTTGCCGCCGCACCGGTCACAGCCAACATCAGTTTTGCCTCTTCACGCCCCGCCGAGGACCAGTTTCCGATCGATGAGTTCCGGGCTACCGCAACAGAGGTGATTCAGACGAATCAGGTCGGGTCTATCCTGCAACTCGGATCCCCAAGCGGTTATGGCCCTTTACGTCATTACCTTTTGGAACGTGCCCGGTCGGCAGGAAGCGCCGGTCCGGACGACGACATCCTGATTACTAGCGGCTGCCAGCAGGCACTCGATATGCTGCAGCGTGCCTTTGTTGGCCCTGCTGATCCTGTGGTTTTAGAGGATCCTGTTTACCACGGCTTGAAGAACGTATTCTCGAGAGTCGGTGCGCGCCTCATTGGAGTTCCGGTAGGGGAAGACGGGCTCGATCTTGAATATCTGGCGCGGGTCCTCGCGGCGGAGCGGCCGCGAATGGTCGTGGTTACACCCGACTTTCAGAACCCGACGGGAGCCACCCTGCCCTATGAACGGCGCGAACGGCTTACAGGCATCATCGAGCAATCGGGCGCGCTGCTGGTCGAGAACTGCATATATAAAGACTTGCTGTACGAGGGCGAACCCTTTCCGACGCTGAAAAGCTTCGCCTCTGGCACGCTTCAACTGGGCAGCTTTTCCAAGGTCGCTTTTCCCGGTCTGCGAGTCGGATGGATTATCGGCGCCCGGCCGTTGATCGCAAAGCTGACCGAGACGAAACAGTGGTGCGATCTTCATAGCGATCATCTGTCGCAGGCGATCCTGCTGCGCTTTGCCGAATCCGGGCGCCTGGAACAACATCTGCGGCGTGTTCGTGCGATGGGCGCGGCACGTCTGCATACGGCGCTGGACGCCTGCTCGCGACATCTCCCCGCCGGCACGCATTTCAGCCGCCCGCGCGGAGGCATGAGCCTCTGGGTGCGCCTGGCGGAACCTCTCGACGCGAATGAACTGCTGCCGCTCGCGCAGCGCGAGCGCGTGGATTACCTCCCGGGCAAGCATTTTTCTATTTCTCATTACGAGCCCGGTTCGCTCCGGCTCAGCTTCGGCGGTCTATCGCCGGAGCAAATCGAATTCGGCCTCGCCACGCTCGGCAAGGTCATCAACGAGGAAAGTAAGCGGCTCCGCTCCGCCGTCACGTTTGACGCGGCGCCGGCCATGGTCTGAACAGGGTAAGAACAGGAAAGGAAGTCAGGATGATTCTCAATGAGCAATTTCGTTTGAAGATCGGTTTGGCCGAGATGCTGAAGGGTGGCGTGATTATGGACGTCGTCAATCCCGAGCAGGCCATCATCGCCGAGAAGGCAGGTGCCGCCGCGGTTATGGCGCTTGAACGCGTGCCTTCAGATATCCGTAAGGAAGGCGGCGTGGCGCGAATGTCGCCGGTCAGCATCATCCGCGAGATCATGAGTGCGGTCAGCATTCCGGTCATGGCCAAAGCACGCATCGGGCACTTCACGGAAGCCCGTATCCTGGAAGCGCTCGAAGTCGACTACATCGACGAGAGCGAAGTGCTTACGCCGGCCGACGAAGAAAACCATATCGATAAGCGCGACTTCAAAGTCCCGTTCGTGTGCGGTGCCCGCAACCTCGGCGAAGCGCTCCGCCGCATTACGGAAGGTGCGGCCATGATCCGCACCAAAGGAGAAGCGGGTTCGGGCAATATCGTCGAAGCCGTTCGCCACATGCGCACCATCATGAAGGAAATGCGCGCTCTCACCACTATGTCCACCGACGAGTTGTTTGCCGAAGCGAAGAAGCTGCAGGCGCCGTTTGAGCTGGTGGAGTGGGTAGCGAAGAACGGCAAGCTCCCGGTTCCGAACTTCTCCGCGGGTGGCATTGCGACTCCCGCAGACGCGGCGCTGGTCATGGCGCTCGGTGCCGAATCCGTTTTTGTCGGCTCCGGGATCTTCAAGTCGAACGATCCGGATGCGCGTGCCCGTGCGATCGTGAAGGCCACGACGTACTGGAAAGATCCGGTGAAACTGCTGGAAGCGAGCGAAGGCCTTGGCATCGGTATGCCGGGTCTGGACGTCCGGCAGCTGCCCGAAGCGGAACTGATGGCCACACGAGGCTGGTAATGAAGAGGGTGGGAGTGCTGGCGCTTCAAGGCGATTTCGAGGCGCACTTCAAAGCATTGCAGAACGCGGGTGCGGATCCTGTGGAGGTCCGCACTGCCACAGATCTTGAGTCGGTGGACGGCCTCGTGATTCCCGGCGGCGAAAGCACTACGATGCTGAAGCTGCTGAACACGATGGAACTCAAGGAGCCACTTCGGAACTTCGGCGGGAAGAAGCCGATCTTCGGCACCTGCGCCGGGGCCATCCTGCTGGCGCAGCACGTCACGAACCCTGAGCAGGAGTCGCTGCGGCTAATGGACATCGATGTGCAGCGCAATGCCTATGGGCGTCAGCTCGATTCGCGTGTCGTGCACATTCCCACAGAACTGGAGGGCGGGGAAGTGGAGGCGGTCTTCATTCGCGCCCCCATTATCCGCAAGGTATCGGGCGATGCGAAGGTCCTGGCGACGTACAATGGAGATCCGGTGCTTGTGGAGCAAGGCCGCCACATGGTGGCGACATTCCACCCCGAGCTGACCGCCGACCCGCGCGTCCACAAAAAGTTCCTGAGCAAGATCGATGAAGCCGCGTAAGAAGCAAATCCTGTTTGTCTGTATCGGAAACATCTGTCGTAGCCCTATGGCAGAGGCGTTGGCTAATAAGTACGGCGCCGACGTGCTGCAGGCCTCAAGCGCCGGGCTTTCCCCCGCCATCACAACGACGCCATTCACCAGGCAGGTGCTCGCGGAGAAGAACGTGGCTCTTGGCGAACACCGTCCGAAGAGCCTGGACGAAATGGACCTGCAACGGGTAGACCTGCTGGTGAACATGTCGGGCCAGGCGTTGCCTGCGAATCGTAATCTGCAGGTTGAGAACTGGGCTGTCCCGGATCCGTATGGTTTGGACGAGACCGCCTACCGAAGAGTGCGCGACGATATCGAGATGCGTGTCATGCGGTTGATCCTCAAGCTGCGCACATCCTCGCCAGCCACCTCCGGCCGCTAAAAAGATCATTGACCTGCGGAAAGATTTGGCCTAATATGTCGTCGTGCGACATGTCGCTGCGCGAAATGATACAGGTCCTCTTTCCGAGCAGGTCTTCCTGATCCTCTCCAGTTTGGCCGCCGGCCCCCGCCATGGTTACGCAATCCTGCAGGACGTGGAGTCACTCAGCGAAGGACGCGTGCGCCTAAGCACCGGAACACTCTACGGCGCATTACGGCGCTTGCTGACTGACGGCTGGATCCGGCGCTTTGCAGAGAAGCAACCCACCCGCGACCGCCAGGCGTACGAACTCACTCCAGCCGGACTCGGCGTGTTTGCGGAGGAAGTGGAGCGCATCGGGCACCTTGCGAACGTCGGCCGGGCGCGGCTGCAGGAGGCAAAGGCATGATGCGCGTTGTCTACCGGCTGCTTCTGCGCCTTTATCCATCAGGCGTGCGTTCACGCTTCGGAGAAGAAATGCTCGAGGTGTTCGATCAGGCACGTGAGGACGCACGGGCCGGGGGTGGTGGCGCGTACTTCCGGTTTTGCACCCGTGAAATGGCCGGGCTGGTTGCAAATCTCATTTCGGGGGAAAACCTCATGAAACACGGACGTCCGCTGCTCTATGGGGCTTTGGTGGGACTCGTGCTCGGCGCAGTGGTCGGACTCGCCTGGCAGCGCAAGCCGTACACATCCGTAGCCCTCATTCGAACCGTCCCTTCGATGATTCCTGACCGCTTCGTACCGGCATCGAACCTCAGTACGGATCGCATCCTTCCGGGCATTACAGAGTTAATGCTTTCCCGCGGCAATCTGACAAACATCATCAACACCTACAACCTTTACCCGGTAGACCGCTTACGAATGCCAATGAATGACGTCATTCAGCAAATGCGCCGGGATGTACGGGTGAAACCGCTTCAAAACGATACGATCGAAATCTCCTTCACGTATGCTGACCCCGCCATGACACGAAAGATCGCAGCAGATATCGTTAGCCGCATTATGAGCGAGCACTCTCGCACACGCCTGGTTCAAGCGTTGCTGACGCTGGAATTTATGAAGGACCGGACGGATGCTGCGGCAAGGGAGTGGGAGGCAGCTTTGGTTGCGCTACGGACCGCTCAGCGGGAACGGCGCCCGGCGGAGCGGCTCCAGTTGGATGCCGATATTGCACGACGGCGCTACGAAGAGGTGAGCGCCAAATTAGCCGACGCAGACGCGATGAAGAACCTCGAAGTCCGCCAACAGGGCCCTCTGCTCGAGGTTTTGGATCCGGCATCGCTGCCGGCCGACTGGCGGCCGCCCTTCCTCGTTTGCGCTCTCTTCGGCTTCATGCTCGGAGCGGCATTGGGCTGGTTGGCCGCCCTTGCTGCCGCGTCGCGAGGGAGGCCCGGCGTGGCGGAGGTATGACGGTATGCCCGCAAGAAACAAGTATCTTCTACTGTCCGGCGGGCTGGCCGGACTCCTGCTCGGCGCCGTCGGAGGAATCGCATGGCAGCACAGACCCTGGACGTCGACTGCGACCATACGGACCGTTCCTGCCCAGGTTCCGGAGCGATTCGTACCAGCGGCGAATACGGCGACAGATCGCATCCTCGCGTCTAGTCTGCAAACGGCTATTTCCCGCGGGAATCTCATGAACATCATCCGCACTTTCAATCTGTATCCAGGTGAGGGCCCGCGTTTGCCTTTAGTTGATGTCGCACAGAGACTGCGGGAAGACATACGGATCAGCCCGCTGATAGGGGAAACGCTGCAGATCTCAGTCACTTACCCGGATCGCATCCTTGCCCAGAAGATCACGGCCGATTTGGTCAGCCGGATCATGCAGCAGTATGTGCGAGACCGGACGACGCAAGCCGTGCTCACGCTGCAGTTCATGCAGGACCGCACCACTGTTGCCGGAAGGGAGTGGGAGGAGAGACTGGCCGCTTTGCGAACCGTTGAACGGGAAAGCCGGCCCACGGAGCGGTTTCGTTTGGATGCCGACATCGCTCGCCGCCGGTATGAGGAGGCGAGCGCCAAGGCCGCGGAGGCGGAGCTGATGAAGAGCCTGGAGGTTCGGCAGCAAGGCCCGGCGCTGGAGGTTTTGGATCCCGCAGCGCTGCCCGAGGACACGCGTCCTGCGGTCTGGGTTACCGCTTTGGGAGGATGGATTGCCGGCCTGGTGCTCGCATGGCTGGCGACCTTGGCTCGCGGACAGCGTCTCCCGCTTGTTCTTAAGCCTTCCGGAAACTGACCAGCATGTTGTCCCCGCGCGGAAACAAATAGCCGAAGAAGGCCAGGAAAACCAGCTTGGGGGACCGCATCACAGCGCTTGTGTTGGGAGGCTCGACCGCCGCATCCAGCAGGCCATCGTTCTCACGTATGTAGCGCCACATAAATCGCGAATTCACTGTGGGATACAAGCTGTCGTAGAAAGAGCGCCGATAGATGTGTTCCGGCGTCAGCCCATGTCCGGCCGCGAGGGATAGCAGGATCTTTTCCGAGAGGATGTGCCGATGATAGGGGACGTGCAACTGCGGATCGCCAATTCGATTGATATCCACTTCCTCCGCGCGCGGCGTGCCGATTACGAGCAACCCGCCCGGGCGAACCAGAGCAGAAACGCGAGCCAGGAAGTCGCCCGGATCCTCGTCGTGTTCAATCACGTCATAAGACACCACTGCATCGTACGTCTCGTTTAGGGGCGCAGTGTCTTCGTATTTCGGAACGAACGCATCATAGCCGGATACGTTGGTGTAGCCGTTCTCTTTCAGAAAATCGAGGAACAGTCCCGCTCCACAGCCGTAATCCAGGATCCTGTCTGCCCTCTCAATCCCTTGACGCTCGAGAAGCTTCAGGCGATTGGCATAGCCGACCTTCTCATTGAACATCACCTTCTGCTGTTTCAGCGGGTAGTTGGCATAGTAAACAGGGAGGTCGGCATCTTCGGCACAATGAAGCGTGTCGCACCCGGTGCAGCGCCATAGCGTAAAGCGTTTGGTTTTGAATTCCCGGACGTTGCAGGGAACCTGTCCCTTATCGATTGCCTCGTCCAAAGTTCCGGGACGCTCGCATAGGCTGCATACGGTGCAGGACGCCATTTCTCTATTCGTACCGGCCCGGCGAAATAATATCGTCCGGGTCGAGTGCCTCCTTCAGGATTTTTAACAACTGGTTGTATCCCCCTCCGCCGCGCATCTGGTCCATGGAGGCCAGGCTCAGGCGGTAGGGGAAGTATCCGTTCCCGTTCAACGTCCGCAGCAATTCCGAATGGCAGGCGAGCGCTTTTTCGTCCTCACCTGGCACTTCGCGGTCATAGCTGATGGTGATCACGGCGCCGATGGTACGTTCCGTCAGCAAAGTGATGGAAATCATCGGCTCAAAACCGTACGAGAGAAGAACCTGGTAGGTCAGCCGCGAAATTGCGAGCGCATGCTCACCCGTGGCAGGCGCAATTGGCGAGCACCACAGGAGCCCGCAGCCGTCCAGGTCAATGTCAATTTTTTCCGGGATGCGCCGTTTGCGCCAATAGCAACTGCGGAGCGGCTGATCGGTGGGTATCCCCTTCATCAGGCCGTAAACAGGGCGGACCAGTTCGAGGGCGCGGCTGAGATCCCAGCCGGTTATCGCGCTATAAGGGCCGGCGAAACGGCCTGCCAGCTCCAACTTGCGGTCGTCGAGGAATTGCAGCTTGCTGACCTTTCCGCGAAGTGCCTGCTTAACCAGCTTGCGGGCTTCTGCCACCTGTCCTCGCGTGCCATACAGCCCTCCGGAACCATTCCAGGCGCCGCAGTTGAACTTCTTCCGCAATGGCGGCATCGCTTCCGGACGTAAGGGCGTGGTGCCGCCTGTCTCTTCCCAGGGGTATTGCTGAATTGCGGATACAACTTTGTAGTCGTTGGCAATGTGCATCGTGCTCCGGAGCGTGCCGTTCATCCGCAAGGGCCGAAGCGTGTCGATGATGCCGCGCAGGTCTTCCTCTTCTTCACAGCGGAAATAGAAGGCCTGGAAGTACTCCGGAGCCGGCATTAGCCACACCGTCATTCGCGTGACGATGCCGAGATTGGACTGCGAAAAAAGACCGTCCAGAACAGGACCGATTCCCCAGCGGTACAGCGGACCGGCCTTCGCACCGGGAAAGCGCGAAAAACCCGTATCCGCAACCTCGCCGTTGGCCAGCACGACTTCGAGTCCGCAGACGTTGGCGAAGTGATCGCCGTAAGGGGTGTGTCCGAAACCACGCTCCAGGGTATTGCCAATGATGCTGCAGTCCGGGCTGGCGCCGGTGGCGTCGATCCACAGGCGCGAGTTGCGCTCCCGAAGGAAATCGTAAAGCTGCTGCTGTGTAACGCCCGGCTCAACCGTTACGTAGCCGAGATCTTCATTAAAATCGAGGATCCTGTTGAGGCGATGCAACTGCATGAGGCAGGCATCTGAAGTCGGGGCGCTCGAGCCATATCCCCAGTTTTTCCCCGTGCTCACCGGATAGAGCGGTGTCCGTGTTTCACTCGCCACACGTACGCAAAACTGGACTTCCTCCCGCGAACCGGGACGAAGGATTGCCTGAACGTTCGAAACTGTTCTAAAAGTAGCTGTTCCCGCTGCGGCGAGCTTTGTGGGATCGGTAATTACGTTTTCCGATCCGATCAAAGATTGCCATTTTGTGATCGCTGTTTCTAAAGCCTGATGCTGCACAGAGGCCCTCCCAGCGGTCATTATCTCAGCGGTGTAATCAGCTAAGCGCATGCAAATCGATGTTGTGGAAGTGTCAGCCAGGAGTTACCGGAGCAGTGGCGGGAGATGACGGGGACGGTGCGGAAATGCGCGCGAAGCGCCTCGATCCACATCTCATAGCGCGGATTCGCCATGCCCGATTCGAATCGCAACATCGCCATGTCGCATTGGTACTGCGGATCGTAATAGAGCGGCATTGCAACGCCGTTATGTTCCAGAAATTGTCCACCGAGCTTCTGGAGGATGCTCGCTGAGCAGTGGCGCACGGTCACGGTGCTGATTCCCACGCACCCCCCGAGATTCCGGGCGAGCGCATAACTGGCCAGTGCGATCCGGAGCGCCTCAGAGCTGCACCGGGCCGATTCGTCCAGAGCCCAACCGCCAGCTTCTACGTAAGGCACGCCCATTCGTTGAGCCAAGGCGAGTTCTGACTCAACCGCCGCTTGTAGCCGGCCTCCCCATTGAGGATCCTGAGCGAGAGCCGAGCTCTTTAATACCAGGTCATGAAACGAGGTAGAGTTATCGTGCGACAGGTAGCGCGCACAGCCGCAGACACGTCCTGTGTTGTCGACGGCAAGCACGTGCCAAGCTTCCGAATCCGCGGACGAGAGGTGGCGGCCGTCCGCCGTTAATTCGTTCGCACTGATCGCGCCGTCTTCCAGATAGACACTGCCGCGAAGACGCTGCATTCCTGCAAGAAGGTCATCGTAGAGCTTCGCGTCATACACGGACTGATCGAATTTCGCTGGAATCTCACCAGACCCAGGCGCTAGCAGAATCAATTTTCGATTCGCCGAATCCAGCTTGTTCGCAAAGAGTGTGCTAGTTCTCACGCGTGGATAAAGAGCCATAGATGCTTCCTGTATTAGAGATCGGTGCCCTGTAGTGCCCCCTGCACGAGCACTTTTTCTTAGGAACCGTAAGGGAACCTACCGAGGTTTTTAGTAACAAAGGTTTATCTGGGGGGTGCGAAGGTGGGGTATTCAGCACCTGAGGACGAAGTTGGGGGAAAACTCGACTGAATTCTGCTAAACTAGTACTTCCGGTCTAGTAAAACTAGTTTAAAGCGTATTTGTGGGTACAGGTGACACTCATGTGACGGTGACATACCCCACATTCTAAGTAGATCTTGTCGGTGAATCACCTTAGATCCGTGTTATTCTTCTGCAAGGTAGAGCGAAGGACATTCGCCTACTTACGGAGGAAACTACATGAGACGCTTCTTGATTGCTCTCGCGACAGCCAGCTTGGCCGCATTGATACCAACCGCCTCAGCAGCGGTGGTCGGGCATCTTGACACTGCCAACTGCGCGGGTGGCGGAGTAATTGTGACTTTGACCACTATTGATTGGACCCTACCGGTCGGAGGAGGGTTCGGATGCATTCAGACGGGACAAAACACTAACATCACCTATACAACCGGGACCCTTGGACCTAGCACGCCGGGTCAGATCCTCGACCTCGTCGCAGGCCCACCGGCGACAATTCCGGACTTTATGACATTCTCGGGAAATCCGAATCTGCACTTCGACCTTACCCAGCTCGGGCCCGGAGTAACCAACACGAGCTGCGCCACCGTATTGAATCCGAATCTTCCTGCTTGCTCCGTCGTGGCAAATTCGCCGTTCATCCTGGCCCCGACATCGACGGGAACTTCGGTATCGCTCTCGGCGATGGGTATTGCTCGTGATCTGTCCGGCCCGAACGCGAGTTGGTCGGGTGCCTTCACGACGCAGATCGCTGGCCAGACCCCAGCTCAAATCCAATCGACGATCGTAGGTGGCGGCTCGGTATCGAGCACGCACTCTGGTGACTTCGTTGTCACTGTGGTGCCGGAGCCGAGCACGCTGACGATGCTGTTTGCGGGCGCAGTCGCCGTATTCCTGGGCAAACGGAAAGTTCGCGCATAAAGAGCTGATCTCATCCCTAGGATCGAGAACCGCACGGGCCGCAAGGTGCCGTGCGGTTCTTTTTTATTTCAAGCGACAATTGTAGGCATGTCCCGGAAACGGATTCTGTTTTTTGCGGAGGGCGCGACGATGGCGCACTTCGTCCGGCCGCTTGCTCTGGCAGAGTCGGTCCATCCGGACGAATACGAAATCCTGTTCTGCGCACCTGCCCGGTTTTCCAAGTATCTCCAAGCTAAACCGTTCCCCGTTGCTGAATTGGCAACCATGCCGGGCGAACAATTCCTCTCTAATATCGCCAAGGGCGCTCCGATGTTTCCGGAGCACGTGTTGCGGGCCTACGTCCGGCAGGATCAGGAATTGATTGCACGGTTCGCGCCTGATCTGGTAATCGGGGATATGCGGCTCTCGCTCGCTATCAGTGCGCGGCTGGAGCGTGTGAAGTACGCGGCCATGATCAACGCGTATTGGAGTCCTTACGCAAAATACAGGGCCATTTTGCCCGAAGTTCCTATCACGCGTTTGCTGCCTCCGCGCTTTCTGAAACCCCTCTATCGGCTCACCGAGCCCCTGAGTTATGCGATTCACGTCGGCCAAATGAATCGGGTTCGGAAAGCATTTGGACTGGCGCCCTTGCCGAATGATTTGCGCGTGATGTATACGGACGCAGATTACGTTCTTTACGCCGATGTACCCGAATTCGTGCCGACCCTAAATGCGCCTGCGACGCACTACTACGTGGGAATATGCAATTGGTCTCAACCGATAGCGAAACCCGAGTGGTGGGGAAAAATGGTGGCTGATCCCAAGCCCAAGGTTTTTGTAACGCTGGGAAGTTCGGGCCCGGTGCGCGCATTTCCGGCGCTTCTGAGGGCACTCTCCAGCCTGCCTGTCTCGGCCGTCGTCTCGACGTCCGGTAGATCGCTGGGACCGGCCGGAGACGCTGCTTACGTAGCGGACCTGCTTCCATTTACCGAGACCGCGGCGGTGTCTAGCGCCGTAGTATCCCATGGGGGAAGCGGGGGGCTTTATCCCGCGATGGCCGCGGGAACGCCCGTGCTCGGAATCCCCAGCAATGCCGACCAGCATCTTTCGACGGCGACGCTGGAAGAGAGTGGAGCCGGCTTGGGCGTACGCGTCGAGGAAGCGTCTGAAGGCCGCCTTCGCGCCGCACTCGAGAAATTATTGTTCGAACCCGCGTACGCCACCGCGGCAAAGAATTGGGCGGAGATTTTCGCCAAATCCGATTCCAGTAGCCTCTTTCATTCTTTCTTGCAAGAGGCGCTAACCGTTGCAACTGCCGGAGAAGCCTTTAAGCCGTAAACACTTGTAAACAGATCATCCCATCCTGTCGTCATAAATATTGATCGGTTCAATTCTTATTATTTTCGACGGGATATCAAACGCCGGGCCGGCAGCACCACTCTGGAGTGGCAGTTCCGATGTACCGGAGGGGTGCTACTGGATGACAGAACAGAGAGTCCTGGAAGGGCCGGATACGGCTGCGGATTTTGAGTCTGAAGATCGAGCGGCCCGGGTCTTGCTGCGAGGCCTGAACAGGCCGGAACCGCTGCGTTTCTGGACTGATTTGGTGTTGACGTCCGCGCTGGGATGGACGGCGTTTACCTTTGCAGTAACCCTGGATTTCTTCTCCACGCGTATGATTCTGGCGACAGCCGTTGCCGTGTTGGCGCTATACAGGGGGCTTTGCTTTGTTCACGAGATCAGCCACCTGAATCCGCGCGCACTGCCCGGATTCGAATGGGCATGGAATCTGTTGCTGGGGTATCCGATGCTGATGCCGTCCTTCATCTATGTGGGTGTGCACCAGTCCCACCACAGTCTTTCGAGCTACGGAACTGCGGACGATCCCGAATATCTGCCGTTCAGCAGGACCAGCCGGCTGACGATCATCTTTGCGCTGCAGGCATTTCTCATTCCCGTGATTCTGCTGGTGCGCTTTCTCGTGCTGACACCCCTCACCCTTTCGTTTCCCCGATTAACCCGATGGTTAATTGTTCATGCCTCTTCGCTAAGCATGAATCCAAAATACAGGCGCCGGTTGGAGCCGAAGCTTGTTTATACGGTGGAAATGCAGAGTGCCTTTCTTTTGCTGCTCTGGACGCTGATCATTGCCGCAATGGCAGCTGGTCTGATGCCTTGGCGGGTCTTCCTGGTGTGGATTCTGGTTTCCGCGGTGGCGAGCTTCATCAACACACTTCGCACTCTTGGCGCTCACGATTACGAGAGCGAAGGCGAACCGTTGGATCGTTTTGGGCAACTGCAGGATTCGATTGACACACCGGGAGCCGCTTGGACCGAGTTGTGGGCGCCAGTGGGGCTCCGCTACCACGCACTGCACCATTATTTTCCCGGCATCCCCTATCACAACCTGCCCGAAGCGTACCGGCGGCTGGTGAAGAATCCAGGCAGTCACGCAGCCTACCGACAAACACTGAGCCCGGGCCTTTGGCACTCCCTCAGCGCGTTGTACAAACGCGGAGCACGCAGGTAAGTTCGTTTTCAGGATTCGAGGAATCCACCAAATGCGAGTGGCATTCCGAGTGCATCTGATTTATGCTCGTGAGGGTTCAGTGACATGTCTACCTCGAGTGAAGCAACAAATCCGTGCCTTGATCTACTTAGGATTACCTGGAACTCCGAATCCGGAGAAATGCGGGAACAGTGCGTGAATCTGCTGGGAGTTTCAAAGGCAGGCGGTCTGTTGCATGGTGATGACCCTATTCCTCCGGGAACGCGCATTCAACTGCATATTGCCGAAGGATGTGAAGTGGAAGCAGAAGTGAAAGAATATGAACAGGATGAGTTTGGCTTTTACCTCACAATTGCAGTGAAACAACCGTGGTATCCCGACCTGTTTCAGCCGGATTATGTGCTTCCCGAGACCCTACCCGCCCATCATAGTTCCGAGCCCGATGGACACAGCCATCCGGCTCGGGTACTGCCATCTCCAGTCCTGTGATTTAAAACCCGGGAGGGTTAAGCGCGCTGGGCAAGATCTTCGGCCAGTGGGAACGTGAATATCTTACCTACTCTGGTAGGGGCCGTTGCATAGATTACAGGCGCAGTTAACACATCGGAGTGCAATTCCTCGACCCACTGGGCATAGCGGGGATTCGGAGATCGTGAATCGAATCGCAGCAATTCCATGTCACAACGGTATGCAGGATCGAAATAGGGCGGAAGTGCGATTCCATCGGAGACAACGGACTGTCCCCCTAACCTTCGCAGGATCTTTGCCGATCCGTTCCGCATAGTCGCCGTGCAAACGCCGATGGCATTGCCGAGAAGCTGCGCCAGACTGTAGGTGGCAAGGACGATCCGTAGGGCTTCACCAGTACACCGGTAAGCCTCTTCCAGGGCCCAACCGCCTACCTCGGAGAAGGAGACGTTCTCCTTGCGTGCGCGTGCCAGTTCCGCACGCAGGGCCTTGCGCAGGCGTGCACCCCAACGGTCGCACTGAGCCAGGCTGGATGACGATGCGCTCAACGCATTCACTGGTACGTTGTTCTGGTGCAGGAGCACCCTCATGCACCCGACGACACTCTCGCTTTCACCAAGTAAAAGCAGATGCCAACTGCGGAGGTCGCCGCGCATCACGTGGCGGCCGTCTGGGGTCAAATCTTCGGGCGTGATCGCTCCATCGTTCAGATAGATTCGACCTCTCATCTTCTGCATGTCTGTCAGAAGTCTGTGAAACCTACCATGATCTTCGCTTACTCGCGAGAAGTAGGCGGGCGCGCCACCTTCCTCGGGTGCAAGTAAGGCGAAGCGACGCGAGCATGCGCGAGCCGGAGATGGAGTTCTCATCGCGATATTCGGAACCCTCCCTTAGGTGCTTAGTACTAACAGGACTGAAAGACCTTTATGACATTACGGACACCATCTTTGCAAGTAGGAATCCGTAAAACTTTTACTTTCATTGACCGTGACGGGCAAACCTGCTGACAAATATGGAAATTGGAATCTCCAAGATGGTGTCGGGTGCCTACGATCGAAGGTGTTGCATGTACCACAAGGACTAGGGTGGCCCCTCATAAGAGGGTACAACGGTTAACGTAATCTCGCATATCACCTGCTGTGAGTGTAAGTAGAAGAAGGTTTGGCAACGGCCAAACGTTCACGTGCCGGAGTTCACCCTGCAGCACGCCGGCACCGATCCGCTGGGAAAAACCCTAAAGGGGCGAAACAGGCAGAGAATTTTCACCGTCAATCAACGTGACTTTGGCACGCAGCTCAGACGAGCAAGAGCGGGCTTTCGGGGAGAAAATGCATTTTCTAAGAGTAAGAATACGGCTCATCAGCCGCGTAGCGCTCGCGAGCGCTCTGACGTTTTTTTCTGCGGCATTCGCCGATCAGAACATTCAGGACTTGAATAGCCAGGGCAGCAGGACGGTGGATCTCAGCCGCCTCGTGGTCGTTGGCGATTCCTTGAGTGCAGGGTTCCAAAATTTTTCGCTGTTCGACGCGAACAGCGTATCGGGCTTGCCGCCGGGAGGCCAGACACACGGGTTCGCCTCGCTGATTGCTCAGCAGGCCTCGGTTCAGCTTCCTCTGCCGTTGATCTCCTACCCGGGGATTCCGCCGGCGCTGATTCTGACGCCGACCGGCATTTCGCGTTTAAGCGGAAATGGCCAGCGCGAGAATCCGACGGTACAAGCGAAAAATTTGTCTGTTCCAGGGTTTGCGGTTGCGGACGTATTAGCGCATCCATTTCCCGGAAATCCGGCAAACGCGATCGACGCCTTGTCGGACGTTATTCTGGGTATATCTTCTGCCAATTTGCCGGGCTGCGGACCCATTCCAACCGGCTCCAATTCCTATATAGTTAGCGCTGTTGCCTGCGCGCACGCGTTGAAACCGACTACAATCCTGGTGTCACTCGGAAACAATGATGCACTTCAGGTGCTGACATTCGGGGTACCCCCGACCGATGCAGTTACCTTCAACCTCGAATATACGGTTACACTCCGAGCCCTCGCGAATACAGGAGCCACTGTAGTCGTTGCCAATATTCCCGATGTAACCGCGATACCCTTTCTCGTGCCGGCGCCCGCATTTCAAGCGCAGTGCGGGTTTCTCCCCGCCGGAGTGACCTCGTCGGATTTCCTCGTGCCGAACATTCTGAATCCAACAACTAACGATATGAACCTTTGTTCGAACTATGCTGTCCGGTCCGCAGCCCTCATCGCCCAGGCCCAGCAGGCCGTTCAAAGCTACAACCAGATCATCGCTACAACTGCGAAGTCCTTGGGAGCAACCGTGGTAGACGTGAACGGCCTGTTTGCCAACATCGCCGCGAACGGCTATCAAGTCGGCAATGTGCGTCTTACATCCGCTTTCCTTGGTGGTCTTTTCTCGCTGGATGGCATTCACCCTACGAACACCGGCTATGCGATTCTGGCGAACCAGTGGATTAGCACGATGAATTCCAAGCTGAACACTTCGATTCCCTCTGTCTCAGTAGACCAGGTGGCTCAGACGGATCCACTGATTTTGCATTGAGAGATTCTGCACGGCAAGGCTCGCACCCCCGGTCTAGGTGCGAGCCTGAGCCCACGCGGGTCTTCATCGAACCACAACTTCAATACTGCGGTTTGGCGTCTCAGGGCTTCGGTTTGGGAGTTATGAAGCGGAGCCTTGTGGGCTTTACGCCCGGTTGCACACTCACGGGCTTGCAGATGAGTTGCAGCGATTCAACAGCGGAAATGACCCGTGTCACGGTACGATCGCTATCCACACCTGTGACGACAATCAGTTTTGAAGACGGCGCATAAAACTCGAGGGCGCGCATGCTCTCCGAGCCCACCGAACAAAGTACGACGAGTTCCTGGTCTTCCTTCAGGTTCGCCTGCATCGCCTGCACTTGGGCGAAGATGATAGCGGCCAGGTTGTCAGGCCCCCCAGCCGAAGTGGCCGCGTCCGCCGGCTTCAGGGAATCAACTACTTCCTGGATCTGACTGCCAACAGCTTGCTTCGCAAGCTCCTTGGTGAACTGTCCGAAACTCACCCTTTGAGATTACCGCATCGCGTACCAACTGAGGTGTGACAAAATGACTCGAACAAGGAACTTAGATGATTGTGTCAGTCAGTCGTATACCCTTTCTATTGGTGTTTGCCGGCGTGGTTCTGGGCGAGGCGATTCCGGAACGCTATGTCATTGAATTGAGTGCGCCTCCGGCGGCCTCGGTGCAGGCTTCGCTAATACGATCCGGCATCCTGGGCCGGCTAAACAGCCATGCCGCCGTAGAGTCTCAGCGAAACCGGGTTCACCGTGAACAGGCGGTGACTGCGCGGGCGGTTTCACGAAAGGGCGGTGTTGTACTAGGAGCGACGGATACGGTCCTGAACGCATTAATCGTTCAGATGCCAGGGCAGACGCGCACCGAAGCGGTTCAGCGGCTCCGCGCGTTGCAGGGCGTAACGAATGTAACGCCAGACCGGTGGTTCCAGCCAAAACTGGATCGCGCCTTATCGCTGGCGAACTTCGCCGATGCTTCGGCGCGAGTCGGAATCGACAACGCCGGAGCGGGAATCCGGATCGCGATTCTCGACTCGGGAATCGATTCCAGCCACCCCGGCTTTCAGGATGATGGTCTGTCTGTGCCTGATGGTTTTCCCCGCGCCAGCAGCGATGCGAACAAGCAGTTTGTGACCAAGAAGGTGATCGTGGTGCGCAGCTACGAGGATCTCGCGGGCGATGGTTATGGTTCGAACGCCGGTGACGTGAACGGCCATGGAACGAATGCGGCCTGCGCCGCTGCGTGTGTGGTTCATAAGACGCCGATTGGAGTGATATCGGGCGCGGCTCCCAAGGCCTTTCTTGGCGCTTATAAGGTTCTTGGCAACAACGGCTCGGGTTCCACGTCCGCCATCCTCAAGGGCATCGACGACGCAGTCAAAGACGGCTTCGACGTTCTGAACCTGAGCCTTGGCAACGAACTAACAGGGGATCCAGCAGAGGATGTGCAGGTGAAGGCAGTGAATGCCGCGGCGGATGCAGGCGTGATTATCGCCGCTGCGGCCGGTAACGAAGGTCCGGATGAGAACAGCATCGATTCACCGGGTTTTGCCGACAAGGTAATTTCAGTTGGATCTTCCTCGAGTGACCGCTCGTTTGATGAGAATGCGAATCCTGTTCCGATCGATCCGCGGCGCATCTCTTCGTTCTCGAGCCGGGGACCGAGCCTCGCAGGAATTGTAAAGCCCGACATGGTTTCGGTAGGCGATAACTTCTACGTCGCGGCCAGTTCGCTGCATGGGAGCTACTTGTATACGATCACTCAGGGGACCAGTTTCGCCACACCGACGGTAGCGGGAGGTGCGGCATTCCTGAAAGGCGCAAGGCCAGGCCTGACACCGGCTCAGTACAGGTCTCTCCTGGTCAACAGCTCGACGCAGTTGAAGGCGGCGGACACCGGGAAACCGATTCACGTTCGATACCAGGGTGCGGGCCGGATGAACATGCTTGCGATGTTGGATCAACCGGTCGCGGTCGAGCCGGTCTCAATTAATTTCGGGAGGGGATCGGATACAGTGGATCTTTCGAAAGACATCAAAGTCTGGAATGTTTCCGGTTCGACGGTGAACTATTCGGCCTCCATAGAGTCTTACGACGGGCGGCCTTCGCCTGTGATCTCCGCCGGCGGGACAGCTTCGGTTGCGCCCGGACAGTCCGCTACGTTGACTCTGGCCCTGAAGGGCTCAGGGATGTCGGGAGAGTACGAGGGCGCAATCGTGATCGCCAATGACCAAAACAGCGTGGTGGCGCGGATTCCTTATCTGTTCGTTGTGCCATCGACGGAGCCTGCCTCCATCTCCGTGTTTAAGGCTCCTTCGACCGCGGCCGCTGGCTCGACGGTAAATATTTTCATCCGCGTGGTGGATACGGCCGGCGTCGAGATTGCCAAACCGCCACTGGAGGGAAGCGTAGTTGCGGGCGATGGACTGCTCAATGGCGCGGAGCAGTTGGATGGAAGTCCGGGGATCTTCATTGTGCAGTTTAAGATGGGGAGCACTGGACAGAATACCTTCCGGTTAAAATCGGGATCCGTTACGCGGGATGTGAGCATCCAGGTTCAGTAGCGGCGCTCCAAAAACAAAACGGCCGGACCCTATGGCCCGGCCGTGCACAAACTTGCCTGCGTTGTAGTTACTTGGTCTTGGATTCGACCTTGGCAGCACCCTTTTCAGTGCCTTCCGCAGCGCCATGGACTACCTTCTTGGTACCCTTCTTCACGGCGTGACCGGTCTTCTCCGCACCTTCTTTGGTGGCCTTGCCGGCGTCCTTCGCAGCATCTGCGGTGGCATCAGCAGCCTTTTCGGTGCCATGGGCAACCTTTTTGCCCGTCTTCTTGGCGGCGCTCCCCGTAGCCTTGCCGGCAGTCTTCAGATCGTCCTTGATGCCTTCCTGAGCAGGGGCGGCGACCATCACCAGGCTGAACACGGCCAACGATGCCATCAGTCCAAATTTCTTCATGGTTTCTCTCTATCCTCCAGTATTGGTACCGGTCGATGCCGGCTTACAATTCCATTCTCCGGGCTGGAGATTAGATGGTCATGAAGCCGGAATTAAAACGAATCAATGGCTTAAGATTACTTCTAACCGTTAATCCTTGCGGATCTCCTGCTTCAGATCGTCCAGGATGGCGTCTCGCCCGTGATCTCTGAGTTCGGTTTCCAGCCTGCGGAGTGCGACACCGACCACATCGCGGTGATGAAGCTTAGAGCCCAGCGACTCGTCGTTGCTAAGTTGCAACCAGAGGTCGTGCAGGCGATCCAGGTCCTCCGGCCAAAGGCGCGGAGGGTGAGGACCGAGGTTGACGTACACGGACTCGCGTTCGGGGTGCATGGCCTCTAGAGAAAACGCCTGCCGCGGCTCCGGCAGTTTCTCCCAGGCCAGACCTATGCGCTTGGCTAGCTCATCCGGCGTCATCTTGAGAGAAACCCCCGTAACTAGACGGGAAGCCTTCAGCCTTGCAGCCGTCTGTACCATCGCATCGAAAGGATCCACGGCCGGAACAACCAGGAGTTCGACCGGTTTGCCTTCCTTCTCTGCAAGCTCAACCACGTGGCTGAATAACTCGCGCTCATACTCGCTGAAAATCTGGTCTTCGGCCAAATCATATTCAGCCGCACCGGCGGAAAGGGTGCGAACGGTCATCACGACAATGTCATGGCGTCGCAGGTTCGTCTTTTTCAAGACCTTCCGGAGGTGCGCCATGTGGTGATAATCGCGGACCGCAACCAGCACGCAGCCAGGGCGAGCCTTCAACGTCTGCGTGTCCACTTGAGGCTGATGCTCGAGGTTAAATTCCTCAAGGGCTTTGGTGCCGGCGGCGATCTTCTTGTGGTTAATGTGCTCCGATACCCGGAACAGGGTGTAGAGCAGAATTGTGAAGGAGACGCCCGAGATGGTCGCTACTTGCTTCGAAAAGAGGTTAGCGACGGCCACAAGGAAAAGAAGGAGGGTGGTGGCGCCGAGTCCGATGGGAAGCTCAGTCTTGCCGACCTTAATGTTGAAGGGGAACTTGTATTCCTGATCGTGCCGCTGCCAGCGGAGCGCGAGTACGCCGAGCGATTTGAAAAAGAAGCTCCACACCACGCCAAAGGCATACGCCTCACCGAGGAAGGTGACATCGCCGCGGCTGGCGACGATCGTAGCGAGTTGCAGGAGAGTGACGAGGTTGATGATGCGGAATGTGGTGCCGAAGCGGCGATGCGGCTTGCGGAACCAGTCCAGCAGGACGCCGTCCTCGGCGACGCGGTTCAATACGCCATTGGCTCCGATGAGCGACGTATTCACGGCTCCGGATAGAATCAGCACGCCGACGACGACCACGAAAACATGGAAGATCAAGCGCAGCATCGTAGGACCGGCAAGGTTCATCGCAAGGCCGCCGATCAGGTTATCGGCGTACTCCTTACGTACGGCATCCGGGATGATCATCACTGCAAAGAGTGAGATCAATCCGGTGCTGAGCAAGGCGTATGTGCAAACCAGGTTGCCGGCCCGGCGCAAGTTCTCGAGCTTGGGATAGGCGATTTCCCGATAGATCTGAGCCAGCGTTTCGAAGCCGCTCATTGCGAGCAGGGAATGGCCCAGTGCGATGATCCAGGTAACGACGGCTATCTTCGTCCAGAAGGTGCCCTTAAACCATCCAAGCGCATCGTCGCTGAAGGTGAGATTAGACGCGACCGGGGCCGGGGGTAGATTCGCCTGACCGCGGACGAGCAGGGTAATGATGCACCATAAAATCAACGCGACCACCATGACGGTGGTGATCTGCATGATCCGGAGGGCCTTGCCGCTGGATTCGTGGATGCCCTTGATGTTGCTCCACCAGAAGTAGCCGGTCACGACGAGTCCGAAAAACATCGCGAAATGATTCGGATTCCACCCGAGCGGGTGATGCATTATGTCGCCGATCTCATTCAGCAGGCGGCCAAGGTACTGCCCGGCACTGACGCAACTGATGGGACCGGTCAGAATGTAATCCACGATCAGCGAAGAAACCGACAGCTTGGCGATCAATGGACCAAGGCTATCCCGGACGACGACGTACACGCCGCCGCGTACGAACATGCTGCAACTTTCCATGTACACGGATCGAACCGCGAAGCTGAACAGCATGACGGCGATGATGAACCAAGGAGCTGCTTTGCCGATGGCTTGCTCGGCAATGCCACCCGCATAGAACATGCTGGAGGCGAGATCGCTGAGAACAATGGCCGCGCCTCGCCAGAAGGAAATGAACGATAGGGCAACAGTCGTAGCGACAACAACCTTATTGGTTGCCAGTCGTTGCGAATCAGTCACAGTAGTAATCTCCCTTCGGAGTCTGCAGGGGCAGACCCGCTTTCAAATTCGCCTGCGAGGTTAGCTGTCGGGCTAGGGCTTGAAAGTACCCCGATCTCTCCCCAGAGAGAACTGCGCCCCATAATTCCGGGTCCCCCGTCTTCTAGTTAGAAGTTCGGCACCCTCTAGATTAGCACTACATTCCAAACGGTGACATTCACGTAGCGGAAACAGTGCGGGGGCGGAACGTATCCCACAGCGGGGGCTATGTGGCAACTGTTTGGCGAGGATATTTGAGCTTTGGCCTGGTGTCTATACCGATTCGCCTGAACAAAGCCGCGCGTGCGGAGAAGGTCAGTTTCCGGCTCCTGCACCGTGAGGCACCGCCTGAAAGGAAGCCGGAGGGCAAACCGGAATCAGGGACGCGACGGCGTCGTCGCGCCGCCACCGAGCCGCAGTCGCAGGAAGAGGACGAAGAGGTTCAGGTCGAGCCTGTTCGGCGGGCGCTCGTGACGGAAGAGGAGCCGGATGCGCCGCTTCCGAAACAGGAAATTGTCCGGGGATTTGAATACCAGAAGAATCGATACGTGGTGGTAGAAGAGGAAGACCTGCGCGCGATCACTCCTAAGACCGCCCACGAGATGCAGATTCTAGAGTTCGTGAAATTGGCCGAGATCGACCCGCTGTTTTTCGAAAACTCCTACTATGTGTCGCCGGACCGGGCGGGGGAGCGGCCGTATGCCCTCCTGTATCAGGCATTGCGGGAATCCGGATCGGTGGCATTGGCCGAAGTGGCGATGCACCGGCGTGAGCACGTCATTATTCTTCGGCCCGGACAGCGCGGCATACTCGGCCACACCATGTTCTATGTGAACGAGATTCGACAGGAGGAAGAGTTCCGCACGGATACCAGCGTGGTGGTTGCGAAGGAACTGGAGATGGCGCTGATGCTGGTGAACTCCATGACAGCGGCCTTCGAACCGGAGAAGTTTAAAGATAAGTATCGCGAGCGTCTGGAGAAGCTGATCAATGAGAAATTGGCCGGCAGGAAGATTTCTACTCCGAAGGCGCCCGGGAAGAGTGCGGAAGTTGTGGATATTCTTTCAGCGCTGCAAAAGAGCTTGGACCTGGTGAAGAAGCCTGCACAACGCGCCGGGAAGACGCCGAAACGGCGTCAATCCGCAGGGTGATTCGAAATCGCTTCGGCAATGGCTTTGCCGTGGAAGCGCCCATTCTCGATGAAGATTTCGTTTGTGTGCATGCCGGCAACGATGACGCCTGCCAGATAGATGCCTTTTCGCTGGCTCTCCAACGTTCTGGGATTCGTGAGCGGCTTCAGCGTGTCGGGCTGCAAAGTAATTCCGAGGGAGCCTAGAAAATCAAGGTCGGGCCGATAACCGGTCATCGCGAAGACAAAATCGTTCTGGATTTCCATTTCTCCGTCCGGCGTGGCGAGCAGGACTGTTTTCGGCCGGATCTCCAGAATATGCGTATGAAAGTAGGCCTTGATCTCGCTGTTCTTGATTCGGTTCTCGATATTTGGCTTGATCCAATATTTCACTTTGCTCGAGATGCCTGCTCCCCTGTGGACTAACGTAACGCGCGCACCGGTCCAATGCAGCTCCAGCGCGGCGATGGCGGCCGAGTTCTTCGCACCGACCACGATCACGTCATGGTTGTAGTAGGGGTGCGCTTCCTTGTAGTAATGGATGACCTTGGCCTGATCTTCCCCAGGAACATTCAGGTAATTAGGTACATCGTAATAGCCGGTCGCCACGACGATTTTGCGCGCTCTGTATTGAAGCGGGCACTTCAGTTTGTCTTCGGTATTCACCACGAAATTGCCGTCCTCGCCGGAAACACTGAGGACGGTCTCGTACTGGTGGACGTTCAGCTTGTAGTGCTCCGCGACACGCCTGTAATACTTGAGAGCCTCGGTCCTGCCGGGCTTCTCGTTCAGCGAGGTCATCGGGATATCGCCGATCTCCAGCAGTTCCGGCGTGGTGAAGAACACCATGTTCGTCGGATAGTGATAGATCGAATTAACGATACAGCCCTTGTCGATCAGGACGGACTTCAACTGCTTTTTCTGCAATTCGATGCCGCACGCAAGTCCAGTCGGACCCGCGCCTATGACGACGGCATCGAACTCGGTCACAGCATTCCCTCGACGGTACCGTAGACGCTCTCCAGCGCGCCTGACAAAGCTTCCGGCTTATTGCCGCCGGCTTCCGCCATGTCGGGGCGGCCGCCGCCCTTGCCACCGACTGCCTGGGCTAGCGAGCCGACCAGCTTACCCGCGTGCACCTTGGTGCTGAGATCCTTCGTGACGGATACGATCAGGGCTACGTTGGAATCCTGCACAGTCGCTAGTACGATGACGCCGCTCTTCAACTTGTTGCGTAGAGAGTCGACCAGCGGACGCAGTTGCGTGCGGTCGAGGCCTTCGACGCGTGCGGAAAGTACCTTTACGCCTTTCAGATCGCGCGCGGACTGTTCGAGTGTGCCGACCTGTGCCTGCGCCACCTGTGTTTTGAGTTGTTCAACCTGCTTTTCGTAGGCCTTTAACTGGGCAGCGAGTTTCTCATTCTGCTCATTCAACGAAGCATTCTGCTCTTCGAGGCGATGCACCACAGCCACGCCGGTAACAGCTTCAATACGGCGGACACCTGCGGAGATCCCTCCCTCGGAGACGATTTTGCAGAGACCGATATCACCCGTGCGGGTTACGTGGGTACCACCGCAGAGCTCCCGGCTGAACTCACCGTCACCTACCGAAACGACACGGACTTTATCGCCATATTTTTCGCCGAAGAGTGCCATGGCGCCGGTCGCGAGTGCGCCTTCAATGTCCATGATGTCGGTCTTGACGGGCTCGTTGAGAAGCACGTGCTCGTTGATGAGCCGCTCGATTTCTTTCAGCTCTTCGGTATCGACCGGCGCATAATGAGTGAAATCGAAACGCAGGCGTGACGGTTCCACCACGCTGCCGGCCTGCTTGACGTGCTTGCCGAGCACGTTCCTGAGGGAAGCATGCAGGAGGTGCGTGGCCGTGTGGTTCCGCATCGTGGGGCGCCGGGTTCCGGGATTCACCTCGGCCCTGACCTTGTCGCCCGGCTTGAGGGGAACCAGCATTTCGACGCGATGTACCGTGAGTCCCTTTACAGGCGCGTAGGCCGAGAGGACTTCCGCGACCTTCTCGCCGTTTTCGGCATAGAAAGCGCCCTGGTCGCCGACTTGTCCGCCGGATTCGGCGTAGAAAGGAGTGCGGTCCAGAATCACTTCGCCAGGCTTGGGAACAGCGAGAATCGTGCCTTCGCCCGACAGCGTGTTGTAGCCGAGAAACTCCGTCTTGTGCTGGTCGAGCAGTTCTTTATAAATGGGGTCGACCTGCGCCTTTTCGGCGCCTTTCCAACTGGCTCGAGCCTGTTCGCGCTGACGCTCCATCTCGGTCTCGAAACCGTCGAGGTCGATGGTAAAGCCGTGCTCGCGGGCCATCTCCTGTTGCTCGTCGAGAGCTAACCCAAATGTATCGTACAGCTTAAAAGCTGCGGCACCGGGCAATACGCCGCCCGCGGCATTTTTGGCTTCGTTTTGAAAAACGCGCTCCGCCACCTGGAAAGTGGTCGCGTAGCGGTGTTCCTCTTCCTTCACGACGCGAGCCACGCGCTGGATGCTCTCCACCATTTCCGGATAGGCGACCTTCATCCATTCGGCGACAAATCCGGTCATTTTATAAAGGAACGGATCCTGCACGCCGATCATGCGCGCATTGCGCATGGCGCGGCGCATGATTTTGCGAAGCACATAGCCCCGGCCCTCGTTCGAGGGAACGACGCCGTCATGGATAAGGAACGCCGTAGCGCGCGCATGATCGGCGCAGATGCGGAGCACAGTGCTGATGCGCTCCGTCTCGCCGTACGTGACGCGAAATAGTTCGGCACCGTAATCGATGATGGGACGAATCAGGTCAGTCTCGTAGTTGCTCTGCTTGCCTTGGAGAATGGCGGCAATGCGCTCCAGGCCCATGCCTGTGTCGATCGAGGGGCGGGGCAGCGGAGTGAGGACGCCCTCGGGGGATCGATCGAACTGCATGAAAACAAGGTTCCAGATCTCGACGAAACGGCCGCCGCCGTCGAGCGGAAACTGCTCGTGTTCGCGGCCCTTTTCAGCGGCTTCCGGACCGAGGTCGTAGTGGATTTCCGAGCATGGTCCGCAGGGGCCTGTCTCACCCATCTGCCAGAAATTATCGGCTTCATCCAGGCGAAAAATGCGGGACTTCGGTACGCCTGCCACCTTTTGCCAAAGCTGTTCGGCGTCATCGTCCTCGCGGAATACCGTGACGTAGAGGCGGTCCTTGTCCAAGCCATAGTGCCTGGTGACGAGATCCCATGCGAAGTCGATCGCTTCGGCTTTGAAATAATCGCCGAACGAAAAATTGCCGAGCATTTCAAAGAACGTGTGGTGCCGGCGTGTATAGCCGACGTTCTCCAAATCATTATGCTTGCCGCCGGCGCGCACGCATTTCTGAGAGCTGGCTGCACGCGAATAGTCGCGCTTCTCGCCGCCGAGGAAAACATCCTTGAACTGGTTCATTCCGGCGTTGGTAAACAGCAGCGTCGGATCGTTGGCGGGAACCAGGGAAGAACTGCGGACCACACGGTGTCCGCGGGCAGAGAAATAGTCTAGAAACTTCTGGCGTGCTTCGTGGCCTGTCATCGGGTAGTACCTTCATTATGAACTACGAAGCTGAAAGGCCTAGATGGTTTGCGTGAACTTCACCAGATCGCGCATCTTCTTCAGCGCCGCTCCGGAATCGATCGATTCAGAGGCAAGGCCCATGCCTGCCTGGAAATCGCGGGCCTGCCCGGCGGCGACGAGGGCGGCCGATGCGTTCACGAGGACGATATCCCGCCGCGGCCCTGCTTCCCCCGAAAGGATCGCTTCGGCGACGTTGCAATTTCCGAGCCGGTCTCCTCCGGCCAAGTCGTCGACGGTCGCACGCGGGACGCCGAAATCCTCCGGCGTTAAATTGTGGTGCAGGATCACGCCCCTGTTGATCTCAAGCGCCACCGTCTCGCCGGTCGTCGTGATCTCATCAAGCCCGTCCAGTCCATGCACTACAAACCCTCGCTGCAAACCGAGAGAGGCGAGCGCCTGTGCCATCAGTTCGGCCGTGCGGAGGTTGGGGGCGCCGACCAGTTGAGCGGTAGCCCCGGCCGGATTCGTCAACGGCCCGAGTAAGTTGAAAACGGTGCGCATCTTCAATTCCGACCGCGCCGCCGCAGCATGCCTCATAGCCGGGTGAACGGTGGGTGCGAAAAGAAAGCCAAATCCTACCGTGCGAATAGACGCCGCCACCTGCTCACCAGTCAACGTGATCTTGACGCCGAGGCCTTCGAGGATATCGGCGCTGCCACAAAGACTGGTATTAGACCGGTTGCCGTGCTTGGCGACGCGGACGCCTGCACCGGCGACGACAAAGGCGACCACGGTCGAGATATTGAACGTAACGGGCTGCGCGCCGCCAGTCCCGCACGTGTCGAGGAGCGCCTCTCCATTCAGCGCCACGGGGATGGGCTCGGCCTTTGCGCGCATGGCTTCGGCGAAGCCCAGCAACTCATCGGGCGTCTCGCCTTTCATCCGCAAAGCGACCAGGAACGCGGCCAGGAGTGGTGTGGAAACTTCGCCGGAAAGAATCGCGCCCATCGCGGATCTTGCGTCATCCGCACTCAGATTTTCGCGATTCGCTACCCGGTGGAGATAGGAAACGAACGGCATGCTATAGTGTTGGTTTCGAGCTTTCAGTGCGATACTAGCACACCCACTCCGATGAAAATCCATGAATACCAGGCCAAGGCTATTTTGGCCAAATACGGCGTCCCTGTGCCGAGGGGGGAGGTCGCTTTCACGCCCGAAGAAGCAGAAGCGGCCGCGAAAAAACTCGGCGGTAGCGTCGTGATTAAGGCGCAGATTCATGCCGGTGGCCGAGGCAAAGGCGGCGGTGTGAAACTTGCTGCGGATTCCACTCAGGCTTATGAAGTGGCC
The DNA here is from genome assembly GCA_964464925.1 of uncultured Solibacteraceae bacterium. Lineage (GTDB taxonomy): Bacteria > Acidobacteriota > Terriglobia > Bryobacterales > Bryobacteraceae > CAYXLI01. The sequence continues at coordinate 96,527 of CAYXLI010000011.1, read as the reverse complement.
AAGCAAATTCTGGGCATGACTCTGGTAACGCATCAGACCGGTCCGGAAGGGCGACTGGTGCAACGCGTCCTGGTGGAAGAGACGCTTCCGATCAGGAAGGAATTGTACGCGGGACTCGTACTGGACCGCGCGATTGGCAAAGTGGTCTTCATGGCATCCAGCGAAGGCGGCATGGAAATCGAGGAGGTTGCCGCGAAGACGCCGGAAAAGATTCTGAAGGAGCCCATCGAGCCGGGTCTGGGGCTTCAGCCGTTTCAGGCACGCAAGCTGGCGTTCGGCATCGGGTTGCCCACCGAAGCTATCAATAATGCCGCAAAGTGCATGATCGCGCTCGCGCAAGCCTATGAAGGTTCGGACGCAACGCTGGCCGAGATCAATCCCCTGGTGCTCAGCGAGGACGGTAAGGTAATTGCGCTCGATGCGAAGTTCAACATCGACGACAATGCCATGTTCCGGCACAAAGACTTCGTGGATCTGCGCGACCTGAACGAAGAGGATCCGCTGGAAGTGGAAGCATCGCGCTATGGCCTGAATTACATCAAGCTCGACGGCAACGTGGCCTGCATGGTGAATGGAGCCGGGTTGGCCATGGCCACCATGGACATCATCAAGTACGCGGGCGGATCTCCGGCGAACTTTCTCGACGTCGGCGGCGGAGCCAATGCCGAGCAGGTGAAGAACGCGTTCCGCATTCTGCTTTCGGATGCGCACGTAAAGGCCGTGCTGATCAATATTTTCGGCGGTATTCTGCGCTGCGACACGCTTGCAACGGGCGTAGTAAATGCCGCGCGGGAGTTGAACGTGCAGGTACCCGTTGTGGTTCGCATGGAAGGAACGAACGTGGAACTGGGGCGGCAGATACTGGCCGAGTCCGGATTGAATTTCACAGTGGCCGATGGAATGAAGGACGCGGCCGAAAAGGTTGTGAGGTTGGCGCAATGAGCGTTCTGGTCAACGAAAATACACGCGTCCTCGTACAGGGATTTACCGGCAAGGAAGGCACTTTCCACGCGACGCAGGCGCTGGCGTATGGAACCAAGGTGGTCGGTGGAGTTACGCCCGGCAAGGGCGGAACGAGACATTTGGACCTGCCTGTGTTCAATACGGTCGCCGAGGCCGTGCGAGATACCGGGGCGAATGCGTCCGTGATCTTCGTCCCGCCGCCCTTTGCCGCGGACGCAATTATGGAAGCCGCTGATGCGGGCTTGCCTCTGGTCGTATGTATCACTGAAGGCGTGCCGGCGCTCGACATGGTGAAGGCGTGGCAGTACCTTCAGGGCAAGAAGACTCGACTGATCGGGCCGAACTGCCCGGGTGTCATCTCGCCGGGCAAGTGCAAGATCGGGATCATGCCCGCGCACATTCACCTGGCGGGCCGCGTAGGTGTGGTTTCGCGTTCGGGCACGCTGACATACGAGGCAGTCGGGCAATTGACGAAGCTCGGCATCGGGCAGTCCACATGCATCGGCATTGGCGGCGACCCGATCATCGGTACGAACTTTATCGACGCGATCCAGCTTTTCAACGAGGATCCCGGGACGGACGCAATCATCATGATCGGTGAAATCGGCGGCAACGCGGAAGAGACTGCGGCGGCGTTCATCAAGGCGAACGTGAAGAAGCCCGTGGTCGGATTCATCGCCGGACAGACTGCACCTCCGGGACGCCGGATGGGCCACGCGGGAGCGATCATCTCGGGCGGTTCGGGCAAGGCTTCGGACAAGATTGCAGCCATGGAGGCCGCCGGCATTACGGTGTGCGCGACTCCGGCGGAAATGGGCGAGAAGATGGCAGCCCGGCTCAAAGGATAACTATGCAGAGAACATTTGGAATTATCAAACCGGACGCTGTGGCTTCCGGCAAGGCGGGCGCAATTCTGGCCCTTATCGAGCAAAACGGCTTCAAGATCTTAGGCATGAAGAAGACTCGCCTTTCAAAGGCGCAGGCCGAGGCCTTCTATGCGGTTCACAAGGAACGCCCGTTTTACGGCAGCCTCGTGACATTCATGACGGAAGGACCGGTGGTGGTGCTCGCGTTGGAACACGAAAATGCGATCGCGAAATGGCGCGAACTGATGGGCGCGACGAATCCGGCCAACGCGGCTGAAGGGACCATTCGCAAGCAGTTCGCCGAGAGTATCGAGCGGAATGCCGTGCACGGGTCTGACGCACGGGAAACGGCAGCGGTGGAGATCCCGTTCTTTTTCAGTACAGCGGAATTATTGTAAGTTCAGCATCGTACTCGAATCTTATTAGAGGGCAGGGGGAGTAATCCTCCTGCCCTTCATTTTTGTACCTTTGATCCCGATCCATAGTGACCAGATTCCGTATCCCAGATCATCTACCCTATTAGGAGGAGAGAGCCATGCGTTGGGAACCCGGGGACATCAGCGGTGATATTGAAGATCGGCGGGAGGAAGGCGGCGGTGGCGGCTTTTCTCCGATGGGATTCGGCGGCGGGGGCATGCGCCTTGGCCTCGGCGGCATCCTGTTTCTCGGGATTCTCAGCGTAATCTTCAGGCAGAATTTCTTCGCGCTGCTCGGGACGGGGGGCGGAACAAGCACTCCCGTGGCATCGCGTTCCATGCGGGATCCATCCCGTAATGCGCAGGAGGACAGACTCGTGCATTTCGTCTCGTTCGTGCTCGACGATGTACAGGCTACCTGGACGAAAATCCTGCCCCAGAGCGGCGTCCCTTATCGCCACGCGAAGCTGGTCCTATTTCGCCAGGAGGTGAATTCCGCGTGCGGTGCGGCCGAATCGGCCATGGGACCTTTCTACTGCCCGGGTGACGAGAAGGTCTATATCGACCTCGGGTTCTATGACGAGTTACGGCGCCGCTTTGGCGCACCCGGTGACTTTGCGCAGGCATATGTGCTGGCGCACGAGATAGGACATCACGTGCAAAAGCTACTGGGAATTGAATCAAAAGTGAGAAGGCTGCAGCAGAGGGAACCGGGCGAAGTGAATCACTTGTCAGTCAGGATGGAGTTACAGGCAGATTGTTTCGCAGGAGTATGGGGTCATTCGACGAGTCAGCGAGGGATACTGGAATCCGGCGATGTAGATCAAGCGCTTCGGGCGGCTGCGGCTGTCGGTGACGATCGTATCCAGCAGCAAGCTACGGGTCGAATCTCGCCGGAGTCTTTCACGCACGGAACGTCGGCGCAAAGGCAAAAATGGTTCCGCGAAGGCTTTGATACGGGTGAAGTCCAATCCTGCAACACATTTGGAAACTAGTCTTAACGGTTGCAATTCGCGATTTACAGTTGTTGTTTTCTTTGGATTTCAAAGTAATGCTAACCTACAGTTACGATGGATGTCGCGAAAATGCTCGAGGAACTGCGCCAGGAACGCGCGTTACTGGATGAAGCGATAATCGCCCTCCAGAAAATAGTTGCAGCCGAAGCCGCGGATAAGCCGCGCCGCGGGCGTCCTCCAAAGGCGCTTGCCGCCGATACCGAGGGGGACTCCCGTCCGGCGCGGAAGCGCGAACTGTCACCGGAGGGCAGGGCTCGGATTGCGGAAGCCGCTAAACGGCGTTGGGCCGAAGCGCGTCAGAAGAAAACACAGGCCTAAACGGCAAATCCGTGCTGTTTTCTGTGAACCGGTCCATCGAAATCCTTGGTGGACTTGAACAGTTCATGGCGCCCATCGCCAGCCGCGTCTTTCACCTTGGCAAGCAGTTTGTCGCGCTCTTCCGGCGTCATGGGATGGAAATTCCGCGCCAGAGCCACATCCTGTTTCAAATGCTCCATGGAATTAATGCCTGCGACCTGCAGTGTGATGGGCAAACTTAGGCAGTAGCGGTAGCATTCCTCTACTGTGAGTCCCGCGTGAGAGAGTAAGCGGCCGTCAGGATAGCCGCCGGCAAGCCCTTTCATTCCAATCACGCCCACATTTTTTTCGAGGCAGACAGGAACGATCTCATTCTGAAAGCTTCGATAATATGCATCCATTACATTGATGGGCATCTGTGCAGTATCCCAGGGATGCGGCTTATCGAGCATCTTTGCATGAATGCGGGGATCCTTATGGCCCGTGAAGCCGATATAGCGAACTTTTCCGGCATTTCGTGCCTCGATGGCTGCGCGGATGCCACCTTTCTCGAAAATCCAGTCCGGATCGTTGTCGTACACGAGTTCATGAAACTGCCATAGGTCCAAATGATCGGTCTTGAGCCGCCGGAGGCTATCTTCCAAGCAGCGCATGGAGCCGGCGTAGTCGCGCTCGCAATTCTTGCTCATGAGAAAGACTTTGTTGCGGCGGCCATCCATTGAGAGCGCCTTGCCCATTACTTCTTCCGCGTGACCGTCCTGGTAATCCCAGCAGTTATCGAAGAAGTTAATGCCTTCATCCATGGCGGCATGCAGGACCCGGATGGCTTCCTTCTCGTCTTTCATGGCACCCACATGCCATCCGCCGATTCCAAGAATAGATACGCGGACGCCGGTTCGTCCGAGGACCCGCGTAGGCAATCCGGTTGCGCTCGCTGAAGAAGTTTGCGCCAGCACCTGCTCGGCGGCGACCAGGGCGGCGCCTGTTAATTCCATGAATGCACGACGGCTGGACTCTGACATATCGACACTGTACCAAGACCGGCGCAGGAAAGACTACACTGACAAGCATGAGTTGCTCACGACGTCGATTAATCTCCCAGTTTGGCGCTGCGTTGGCGGCGACGCAGCTACAAGCTCAGGTCTCCTCGAAATCCACGAGTACGAAATTTTCCATGCCCGGACCGTTTCGCGGCAAAGTAGTCGCGGTAGAGCATCCGGCATCGATCGTTTCGGGCGCCTACCAGGCCGAACCGGTGCAGCAGATGATTCAAAAGGGGATGACCCGGCTGACGGGCGCGCCGGATGCGCAGAGCGCTTGGAAGTATTTCTTTGAACCGGGAGACGTGGTCGGGATTAAGCTGAATCCGGTTGGACGTCCGCATGTGATCTCAGCGCCGGAGGTGTTGCACGAGATCATTGCAGGGTTGAGAATGGCGGGCGTGAAACCGGCCGACATCATCGTGTATGACCGTTACCGTCAGGAGTTCCTCGCGGCAGGTTTCGACAAGTGGCTACCGGAAGGCGTGCGGTGGATGCATGCGGCCGAGCAGTACGACGGGGTCCAGCAGGCGATTGATGGATACGATCCGGATCACTACATGGACATGGCGCTGACATTACCTGGCTACGATGTGAACAGCCTCACCGCACGCCGGTCATACGTCGCAAAATTCGTGACGCAACACGTGAACAAGATCGTGAACGTTCCGTTGCTGAAGGATCACCAGTCAGCGGGGATTACGATGTCCCTGAAGAATCTCTCTCACGGATTGGTGAATAACGTGAGCCGCAGCCATTCCTCCAAGACGCTGAACGCGTGCGGGATCTTCGTGCCGTCCGTGGTGTCGCTTCCCGAAATCCGGAATAAGGCGATTCTGCACATCCTTGACGGCGTAAAGGGCTTGTACCATGGCGGGCCCTCTTCGAAGCCGCAGTTCGTTTATGAGCACAAGACGATGTACTTCGCGACGGACCCAGTCGCGCTTGACCACGTAGGTTGGCAGGCGCTCGATCGGAAGCGGGTCGAAATGGGGATGAAGCCAGTGGCTGAAGACCGCCCCGACAAGTTCAGCACGTTCCTCAGCCGCCAGCCCGAGCACGTCGAGATTGCGGGCGCGCTCGGGCTGGGGGAATGGGATTTGAAGAAGATCCAGATCGACCGCCAGCGCCTCGGCTGATCACAAAGAGCTACTGGACCGAGACCGTGACATCACTTCGGCTACTGGTCCCACCGATGGTCAAAATCACGGGCAATTGGCCGGACGGTACACTTGCGGGCACTGTCACGTTCACTTGCAGCAGTCCGGCAACGTTGCCCGGTACTGCTCCCGCATAGCTGACCGGGGCATCCACGCCCGCAATCCGTACGCTGACCGGCAATACGGGCCGTGGTGCGGTAGCATCCGTGGCAATCGCACCGGTGACGCCCGACGGGTTCGTCTGCCCTTCACCGGTCGCGAAGATTGAGATGACGGAACCCTTTGCAGCAGGATTGGAGGGCGTGTTCAGGCGACTATCCTGATTTGTGATTGCGCCACTCCCTTTGCCTGAGAAGTCCTGGGTAAAGATACCAGGGTTCACTGGGACGGTGACGAGGGTAACCGGCGAGGAGCGCTGACCGTTGTATTCGACAACCACCGTTGTCGTCTGCCCCGTCACCTGGTACGGAACAACGGCGGACACCTGTCCATTCTGCGCGTTTACGATGGGTGCGGGCGTGTTATCGAAGAGAACGCGCGTGCCTGCCACCGATGTGCTCAATAAGCCATTCGCATCAAGTCCGGCCATCGTCAGAGAAGATGGACCAAAACCGGAACCGAGAATGGTGACAATCTCACCAGGAGCTACCGGGCCGGCGAGTTGCGTTGCCGCATTTACGACGTTCGCCGCAGTGAAGAAAGGCCCGGCGCCTACAATGTTGAGGTTGAAGTCGCGCGATGGGGCCGACCCGGGATTCGAGACATTGATCCGTACTGTTCCGATATTCAACAGGAGATCTCGTGGAAGCGTGGTGCGAAGGGTGTTTGCATCCACGAATTGTGTGCTGGTCTGAACTCCGTTCAGCAGCACGACGGAAGTCGCCGAGAAACCAGAGCCGCGAATCGTGAGCGCCGTGTCTGGCGATCCTGCCGTGACGGTATCGGGCGAAAGGGCCGTGATCTGAGGGACGGCAGTAGCGTTGACCGTGACTGGGATCACCACGGGCGCATTGCTTGCTCCGGGAATGTTTAGAGTGACACGCCCCGTTGAAGTCCCTGCGTTCAGACGGCTGGGATCGACCGTGACCGTGATCGTTGCAGGTGATACTCCGGAGGCCGGTGAAACCGAAATCCAGCCAGCTCCCGTGATCGGCTCTCCAAACGCTGCGAAGTTGAGGGCCGACGCCGAACTGCTGAACGCGATGGTCTGCGAAACAGGAGTTGTGCTGCCGAGCCCAACATTAAATGTCAGCGAATCGGGTGTGACCACACCAAACGCTACGTTGGTGTCCGCCGAAAGACGCGAGACGAACACGTCAAATTGCCCGGCCCCGGGGGTATATGTTCCATGAGCGGCAGGCATATCCGATGAAGCAGTCTGGCCAACTACATAGACATTGTTGCGCTGCAGGTCCACGGCAATTCCATAGCCCTTGTCCTCATCCTTACCACCGAGGAACGTGGAATAAAGGAATGCATTGCCGGCAGGCGCGATGCGTGTCACGAATGCGTCGAAGGTTCCGCCGCCGTAAGTCCTTTGCGCCGGGTTGCGAATCGGGAAGTCCTGCGCGGAGGAGGTCCAGCCGGTCACATACGCACTTCCCGATGCGTCCAGGGCGATATTGCCGAAGCCTTGATCTTCGCCGGAGCCTCCGATATATGTCGAATAGATCAGCGTGTGCCCGTCGGCCGCAAACTTCGTGACGAAGACATCTGTATTGCCGCCGTAAACAGGCTGCGCTGCGTTCAGGGTAGGGAAATCCGGCGACATAGTGTAGCCTGTCACATACGCCGAACCCGAGGCGTCGACGGCGATCCGGTTTCCCTGGTCATTGTTCGCGCCGCCCAGAAACGTAGAGTAAACGAACGTGTTCCCGGCCGGTGAGACCTTGGTGACGAACGCATCGTAGGTGGCGAATGGATTCCCGCTGTTGCTGGGGCGGAATGCGTTGACAGTTGGGAACGAGGCGGAGCTTGTGGTCCCTGTGACGTACGCTGCGCCAGTGCTGTCCACTGCGATACCAGTGCCTAGATCCTGACCGTTTCCGCCTATATAGGTTGAGTACACCAGCGCATTGCCGGCCGGTGAGAATTTCGCAACGAAGGCATCGGCGCCTCCCCCACCCGCTGTGGTCTGGGCAGCGTTCACGATCGGAAATGTGCCAGGCCCCGGGTTAGTTGAGCGGGTCCATCCCGTAAGGTAAGCCGATCCTTGGGAGTCGACGGCGATGCCGTTGCCATAGTCGTCCGAGCCGCCGCCCAGGTAAGTAGAGTAGAGGAGCCGGTCTCCGTTCGGAGAAATCTTCAGGACGAATGCATCCTCTCCACCGCCGCCGTAGTCCGGCTGAAAAGCATTCGCAACGGGGAAGTCCATTGAGGTGGTGAAACCACTCACGTACACGTTGCCGCCACTATCGACGGCAATTCCGTTCCCTGCTTCCGATTGCTTTCCGCCTAGGTATGTGGACCAAATCAGCGCGCCGGAGTTGCTGAATTTGGCAACGAACACGTCCGATGCGCCGGCATTGTTGGATTGCAGCGGCGTGCCCGCCATGGGAAGATTCGTGCTGCTGGTAACGCCGGTGACGTATAGGTTGCCGGCTGAATCCAGCGCCACCGATGTGGCCGATTCATAACCCGCGCCCCCGTAGTAAACACTGAAATCGATCGCCGGGTCGATGACCAGTTCACGAGTGCGATCGAACCGGGCCAGTGCAAACTCCACGTTGCCGCCATCGGAAACCCGATACGACGCGGGCACTTCGACCTTCTCACCGCCGATGCGCTGATAAACGCTGGGCCGGCGTTGCACGAATTTGCCGCCGGTTGTCTCAAAGCTCAGTTCTCCATCCGCGTTCTTCCTGAGAGTGCCGGCGCCACCGTACCGTAATCGAATTTGAGCAGGATCCGCACCAGGAGCGACTACAAAGTCATACTCGAGTTGCTGCTCATTTCCGTAATAGACAAGATCGATGCCTGGATAGATGGACCGATACCGGATACCGGCAAAGTGACCCACGTTGGTCTTCCACTCAGACGGACGATTGCCGAGGAAATAGTTGCTGTGGCCAACACCGGGGCGAACGCCTTCGCCCGGGCCTGGCCTGGCGCCTTCGAGCGAAACGGATACCGCCGCGCTGCCGCGGCGCAGGACCGCTCGGGTGGCACTTAACAAAGTTGTCTGCGTACGCGTGCGCCCCACAAAATCGAAATCTGGCGCTGCCTGTCCGAGATTCGGTTCGAAGAATACAGCGGCGCTTGTAGCCGGTAAACTGTTACGGGCCGAGTGATGCTGATAAATCAGCGTGGCGCTGAGCAAGGCGAAACCGCAGCCGAGCAGCGTCACAAAACGACGTGGTGTGAAGGCAATCATCCGCGAGTAGGTCCCTGAGTTGTCTAAACACGTAGGACTGTTCAACAAGGACCGGCGTTTCGAGAAATATACAGAGGAGCTACTCCAGTGGGCGGGCTGCGGCTTCATCAAGGAACCATGTCACACGGCGGCCGTGATGCGAGACTACCTGCGCCGGATATTTCCTGGGGTCGTAAGGATCCTGAAAGATATGCTGAATCGCATCGGCCTTGTCTTCGCCAGCCACCAGAAATACCGAATGACGGCCGGCCAGTAGCACGCCGGGCAGGAGCGTGATCCGCCACTGAGGAATCTTCTGGACGAACACCGCGGCCGAGATTTCCTCCCGGTCATCGATCAACGGTTCGCCGGGGAACAGGCTCGCGGTATGTGCGTCCGGGCCGGTACCGAGATGGAGCACGTCAAAGTGCGGCAGTTCTCCGGGCTGTATGCGGAAGAACTCGCGAATCTCGTCAGCGTAGCGGCGTGCGGCCTTCTCCGGCGCCAACTCTGCACAAATACGATGCAGGTTCCTATGCGGAATATGCGCGGGCTGGATCAGGTGTTCCAACGCGAGCCTGTAATTGCTCTGGGGATCAGTTGGTGTAACCGCGCGCTCGTCAACCCAGAACAGGTGCACTCTACTCCAGTCAAAACGGGTTTTCGCAAGCTGGGCGAACAGCAGCTTTGGCGTGGATCCTCCTGAAATTGCGAATGTAGCGTCGCGTTCTCCCGCAAGAGCCTCTTCGAGGAGGTTGAAGATGTGCCGGGCGCAAGCCTTGGCGGCGTCTTCCGGCGTCGGATATTTGAACCAGTTCGCGCTCATGCGGCGTCTCCCAACAGCGTCGCGAGGCCGAGAACATCCTCAAAGACGGGATCCCGTCCGACGATCGCGAGTTCCTGCCGCAGCAACTCATAGTGAGTCAGATCCGGAAACACGATGTGCTGTTTTTGTTCCGGCGACCGGACGTCGACGGAGTTCGCATCCATCAGTTCGATCTCGGCTTGGAAATACTTCCCATCGATCTTGACCTTCGCGATGCTGCCATAGGAAGGCCCCACGCCACGCGCCACATTGAGGTGCACTCCGGCGCCCAATACATGCATGAACCAACCGGCCAAGTAGTATACCCCGACCGGCTCATCCGCTCCGGCGTAAAGAATTTGGACGTTCTCGAGACCAGGGATGGCGCGAATTGCAGCCGGAGTCTCGAAGAGTCTTGCAATGGTTTCGCGCCATGGCGTCAGGCGGCCCCACGATAGATCTGCTTTCCGTAATCCCGGCCGGGTAAGGTCATGGAGAAATACGGCAGCCTGCAGGCCGCTGATCGAGCCGGAGTCGACGATCAACTTGTCACAAAGGGCGACCACCTGGGCAAACTGGGCCGACTGGCAGAGCGTGACCTCGGGACAGAACAGCACTACCGGCAGATCGGAGACCACCAGGCCACGAATTATGGAAGGCAAATCGGCCACCGTTGCATGAGTACAGGTGATTTCAATCTGTTCGCAGCAGATCTGCTGACGGCGGCCGAAGGGCATCCAGCACTGGGCCAACACCTGGGCCGTAAAAGTGGGGGCGTCGCCATCCTGTACACGAATTACAATCGCGCGGCTCGGGTGCTCGTGCATCAGGAGCGCGATTGTCTCGCTGACATTTTGAACAGCCTCGGGTTCATCACGCACGGCGACGATGAAGGTCATTGCGCAAGCCCGCAGGACCCCGTTCTCATCCTTCTTGGCGAGTTCGCCCCATAAGTTGCGGAGATCTTTGAGCAACTGTTCGGGTTGGACGCGCGCCTCCGTGATGGCCATGGCTACGGGATCCTCCAAACGTGCCCGCGTCGTGCCAGCATTTCATCCGATTCCTTTGGCCCCCAGGTGCCTGCCGGGTAATTCGGAAAATTGGCGGGGCGCGCCGCACGGTAATCCAGAATCGGTTGTACCGCCGCCCAACTCGCCTCCACCATGTCCTGCCGTGTATACAACGTCGCGTCACCAACCATCGCGTCCACCAACAGCGTCTCATACGCCGAGGGGGAGCGGGCACCAAAACTCGTGCCATAGTTGAAGTCCATCGACACGGGCCGAAGCTGCATTCCTTCGCCGGGGTGTTTGGAGAGGAAACGAAGTGAAATGCCTTCCTCAGGCTGAATGCGAATGATCAAGAGGTTTGGCCGGCCTGTGGCGGCGGCTTCCAGCCCGTCCATCGCAAAGGGAGAATGCGGAGCCGAATTGAAGTGGATCGCAATATCCGTAAAGCGCTTGGGCATACGCTTTCCGCTCCGAATATAGAATGGCACGCCGGCCCAACGCCAGTTATCGACCAGGAAAGTCACAGCGGAATACGTATCGGTTTGCGAGTCCGGCGCAACACCCGGTTCCTGACGGAAGCCAGGAACTTCCTCATTGCCGATCCGCGCCGGCCCATACTGCCCGGCGACGCTGTTCAGCGGCACTTCATCCGGTTTCAGGATTCGTATGGAGCGGAGTACCTTGCCGCGCTCATCCCGCACCACGTCCGGTTCAAATACAGCCGGAGGCTCCATGGCGATAGTCGACATGACTTGCAGTAGATGGTTCTGGATCATGTCGCGCAAAGCTCCGGCTTCCTGATAATACGAGCCTCTGCCTTCGACTCCGATGGCCTCTGCCGCCGTGATTTGAATGTTATTCACATAGCGGCGGTTCCACACAGGCTCGAAGATCCCGTTACCGAACCGGAAGGCGAGGATGTTCTGCACGGTTTCCTTGCCTAGATAATGATCGATGCGGTAGACCTGCGATTCGTCGAACACTTCCTGAATCTTGCGATTCAGATCGCGCGCGCTTTTCAGATCATGCCCGAAGGGCTTCTCCACGACGATGCGGCGCCACCCGCTGGCATTCTGGAGTTTCGCGTAGCCGATACCGGAGATAGCGGCGTCGTAATGGCTCGGCTGCGTGGAGAGATAGAACAGAACGTTGCAGTCGGCGTGGCATTTTTCATCGATCTCCGCGAGGCGGGTGCGGAGACGAACAAATGATTCCGGGTCGTGCAGGTCGCCGGCGAAGTAAAACAGATTTTGTGCGAATTGATTCCAGAGCTGTTCATCGAACGGGGTGTCTTCGAGAAACTCCTGGAGAGCCGCCTTCATCTTCTCCCGAAAGTCCTCGTCGGTCATCTCGGTCCGCGAGTTGCCCAGGACTGCGAAGCCGGGTGGAATCCGGCGGTCGTACGCGAGCCGGTAGAGAGCGGGAATCAGTTTACGTTTCGTCAGGTCGCCGTTGGCGCCGAAAATCACAATTGTGCACGGGGGCACTCTACGTTGAAACCGAAGTGGATCCTGAAACGGATTCGCTTCCAGCATGTCATTCAAAATAGCATGCGCGCCAAGACCCAAAGCATCGGTTGCTTGTCGTGCAAAAACCGGTTAACATCGAAGTACCTTCCGAGTCAGTAGCCGGGTTCTTTCAGAAAAGCAAGAGCGTTTTAAGTTCCCACTCTATCCGGACTTGTAGATATAGCTATGCAGAAGCATGGAAGCAAGAAAGTTGTTGCTGTCGTAGAAGACCTCTTTTTCAGCGTTAAGATCGCCGATACGGCCAAGCGGTTAGGCCTGGAAACGGTGTTCGTGAAAACGGAGAAGGACGCTCTCGAACAGGCGCACACAAACCCGTTGGTCATGATTATCGACCTGAATATTCACAGTGTTCAGCCGCTCAACCTCATTGAGAAGCTGAAGGGCGATGTGGCTACCAAGGGTATCAGTACCCTGGCGTTCGTATCGCACATCCAAGGTGAATTAAAGCAGAAGGCTCAGGAATTGGGCTGCAACATGGTAATGGCGCGGTCTGCCTTTTCCCAGAACCTGCCGCAGATTCTCAAGCGTCATGCCGGCGTGGTTGCTTAGGCACTCAGGAGCCAGCCATCCGCGAGCCTGCGGGCGGCACAGTCACCAGTAAATCATTGCAGCTTAGCCGGTTGATACCGTCGAATGCGGCGGTCTTATAGCACTCAGCGAGAGTCGGATAATTGAACACCGTGTTGACGAAATAATCGATGGTTCCGTTGAAGCTCAGCACTGCCTGACCGATGTGAACGAGTTCGCTCGCACCTTCCCCGATGATGTGGACGCCCAACAGTTTGCGCGACTCGGGAGAGAATACCAGTTTCAATAATCCGGAGTAGTCGCCCAGAATTTGTCCGCGGGCGATTTCGCGGTATCGCGCCTTTCCCACCTCATACGGCACTCCGTCGTGAGTTAGCTCGTCCTCGTTCTTGCCGACCATCGACATTTCCGGAATCGTGTAGATCCCATAAGGAAACAGTTCGGGAAAAGATTGCGCAGGAAGGCCGAAAGCCTGGCACGCAGCCAGGCGGCCCTGTTCCATGGACGTCGAGGCGAGGCTCGGGAATCCGATCAGATCCCCCACGGCATATATATGCGGCAAAGACGTCTGGTAGTGTTCATTCACCGTCAGACGGCCGCGGTCGTCCGCCTGCAGACCTGCCGCACCCAGATTGAGCCTGCTCGTATTGCCGGTGCGTCCGATGCTGTAGAGCGCCTTGTCCGACACCACCTGTTTGCCGCTCGCCAAGTGGATTTTGACGCGTTCGCCATATTGATCGCTGACTGGTTCGATCGCGCTCACCTCTTCGCCGAGCCGCATAGTCAGCCGGTTGTCCCGGAGTAAATATGCCAGAGTGTCGGTGATTTCGCTGTCTACGAACGGTAGCAGGCGGTTGCGCTTATCGATGAGCGTTACTCTCACGCCTAAGGCGGCGAACATGCTGGCGTATTCACAGCCGATTACGCCGGCGCCTACCACCGTGAGTGTGCGTGGCAGGACATCCAGCCGCAGGACGTCATCACTGGTGATGATCCGCCTCCCATCGAATGGAATGTGCGGATCCATGGTCGATTCCGTGCCCACTGCAAGCACGATATTGTTCGCAGTGACCAGCCGCTGACCGCGCTCATGCTCGTCGGCATAATCTAGCCGCATGGTATGTGGATCGACAAAAGACGCGGTGGCATTGATCAGCTCAATGCCATTTCGCGTAAGTTGAGCTCGAGTGACATCGATCTCATGGCGAATCACCAGTTCGGTACGCACCAGCAGATCCTGAATCGTGATGTTCTGCTTGGCCGCATACGAAATGCCGTAGAACGAACGCTCGCGGAAACCGGAAAGATCGAGCACGGCCTCGCGCAAAGTCTTGCTCGGTATGGTGCCGGTATTGACACTGACACCGCCGACGACGCCTTTGCGCTCCACAAGTGCAACGCGCTTTCCCAGTTTCGCGGCCTGAATCGCTGCGCGCTGTCCGGCCGGGCCGGAACCGATCACCAGCAGGTCAAAATCGAAGTCGGGCATGAACCCCTATTGTATGGCCAGGAGAGCAGCCGCTTGGGCTGCCGTAATTTATCGGTCGACGAGGTGCAAACCCTTGTGAATGGCGTATAGAGCCAGTTCCAAACGGTCGGAAACGCCAAGTTTATCGAAGATGTTATGCAGGTGGTTCTTCACCGTCTGTTCGCTGATGAACATCTTCTCGGCCATTTCCTTGTTCTTATAGCCCTGCGCGACCAAACCGACGATTTCCCGTTCGCGCTGGCTGAGAGGCGAACGTTCCCGGTTCTTACCGGGGCCGCCGATCATCTCGCCCGGTTGTGCGAACTGCCGCATAACAGCGGCGGTCGTGTGCGAATCAAGCCAGATCTCGCCGGCGTGCACTTTTCGGATGCTCTTGACGATCAATTCTGGGGCCGTCTGTTTCAGGACGATTCCCGAGCAGCCGAGCTTCATCGCTTGCACGAACTCGTTCTTGTCTTCCGAAGCGGTCAGCACGATGACCCTCGTCTTCCGGTTCGACTGCTGCATCGCCTGTAGCGCCGAGAGGCCGTCGAGGTTCGGCATGCGCAGATCCAGAATCACAACATCCGGTTCTGTGTCCTGCACGACCTGCAGCGCCTCGCGTCCGTCCGAAGCCTCTCCGACGACTTCGATGTCTTCCTCCAGGGAGAGGAGCTTGCGCAAACCGTCACGCACAATCGGGTGATCATCGGCAAGAACGACCCGAATCGCCTTTTTCTCGTCGGCACCGGTGGCCACGCTTGTGAGTTGGTTGGATTCCATACTGTTCACACTGGCTTAAATGATAGTTGGTACTTAGTACTTATACAAGATTTGCTCTGCTTAAGGTAGATCTCCGTTTTCCCCTAATTTGCGCTAGGGTCATGGGGGGCAATGGAGACGCGAATGGGCTCTATCGGAAGGGAAATGGTACTTTTTCCGCAAAGATGGAGGCTTTCAGTTTGTCCAGGGCGCCAGACGAAACAAGATCCCGGTAATACCAGACAACCACTCCTGCTAAGCCTTTCGCCCTCGTAATCCCGATCATCTGGATGAGAGATTGAGCGTCTCGGGAGTGGGAAATATCTACGCCTGGAACCAGGCGGGAAGTATCTCCGACACTCGCCATTTGTCTATCCAACTCGCGACCATACTGACGAGCATCCCGAAAATAAAGTTGCGGCGTGATGTAATCTACGGAACCTTCCTTCACCCAAACGGGATACTCCTGCGCAAATTTCACATATCCGTAACGATAAGCAATTGGGGCATTTGTCACGAGGACGCGCCAGTCCGCTGCCTTGATCTGCCGCGCCAGATCCGCGAGAAAGGAATTCAGTTTCGCGGCCCGCCAACTCACCCATTCCGGGTCGTCAGGGTCGTCCGGTATGGCGCCCCCATTGTGCTCACTCGCGTAAAGCTCACGAGTGTAGTCATCATAGCCACAGTCCGTCTTCGGATAGCGCGCCCGGTCAAACTGAATCGACGGAACCGCGTAGTTGCCGGCCAGTTCAACTGTGAGTTGAATCAGAAAATTCTGGACGTCGGGCCGCGTATGGACCATCCAGTAGTATTTACCCGCACTTATGGGGAAGGCCACCTCCCCGGCTTTGGTTTTAGCCAACCAGTCCGGGTGTGTATCGAAAATTGGTCCCTTCTTCCCATCACCAGGAAAATATTCGCTCCAACCGCCAACGAAGCCATATTGAAGCCACGGTATGACGGCAATTCCGAGCGGTGCGGCCTCGTCGATCATCTCCTGTAACGGGTCTCTGCCTGCGTACATGGGATCGATTAAGACACCTGTCTCCCCTTCGAAAACCTTGCTCGGCCACAAGGGATATCCGCGGGACCAGACATCCACGAAGGCGGCATTGAAGTTCGCGTTCGACAGATTCTGCAGCGTAGAGCGGATCTCTTCCCGTGAAGCTAAAGATGACCGGTCAACCCAAACACCCCGAAGTTCGCCTGCGTATGCGGCGCTGGCTGCGAGTAGAAGAAGAAAGAGGCGTCCCAGACATTCCAGTGTAGCGGCAGGAATACGACGGCCTTGGAATCGGATAATAGAGGTGGTGCGAATTCTCTCTGCATTTTTCTTTTCGGCCTTGTTTGCAGCCGGCACAGCTACGGACCGCGGTCCTGCGGCCGGCGCGCAGATTCCAAAGTTCTCGCTCCGGGATCAGACCGGCAAGTTGCAGACCTTTGATTCGGTCAAAGGTCCCAAGGGGGCGATCATTGTGTTCTACCGATCGGCTGACTGGTGACCCTTCTGCAAGACTCAGCTCGTGGAGCTGAATGAAAGCCATGAGCAACTCCGGCAACAGGGGTTGGGCCTGGCAGCTATCAGTTATGACAGCGTCGCCGTGCTGGACAACTTCAGCAAGCGGAAGAATGTCCATTTTCCTCTGCTCTCCGACCCGGATTCCAAGATCATCCGTGAGTTCGGCGTCCTCAACGAGGACGTTCCTAAGGACAATCCGTTCTATGGAATTCCACATCCGATCACGTTTCTTGTCGATGCGAACGGGCGGGTTGTGTCCAAGGCAGCCGAACCGGACTTCAAGGAACGGCCTACGGTCTCCAGTATGCTGGTCGAGAAATTCGGGTTGCGAACGGGCGCGGCGGAGTCCGTGATCTCATCCAAGTACGCCCGCATCACGGCCTCGGCCAGCAATTCGGTCATACGTCCTGGCGAGCACATCAGGCTGATCCTGGATATCGACTTGCCTCCCAAGATGCACGTGTATGCTCCAGGGGTCGAAGGTTATCTTCCGATCGATTGGAAAATTCGGGAGGCACCATCGTATTCGGCAAAACCTCCGGAGTTCCCCAAGCCCAGAATTCTGCGCCTGGATGCAATTCAAGAGACCGTTCCAGTCTACGAGGGCCGATTTACACTGACGCGAGAGCTGACCCTTGGGAACAGTGAGAAACTGATGCCCGCGTTAGGACCAGGCCAGGAATTGGCCATGGAAGGAACTTTACGTTACCAGGCGTGTGATGACCGCCAGTGCTACCTGCCGCAAACGGTGCTACTGAGTTGGAAATTTCACTTCGAACCCTTAGATTCGCAACGGGTTCCGGAGAAATTACGGCGAAAATTCGGGAAGTTGTAACAGTCGGTTAACGACTCGGGTAGTACAACGTCATACATGTGCGGTATGCTCATTCGATATCGGGCCATGCCGCAGTCGTTGGAGCAGCAATTAACCCGGGAGCTGGAGCAGTTGCGTCGGCGCGTGGCTGAATTAGAGGCCCGGCTCCGCAGTTCCGTGGATTCCGAGCTTCAGACGCTCCTGCAGTCGTCACCGCTGCCAATTGTCACATTTGATTTGAATGGCGTGATCACTTCATGGAACTGCGCGGCGGAGGATCTGTTCGGCTGGACCGCCACCGAGGTTCTGGGAGGAGCACTCCCTTTCATCCCGCCAGAGAAGCAGCGGGAGCATGAAGCGATGCGCGAGCGCGATCTAAGCGGGCAATACTTTACCCGTCTCGAGATCATTCGATTGCGAAAAGACGGCACGCCGGTCGAACTCAGTGTCTCCACCGCTCCGTTAAAGAACCCGGCGGGGCAGATCGAGGGGATTCTGTCTCTTTATGCCGATATCACTGAACAAAAACGCCACGAGCGAGCTTTGCAGGAAAGCGAGGAGCGCCAGCGGCTCGCACTGGAAGCCGGACACATAGCACTTTTTGATTTAGACATCGGCACCGGCCATGTCATCTGGTCTGATCGTGTGTACGAGTTGCTCCGTCTTCCTCACGGCTGTTTTGGAGATAAGGTAGAGCACTTCATGCAGATCGTGCATCCGGACGACCGGGAACATCTGCGCAGTGTCCTTCAGAATGCGATTAGTAGCAGGAGCGAGTGCGACGTTGAATACCGCATCACTGCGGCCGTCGCGATGCGTTGGCTGCATTCGGTAGGACGGGTCGTCTTCGACACCGTAGGCAATCCAGTTCGGCTCATCGGGGCGGCCATCGACACTACAGAACGCCGGCAAGCCGAAGAGGCGCTACGCCGTTCGAACCGCGAGTTGGAAGAATTTGCGTATGTTGCCAGCCACGACCTGCAGGAACCGCTAAGAACGGTCTCGAGTTTTGCGCAGATGCTACTGCGCCGTTCCAGCGAGAATGCGGCCGAGACGATCGCAATGTGCGAGGAGCAGATTCGCGGGGGTGTGGAGCGCATGCAGAACCTGATTCGTGATCTGCTCTCGTACTCGCGCGTGATCCATGACTCAAACGGACCAATCCAATGCGATCTCGATCGAGCCCTTGACCGGGCGATCGAGAATGTTCGTCTTCGTGTGAATGAGACGGGAGCGGCGATCCATCGCGAGCGTCTACCGATCGCTGTCGGCGACGAGGCGCAAATGGCGCAGGTGTTCCAGAATCTGCTCGCCAACGCGCTCAAGTACAGCAAGCCGGACACGCCTCCGTCTGTAAGCGTGAAAGTAAGCGACGCCAGCGAGTCTTGCGTCGTCTCGATCAGCGATAACGGAATCGGCTTCGATCCGCAATATGCTGAACAGATTTTCGATTTGTTCAAACGGCTGCAGAAGGGAACGCATCCGGGCACCGGCATTGGCCTTGCCATCTGCAAGCGAATTCTAGTGCGTTACGGAGGCCGCATCTGGGCTGAGTCGGCCGAGGGCCAAGGTGCAACGTTTCACTTCCAGCTACCAAAACCGCCGGGCCCCAAACTTTAACTGCACCGGACTACATTCCCTTGTTTATGCTATGGTTTGCATCGAAGGAGAATCTCGTGCGCGCGATATTCCTGGTGTTTTTGTGGACTGCCAGCGCATTTGCCCAGAATGTGCAACAGCAGCCTCCGCCGCCTGAGGTGAAGCCGGAAGACAAGTGTTCTGTGGAAGGCACGATTTTGAACGGCGCGACTGGGGGGCCGCTCGGGAAAGCCAGTGTGCTTCTGCGGGGGTCGGAGCCGTCGACCTTCGCCCCGGCTTCCTATTCCGCCAGGACAAATTCAGAGGGTCACTACGCGATCACCAACATTGATCCCGGCAAGTATGTGCTCACCGTCCAGAAGAACGGGTTTGTCACAACATCGTATGGCGTAAAGGGCGGCGGACGAATGGCGTCAGGGACAGTCCTGAATCTCAGTGCGCGCGCCACCATGAAAAACATTGATGTGCCTCTCACTGCGCAGGGCGTCGTCATTGGGCGTGTCGTGGATGAAGACGGTGAGCCGATCCCGAACGTACAAGTCAGGGCAATGCGAATGATGTATCAGAACGGCCGCCGTTCCTTGATGACGGCAAGTGGCTCGAGCACCAACGACAAAGGCGAATATCGCATGTTCGGTGTTCCTCCGGGCCGCTATTACATCTCGGCGTTGTACAGGGAGACGACATTCTATCCCGCCACGGAAATACGGAGCGACACTGACGGCGACTATGCTCCGGTCTTCTACCCGGCAACGACCTCGGCCCAGAACGCCTTGCAGGTCGACGTACCCGCTGGGCACGAGGTGAGCGGAATCGATTTGCGCCTAACCCGCATGAAACTTCCGCGGGTCTCAGGCACGGTCGCCGGGACGGGACGAGCTTATCCCACGAGTGTCATGCTGATGGCACGCGATGGCGGCCCAGTCAGCTATGAGGGGATGAAGAATACCGTGGTCGATGGCCAAGGCCGCTTCACGTTTCGCGGGGTCCTGCCCGGCCGCTATTCGATCACTGCGCTGAGCCCTACGGGCGGACAAGACCGGTTGATTGCTTCCGCGATGGTCGATGTGACCACGCAAAATGTAGAGAATGTTCAACTCGCATTCGGTCCTCCAACAATCGTTGCCGGAATCTTACAGGTGGAGGGACGTCAGGATCTGGGTGATCTGAAGGGCACCGGATTACGGCTTTCGCTCCAACCGATGGATGGCGGTCCGATGTTCGGAAGCAACTCAGCCCTCATCAAGGAAGATGGCGCTTTCGAAGTGAGAAATATCGCCCCTGAACGTTATCGCATCGGTTTCTATCCGCCTTCGGACAACTATTACGTGAAAGCTGCGCGCATCGGGAACACTGAAGTTAGCGAACCGATTATTGACCTTACGGCAGCGGTACCGTCAGAAATCACCATCACGCTGAGTTCACGCGCCGCCCAGGTGCAAGGCGTCGTGAATGCGGAAAGAGACAAGCCCGCGCCTGGCGCGACAGTGGCCCTGATCCCCGATGACCGCGAGAAGACCTACCTCTATAAGACCGGCAGCACCGATCAGGACGGCCGCTTTGCATTGAAAGGAATTCCGCCCGGCCGTTATAAGCTGTTCGCGTGGGAGAGTCTCGATTTCGGAAGCTGGCAGGATCCTGAGTTCCTGAAGCCGTTTGAAGACGGCGGCGTAGCTCTGCTGCTCTCTGAAGGCGCTCAGGAGAACAAAGAACTGAAACTTTTGCATCTTGCTTCGAATTGAAGGGGCACATTGATACACTACCTGTTCTAGGAGCCCACTGATGAATACTCCAGGTCGCCGTTCGTTTCTTCGCCGAAGCCTCGCCATAGCAGGTTTGCCGGGCGCAGCCGGTGCGCTGCAGGCACAGGCCAAGCCGGGCGGGGAATACCCACTTCCGCGCTATGCTCGTGCGCAGAATTACCGCTCGCTCAAACAATCGAGCCATGATCCTACGGGCGGCAATCATGACTTTTGGAATGTGCCCGCCGGAGAGACGAAAGAGATCTTCAATTCGCAGGAACCTGGCGTCATCACGCACATCTGGTTCACCATTGCCGCACCCGGCACCATGCACCTGAAGGAGATTATCCTGCGCGCGTACTGGGATGGCTCCTCCCAACCGAGCATAGAAACGCCGATCGGTGACTTTTTCGGCTTGAATCTGGGCGACTATCAGATTTATGAGTCAGCCTATCTGGCGTGCTCGCCTGGGAAGTCGTTGAACTGCTACTTCGCGATGCCGTACAAGAAATCTGCGCGGTTTACGGTCACCAACGAAGGCAAGCAGAACGTGAATGCGTTTTATTCGAACATCGATTACGCCAACGCGACGGTGCCTAACGATGCGCTCTATTTCCATGCGCAATACCGTCAGGCTACACCGAACATCGCCACCAAGGGCGAGGACGCTAAGCTGAATCCTACGGGAAAGCTGAATTATGTGTATGGCGAGGCGCACGGGCGCGGCCATTTGATGGGGGTAACCCTTGGTGTTCAGATCAATGCGGAAGGCTGGATGGGAGAAGGCGACGACATGATCTTCATCGATGAAGAATCCAAGCCACTGATCATCGGCACCGGCATGGAGGACTATTTTCTGGGGAGTTGGAATTTCGGCGGCCGGAATGGCGCACAGCCGTTCGCGCATCACTATTATGGAGCGCCGATCATCACGCAGCCCGAACGCACGGGCGGCCGTTACTGCCTGTACCGCTGGCACGGCGATAATCCTGTGACGTTTCAGCGTTACATGAAGCACACCAGCGAACACGGACACGCGAACGATCGCGCCGACAACTACTACTCGGTCTGCTATTGGTACCAGGACAAACCAGCCGAAGCGATCCCGGCGCTGCCGGCAGTTGATCAGCGCATTCCGCGGCTGAAATTACCCGCATAGGACAAGACATGACTCGAATCCTGATTGGACTTTCTCTTACTGCATCCCTCGCGCTCGCCGCCGACGGCGCACGCGTCTGGAAGGCATCGGAATTGAAGGGGTCCGAAAAGAAACTGTCGCCCAAGGTCGATGCGCAAAAGATCGCATCGGAAGGCTTCGGCAAATTGGGCTCCAACGCAACAGCGCAGATTTCTCACCGCGAAGCGGACGGAGTGGCCGAGTTGCATGAGACCAAGGACGATTTCTTCGTGGTCGAAAGCGGCGAAGCGACACTGGAGTTGGGCGGTAGCGTCGTAGATCCGAAGAAAACAGACCAGCACGAAGTCCGGGGGCCGTCGATCAAAGGTGCGGAACAGAAGCAATTGTCGGCGGGCGATATTGTCTACATTCCGGCAAATACCCCGCACCGCCTGTTGGTGGCCAAAGGGAAGCAGTTCACGTACTTTGTGATCAAAGTGAACAAGTAACGCCGACACGGGCCGCAAGGTCCAACCAGCATGGGCATCACGGCGGGACAACTCGCACGCGACATTGTCTCAACGCTTCGTCTTCACGGCTACCAGGGCTATTTGGTCGGAGGATGCGTGCGGGACCTGCTGCTCGGAGTTCCGCCGAAGGACTACGATGTCGCCACCGACGCGCGCCCGGAAAATCTGATTCACTTGTTTCCGGACGCGCGTCTGGTAGGTGCTCATTTCGGAGTGATCCTGGTCAGGCGCGATGCCGCCGAAGTGGAAGTGGCAACGTTCCGCAGCGATCACGATTACAGAGACGGCCGCCATCCCGGTCACGTCGTGTTTGAAACCGATCCCAGGCAAGATGTCCTCCGGCGCGATTTTACTGTCAATGCTCTACTGCTCGACCCATCGACGGATCAGGTATTAGATTTTGTCGGTGGCCGAGACGATCTGGAGACTGGCATCATCCGGGCTATCGGGGATGCGGAGCAGCGATTCCGTGAAGACCATCTGCGCCTGCTCCGTGCTGTTCGTTTTGCGGCGCGCCTCGGGTTTGAACTCGACAGCGAGACGGAAAGCGCGATTGTCCGGCTGGCTCCCCTCATCCAAACCGTCTCCGCGGAACGCATCCGCGATGAGATTGTGCGTATCCTCACCGAAGGCGGGGCAAGGAGGGGTTTTGAACTCCTCGACCGCACGCACTTGCTGCGGCAGATTCTGCCTGATATTGCAGCCATGAAGGGCGTCCAACAGCCGCCGGAATTTCATCCCGAAGGAGATGTCTGGACGCACACCTTGCTCATGCTGGAGGGGCTGAGGGACCCTACTCCTACGCTCGCGCTTGGCGTGCTCTTTCACGATGTTGGCAAGCCGCCAACTTTCCGGGTAGCGGAGCGCATCCGATTCGATGGGCATGTCGAGATAGGGGTCGAGATGACGAAACAGATTATGAGCCGCCTTCGTTTCTCGCGTGATGAAATTGAGGCGGTTTGCGCATTGGTGAATCATCATATGCGCTTCAAGGACGCTCCGCGCATGAAAGACAGCACCCTCAAACGTTTCCTCCGGCTCCAACACTTCGAAGAACATATGGAGTTGCACCGGCTGGATTGCGAATCCAGCCACCGCATGCTCAATAACTACTTCTTCGTCCGGCAGAAGCAGGAGGAATTCGGACGCGAGCGCATTTCGCCGCCACCTTTACTGACAGGCAAGGATCTGATCGCGGAAGGCTACAAGCCCGGACCGGAGTTCAGTGCCTGGCTAAACGCTGTCGAAGACGCCCAGTTGGAAGGCCGTATCAATACGAAGGACGAAGCCGTGCAACTGGTGCGTCAATTACACTCGGAAAGGCGCTGATTGCGCCCGGCTTACAGGTTCGCGTTGAACCAGGCGATGGTGCGGTTCAGGCGGTCCAGTTTGTGCTCAGGCTGCATGATTGCGTGGCCCTCATCCTGGTAGACCACCAGTTCGGTCTTGACTCCTAACGTCTTCAGCGCGTGCCAGAATTCGAAGCTCTGAGGGGCAGGGCATTCGGAATCGCGCTCACCCACGATCACGAGTGTCGGTGTCCTGACGTTATTGATGAACTCGATCGGTGAACTTTTGGCATAGACGGCTGGATCCTGGTAGACGCTTGCTCCGAAGTAAGGGATCATCCACTGGTCGATATTGTTCTGACCGTAATAGCTCTTCCAGTTGGCGATTCCCGCGCCCGCGACAGCCGCCTTGAACCGATTGGTTTGCGTAACCGTCCACATCGTCATGTAGCCGCCATAGCTCCACCCCGTAACGCCCAGGCGGTTTGGGTCGATGTTGGCAGTTTTGAGCACAGTGTCAACGCCAGCGAGAATGTCACGGAGATCGCCATGGCCGAAGTCCTTTACGTTGGCCCGGGTGAAGGCCTCGCCTTCGCCATAGCTGCCACGCGGGTTGGGCATGAAAACAAAGTAGCCGTGCTGCGTGAGCATTGCCGTGAGGTCGTCCTGATCGGGCCACGAAGCTTTCTTTGACGATGCCGGACCTCCGTGTATGGAGACGACCATCGGATACTTCTTTGATGGATCATACGGCTTCGGATACAACAGCCAGCCCTGGATGTCGAAGTTGTCGTTCTTCCATGAGATGCTCTTGGCGTCTCCCCACAGCGGCTTGCGTGCGGCGTTCGCGTTCGTCACCTTGGTCCAGGAGCCAATAGGGCCGGTCCAGACCTCCGGAGGCATTGTGTAGGAAGTACGAATTGTGGCCGTAGTCTTCCCGTCGGCCGAAAGCGAGAGCGCCGCGTCCCTAGTCGCCTTTAAAGTTTCGTCCCCCTTCCAAAGCAGCTCGTTTTGACCCGTGCTCAGATCGACGAAACCGATGGCCATGCCGCCGCCAGCCGCAGCCGTAAACAACAGCCTGCCGGTTTGCTTCCAATAAATGCTCGAGGGCGATATGCGGATAGCGGGCGTAATATTTTTCGCAGCTCCGCCGGTGGCCGGAACGATGTAGATCTCCCCACCGATTGAGCCTTCATCGCTCATGACACCCTGAATAAAGGCAACTCGTTTGCCGTCCGGAGACCACCGCGGAATCGCGATTTGATGTTCTGGCCGGAAGATGGGCTTCGTCTGACCCGACTTGGCGTCGATTGTGTACAGCTGCGCTACCCACCAGTTGTTATCGCCGTCCCCATGAGCGGCGATCGCGGCGAGTTGGTTGGAATCGGGAGACCAGTCGAACTCGTACACGTACATATCGGCAGGGGAAATCTGTGTAATGTGCCCGTCTGCGACGTCCGCGATTGCGATCCTTTGTTCATAGACCTTCGATTCGATGACGCCGACAAGACGTGTGCCCGCCACCAAAGGACCAGCCTCTCGTATGGCGTTTTCCACGTAGAGGAAAGCGATCCTCTTGCCGTCAGGACTCCACTTCGGCTTCGAAGCGAAGCCATTTAGCCCGGTGAGGCGCCGGGGCTTTCCGCCACTGAGGTCCGATATATAGAGGTTCGGTTGGCCTCGCATTTCGGCATCCGAAAAGAAGCAAATGCTTGAACTGTCAGGTGACCAATCGAAAGATGTCTCACGTAGGCTCTGCTGGCCGTCACCCGCAGTGACACGGCGCGGAGTGGATGCTGGGAGTTCCGTGATGTATATTGCGCCGTTCCGCGGACGAATCTCCTCGGCCCAAGCGAGCTTGCGCCCATCTGCCGAGATCGCGGTCATATTGAAAGTTTTCAGGGAATTGGCTTCGCGGAGGGCCGTTTCAGCCGGCTGACTCCACGCCAAACCGGTGATTACGATGAAGACACCTAGAGTTCGCATCAAACTCTCAGGCTAATCCCTAAGCTATCGTGTTGACAACTACTAGCGCGTGTGTCAATCTCAGCATTTCAGTTACTCTTTCCTTCGTAGGAGTTTACTCAATGAGTCTTTCCATAAATACGCGCCACTCCAGCGGTGTGGCTATCATCGACCTTGACGGCCGCATTACGCTCGGCGAAGGTACCGGACTACTTCGCGACAGTGTAAAAGATGCGCTGGCAAAGGGCGAGAAAAACATCCTTCTGAACCTTGGCGGAGTGTCCTATATCGATTCGGCCGGTCTCGGCGAGTTGGTGGGCTGCAGTACCACCGTGAAGAACGCCGGTGGCACCCTGAAGTTGCTCCAACTGCAGAAGAAGATCAAGGATCTGATGCAGATCACGAAATTGCACACGATCTTTGAAGTGCTGGACGATGAAGCCACGGCCGTGAAGTCTTTCGCAGCAGGAGCATAGCCCGGTAGCGCTTTCCAATGAGCCCCAGCGGCGAGCTAGTAATACAAAGTCCAGACGGACAAACCAGAAGTGTGCCCCTGCTATCCGAGAAGATCGGCCTGGGACGATCCAGCACGAATGAACTCTGCTACCCGGATGACGCAGGATTGTCGCGCCAGCATCTGCTGTTCGAGAAGGCGGGCGAGAACTGGTTCGTAAAGGATCTGGGCAGTAAAAACGGTACACAGATTAACGGGCAGCGCATTACCGCTGCCCACCTGCTTAAGCCGGGTGACCGCATCTCAGCCGGCCACCTGGTTATCCAATACAAAACAGTGGAAGAGTCCGTCGCCATGCAGACGGTATTTTTCGTTGCCGATACACAATCGCCCGCTTCCACAACCGTCGCGACCGACCTCGAAGGAGTTCTCGCAAAAAATACTTCGGCCCAGGGCGGCCCGGCTCCTCTGAGCGGAGGCAAGTCTATCCAAGCACTTATTCGGGCGGGCCAGGAACTGTCGAGCCACCGTCCCCTGAATGAGTTGTTTCCTTTGATTCTGTCGCTGTCCATCGATGCAGTGGGTGCGACCCGGGGTGTCTTGATGGTGCTGGACGGGCGAGAACTCGTGGTGAAGGCCGCGCATGGAAAGGACTTCCAGATCAGCACGGGCGTCCGCGACCGTGTAGTGAAGGAGCGCAAGTCATTGTTGGTTCACGACGCGCAGTTCGATGCCGAATTGGCAGGACGGCAGAGCATCGTGATGCAGGGCATGCGCAGCATTCTCGCCGTACCGCTCCAGACGCGGGAAACGGTTCTGGGTCTGATCTATGTAGATACGCAGGATCTCATCCGTCCGTTTGGCGAAGAAGACTTGAACCTCCTCACCGTCATGGCCAACGTGGCGGCAATGCGCATTGAGCAGGCGAGATTGGCCGAAATCGAAGAGCAGGAGCGCTTGATGGCGCGCGAGCTGTCCCAGGCAGCGGAGATCCAACGCGGCCTGCTGCCGGCAGAGGCGCCGAACATTCCTGGACTGGATATCGGCGGGCAGAACCTTCCTTGCCGCGGTGTGGGTGGCGACTACTACGACTACTTCGCGATGTCCGACGGGCGCGTAGGATTCGTTGTGGCCGACGTCGCGGGCAAGGGGATGCCTGCAGCAATGATGATGTCCAATATGCAGGCGCACATGCAGGTGCTAACGGAAGCGCTGGCAAATCCGGCTCAGATCGTCAAGCGCCTGAACAAAAGTGTGGCGGCACGCTGTCCCGCGAATCGGTTCATTACGTTTTTCATGGCGTTGGTAGATCCCCAAACTGGCGAAGTGGAGTATTGTAACGCCGGCCATAACCCACCTCTGTTGGTCAGGGCCACAGGCGAAGTGGAGATGCTGGAGGGTGGCGGCATGATCCTGGGGATTTATGGCGGCGCCGATTATGAGAGCTTCAAGATCAGCATGCAGCCGGGCGACATGCTGGCAATGTTCAGCGACGGTGTCACAGAGGCTTGTGCGTGCGGAACAGAGGAAGAGTTCGGTGAAAAGCGGCTGGGGGATTTGATCTTCGAGAATCGCACCCGCCGGGCGAGTGACATCATCGATGCCGTGATGGGCTCGCTATCGAGCTGGGCGCATGGTCAGCACTATGCTGACGATGTTACGATCGTCGTCATTAGGCGGAACGCGGGGGCGTCTGTCAACTCGCCGTTAAAAACACCGAGCCACGCATCTGCTTAGTCCGGTTCGCGTACGGCCAATCCCACAATCGAACACTCCAGCTAAGGTGCGGGTCGGGTAAGTGCCTGAAAAAGCGGCCGCATTCTCGCGGTCATCCATTTGCGCTCTTTTTGTCAACCACAACGTATTGCGTCTTGCGGAAAGGGACTAACCAATTGCGCGACGTGACGTCGGAAAAGAAAAGAGCCATGAATTCGATTCGCCAATTCGCAAATACTCACGCGGATGTGATTGCCGTCGCGGTACTAATCGCGGCAGTGCTCCTGCAGCCGCAAGTTGCAACATTCCGCAATGCTACGCAAGGCCCGCTTTGGGGAATACGCCCAATGCTGGAGAGTATCGTTGCCGGTGCATCCGAAAGCGGTGACGACATGGGATTCCGTCTGCCGATCTGCCCTGAGCTTTCTCCCTTTACAATGGCGAACGATATGGAGGCGCGGCGGCGGCCGGCCATCAGGGTACGCCAGATTTCGTTCCGGTTCGAATAACTCCCGGAGAATTGATGCAGCCGTGTTCTCACACCACCGTCTGCCGGCCGAACGCGCTACCCATGTCGATCCGATCACGCCACTCCGATACGAACGCCTGCTCGCCGTTGTAGGGTAGCGGCGTCGGCTGGTCGAAGAGGCCGGGTTAATCCTGGCGCGGAAACAGCCTGTGTACGAATGTGCTCCGGGACACGAATTGAAGTACAACGCCATCCGGCGGGGAACACTAGAAGGAATGTCTCTGGTTGGCAGCGCCCCCACATCGTTTATCACGTTTCAGCGGCGACGGTTTCCTGTCGAGACCTGAGGCCGGACTACTTCCAAACGGTTGGAAGGCCTCGGTTACCAAGTCGAGCAGCATAGATTGTTTTCGAACAAATAGGCGTTCGCTGTGCATGGGAAGATAGAGTTCTTCATGGACTGCGATATCTCCATTGCGGGCGGCGCCAGGCGCTTTCCGCACACGCACGACTTTGAGACCGCAGAGGCGCGGCATCTTTTCCACATCAACGCATGAGTGGGTATCTGCCAGATGATGTGCTTGGGCGGTTGCAGCGCAACCTTGATTTGCCTGATCTGAGCGCTACGGATTACGACTTGCTCGAGGAAATTGGGCCCGCCGGAACGGCTGTTGTGTATGCGGCACGGGACCGGCAGCTTGGCCGTGAAGTCGCACTGAAGGTATTCAATTCGCCACAGACAAGCGCGGCGGATGCCCACAAGATGTTAGAGCAGGCGCGAATCCTGGCCCGGCTCGATCATCCTGGGATTGCCCCCGTGTACGCGGCAGGCGTCCTTCCGGACGGGCGTGTGTTTTATGCCATGAAGCTGGCGAGGGGAACACGCCTCGACGAGTATGTTCTACACAAGCCGGGCTTGCCCGAAACCCTGCGGCTGTTTGTACGCATTAGCGAGCCGGTTGCGTTTGCGCATGCGCGCGGTATTGTGCATCGCGATCTGAGGCCGCACAACATCATCGTCGGGGAGTATGGCGAAGTGCTCGTGCTCGATTGGAGAATTGCGGGGGAGGCTTGTTGTGCATCACACTCCGTTATTGCCGGCACGGCGGAATTCATGGCGCCGGAGCAGGCCGCCGGCGACCCGGTTGGACCCGAGGCGGACGTGTATTCGCTCGGCCGCCTGCTGGAATGGATGGTGCAACCCTCGTCTACGGGAGAGGCGATTCCGCGACCCATCCGCTCCATTCTGAGGTATGCAACCGCAGCACAACCCCAGGAGCGTTACGCGAATGCGGAAGATCTTACAGCCGATGTAAATCGTTTTCTGAATGGGTACCCGGTCCTGGCGCATAAGGACAACCTTTGGGAGAGAACCATGAGTGTTGTCGAACGCAACAGGTACTGGCTGGCGTTGCTGCTGGCGTACCTGGTTATGAGAACTCTGATGTTCTTGTTCACTCGATTCTAAGTAATATCGCAGAAGCCGTAGGACCCAGGAAGTAGAATTCAAAGAGGCCAGGCCCTGGTACGCTAGCGCGTACTTCGTATCGGCAAACCTACACATACATGAGCAAACCACGAATTCTCACCACAACCGTAGGATCCTACCCAGTCCCGGACTGGCTTTCGGCTCTGCCCAGCGAACAAGCCCGCATGGATGCAACGCGTGTGGTCTTCGATATTCAGAGACAAGCCGGCGTCGATCTGCCCACCGATGGCGAACTGTACCGGTTCGACGTCGGCCATCCGGACACAAACGGAATGATTGAGTACTTTATCGCGCCCATGGCGGGTGTTCGCACAAAACTTGGCCGCAGCGATTACGAAGCTTTTCAGCGGAAGGAGACGATGAGTTTCCGGCGTCAACCTGCGGGCGTTGCGTATGAAGCGCTAGGTGAGGGCGGGTTGAATCTGTATGCGGATTGCGAGAAGGCCGCAGCCGTCGCGGGAGGACCGTTCAAATTTACGGTCACCAGTCCTTACATGCTGTCGCGAACGTTATTGGACAATCACTACGGCAATTTCGAAGCGCTCACCATGAATCTGGCCACGGTAATCGCGCTGCAGGTGAGAGGCTTGCCCTGCGCCTGCCTACAGGTGGACGAGGCCAACATACCCGGTAATCCGGCAGATGCGCCCTTGGCCGCGAAGGCGATCAACTTGGTGCTGGACGCATTCCACGGCGAGAAGGCCGTTCACCTTTGCTTCGGCAACTATGGCGGACAGACGATCCAAAAGGGGCACTGGGAAGCGCTTATCGGTTTTTTGAACTCGTTGCGGGCGGATCATCTGGTGCTCGAACTCGCGCACCGGCCGGCGGCGGACCTGCACGCGCTGGCGCAAGTAGACAAGCGACTGCAGATGGGGGTTGGTGTGATCGACGTGAAGATCAATCATGTGGAGACTCCGGATGAGATCGCCGCGCGGTTGGAGCAGATCGAAACGGTCCTCGGACCTGGGAGGCTCGCCTACATTCATCCGGATTGCGGATTCTGGATGCTGAAGCGCTCGGTAGCCGATCGTAAGATCGAGAATCTTGTAAAGGGCCGGGACCGGTACCTGGGGCGATGAAGGGGACAGCCTCGGCACCGGAGATTACATCGTATCGCGACCCGGCGACGGGCCGGTTGGTGCACCAGGTCACCCGCCACGAGTCAATCAATCATCCGACTTACTTCCTGCAGAGCTCGTTTGTGCCGGACGGTAGCGCTATCGTGTTCACTTCTTACCGCACCGGCTCACCACAGCTTTTTGAAGCAACGTGGCCCTCCGGTGAGATACGGCAACTCACCGACGGTCCGGCAATTCACGCATTTTCCGCGGCGATCTACCGTAACGGGGAGGCGATCTGCTTCGTCCGCGGCGGCTCGATTTGGACATTGGACCGCAAGACGCTGGAAGAGCGTTGCATCGTGGAATTCAAGGGCGCTCAGTTCGGCGAATGCTCTTTGAGCGCCGACGGCGAATGGATCACCGCCGCGGCGAAGCAGGGATCACAAGCGGGTATAGTTGCTGGGCGAGTGGACGGTGAGGATTGGCGTTTGATTCCGTTCTCCCGCACAGTAATCCACCCGCAATTCCACCCTCTAGAACCGGAGTGGCTGATCTTCGCAGGCGATCCGGCGCCGCGTATGCATCGTGTGCGGCGCGATGGCACTGGCATGGAGTGCCTTTATCATCATGAGAATGACGAGTTCGTCGTCCACGAGACATTCCTGGGCCGGACCGGTGACATCGTTTACGTAGTTTGGCCGTTCGCTCTGCGAGTAATGAATTGGCACACACGCGAGCACCGAAAGATCGCCGGCATGAACGCGTGGCATATCGCTCCGAACCGGGCAGGGACTCTGGTGCTCTGCGACACGAATCATCCCGATACCGGTATCTGGCTGGTGGATTCGCGAACGGGACAAGAGCAGCATGTGTGTCTCTCCCAGGCAAGCGGGCAGGGGACGCAGTGGAAGACGTCCCGGTACGCTCTTGCGCAGGACTTTGCGGCCGCCCGGAGCTATACCCAAACCGGATCGCTGAGTTGGATGGAGAGCGCGACGGATACAGTCTACGGTCCACAGTGGACGCATCCCCATCCGTCGTTCTCGCATGACGAAACGAAGGTGGCCTTCGCCAGTGACAAAACTGGACATACCCAGGTGTACGTCGTCGAACTTTGAGCGTATAATTGCGCGTCATGAGACGCCTGGTTCTTCTCGTTTCTTTTTTGCTGATAGCAGCGCTTGCCTTCGGGCAGCGGCATAAGCTTGACACGATTAATTCCCAGTCCCCCGAAGGCAAACTGCTACAGCAGATAGGTTCGGAATCCGACCTGACGAAGAAAGCCGCCCTGATGGAGGAGTTCAGCAAGACCTTCGCTCAACACAGTGCGAACGGCTGGGTCCTTGCGCAGCTTCAGGATGTCTACCTCAAAAACAATCAGCCTGACAAAGCGATCGAGACGGGAGAAAAGCTACTCGCCATGGATCCCGAAGATCTCGAGGCCGCCTACGGCAACCTGAAGGCATCAGAAGCGAAGAAGGATTCGGAAGGCGTTCTGAAGTGGACCGCAAAGACCTCGGAGATCGCAAAAAAGGTGACTGCGCCAGAGGAGAGCGCTCATGCCAGGGAGGTTGCGACTTATACCGAGTACGCTCTTTACTCCGCGGCGCTGCAGGAACCGGATCCCGCAAAATCGATGAAGCTGGTGGAGGGATTGGAGGCGAGGGCTCCGAAGAGTGAATATCTTGGGCAGGCCCTCGGCAAGTACGCCTCGGCTGCGCGACAGGCGAATGCACTTCCTGCGGCAGTTGCACTCGGCGAGCGCGCCTATACCAATGGCGTAGCTAATGAGGATTTGTTGCTGCTGATGGCCGATTCGAACTTGCGCGCGCAGAAACTCGACAAGACAGTTGAGTATGGCGTCAAGGCTGCGGATTTGGCCGCATCCAAGCCGAAGCCGGATGGCGTCAACGATGCCGATTGGCAGAAGCGAAAGAACACTATGGTC
Organism: uncultured Solibacteraceae bacterium; assembly: GCA_964464925.1. Lineage (GTDB taxonomy): Bacteria > Acidobacteriota > Terriglobia > Bryobacterales > Bryobacteraceae > CAYXLI01. Next base: position 63,600 of record CAYXLI010000011.1, on the reverse strand, counting down.
GGGATGGGGAACTGGATGGCCGGAATGGGTTACGCGGGGCAGAACAAGTTTGCACAGGCGGATAAGGTGCTTCGGACTGCTTTACCGTTGGTGAAGGATCAGCCGCAGGTGTACAACATGACGCTGTTCAACCTGGGGCTGGCAAATTACAGGCTGGCCCAGTCGAGCAGGAACAAGGCCCAGATCGCCGATGCGTTGAAATTCATGGAGCTAGCGGCCGGCACCGCCGGACCGTTCCAGCAGCAGGCGCACAAGAACCTGCCGGTGATCAGGAAGGAATTTGGAGCGAGATAGCTGACTCCGCGCCGCAAACTGCAGTGGATTAATGTGGCTCAGAAGTCGATGGACGCCAGGATCTCACTCGGCCTTTTATCAAACGCCCGGCAGATCGCAAGCAGACTCTCCATGCTCGGGGTATTGGCACCACGCTCGATGGAGCTGATCTGCGACACGCTCAAGTGTGTTGTTGCCGCGAGATCCTTCAATGACCAGTCGCGCTCGACGCGCAGCATTTTGATTCGGTGCCCGAGCCGCTCCCGCAGCCTGTCGTGTGCGCTTTGCCCCAGATTGTACGCGGCAATCGCATTCTTCAATGTCTGCCGAAGCTGAGATAACGAAAAAGGCTTCGACAGGTAATCGAAGACCTTCATTTTGAAAGTAGCTCGCATATCCTCGAGTGAGGGATAGCCGGTCACCACAATCACGCAGAGGTTCGGCCACTTCGCCTGCAACTGCTCGAGGACTTTTTCACCTTTGAACTCCCCCATTTTCATATCCAGCAGCACGATGTCAGGCAGCTGCTGCCCGGCAGAGACGAAGAGATCCTCAGGATGGGCGAACGTGCTCACGTTATAGCCCTCATCCCGGAGAAAGTCTTCAATATAGGTTCGGAAGTCTAGGTCGTCGTCCAGAACGGCGATGTGGATCATCTGCGAACTTTCAGTATGGCAAATGCGAGTTCCGAGTGCTTCATGCTGATCCTTCGGACGCGATCTCAACCTGCGCGCAGGATAACCTCCAGCTTCGCCCCGCCCTGCGGGCGATTCGAGGCCGTAATAGTTCCTTCGTGCTGCCGCACAATCCCCTCCGCTACCGTGAGCCCAAGACCGGTGCCGCGCGAGTCAAGACGGCTACTCACAAAAGCATCGAAAATATCGGGTAGAACATCGGCTGGAATACCCGGCCCATCATCTTCAATCGCTATCGCTATCTGATTCTGCCCATCGCGATGGCAGCGCCTAGAGTCGGCCACGATGGACCCGCCGGGTTCGACGGCATTCAGCGCATTGCGCAGCAAATTCACAAACACCTGTACCAGGCGATCCGTATTCCCAAGCACGGCGTGTGTTTCGTCGACGCGGTTCTCGAACGATACCAAAGAAGCTTTCTCATCGATACCAACCAGGTTCCAGGCCTCCTGGATCAGCGCTTTTACGGGAACGAGTCCCACTTCCTGGCGGCGCACACGGGCAAAGTCGAGCAGCCCCTCACTAATCTTCTGCAGACGCCGCGTCACACGGAGCATCCGTTGCAGCCGCTCCTGCGCGTGCGGTTCCCGCACCGTTTCGATGAGTTTCTCCACTGAACCGTGCAGTACCGCGAGCGGTGTATTCATCTCGTGCGCGACGCTCGCGCTTAGTAAACCCAGGCTTGCCAGGCGGTCCTGGGCTTCCAAGTGCGCAAGGGTCTGCGCAAGCTCATCTTCCTGCTTTCGAAGTTCGCGCACCGTCACATTCCGTGACCGCATGATCTGGCCGATTTCATCTTCTAAGATGAGCGACTCCGGGATTAATTCGTTTTCACGGTCGCCTGCCTGTGTGGCCTGATCCGCGTCGAGCATCAGCGTGATCGGCTGATAGACGTACCTGGGCATAATAATCAGTTCCAGCAGGGCCACCGCGAGCAGATACACAACTCCGAGAACCAGGAACAATGTGAGCTTCGCTCGCTCCACCACTGCGTCATACACCGTATTCGGAAGAGTGATTCGATGGTACCGGCCCGCATTGTCCAGCCGATATAAATAATCGGAAGACGGTGAGTTCTGCCAGACTTGGTTGGGATGGCTTTCGAGCCATTGTTGCACTTCAAGTGGAACTTTCAGCTCATCAGCCGATCCTTTTCTGAAATCGTAGCTTTCCATCTGCGGTAATCGCAGACTTGGGCGGTCTTCCAGGAACATCTGCGTCACCAGGCTGACCTCAATCAGCTTGGCACTGGCGACGCGACGCTCGAACCCCGGAATGATGGCCACATAGACAGCCACGCTGAGAACCAGGAAAAACAGATTGTGCAGAACAATGAGTTTCGGGCGCACCCGTAGATCGCCGAATCGCTTGCCTAGGCCGCGAACGGGCCGGATCGGAGTGGGTGGGCGGTCCGGAAACAGGAACATCAGAGAGCGCTTCTATTGTGATCGCAGGAGCGCCTCTTCGGCAACTGACTACGCGCGCCGGACCTCAATCTGGCCCTCATGGACTCTCGTCTCCAGCGCCGGTTGCGGGTGGGTAGCCGGACCGTGCACCACGCTGCCGTCGCGTACAGAGAACGTCGATCCGTGCCACGGGCAGGTCACTTGGCAGTTCTCCAACTTCCCGTCGGCAAGCGGTCCGCCCAGATGTGCGCAGACTTCCCCGATGGCGTGGACCTCACCGTCGCACCGTGAAAGGAGAATTCGAGCTCCGTTTAACTCCACGCGCCGCATCTCTCCCTCCGGCAGATCGGCGTCATTCATTACCGCGGTAAACGCTTCCGGAAGTTGCTGCCTGCCATGATCCACACCGATCTGCTCCGAATAGACGAGCTTGCCGCCAAGCCAGGCGCTCCCCATCATGACTAGAAATCCGAGTGTGGAGAGTGCCTTCGCTGCCTGGCGTTCATCTCGTCTCCGCAGTGCTAGTGAACCGGCATAAAGAAGTGCGCCGCCGATATTCAGCAGGCCATGCGTGAGACCAATCTTCCGGGCACGTCCATCTGTGGCCTGCCAGTCGGTGAGGCCGGCCGCTGCGGCGGCTACTGCCCCGGTGAGCCCGATCGCGATAGCGGCATCGGCACCATCTCCGAATGCGGAACGGCCACTCAAGTCTTCCACCGCGTCCATCACTACCGCTGCCGTCCAGGCTCCAACAGGAACATCCGTGAGTGCCGGATGCAAGGGATGGCCGAGCCACGTCCCGTGTAATGCGTCTTGCACTTCGGAACCTGCGGTCTGTAGGGTTTTTTGAACGGCTCCTTGAACCGTGCCGGCGACCGGCTCCAGCCAATTCTGCTTGTCAATCAGACGAACGACTTGATCTTCCATAGATCCTCCTTAGATAGACCGTACGAATCTCCCAAGTTGTTCGTTCTATGCGAGATGAACCTGTAGGTTCACGGTTGCAGTACATAAATTGAAACTTGCAGTCTATGGAACAGATCTTCTGGACCTGCTACCTAAGTTGAGGGAGATTACATTGCGTAATCGCATTCGCATCTACGTAGCCGGCGAGGATCGGATCCTGCGCGAGAGCCTGGCTGCCAACCTCGCGACGCAAGCAGATTTCGAGATTGTGGGCAACGGCGCGCCGGCGGATGCTTTGCAGGCGATTACGGACAATCCTGTCAATATAGTGATCCTGGACGCAGACGCGCTCGGAGAGGTGGCCCAAGCGCTCGTGGAGAGTTCCGCGGCAAAGGAACTGAAATGCCGTTTTCTCGTGATGACGGCGGGAATGCCACAGTTGGATGCGGTCTGGTTCCTGCGTCACGGGGTTTCAGGGCTCTTCCTGAAGCGGAACTCGGTCGAAGACCTTCTGGAAGCGATACGGACGATAGCTACGGAAGGGAAGTGGCTCGATCAGCCCTTCCTGCGCCTAGTCCTTTCAAATCTAGGGGGTGGCGGGCGCCCCAATTCGGTTCCTGTGCTCACCCATCGGGAGCATGCCACACTCCGCTGGCTTGTTGAGGGTTGCACAAACAAGCAGATTGGAGAACATCTGGGTATCTCCGAAGCCGCCGTGAAGGCCACACTCCAGCGGCTGTTCGAAAAGATGGGCGTCCGCACGCGCGGGCACCTGATTCGGCTCGCTGTGGAACAGCAAAAAGTGATAGGGTAGGGCCCTCACCCGCTACGGTTCAACAAGAATTTTTCTACCGATTGCGGAACAAAGTACTGCTATGGTAGAAAAATATTAGCCCTTAGCAGGAGTTCAGTTCCCAACCGAGCGGCGCGGAGTGTAGACAAGAGACAGCATGGCAGCAATTTTCCCGAGAGATATCGACAAGTATGTCAAAATCGGCGGGGGAATCGTGGGGCTTCTGGTGCTTAGCGGCATCGGCGCCTACGCGTACCTCTCGCATCCACGGGTGATTGACACCGGATATCAACCCGTTCAGCCTGTTCCGTACAGCCACAAGTTGCACGCCGGCAACATGGGCATGGACTGCCGCTATTGCCACTACACGGTAGAAAAGGCGGGCTATGCGGCCATCCCCACCACAGAGGTCTGCATGAACTGCCACGTGCGCATCAAGCCACAGAGTGAGCGCCTGCAGAAAGTCCGCGAGAGCTACGCGACCGGCGAGTCAATCCCCTGGGTGAAGATCCACAAGCTTCCCGACTACGTGTACTTCAATCATTCGGCGCACGTGAACGCGGGCGTAAGCTGCGTGAGCTGCCACGGCCGTATCGATCAGATGGTCGAAGTGAAACAGGTACAGCCCCTGAACATGGCCTGGTGCGTAAATTGTCATCGCGACCCGGCTCCGAACATTCGCCCCGTCGAGTTTGTGACGAAGCTGGGCTGGGTGCCGGACCGCGACCCCGTCGAGATCGGACGTGAGATCGTGGCGGCGAAACATATCAATCCCCCTCAGAACTGCTCCGGGTGTCACCGATGAGCGACTCTAAAATGGTTCAGATACAGACGATCAAAGCGACTGGAAAGAAGTATTGGCGCAGTCTGAACGAACTCGCCAACACGGCGCAGTTCAACGACTGGGTCCATCGTGAGTTTCCGGCCACTGCGGACGATATGCAGATGGACGGCGCCTCCCGCCGCAATGTGCTGAAGCTGATGGCCGCTTCGTTCGGGTTGGCTGGCTTAACGGCCTGCCGCCGTCCGGTAGAGCATATCCTGCCGAACGTGAAGGGCGTGGAAGACTACGTACCGGGGCGTGCCTGGTTCTACGCGACCGGCATCAACATCGGCGGCGCTGCGCAGGGTTTGCTTGTCGAGGTGAATGACGGCCGTCCGACGAAAGTGGAAGGCAACCCCGAACATCCTTATAGTCTCGGAGCCGCAAACCACTACCAGCAGGCCGCGATTTTGGGCCTGTACGATCCCGACCGCGCGACCATGGTTCTGCAGGACGGCAATAGTTCGACTTGGGATGCGTTTGGCGCGTATGCCAAGGACGCATTCAGTGCTGCAAAGCTAGGCCAAGGCGACAGTCTCCGGTTCCTGAGCGAATCCGTGATCTCGCCGTCACTGATGGCCGTGCGCGATTCCATTCTCTCCAAGTTCCCAAAGGCGAAGTGGGTGGAGTACGACGCGGTACCAGCGATGGACTCGGCTGCGGGCATGCAGCTTGCTTTCGGGCAGAACATCACGCCGCGGTATCGTCTGGACAAAGCGAAGGTCATTGTTTCGCTCGATTGTGACTTCCTCGGGGCCGATTCGAACACGGTTCTGGCCGCAAAGGAGTTCACGCGTGGGCGCCGTCTGGCAGGTCCGGAAGGGGAGATGAGCCGTCTGTATGTGGTGGAGAGCACGTTCTCGATCACAGGTTCGGTGGCGGATCACCGTCTGCGGCTTCGATCCAGCGACGTGAAGGAGTTTGCGGCGGACCTCGCTGCATTGTTGAAAGTCGGCGGGAATTCGCTGAAGGAATTCGGCAAGCAGGAAGGATCGAAGCGCGGCGAACTGCTGAGCTCGATTGCGAAAGATCTCGATGCCCACCGCGGCAATTGCCTGGTGGTGGCCGGTGGACGCCAACCAGCGGCCGTGCAGGCCCTGGCGCACCTCCTCAATCAGGCGCTCGGCAATGTGGGCACTACGGTGGCGTATTACAAGTCGCCGAATGCAAATCCCAAGCCGCAGTTGGACGCTCTGAAGGAACTCGCCGGCGAGTTGTCGGGCGGTAAGGTCTCCCATCTGGTCGTTCTCGGGGGCAATCCGGCGTTCACAGCCCCGGCGGATCTGGATCTGACGGATAACATCAAGAAAGCTTCCAATACTGTGTACGTCGGCCTTGAGGTCGACGAGACGGCGGCGCTTTCGAAGTGGGCGCTTCCGGAAGCGCACTTCCTGGAATCCTGGGGCGACGTAGCCGCTACGGACGGCACAGCCACCATTCAACAGCCGATGATTCAGCCGCTGTATGGCGGCAGGACGCAGGCCGAAGTACTCGCGCAGGTTTTCGGGTATAAGGACCAGCGATCCTACGACATCGTTCGAAACTTCTGGCTCGCCAAACTCGGTGCCAATGAGAAGGCCTGGAAGAAGGCGCTGCACGACGGCACCGTTCCGAACACCACGTATACGGAAGTGAAGCCGAGCGTGGATGCGAACCGTGTGAATGCGGCTCTCCAGGGTACGAATCCCGGGCAGGGAATCGAAGTCGTCTTCACGCGCGACCACAAGATTTTCGATGGCCGTTTCGCGAATAACGGATGGCTGCAGGAACTGCCTGATCCGATGACCAAGCTGACCTGGGACAACGCGGCCTGGGTCGGTCCGGCCACGGCGAAGAAGTTGGGTGTTGATCAGGGCGACATGCTCGTGATCGAGCGTAACGGCAAGACGCTGGAGATTCCGGTTCTGCTGCAACCCGGCCTTGCGAACGATTCCATTACTATTCCGATCGGCTACGGCCGTACCAAGGTTGGCCGGGTTGGCAAGGGCGTTGGCTTCAATGCGTATCGCATCCGGACCACGGACGCGTTCCACTTCGGGTCCTTCAACGTGCGCAAGGGTAGCGGCACCTATGAACTGGTGCAGACCCAGGAACACTACCCGATCAACGATCTCGGCAATCCGGAAACCAAGCGTCGCGCCGGTATCCTGGTGCGCGAGACGTCACTCGAAGAGTTCAAGAAGGAACCGAAAGTTATTCAGGAGATGGTGGAGCAGCCCGAAATGTTCTCCATCTACGGCAACCACGATTACAGCAAGGGTTACCAGTGGGGCATGTCGATCGACCTGAATACGTGCATCGGCTGCAACTCCTGTGTCATCGCGTGCCAGAGCGAAAACAACATCCCGATCGTGGGCAAAAAGGAAGTAGCCCGCGGGCGTGAGATGCACTGGATCCGCATCGACCGTTATTACAAGGGCGATGACGAGGAGGCGACAGCGGTTATGCAGCCTCTGCCTTGCATGCAGTGCGAGAACGCACCCTGCGAAAATGTCTGCCCGGTTGCCGCGACGGCGCACAGCCCTGAGGGGTTGAACGAGATGGCGTACAATCGCTGCGTCGGAACCCGCTACTGCTCGAATAACTGCCCTTACAAGGTTCGCCGCTTCAACTTCCTCGCGTGGCACTATGGCACGCCGGATGTCGAAAAGATGAAGTTCAACCCGGATGTCAGCGTTCGCATGCGCGGTGTCATGGAAAAATGCACCTACTGCGTACAGCGCATCCAGGAAGCCAAGATCAAGGCCAAGGTGGAAGGCCGCCGCGAAATCAAGGACGGAGAAATCCAGACCGCGTGCCAGCAGACCTGCCCGGCGGAAGCAATCGTCTTCGGCAACGTCAACGATCCGAACAGCCGGGTGGCCAAGCTGAAAAAGCAGGAGCGCAACTACGGCATCCTCGAGGAGCTGAATACGCGCCCGCGCACCACTTACCTGGCCAAGATTCGAAATACCAACCCGGAGCTGGAGGCTCATCATGGCTGATCTGATGGTTCAGCGAGATCCCGACGTTAAACCGCAACTGGTAACCGGCAGCCCAACGCTGCACGACGTTACCACTACGGTCAGCCGGATCGTGGAAGTCCCGTTCCACCGCAATTGGTGGATTGCGATCTCCATTACCGGCAGCATCCTGGGAATGATGGGGCTGATGCTGGCCTGGCTGGTGTACAACGGCATCGGCGTCTGGGGCAACAACCAACCGGTTGCCTGGGGCTGGGACATCACAAACTTCGTGTTCTGGATCGGTATCGGCCACGCCGGTACGCTGATCTCGGCCATTCTGTTCCTTTTCCGGCAGAAGTGGAGAACATCGATCAACCGCTTCGCCGAAGCGATGACACTGTTCGCCGTAGCCTGCGCCGCCATTTACCCGTTGTTCCACACCGGCCGCCCGTGGCGTGCCGCGTACTGGCTGTTCCCTATGCCGAACACCGACCTGAATATGTGGCAAAACTTCCGCAGCCCGCTGATGTGGGACGTATTTGCGGTCAGCACATACGGTACGGTATCGGCTCTCTTCTGGTTTGTCGGCCTGGTGCCCGATCTTGCGACAATCCGCGATCGCGCCACCGGTATCCGTCAGAAGGTTTATGGTGTTCTGAGCCTCGGCTGGCGCGGCTCTGCCCGGCACTGGCGCAACTATGAGGCGGCCTACATGATTCTCGCCGCCATTTCGACGCCTCTAGTGCTCTCGGTACACACGATCGTGTCCTTCGACTTCGCTACGTCGGTCATTCCCGGCTGGCACACCACGATCTTCCCGCCATACTTTGTCGCCGGCGCTATCTTCTCCGGATTCGCCATGGTGGTCACGCTCATGGTCATTGCTCGCTGGGTGTATCACGTCGAGCATCTGGTGACCATGCGGCACCTGGAGAACATGTGCAAGATCATGCTCGCCACCGGAACGGTCGTCGGTTACGCTTACGCCACGGAGTTCTTCATCGCCTGGTACTCCGGCAATCCGTATGAGCGCTTCATCTTCATGAATCGCGCGTTCGGTCCTTACTGGTGGGCTTACTGGATCATGGTGAGCTGCAACGTAATCTCACCGCAGTTCTTCTGGTTCAAGAAGCTGCGTACCAACATCCCGTTCATGTTCTTCATCTCGATCGTAGTGAATATCGGTATGTGGTACGAGCGCTTCGTGATTATCGCGACATCGCTGCACCGCGACTTCCTGCCCTCGAGCTGGGGTTATTTCCGCCCGACATATGTAGACATCTGCACGTTCATCGGAACGTTTGGACTGTTCCTGACTCTCTTCTTACTGTTCCTCCGATTCCTGCCGATGATCGCAGTTTCGGAAGTGAAGGGCATGATGTCGAGCGAGCATCAGCACGCCCACAACGAAATGCCAATCCACGGAGGTGCTCACTAACATGCACACCAACACCGAGGACATCAAAGACAAAGCGGTATACGGCATCATCGCCGAATTCGAAAACCCTGGCGATCTGGTGACCGCCGGCCGCGAAGTTCATCACAAGCATGGTTACACCAAGCTCGATGCATTGAGCCCGTTTCCGGTCCACGGTATCGACGACGCCATTGGCGTGCCCCGTTCGATTCTTGGCTTCATCGTCTTTGGAGCCGGTTCTATGGGATGTCTGGCCGCGCTGCTGTTGATCTGGTTCACCGGGACACAGACCTGTCCCCCCTTGCCGTTCGCACACGAGGCCGGTATGTGCGGATATCCTTTGACGATCGGTGGCAAGCCGCTGTTCGCCTTTGAACCCTCGATTCCGATCATGTTCGAGCTCACAGTGCTGTTCAGCGCCTTCGCCGCTGTGTTCGGAATGTTCGGATTGAACGGCTTGCCACGGTTTTACCATCCCGTGTTTAACTTCAGCGATGTGCATCGCGCCACGGACGATCGCTTCCTGCTCGTGGTGGAAGCGTCGGATCCGAAGTTCGATATCACGGGAACACGGAATCTCCTGAACTCTCTGGGCGCCACCAAGACGGAGGTTGTCGAAGCCTGATGAACATGCAACGTTATATTGCGGCTCTCCTGTTTGCCGCCACGGTGCTGCTGGTAAGTTGCGAATCACTGCCTTCGCGCCAGCCGCCGATGGAAGTCTGGTGGGACATGAGGCGCCAGGGCAAAGGCAAACCGCAGGAAACCAGCGCGTTTTTCGCCGATGGCCGAGCCTCACGAATGCCGGTTCCCGGAACCATTGCACGGGGCCACCTGAATGACGACGACACCTATGCCACCGGAATGGTCAGCCCGACGATGTACCTCGGCAAGAATCCGGAAACGATTGACGCGAAGCTGCTGCAGCGCGGGCAGGATCGATTCAATATCTACTGCTCACCGTGCCACGGCCGGACCGGTATGGGCAACGGCATCGTAGCGATCAAGGCGAATGGGACGTGGATCCCTTCGAACCTGCAAGAAGACCGCGTGAAGGGATTGGCCGACGGCGAGATCTACCAGGTCATCACGAACGGACGCCGCTCGATGCCTGCTTATCGCTTCCAGATTGTAGAGCATGACCGCTGGGCCATTGTGGCTTACTTGCGTGCATTGCAGCGTACCACCGGTGGAACTTTAGAGGACGTGCCGCAGGAAATGCGGGCGGATGTGAGATAGATCGATGAACCAGCACACCCATCACGCACAGGATTCGTACTACCTTGAAGAAGGCATTTGGAGCCGCGGCCGCAACGCGCTCGTATTTATCGCGTTGATCTCATGGGTCGCCTGCATTGCAGGTTACTTCATGGATCAGACCCGCTTCTTCCAGTCCTACGTTTTCGGGTTCCTCTTGACGGTGAGCATCCCGATGGGCGCGATGTTTTTCGTGATGATCGGATATCTGACCGGTTCGGCATGGAGCGTGCCTATGCGGCGCTTCGCCGAAAACATCATGGTGAGTATTGGCGCCGGGGTGCTCTTGTTCATCCCAATCGCGCTCGGGGTGGATCACATCTATCAGTGGACTCAGCCGAACGTAATCGGAGATTCCAGTAAGGCCTTCTATCTAAGCCCGAAGTTCTTCGTCGTGCGCGCCGCCATTTACTTCCTGATCTGGATCGTGGTTTCGACCCGCATCTACAAAAATTCGACTCTGCAGGACAAGACCAAAGCCGTTAAGCAAATGCACACGATCTCGTCCTGGAGCGCGCCGGGCCTGCTCTTGACGTTCCTTACTGTGTCTCTTGCGGCGTTTGACTGGAACATGTCGCTGAATCCGCATTGGTACTCCACTATGTACGGCATTTACTTTTTTGCCGGCGGCGGACTGGCCTTCATGGCAACATGGACACTGATCTGCATCGGGTTCCGGAACAAGGGCGTATTGAAGAACACGATTAACATCGAGCACTATCATGACCTTGGTAAGTGGATGTTTGCGCTGGTCATCTTCTGGGCGTACATCGCGTTCTCGCAATACCTACTCATCTGGTACGCGAACATTCCGGAAGAAACGGTATGGTTCCAGGCCCGTAGAGAAGGTTCCTGGGCCTACTGGAGCCTGGCGCTGGTATTTGTCCATTTCGTGATTCCGTTCCTGGCGCTCATCTTCCGCGCGAGCAAGCGGAATCTCCAGATGCTGACCATCATGGCGATCTGGCTTCTGGTGGCCCACTTTGTCGACATCTACTTCCAGGTGATGCCGACGTTCAATAAGCAGGGTATCTCGCTGCACTGGCTCGACTTTGCGAGCGTTTTCGCCTGCGCGAGTGTGTTCGGTCTCGTGTTCTGGTCCGGTTTGAAGAAGAACGCTCTGCTGCCGATCGGCGACCCCCGGTTCGAACAAGGGCTGCACTTCGAGAACATTTAGGTAGCAGGGTATCTGGAATAGGAATCCAATAAACAGATGGCATCTCACGACGATCACAGAGAAGAAATTCAAATCGAAGGCGAGCACGGCTACGACATTACGGAACCGAAGGCGTCGATCATCGCTATCTTCGGTATCGTCACTATCGTGTTGTTGCTTGTGGTCGTCTTCGGAATCCAGTTCTATTTCGATACGTCGAAGGAACACCAGGTTTACACGACCGTGCTTGTTCCGGAAGGGCAGCAGTTGCAGGATCTTCGGACTAAGGAAGACCAGCAATTGAATTCCTACGGCTACATCGACCGTCAAAAGGGCAGTGTCCGCATTCCTATCGAACGTGCCATGTCGCTGGTCGCCAAGGAGGCGAGCGAAGGAAAGTTCGGGTACCCCACGCAGAATCAGACAGTGAAGAAGCCGGAAGCAACTCCGGCTGCCGCTGCCTCAGGATCCGCGGCCCCAGGGGCTGTAACGCCGTCACCCGTCAAGTAGTAAGAGGGATATTTCATATGCGAAAGCAGACTACATGGATGTTGATGCTGTTACTGACAGCGTCCGTGTATCTGAAGGCGGATACGCAATTGCCGCCTGAACTCGTCGGTGTAGGTGTGGACGAAAAGCTGGGGCGGAATGTGGATTTGAATCTGGAATTCACGGCCGAGAATGGCTATCAGGTTCCGCTCAGCAGCTTCTTTCACAAAGGCAAACCGGTTCTGTTGAATCTGGTCTATTACACATGCCCGATGCTCTGCAACCTGGTGTTGAACGGCCAGACGACGGCGCTGCGGGAAATCCCGTGGACGCCGGGAGATGAGTTTGAGATCGTCACCATCAGCATAGACCCGTCCGACACCTTCGACATTGCCAAACGTAAGAAGCTGACGTATCTGGAGAGCTACGGTAAACCTACGTCCGGATGGCACTTTCTTACGGACTACAAGGGGAACGTGAAGAAGCTGGCAGAACAGGTGGGCTTTCACTACAGGTACGATCCGCGGCAGGGCCAGTTCATGCATTCGGCCGCGATCATGTTCCTGACGCCCGATGGCCGCATGTCTCGTTATCTGTACGGTATTAAATTCAAGCCTCGTGATGTGCGCCTGGCGCTGACCGAAGCAAGCGAAGGAAAGCTTGGTGTGACGGTGGATAAGCTGCTGCTGTTCTGCTACCATTACGATCCTTCTTCAAAGGCCTATGTTCCCTTCGCCCGCAATTTTATGAAGCTCGGCGGCTTGCTGATCATCCTGATCGGCGGCCTTATCCTGCTTCGACTCTTCCGATCGGAGCGGCGGGCAGCCTTGCCGCACGTTCCTGGCACAACAGATGATTTGGTGACCGCAAAATGAATTGGTTTAGAGACCTGGTATTGCCGACAAACGCCTCCACTCTCGCTGGCGATGTGGACAATCTATTTATCGCGATCACGCTCCTCGGCGTGTTCTTTTTCGTCCTGATCCTCGGCCTTTTGGTGTTCTTCCTGCTGAATTACCGGCGCAAGAAGCCGACCGACGTCACACCGCATATTACGCACAACTTCGCGCTAGAGGTTACGTGGAGTGTGCTGCCTCTCCTCATGCTCATCGGCGTCTTTTTCTGGGGCTTTCACAGTTACCTGAAGGCGAGCGTCGCCCCTGGCGAAGCGATGGAGATTCAGGTGACCGCGAAGAAGTGGGTGTGGTCGTTCGAGTATCCGGACGGCACCCGAACTATCAACGAACTGCACGTGCCGATCAACAAGCCGGTTAAGCTCGTGATGACCAGCGAAGACGTCATTCATAGCTTCTTCGTCCCGAACTTCCGCGTGAAGCATGACGTTGTGCCGGGCCGCTACACGGAAGTCTGGTTCCAGCCGACAGTCCTTGGCGCACATCAGGTGTTCTGCACCGAATACTGCGGTAAGGGGCATTCGGATATGCTCGCAAAGGTTTATGTGGATGATGCCGCGACTTATGCGAAGTGGCTGCAGGAAGGCGACGAATTTACCCGAACGGCACCGCTGCCGGAAGTAGGCAAGCTGGTGTATGAGAACAAGGGTTGCTCCACCTGTCATTCGCTCGACGGAACTCGCGGTCAGGGTCCGAGTTGGAAGGGTATCTACGGACAGACCCACACCATGACGGACGGACAGAAGATCCTTGTAGATGAGAACTACATGCGCGAATCGATCCTCGAACCGCAGAAACATATCGTGCAGGGTTTTGAAGGGATCATGCCGACTTTCCAGGGCGTGCTTCGCGAACGCGAGCTCAAAGGCGTGATCGAGTTTATTAAGAAGCAGAAGTAAGCAGTATGGGGGCGGGCCCATCCCGCCGAATTCGTGAGTGCAAGAATATAGGGATACGAAAATATGGCTGACGTATTAGTCAGGCCGGCGCATACAACAGCGGCGCCGGACCGTAGCATCAATTACCTGACTGAGCCCAAGGGCTTAAAAAGCTGGCTGACCACGGTTGATCACAAACGCATCGGCATCATGTACCTCTGGGCCGTGCTGGGCGCGTTCCTTATCGGCGGTCTTCTGGCTTTGGCGGTGCGTATCGAGTTACTGACGCCGAAGCAGACCATCATGACAGCGGAGACCTACAACCAGGTCTTCACGTTGCACGGCGCGATCATGGTGTTCCTCTTTATCATTCCGTCCATTCCCGCCGCGCTCGGCAACTTCGTGTTGCCCTTGATGCTCGGGGCAAAGGACGTGGCGTTCCCCCGGCTGAATCTCGCCAGCTTCTACATTTATGTAGTCGGCGCGGTCATGGCCGTCACCGCAATTCTTACGGGTGGCATTGATACGGGCTGGACTTTCTACACTCCCTACAGCACCTCGACAGGCGGCGCGGTCGGCCTCATGGCCCTCGCCGTTTTCGTCCTCGGTTTTTCGTCTATCTTCACCGGCATTAACTTCATCGCAACCGTGCATAAGCTGCGCGCTCCCGGCATGGGCTGGTTCCAGATGCCGCTCTTCATTTGGAGTATGTACTCCACGGCGCTGATTCAGGTGCTCGCCACTCCGGTGCTCGGCATCACCGTCCTCCTCCTCTTTATGGAGCGTGTGTGGAAGATCGGCATCTTTGATCCGGCACTCGGTGGCGATCCGGTTCTTTTCCAGCACTTCTTCTGGTTCTACTCGCACCCCGCAGTGTACATCATGATCGTGCCGGGTATGGCGATCATCTCCGAAGTTATCCCGACCTTTTCCAAGAAGACGATTTTCGGTTATAAGGCGATCGCGTTCTCGAGCGTGGCCATCGCCCTGGTCGGCTTCCTTGTATGGGGTCACCATATGTTCGTAAGCGGTCAGTCGCAGCTTGCATCGACAATCTTTTCGTTTCTCACCTTCCTCGTCGCCATCCCGTCCGGCGTGAAGGTGTTTAACTGGCTTGCGACCATGTACCGGGGTTCCATCCAGTTGGACACGCCGATGCTGTATGCAATCTCGTTTCTGCTGCTCTTCGCGATCGGCGGTCTGACGGGTATCTACCTCGGCGCACTCGCTACGGACGTCCATCTTACCGACACCTATTTCGTGGTCGCGCACTTCCACTACGTCATGATGGGCGGCACGGTGATCGCGTTCCTCGCGGGCCTGCACTACTGGTGGCCGAAAATGTTCGGCCGCATGTATAACGAGCCCGTAGCCCGCGTCGCTTGCGGCATCATTTTTGTCGGCTTCAACATGACGTTCTTCACTCAGTTCATCCTGGGCAGCCGGGGCATGCCGCGCCGTTACTATAACTATCTCGATCAGTTCCAGCCTCTGCACGCGTTCTCGACCGTCGGCTCATGGGTACTTGGGCTTGGCCTGTTCATCGCAGGCTTCAACTTGATCCGTACCTTACATAAGAAGTACGACGCTCCGGACAATCCGTGGGGTGGCCGCACCATGGAGTGGGAGACCCAGTCTCCACCCATCACACACAATTTCGATTTCGATCCGGTCCTCAAGCATGGGCCGTACGATTTCCGTCCTCCAAGGAAGGCTTAAGCAATGAGTGAACAGGCAACCGTGCTCCCGCAGGATCACGTTCACGAAGGTCATCACGATTCCCGGCTGCAGCATCATTTCACGACCTGGGAACAGCAGTTTGACGCATCTAAAATCGGCATGTGGCTGTTCCTGGCCACCGAAATTCTGCTGTTCGGAGGTCTGTTTGTCGGGTTTGGTCTCTCGCAGTTGAAATTTCCGGAAGCGTTCTTCCAGGCGCATCACCACCTGGATAAGAACCTTGGGTTCCTCAACACTGTGGTGCTGCTGATTTCGAGTTGGACCATGGTGATGGCCGTGCATTCGGCGAAGACAAACCAGATCGGCAAGCTGAAGCTATTCCTGGTCATCACGCTCATCTGCGCCAGCATCTTCCTCGGTGTGAAGTATTTTGAGTACCATCACAAGTTCGAAGAAGGTCTGCTTCCGGGTGCGTTCTACTCGCATAAAGGCGATACCGTTCCGCACCAGAATATCTTCTTCAGCTTTTATTTCATGATGACCGGCCTTCACGGCTTCCACATCCTCGGCGGCATGGCGGCAATCACCTGGGTCCTCATCAAGGCGAACAAAGGCGAGTTCGACAGTACTTATTTCACTCCCGTCGACTTGGTTGGGCTGTACTGGCACTTAGTCGATTTGATCTGGATCTACCTGTTCCCGCTGCTGTACCTGATCAGTTGAGGAGACGATACGAAACATGTCCCATTCACACGAACACGCTCATGCTCACGAGGGCAAGCACGATGTCAAGATCTACACGGGCGTCTTAATTGCGCTGTTGATCCTGACTTTCATTACCGTCACGGCTTCGAAGATTCAGTTCGGCTCTGGTGCCATCAATGTCGTCGTCGCCCTCACGATCGCCACCGTCAAAGCTTCTCTTGTCGCCCTGTTCTTCATGCACCTGCTGCATGACAAACCGGTGAACGCGATCATTCTCGTAGCTAGCTTCATGTTCCTCGGTATCTTCCTGGGCTCTTGTTACACCGACATCACGTCCCGCGAAACTCCGCTTCCTGCGAATTTGAAGGCGGCTAAACCGGTTCCGGTTCCCTCCGTGGGCGTCGGCGTAATCGATCCCACCCAGCCGCAAGCCTCGCCCGTGGCCGAACAACCCGCCGGCAAAGCACCGGTTGCACCACCGCCTGAACATCACTAATCACTTCGTCCAAGCAAACCATCCCGCCGGCAGGCTTTCAAGTCCCGGCGGGTTTTGTTTTTGATCCCCGCTGCAAACCAATTACCGGCGGAATCTTCTCGCCAAACACCATGCGCGCCAGGTCCGCACCGATCTTTCCAATCTCGGACGACTGCAGATTCGAGAGCACGACAACGAGGGTTTCACTCTGGGGATAACGCGCGATCATCGCATCGAAGCCCGTCACTTCTCCTTCATGGCCGTATTTGATGCGGCCATTCTCCTCAGAGACGAACCATCCATAGCCATACTTACCTTCGATCGGATTCTTCGCGTAACCGGTAAAGATCTTTTCGCGCCACCCGGCCGGGAGGAAACGGTCCGAATACAGCGCGCGGTCCCACTTGAGTAGATCTCCCACGGATGAATACAATCCGCTCGCCGAATATACAGCGCTCAAATTCACTGCCGGGATGTTCACCAGATTCGGCGGCTCATAGAAGTATCCCCGCGCTCTGTACTTCAAGACAGGCTCCGCCGTATCGAAGCCGCTGCTGCTCATCTCAAGAGGCCGAAAGATCCGCTCGGTGAGATATGTAGCATACGGGAGCCCGCTCGCCCGTTCGATCACACGCCCCAAGAGAACATAGCCCGTGTTGCTATAGTTCCACTTCGTCCCGGGTTCGAAGTCCAGCGGACGGTCCTGCACCAATGCAATCAAATCCTCCGGCTTGTTCGATCGCAGCAGCAGATTCTTGAATCCCGGCTGTTTCGTGTAATTCGGGACGCCTCCGGTGTGCGTCAGCAACTGATGCAGCGTCACCTTCGCCCACGCTTTCGGGGTCTCCGGATAATACGTGGACACTGGTTCAGTCAGCTTCACTCGTCCATCCTGTGCCAGCTTCACCACGGCCGCCGCCGTAAACATCTTTGTCAACGATCCTAACCGGAACAAACCCTGCGGCGAGTTCGGGACCTCCCACTCGGCATCGGCATAACCATAACCGCGCTGCAGCAGCACCTGTCCCTTTTGCGCCACCAGAACCGCGCCCATGAACCGCCGCTCGTACGCGCGCCACTTCAGATACTCATGGGCAGCCGCCGCGAAATCCTCCGGCGCCGCCATGCTGCCGGAGGCCATCGCCAGAACCAAGAAACACGCAATAAAACGCACCTTACCAGTATGCAGGACAATAGAAATCATGACGCTGCCGGCCCTCTTTCTCGGTCACGGGAATCCGATGAACGCAATCGAACAAAACCAATACACCGGGGCCTGGAGCGCCATCGGATCCACGTTGCCGCGGCCGAAGGCGATTCTCGCCGTGTCCGCCCACTGGTATGTGCCTGGCACGGGAGTCACAATCACAACGTCTCCCCGAACCATCCATGATTTTGGCGGCTTCCCTCCGGAGCTATACGAGGTCCAATATCCGGCTGCCGGGGATCCGGAACTGGCCCGGCGTGTCCACAAAATGCTTCAGCCGCTGCCCGTCAGTTTAGATGAAGAATGGGGGCTCGATCACGGGACGTGGTCGGTACTGTGCCATGTCTATCCTGAAGCTGATATCCCCGTGGTCCAACTTAGTATCGACCGCACGCGCGAGCCGGCATTCCACTACGAGATTGGCCAGCGTCTTGCGCAACTGCGGGAAGAAGGAGTGCTGATTCTCGGCAGCGGCAACATCGTTCACAACCTCCGGGCCTACGCCTGGGGCAGGGAAGTCGCGGAACCGTACGACTGGGCTGTCCGCTTTGAAGAAATTGCCCGGGAGTGCCTGCTCGGCGCTGAAGACACCAAGCTCATCGACTATGGCAGACTCGGGCGCGATGCTATCCTCTCCATTCCTACTCCGGACCACTACCTGCCGCTCCTCTATGTCCTCGGCGCCCGGCACCCGGCTGATCCGATCTCGTTTCCGGTGGAAGGCATCGAGGGAGGATCAGTATCGATGCTCGCGGTGCAAGCCGGATAGTTTCTCTCCGGATTAAAATTGCGCCGATTAGCCCTTCCGCTTATACGAATCGGCAACGATTCGGATTCCTTCCGCATAGGGAGTTCCCGCGAAGCCGAATTCGTTAGCAAACTTCGTCGAGTCGAACACGTACGGAGAATCGCTCTGATACAACATTTCGTATGACTCGCGGACCATGGGATTGAACCAGCCGGCCACTCGAAGCATCGGCCTGCTCAATACCCGGTATTTTGGGGACACGCCAAATTCCTTCGCGGCCAGCGCGATGAACTCTTTCCCCGTTGGTGGATTGGGCGCCGTTGGCAGATGCCACACCTGGTTCCACGCCCGCTCTCGCTCCGCCAGCATTGCGACGCCGCGCGCTGCATCGGGGGTGAAGGTCATGGAGTGAGGTACCGTTGCGTTGACAAGCCAGGACGCCGTCTTTCCATTCGCCAAAGCTGGAAAAACCAGAACGTTTGGTACACCATGATCAGCATCGGGACCGTAAAAGTCGGCCGCGCGGGCAATCATCGCCTTGAGATTGCCAGCCTTCACTTCGTCCATCAAGGTTGTCGCGATCTTGGCTCGGATTTCTCCCTTCTTCGAGCACGGAGCGTACGGCGTTTCTTCCGTCATCGGGCCCTCCACCTTGCCATACATGTAGACGTTGTCGAAGAAGATCAACTTCGCCTGCGATCGTTTGCAGGCTTCGATGCTATTGGCCATGACCCGCGGCCAGAGTTCCTGCCAGACCTTAACGTCGTACTTGAGGCCGACAACAAGGTGTATCACCTCTGACCCGGCGACTGCCCGGATAGTCTGCTCTCGGTCGGCAAGATCCGCGGCGAACAACTCCGCCCCGGCAAACGGCTTCGGGTTGCGGCTAACCAATCGGAAGGGCCGGCTGCTCCTGGCCAGGATCTTGGCGAGTTCACTTCCAATCGCGCCGCCTGCACCAAGAATCGTAGTCACTTTGGCACCCGGCCTTTCCTCCATCAGTGCCTTCATAGTCAAGCATCCTGCGCCCGAACGCAATCGCGTAGGAAACCGCACACTGTACAGCGCTATGGTGGACGCTGTACACCATTGCTACAGCCGCTGCGCAGGTTTATTGTGTACACTGTCCACATTGATGCCTTATCCCGCAAAGCTTTCGCAGGCAGCTATTCTGGAATGCGCGATTCGAATGGTAGAGGTGCAAGGACCGGAAGGCCTGTCTTTGCGGGCAGTGGCAGCAGAGCTGGCGGTCGCGCCGAACGCGCTCTATCGCTACTACCCGGATCGCGCCGCACTGGAGAATGGAATTGCAAACGCCGGGGCGGAGCAACTCCATGCCGCACTCGAGTCGGCCTCTCGGACTAAGTCCGGCAAGGAGGCGATCATCGCCGCGGCGAAAGCGTACCGCATCTACGCGAAGGAGCACCGCGCGCTATATCAGCTCTTGATGCGTAGCGGCAGCACGCCACCAGCTCACCTGGCGTTGTGGGCTTCCATGGTGCAGATGATCGCCGGCACTGCGGGTGCTCGCCGTGCGCCGGAGGCGGCTGTTGCGCTTTGGGGATATCTACACGGGATGGTGGAACTGGAACGCGCCGAACTGTTCGCCAGCGCCAAACCGGAAAGCGGATTTCTGTACGGCCTGGAAAGCCTGCTCACAGGTATGTCGCAGTAACGGCGATGACGTCTACGTGAGATATTCTCGAAGTTTTCCGCTAACATGTGAGGATTCCGAAGCCGAAGCATTACATGGTTAAGCCTCGCGAGCTTGAATCTGAACAGGGACTCCCAATCTGGGACACGATAACAGCGGCCGCGACCGGAGACATGCCCGCGCTGCAACGTCTTCTGGATCGGCATCCCAGCTTGAGCAGGGCGCAATACTTTTATACCCCGGCCATTCATTTCGCAGCCCGCGCTGGTCATCTGGAAGGTGTGGAGCTTCTTCTCAACGCGGGCGCCGACCCGGAGTGGAATGGATACCACGATGGCAGCCTTATCGAAATGGCCAGGTACCGCGGGTACGAGAGCGTCGCCCGTCTCCTTGAGGAGGCTCGCCAACGGCGGGGACGGGTTGCACCGGACAGCGACCATCCGATTCATCAGGCCGCGGAGTTTGACGATGTTCTCAGCATTTGCCTGATTCTGGATGCCGGCCCGGCTCTGGTAAATCGCGGCGACCGCGTGGGAGGCACGCCGCTGCATCGCGCAGTGCTCGGCTCGGCACGCCGCGCCGTCGCCCTATTGCTCGATCGGGGCGCCGACATCCACGCCGTCCACAGCGTCGCGCGCGGAGCGGGCGGGGGATGGTGGGCTGTGGACCTGCAGGCGATCGACCTCGCCATATGGGGCTCGAATTCCTATGCTCCGGCGAAGCGCGACTTCGAGACGGCTCGGCTGCTGCTCGCGCGCGGAGCTACTTGCGATCTGACGATTGCCGCCGCTCTGGGTGACGCCGATCGAGTCGTCGCGCTGCTCGATCGAGATCCCGATAGCATCCACCAAATGCGGGCGAATGGCAAGCGCCCTTTGTCCGCGGCCGTCGAATTCGGGCACGGCGCGATTGCCCGGTTGTTGCTGGATCGCGGCGCGGATCCCAGTTTACCGGAACTGGGCGCGCAGAGCGGCGCATCGCTGCACGCTGCGGCGCGATCGGGCAACCACGAACTGGTCGAACTCCTGCTGGCGCGCGGGGCCGATCCGAACGGCGATGTGGATTCGGGCGGCAATGCGGTTTTCGCGGCGAAGACGCCCGAGTTGCGCGCCCTGCTGATGACCCACGGCGGCCACCGCGGCAAGCTGGATCCTTATGATCTGGTTTGGATGGATCAGGACGATGAAGTCATGCGCCTCGTGAAAGCAGACCCGGCTTCGGCCGAGCGCGGCTGCGGCGGCGTGTTCACGGCTGTGTGTACGCGCGGCAAGCGCGATCTGCTGTTTCGCCTGTTGGATGCAGGAATCCGGGTGCCCCCAGTGGTCACCGGATGCCTCGGGTATTTGCTCGAGAATCTCGAACTGTTCCGGATTCTGCTCGCGAATGGGATGAGTGCCGATCTGGCGAACTGGCAGGGACAAACGCTCTTGCACCAACTCTGCCGGGGCGGCAAGCGTGGGCAGGTGGGGGAGGAGCTTACTCGTGCGGCAATCCTGCTGGACGCAGGTGCCTCGATCTCAGCGAGGGAAGAGGAGTATTGCTCCACACCCCTCGCATGGGCAGCCCGGACCAACATGCCTGACATGGTCGAGTTCCTACTTGCCCGCGGTGCCCCTGCCAATCTGCCGGAAGATAAACCGTGGGCCACGCCCCTCGCATGGGCCGAGCGCCGCGGACATACGGAAGTCGCGGAAATCCTGCGTAAGCATGGAGCAACAAGCTCATGACGTTCCCGGCTCCTGTTCCGGAGATCCCTGCGGCCAACGTCGACCAAGCCGTAGCCTACTATGTCAACGCGCTGGGCTTCACCTTCGATTGGGGAGACGACCAGGGAGGTATCGCAGGCATCTCGAGGGGGAATTGCAGATTGTTTATTACTAATCGCACGTTCCGGGAGTCCTACGGCAACAGAGGCCCTATCCTGTTCTGGCTCAATCTCAACAGCAAGGCCGAGGTGGACGAACTCTTCGCTCAATGGAAGGCCGCGCAAGCCAAGATCGTTTCCGAACCCGAGGACAAACCGTGGAAGCTGCGCGAATTCATGGCCGCCGATCTTGATGGCAACCTCATTCGTGTCTTTTACGACTTCCGTTGGGATACGTAGGACAACCGGCACTTACTCGCGCTTCCGATAACATGCATTATGTCTACTCTGATCCCGGCCCGTTAACCTTTCACCCAAAATAAGCCCCGGAGCCAAATCCATGGCTCCGGGGCTTGGGAAGAAAGGTCTGCACAAGACAGGACCGGATGTTTAGCGGCCTCGGCCTCCCCGCTCACCGCCGCTCCGGCCGCCTTCACTCCGCGCCGGGCCTTCACCACGTCCTCCGCCCCCTCCGCCGCGCGGGGCTTCCATCCGGGGTGCAGGAGCCGATTGACGCTCCCGAACAATCGGCGCGCTCTGCATGCGCGGTGACTCGCTCCGTCCAAAGCCTCCGCCACCTCGATCATAGGAAGGAGCAGCCCTTGGGCCTTCATAGCGGCCGATTCCGGCGCCCGAATCTCCGCGAGGTGCTGGCGCAGAATAGGACGGGCTCTCTCCTCCGCCACGCCGCCAAACGCTCCCGCCGCCGCTGTCGCCACGCGACGCAGGCTGATCGCTACCACCGCGTGAATAGCTGCCGCCTCCGGAATCCATTCTCGGTGAAGATTCCACACGAGGCGACGCGCCCGCACCGGAGTCGCCGCCGCCGAACCGCCGCCACCCGGCACCGCCATTGCTGCTCTCACCACGCACTGCGGGCTGGTCTCCGCCGCGATAGGAGCTCTGCGGACTGACCGGCGCCACAGTCCCACGGCTCTGTCCGGGGTCGCCGAACCGCCGCCAGCCGCCGCTATTACCGCTCTCGCCACGAGCTGCGGGTTGGTCTCCACGGCCCTGGCCAGGGTCACCGAATCGGCTGTCTCCCCGGCGATAGCCGTTTTCGACAGCAGCTCCCGATGCACGGGAATCGATGCCTCGTCCCACAGCCGCCGCCGGCTGACTGCCTCGCACCGCTTCCCCACGAGCGCCCACGCCTGCATCGCCCTGCATGCCGCGCCCGAACTGCCGCACATTGGCCTGTTCGATGGCTTGTCGCTGCTGCTCGAATGGAACGCGGTCGCCCTGGGAAGCCGGCCGGCTACTGTAGAACCGCTGGCTATCGGTCACTAAACCACCGCGAGGCACAGCCGCCTGGTGATCAGACCAGCGCAAGCTGTCCCTGGTAGGCGTGACCGGCAAACCTCCCCGGAACTGCCCTGCTGTCCGCAGGTCGGCGTCCGTGACCCGGAGCGAGTTGACCCGCCCTTGTCCGAACGATCGTGAATCGACACCGCTCACTCCGTTGTAGCGAGCGTTTCGGTACACATTCGTGATGTTCACGTTGTTGACGATGGTCACGCTGCGGTCTACGTAGCCACTGCGGTAGCCGCCGTAATAATGGGAGCCCCACCAGGGATGAAACGCTTCATACGGAGCCAGCGGAACCCAGCCGATGTTGCCGAATCCAATGCCCACCCCCACGTTGCCGAATCCGAAAAAGGCAACCAGCGCGGGGCTCCAATAATGGCGCGAATGGAATCCGCCCGGATACCAGCACCAGTGATTGGCGCGATAAAACCAGCGGCCATAGTGATACGGTGCCCAGCCCCAGGGATCATAGCTGACCCAACTCCATCCGTAATAATCCACCCACGACCACCGGCCGTAGCGGTAAGGCGCCCAGTCCGGCGTGCTCGTATAAGGAACCCACACCATACCGTATTCGGGCGTGTTCTCCCATTGGCCGTAGCGATCGAGGTCATCGGCGCCATAAACGTCAGTCGGCACGTATTGATAGGCTCTGGATCGCTGCATGTCCTGGTCGCGCCGCTCAGACCAATAATCGAAATCGTCGGGTCCGCGCGCGCCCACATACTGAAATTCGGGATCGCTAGGATTGCCGCGGGCCAGCATGGTACGACCGGCATGAATGCGTTCGCTCCCTCGCGGAGTAAAGATCTCCGCCTCCCCTGCCCTGACGGTGATCTCGGTTGAACCGTCCGGCAGTACCGAAACCCGGAACGCGCCGCTCTTAACCGGCCGGATCGACACGCTGGGAGTGCTCAGTTCCACTTCGGCATCGCGATTCCGCAGCACGCGAAACAGCGCCGTACCGCGGCCAATTTGGACCTGGTAGCGATGGTAATCGAGTTCCGCCATGCGTGCTTCAGACAAAGGCGCCAGGCGCAACATATTCGAATAGTCGAACTGCACCTCTGCGCGCGAGCCTTCGCCGGTCAAAATGGTATCGCTTGCCACTAACGGAGCGTTGATCGCCGCCGCCACAAATTCGTTGGCGTCGCCGCGCCTTACAGAGACATCTCCACTGATGACGCTGATTCGCGCCACTCCCCGGTTCGGCCCAGGAGGCTCCGGAGCCTGTTGGGGACCGTCGTACTGCGCCCACGCGGCGGTTCCGGTAAGAGCCAGCCCGAGGGCCGTGATTGTGGATAACAGCTTGTTTGCCGAGCGTCTCATCTCAGTGCTTCAACTTCCGTGACCATAAATGCACGGGGGTGGCCAACGCACAACTCTTTACAAATCAGTGATTCTTGCGGACACTAGGAAAACGCGAGGTGGCTGAAAACCACCACTCTGCTTGAAATGAACCCAACGCCGAACCGTGCTTTGCGTCACCTGATCGGCCCGACGCTCCTTCTCTTTCTAAGTATCTGTTTCTGCTGGAAATTAGTTCTCACGAACCAATACACCTGGATGGATGGGCCGGACTTGGCGAACCAGGTGCTCCCGTGGTTTCAGTTTGAGGCCGGCGAAGTCCACGCGGGCCGTTTCCCGGCCTGGGATCCAAACCATTGGCTTGGACAACCGCTCATCGGCCAGGCTCAACCAGGCGCAGCGTATCCTCTGAACTGGATTCTCTTCGCAATGCCGCTGCACAACGGCTGGATTAGCCAAAAGGCACTCCACTGGTATTTCCTGCTGATACACTACCTCGCCGCGCTGTTCTGCTACTGGTTGTGCCGCGATCTTGGCCGCAGCCGTCCGGCCGCCGTCATCGCGGGATTAGTTTTCGCGTTCGGCGGCTTTGTCGGGACGAACGACTGGCCGCAAATGCTGAACGGCTGTATCTGGACCCCGTTGGTCTTTCTTTTCCTCTTCCGGTCCGTGGGCGGACGGCGCGTCTGGGAGAGTGCGATTCTGAGCGGCTTCTTTCTCGGAATGTCCTGGCTTAGCGGCCATCACCAGATCCCGATTTTCGTAACACTTGCCACTAGTGGCACGTGGCTGTGGTACACCTTCCGCGAAGGTAAGCTGAATCGCTCGGTCGCCTTGGCCGCCCTGGTTTGTTTCGGTATGTTATTTGTGACCAGCGCTCTCCAGACGCTGCCCGCTCTGGAGTACGGCAAGCTGGCGAAGCGGTGGGTCGGCGTCGAAGAACCCATGCCTTGGAATCTGCCGGTACCCTACAGCGTGCATCGCTACTATTCTTATGCGCCCGCTACGATCCTTGGGTTTGTTTTCGCCGGCATGCATCAGCATGTCGATGCATTCATGGGGCTCGTTGCCGTTGCGCTCGCACTCTACGCTATATCGGTATTACGCCATCAGGTAATTCCTCAAGTATTGGCCGCTATCACATTGGGAGGATTCATCTTTTGCCTCGGAGGCTTTACTCTCCTTCAGGGAGTGTTCTACTCGCTCGTCCCCTTGGTGGAAAAAGCCCGGACGCCCGGCAACGCGGTGTTCCTGTGTAACTTTAGTTGTTCTATTCTAAGTGCAATAGGAATAGACCACTTGCTGTCATCAAGAGATCATGAGAAACAGCTCCGCTATGTGCTCCTTGGCTTCAGCGCGATCACGTTTGTCCTTTCGGGTGCGATTCTCTTCGCTGGCAAAACCTTGGCGGACGAGAGGGTCTTAATCACCGGAGTGGTTGCAGCCGTCGCCGCCGTGGCGCTAAGCACATTGGAACGGCAGGCAGCAGTGCTGGTTTTGGGCTTCCTGGTTGTGTCGGAACTTGGAATGGTTTTCGGGCAGAATTGGCCCAACTGGTACGACCCGAATCACACCGGTTACCTGCGCCAGGTTCCACTGGCGCAGGAGGCAGTTGGGTTCCTGCGGACCAGGTTGCAACCACTTCGCGTGGATGTTGACGACAAGGTCTTCGGCTTCAACCTCGGCGACTACTACGGCGTTGAAACTCTGGGCGGCTATCTGGCCAGTCTGACGACAAATCTGACTGACATGGAAACCCATACGCCGCGGGCCCAGCAACTATTTGCGGTCGGCTATCACATCGGGAAACAGCAGCGCTTTCCTGAGGACCGTTTGGTATACGAGGGTAAGAACGATATCAAGGTTTACGAATATCCGCTGGCATTCCCTCGCGTAAGAGCCGTTCATCAGGTCATACAGCTTCCCTCCTCTGCTAGTTTCCGGCCGTTCATCGCCGACCAGTCCAACGACTTACGCCGGTTAGCAGCCGTCGTCGGAAAACCGCCGGATCTGCAGGAGTGCGATACGAGCGGCGAGGAAGTCAATCTCGTACAACATCTTCCCGACGCTTTGCGAATCGAAGCCAATCTGAAATGCCGGGGCATGGTAGTGCTCGCAGACACTTACTTTCCGGGGTGGCGGGCGACTGTTGATGGCAAGCCGGCAAAGATATGGGAAGTGTACGGGGTTCTGCGAGGGATTGTCGTAGAACCGGGAGTTCACTCCATCAAGATGGCTTACCGGCCAGTCTCCGTCCTGGTCGGCGCTATCTTAAGTGGTCTCGGATTCGTGCTCGCGCTCGCCGCGATTCTGAGACGGCATAGGTAACGGCTAAGATAGGTACCACCTCGATAGCCTGTTACGAGGATTCACCGGCACAACTACATTCCGGCGAAGCTCTCCCCGCTCAACATATTGGTGCTTTTAAACCTCAGTGTTTCAGCCGAGATACTCAGGTGAAATTAGCAAATGCCAGTACTTCAGTCCTAGGTGGTTCGGGTGTAGCATAACACCAAGTGCGGCTCTATACTCACCTCGGCGGTGGCCACAGGGACATTGTGTGCTGCCCACGGAGGAGAACTTGTATATGAGTCGTAGTAAGCTGTTGAGCGGCTGCGGAGTTAGTCTCGCATTCGCAGCTGTTAGTCTTTTCGGGGCTGTATCAGATTTTCCGATCAGTCCCAAGTTGAATCAGCCCATTGGGGTGACGTATTCGCCAATAGTAAATAAGCTTATCTTCTCGCAGCCATTCTGCGGTAAGACGAACCGGCAACTCATCGCGGTGAGCGACACAGGTGCGGCGACAGTGTTCGCAAACCTACCGGCGCGCGTTTCGACGCCGGTGCACGCAGATTGCTGGGAAGATTACGTTGCGGTTTCGTCAGGACTCGGCGGATTCACGAACGGAGCCGTGTTCGTCACGCAAGGCCAGAATATCGTTCAGGTGCCCCCCACGGGTGGCTCGGCAACGCTTTTCGCGCACATTCCGGACTTGACCGATACGCATACTGGAATCACTTTCGATACGGTCGGCACTTTTGGATTCCAAATGCTCATTACTGGCCAGAACGGCAAAATGTACAGCATCAGTTCGGCAGGAGTGGTAACCCCCGTCGCCGATACAACCGGCTTGGCGTCGCCCGCTGAGGTCGGTATCGAGAACGGGTCTGTCGCGCCGCTTACCTGGGGCGTGTATGGCGGCTGGTTCATCGTGAGTGCGGAGGACCGTCACAAGGTATTTGCCGTGAACCCGTCGGGCTCACCGAGTCAGCATCAGGTGATCACTCTTGCTTCCAACTTCCAGGCTCCGGAAACCGTCCATTTCACACCCACGATCCTGCAGAACTGGGGCGCATCGGGCGGTGTGTTCTTCGATATTATTTTCAACTACAACATGGCGACCCAGGTAGATACCACTAAGGTGGTAAAGTTCCCTGCCTCGGATTTCCTGTCTTACCAGGGCCAGGCAATAGTTCCGCAGGAAGAGAACGGCCAGATCAACGTAATTTATGCGTTTACGTTGCCAGTTACTATGCAGTCCGCAAACATCGGCGTGTTCACATCGGGTTTGGGACAGCAGGAAGGTTCCACGTTCGTGACGCAGCCGGCAGCCGCCGGGTGTACGTATACGCAAGGAGCATACAAGAACAATTTCAGCTCGAAAGTAGTCGCTCTGAATATCGGCGGCACGACCTACACCGCAGCCCAATTGCTCGAGATTCTCGGCACGCCGGTGAAGGGGAATGCTGCACTATCGCTGGCACATCAACTGATCACGGCCAAACTGAATGTGTATTGGGGCGCTTCTGTGCCAGCGGCTGTCGCGACCGCGATCGTCAGCGCCGATCAACTATTGGCGACGGTTACGACCAACGTTCTGCCCGTTGCGAATAAGCTTCCGCCAATCGGTACGGCGTTCCTGAGCCCTTCAGCGACGACGGACGCTCTCACACAAACACTCGACAATTACAACAGTGGCCTAACCGGTCCGGGTCATTGCCAGGATTAGCTAGGTGCTACTCCCAATTTGCGCGAAGCGGGCTTGCCCCGCTTCGCTTTTTTTTGCGCGATTAGATAACCACGTTGACGCTGGTAGTGCCCACATTACCGGCCGCATCCCATGCCTTCGCAGAGATCGTGTGGGTGCCCGACGCGGCTTTGCGCGAGTTCCAGGTGTAGGTGTATGGAGCGGCCGCACCCGTCCAGACCTGGACACCATCGATATAGATGGACACTTGCGTAACGCCCACGTTGTCGCTCGCGGACACGTTGATCTTCACGTTCCCGCGGACTGTAGAGTTGTTGAGAGGACTCGTGATCTGAACGGCCGGAGGCTGCGTGTCGGCCGAGGGTATAGTTACGGTATTCGAGACCGTCACGCTCACGCTCGCAGACCCTACGTTGCCTGCGGCATCATAAGCGTTCACACCGAGAGTGTGCACCCCGTTGGCTACCGTTTTGGAATCCCAGGAGAAAGAGAATTGACCGCTCGCCGTTGAGGTCAATACGGTGCCATCCACGATAAAATCTACACGGACGACCCCCACGTTGTCGGTGGCTGTGCCCTGTAAGGTGACGAAGCCGGATACCGTGCTGCCGCTGGCGGGAGTGGTAATCGTAGCAGAGGGCGGTGTAGTATCTGCGCTGTTTACGGTCGACTTAGCCGCCGCGACTGCACGGGAAGCGTTGACGCGTCCCCAGCCGAAGTATTGATCCCAACCGGGAGTGCCGAGGTCATCCGCGTTCTGCTCGAGGATAGTGAGCACCGTGGATGCCGAAAGCGACGAGTTCGCCGAAAGGATGAGCGCGGCGACGCCAGCGGCTACCGGTGACGCGAAGGAAGTGCCGTCGACGGTCGCATAGGACGAACCCATTGCCGTTGTGTAAATAGAGCTGCCCGGTGCCGACACATCAATGTTGCTGCCGAAGTTGGAATACCAGGCGAGACTATCGGTGGTATCTGTCGCACTCACAGCGATGGCATTGTTGCAGGCCGCGGGATACACAGGACTGGAGTTACTGGAATTACCCGCAGCGGCAAACACCAGCGTCCCCTTACTCCACGCATAATCGATAGCACTCTGCATCGTGCTTGAGGATGTGCTGCCCCCAATGCTTACGTTCACAACACGCACGCCGTGATCAGTCGCATAAGTGATCGCACTCGCGATATCCGAATAGTAAGCGAAATTGGCATCGTTCAGGACTACGAGCGGCATGATTGGATTCTGCCATGCAACGCTCGCGACGCCGTTGCCATTGTTGCTAATTGCGGCGAGAGTTCCGGCCACCCACGTGCCATGTCCCAGGACATCTGCCGTGTTGGTATTCGAACCGAGATAATTGTAGCCTGCGACCAGTTTAGGCGCCAGATCCGGGTGCGTGGGATCGACTCCGGAATCCACTACCGCCACGACCGCACTGGCACTTCCTGTCGTTGTATCCCAGGCCGACGGAGCCGAGATTTTCGGCAAGTGCCATTGGGAGGCAAATCCTGGATCGTTCGGCACTGCCGAGCCGTGTGCGACGCCGTCGGGCTCCACGAACGAGAACAGTCCCGATGCATCAAGTCCTTTGCGCGCTTTGTCGAACTGCTTCGCGTCCACTTTCAAAACCGATACGCCCAGGGCGGCAATCTGCTTGTGGAGCTTGGCTCCATGTTGCTGGAGAACCCGGTTGATGGCATCTGTCTTCGCGCTGCGCACAGGTTGGACTAGGAGCCGGTCTGGTGCCTGCTCTGCAAGCAACGCCGCGGCGGAGACGAGGACCATAATCGCGATTCGCTTCATTCATAACCTCCACAGATACACCTCAAGCCCAGCCATCGAGGGAGGCCCGGGTGACCTGAAAATTTCTTATTTGCACTCAGTGGATCGACTTACGACGGGCTGGTCTTTACCGTGACACAATTCGGCTGGCAGTGAACATAAACCGCTGATAGTACTGGGAAAGCTCGACCTAGACGTGGTTTCACCTACATAGATAAGGTGAGAGTTCAGAGTTCCTACGACATCTTGTCTCTTGCCCCTAGGGGATTTGATTCAGTCGTTTGCGTCCGCCCGATAACCCACAAACAGAGGCAGACCGAGAGCCACGCCAGGTACTCAAGTACCCTCAGCGGCAAACTCGTCCACATGCCCGCTTGAAAGGAATTGGCGTAATACCAGGGCAAGCCACCGGACCAGAAATTGTATACCGATACCAAAAACATTCCGGATGCGATTTGTTCCAATGCCCCGATAGCGGGTGGCAGCACCGCGAGCCACGGCACCAGCCAGGACAGATACTGAACTCCGAAACCAGGAGTGAGCGTAAGGAACGCGAAAAAGATGAAAGCCGCAGTAAAGTAAAGTGGTCTGCCCCGCAAACGCCAGCCGAATCCAAAGGCGATCAGAACTATTAGATAGCGTCCGTAATGCCGGTAGAGTTCTACAACCGGACGGGACCAGGGAAAGCGCCACAGCATAGAGTCGCCCGCACTGCCGATGCCCCAGTAACCCCACACGCTGGCATACCCGAATACGGACACCAGTACTGCTTTGGGGTCCGCCAACATATAGGGCGCCCACGACACCAGCACCGAGACAGTGAAGGCGGCAACCGTGAGAATCCTTTGTTTCCGTCCCGGGAAGTGGAACACCAGTGCCGGAATCAGAAGAATGGCGACCAGCTTGAAATCACAAGCCGCAGCAAGGCAGATTCCTGCGATCAAAGGCTTGCTCCGTTCTGCCGCGACGATGCTCAGCAGAAGAAACAGCATTACGATCGGATCGGTGTTTCCGTGAAAACCGGAGACGAGAATCGCCACCGGACTGATGGCAATGAGAGCGAGCATGCCGGGCCCTGCCACATGAAGACTGGCGATGGCTGCCAGACTGAGCAGGTCCGCAAAAGCGTCTGTGGCCCGCATCCAGAACCGCATGGGAAGACCGGTCATGCTCTCGAGCCGCCGCCACATGTGAAGAGCGTAGAACACAGTGGGCGGATGGTTGTAAACCTGCGGTAGGATGCGTCCATCCGGGAGCTGGAACCTGTTGCCATTGCGGTAGAGATCCAGGAACTCTCCCCGCTCCTCGCGCTCCGCGCTTACCTGCCAAGTGAGCACATCATTGGTGCCGAAGGTAAACCACGCGAGCAAAAGCTTACAGACTAAGGCGCTAAGAGTACAGGCCAGCACGAAGCCGGTTTGTTGACGTGTCCACGGAGCCGCGCTAGACTTAATCATAGTTAACTCACCTCGATTAAACAATGCTTCGCGCTGAACCCGCTCGACCAACGCCGTCCCTGCCTGAGGTGCACTCGTCGGTTACCACTCTCGGCCGTTCGGTCTGGAAGCGCCTGTTTGCCTTCGCCGGCCCCGCCTATCTCGTGAGCGTGGGCTACATGGATCCCGGAAACTGGGCCACCGACCTGGAAGGCGGAGCGCGATTCGGCTATCAACTGATTTGGGTCTTGTTGATGTCGAATCTGATGGCGGTGTTGCTGCAGACACTGAGCGCGCGGCTGGGCATTGTGTCGGGGCGCGATCTGGCGCAGGCATGCCGTGACCGTTATCCGCGGGTCATATCCTACGCTCTGTGGATCTTGTGTGAATTGGCGATCGCTGCGTGCGATCTGGCGGAAGTGATTGGAGCAGCAATTGGCTTGAACCTGCTGTTTCATATTCCGCTGCTGGCAGGCGTGCTGCTGACAGCGGCGGACACGCTCCTGATCCTTTGGTTCACCCGTTTAGGGATCAGAGTCATCGAAGCATTCGTGCTCGCTTTGATTACTGTGATCGGCGCGTGCTTCTTCATTGAAATTCTGTTTGCGAAACCGGTACTGGCCGAAATCATTACTGGTTTTGTGCCGCGCCTCACAACACAGAGTTTGTATGTTGCTATTGGCATTCTAGGCGCAACGGTGATGCCGCACAACCTTTATCTGCACTCCGCTCTCGTGCAAACCAGGAATATCGGAGGCACGGTACAGAATAAGCGGGAAGCGTGCAAGTTCAATCTGATCGATTCCGTACTCGCATTGAATATGGCGTTCCTGGTAAACGCCGGCATCCTGGTCATGGCCGCTGCGGTATTCTTCAAACGGAGTGTGGCTGTGACGGAGATCGCGCAGGCGCATCTCATGTTATCTCCTCTGCTCGGAACGACGCTGGCCAGCATTCTGTTTGCCGTGGCTCTCCTCTGTTCGGGACAATCCTCCACGCTGACGGGCACGCTAGCGGGGCAGATTGTGATGGAGGGATTCCTGCGATTCCGTATACGGCCATGGTTGAGAAGGATGATAACCAGGTCATTGGCAGTAGTACCAGCAGTGATCACGATCTATTACGCGGGAGAACATGGATCGTACAAGCTTCTGATCCTCAGCCAGGTAATCCTCAGCATGCAATTGCCATTTGCTGTGATTCCCTTGATCCACTTCACCAGTGACCGGGAGCGAATGGGATCTTTCGCGAACCGCGCGTGGGTGAACGTGCTGGCATGGCTGACGGCGGTAATCATAATCGGGCTGAATGTCAGATTGCTGGTGAGTGCCATTGGAGATTGGGCGATCACTGCTCCGCAATACCGCGGATGGATTCTGACGCTGGCCATCCCCGCCGCCGGGGCGCTTGGGATGTTGCTATTGTGGATCACGCTGGAGCCGGTGCTACCGAGGTGGTTACGCCGCCGCCGCGCGGCCGATGTGGCCATGCCCGAACCGATTGAGGAAGAACTGACGGTTCCCGAGTATCGCA
Source organism: uncultured Solibacteraceae bacterium (assembly GCA_964464925.1). Taxonomy (GTDB): domain Bacteria; phylum Acidobacteriota; class Terriglobia; order Bryobacterales; family Bryobacteraceae; genus CAYXLI01. The sequence goes on along the minus strand of CAYXLI010000011.1, from coordinate 29,962 downwards.
GTATCCTCGTGCCGTTGGACCATAGCGACCGCGACCGTTTCGCTGTGAAGCACGCCGCGCGCATGGCCAAACTGCATGGGGCGAACCTCTATTTGCTGCACGTCGAGGAGGATGCAACGAGCAGGGTTTACGGTGAGGATGCATCGACGGCGGAGATCCAGGAAGGAGACCGCTATTTGAACGGGATCTGTTCCTCCCTGGAGAAGCAGGGCATCCATGTGCATGCGGTGGTGCGGTACTCGACCAACCCTCGGAAGGAGATCGTAACCGTTGCGCGACTGGTACAGGCAGACCTGCTGGTGATGGCCGCGCACGGGCATAGCGGCATCATGGATCTCATCTTTGGAACCACGATCAATGCCGTGCGGCACGAACTGAAGGTGCCGATCCTGGTAGTGCGGGATCAGCAGTAGCGCCGTGCGCTACGGCCGCTCTGCGCGCCGCTTGATTGTGATCTCGAGCCGCTTGATTTTCTGATTCAGCGTGGAAAGAGGAATGTGCAGGGCCTCGGCTGCGTCTGTCTGGCTCCAGCTTGCACGCTCCAGCGCATCGATGATGATGCGCCGCTCGTAATCGGCGACTATCTCGAATAGGGACGCATCCTGGGGCAGCCCGCCGCTTTCATCGCGCCGGATCCGCAGACCGCCGGCCTGGAGAATTTGCTCGGGAAGCACGTCGACCGGCACGTCGGAATCGGATGCAAGCACGACAGCACGTTCGATCGCGTTCTCCAACTCGCGTACATTACCTGGCCAGTTATAGTCCATCAGCACCTGCATCGCCTCCGGGACAAAGTGCAGCGTGGACTCGTTCTGCTCATTCAGAAACTTCCGGTTCTCTTCACAGTACTTGTTGAAGAAATGCGTGGACAGCAGCGGGATGTCGCTTTTACGTTCGCGCAAAGGCGGCAGCGGGATATTGATGACGTTCAGGCGGTAGTACAGATCTTCGCGGAAGCGGCCGTCTTCCACGAGTTTGCGCAGATCAGCATTCGTTGCGGCGAGAATGCGCACATCGACCTTCACCATCTCGCTGGAGCCCAGGGGCATGAACGCGCGTTCCTGAATTACGCGAAGGAGCTTGGTTTGCGTCTCCGCGCTAATGGTGCCGATCTCATCGAAAAAGATCGTCCCTCCGTTAGCCACTTCGAAGTAGCCCTTCTGCGAGGCGAAAGCACTCGTAAAAGCGCCTTTCACATGGCCGAACAAAGTGGACTCGAGAAGCTCGGGCGGGAGGGATCCGCTGTTCACCGCGATGAAAGGCTGCTCCGCCCGCGGGGAATTGGCATGGATCGCCTTAGCGATAATCTCTTTGCCGGTTCCGGTTTCTCCGGTTATCAGAATGGTGGCGCGGCTCGGTGCAACTTGGGCCACCAGATCGAGCACCCGCTGCATGCGGTCACTCTTTCCGATAATATTCGGGAAGCTGTAACGCTGCTTGAGAGCGCGCTTGAGATGGCGGTTCTCCCGTTCCAGCCGGCCGCGCGTGATAATGTGGCTGATCTCGAGCAGCAGTTTCTCATTGTCCCAGGGCTTCGAGAAATAGTCGGTGGCGCCTTCCTTGATGGCTTTCACCGCGACTTCGACCGAACCGTAGGCAGTAATGAGGATGATGGGCGTCTCGGTGTCGCGGCGGCGTATATCGTGAAGCAACTCCAGGCCAGAACGGTCGGGCATCATCAGATCAAGCAGGACGATGTCGTAGCTGCCGTTCTCTAGCGCGTGCTGTCCCTCAGCCGCGTTCGTGGCCATCTCGACCTGATAGCCCTCCATGGAGAGCAGGATTTCGAGGCTCTCACGAATATCGGCTTCGTCGTCGACGATGAGGATGCGGCCCTTGCTGGCAGGGGCGGACAAGTTCTCGTCCGGGGTGATAGTGGTGGTTTCAGGCATTGACGAGCTTACGAGCGAGCGGAAACTCCAGCCGAAACTCCGTACCGGACCCAAGCTCACTCTGCACTTCAATGGTACCGCCGTGCTCCCGGACGATGCCATAGGTTACGGAAAGACCGAGCCCGGTGCCTTTCTTCGCCCCCTTGGTGGTGAAGAAAGGATCGTAGATGCGTTGCAGGTTCTCCGGAGCAATTCCCTGCCCTGTATCGGAGATTCGCACGACAATGAGTTCGTCACTCGCTGCCGTGTGGATGATCAGGCGGCCGCCGCCCTCCATGGCATCGCGCGCGTTCAGAACCAGGTTTAGAAAGACCTGCTGCAATTTGCCGGAATTTCCTTTGACCGGCGGGAGGTTTGTGTCCAGGTGCAGGTCGACTTTCACTCTCGCTTTCTCCATCTGGTGGCTGACGAGGGAAACCGTATCGGAGAGGATGCGATTGAGGTCGACGTCGTCGAACTCCGCCGCCGAGGTACGCGAGAAATTCAAGAGCGAGTTTACAATCTCGCTTGCACGGAAGGTCTGCTTCGCGATGCGCTCCAGCAGTTTGGCCTTCTGATCGTCCCCCGATATCTGCTTGGCGAGCATCTGGGCATACGTCGAGATCACAGCCAGAGGCGTGTTGACCTCATGGGCGACGCCTGCGGCCAAGAGGCCGATGGAGCTGAGCCGGTCTGCCTGTACCAACTGCTTCTCTAGTTCCGCCCGATCCGTGATGTCGTCGAAAATGATCAGCCGGCCGATCTGCACCTGTTCCTTGGAAATCAGCGGGGCGATGGCAATGTTCAGGATCGCTTCCCGCGGAAACGCCGCCGGCTCAGGTTTGATCAGTGCGCCGTTGGAAGAGTGGCCGTTGGCTCCGTTCCCGTTCGTGTACCCGGAATCTGAGTTCACGAACCGGACCAGCCGGTCCTGTGGCTTCAGTAAGAACTTATAAATATTGTGGATACCGGTCTCGCCGGCTACCTGGTCGAAGCGATCACAAAGTTCCCTGGGGAAAAGCTCGGAAAGTGTGCGGCCGACCGCATTCGCGCGCGAGATGCCGGTGAGGCGTTCGATTTCGGTGTTCCAACTCTCCACACGGTCCTGAAGATCGACCGCCAACACGCCTACGTTGATCGATTCGACGATGTTCTCGCTGAATTCCTTCAGGCGTTCGTATTCGCCAACCTTCTGCTGCAAAGACCGGTACAGACGCGCGTTCTCAATGGCAATGCCTACGTAGCCGCTGAGTGTCACAAGCAGTTCGAGATCATCGCTGGACAGAAAGTCGCCTTTATCCGTACGGCTGACCCCGAGATACGCGATCGTCCTTCCGCGGACGGTGCACGGCATGTAATATGTGAGATCGAGTTCGCCGATGGCGCGCCGCATGGTTTGCGGCATTTCGCGGGAAACGATATCGATGGCGTGCCGGGTTCGTTCAAAGAAAATGTAGGGCTGCTCCGGATGAGCCTGCAGGAAGCTGAGGTCGAGGTCGGGCCGAAGACGCGCGGTGGATCCGGGCAACGGGCTTGCCACGGTCGGGTCGGTCGTCCTGATCAGCGAAAACTGCGGCTGGTCTTCCTCCGTATCCTCCCTCAGAAAGAAAGCCACGTGGCGAATCGAAAGCGTGCGCAAGAGGCGATCCGATACGGAAGCGAGCATGCGATCCAGGTCGGTCTCGCTGCTCAGCTCGCGCGCGAATTCAACCAGCGTGCGGCGATAGTCATACCGGTCGCGATAGAAGTAATACCGGTCGAGCTGTTCCTGAATCCAGTTGCGGATGGGTTGGAAGACAAATGCAGTGACCAGGATCAACGTCACGATCGCGCTGGGACTGAGCGTCTCCACGTTTCCGAGCGCCAGAAACAGGCCGTAGAAAACGCCGAGTACCGCCAGCGTCGCAAGCGTGTAAACGTATCCTTGCTGAAAGATGACATCCACGTCCATCAGCCGGTAACGCACGATGGCATAGGCCCAGGTCAAGGGAATCAGCGGAAGCGAGATGACACCCAACTCCATGAACGGTGTTGGGGCGATTCCGGCGATATACGGCACCGCGTAGATCGCGATGAAGGGAAGGATGCCAAGTATGGCCCCATTTCGGAGCCACTTTAACTGCTGGCGTAAGATCGGGTCCTCAGCACGGCGATACTCAAATCCCAGTGCAATTGCGCCAAGGACGTAAAAAGCACAGCAGAACGCCAGTTGCGCGCGGTCCAGGTACCAGCGGAGTTCGATCGGGCTCATGTCCAGACGGACATTGCCAAGTACAATGCCGGCCGTGATAGCGATGAGCACTGCGGCCGGCACATAAAGCGCCACGCGTGGCCAGGCGGGCCTCAGCCACCTACGCGGTTCCGGGAAAGTCAGACAGAAGTGCAGGAAGATGGCAGGAGCCAGAATTTCCGCTACCAGGTTGCCCCAATAGATTACCTGATCGAACGCGTTCAGTTTTCCCGTGTAGTGGAATGTCGAGAATATGAAACTGATCAGGCAAAGAAGAAGGAAGTGGAGAGATTTCGGAGCGTTACCGCGGCGGAAGTAAACAAAAAGCCCGATCAAAAGATAGGCGAGGCCTACAGCGTATTGATAGGAAGTCGAATAGCTGGGGACGCGCTCACCGACCACAAGCTTATTGATTGGAACTTCGACGCCGTTGCGGTCGATGACGTAGTTAGCGTTTCCGTAAGGGCCGATTCCAATCAGAACTTGGGCGACTTCGAGGGCCGAATCGATCGGTAAGTTATTGATCCGTTTTAACTTGTCACCGAGGCGGATGCCTACATTATCGCCTGGGCTTCTGGGAGCTACGTGCAGCGCCTCTACATAACGCTGGCCGTCAGGGGTTTTTCTGTCTACCCAGGTCACACCGTCCTGGGGCAGGCGGAACCGCTTCTGAGGATGGAAGTTCTGCTGGAAACTCAGGAAGGCGCAAATCACCGACGCCGTGGTGAGTACCACCAGCAACGCGTTGATAAATTGGCTCTTAAGCTCCTTCACTGCAAGACCACCTGGTCAACGAAGAGCAATGCCTACACCACATCTCGACGTCGTAGAGCACGTCGGGTGCCACGTTAACCGACCCTTCTCTGCTTCCACAATACACCATAAATCAGCGACTTAGAACATAACTCAGGTAAACAAATTTGAATTTTGGGATTTGCATTCCGGAGAGGTGAAGATGGTGCGGGTGAAGTGCGATCGTGGAGTGTCACCTACCCTTTGCAAATCCAAGGCTTAGAATAGGATTTGGCCCGCACTTTGGGTCTGCTTCGAAACCATTCAACCGCAACCAAGGAGACGAGAATGCCATTCACGCTGCCCCCCCTTCCCTACGCCCCCGAGGCGCTCGAGCCACACATCGACAAAATGACCATGGAGATTCACCATGGGAAGCATCACAACGCGTACGTCACGAACCTGAACAAAGCTCTAGAATCTGCGCCGGAATTGGCGAATAAGTCGCTTGAGGAATTGCTCGCCAACAATGTTGCGGCCGTTCCGGAAACGATTCGGACTGCCGTCCGCAACAACGGGGGCGGTCATTACAACCACGCGATGTTCTGGAACATCATGGGGCCGAAAGGTGGCGGGAATCCTTCGGGTGAACTGGCAGATGCCATCAACGCAGCGTTCGGCAGCTTCGAAGATTTCAAAACGAAATTCAATGCGGCCGCCGCTGGACGCTTCGGCTCTGGCTGGGCCTGGCTCGTGAAGAAAAACTCCAAGCTGGAGATCACGTCGACGCCGAATCAGGACAATCCCGTGATGGAAGGCGTATTCCCGGTGATGGGCTTGGACGTTTGGGAACACGCTTACTACCTCAAGTATCAGAACCGCCGCCCCGATTACATCAGCGCCTGGTGGAACGTGATCAATTGGGAAGAAGTAACCAAGCGCTTGAAGTCCGGTAAGTAATCACTAAAGAGCATCCAGGAGCCGTGCATCGCCACGGCTCCTTTTTGCCCAGCCTTCACTGATTGAGAATGAAGGTGACTACGATGGGGGCGGCCACGGTCACGGGTTCTCCATTCAGAATCGTGGGACGGTAGATCCATTGCTGCACTGCTTCAACCGCGGCCTTCACCAGAAGAGGATGGCCTTCAATCACCTCCAATTTCTCGATGCGTCCGGATGTGGATATGACGCCGAGCAACCGGACTGTACCGCTGATTCGCATTTGCTTGGCGAGGATTGGGTACGGTGGAACCACCTTGTGAATCAGCCTGGCTTCCGCCACCGAACTGGCGATCCGCATCGGCTGTTTCGGTTGGGCAGCGGGCGGGGTGTGCTGTGGAGGCGGCGGAGGCGCCGGCTCCGGCAAGCTGATTCCACCAATGATACCGGCCTGCGAGCCTTGCTCACCAACGCGGTCGTTGTAGCTGCCGGGTTGAGGCGGCGCAGTTCCGACATCATCAATGAAGGCAATCGTCGAAGGGATTCGGGACGGCTCAGCAAACGGCCTGACTGGATACATGAAACTGGTGGGGCGGATTCCGGCGGAACGTACAGCCGCTATGATCTCCACAGCATCGAGTTTCGCTTTTGCAAGCGGCACGCGCAGAGGCGGCGGCCTTAGCAGGTCTATATTGAGCTTCTCGATGTGGAGGATAGAAACGAGCAGAATTGCGCCCACAATCGAACACTGCAATGCGAGGGAAAAAGCCATCGACCATGGGTTGCGTTTCGGGGAGAGAATCACGCTTTGCTCGAACATGGCAGTGTAGACACCGCGATTTTGCTGCGTGTTCCCAACCACAATCGTGCTGATCTGGCGCCATACCACCGGCTCGGCGCTCTAGATTAGCGGTTCTCCAGAAGAACTTTCAGAACCCCGCGTTGCGCGGCACGCTCGAATGCCCGCGGAGCCTCATTCAGCGCGTACATCTCCGACAGCATTTCGCGCACATGGACCTTGCCCGAAGCGAGCAGTTTCAGGGCGGGTTCAAAGCGGCCGCAGCGTGATCCCACCAGGGTGATCTCATTCACGATGACGGGTGCGGTATCGATTGCAACCTCCCCATGCACGGTCGATTTGAGGATCACTGTTCCGCGTGGGCGAGTCATTTGCACCGCGCTACGCAACCCTTCGGCCGACCCCGTCGCATCCACGACGAAGTCATACGCGGCTACCGGCAGGCGCTTGCCGGTGATTTCGCCCGTGACTCCCGCCTTCTCCGAGATGGCGAGTTTGTTCCTATGCCGTCCGAACTGATGTACGCGCGCTCCGTTGGCCTGCAGCACTTGCGCGATTAACAGCCCGAGCTTGCCATCACCCAGCACGGCAACCGCTTCTCCTTTGGGAATGGAAACCTGATCCAGGATCTCGCATGCGGCGCCCAGCGGTTCTGTGAACACAGCCAATTCCGTAGGGACAGACCGCGGGACTACATGCAGGTTGGCCTCAGGAAGCGTTAGAAATTCGGCGAATGCCCCAGGGTGTTTCACTATGCCCAGCACCGTGCGATGCGGGCAGTGCCGCCCCAGATCTTCGGCACACCACTCGCATTTGCCGCAGGCGAGGTTGATTTCGCCGACAACCCGCTTTCCAACCAGGCCGGCGTCGTCAGCCGCAACCACCTCGCCAACGAACTCATGTCCGGGCGTGCCCCGGAACCCGTAATAGCCGCGCTGCAGTTCCAAATCCGTGTTGCAGATGCCCCCAAACAACAGGCGGATGGTTGCGAACCCGGCTCGGCGGCCGGGCTTCGCGCGGGTCACCACGCTGACATCACCGTCTTCAAGGTGAACCGAGATCATGCCTTCGCCACTGCAGCTTTACGCCGGCGGCTCCAATACCACCATTGCCGCTTCTCGAGCGGCAGGTCGGGATCCTTCGCCTGCTCCACTGCACAGACGAACGTGTCCAGCACGCAAGGGTCCTGCCTCTGCCGCGTGAGAGTGCAGAGCTTGTCGTACATCTTCTGCGGATTCTGTCTCGCGAGTTGCTCGACGGACCGGATGCCGAGCATCTCGAAGTCCTTCAGCATCGCCGGTCCAATGCCGGAAAGATCGCGCAGTTGGCGCGTCATTCGATAAAGCCCAGTTTGCGCAGGCTCGGGCCGGGCTCCTCCTCGTCGAAATTGTTAATAGCTCCCTTTTGACGCCCATTTTCGAGAGCCACCGCGAAGGGACCCGCGGTGAAAGGAAAGGTCTGCTTCAGCAAGGGCAAGTCACTGGCGACGCCATCGACCTTCAGCCCTGTATCGTTGAGGAACGGCTTGGCGAACTGCGGATTCACGGTAGGTTGACCGATTACTTTGACATCGCGCCAGGTATATTTGGCCATCTTTTTCGCCGCCTGATAGCAGTGTGAGCACTCCGGATCAAAGAAGTAAATGAGCACGCGCCCCACCTGCAGAGAATACGGCTTTCCGTCGACCGTGATCCTGTCCGGGGCGCGCGTGCCGGTCTGCCGCGTGTAGGTGACACCGAAGGAGACAGCAGCGAACACTGCCATTGCTCCAAAGATGATGGCTGCGCCGCGCAGGCTCTCCGATTGACGCGCCCAGAAGCCAGCTACGAACGCCAGCAGCAGCATTGCGAAATCGCCGATGAAGAATTCGGGTCCTACGGCTCGCTTCAAGTCCAATTTGAAGCCGAGAACGTTAATCGCGGGAAAACAACTGCAGTCCTGCCCGTGCAACGCCCCGTAGTTGATTCCGATGTAAGCCATGAACACGATCAGCAGCAACCCGGTGAGCCATGCGCCCCATCGCCGGAAACGCGGCACAATCAGCAGCACGCCTCCGACAGCTTCGAATACGCCGAGAACGATGGCAAACGGCAGGCTGAGATTCGCAGGCACCAGCATTTCTTTCATGCGCGTGGCAGCGGCATACGGCTCCATGATTTTCCATACGCCGGCCAGGACGAAAAACGCCGCCAACAACACCGCCGCAAACACGCTCACAGAGGTCTTCCACGCAGACACCTCCAGCGGACGGGCCGTCAAAGACGGGTGTGCAATACTGTCTTCCATGCTCCCCATTTTAGCGTTGATTGCGTTGGTTTCAGGGGCTGCTGCGTCTGCGCAAACGGCAGATCTGGTTGTGGAAAACGCCCGTGTGTACACGGTGAATCCAGCACAGCCCGCGGCTCGCGCAATCGCGGTAAAGGGGTCGCGCATTCTTGCCGTGGGTGACGACATTTCAAAGTACGTAGGCCCGCAGACCAGGCGGATTGACGCGAAGGGCTCGGCAGTCATTCCGGGACTCATCGATTCCCACGTGCACATGCTGAACCTCGGCGCAATGCTGGACAGCTTCGATCTGCGGCACGTAAAGTCCGTCGATGAAGTCGCTGCAATCGTGAGAAAAAGCGTGCAGGGCAAACCGGCAGGTGAATGGCAGCAGGGCCGAGCATGGGATGAAACGAACTGGGGCGGAAGTTTTCCGGATCATAAGCCGCTCACGGCAGCGGCTCCGGCCAATCCGGTATACCTCCGCCGTGTGGACGGCCACGCCGGTTGGGCGAACAAAAGGGCGATGGATGTGGCCGGCGTAACGAAGGCCACACGGGATCCTGCAGGCGGCAAGATCGTCCGCGATGCCAATGGAGAGCCGACCGGCATCTTTATCGATCGCGCCCAGGCACTCATCACAAACAGGATTCCCCAGCCAACTCCAGCCGTCGTCGAGCGTCTGCTTCTGAAGGCGGCGCAGGAATCCGCTCGCCTCGGGCTGACCGGCGTACATGACGCCGGCATTAGCGCGGGGGAGCTGGCGGCCTACAAGAAGCTGGCGGCTGAAGGGCACTTGCCCGTGCGGGTGTATGCAATGATCGGCGGCACCGGCGATCTTTGGAAAGAGTACCTGAAGAAAGGCCCGGAAATCGGGGAATACCTGACGGTCCGCAGCATCAAATTAGTCGCCGACGGCGCCATGGGTTCCCGTGGAGCAGCGTTCTGGCAACCGTATTCGGATGACCCCGGGAACACAGGCCTGCTGATTCTATCCAAGGAACAGATCGAGGCTGTGGCTCGCGATGCGGTGAGAGCGGGATTTCAGGTGAATACGCATGCAATTGGGGATCGTGCGAACCGGACCGCTCTGGACGCCTACGGCGCGGTACTCGGCGGCACCAACGATAAGCGGTTCCGCATCGAACACGCGCAGGTCGTTTCCCTGCCCGATTTCGCGCTATTTGCGAAGTACAAAGTGATCGCCTCGCTGCAGTCTACGCATGCAACCAGCGATATGCGGTGGGCCGCGGCGCGCCTCGGTCCGGATCGCATGATGGGCGCCTGGGCCCCGCAGCGATTTCTAAAGGCAGGCGTTCGGATCGCGAACGGATCGGATACTCCAGTTGAGAATCCGAATCCGCTTTGGGGATTCTATGCCGCCATCACACGCCAAGATCATGACGGCAACCCTCCGGGAGGGTTCATGCCGGACCAGAAGCTCTCGCGGGAAGAGGCCTTGAAATCCTGGACGCTCGACGGGGCATATGCGGGGTTTCAAGAGAAGGATCGAGGTTCGATCGAACAAGGCAAACTGGCGGACTTTGTGATCCTCTCGCGGGACATCATGACGATCGAGCCCAAGCAAATCCTCGATACAAAAGTGGTCATGACGGTTTTAGGCGGGAAAACGGTATTCTCGGAATAGATGTTGGTTCTGGCCTTGTTTGCCGTGCTTCTCGACCATACCGTCAGTGTGCCCGCGGGTAAGTGGCTCGCAATAGATGTCAAAGTTCTTCACCCGGGCACTACGGTAGATTGCAGCCTTGAGGCAGAGCCGGATTCCGCGCGTGTGGATGCGTTATTGCTGACGCGGGCGGATGCGCTGCGCTTCCATCAGGGCCGGTCCGTGAAGCCTCTCACAGAAACGGGTTTTCAGAATTCCAGCAGGATACGGCATGCAGTCGACCGGCCGGGCGACTACGTTCTCATGATCGACAACCGGCTGGAAGGGCGGACTTCCACCAAGGTCGCCGTAAAGATCGACCTTTGGAGCACGAATGGAGTCGCCCCTGTGACGCTACCGGCGCGAAAGCGATACCTCGTCATCGCGAGCAGCGTTCTGTTCTTCCTTGGTGTGTTGATGTACTCGGCGAAGAAGCTGATCAGTTAGAAAAGAACTCATCCATGCAGCGAACCGTATACTCAATGTCCTCGCGTGTATGCGCGGCAGACATAAAACCGGCTTCGTACTGCGATGGGGCCATGTACACGCCGCGATCCAGCATGTGATGAAACAACTGCTTGAAACGGTCCGTGTCGGAACGTTTTGCCGTATCCCAACTGGTCACCGGCTGATCCGTAAAGAACCAGGTGAACATTGAGCCGATCCGATTGATGGTCACGCCCGGGCGTGGCTTCGCAGTGAGCAGCGCCGCCAATTCGTTAATGGAAGTATAGACCTCTGGATGCGTTCTTAAATACCGCAGCATAGCCAAACCCGCGCTAACGGCCAAAGGGTTCCCCGACAGCGTACCCGCCTGATAGATCGGACCGACTGGCGCGACCTTCCTCATGATGTCCGACCGCCCGCCGTACGCCGCGATCGGCAATCCGCCGCCGATTACCTTGCCTACGGTAGTGAGATCCGGCTTAATTCCGCAAAGCGCCTGGTAGCCTCCACGAGAGAGCCGGAAACCCGTCATCACCTCGTCGAAGATCAGCACCGCGCCGTATTTCTGCGCCTGCTCCTTCAAGCCCTCCAGAAACCCCGCGGCCGGGGGCACGCATCCCATATTGCCGACCACGGGCTCCACAATGATTGCTGCAATGCGATCGCCCTGCTTTTGGAATGCAGCTTCGACCGCACTCAAATCGTTGTACGGAAGTGCGATTGTTGTAGCCGCAAACGCCTCGGGTACGCCCGCCGTGTCCGCAATCCCTAGCGTGGCCACACCCGAACCGGCCTTCACCAGTAAGGAGTCGACATGCCCGTGATAGCATCCCTCGAACTTGATGGTGAGATCGCGGCCGGTGAAGCCTCGCGCCACGCGTAGAGCGCTCATCGTGGCCTCAGTACCACTATTGACGAGCCGGACCATCTCCATCGCTGGCACCGCGTCGCGGATCTCCTCAGCCAGATCCAGTTCGCGCTCCGTGGGAGTTCCGAAACTGGTGCCGATCTCCAGCACCTCGTGCAGTGCCTGAATCACAGCCGGCGGCCTGTGGCCCAAAATCAGCGGACCCCAGGAGCAGATGTAGTCGATATAAGAATTGCCGTCCACGTCAATCAGCCGCGCGCCTTCGCCGCGTGCCATGAAGCGAGGCGTGCCGCCCACGCCGCGAAATGCGCGGACCGGCGAGTTTACGCCGCCTGGAATGAGTCCCTGCCCGCGCGCAAATAGAGCTTCGGATTTCGAAATGTTCATCGCTGCATTACCAGAGTAACTAGGCGCGATTCGGTTTCGGAACGACACGCAGGAAAAAGAGGTTCATCAGCATCTCTTCCACCGTGCCGCGCATATTCTCAACCAGCCGCTTCTTCAGGTCGAGATAGTTCTGCGTACCTGCAAAAAGGTCCTGAATCAGTTCGCAGAATGTCGGGCTCTTGCGTATGAACTGAATCATGCGCGCGGGCACATCCCCATAAAAGAAACGTCCGCAGAAAAGCCGCTTCGCCAGGCGCGATGCAAGCTCCAGATCATCCGTGAAGTCATGCCGCAAGGAGGCCCGGTAGGCGGCCGCCTGGTCCGCGGCGGAATGTTCGTCCGCGAGCACAACGCGCGCAGCCAGATCCGCCGAGCGAATCGCGTAGTACAAGCCTTCGCCAGTAATTGGATCCACCAGCCCGGCTGCATCGCCGACCGCCATCCAACCATTGCCCGCCACGCGGTTCGAAGCCCAAGCGGGTTTTTCGAGTGACGGAAGTACATGTCCGTAGAACGTAGATCCCGCAATCGGAATGTCGTGCTGATGCATGTACTGCTCCAGGCGAGCGCGCATTGTCTGACTCGACTCGCCCTTTCCGCAAATCCCTACAGACAAGTGGCCGTTGCGAGGAAACACCCAAATGTAACCTTCAAACTGGCGAAAGAACTGGATATCGATGTGCTCCTGGGTCGTGGGAACGTAGTAGCCCAACGCCACCATGGTATCTGCCGTGGACCACTGTGTCCCTACCTGCCGGAGAGGGTTCCGCGCCCCCGTTGCCACTACGCAGAAATCTGCATCGAGCGTGCCGTTGCGGGTCTTCAGGACCCAGCGGTTATCCCGCCGCTGGATGTCCAGGATGCGCGCCTTTTCCAGTTCCGCACCGGCCTTTTCGGCGCGATTCAACAGCATACGATTCAGGTCATAGCGGGAATAGATTACCAACGGCTTGGACAGGTCCAAGTGAGCAACGCCGGCGCGCTGTGTGGCTAACCGGGTCTTGGTAACGATCTTCTTGTTTGTATCGTTCTCAATCAAAAACGGATATTGACTGTAGGCCTTATAGGTCAACCCTCCGCCGCAAGGCTTTTCCCAGGCCAGTTTCTCATCTAGAACGATCGTTTCTAATCCGGCGGTTGCCAGCCGTTCGGCCGCAAACGCGCCCGCCGGGCCTCCGCCCAGCACCGCCACTCTCTTCATTTAGAGGACTCGGCTTTCTTCTGGTCGCCGCTCACCGGCGGGTGCCCTGGAGGAAGCGGTTGGTCGCTTTGCGGTATGGCACCGCCTGCCGGTGGCACGGCCTGGCCTTCTCCGTGCGCAGCAGCACCGCCGCTACCCTCCTTCTTCGTCACCACCCATTTGTTGCCTTTCGCCTCCAGCGTGTAGTTCATAGACATCGCCTGCTCCGGCGAAGACTTTGGACGGAATGTCACCGTCGCTTTTGCCTGTTTGTCATCATAGGAAACCGGACCGACCTCAATGTCCATCAAAGACATGTCCAGCCCCGAGCCTTTGCTCAAATGCTCGACGACCGCTTGTTTGATGGCGTCTTTATTCTGCGGCGCGCGGTTACACGCGGCCACCGCTAAGGTCAGCACAATGAGTAGGATGTGACGGAATCTCACTTCTGTAGTATAGCCTCCCGCAACGGTAACGCACCTGAAATCGTCCAACAACCGGAGATGCCACTATCCCATTGGATGTCCACGCGCCTATGCGGCGCTATTCTTCTCACCCTCACGAGCGTAAGTGCTGTGGGTCCGGCGGCCGTCGATGTGCCGGCCGGAACCGAACTCCAGATTCGCTTGAAGACGAAGGTCACTACGGATGAATCCAAGCCCAAGGATGTCGTGGATGCGGTGTTGATCAGCCCGGTTGTGCTCAATGGGCAGGTGGTCATACCCGCTGGCACGCGTGTGCGTGGGCAGATCAGCGAACTCACCCGAGCCACAACGGCCGAAAAACGTGCGGCACTGAAGCTCTCCTTCAACGAACTCACATCTCTCCGTGGCAAAACTGTGAAAATCAGGAGCCGTCTGATGAATGTCGATAATGCCCGGGAATCAGTGGACGAGGCCGGGCGAATCGTCGGCATTCTTGCGTCCGAGAGCATCGCCTCCCGTATCAATCAGGGGATTGCGAAGGTAGCCCAGAAAAACCCAGCATTGGCGGATATTCTGGGTTCCACGAAAGCTACGGTGATCAAGGATACCAATGCGGAGATCGACTACATGCCTGGCGTCGAGATGACCGTACGGTTGCTGGATCCCGTAAAGTGGGATGCCACTGCGACGGACCAACCCGCCATCCAGCCTTTAGGTGCCGAAGAAGAATCGTCCGTCTATGCCATGGTCAACCGTCAGCCGTTCCGGACGTACGCGGAAAAGACGAACCGTCCTTCGGATGTCACGAACCTGATGTTTGCGGGTACGCAGGAGCAGATTGAATCGGCATTCAAGGAGGCGGGCTGGAGCAAAGCCCAGGCACTCAACGACCAGTCGGTGCTGGAAACATTCCGGGCCATAGTTGAGATGCGCGGATATAAGGAGGCTCCCGTATCTACACTCCTGCTGGACGGTGAGCGGCCCGATATCGTCCTGCAAAAGCAGAACAACACGTTCGCCTATCGTCACCATATGCGGATATGGCGGCGCCCCGGAACACTATTCGGGAAGCCTGTATGGGTTGCCTCGGCAACGCACGATAACGGTATCTCGTTCTCTGAAGATCAGTACACGTTCACGCACTCAATTGATCCCCAGATCGATAAGGAGCGCGCGAAGATCGTTTCCGACATCCTGTTCACGAACCGGGTAAAGTCTCTGGCGTTGGTAGAGCGGCCGAACGTTCCGCAAAGAGCCGAAACGGCGACCAGCAACCCGATCGAGACGGATGCCCGCATGGCTGTCGTAATCTTCTAGTTCCGGCGGCGCTACAATTGCGGAATGTTCTGTCAGCATTGCGGCGCAGAGACGCGTGACGATCTACAGTTCTGCACCAAGTGCGGGCAGGCGCTGACCCCGGCTGCCGTGGCGGCTATGGTTCGCTTTGAGCCCAAAGCGAGGGGAGAGGTGCGGATTGGGCACTGGCTCGCTGCCGGTTGGCGGATCGTCGCGGAAGATCTCGCCACGTTCATGCTAATTACGCTTCTCTTTGTGGTGCTGAACGGAGTACCGCTCTTGCACGGACCGCTCCTGGTAGGGCTGCACTTGGCCATCCTGCGCAAGATGCTGCTTGGGCGCGCCGAAGTGGGAGACCTGTTCAAAGGATTCAACTACCTGCTGCCTGCGCTGATTGCCGGTGTGGTTGTTGCGGCGCTGGTGACGTTCGGCTTGATCTTCTGCATAGTTCCGGGAATGGTGATCGCCGCGATGTACTCGTTCACCTGGCTGTTCATCGTCGATAAGAACATGGATTTCTGGCCGGCCATGGAGGCGAGCCACGCCGTCGTGAAGAAGAATGGCTACTTCAACTTTTTGCTTTTCCTGATAGCAGGCGCGCTATTGAACCTCGTGGGTGCGCTGTGTTTCGTTGTCGGATTGCTGGTCACAATTCCGGTGACCTATGCGGCAATCACCGTCGCGTATCAGGAACTGGTCGGATTCGAACTGCATGGCGAAGAACTCGGAAACCCTTCTCCGCTGTAGCCTGCTCGGGCTGATGCTCGCGGCCTTCGTAGTTTATGATCCGTCCGCCCACCCCGATTGGAGGCTTTGCGCGTTCCACTGGCTTACCGGATCGGATTGCCCGCTTTGCGGTTTGACGCGCTCCCTGTGCGCTGCCGCAAAGGGCGAATGGCGGGCCGCCATAGTGCACCACGTGCTCGGCCCGGCCGTGCTGGCTTCTCTGATCCTTGTATTTGCGCGCGATTTAGGAATCGGAGCTGTCATTGAGCCGATGGCGCGCCGCTTACGCCAGTGCTCTCGCGTATCGCTCCATTGAGGAACGCGTCCACATCCTTTTTGAACTGCTTCAAGGAATCCACATTGATGTAATACATGTGGCCCGCTTCGTAGAACCGCTCCGTCACATTCTTGTGGTTCGCAGGCGTCAGCCCCATGTGGTTCAGCGTGTACTGCGCGGCGAAGTACGGTGTTGCCATGTCGAAATAGCCGTAGCCGACAAAGAGCTTCATGTACGGATTCTTCGCAAACGCGCTGCGCAGTGCTTCGCTAGTATCGGCGTACCGATTCGCATGGCCCCAATCCCAGCCCTGCACTCCGCCGCCAAGCACGTAGTAGACCAGGTCCGATTCGTACTTCAGATCATTTCGCACATAGTTATTGAAGATCGCTGTGTACGGAGGACGAATCGCGGACAGGGAAGGATCGAAGTCGGGGCGCTCCGATGTGCCGAGCCTGTCGCTCCCCGTAATCCGGGCATCTAACCGGCCGGCCGTCAGTCCTCTGTCGCGCAGCAGTTCCTTGGTGAAGTGGAAGATCTCAACGCGGAGGTCGCTCTGATCCACGTAGGAGGACGAAAGCCCGGTGAGCCTCGCGATCTTCTTCACCGCATCCTGCCGCTCCGCCGCGGTCAGCCGGTCGCCCTTTGAGAGGATGTGCAGGTACTCGCTGTTGGCGAACTGTTCGGATTCCCTCAGCGCCTTCTTCAGATCGCCTTGCAGGTCGGAGGCAAGCTTTTTGTGATACCACGCCGTCGCCGTATAGGTGGGCAGGATGAGCGTATACGGCAGATCGTTACCGCGGTCGAATTCGAGCGTACCGAAGTTCAACACGGTCGAGATGAGGATAACCCCGTTCAGCGCGATGCCTTTGTCTATCAGATTTCCGGCGAGTCCGGCGGCGCGAGTTGTGCCATAGCTTTCTCCGGCAAGGAACAGCGGAGACGTCCAGCGGCTACTCCGGGTAAGGTACAAGCGGATAAATTCGCTGACCGAAGTGATATCGCCTTCCACGCCGAAGAACTTTTTACTTAACTCAGGCTTGGTTGCGCGGCTGAAGCCCGTACCAACCGGGTCGATGAAAACAAGATCCGTTTTATCCAGCCAAGTGGCCGGATTGTCTTCCACCTGGTAAGGAGGAGGCGGCAGCGAACCATCGTCCTTCATCCGGACGCGCTTTGGCCCGATGCACCCCATATGCAGCCACACCGACGCGGAACCCGGCCCACCGTTAAAACTGAACGTCAGCGGACGGCCCTTCTCCGCTCCATCGAGTGTATAGGCGACATAAAACATGTTCGCCTCCACCTCGCCGGATGTGTCGTTTTTGATAGGCAACATACCCGCCGTTGCGGTATAGTTCAGTGTTCGGCCATTGACGGTGACGGAATGTTTCGTGACCGATGGGGCAGTTTCCTTAATTGCCTGGGCCGGTGCGGGAGCGCCCGGTTTCGCCTCCGCCTTCTCCACGGAGGGCGGCGCGGGATTCATGGGCCGAACCTGTTGCGCCACCAGCGGCACCGTGAGCATCACAGCGATTGAACTGTTTGCGAGAATGGAACCTAACATTGCCAATGGCCTCTTCTAGTAAGTACCAGCCGGAAGTTATCGAAGCGCCTTCACACGGGCCGCAGCAGTTCAAGTACTATGACTGGCTGGTTTCGTCCTTCGTGGCGATTCTGCTGATCTCCAACATAGTAGCGCCGAAATTTATAGCGCTCGGACCACTCCGGTTCAGCGGCGCTCAATTGTTGTTTCCGATTACTTATATCTTCGGCGATATCTTCACCGAAATCTACGGGTACGCCGCCTCTCGCCGCGCTATCTGGAACGGCTTCTTTGCTTCAGCGATTCTCACCATCATTAGCATGATCATTGTGTGGTTGCCGCCTGCCCCCGAATGGCCGTATCAGCAGGCGTATGCAACGGTGCTCGGATTCCTGCCCCGCCTCGTAGTCGCAAGCCTGATCGCCTACTGGGCCGGCGAATTCGCGAACTCCTATGTAATGGCGAAGATGAAAATCCTCACTTCGGGCAAGCATCTCTGGACTCGGACGATTGGTTCGACCGTAGTCGGGCAGGCTGTCGATACGGTGCTCGTAATGGTCATCGCTTTCGCGGGAATCATGCCTGCCGCGGAACTGGTGCGAGCGGCAATCTCCGGCTACGTTGCCAAGGTGGTGTACGAAGCAGCTATGACTCCGCTTACATACATCGTGGTCAATGCGCTGAAACGAGCCGAGGGGATTGACCCGCTCGACACGCATACGAACTTCAGCCCGTTTGCCGGTTAAACGCGAATTATCGCCTCACGGTCATCGTGCTGCCGCCCGCTCCTGAACCTCAGGCAGTCGCCGTACTGGCGCTCGCCAACTGACGCAACACATACGGCAGGATCCCGCCCGAGCGGTAGTATTCGACCTCCTGCGGAGTATCGATTCGCACCACCGCCTCGAACTTCTTTTCGCTTCCGTCTTCGGCAACTGCAATCACGGTCACCTTCGCATTGTTCGAAAGTGCTTCGGACAGACCGACTACGGAATACGATTCCTGTCCCGTCAATCCCAGCGATTCCCGTGTCTCGCCTGGCGCAAACTGCAATGGCAACACTCCCATTCCGACCAGGTTGGACCGGTGAATGCGCTCGAACGACTCGGCGATCACCGCTCTCACCCCAAGCAACACCACACCTTTCGCCGCCCAGTCACGCGAAGAGCCCGAGCCGTACTCTTTGCCCGCGATAATCATCAGCGGCGTACCTTCGGCGTGATACTTCACCGAAGCATCATAGATGAACATCTTTTCGCCCGTCGGAATGTGCGTCGTCCAGCCGCCCTCAGTTCCCGGCGCCAGTTGGTTGCGCAGCCGTATGTTCGCAAGCGTCCCGCGCACCATCACCTCATGGTTCCCGCGGCGAGCACCATAGGAATTGAAGTCTGCCGGCTTTACGCCAAGCTCGATGAGATACTTGCCCGCTGGGCTGTCCACTGGGATTGCCCCGGCAGGCGAAATGTGGTCCGTGGTCACCGAATCGCCCAACATTGCGAGCACGCGCATATTGGACAAATCATGGATCGGCGCGTTCGGATCGACCATGTTGTCGAAGTACGGAGGCCGCTTGATGTAGGTCGAGTGATCTTCCCAGGAGTATGCGTCTCCTGCCGGAACCTGGATCGCGTTCCACTGCTCGTCACCGTGGAACACTTCGCCGTATTCCTTCTGGAACATTTCACTACGTACGGACTGCTTTACCACGCTCTGCACTTCTTCCGTTGTCGGCCAGATGTCTTTGAGGTAAACCTTTTTTCCGTCCGAACCGACGCCCACCGGTTCCTTCTGCAGATCGACATCGACGCGCCCGGCGAGCGCATACGCCACAACAAGTGGCGGCGAGGCGAGGTAGTTCGCACGCACCAGCGGATTGATTCGCCCCTCGAAGTTGCGATTGCCGCTGAGAACGCTGGCCACAACCAGCTTCTCTTTTTGTACGCCATTGCCCACCCACTCTGGCAGAGGGCCGCTATTCCCAATGCAGGTTGTGCAACCGAAACCGACCACGTGGAAATTTAGCTGCTCCAGGAAAGGCAGCAATCCTGCGTCGGTCAGGTAATCGACAACCACCTTGGAGCCGGGAGCGAGGCTGGTCTTCACCCAGGGCTGCACCTTTAGGCCCTTCTCCACAGCCTTCTTGGCAAGCAATCCGGCTGCAACCAGCACCGATGGATTCGACGTGTTTGTGCAACTCGTAATCGCAGCGATCACCACGGATCCGTCCTGGATCTCCACCGCATCGCCGTCGTTCTGCAATACTACTTTGCGGGGATCCTCACCGAGACCCGTGAGGAAGTTCTTCTTTACATCCTTCAGTTCGATGCGATCCTGAGGGCGCTTCGGACCAGCCAGCGAAGGAGTCACGCTGCTCAGATCCAGTTCTAACGTGTCGGTGTAAACGGGATCTTTCGCATCGGCAGTGAGGAACAGTCCC
This sequence comes from uncultured Solibacteraceae bacterium, assembly GCA_964464925.1. Classification (GTDB taxonomy): domain Bacteria; phylum Acidobacteriota; class Terriglobia; order Bryobacterales; family Bryobacteraceae; genus CAYXLI01. The sequence goes on along the minus strand of CAYXLI010000011.1, from coordinate 9,871 downwards.
TGCTCCTTGGTGTACGCCTCAACCAGCGCAATCTGTTCCGCCGGCCGATTCGTCATACGCAGATAATCCAATGATGCTCCGTCAATCGGGAAGAAGCCGATCGTCGCGCCGTATTCGGGCGCCATATTGGCGATGGTCGCGCGATCGGCGAGGCTCAGTGCGCTCACGCCGCTACCATAAAATTCCACAAACTTGCCGACCACGCCTTTGGCGCGCAGCATCTGTGTAACAGTGAGAACCAGGTCCGTCGCCGTGGCGCCTTCCGCGAGCTTGCCGCTCAGCTTGAAACCGACCACCTGCGGCAACAGCATTGAGATCGGCTGGCCCAGCATGCAGGCCTCTGCTTCAATTCCGCCCACGCCCCAACCCACCACGCCGAGGCCGTTGATCATCGTGGTGTGCGAGTCGGTGCCCATAAGGGTGTCCGGATAAGCTTGCACCCCGTTCACAAACACGACCTGAGCCAGGTATTCCAGATTCACCTGGTGCACAATGCCCGTGTCCGGCGGGACCACGCGGAAATTCGAAAATGCCGTCTGGCCCCAGCGGAGGAATGCATACCGCTCCTGATTGCGTTTGAACTCGAGAATTGCATTCAACTGCAGGGCGTCTTTGGTCCCGAAGTAATCCACTTGCACCGAGTGATCGATTACCAGATCGACCGGGATCAGCGGATTCGCAAGCCGCGGGTTCTTCCCCATGGTTTTGAGCGCATCGCGCATCGCCGCCAGGTCCACTACGGCAGGCACGCCCGTGAAATCCTGCAGCAGGACACGTGCGGGGCGGAAATTGATCTCGCGAGCCTTGTGCGCCGATTCCCACTTCGCCACGTATTCGATGTCGGTATGCTTGACAGTGCCGCCGTCCTCGAACCGGAGCATGTTCTCCAGCAGAATGCGGATGGAATATGGGATACGCGCGAGGTTCCCGATACCCTGCTTTTCGAGTGCTTCCAGCCGGAAGATCTGATACTCCCGGTCACGCACACGAAGCGTAGCGGATGCACCAAAACTGTTCTTATTGTTCATGGATACTACTAGATTAGCGCTTGGCTGGAAGGCGATGCAAAGCTGGGACGGCCTCCCTGGCGATGAATCTTTTCCAGCGTCTTTGTTCCAATGTTGGCGCTGCTCAACTGATCGCGAGTGAGGATCTCCTGGCCGGCGACGCCAATTGTCTCGCGGCGCAGGTCGATGGTCTCCACCCGCGGGCAATTGGTCACGGCCCAAAAGCCGTATCGGCCCGCGGTGGTCACACGATTGAGCTTGTTATTCAGGTAGAGGAGCCCGGCGCGGTATCTTTATCCGGTAATCACCCGGACGGAGAATTCCATAAAATCGTCTGTTCTTTACAATGATTGTGCGTGACAAATCGGGCACGGGAATACGCTTCCAGAGAGCATTGTTTTCACCTCCTGAATTGAAATTGTTTGTGTTCCGCCCAAAGACCAGGTCCTGACTTCCGTGCGGGAGACGATTACAAGCCGCTTGCGCTTCACCGCCGCCTGCGGCAGTTTCCATCGCTTTGCAAAGCGCGAGAAGTGCTGCGAGCACCGATGCTACTACTCGCCCTTGCGGGCGCTGGTCTTCAGTGGGGAGTGGTTGCCTTAGAGGGTCGGATAGCGGGATTCGAACCCGCGGCGCGCAGAGACTGGCTCTGCTGCTCTAACTATTTGAGCTATATCCACAGAGGTCAGAGTGGCCGGCCACACACCGGAAAACGCTGCTCCATCGGAGCCGCACCTGTGAGGATTTGGGAACCTCGACATTTGGCGTGTGACAAACATGGGAATCACCTGACTCAGGCGAGTTTAAAGGAAAAGCTGGTAGGAATGCAAGACATTTTATATGAAAGTTCTTTCAGGAGTGACTCGCGTATTACGAGCCACTCCTCAAGGGTGCCTAGGATTGATCTAGATTTCTCATCGCGATGCGACAGTAGCTGCATCACCGCCGCGGATCGCCTTGGCATGTGCGAGAACCTTCGGATCCTTCATGCCAACCGACAGAGCTCTGTCGATTTGCTTTCGCGCCTCGGCGTCATCGCCATTCGCATGCAAAGCCCACGCATACGCATCCAGCGTGTAGGAGTCGTGCCGCCAACTCACTTCGCGTTTCGCAATGGCAAGCGCCTTTTCCGGCTGGTGTGCGTATTCGATGTAATAAGTAATCAGTTCGCGGTTGCTGTTGTCCGTCTTCTGGCTTTCGGCCAGCGATGCCTTCTCAAATTGCGCAAAGAAAGCCGCAGCCTCTTCCTTCTTTCCGGCCTTGTGCAGAGCTTCCGCCAAATCGAACAGATTCTCGGCATGCGAAGCAGCCTGGTATCGCTTCCTAAGCAGATCCACCGCTTCGTCATTGCGCTTCTGCGCAATTCGAACCTTCGCAAGATTCGCCAACGCGTAGTGATAATCCGGGAAGATCGTCAGAGCCTGTTGTAGAGCCCTCTCTGCGCTCGCCGGATCGCCCTTCATCAGCTTCAAGTGACCAATCTGCACCAGAATCCAAGCGCGGTCCTCTACCTCCTCGGGAGGCGTACGCTGGAACGCGCTTACGAGAAAATCGGTGGCGCCATCCAAGTCTCCGAACAGCTCCCGAAGATAAGCTCCCCGGGTCAGCCCCGGAATATTGCCCGGCCTCAAATCCAACATCCACTGCGCAGCCTTCTCGGCTTCCTCGTAATCGCCCAGCTCCACGCATGCGTCCGTTAACAGCCCGTAGAGCATCACGTCATCGGGAACTTGTTTGTTCAACTTACGTGCCAGCACCTGTGCTTTGGCAAATTCGTGCTGGCCCAGCAGTACCCATGTCCGCACTTTTTGAGTTTCGAAATTGTCCGGCTTCAGTTGAAGCGCCTGATCGAGCGCCGCATGCGCCTGGGCATAGTAATCCACATTGGAAGTTTCGCGGGCCCGTCGCGCCAGACCCAATGCCAAAGCGTTGAATGCTTCCGCATTGGAAGCGTCCTTGGCGATCGCAGCCCTGGCTTGACCGATCTTTTGTTCGGCGGGCGTGCTGGCCAGCACCAGAGCGGGTATAAGAAATAGGAAAACGCGTTTCATATCGTTCCTCCGAGGGAAGCGGGGCAGACCTCATGGCCTGCCCCATTTGACTTAGTTAGACGTGCAGGAATTCGGATTCCGCACGCATTCAATGGAACCTAGATTTTTCGGCATAGTAGGCGTTATCTTCACCTTCACGGTCAGCCCGCTTTGTGCGAAGGCGACGTAAGGGAACGTTTCCTGGTAGGGAACATCGTTCGTATTCACGCCATCTCCAAGCGCGTTGTACGGGAACCCGGCGAACTGGCCGCCTGCCAGAACGCCAGCCATCGCACGAAGCGCGATATCCACCACGTCGTCGGACACGCGGCGTCCATTGGGCCATCCTGCGTTGTCGCCCGCTAGAACCCCAAGACGCTTGCGCGATGCGGCTGGCGTAGGGGGAATACCAGTATTCAAACGCAGCATGTCCGCTACGGGTCCCTTCGGCGTGTTCGGAGCGGCGATCGGGGGCAAGTACTGCACCAGTGGCAGCAAGTCGGTCCGCGGCGCATCCGGCACCGGAATGCCGTAGATGGCGTTCAGGGCTCGCGGCAGCAGCGGATCTAGAGCGAAGTTGGCAAACTGCGAGTCATCTTTCGGCTGGCTCATGCTGAACTTATCTTTTGACCCTGTCCCTATGATCACTTCGTTGATGAGCGGGTGCCCCATGCGTTGCACTTGGCGGTATTCGTTCGGAGTGGTCGGAGTGCCGTCCATTTCGTCGGGGCTACGGCGAATGGTCATACGGGGACGGGATGTCGTACCCCAGGTGCCGATCGTCGCGCGAGGATCGCTCGCCGCCCAGCGGTTGTTGTCCTTGGTCAGCATCGAGATCGGAACCTCGAGGGCGATCGTGTTGACGTTGTAGCCCTGCACTGAGTCCGGAGCAATGTTCGTCGTGTCATCGGCGTCCTGCGCGGGCGTTAATACGCCGGCAACGCCGGATGTAAACATGCCGCGGAGATTGAGTGAATCAAATGTGCCCCCGAGATCGATGTAGAACGGATCGTCCACGGTGCCGGCAAATACACGAACGCCATTGCCGAGAGTGTAAATTCCCTGCTTCGCCAGAGCCGTGTAGCTCGGCATCGTCCGGGAACCCACATTGCTGGGCACTGCGAACAGCTTCATGCCAGTACCCAGGTCGGTGCGCTTTGCGCTCGCACCAGTGCCCTGCACCATCGTGACGGTATAGGTCTGCCGGAAATTGAGCCCTTCCGATCCTTTCCCATCGAGCGATGTAATCGCCGGCGGAATCACAGGAGAGCCAGGGGCAGTCGGGCCATTGATCCCCTTTGGTGCATTGGCCGGAGCGGTGATGCCGTTGCCGGCGCCGATAAAGCCCGTGAAAACTCCTGGCGCGCGGTACTCACTGGTGAAGCGAAATTCGAAACTGACGTCTTCGACCGCGTCCCAGTCATTGTCGATCTTCATTGAATAGACGATTTCCGGATCGAACGGAAAGTAGTTCGGACCGTTGCCCGGGTCGAGCAGCGGGTCCACATTGAGGATAAGCGTCACCTTCGTCGGGTCGTCATAACTAACGAAGGCGAACCAATCAGTGATGTCGGCGGCGCGGTCAAGTGCGGTGATCGGCGCCTCACGGTGATTCGCTGCCCTTACGGGGGCAGGTCCAACGAGAAGGATTGTCACCAAGAGAGCGACGAATCCCTTAATCGTTTGCATTGTGTCTCCTGAATCTGAGTTATGGGTCTCAACTTCGACCCGCACATGGCATTACGGTGCCTGGATTCAATCGGATTTAGCCGAACGAGATTTCTTTAGAGGAGTTCACCGCGAACGTTCATCTAAACTGAAGAGGAATGGCGGACAAGAAGTTGACCGCGCATGTGAAAGCTGCCGGTTGAGCGTCGAAGTTGAGTCCAAAGGTTTTGGACCAGGTGCTCTCCGCGCTTCCGCGTATATCCGATCCGAACGTGCTGGTCGGGTTTGAGACGTCTGATGACTCGGGCGTTTACAAGCTCTCGCCGGAGTGTGCCCTGGTCCAAACGGTCGATTTCTTCACTCCGATTGTGGACGATCCGTTCACGTTCGGCGCCATCGCAGCCGCCAATTCATTAAGCGATGTGTACGCAATGGGCGGACGGCCGCTGACTGCGCTCTCGATCCTTTGTTATCCAGGCAAAGGCGATATTGAAGACCTGTCAGAAATCCTGAAGGGCGGCGCGTCGAAGATGGCCGAGGCGGGATGCGTAGTCCTCGGCGGTCACAGCGTCAACGACGAAGAAATCAAATTCGGATACTCCATTACCGGGCTGGTCCATCCGGATCGGGTCTGGACGAATTCCGGGGCACAACCGGGAGATATTCTGTTCTTCACGAAACGCATAGGCACAGGCGTCCTCGCTACAGCGCTAAAGCGCGGTGAGGCCCGGGACGAAGACATCAATGAGTCGATCGCTTCCATGACCACGCTGAACAAAACGGCGGTCGAAGCATTCGAGAATGTAACGGTCCACGCCTGCACCGATGTAACTGGATTCGGTCTGCTCGGGCACGCTCGCGAGATGGCTGCCGGCAGCGGCGTAACCATCGAAATCGAGTCCGAGGCCGTACAGTTTCTTCCAGGCGCCATCCATTGTGCAAGGCGCGGTGCCATTCCGGGCGGCCTCAAAAACAATCGCGAGTTCGTCGAGAGTTGCGTTGAACTTCGCCGTGAACTGCCGGAAGAAATCTACCAGCTTCTCTATGATCCGCAGACCTCCGGCGGCCTGCTGATCTCAGTACCGGAAGCCGAAGCATCACAGGTTCCGGCTGTCGCCTACCCCGTCGGACGCGTGCTCACTCGCGGAGCCAAACCACTCATCGTTCTATGAAAAATCCAATCATCATCGCGCTCGATGTAGAAACAGCCGCTGAAGCGCAGGCTATCGTAACCCAACTTGGCGACTCAATCGACTTCTATAAGGTCGGCCTCGAATTATACGCATCAGCGGGAATGGATTTCGTCCGTAGTCTGTTAGCTCAACAAAAGCGCGTTTTCCTCGATTTGAAGCTGCATGACATCGGCGAGACCGTACGCCGCGCTGTCGCCCAGATCGCCAAGATCGGCGTCACTTTCCTGACGGTCCATGCAACTCCCACAGTGATGAGAGCAGCGGTCTCCGGGCGCGGCCAAAGCTCTCTCCAGTTGTTGGCCGTAACCGTCTTGACCGATGTGAGCGATGCCGATCTGGCGGAACTCGGTCATACGGGAACCGTTCGCGATCTCGTTCTTGCGCGTGCCCGCAAAGCGCAGGAGTGTGGCATCGACGGTCTGGTCTCGTCGGCCTTGGAGGTGCGCGAGGTCCGCGACGCGGTCGGCACTGGCATGGTGCTGGTTACACCAGGAGTTCGGTCCGCAGGCGCAGCGAAGGGCGACCAGAAGCGCGTAGCCACTCCCGCCGAAGCGATCGCAAATGGGGCCGACTACCTGGTAATCGGCCGGCAGGTCACGCGCGCCGCCGACCCGCGCGCGGAAGTGCAGCGCCTTTTGGAGGAACTTCCCAAAGTCGCCGCGTCGAATTGAACTAGATCCGTTTCCAGATGCACGGAATCCAAACGGCGCTTCGCACATTTCGGCGTAGCACAACCTCACCTGTGCTTCGCCTTCAATTCCCGGAATAGTTTCGTTTCCCGATCTGCATCGGCGCTGCGCCCCTCTTTGCGGTAAGCCTGTGCGAGCTGAAAATGTGCGGCTTCCGCGAGCGTCGATCCAGGCTCAATACCAATCACCTTGCGGAAGCACTTTTCGGCTCCAGCCGAATCTCCCGCTGCCGTGAGTGCTTTGCCTAATTCAAGCAGCGTCTCCGGCATGTCTGGCTGAAGCGTATCCGCGCGCGTCAACTCTGCAACTGCAGCGCCCACGTTTCCTCGATTCAGCAGCACGAGACCGAGTTTGTACGCCGCCACCGCTGACCCTGGAGCCAGCTTTGTTTCCGCGCGAAACTCCGCCTCGGCTTTCTCGTAGTCCCCGGACTCGAGCAGCAGTTCTCCAATCGCAAAATGAATGCCTCTGGTATCGGGACGTGCCGCAAGAGCCGCCAAGAATTCGGCTTCGGCTGCATCGCGTTTGCCGCTTGCTGCCAGCGCTTCCCCAAGCAATTGCCGCGTGCGCGCGGAGTTAGGATGGCTCTGCCTCAACCGCTCGAACACCTGCTTGGCCAGGCGGCTATGCACTTGGCTGAGGTAGTACAACAGATCCGGGTCGTCGGGCCGCTTCGCCAATGCAGCCTCCAGCCTCGCCAACGCCTCTCGCTCGTCGCGTCCGGATTCCAGCAATGCGACCGCCAATAAATCATCCGTATTCGCCTTTTCCAGATGTGCCACTGACTCCGCCGCGTACCCTTGCGCCAGCAGGGCCGTGCCGAGCATCCCCTCCGCCCCAGGCAATTCCGGATTCAGCGCCAGCGCCTTACGCAGCGCCGCAATCGCACTCGTGTAATCTTTCTTTGCCAGGTACACGGCGCCCAGGTTCACATGTGTCGCGGGCAGCTCCGGCGCTAACTCCGCCGCCTTCCCGAATTCGCGGATTGCGGTGTCCAGGTCGCCGCTGGCCTTCGCCTTCAATCCAGCTTCCACATGTTGGCGTAGCGCGGGCGTGATCTGCAGCGCAAGCAGCAACATAAACGCGGCGATCATTGCTTCTCCTGAACTGTGAGGATCTGGTCGGCAGCCACGTTATCCAGCACCTGTGTTTTCCCGCCCGGCCAGACGATCTCCACCCTCGCGCGAGTCTGATTACCGAGACCAAAATGTACCCTCGGATCGCTTGCGGCAAGATAGCTCCCGGCCGTTGTCGCGTAAACCAGCTGATTTCCGATTCGTACCTGCGCGCCCATGCCGTCTCGATTGCCGCGCGTGCCCATCAGCTTGATTGTCAGCCAGTGGTTCCCGGTCCGGCCTGTTCGCAACACCATGGGTCTCCCTCCCAGAACCGATACCACCGCGTCCACGGAGCCGTCGTTATCCAGATCGCCAAACGCCACGCCGCGCCCGGCGACCGGAGGAATCCCGCTGAGACGGGCATGCTCGAATTTGCCGCCGATGTTGCGCAGCAGAACCGGTGGCTCCAGGTATCGCAAGCCCGAGTGAATCTTCTCCACGTTATCGAGCACATGGCCTTGCGCCACCATAATGTCTTTCCAGCCGTCGTTGTCGAAATCGTATAGCCCAACACCCCACCCCGAACTCTTCGCGCTCAGTCCCGCCAGTCCTGTGCTCATGCTCGTGTACGAGAAATGGCCGTGCCCGTCGTTGTGATACAAAGCGTATTTTTCTAACGCCAGGTTCGTCACCAGGATGTCCGGACGCCCATCGTTGTCGTAGTCGGCGAATGCCACGCCCATACCGGCGTATGTTTTGCCGTCGTCTGAAAGCGCGACTCCTGCGTCGAGAGCCCTTTCCTCAAACGTTCCGTTGCCCTTATTGTGGAAGAGAAACTGCTCCATCCCGTCATTGGCGACGAAAATATCCGCAAAACCATCGCCGTCGTAATCATTGAAACCTACGCCAAGCGCCTTGCCTTTCACCGCCGCGATTCCCGAGGATTCACTCACATCGCGAAAGCGCCCGTTGCCCTCGTTGTGGAATAGCACGTTCGTCACGCCCTCGAACTTATCAGGGCGGCAATACGAATGAAATGGAGTTCCGCATAGTATGTTCTTGCGAATATCCCAATCCAGGTAGCGGGTCACGAACAGATCCAGCCGCCCGTCATTGTCGTAGTCGAAGAATCCGGCCGAGGCGGACCATCCGTTCGCTGCCACTCCGGCCAGGGCGGTCACGTCGCTGAATGTACCGTCACCATTATTCCGATAGAGCCGGTTGCCTGGATATCCGGTGACATAAATATCCGGGTAGCCGTCGTTATCGAAGTCGCCCACGGCCACGCCCATGCCATAAACATTCCCAGCATCGGAAAGGCCCGCAGCCGCGGTTACGTCCGTAAAGCTTCCGTCCCGATTCTGTCTGTAGAGCCGGTTCCAGTAAGCGGACTGGCGGCGCGCGAAATCCACCGGTGGCTTCACTGGGTTATCGAGCTTGCCGCCGTTCACCAGGAAAATGTCCAGCAGACCGTCGTTGTTGTAATCGAGAAGTGCGACACCGCCGCCCATCGTCTCAATCAGGTATCTCTGTTCGGTGGGAGAGTTGCGATGAAGAAAATCGAGCCCGTAAGGGTGGACTAGTTCGAGAATCCCGAGTGCCAGCGGAAGGACAATCGCCAGCTTCATTTGCACTCCAGCGCCGCGGCCCTCGCGAACCGCGGCGCATGAAAGTGGAACTGCATGTCAGAACAACAGCCTTAAAGCGAACTGTACCAGTCGCGGATCGTTATATTGACCGCTGATCACGCCGAACTGCGGTGTGCCCAGTGATGTGCCCGGATAACCAAACCGCACCCTGTTGAAGAGATTGAAGACCTCGGTGCGGAACTGCAATCCCACCCGCTCCGTGATCTTCGTATTCTTGAACAACGTGAAATCATAATTCGCAATTCCGTGCGACCGCACATCCGGCAGAGTTCGCGAAGAGTTGCCGAAAGTAAACGGCGCCGGTAACGCAAAGGCAGCCGTGTTGAACCACGCATTCAGTCTGGATTGTGCCGAGCCACTTACCTTCGCGCTCGCACCCGTACGGTTGGGGCGCTGCCCTCCTCCAAACGAATTTGTTGTGTTTACTGCTACGCCGATCGGCAGCGGTGTCCCCGATTGAAATGTCGTAACGCCGTTGATTCCCCAGCCCGAAATCAGCCGATCCGCCACGCCTGTTACGTTAGAACCGATCGGCTGCCCTTTGCCGAATGGAAGGTCGACAATGTAGCTGATCACG
>CAYXLI010000010.1:158111-225983 GCA_964464925.1 uncultured Solibacteraceae bacterium | reverse complement strand
TCACAACGGAAAATCGAGGCGAATCGCCGCAACGGAGCCCTGTCCAAAGGCCCCAAAACACCGGAGGGCCGCGCACGCTCGGCGCAGAATGCCAGACGCCACGGATATCTCGCCGACACCATCGTGCTCAGCTCCGAACAGAAACCCATCTTCGATCGGCTCCACCAGGACTTCACCGATCACTACAACCCGCTCACTGTCGTCGAAGAACAGTACCTGCTCGAAATGGTCTGGGCCCGCTGGCGTCTCATGCGTCTCTGGAACGCGGAGGACTGCTACATCGAAGTCGAACTCACCAAGGCCCAGACCCAGCGCTCCATGGACCCGTACTTTGCCAATATCAACGATTCGGCCAAGACCGGCATCATCATTGCGCAACTCACCCGCAACGGCGAAGTGCTCGATTCCACCAGCCGCTACGAAGTCCGCATCACCCGCCTGTTCAACGTCGCCAAAAAGAACCTGCTCGAAGCCCAGGCCGAGCGCCGCGCCCGCGCCGCCGAAGAGATGGCCGAACAGGATGCCGCGCCAAACGAACCCAACTCCGCTCCCACACTCGTGGAAATAGCAGAGCCAAACGAACCCACTGCTCAGCCGGAATCGGCCATCGAAATCGCCACGTCAAACGAACCCAATCCCGCAATCTCAAACCATAGTCCATTGCCCGGCGCGAGCGCGCCAAACGAACCGACCGAATTGCTTCAATGACCGGCTATGCTACCATTTGGAGGCAAACAAAAGGCGAATCGCGCATGGGAGACATCCAGGAACAACTAGCCATTCTCCGCCGCCGGATCGCGCGAATCGACCGCAAGTACGAGGCAAAGGAGCTGGCGCCTCCCAATCCACCTAGGCAGGATCCCAACCCGGCCCGTTACTTTGTCGACGAGTACCTTTCCGGGGCCGAAGTGCACACCCCGCTCGGCTCGCACTTCGAAACGGAGCGCCTCTACGAACGCCATCGCCGCCACGGCAGCCTGGATATCTCGAGCCTGGAAGATCTTCCACACGACCTCCTCGACGCCATCTCCGAATCGAGCATCCCTCACGCGCCTTGCCATAAATGGGCATTCCTCGATACAGAAACAACCGGCCTTGCCGGCGGATCCGGAACCTACGCGTTCCTCATCGGAGTTGGCCGAATCACACCGGAGGGATTCCGCCTGCGTCAATTCTTTATGCGCGACCTCGGTGAGGAACCCAGCCTTCTTTTTGGCCTCGCCGAACATCTGGCGCAATTTGACGTGCTGATTACTTATAACGGCAAGACTTACGATCAGCCTTTGCTGGAGACCCGCTACCGCATGGCGCGCGCGAAGCTTCCCTTCGAGCGGCTGGCGCACTTCGATCTCTTGTTCGGCGCGCGGCGTCTCTGGAAACTCCGGTTTGAAAGCTGCCGCCTGGTGCAGTTGGAGAATCAGGTCCTCGGAATCGAGCGGGAAGGCGACCTGCCAGGCGAAATGATTCCGTACGTCTACTTCGATTACCTGCGGACCAAGGAAGCGTTCCGGGTCGTGCCAATCCTGCATCACAACGCGCTCGACATCCTCACGCTTGCCTGTCTCACTGGCATCGTCCCGTATGCGTTCCGCGCGCCGGAAGAAGCTCCATTCACCCATGGAGCCGAAATGGTCGGACTCGCGCGGTGGCTGCGGCAATCCGAGCGTTTCGAAGAGTCGCTCCAGCTTTTCCGCCGGGCCGTGGACAAAGGACTCCGGGACGATCTGCTCTTTCGCACTCTGTGGGATATCGCCGCACTCGAAAAGCGGCTCGGCCGCGAAGCCGCCGCGCTCGCCATCTACACGGACTTGGCAACAAGCCGCAACCCCCACCGCCTGCAATCTCTCGAAGAACTGGCGAAGTATTACGAACACAAAGAAAAGAATTACGAGATGGCGCTGGAATTCACTCGTACGGCTCTGTCTTTTGAGGAATCCGATTCGCTCCACAAGCGCCGTGCCCGTCTCGAATCGCGCACCGCTGGCCGCAAGACCCGCAAACTTTTCGCCAACGCAGCGTCTGGCCCGATCTCAGGAGTTCCCCAATGAGCTTTCAGTTAGCAGTCAACTACCAGCCTCGCGGCGATCAGGTTTCCGCCATCGAACAGCTCTCCCGTGGCCTGAAAGACAGTGAGAAACACCAGGTCCTCCTCGGCGTCACCGGATCCGGTAAGACCTTCACGATGGCCAAGGTCATCGAGCAGGCAAACCGCCCCGCGCTCGTCCTGGCTCACAACAAACTTCTTGCGGCGCAGCTCTATCACGAGTTCAAAAACTTCTTCCCGCAGAATGCGGTGGAATACTTCGTCAGCTACTACGACTATTACCAGCCCGAAGCCTACATTCCTTCCGGCGATGTTTACATCGAGAAGGAAGCCACCATAAACGACGAGTTGGACAAACTCCGCCTCGCTGCAACAAAATCACTCTTTGAGCGGCGTGATTGCGTCATCGTCGCGAGCGTCAGTTGCATCTACGGCCTGGGTTCTCCCGAAGCCTACTACGGCATGCTCGTGATGCTGGAAAAGGGCCAGAAGATTACGCGCAAGGATTTGATCGCGCGCCTCGTGGAAGTGCTCTACGAGCGGAATGATCACGACTTCCGCCGTGGCACGTTCCGGGTGCGCGGCGACGTCATTGAAGTCTTCCCCACCTATGACGATTACGCCTACCGGATCGAACTCTGGGGGGATGAGATCGAGAGCCTTTCGCAAATCGACCCCTTGCTCGGCCAGATCCGCCAGACCTATCTGCGTCTGCCCATCTATCCAAAAACGCACTACGTCATGAGTAACGCCACCAAGGAAGATGCGATGCGGAGCATAGAAACCGAGCTCTCCTGGTGGCACGCCGAACTTGAAAAGCAGGGCAAACTGATCGAAGCGCAGCGTCTCTACCAGCGCACTATGTTCGATCTCGAGATGATGCGCAATATCGGCTACTGCCATGGCATCGAGAACTATTCGCGCCATTTCTCAGGCCGTCTTCCGGGCGAAGCGCCCCCCACGCTGCTTGACTACCTGCCGCATGACGCGATCATGTTCATCGACGAGAGTCACCAGACCATTCCGCAGTTACAAGGTATGTGGCACGGCGACCGCTCGCGTAAGGAAGTACTGATTTCCTTCGGATTCCGCCTGCCGAGCGCACTCGACAACCGTCCGCTCACGTTCGAGGAGTTCGAGAACCGCGTCAATCAGATTGTGTACGTATCTGCCACGCCCGGCCCTTACGAATTGACGAAATCGTCGGGCGAAGTCGTCGAACAGATCATCCGGCCCACTGGCCTCATCGACCCTCAGATTGACGTCCGTCCGATCAAAGGACAGGTGGACGACCTCCTGAACGAGATCCGGTTGCGTACGGAACGCGATGAGCGTGTCCTTGTCACTACATTAACTAAGCGCATGTCGGAGGATCTCGCGGAATACTACGCTGAGGTCGGAGTGAAATGCGCGTACCTGCACTCGGAAGTCAGCACCCTCGACCGCATCAAGATTCTGCGCGATCTCCGCCGCGGCGAGTTCGACGCACTGATCGGCGTCAACCTCCTTCGCGAAGGACTTGATCTCCCCGAAGTTTCGCTCGTGGCGGTCCTCGATGCGGACAAAGAGGGATTCCTGCGTTCCACCGGATCGCTGATCCAGACCATCGGCCGCGCGGCCCGGAACCTCAGCGGACGCGCGATTCTGTACGCCGACGTGATCACCGACAGTATGAAGCGAGCCATGGATGAGACGAATCGCCGCCGTCACATCCAGCTTGCCTACAACGAAGAGAACGGCATTACCCCGCAATCCATCATCAAGCCCATCGATATGAGCCTCGTCGCCATTGCTGAGGGCGACTACATCACAGTGCCGGCCGAACCCGAGAGCCCGGTCGAGGAAATGACGCCCGAAATGCGTGAGAAGTTCCTCACCGAACTCGAAGCCCAAATGCGCGAGCATGCCAAGAAATTCGAATTCGAAAAAGCCGCCCAACTGCGAGACCGCATCAAAGCGATTAAATCGAAGGGCGTTTACGCCTGAATGAGGACAAATCGCTCTGTAGCTCTTGTCTGTGCCGGAACTATAAGCCGCGCCGAGATTACGCGCGTTCCGAACCTCATCTCGCACCTCGGACCGATCAAAGCCGCCAGCATGCGCGTCGCCAGCCGTGCGGCCAACACATTCCGCGCCGGCTACGCCGTTCAGACTTATGAGGATCTGAACGAGGCGCCGCTTATCCTCATCAGTGCTCCCGGCGATCGCGCGCCGGAACTGATCGAAGACATGTCGCAAGCCGAACTGAATTGGCCGCGCAAGACAGTTGTCCTCACCGGATCGTCTCTGGATAGCAATGCCCTCGCATGCTTTGAAACGAAAGGCGCTTCGGTTGGTTCACTCCACATTGAGGATTGTCCGGGTGTGCCGCTCTGCATTTTCGAGGGGCAGGAAGCCGCATTCCGCTCTCTGAAACAGATCATGGGGCGCCACGGAGGAAAGTTGCTGTGGATCCGTCAAGGCGACATGCCCCGCTGCTTCGCCGCTCTCGGTCTCTCTTCGCACTGCTTCGTTCCTCTCCTCGATGCCTCCGTTCAGGCCCTGTTGGAGGCCGGGTTGAGTCCTGCGCAGGCCGAGCAAGTTGCTGACCGCCTGATTCTTCGGAGCCTTCGTTCGTACGCGAAGGCCGGCAAAGCTTCATGGAGTCCGGTACCGCGCGATTTCATGCTGGATAAGAGCGCTCACATCCGGCCCAAGAATGCCAACCTCGCCGCTTACTATTCTGCAATGTGTGACTTAGCGGGCATATGGATGGATAAGAACTCCGAACCGGTAACCTGATTCGGGTGGGCGTGTTCTAACTCAGTAGGAGCACGCGAGCAATGGCCGAACAGTCCATCCTCAAGCCGGGTGAACGACCGCCACAGCAGATTGAGATTCCGCCGGAATCTGTCGGGCCTGCTACCCTTCACGTACCGCAATGGCGGGCGCTGCTCTCCATGGCGCTCGAAAACGCGGTCCGGCACAAACTGCCCCGGCTGTCAGCTTCGCTCGCTTTTTATACCATTCTGTCGCTCGCCCCTACTCTGATCGTGGTCGTCGCGATCGGAGCGTTCTTTTTCAGCAGGGATGCCGCCGTTGGCCAGCTCTCCTGGCAGATCGAGGATTGGGTCGGTTACGATACCGCCAGGCTGATCGCGCCGATGATCAAGGCGGCTCAGCGCCCCACCTCTGGCCCGGTCGCTACCATACTGGGCCTTCTTACCATATTCCTAGGTGCCAGCGGCGCGGCAGCGGAACTCCGCGACGCCCTGAACACGGTGTGGGATGCACCGAAGAAGCCGACGGAACGCTTCTTGGATGACGTCATAGGCTGGATCCGCAGCCGTGCCCTGGCGTTCGTCATGGTCCTCTGCATCGGAGCCGTTCTAATCGTCTCCATCGGCTTCAACATCTTCATGTCGCGGCTCGCCGCTGAACTTGTCGAGATCGTGCCGGCAACAGCGGTGTTGCTCGGCGCTGCGAACCTGGCACTGGAGTTCTTCGTCATCCTGTCGATTTTTGCCGCGGTGTTTCGTCTGGTTCCGGATCTGCCGATCACCTGGCTCGATGCACTGCCGGGAGCGGCCCTTACGGCCGTGCTGTTCGTACTGGGACGGTATGGGATCGCCTGGTACTTGGGGCGCACGACTCTCACTTCCGCCTGGGGCGCTGCAGGCTCAGTCGTCGTCATTCTCGTCTTCGTGTACTACTCCGCACAGATCTTCTTTATAGGCGCTGAATTCAGTCACGCTTACGCGGAACACTACGGCTCGCGCCCGAAGGAGCGGGCTCTGAATCAGATTCACCTCGCCCGCTGATTAGCTTGACTGCTAAACTATAGATTTCATGGCGGGTTCTCTGAAAGCTCCGAAAAACCCCGCGACATCCTTGGTCTCGGGCGTCTCCCAGAGACCGGAACTTCGGGATTGCCTCGCCTGGTTTGCGAAGGAGAAGGCTTGGATCGGCGAGCAGCACCTCCAACTCTGCCGCATCCCCGCACCGACGTTCCTCGAGCAAAAACGGGCGGAGTGGATGGTGGATCGTTTCCGCGCGATGGGCTGCGAAGCGCGCATCGACCGAGGGGGCAATGTGATCGCACATTTGTCCCCGGATCTCAAGCCGCCTTTCGTTGCATTAACTGCGCACCTGGATACGGTGCTCGCTCCGCGAAATCTTGAGGATATTGTGGCGGAACCCGACGGTACGCTAAGAGGCGCTGGAGTTTCGGACAACGGAGCCGGACTGGCCGCCCTGTTGGCGATCGCCAAATCCATGAAGTCCTGCGATTCCTTCGAGGGCTCCCAGTCCCTGCTATTCATCGCGAACGTCGGGGAGGAGGGTGAAGGAAACCTTAGCGGAATGCGCTACCTGTGCAAGCAATCCTCGCTAGCCGGGCAGTTCTCGTCATTCTTGGTGCTCGACGGTCCGACCACAGATCACATCACCCGCCAAGCTCTTGCCAGCCGCCGCTTCGAGGTGCTGTTTCAGGGCGGCGGCGGTCATAGCTGGAGCGACTTCGGCATCGGGAATCCGGTACACGCCCTCAGCCGGGCAGTCACGCTATTTACGGATAACTACGTGGATATGGGGCCGAACACTATTCCCCGCACATCATTCAACTTCGGCATAATCGACGGTGGCTCCAGCATCAACTCCATTCCGACCGAAGCACGCGCGAAGGTGGATATCCGATCCGAGAGCGGCACGCGTATCGATGAACTCGCGGAAATCCTCACCCTCTCAGTCGAGAAGGCGCTGCAGTTCGAAAATGAACATGCCCGGACCGGGCGCCTGACCGCCCGGATCAAGGAAATCGGCTCCCGCCCTGCCGGCCGGGTCAGCGAGAGTGCGCCGATTCTGAACATCGTGCGGGCAGTGGACGCGCACCTTGGAATCCGTTCGCATCTGGATTGCGCTTCCACCGATGCAAATATCCCCCTGTCGATGAATCTCCCGGCTGTCTCGATCGGCGCTGGGGGCCAGGGCGGAGGCGCACACACCCCCCAGGAGTGGTATCGCCCCGATGGGAGGGAACTAGGTCTGCGCAGAATCCTTCTGGTTCTCGCGCTGCTCCTGCGCGAATGAGCGAGCACAAACCGCCCGGGCGTTTCGTAGCCGAAGGGGGCCTCGCGCTTGTCGCCCTGCTCTGGGGCGCAACCTTCGTACTCGTCAAGGACGCGCTAAACGACGTATCTACAGTTCTTTTCCTGGCGATCCGGTTCACGGCCGCCACCTTCGCGCTCGGGATTGTAACTCGCCCTAAAGTGGGACTGTGGAAAGGCGGGATTCTTACCGGAGTCCTCCTTTTTACCGGGTACTTGTTGCAGACGCTGGGACTGCGGTCGACGACGGCGGCGAAGTCCGGATTCATCACCGGGCTTTACATTGTCCTGGTACCTTTAGTGTCCGCCCTCGTCTATAGAAAAGCACCGCACTGGGCCGAGATGGCCGGCATCCTGCTGGCTGCGGCTGGATTGGCTCTGCTCACCCTCAAAGGAGCTGCGCTCGAAATGAGCACTGGCGACCTACTGACCTTGGGCTGTGCGGTGGCATACGCAGTTCACATCGTGGTTCTCGGTCACTACTCGCGCAGAATGGATCACAGTTGGCTGGCACTGTTGCAAATCGGAACATGCGGCGCCATCGGGCTGTCGACGTTCTGGTGGGTGGAACCTTCCTATGTGAGGTGGACCGGGCGCGTTTGGCTGGCACTCGGTGTCACGTCGCTCCTGGCTACGGCGCTGGCTTTTGCCATTCAGACCTGGGCGCAGCGCCACACGTCGGCGACACGGGCTGCGATCATCTTCTCGCTTGAGCCTGTATTTGCGTGGGTTACGGCGTTTTTCGTCGCTGGAGAAGTGCTGACGGGGCGCTCGGTGATAGGGGCCTTGTTGATTTTGGCAGGAATCTTGCTGGTCGAATTGAAACCAGCGAGGTTGGGCGGACATCAGAATGTCTAGAACCGCCAAAGATTTTACTCTTAGAATGTAAGTGATAGGAAGGCAAACGAAACCTATGGGTTTTCTGGACAGAATGCGGCAGCAAAAGCTGCTGTCCCTCTCTCTCTTGGTTTTTACGCTCGCGATTGGCATCGTGATCGGCACTGTGATCAACACTGGTGTCTTCGCGGCTAAAGCGCAGACGGCCGCTCCGGATGCAACTCCGC
The DNA here is from genome assembly GCA_964464925.1 of uncultured Solibacteraceae bacterium. GTDB lineage: Bacteria > Acidobacteriota > Terriglobia > Bryobacterales > Bryobacteraceae > CAYXLI01. The sequence continues at coordinate 217,791 of CAYXLI010000010.1, read as the reverse complement.
TGGTGATCCCAGCCGCCCGGCAGTCAGGCAATGAATTATCGAAATTGGTGAAGCAGATCGAACCTGCGGTGGTCAACATCAGCACGGATTACACCGCGCGGCCCGCCGCAACGTCGCAGCGCCGCGGACGCCCCGCGCCTCAGCAGGACGACGAAGATGGTGGTGATGACAACAGCATGGATCTGTTCCGCCGTTTCTTCCGAGGCTTGCCCGATATGCCGCAGCGCCCCTATAAGGGCGGTGGTACGGGCTCCGGCTTCGTGGTAGACAAGAATGGCTACATCATCACCAATAACCACGTGGTCGAGAAGGCGGATCACATTAAGGTGAAGTTCCCTCACGACCAGATGGAATATCGCGCCAAGCTGATCGGCACGGATATCGAGACCGACGTGGCTGTGATCAAGATCGATGCCGGCAAGCCGCTGCAGACGATTAAGATCGGAAATTCCGACGGCGTGATGGTGGGAGATAACGCGATCGCGATCGGCTCTCCGTTCGGCCTCGAGGCCAGCGTGACTTCGGGCATCGTGAGCGCTACCGGCCGCGATGTGGGCGCTCAGCAGTTCCAGCGCTTCATCCAGACAGACGCCGCCATCAACCCGGGCAACTCGGGCGGTCCGCTGCTGAACCAGTGGGGTGAAGTGATCGGCATGAACACGATGATCGCGACGCAGAGCGGCGGATACCAGGGCATAGGATTCGCGCTGCCGATCAACACCGCGGTGAACGTATACAACTCGATCATTCGTTCCGGCAAGGTATCGCGCGGTTCGATCGGAATCACGTTTAAGAAGTATGAACAGAACCAGACGCTGCTGAAGGCTCTCGGTATCAAAGAAGGCGTGATCGTGGAAGGCATCATGAAGTCGAGCCCGGCGGAGAAGGCCGGCATGAAGCCGGAAGACATCATCATCGCGTTCAACGGCCAACCGGTGAAGGACGGCGATGATCTGGTGCAGCGCGTCTCCTCCTCGCCCATCGGCTCCAGTGCGAATGTGACAGTGGACCGCGGCGGCAAGCGCATGGATCTGAAGGTGACGATCGGCGATCGCGAAGAGCAACTCGCGGCCAGTGACGATCCGCGGTATTCGAGGAAGGGCCAGTCCGAAGAGCCGAGTTCCTTGTCGGAGGATAAAGGAACTCGCGCGAAGTTCGGAGTCTCGATTCGCAACCTGACGGAAGCAGAGAAGGAGAACCAGACGCTTGAAGAGAAGCGCGGCGTTGTGGTCACCCAGGTTCAGGAGAACTCCTTCGCGGAGGATGTGGGCCTTCAGGATCGCGACGTGATCGTCTCCATCAATCGCCAGCCGGTGAATACAGTGGAAGACGTGCGCCGTATCCAGGGCACCTTGAAGCCGGGTGATGCTGTCGCGTTCCGTGTGCTCCGCCCAGCAGCGGTTCCGGGGCAGGGTCAGCGTGGAACCAGGGCTCTGCAGTACACCGGTTTCTATATCACCGGTACGCTGCCGAACGAATAACCTTGTTAACGTTGCACGTAGAAAGAGCCGGTCCGAAAGGGCCGGCTCTTTTTTTAGGGCGCAACAACTCGCACGAACTATTTCTTCGCCATCTGCTCATGGTCTGCGGCTAAAGCGCGAGCATCCTGGGCTGCGGCTGCCAATTGGCGCGCCAGGTGATCGCAATGAGAGAAGGTATCCGGGCTGCCCGGGCGCTTCACCTCCGATACGCCTGGATTGCGACGGTATCCCTCTGCGAGCGCAGCGTGCTCCTTCGATTCCGCTTCGAGACGCTCGGCCTCCTTCCGGAAGTGGTCAGCCAGCTTCATGTGGTCCGCTGGCGTCTTGGCATTTACGATCAACTCTTGCACCTGCCTGTGGGTCAGCCCGCGGGGGGCTTGGTCAGCGGCAAATGCATAGCCCGCTACACACAACAGAACTACGAGGATGCGTTTCATACTTACTCTCCAAATCAAACACCTCTCCCGGCGGCAACGCGCCACTGTCCCAATTTCGCCGTGCAGGGAAACGAGGCCCTCAGGGTTGTAGTGCGGAAGAGCGGACGGCTATATCCGCAGAGTCTGATTGCGCAGGTAAGTTCCTACGCGGTCTGGCCGGATATTTAATATCGACGCGTTTTCAAACCTGTGTTCGACAACGGCCGCAACATGAATCTCTTCAGGCTGTTGTACCACTGGACCAGGAGAATGAGCTGGATCCTGAAGGGATGCGGCCGTGCTTTCCATCCAGCACACGGGAGTTTGCCCTGTTTGATGGTTCGGGCAACGCTGTCCGCAACATGGGTGGGAGGCTGCCGGAATAGCACCAAAGCAAGAACGGCCAGTGAACCCAAGCACTGCGACCAGGAGCACGAAAACGGACGCCAATCTGAGTCCCGCTTTCATATGCAGTTCTCGCAGCAGGTCGCATACCACTCCGGATTGCAACAGTTTCAACGCGAGCTTCGGCACATATTGCGCTGCTACACCCAATGTAGGCGCTCTGACCCGGGCTTCGCATAAAATGATCGGCACACGCAATGCGCAAGATTCTGGTCAGCGAGTGCAAGCAGGAGATCTCCTCGTTCAATCCCGTGTTGTCTGAATACGGTGACTTTCTGGTCGATCATGGGAGCGATGTGCTGGATTACCACCGTCCGGTGAGAAGCGAGGTAGGAGGAGCACTTCGCGTATTCGACCAACATCCGGAGATGAAGATTGTTGGCGGTTACAGTGCGCGTGGCATCACGTCGGCAGGCACTCTCTCGAGCGGCGGCTTCGCGCGGATCGCGTCGGAATTCCTGGATGCAGTCCGGGAAGCCGGGCCACTGGATGGGATCTACTTCGCATTGCATGGCGCCCTAGCTGCCCAGGATGTAGAGGATTGTGAGGGATACTTGCTCGAAGAGACGCGGAAGATCGCCGGTGATGCAATGCCGATCGCGGTCTCGCTCGATTTGCATGGTATTCTGACGGATCGCATTTTGCGGCATGCGTCGGCAGTGGCCGTTTATCACACAAATCCTCACACCGATTTCTTCCAGACGGGCGAGCGCGCAGCCCGCCTGCTCCTGCAGTTACTGGACCGGAAGATCCGTCCGGTTTCGATCCGCGTGCCAATTCCGGCGCTGGTGCGCGGCTACGAATGCATCACAGAAACTGGCAAGATCCGGAAACCCCTGCAACGGGCCATCGCTTGTTTGTCCGGCGGCCTCTTCATCGGGAACCCGTTCACCGACGTTCCCGATCTCTGCTCGAATGTGTTCATGACCGCAGACGGCGATCCGTCGGCGGCCATTCGTGAAGGCGAATCCGTTGCGCGCGAGTTCTGGGATATGCGATCCGATCTGCAGCAGCCGTTGACCTCTCTGGAAGAGAGCGTGCGCATTGCCGCGTCCCTGAAGGGACGCGTTGTGCTGGTGGACGCAGCGGATGCGACGAGTTCCGGTGCGTCCGGCGACTCCAACGCAATCCTCGCGGAACTGATGCGGCAGAACTGCACGCGCACCGTGCTTGCTCCCATTGTGGACGCGCCCGCAGTGGAGGAAGCATTTGCAGCAGGGGTGGGAGCAAAACTGACGGTGAAGGTGGGCGGCACGCTCGATGCGCGGTATACACCGCTCGAAATGACGGGCCGTGTGCGTGTCCTCTCCGATGGACACATGAACAGCGAATCGCATGGGGAAGCGTGGAACGCCGGCAACACGGCGGTACTTGATTGCGGACCAGTGACCCTCGTCCTGACCTCCCGGCCGGTGAGTTTGTACGACCGAACGCTGTTTCTCGCCAACGGCCAGGACCCGGCGAACTTTGACATGACCGTAGTGAAATCGCCGCTATGCCAACCGCGGTTCTTTGCGGACGGGGCCGAGCGGCTGATCAACATAGACGCGCCCGGCGCGACCAGCGCAAACCTGCACAGCCTCGGCCATACGCGCTGCGCCCGGCCGATCTATCCGCTCGATGTGATCGAGCATTACGCACCGCAAGCGCGCGTGTTCCGGAGGGATTCTTGAAAATTGCAGAGGTCAGAGCCTATGGGCTACGCGGGCGCACGCCCGAGGGCGGATGGTCCAATGAGCTGCAGCCCGAGGATTGCGTCCATACGATCATCGCGGTGCTGACAAGTGAGGGAGCCATAGGTTGGGGCTCCGTCTTTACGTCCGAGGCTCTGGTGAAAGCCTCGCTGGAGATTTTGAGGCCTTTGGTCATAGGGGAGAACGCGTTGGAGCCCGAGCGCGTCTCCGAGAAACTGCATCAGAACACGTTCTGGCTGGGGCGGGGCGGGTCCATCACGCACACCATTAGCGGAATCGATATCGCGCTGTGGGATCTACTAGGTAAAGCCTGCGGCCAGCCGGTTGGGCGGTTACTGGGAGGCCGGTATAGGGATCGCGTACGGCCTTATGCTTCGCTGCTAATGCGCGAACCGGACCGGATGGCGTCAGAACTTCTGCCCGTGAAGGCGCAGGGCTTCCGGGCATTCAAGATCGGCTGGGGACCATTCGGTCGACGCGACACAAAGACCGACGAAGCCATCGTGCGCGCGGCTCGCGAGGCGATAGGCCCGGATTCGCTTCTCATGGTGGACGCGGGCGGTAGCGACGCTCACTGGCCCGGCGATTACAAGTGGGCCTTGCGTACGGCCGAGATGCTGGCCGACTACGACGTGTACTGGTTTGAAGAAGCGCTGCATCCGGATGCGCTGGAGGACTACGTGGCTCTGCGGCGGGCGGCGCGCGTGCCGATTACGGGAGGTGAGGTGCTGACACGCCGTCAATCGTTCGCGCCGTGGCTGGAACGTGGAGCGTTCGATATTGTGCAGCCTGACGTGACAAAGTGCGGGGGGTTAAGTGAACAGCGCCGCATTGCCTGGATGGCGCGCGAGCACGGTGTTCGCTTTATTCCGCACGGCTGGAACACGACGGTGGGCCTGGCATCGGATCTGCAGATTGCATCGGCATTCGCGGATACGGATTTGATTGAGTACCTCACGGGGTCACCGTTCATCGATGAACTTCGCACGGGAGGCTGGCACTTGGATGCCGATGGGATGCTGCCGATTCCGGAAGGTCCGGGACTCGGAATCGAAATCGATAAAGATGCACTGGCGGAGTTCGCTCAAGTGAAAACTGCGGGCCTGCAACTCTGATGCCCCTGGTCGCGTACCTGTGGATCGCTTTCGCCCTGAACTATGTGGACCGCCAGATGGTCTACTCCATGTTCCCTGCCCTGAAAGCGGACCTCGGGTTTGAGGGTGCGCGACTAGGACTGATCGGCAGCGTCTTTCAGTGGGTCTACACGCTCTCAATGCCCTTCGCTGGCCGCCTTGCGGATGTGTGGCGCCGCGATGTGCTGATTGTTTCCAGCCTGGTGTTGTGGAGCGTGGCGGCGCTTGGCAGCGGAGCCGCGTCCGGCCAGGGTTCATTTCTTGCATGGCGCGCCCTGATGGGCCTGACCGAATCGCTCTACTACCCAACGGCGCTTGCGTTGATTGCGGCCAGCTATGCCGAGCATGCGCGATCCAGAGCGCTTGGTATCCATCAATCCGCGCAGCTATTCGGAGCTGTGGCGGGGGGATGGTATGGCGGATGGGCCGCCGATCACATGGGCTGGCGCTATGCATTCTATGCCGCCGCCGCGGCCGGCGTTGTATACGGGGTTGTGCTGTGGCGGGGTCTGCGGGGATGCCGCCGGGGAACCGCCGGCGCGGCAGGCAGTGTGGTTGAACTGCTCCGCTCCCGCTGCTACGTTGCGCTTTGCTTTGCGTTCGCGGCGTTCTGTGCGATCCAGTGGATCTTCTTTGCTTGGTTCCCGACGTTCCTGCAGGAGCGCTTCGGCTTGTCTATGACGGAGAGCGGATGGAACGGCACCTTATTCGTACAGACCAGCGCTATCGTGGCATCCTGACGGGCGCAGCGCTGGGCGACAGTCTGTCGAAACGCTGGCCGGCAGCGCGGCTGCACGTTGCGGCGGCGGGTGTGCTGCTGAGCGCGCCGTTCGCATTCTGGACTTTTTCGGCAGGTAGCCTCAATGCCGCCCGCGCGTTCTCGGCCGGATTCGGTTTTTTCGGAGGCTACCTTGCGGCGAACGCCTTTGCGGCTGCTTATGACGTGCTGGACAGCCGAAGCCGCGGGCTGGCCGGCGGGGTGCTGAACATGATGGGCGGAATTTCTTCCGCTGTCATGATTTATCTCGCCGGGCTCTGGAAGGATTCGATCGGCTTCTCAGGTCTGATGATCGCAATGATGGCAGTCGCGATGATCAGTTCGCTTGCCCTGATGGGCGTTGCCGCGCTGAGGTTCCGTTCGGAACAAGTCCATTCCTGAGATCTCAGCGGTGCTGCGCCGGGCGTTTCGGCGGCCTCTTGAACTCGTCCGGGAACTCGGCAGCCTTGCCCTTTTCGGGGCTGCGTAAATTCTGCTGGCCGCCGCGGTCTCGCTGCAGGGGAATATTCATGCCGTCCGTTTTCTCGAGGATGTCGAACAAGTGCTCGCGCATCTCTTTGATAATAGGCGCGTGCTTCTCGCTGAAGATGAGATTGCGGCTCTCCAGCGGGTCTTCCTGCAGGTCGTACAACTCGTCCACGTCCCATATGCCCTGGTAGCGGATGAATTTGTACCGGTCGCCACGCAGGGCATGCATAGTAGGCGTCTGGGGAAAGTTGCGCTCCCAGTAATACTCATAGAGCAGTTCGCGCCGCCATTCGGTTTGCTTGCCTTGCGCGAGCGGCATCCAGTTCAATCCATCGAGACCGGGCGGAGTTGCCGCGCCCGCGGTTGCGAGCACGGTCGGCATGATATCCAGCCCGGCGACGACCTCCTTGACCGTGCGTCCGCCGCTGAACAGCTCGGGGCATCGTGCGAGCAAGGGTACCCGCATGGATTCTTCATACGCGGTGCGCTTATCGATGAGTCCGTGTTCACCGAACGCGAATCCGTTATCGCCCATGTAGACGACCAGGGTTGAATCGAGCTCGCCGCGGCGCTTCAGCTCATCGAAGACGCGGCCCACGCTCTCGTCAACGGCCATCAGCGTCTCTGCGTAGCGCTTGTAATAATCGGCGATATCCAACGTGGAGTGATATGGATAATCTACTCCGTGCCAGGAGTTTCTCTGATTTTGGACCCACATGGGCCGGTGCTGTGCCATTTCGCCGCTCTGCTGCATCGTGGGCGGGTAAACGAATTTAGCGTCTTTGTATTTTCCTTTATGGCGGGCGGCGGGCTCGAATTCGGCGTGCACAGCTTTATGCGAGAGGTACAGGAAATACGGCTGCTCTTTGGGCAGGGTGCGCATCCAATCGAGTGCGTAATCCGTCAACTCGTCGGTGATGTAGCCTTTCTGCGGCACCTTCTTTCCGTTGACGTTCAAGCCATTCGGGTTCGGCAGATAGGTGCCTTGGCCCCGGAAACTTACCCACTGATCGAAGCCGGGCTTGGGCTCGTCCGTTTCGGCACCCATGTGCCACTTTCCGAAGAAACCGGTTTTATAACCCACTTTTTGAAGGTGCGAAGGAAAGAAGACGGTTCCCTGCGGAATGGGCGTGTTGTTATCCACGATCCTGTGCCGGTGCGCATAGACCCCCGTGAGGATGGAGGCGCGGCTCGGGCTGCAAAGGGCGGTCGTGACGAAGGCGTTCTTAAAGTGGGCGCCTTCGTGTGCCAAGCGATCTAGCTGCGGCGTTTCCAACCATGGCTGCGCCTTCATGAAGCCGAGTGCGTCGTAGCGATGATCGTCACTCAGAATGAAGATGATGTTACGCCGTTTCGTAGGTTGGGCGGCAGCGGAGGAGGCAGCGGCTCCGCCCATAGCCGCGAGTAATTCTCGTCTATTGAGGTTCATATTCCATGCGGGACGCGTACAGCGGCGGATAGACACTTTTTCCGCTGAAGAACAGATGCGCCTCTGACAGTAGGGTATACGATATCTTGTCGAGCAATGCCATACTGGCCATTCCTGCAGGGCGCGCGCTCCATGCGGGGCTACGCTCAATGGCGACGGCATTCTCTTTATTCTTGCCGGCATGACCGATCACCAAGGGCGCACCTCCGATGGCGTGAGCCAGGGCTTGGCCGCGAATGACACTCGCGGGACGGTCTCCGCGCACGAGCACCAAGCCGGGGATGGACAGCTTGGGGTGTTCCGTGCGAAGTACAGGAGGAAAGGCAAGCATCAGCTTCGAAATCCGGCACTGCCCGGCGGCGGCATTCATCGCGGGCAAAATGCCGGCGGACTGTGCAAGGACGGGCACATCTCCGCCGATGCGCTCCACAGCGAATTGTACCCAGGTAGCTGTTGTGCGCACTCCTGTGTGCCTGTCCGGCATGTCCGGCATCCAGTACAACTGGAAATCTTCGGCCAAGTCCAGAAAGACCGGATCGCGCCTGCTGAATCGCAATGCAGGGGTTTCATTGATCAGCAGCAAGGGAGAGCCGTTCCCCAAAGTCGCCAGCGCCGGTTGGTTCACCCCATCAACCGTGAACATGCGGCGCATTCTATCTCATTGCAGGTCGCATAGCAAAAAACTGGAAGTGATGGGCCGGGAGTCCTACGCGGAATGGAGGGATAGACTGTACGAATGCCGATATCGAGGCGCGAATTCACAGCGTTATTCGGGGCGCTGGCAGCGCAGAGCGGGCCAAGGCCGAACTTTCTTTGGGCGACTTGCGAGGACATTGGGCCGGCGCTGGGCGCTTACGGCGATCCCTACGCGAACACGCCGAATCTGGATGCATTGGCGCAACGCGGCGTGCGATATCAGAATGCGTGGTCGAATGCTCCGGTCTGCGCTCCCGCCCGGACGACTATCATCTCCGGCATGTACCCGCCCTCGACGGGAGCCGAACACATGCGCAGCATGACGCGGCTGCCACAAAACATTTCCATGTTTCCGTGCTTTCTGCGGGAGAACGGCTACTATTGCACGAATAACGCCAAAGAAGACTACAATCTCGAGCACACAGGCAAGGTTTGGGATGACTCCAGCAAGAAGGCCCATTGGCGCAATCGCGCGTCCGGCCAGCCCTTTTTCGCCGTGTTCAATCATGAGATCACGCATGAGAGCCAGATCCGCAAACGGCCGCACACGTTCGTTCACGATCCGGCGAAGGCTCGCGTACCTGCCTATTATCCCGACGCGAAAGAAGTGAGAGAGGACTTAGCCTACTACTACGACAACATCACTACGATGGACGGGCAGATCGGCAGGCTGCTGGCCGATTTGAAGCAGGACGGACTTGCGGACGACACCGTCGTGTTCTTCTATGGAGATCACGGCTATGGCATGCCGCGGTGCAAACGGTATCCATACGATTCCGGTCTGCGCGTGCCACTCATTGTGCATGTTCCGGAGAAGTTCCACTCGCTGGTTCCGGCTGATTACCGGGCCGGCGGGGCCTCGCGGCGACTGGTCAGTTTCGTGGACCTCGCTCCAACCATGCTGAGTCTGGCCGGGATTCGCCCACAGGCGCATATGCAGGGCCACGCATTCCTCGGCCGCTACACTGCGCCGGAGCAGCCTTTCCTTTACGGGTTCCGCGGAAGAATGGACGAACGCTACGACCTGATGCGTTCCGTCCGCGATCAGCGGTATGTCTACATCCGAAATTACATGCCGCACAAGATCTACGGACAGCATGTCGCGTACATGTTCGAGACACCCACGACTCGTGTGTGGAAAAAAATGTACGACGAGGGTAAGTTGAACGAGGCGCAGCGGCACTTCTGGGAGACAAAACCCGCAGAAGAGTTGTACGACCTTCAGACCGATCCGGACGAAGTGAAGAATCTGGCCGCATCTTCCGAGCATCGCGGCACGCTGGAGAAGTTACGGAAAGCCGAACAGGACTGGCTGCTTCACATTCGTGATGTAGGCCTACTGCCTGAGGCGGAGATTCACAGCCGCTCCGCCGGCAGTACGCCCTATGAGATGGGGCATGATCCGAAACGCTATCCGGTAGAACGCGTTCTGGCGGCAGCAGAGGATGCGAGTACGGGTAAGGAAACAAACGCGAAATTGAGCGATTCCGATTCCGGAGTTCGCTATTGGGCGGCGATGGGGATGCTGATCCGGAAGCAGATCACGCCGGAGTTGCGGAACGCGTTGAAAGATGCGGCGCCGAGTGTGCGCGCCGCGGCTGCCGAAGCGCTGGGGCGCTACGGCAGCGAGGAAGACTTGGAAGCGGCGCTGTCGACGCTGTTGGATCTGGCTCCAGCGGATCGGAACGGAGCGTATATCTCACTCGCGGCGCTGAACGCAATTGACGCGCTCGGCGAGAAAGCGCGCTCCATTCTGCCGAAGTTAAAGGATGTTGCCACGAAAGATCCGAACGCGCCAGAGCGGGCCAACGATTACGTCTGGCGAATCGTGCAGGCTCTGACTAAACCGTGACTACTGCGGAATCGGACGGCCCATCTGCTTGTAGATACCTTCGATGGTGCTGACACCTTCCTGGGCCTTCTTATTGGTCTTGTCATACAGCAGGACCTTGCGATACGCGCGCAGCGCGTCCGGGTACTTCTGACGAGGAGGCAAGGAAGAGTTGTACATCAGGGAGTCGGCCTTGCCAAGGTAGGCACTGGCAAGCGCTTTCTGAATTTCCACACTTTTGGGCTTCGCCTTCTCAGCCGCGTCGAGCGTGGTGATCGCCTCGTCGTACTTCTTGTCCGCGATCAACTTGTTCGCTTTTTCAACCGCGGGTTCTGCTGCGTAGAGCGCACCGGCAATGAACACGGCCGCTAGGGTGCTTCGAAAACTCATACTTCCAATGTATCGCGCGATACACTGAGATTTCCCCAATGTCCAAGCGAATCATAGTTGCAATTGACGGTCCCGGCGGTGCGGGCAAAAGCACCATCGCTCGCGCGGTGGCCGACAAATTGGGATTCGTTTACATCGATACGGGAGCGATGTATCGCGCGGTGGCGCTGTGGGCGTTGCGCATGGGCATCTCCGATTCCGATATGCACCGGTTGGAACAACTGGCCAACGAAGCGTTTATCGATTTTGAGGCCGGGACCTCACGGGTCTTGCTGAATGGCGAGGACGTGAGCGAAGCAATCCGAACTCCGGAAGTCTCGGCGGCAGCTTCCAAGGTTTCGGCAATCCCGGCGGTCCGGCGCGCTCTGGTGGAGAAGCAGCGCACGATGGCGGCAAGCAATAGCGTAGTAATGGAAGGCCGCGATATCGGCAGCGTTGTGTTTCCCGACGCTCAGGTGAAGGTGTTCCTGGATGCCGACCCGTCTATTCGTGCGGAGAGGCGCGTGCTCGAGATGGAGGGCAAGGGCGAAGCCGTGACGACGGGCGATACGGCTCGCGAATTGGCCGAGCGCGACCGGAGAGACCGCACGCGCGCGGAATCCCCGCTGGTACAGGCGCCAGATGCGATGTACTTGGATTCCACCAGCTTGTCGATCGATGAGGTGGAAGAAGCAGTGCTGAAGCTGGTGCGCGCAAAAGTAACCAACGGAAAGGAATTCGCTCGTTGAAGGATTTGCTCGTTATGAAGTTTGGCGGAACCAGCATGGGTTCGGCCGAACGCATCCGGACTGCGGCTGAGATCGTTACGGAGCAGAAGAAGACGCGCCCCGTGGCATTCGTGGTGTCGGCGATGTCTAAGGTTACGGACCTGCTGCTGGACGTCTTGCGGATGGCCGAGAAGGGCGATAACGGCGACGTGACCGAGCGCATTCGCACGCTGAAGACTCGCCACGTGGATGCGTGCCGCGAACTGCTGACGGAGCCATCCTGCACTGAGGCGCTGGCGCGCGTGGACTCGCTGGTGGGAGAGTTCGAACGCATCGCGCGGGGCATCATGATGCTGGGCGAGCGCCCGCCCCGGTCCGTGGATGAGGCTATTGCAATCGGAGAGCGGCTCTCGGCCATGATGATCGCGGCGTATCTCAATTCACAGGGCGTGGAAGCGGAAGCGGTGAATGCCAGCGAAGTCGTGGTCACGGACGATGTATTCGGCAATGCAAATCCGCTGCTGGAGTTGACTCGCGACAAGGCGGCCCGATTGCTGCGTCCGATGTTGGCGGCAGGTGTTGTCCCTGTGATGACAGGGTTCAACGGCGCGACAGAGGATGGCCGGCCGACGACGCTGGGCCGGGGCGGCTCCGACTTTTCCGCCGCCATTCTTGCGGCGGTGCTGGACGCATCCGAACTGTGGATCTGGACCGATGTGGACGGGATCATGACGGCCGACCCGCGGCTGGTGAAGAATGCGCGCGTGCTGCCGGAGGTGACCTACAACGAAGCTGCCGAACTTGCCTATAACGGGGCGAAAGTTCTGCATCCGCGAACGCTGGCGCCGCTGATTGAGAAGAAGATTCCGGTGTGGAGCAAGAACAGCTTCAATCTTGAGGCGCCGGGGACCAGGATTGCTCCATTCACCAGCAGTTCCCACGGGCCGAAGGCCGTTACGTCGATGGCAAACGTGGCGCTGCTGAGCATCGAACCCGCAAACGTGGCAGTCAACGGAACGCAGATCATGGCGCGGGCGCTCGATTGCCTGGCCCGGATCAGCGCGGAAGTGCTTGCGGTTTCGAGTTCCAGCTACCGGCAGAACTTCTGCTTTTTAGTCCGGCAGGAGGAGTTGCGCGCCGCGCTGGCGAGCCTGCAGTCGGGGCTGTCCCTGGAACTGAACCACGGTTATCTTCGTCCAATTGGTGTCGACCAAAACGTGGGTTTGCTCGCCGTGGTGGGTGAAGGGATGCGGGGGACGCAGGGCATCGCGGCCCGCATTTTTACCGCGATCTCCCGTGAGAAGGTAAATATCATCGCCATCGCGCAGGGATCGAGCGAACTCACAATCGCTATCGTGGTGTCCCGCAATGGGTTAGAGAACGCCGTCCGCGCCGTACACCAGGAGTGCGGAATGGCGAACGCGCTGTAATCCGCCTACGCTATACTTGGAATTACGTCTTAACATCTGTTTGTCCTGAGGAGAATCCTGTAATGTTCGATCTGTTCCGGAGCCGAGAGAAAACTGTGCGGTATGTGCTTGGCTTCATCCTGGGCGTCGTTGCCCTGTCCATGGTGATCACCCTGATCCCCGGCTATGGCACGCCGTCGCGGCAACCCGACCAGATTGTCGCAGAGGTCGGCAAAGAGCCGATTACCGTGCGAGAAGTTCAGATGCAGCTCCAGCAGATCACGAAGAACCGCCAAGTGCCGCCCGAACTGATCAACGTTTACCTGCCGCAGCTCATCGACCAGATGATCGCCGAGCGCGCGCTTGCCTACCAGGCCAAACGGATGGGTTTCGAGGTTACGGATGCGGATACGGCCCTGACGATCCGTTCGATTCTGCCGAACCTTTTTGCGGACGGGAAGTTCAACAAACAGGTATATGAGCAGTTCCTGGCTCAGCAGGGCATGAGCGTGCAGGAGTTCGAATCGAACATCGAGAAGCAGGTCCTTCTGCTCAAGCTGCGCAACATTGCGCTCGAGGGCGTAGTGGTGACCAAGAAGGAAGTGGAAGACGAGTATCGCAAACGGCACGAACAGGCCAAGATCGATTACGCAGCGGTCGACCTTGAAAAGCTGAAGTCGCAAGTGAAGGTGGACGACGCGGCACTGAAGTCCTTTTTCCAGGCTAACCGCGGCAACTACAACACGAACGAGAAGCGCTCCTTCGATCTCATCGTGGCGGATGAGCAAAAGATCGCTTCCACGATCGATATGCCTGAGGCCGAAGTGCGGCGCATTTACGACCAGAACAAAGACAAGTACCGCACGCCGGAACGCGTTCACGTCCGCCACATCCTCGTGAAGACGACCGACGTTCCGAAAGATCAAATCGGCACGAAGGAAGCCAAAGCGAACGACATCCTGAAGCAGTTGAAGGCAGGAGCGGATTTCGGGGAAGTGGCCAAAAAGAATTCGGACGACCCGGGTTCGGCGCAAAAGGGCGGCGACCTCGACTGGGTGGTGCGGGGACAGACGGTGAAGCCGTTTGAAGACGCTGCGTTCTCTCTGCCGGCGAAGCAGCTCAGCGGCCTGGTGAAGACGGACTACGGCTTCCACATCCTGCAGGTGCTGGAGAAGGAAAACGCCCGCCTGAAGCCGTTTGAGGAAGTAAAGAACGACATCATCTCAGGTTCCAAGAAGCAGGTGGTTTACGACCGCATGCAGCAAGCTGTGGATCAGGCCCGTACGCAGTTGATGAAGAATCCGGCCAATGGCGATCAGATCGCGAAATCGCTCGGCCTCCAATTCATCAGCGTGCAGCATCTGGAGGCGGGCAAGCCGATTCCGGAAATTGGCCCGGCCAACGACGTCATGCAGTCGGTTGGTGCACTGACCAAGAACAACGATGTGACGCCGACCTTCCAGGCGGCGCCCGGGAAGCTGGCGGTAGCGGTGCTACGCGGAATCGAACCGGTGCACCCGGCCGAGTTCGCGGAAGTGGAAAACAAGGTTCGCACCGATTACATCAACCAGAAGGCGCAAATTGCGCTGGGTCAAAAGGTGCAGGAAGCGACACAGAAGTTCAAGGCCCCGAATGCTGATTTCAAGGCCGTTGCCAAAGAACTTGGCCTCGAAGTAAAGACGACACCGCCGTTCCAGTCAGAAGGAGCCGCGGAAGGCGTGGGTAGCGCATCCGCCCTGTTCGAAGCATTCCTGAAACCCGCGGGAACAATCATCGGCCCTGTTTATCCCGGTGAAAAGCCGATTTTCTATAGAGTCGACGAGAAGACCCCGGCCGACATGACGAAGCTTGCGGGCGAACGCGACGACATCGTGCTCGCGCTGAAGAAGAAGAAAGCAAACGAGCGCCGGGAACTGTTCGAAGATGGCCTCATGAACCAGCTCATGAAAGAGGGCAAGGTAAAGAAGTACCCAGAGACCATCAAGCGGCTGGAATCCGCGTACCGCGGCTAGCCAATGCACTCGGTTATTGATTTTCTCCGGACGCTCACAACCCCAGAGCGCCTGATCGAGTTTCTGTCCACTGTAATGACCGGGTGGTATGGATACGCGCTCCTGTTCGCTATCGTGTTTTCGGAAACCGGCCTTTTGGTCGGTTTCTTTTTGCCCGGAGACTCGCTGCTCTTTACCGTGGGCGTTGTTGCCGGAGCGGGCCAGCTCAATATTGCACTGATCATTGGGCTGCTGATCATCGGCTGCATTCTCGGAAACGGTACGGGCTACCTGCTCGGCCGCAAGACGGGTCCCGCGATTTTCAACCGGCCAGATTCGCGCCTCTTCAAGCAGGAGCACCTGCAGAAGACCAAGGCATTTTACGAGAAGCACGGCGGCAAAACGATCATCTACGCGCAGTTCCTGCCGATCATTCGCACGTTCGCGGCCTTCGTCGCAGGCGTGGCGCAGATGCCATATCCGAAGTTCGCTTCCTTCAATGTAGTGGGCGCGATTGGGTGGGTGACATCGATGACGATGGCCGGCTACCTGCTCGGCAACGTAGAGATCGTGCGGAAGAATTTCGAGAAGGTAGTGATCCTGATCATAATGGTCTCACTCATTCCGGTACTGAAGCAGATCTGGGAAGCGCGGCGGGAGAAGGTAGCCGCAAGCTAGATTTTCTTCGTTACTTCGTGAGAGCCCTCAGCGCCGCCCGCACCTGTGGATCGCGGTGCGCTTCGACTTCATCGCCCTTCTCCACGCCTAGAGCCTGATTCAGAATCTCCTGTTTCAAACGGGAGCGGATCCACTCGCGTTCCAGGGACCATTCCGACAAGCTCGGGCGAATGTTGTGCTGAGAAAGCACGGACTGGAACTCGTCCAGAGCCGCCGGCGTGATCTCCATTTCCGGACCGATGTTGCGGGCCTTGGAGATGTACTCAGTCGCGAAGTTTGGGAACATGGCGGTAGCCTCGATAACGGCTCGCAGCGGTGTCATACCCTCGGGGAGCACCAGTTCGTCCGGCA
Source organism: uncultured Solibacteraceae bacterium (assembly GCA_964464925.1). Classification (GTDB taxonomy): domain Bacteria; phylum Acidobacteriota; class Terriglobia; order Bryobacterales; family Bryobacteraceae; genus CAYXLI01. Next base: position 201,934 of record CAYXLI010000010.1, on the reverse strand, counting down.
AGATTCCTCCGCCGCCCCGCACGATGCGGCCCTTGTCCGTCTTATACTCCTTGTTCGCTTCCAGGCGGGTTGCGCTGGTAGCCTGCTCCAACGCTCCACTCCGTAGCTGCTTCTGAATGGAACGTCCGCTTGGCGTGTAGTAGAACGCTGTCGTCAGGGCCACGGCGGTCCCCTGTGACAGCGGAAACACGCTCTGCACGAGCCCCTTGCCGAAGCTCGGCTCGCCAACTACGGTTGCACGATCATGATCCTGCAGAGCGCCGGTGACTATCTCCGATGCGCTCGCACTCTTGCCGTTGATCAGAATTGCCACGGGAAACGAATACGGCTTGGCGTCAGACGGAACCTTGGCCTCTTCTCCTTGCACGGATCGTCCACGAACGGACAGTACCGTCTGGCCGGGCTGCAGGAAATACGAGGAGATTTCGAGTGCCGCGGGCAGCAGACCGCCGGGATTGTTTCGCAGATCGAGGATCAAGCCTTTGAGGTTCCGGCCTCCGAGTTTCTCGATTTGCTCCTTCACCAGCTTGGCCGTCTTCTCTTCGAAACTTGTTACTCGGATGAAGGCAATGCCGGGCTCCAACAGGAACGCGCGATCGACGCTGGGGCTGTCCACGGTTTCGGGCTCCAGAAAGAACTGGAGCAACCGGGTGTTGCCGGGACGCCGCACGTCCAACCGCACCTTCATCTGCCGTGATTGCCCGAGCAACTGCTGCAGTTGTTCCAGATCGAGTTGGCTGAGCGCGATGCCGTTGATGGCCAGCACCTCGTCACCCGGGTTGATACCCGCTCGTGCAGACGGCGTGTTCTGCATCACTTGCAGCACAATGACGCGCCCGGGCAGCAGGCTGACGATGGTCCCGAAGCCCTTCTGCTCGGACTTTTCCATCTGCTGCAACTGTTCGTACTGTCCCGGGTCGAAGAACACCGAGTGGGGATCCAGACGGTGTAGCATGCCGGGCATCGCTCCCTCATAGAAGGCCTTCGAAGAGTCAACGGGATCGGCAGCCTGGGCGGCAACGGTAGCATACACGTTCACCAACTGCTTCAGCGAACCTTCGATGTCGTTTGTGGAAGGCGGGTTTCGCCTGGCAGATTGCGCAGGACACACGACGGGCGCAATGACAGCAGCAGTGATCAGGAATGGCCGTGCGAGTTTCACCGAGTGTAACGCAGCTTCTGTTTTTCGTCATGCCGCTCAATCGCAAGATCGATCAAGCGGTCCAGGAGCTTCGGATAGGGCAGGCCCGAGTGCTCCCACATTTTGGGGTACATGCTGATGGACGTAAAGCCCGGGATTGTGTTTACTTCATTCAGGAAAATTCGTCCGGTCGCCCCTTCGATCAGGAAATCCACGCGTGCCATGCCCTCGCACTGCAGGGCCTGGAAAGCTAGAATCGCAAGCCTGCGAACCTCCTCTATCCGTTCGTGAGGGAGAGCAGCGGGAAGACGGAATTCCGTCTTATCCAGCAGGTACTTGTCGTCATAGTCGTAGAATTCCCGGGACGGCAGAATTTCACACGGCTGAGATGCTTCGGGATTATGGTTGCCGAGCACGGCGCATTCGATTTCCTGTCCTACTATCGTGCGCTCGATCAGGATCTTACGGTCAAACTGGGCCGCCAGCGCGATCGCCTCGTCCAGTTCTTCCGGCGTCTGCGCCTTTGAAATCCCCACGGACGATCCCAGATTGGCCGGCTTCACGAATAGAGGGTACGGGAGCGTATTCCGGGCGGCACGGAAGTCCCGGTCAGCGACGATGTAGTCGACTACCGGAACGCCCGCCTGGCTGCACAGACGCTTGGCGATTTCTTTGTCCATCGCCGCTGCTGAGCCTAGCACTCCCGGGCCGACGTAGGGAAGGTCGGCCAACTCCAGAAGGCCCTGCACCGTGCCATCCTCACCGAACGTGCCATGCAGAACAGGAAACACCACATCGATCTCCGGATTTCGCCCGGGTTCCGGCACAATCGCGCGGGGGCTCCAGCGGCCAAATTTATTAATGAAAAACTGCAACACGTTGTAGCGCTCCGGATCGAGCGCCTTCATAATCGACTCGGCGGAGCGAATGGAAACCTCGTGCTCTCCGCTGCGGCCTCCGTATAAAACAGCTACGGTCTTCTTCACAAGATCCTCTTTCCCAGGGCGGACATAACCAGTTCAACGCCCAGAATCGCCGTACGGTTCACCTCGTCTATCACCGGGTTTACCTCCACGATCTCCATTGAAACCATCGTTCCTGAGTCACACACCAACTCCATTGCGAGATGCGCTTCCCGATAGGTCAGGCCCCCGCGGACTGGCGTCCCGACTCCGGGGGCTTCGCGGGGATCCACGGAATCCATATCGAACGACAGATGAATTCCCGCAGTCCCGGCCGAGGCGATCTCAATCGCTTTCTGCATGACTCCGCGCATACCGAACTCATCAATATCCCGCATGGTAAACGCACGCACGCCGGTGGCTTTCACGTAATCACGCTCCATCGCATCCACGTCGCGAATGCCGACGAGTACCACGTTCGACGGCTGCACCTTCGGAGCAAAGTCGTAGATGTGCGTGAGTTCCTCCGGCCCGATGCCGATACAACACGCGAGCGGCATCCCATGCACGTTTCCGCTCGGACTGGAATCGGGCGTATTCATGTCGGCATGGGCGTCTACCCAAATGAGACCGATCTTTCCGTCCGCCTTGCGGAAATGCTCCGCCACGCCTGCAACGGTACCGATCGCCACCGAGTGATCGCCGCCCAACACCAAGGGCATGTCGCCGGAAGCCATCGCCGAATCGACCATGCCTGCCAGACGTGTACAGGTATTCGCAATTTGCGGCAGGTACCTTGCGCGGCTGGGACCGATGGGCGTGGCTTCCGGCTGCTCCACTTCCACATTGCCCAGGTCCCGTACCTTGTAGCCCAGCGAAGCGACACGGTCGTCCAGTCCGGCAAGGCGCAATGCGGACGGCCCCATGTCCACACCACGGCGGCCGGCGCCGAGATCCATCGGCGCTCCAATGATTGCGACCTGCGATGGCTTCATGGACGTGTTCTATACAGCATGCGCGGATACGGAATAGTCTCGCGGACGTGTTCGATTCCGCAGATCCACGCGACGGTGCGCTCCACACCCATGCCGAACCCGGCGTGCGGCACGGTGCCGTATTTGCGCAGGTCGAGGTACCAGTCAAATGCTTCCTTCGGTAAGTGGTGCTCTTCAAGCCGTTTCAGGAGCAAATCCAGATCGTGAATGCGCTGACCTCCGCCGATGATCTCGCCGTATCCTTCGGGGGCCAGCACGTCCACGCCGAGCGCCACTTCCGGCCGCTCCGTGTCCGGCTGGAAGTAGAACGCTTTCACTTCGGTCGGATACTTATCGATCATCAGCGGGCGGTCCAGACCTTCGGCAATCAATGTCTCGTCCGTGCCTCCCAGGTCACCACCCCATTGAATATTGCTACCCAGGCTTTGCAGTTTCTTCACTGCATCGTCGTAAGTCATGCGCGGAAAAGGAGCCTTGATCGCTTCCAGTTTGGTGATGTCACGCTCCAAAGCCTTCAACTCATGTTGGCGGTTCTCCAGCACACGCTGCACTACGAAGCAGACGAGTTCTTCGGCTACCTGCTTGACGTCTTCCAGCGTGGCGTAAGCCATCTCGGGCTCCACCATCCAGAATTCCGTCAGGTGGCGCCGGGTCTTCGATTTTTCAGCGCGGAAGGTCGGGCCGAAACAGTACACCTTGCCGAACGCCATTGCATTCGCTTCGTTGTAAAGCTGGCCTGACTGCGTCAGGTAGACCTTTTCGTCCTCGAAGTAATCGAGTTCGAACAGGGTGGTGGTGCCCTCGCAGGCAGCCGGCGTAAAGATCGGGCAGTCCACCAGCAGGAAGCCATGGGAATCGAAGTAGTCCCGAATAGCCTTGACCACTTCGGCGCGCACGCGAATGATTGCGTTCTGGCGTCGGCTGCGCAGCCACAAATGGCGGCGGTCCTGCAGGAACTCGGGACCATGCTCCTTGGGCGTGATCGGATACGGGTCCGACTCCGGCACGCGCTGAACCACCTCAGCCGCGGTCACGTCCAACTCATAGCCGCCCGGCGCGCGCTGTTCCGCGCGAACACGGCCGGTCATGATGACGGAACTCTCCTGAGTGAGGTTCTTCAACGTCTCGAATAACTCTTCCGGGATTTCCGACTTCACAGCGACGCACTGCAAGATCCCGGTGCCATCGCGCAATTGGGGAAATGCGATCTTGCCGGACTTGCGCAGGTTGTACAGCCAACCCGGGATGGTTACCAGTTCGCCGACATGCTTGCCAATCGCGGCAATCGTGGTCCGAGGAGCGCTCATCGAACGGGTTCCTCCACTGCAAGGCTCTCAAGTTTTTCGAAGATCTGTTTCACCATTTCGAACGGGTTCGGGAAATCGGGAGATTCCTTGAGTTCCAGCAGGAGAGGATACTGCTGTGCGCGCGAAGCCAACATCGGCATCACCTTCTTCCAGTCAATGGTGCCGCCCCCGGCAAAGAACGGAAACAGGTGCTTATCGGCCTTGCCGTCATTGTCGTGCACGTGCGTCGAGCGGATCTTGTCTTTCATCAATGACCACGCCGGCTCCACGCCTTCCATGAGGTTCGCGTGACCGGTGTCGAAGCAGAAGTGCATTTTCAGGTGCGTGAATTCGAGGAAGTACATGAGCCGCTCGGCGCTGGAAAGGCCGTTCGGAATATTCTCGAGCAGGATCTCCACGCCGCGCTGCCGCGCAAAGAGGTTTAATTCTTCCAGCGAACTTAGCGCCGCGTCCAGTTTGCGTTCGTCGAACTCTTCTTCTCCCACACCCAGATGCTGCACCAGGTACTTGCACGGAATCACTTCTGCTACTTCAATGGCGCGTTTGATTTCGTCCACCATCGCAATTCGCTTCGGCTTACTGGCCTCCGTGATGGTGATGACCGACTGCGGTCCCGACCTGCCCCACACGTCATCGGTATGCATCGGCAGATGGAGCGAATGCAGCGCCAGTTCTGAATCCCGGAACCAGTGACCGAGCTCATTCACCTGGGCGCGATCCCGCCAGTCCAGGTGCTGCCGTGCGCAAAAAATTTCCACGGCCGGAACGCCCGCGTCCCAGATTTTGTCCAGCCAAACCGTGGTCAGACGGTGGTTGACGAAAAGATGTGTCGATAAAACGTGATCCATTGAGATTGTTTTTCTAATAGCCTACGGCCTTGCCGGAGCCGCGCCCATCCGCTGCGCCCTGCAGCCAGCCGTCACTGAGCAGGATGCCTTCCACGCGCGCCACGCTCGCCGATGTGCTCACTTTGTGCCCCATCGCTTGCAGGATTGCGACCGTGTCAGGAGAAAATCCGTTTACTTCCATCGAAATCCCGTCGGGCATCCATTGGTGGTGGAAGCGGGGCCGATCGATAGCATCCTGAATGTTCAAACCGAAATCCACCACATTCAGAAACACCTGCAGAACGCTCGAAATAATCCGCGAACCACCCGGACTGCCGTACACCAGGAACGGCTTTCCCTCGCGCAGGATGATGGTCGGCGTCATAGAGGACAAAGGCCGTTTGCCGGGCTGTATTGCATTCGCTTCGCCCTGAATCAGTTGGAACATGTTCGGTTCACCGGGCTTGGCCGCGAAATCGTCCATCTCGTTATTCAACAGGAAACCCAATCGTGGCACAGTCACGGAACTGCCAAATCCGCCGTTGAGCGTGTAAGTGACCGCCACGCAATTCCCATCCTCATCCACCACCGAGAAATGCGTCGTCTCCGAACTTTCATAGGGCGTCAGATCGCCGGGCCGCACTACCTCGCTGGTAGAAGCGTGCTGCGGGTCAATGGAGTCGCGCTGCTTCCGGATGTATTCCGGATTGAGCAGCGCCTTCACGGGCATTTTATAGAAATCCGGGTCTCCGAAATACTGGCTGCGGTCCGCATAATAGCGCCGCATGGCTTCGACAACATAATGAATACTGGCAGCCGATCCAATCCCCGTCTTCTCATAGCCGGAGCCTTCGATCATGCCGAGCATCTGCAGCAGCCCGATGCCTCCCGAGCTTGGGGGAGGCGCCGTGACAATGTCATAGCCCTTGTACTTGCCTTCTAGCGGCGTGCGCTCTGACACCTTGTAGTTCTTCAGATCCTCGAGCGTGACCAGCCCACCGTTCTTCTGCATCTCGCCGGCCAGAATCCGCGCGGTCTCACCTTCGTAGAATTCTTTTGCCCCGTGCTTCGCGATCCGTTCCAGTGTCTTGGCAAGGTCCGCGTTCTTCAAGGTATCGCCGGGCTCGTAGAAGTTGCCTTCGTTCAGATAAATGCGTTTCGATTCCGGGAAGTTGGGGAGCGCCTTACTTTCTTTCAAGCTCGCCGATAGCGCATACGAGACAGGGAATCCTTCGCGCGCCAGCCGAACAGCGGGCTCCACGAGCTCCTTCCAGGACTTGTGTCCGAACTTCTGGTGGGCGTACTCAAACCCGCGCACGGAACCCGGCACTCCCGATGCCCGCCAGCCCTCCATGCTGTCGCGGGTGGGCCTACCTTCAGCATCGAGGTACATATTGCGCGAGGATGCGGCCGGAGCCTTCTCCCGAAAATCGAGGAACGTGCTGCGTCCATCCGCAAGCCGGACCAGCATGAATCCCCCTCCCCCGAGATTGCCGGCACTCGGATGCGTAACGGCCAATGCGAACCCCACCGCAATCGCAGCGTCTACGGCATTGCCCCCAGCCTTCAGAACCGCCAAGCCCGTGTCGGCAGCGATCGGCTCCTCCGCGACCAACATCGCGTGACGCGCACGCACCGGTTGGCGGGCTGACACGGAAATCGGCGCCAGCAGGCACAAAGCCAGCACCAGCGCGGTGAGGGAACGCATAAATTTCAGGATACTCTGTCCGTCCAGGAGTGCTTAAGGCCAATGCCTAAGCGGGCCTCCAGAATGCTTCCGCCGCGGGAACAAACCCCACCGGCACCTCGCTAAGGAAAGGCTTCAGCCACTCGGCGCAAAGTTTCATGCCTGCCTGTTCCGATACGATATGGCCCAGTACGATGAGAGCCTTTTTCTTGCCCGTCGTAACCAGATCGGCTGCGTACTCGACCAATTCCCATTCGCGAGCTTCCCCTATAACGAGGGCGTCTACCTCATCTCTAGCAAGAGTCCGAGCCCCGGGGAACAGGCTGGCATAGCCCCAGTTCGCCGCCACACGGCTGACCGGCAGACTTGGATCGCCCACCACGCGGATGGTCTTTGCTTGAAGCCGGACCTCGATATCTTTGACGAAACGCATCAGCGGAGTCGGAGAAAACTGAAAAGCGCGCGGGTCCTGTGGATTTACGTTCTTCTCCCAGCCGAGCGCCTGGGCCATGCCAGTGGCGATCCCATCCGGACGACGTGCGTGCCAGTGGTCGTGAAAGCGGAAGACGACCACATCATGCTTGCGGATGAAATCCGCCTTGAATTGATACGTAGGATTCTGCGCCAGAGCGTCCGTTGTATCCAGGTGCGAATAGAACGTAGGCTCGTGCGTAATGACGAAGTTCTTCCCTTCCGCCACAGCGCGCTGTATGACGTCGAGCGTCGCCATCATGGTTGTAGCGATGCCTTTTACCGGGGTATCCGCGCTTCCGGCTATGATCTTATCCACTGTGTCGGCTCGCCACGGTACGCCCACCTGGCTCTTGATCCGCTCAATGACTGCCGAGGCCGTGAGTGTAGTTTTGTTCTGCTGCGCAAGCGCGCTGCCCGCGGCGGCAGCCATCAAAACAGTGCGCCGTGAAACCGGAGGGATTCCCATGCCCGGCGATTGTATCGCACGCGTCACGGCCTGCGGGGAGGGCGCCTCGACTAACTTCCGGTGAGACACTCCAACCGGATCTCGCCTTTTCCCCAAACCGTCTGACGGCCCACCCCGGTATATTCCGCGGCTCGCAACAGCGGAACAAACTCGGCCAAATCTCCTTCATATTCGACTTCGCCGAGCATCCCACCCAGCGGATGAACCTGGGCCGTGCGACTGCTCCGCCTTTCCACGCTGACCTCCCGCAAGTCGCACCGGGCGATTCGAATCTGGCGGGCACGTTCACCCATCGCCCGGAAATCGAGGACCAGCGGGCCATCTCCGTATAGCGCGCGAAGCGTACTCACGCGATCGCGGGCCCTTCCGAACAGCACTCCAAACTCCGGCTGTGGTGAGAGCTCGCCGCGGGCCTTGAACTCAGCCGGAGTGACGAACCGGATCCGCAAGTGAGATATTGCGTTGCCCTCACCGCCGAGCGGAATCCGCAGAGGGTCTACTCGCGCATTTACGGAGTGCCCGTCAAACAGACACTCTTCAGGAAGATCTACGCTGAGCAACTCCGCCCGGCCACGCCCCGGGCCGAGTCCCTCGCGCGCAAGCTCTGCAAAACTCCGGACAAAGTAGGGGAGCGATTCGCCGCTTTTCTCGAACACATTCAGGAGGAAGCCGAACTCTTCCCCAGCCTGAACCGTCCGCCCGTCCAGCGCCGCTGAACGAAACACGAATGGGCGGGGCCAGTCCGCGAGTCCGCTCGGTCCTTCGCCCTTTTGTTGTCCTGGCTCAAATACGCGGGCGTAAGCACAGCCCCTCCGGAGTTCGCAGGTCTTCACACCCGGGCAGTCCGGCACACATGCGATCTTCCGGAAAATGGTCCCGAGCGCCCCGCGCAGAATGTTGCCTGGCTTCAATGCCGGGAAATGGATCGAATCCATTGCGCGCAATCGAAACGCCAGCGGATAAACCGCGAAGAACTCCATAGCGAAATAGCAGCATGGCACGCCGGGGGCCGGCGGCAGGACTTCGGGATCCTCTAGCTGTGTGCCTTCGCCGCCTGCATTTGCGCGATGAACGCCTGCATCTGACGCGTGAGCGGCGGCACCTGGCCGATCATTCGCTGCATCAGCATCAGTTGGCCGCGATGGTGCATCTCGTGCTCTTTGGCACTGATCAGCATTTCCAGGCGCGATTTCACGGCCGGCTCCATGCCGGGCGGATAGGTCACCTGCTGCGCCAGAAAGTCTTCGGTTGCGCCATCGAGCAGATTCGCAAAGCGCTCGCCGCGCTCCCGAAGCAGGGCAACGATCTCGGCTTTGGATCGCTTCACCTGCTCCTCGGCAATAAGGGCTCCCATGATGCCAAAAAAGTCGAGGCGTTCGAGCGAGGTGAGCTTGTCGGTGAAGTGAACCTTTTCCGCGAGGCTGGGCAGCACTGCGATGTGCACTAGGGTCTGGGCGACAGTGCGCGTCTCGGGAGTCGCCTGAAACCCATACTGCTCCTCCGGGATATCTTCGGCGATGGCGATGGTGTTCTTTCGAACAGTGCGGAAGCTAGCCGCGATCTCTTTTGCTCCGTAGTAAGTCACGACGTTAATTCTACCCTGGAGCGATTACGAGTTGCGGCAGGTGATGGATACTCAGCAGAATCCTGGTGTGGCCAATGGGCTCGCACGCCCGCCCGGTTGACGATGGCCTTCCACCGCGCGTTAAACCGCTCCGCGATATCAGGACGCGCACCGAGGGCCGGTCCGAGCCCGAGTTGGATGTGCGGCTCGCCGACGACGTCTTCAAACGTGAGCCGCTTTTCGATGTCGGACCATCGGTTGGTGAGTCCGCCAGGGTCCAGCAACACGACTCGTTCTCCGGTGACTCCGTAGTTCTTCAGGTGCGCGTCGACGGAGAAGACCCCGCGCTGCCATCCGGCCTGCCGGAGCGCCAGAAACCGGTCGAGCCAAAGTTCAACCTCCTCAAAACGCTGCTGGCGGGATAGCTGCGCGAGCCGCTCATGCAGGGTGGCCTCGACGCGCTCGGAAGCTTCTGACGCGATCAGCCAGCCGGGCCAACCGCCGACACGGACACGCGCGGGCGGGAAGCTGATCTGTTCGGGAACGAGGCCGCTTCCCGACAAATGTGCCTGCGCGAGATATTCTCCGCGGATATCGGCCCGGCGGTAGTTGCGCCAGAGTTCGCCAACATGGGATTCAAACCAGACGCTCTTCGGCACGATGACCATTACGCTCTGGACCAGGACTCTCAGGAACCTCAGGAGCCGGGAAGGAAGGAGCCGGCGAACCGGGCGGAGCATTTTCCAGAGGACGATAAGTGCGATTACCTCCCGATTCGAGCGCTCTCGCTTGACCACCCAGTGGTCTGAGGCATAGACCACCTTGCCGATGCCTTCGCCTATCCTCCGCAGCTTCTGATCGCAGAGCTCCTCGGGTGGCCGAAGGAGAATGCGTGGCTGAGCCGCGAGTGCCACGCCCATACGATAACGCTAAATTGACAAAAGGAATAGCCTGTGCAGCTTAGCGGGGTTGCTTTCCGGTTTTCGGGCAGGGGCAATTAGCAGATGGGATCGGCACCGAGCCCATCCCCCGGCGGCCCACCTTCATTGCTCCGCAAGTAGCGGGAAGCAATCCATGTTATAGTCAAAAGGCATTCCAAAGTTGGTGCGTAACCGGCCTGCGGTCGAGATCGCAGGGGCGGATGTATGTGTGTTCGTGCAAACAGCCAGCTTGCAGGGAATAGCTCGAAAAGGAAGTAAGTATTCGCATGAAAGAAAAAGGTATCGTGAAGTGGTTTAATGCAGCCAAGGGTTTTGGCTTCATCCAGCGGGAGAACGGAGAAGATGTGTTTGTTCACTTCTCTGCGATCAACTCGAATGGCTATCGCACCTTGGATGAGGGGGCACAGGTTCAGTTCACTGTGAAGAAGGGGCCCAAGGGTCTCCAGGCAGAAGAGGTGACGCCGATCGCTTAGTAGTTCTTACCGTTGGGAAGCCTGCGCTGCAGCAGACTTCCCAACCCTGATGTGGTTCCCGCCTACCTGGTAGTAAACGTCACTACCGACTCCACCGGAAAAACAACATCCTTCTTACCCGTTGCAGCGGCTCCGGCTGTGCCCGCCACTGCTCCAGCGCCGGCGCCAATAGCCGCGCCTTTGCCACCACCCGCCATCGCTCCGATGATCGCGCCGAGGGCTGCCCCGCTCCCGGCCGCGCCAACATTCCGTTTCCCGTGCTTCTTCCCTTCCCTGGTGATAGTGTTCGTGTTGACCGGGCGGCCATCAATGGAAGTCAATTGGAGACGAAGCACGGCACGATCCGATAGCCTTCCCGAAGCGTTTGACTCCGCGATCCGGCCCTCGACTGGAACGCCGCGACGCGCAATCACCTGCCCATTCGCCGTCAAATCAGACGCCAGGGTTCCGTCCCATGTCTGGCCGGTGCGTGCCTTCGCCGATGAGATTGTTTGCCCCAGCCGCACGCGAATCGTTTTGCCTGACGGAAAATCCGACGCAAATCCTGCATTGGCCAGCAAAGCGGTGGCCAGCGCGGCTTGGATTAGTGCTCTCACTGTATGTTTCCTCCTCCGGTATTACAATCAGACGAGCCCTTCATGTTTCGCCTGACGTCGCTGCTGTGCTTTACGTTGCTATCCGTTCAGGCGGCACCCGAATTAAATCCCTTACAGAAATCGAAGAACCTGGAGAGTTTCGACCTGGTCTGGACCACGGTGAAGGAGCAGTATTGGGACCCGAAGCTGGGCGGCCTCGATTGGGATTCGGTTCGGACCGAACTGCGCCCACAGATGGAGCGGGCGACGACAATGGAAGAGGCGCGCCGGGTGCTGCAAGCAATGACCGACCGGCTGGGCGTCTCCCATTTTGCCGTTCTGCCGACCGAAGTGTATCGTGACGTGCAGAGTGATGGCACCCCGGCGGAAAACGGAAGTACCGGGATGGAAGTGGAAGCGGTAGAAGGCCGCGCGATGGTGCGCACGGTGGATCCGGACGGGCCGGCGGCAAGGGCCGGAATCCGGCCGGGCTGGATACTGACCAAGGCCGGTGATCGCGAGTTGGATCCTTTACTGCAAAAAATCCTTGAGGCAAATCCACCGCATGTGGGACTGATGCTGCGCTCCGTGATCCGGTGGAGGCTGCACGGGAGAACCGGCCAGACGCTCGCACTGGAACTATTGGACAGTAAGGATCAGAAGCAGAACGTGCCGCTACAACTCGCTCCGCCGAAGGGCAAGATTGCGCAGTTCGGACTGTTGCCGCCGACACCTGTGTGGATCGAGTCGAAAAAGGTGGAGAATCGCATCGGCTATGTCCACTTCAACATCTTTCTGCAACCGGCGGAGATTGTGCCGAAGTTCGGGGAGGCGGTGGAGGCTTGCGCGAAATGCGATGGTTTCATCATCGATTTACGCGGCAATCCGGGCGGCATCGGATTCATGGCGACCGGCATGGCGGGTTGGTTTGTTGACAAAAAGAATTTGCAACTCGGTACGATCATCACGCGGGAAACGAAGCTGAAGTTCGTAATCAATCCTCGCGGAGAAACGTTTCGGGGGAAATTGGCCGTTCTGGTGGATGAGGGCTCTGCGTCCACGTCGGAGATTTTCGCGGGTGGCTTGAAAGACTTGGGGCGCGCACGGATTTTTGGCACACGCACGCCCGGAGCGGCGCTGCCGTCTGTGATTATCCACTTGCCGAATGGAGATGGGTTTCAGTACGCGGTGGCTAACTACATATCAGAAGGCGGGAAGCCGCTGGAGGGTTTGGGTGTTACGCCCGACCAGGAAGTGAAACTGACGCGCGCGGCTCTGCTGACGGGGCGAGACCCCGTGATGGATGCGGCCGCTCAATGGATCGAAGGAAAATGAAGATAAAACATTTCGTTGCTATTTTGTTCTGTGCGTATGCTGCGTCCGGGGCCGATGAGGCGCTGCCGAAGGCCGAGACGGTCCTGGACCGCTATGTGGAAGTGACCGGCGGGAAGTCGGCTCACAACAAAGTGAAATCAGCCGTAATGGAAGGCACGATGAGCATCCCGGCGCAGAATATCAGCGTGAAGGTCACCTCGTATTTGAAAGAGCCGAATTTGAAATATCAGAGTTCCGAATTTCCCGGCGTCGGGATGTTCGAAGAGGGGTCGGATGGCAAAGTGGCCTGGACAAAATCGGCCATGATGGGCGCCCGGTTGAAGGATGGCGACGAGAAGGCGATGGCCCTTCAGTCGGCACTGAACAAAGACGCGAACTGGCGCGACTACTTCACCAAGGCTGAAACCGTGGGAGTAGAGACGGTGGACGGCAAGCAGTGCTACAAGCTGGAACTGACGCCGAAGGTAGGACGGAAAGAAACGCGCTACTACGACAAGAGCACCGGAATGATTGTGAAGATCTCCAGCATTTATGTGACACAGATGGGCGAAGTGCCATCCGAGATCACGATCGGTGAGTTCACCACGGTGGAGGGCGTGAAGACTCCGCGCACGATCACGACCAAAGTAATGGGACGCGAAATGAATATGAAGTTCGATTCGGTGAAGTACAACGTTGAGATTCCCGCTGACAGGTTCAAACTCCCGGCCGATGTTCAGGCGCTGGTGGACAAGAGTAAGTAACCGGATGCTGGAAGGCACGGTTGCGGCGGTTACGTCATTTGAGACACGCCAGGATGGAGAGGCGCTGAAGAGCCAGGAACTGATCCTTGCGCTTCTCCGGCAGTCGCCTGAACCCTTCTCGCGGCACACCTTCACGCCTGGACACATCACGTGCACCGGGGCTGTATTGAATCCCACGCGGGACAAATTGCTGCTGGTGCATCACCGCAGGCTGGACCGCTGGCTGCTGCCTGGTGGGCATGTAGAATCCGGAGATCGGACGGCCGAAGAATCGGCGCGGCGCGAGGTGCTCGAGGAGACCGGAGCACAATTGGCGAATTCCCCCGCCATTCTGCTCAACGTGGATGTCCACGCGATCCCCCCGAAAAAGGGCGAACCGCTGCACCTGCACCACGACCTGATCTGGGGACTGCACGCGACGGCAGAGGAACTGGTTTGCTCCGAAGAAAGCCGTGCTGTGCTGTGGTGCCCGCTGGATGAGTTCGACCGGTACGACTTGCCTGGCCCTATCCGCAGAGCCGCCGCCCGCCTGCTTCGCTCGTGATAGAGTAACCCGCAACATGATGAATCGGAGAGAGTTTCTACTGGCGGCAGCCGCGGCGCCGACACTTATTGCGCAGGCGCCACAGTGGGGAGGGCCGGTTCTCGATATCCATCTGCATCTCCGCCGTGACACCGACGGGAATTTCGCGCATCTTGAAGGCTGCGGAGTTTCGAATGCCATCATACTGGCACGCAGCGGCACAACCGAGCAGGTGCACGCGATTCAGGCGAAATACCCGGGCCGTTTCGAGTGGGCAGCGAGCACCGATATTACAAAGAACGACGCAGCGGATATTCTCGCCAAAGCAGTCAAAGACGGCGCTTCGGGTTTCGGCGAGATCAAGTTCCATGTGCAGGCGGACGGGCCCGAACTCCAGCGCATGTACGCACTGGCAGCGGAGTTGAACGTCCCTATTCTGGTGCATTTCCAGGAAGTGCAGCATTTTGATGGAGAGGGAGTTTTCAGCACCGGCTTCAGGCGCTTCGAAACGATGCTGAAGAAATATCCGAAGACCCGGTTCATCGGACATGCGGATGCGTTCTGGGCCAACATCAGCGCCGACTATGCCAACGATGTGGCATATCCGACCGGCCCGGTGAAACGCGGAGGCGTGACGGACAAACTCCTGGGCGATTACGCGAATCTGTTTGGCGACTTATCCGCGAACTCGGGCAACAATGCTTTGTCCCGAGACAAGGAGTTCACGGCCGCCTTCCTGACTCGCCATCAGGACAAGTTGATCTTCGGCAGCGATTGCGGGTGCACGGATGGAAAGGGCGGAGGCGTGGGGCAGCCGAACAATCCGGTCGCGGGCCGGCTGGCGGGCAAGTGCGTGGCACGAGAAACGCTGACGCTGTTGAAGAACACAGCAAGTCCTGACGCGTTCCGAAAGATGACTTGGGAGAATGGGCGCAAGCTGTTCCGGCTGGCGTAGGCTAGAGTCAGGATGACACGCGAAGAGCGCAGCGAATTAGAGGAACGTGGCTATGTCAGCCTGGAAGGCTTTCTGAGTCCGGAGCAGGTGAGCGAGTTCAATCGCCGCATCGAAGAGCTATTCGAGGCGGAGGGCGAGAATGCGGGCTCCGAGTTTCGCCAGGAAGAGAACACGCGCCGGCTGGCAAACCTTGTGGACAAAGGAGCCCTGTTCCGCGAAATCGTCGTGATACCTGAAATTCTCGAACGCGTGGAAGCGGTGCTCGGTCCGAATTTCAAGCTGAGCAGTTTGAACGCGCGATCCGCGAATCCGCATTCCGACAGCGTGCAGCCGCTCCACGCAGACATGGGTCTGATTCCGGACGAAGAAGGCTACTCCGTGTGCAATACAGTTTGGATGCTGGACGACTTCACACAGGAGAACGGCGCGCTGCGGGCCGTGCCTGGCTCACACAAATGGGGCAGGCTGCCGCAACAAGTCCTGGAGGACCCCAACGCACAGCACCCACAGGAAGAACTGGTCACCGGGAAAGCTGGTACGGTCGTCGTAATGAACGCGCACACATGGCACGGTGGGACAGCAAACCGGACCGGGAATCACCGGCGGGCTCTGCACGGATTCTATGTGCGTTCCGATAAGCCGCAGCAACAATATCAGAAAGCACTTCTGCGTGCGGAAACGGTGGAACAACTCACTCCGGCGATGAGGCGCGTGCTGGCGCTGGATGATGCCCGGAATGACGAGCTCAGCTCAAAGACGACACGGCAGAGCGGTTTTTTGAAGTAGACCGGAACGCAAGTACAGTCGTGAGGATCGCGATCGCCAGCAGGGAGCCATCGCGCGCAAGCGTTTTGGCCGAGAGCGCTTCGCCGACTCCGAAACAGCCGCAATCGATACCCAAGCCTTTGCCGAAGGCCCTCAGCATCAGCACGAAGAATACCGTCAGGATGAGGGTTGCGGCGAGCGCGACGAACCGCAGCTTATAGCCGATCAGCAGCGCCAGTCCAAGCAGCAGTTCGAACCAAGGCAGCGTACGCGCTACCGAGAGCACCGCCCATTCGGGAAGCATCTGGTAAGAATCGATCGACATGGCGAAGACGAGCCACGGCTGCTTGAGTTTCGTATACGCAGCATATAGGAACACGAGCCCGAGTACGATTCTGCCGGCGAACGAGATCCAACGAGTCCACATTACTGTGTGAGAAGGTTGTCAAGGAACCGTTTCAGAATCGGATAGCTGACCACACCCGCTACAGGAAACGAGCGGCCTTTGTACGTGATCACCATCGTGGGCGTCTGGGTCAGGTTCGCTTTTTTGCCGAGTGCGATATCACTTGCAATGGATTCCTCAATCTTCGGTTCGTTTGCAATTGCCTTCAACTTCGTGAGTTCCGAGGAACTGAGAACGGAAGAGAGAGCCTTTTCGATCTCGCCGTTATTGGACCATTCCAACTGCGATTCAAAGAGCTTGTCGTCCACCGAACGGAACTTATTGAGGCGCACGGAGGCGTTCGCATACCGCGCGGCGGTCTTGGCCCAGGCGTGCATCGGCAGGGGGAAATCGCGAATTACCAGATATACTTTTCCGCTGTTCACATATTCGGAAACCATTGGCCGAATGGAATCCATATGTAATTGCCGGCAAGCGGGACATTGATAGTCGCTGAATAGCTCCACCACGATCGGAGCTGCTGCAGAGCCCAAACATTTCGCCGGCTGTACATTTTGGACCCCCGGATGGAGCTCGCCGGCAGTCAGAGCGCAGACGGCGGTCAGCAACAGAATCAGAATTCGCAAACGTGAACTTCCTCCTGAGGTTATATTAGCTTGGAAGTATCCCGTAGCTAAGACGTTTCATTCACCTGATTGTCACCCTTTGCATGAAAACACTTCTGCTCTCATTGACACTACTGTGCGCAGTTCCGCCCGCATCGGCGCATTCCGATTTTGTTGAAGATCCGTACCTGCAGCTTGGCGATTCCGCGACAGATCGCAAGTCGCTTGCCATTGTGTGGCATACCGAAGATGCGGGGGCAAATTGGTCTGTGCAGTATCGCAGCGAATCCGAGGTGAAGTGGAGGACGTCCGCAGCTCCGGTATTCCGAACGGTCAGAGTTCGGGACATCGCGCCTCACAGGGTCTGGAGCGCCTCTCTGGTGAATTTGAAGCCTGGCCGGACGTTCGAATACAAGGTGTTGAAGAACGACTTAGTGGTCTTCACCGGAACCGGACTGGCGCGGCGCCCGGCAAGTCAGAATCATCGATTCGTGGTATTCGGCGATTGTGCGCAAGGATCGCCCGGCCAACGCGCCATCGCCCAACAGACATTGCAGCAGAACCCGGATTTCGTCATGATTCCGGGCGATATCGTGTACAGCCGGGGGCGGATCTCCGAATACCGGGAGAAATTCTTTCCCGTTTACAACGCCGAGACGAAGTCGGATGCGGGAGTGCCTCTCCTACGCTCGACTCTGTTCATCGCAGCCGGAGGTAACCACGATTTCGCCACGACAGATTTCGATAAATATCCGGATGGACTCGCTTACTTTTACTACTGGCGCCAGCCGCTAAATGGACCATTGACAGAAACGGGCGAGAAGAGTGCCCCGCCGCTGAAGGGCGCACAGGAAGATCAGACAGCGTTTCTACAGGGCGCCTCCGGTTATCCGCAGATGACAGACTTCTCGTTCGATTATGGAGATGCACACTGGACGGTGATCGACTCCAACAAGGTTGTGGACTGGACGAGCAAGAAACTGGTGGATTGGGTGGAGAAGGATCTGGAAAGCGCCAAAGGCGCGACGTGGCGATTCGTCAGCTTTCATCACCCCGGCTTCAACTCGTCCCAGTCCCATTTCACCGATCAATGGATGCGCATTCTTTCTCCCGTATTCGAGAAACTCAAGGTGGATATCGTGTTCGCGGGACATGTGCACAATTACCAGCGCACGTTTCCGCTCACGTTCGTGCCCAAGCAGCCCGCGGCCGACGAAAAAGGGCTGCTACCGGGCGATTGGACCCTGGACCGTGACTACGATGGCACAAAAGATACGCATCCAAAGGGGGTCATCTACCTGGTGACGGGCGCGGGCGGAGCCGGTTTGTACAACCCGGAGCAACAGGATTTGCCGCAAACATGGCAGCCATTCACCGCGAAATTCGTGGCGCGCACGCATTCCCTGACAAGGGTGGAGGTGACCGGACGGAAGTTGTCCGTGAAGCAGATCTCCGAAACGGGCGAGGAAGTTGATAGCTTCGTAGTAGAGAAATGAAGTACCGCTGGCTGCAGTTGTTGATTGCGACGGCACTGGTCGCCCACGCCGAGGAGAAATGGGTGCAGATCAAATCAGGGCCGTTCGAGGTGTTATCGAACAACGGGGACAAGCCTGCGCGGGAGGCGATCAACTCACTGGAACAGCTTCGGTACGCGCTTGGGGCCACTATCTCGAAGCAGGAGTTGAAGACCGTGTGGCCGATCCGAATCCTGCTACTGAAGCCCGGCAAGACGGGGACGATACACCCACAACCGAAGCTTGCGCGCGATGCATATCTCGCCAGTACAACAGCAATCGGTCCAGAGACGCAGGAGGAGGTGATCCGAATCTTCCTCGATGAGAATGCGGGCAGGCTGCCGCAAACGCTCGAGTACGGGCTAGTCGAATTCTTCTCGCAAATGCAGGCGGATGGCACGAAAGTCACGGGAGGATTGAAAGTACCGAGGCCAACACGGGATTGGTCCCGCATACACATGCTAATGATCGACCCGGCATACAGCGGCAAGCTCCGCGTGCTTCTGTTCAACCTGCAGCAGGGCGTGGATGCCGATCCAGCGTACCGCAATGCCTTCGAGAAAACACAGGCGCAGGTGGAACAGGATCTGAACAACTACATTCAGGCGGGGAAGTACGAGACGCGCTTCCTTCCGAGCCGCCCGATTGATGTGCGCCGGCAGGTCTATGCCGAACCAGTAGCGGAAGAGCTGGCGCGCCTTGCCGAGGCGGACGTGCTCTACGCGCATGGGGACGCCTACGGGCGGCCTGCCTACGAAGCGCTGCAAACAACACCGGCGGGCGCCGAGGGACTCGCGATTTTATCCGGCAAGCCGATGGATGCGGCAGTGAGCGCGCGTGGCTATCTGGAGAAAGGGAAGCGCGAAGCGGATCCACTCAAGAAGCAACAGGCCTTTGCCGAGGCGGCAAAGCTGAATCCGAAGTGGGCCGATCCGTTGGCCGAGCAAGCGGCTCTAGAACAGGTTCCGGTGCGCAAGGCCGCGTTACTGAAGAAGGCGGCGGAACTGGATCCGCGCCGGGCCGGGCGCTGGCAGGCAGCCGCTCTGGCACAGGATCAGGCCGGGCAATTCGCCGAAGCAGCGAAGAGCTGGGGCATGGCAGAACGTGCGACGGAGAACGGAGCGGAGCGCGAACGCATCCACCAGGCCCGGCTGGCTACCGAGGAGCAACGAGTGGCCAAGGCGCAGGCCGAGAAGGATGCAGAGCGGCGCAAACGGGATCAGGAACTGAACGACCTGCGAAACAGGGCCCTGGCCCAGATTCGAGCCGCCGAGGCAAAGGCCAATGCGGGGCAGAAGGAACTCGACAAGGACGTAAAGGTAGTGGAGTGGGATGAGGTGAACAAGCCCACGGAGCGCACGAGCGGCCAGTTGCAACGCATCGAATGCATGGGGGTGCGTGCGCGCCTGTACTTGATGTTGCCGGACGGCAGGATAGTGAAATTCCTGGTGACTGATCCAGGCAAAGTGGCGATTGCAAACGGGGGCGTGCAGGATTTTGCCTGCGGTCCCTTGAAGCCTGCGCGCAACGTCGTGATCGAGTACGTCCGAAAGAAAGACAAAAAGGTCGATACGGTCGGTGAAGTTTCCACCATCGAATTCAGCCGATGACCTGGACCTCCGGGCAACTTCGCTGGCTGGCTGTAGTGGTGGTGTGTCTGGCGTCCGGGCTGAATTATCTGGATCGCTCCGTATTGTCGGCGCTTGCGCCTACCATCATCCGTGAGTTCCACCTCTCGGCAGCCCAATACGGCTGGGTCATCTCGGCCTTTTCCATTTGCTACATGATCAGCTCGCCTGTGATGGGACTGCTGATCGACCGGATGGGAGTGCGGTGGGGGGCGGCCCTTGTGGTGGCAGCGTGGTCCGGTGTAGGCGTCGCTACGGGCGCTGTTCAGAGCTTTGCGGGCCTTGTGTTCTGCAGATCAGCACTCGGCGCCGCCGAAGCCGGAGGCATTCCCGCAGTCGGCAAAGCAAATGCGATGTATCTGCTGACAAAGGAGCTGGCACTGGGCAGCGCCGTAAGCCAGATTGGGCTGACGCTCGGCGCCGTAGGGGCGCCTTTACTCAGCGCCTCGGTTTCACAAGACTACGGCTGGCGAATGACGTTCGTCGCCGCGGGCTTGCTCGGACTCGTATGGGTTCCCATATGGCTTCTGATCTCCCGGGTCGCGCCAGCAGCGCAGAAACAGAACGTCCGTGCTACGTCTTCGCCAGCGGATCTGATCGCAGACGCGCGATGGTGGTGGTTGATGGTTGCCAATGCCCTCATGATGGTGGTCTACGGTCTGTGGGTGTACTGGACCACGCAATTTCTGACCACACGGTACGGGCTGGCTGAAAATGTAGCAAACGCCCGGTACGCGTGGATTCCGCCGAATTGCGCCGCCGTCGGAGGAATTGCCGGAGGCTGGCTGGCTTTGAAGTTGATCAATGGTGGCACCGCGGTCGTCAGCGCACGCCTCCGCATCGCGTGGCTTGGCGCGATCGGTGTTCTCACAACGGCGGCCGCCCCGCATATGGCGACGCCTGGTTTGTCTACCGCGATGATTTCGGCAAGCTACTTCTTTGTGCTCCTGATGAGCGTGAACTATTACTCACTTCCGGTAGATCTATTCGGACCTCAAAGGGCCGCGCTCAGCATCTCCGGCCTGACCGCGTCGTTCGGCCTGATGCATGCGATTGTGTCGCCGGTGATTGGGAAGTGGTCTCAGACTGTCGGTTGGGAACCGGTCTGCCTTGCCGCTGCCGTACTTCCCCTGATTTCGGCCGGCATTTTACAATTGGCTCTCCGGCGCTCGTGAGTATCAAAACTTTTCTATTCCGATTGTTGGACAAAGATCCGGATGCCGTTGTGGTGTCTTTCCTATCCGGTCCCGATGATCTGGCGCTTCGGATGCTGGCGGAGATCCGGACGCTGGTTCCTGATCGAGAACACTTCGCGGTGACTCTCCAACCGCGGAAGATCCCGGGCGTAACCTGCGTAGCCTTAGGCGATTTGCCCGGACCGCTGAAGCGTAAGCGAATCGGGCTGGCGCCGATGTTGATCCGCACCGATGCCGAATATGCCGCGTTGCGCCGTGCGGCATGGCGCATGGCTCCGGGCAAGATTCTGGCGTATAACGACCGGCTGGAACGGCACCACCTGCAACTGCGGTCGTGGATCGCGTCGGTTCTTTTCATGCGGGGCGTGGCGCTGGACCGCATTTTCCTGCGGCCGGTGTGGATAGCGCCCTGGAAGAAGGATCGTTCGCGCGTACCCGGGACATATGAACAATTTGAGGGGCGCGCGTTTGATCCGGCCAAGCCGCATGTTGCTGTCGTCAGTCCGTACTTCCCTTATCCCCTCAGCCACGGCGGCGCGGTCCGCATCTTCCATTTGTTGCGGGAGGCTGCTCGAGATTTCAATCTGACACTCTTCGCGTTTGCGGAAAAGACCGACGACGTGAAGCCGGTCCTGGACTTGTGCAGCCGCGTCTACCTCTTGCCCAACCCACGCTATCGGGAGCCGCGGTGGGCTTCCTTAGTCCCTCCGGAAGTGGCCGAGTTTCGGGTCCCGCTGCTCCGCCGTCTGCTTCGTAATACGAGCTTCGATTTGCTGCAGGCCGAGTATACACAGATGGCTCAGTATGCACCGGATGTCCTCGTGGAACATGACGTGACCTTCGATCTGTTCCGGCAGGTTTATGACCGGGAGCCGACGCTGTCCAATTGGTGGAACTGGTGGAGATGGCGCCGGTATGAACGTAGCGCGATCCGTCGGGCTCGGACCGTTGTGGTGATGTCGGATAAGGACCGCGAGTTGGCGGGAGGCGTCACGATTCCCAACGGTGTGGACCTGATCCGATTCGAACCGCAACCGGAGACGCCAGGCTATCGAATTCTCTTCGTGGGTTCGTTTCGTCATTTCCCGAACGTGGTGGCATACCGGTTCTTTACGGAGGAGGTCTGGCCAATGGTTCTCGCGCGGATACCGGATGCGCGGCTTACCGTAGTCGCCGGACCGGATCCCGAACTCTATTTCGATGCACTTCCGCCGGCGCGCACAGAACGTTTCGGATTCGTAGCCGACGTAAAGCCGCTTTATATACAGTCGAATCTGGTAGTTGTCCCGACCAGGGTCTCGGCGGGTACAAACTTGAAAGTGTTGGAAGCGATGGCGATGAACCGTGCGGTTGTATCCACCACATCAGGGTGCGCTGGACTGGGCCTTGAAAACGGGATCAGTGTTTCGATCGCCGACTCGGCAGCCGAATTCGCCGCTGCAACGGTTCGGCTGCTGGAGCAGCCTGAGGAGCGGTTACGCCTCTCGGCGGCCGCACGGGAGCACGCTTTGCGCAACTTCGATTGGCAGCAGATCGGTAAACTGCAAAGGAATCTGTGGAATGAGCTTCTCCGTTCGCCGCGCAAACGCACATGACGTCGAGGCAATCGGGCGCATTCAAGGCAATTCAAGCTGGCACCCGGCGACTTATCTCGAGTACGACCTGTTCGTGGCTGAGGCGTCCTCCCAGGTGATTGGCTTCATTGCCACCCGGACCACAGCAGGGGAAGCTGAGATCTTAAACATTGTGGTTGACCCGGCGTGGCGGCGCCAAGGAGTGGCTTCAGTACTGTTACAAACTATTAAAGCGAAGGAGATTTTTTTAGAGGTTCGAGAGTCCAACAAAGCAGCCCGGCAGCTGTACAAAAAGCTGGGGTTTACCGAGTACGGCCACAGGAGAGAATACTACGAAGACCCTAGAGAAGATGCGGTTTTAATGAAGTTGTGATCTTCATTAAAACGTGTTAAGAGTTAAGTGTCACGAGCCGACCGTACTTGCAAGGCCTGACTCGGGCGAGGTTGTTCATACAAGGAGAGCCCACAATATGGAGAATCTTAACCAAGATGAATTGAAAGCGCACCTGATGGCAACGGATGAGCACTTCCGTGAGCTTGCGTCCAAGCACGCCGAATACGACCGGCTGCTTGAGGCTCTTGAAGCCAAACACGCGCTCTCCGAACAGGAGCAGATTGAAGAGGTTCGCCTCAAAAAACTGAAGCTGCATCTGAAAGATCAGATGACGGAGATGATGCATAAAGCGCAAGCGCTCGCCTGACATTTGGTGCGCGTTCGATCTGGAGGAAGCCCGGTCTTCGGACCGGGCTTTCGCCGTTTGAGGACCTGAGTTCCTGCAGGAAATTCCGCCACGCCTGATCCATCGCGTCGGCGGCCTTGTCGACTTCGGCTTTCAACTGCTCCCATTTCTGGTTCGTTGTCTTGCGGAGTGATTCGTATTTCTGTCGCGTATCGGTCCGCTGCTTCTGCAACTCGGCCATGCGTTCGTAGTAACGGTTCTTTCCTTTCATCCTGGCGACATTAGCATCACTATCCGCCTTCGCCACCAGTTCGTCCATCTCTCGATCGATCCTCTTCAGACGCTGCTCGATTTGCATCTGCCATTCTTTTCGTTGTTGCGCGGTCGCGCTGTTTTCATTGGCGTGGACGGCATCGCGCGAATTGGAACATCCGGTAATACCAAAAGCGAGCAGAACTAGAGCCGCCAAGAATTTCATACCCTTGTCTCCTTTTATTTGGATGGCCAAGGCGGGAAACTGTTGCACTCAGTTCACAGCAGGACGAGACCGAGGCGCGCACCCAGCGTGACTGCTTCCGTCCGGCTGGAGACGTTCAGCTTGGTAAAGATGGAGGAGACGTGAAACTTCACGGTGTGCTCAGAGATGCCTAGCTTCCACGCAATGGTTTTGTTCGCTAGTCCCTGGCTGAGCATACCGAGCACCTGGATCTCCCGTTCCGTGAGTGCTTGCGCAGGTTGGATAGGCGGTTCGCGCCGCTGCAGGTCCGGATGCTGCACCAACAGTCCGGCCGCCACGGCGTGGATAGCAGCGATGATCTGTGTGCGGGTTGCGGATTGTGGAAGCACGGCGCCGGCCGCGGAAGGCGTAGCCGAGTGGCCGGTCAAGAGGACGAATGGCGTGCCGGATTCCTCAGGGTCGAAGTCGTCTCCGTCTACGAGCACGACGTCGGCGCCCGCCTCACTGGCCAGATCGAGTTCGGTAGACGAGCGCACGACAGCCTCCAAGCCAGCGCGTACAACCTCCGACGACGCAATCACCAGGACTCGTGTCACCGGCGGAACACCACCTCCGCCTGCCTTTCTCTACCGCCGCGGATCAGAGTTACCAGTACGGGCCGCCCTCGTACGCTCTCTCGCATGGCTGCGAGCAAATCTGCGGGCCGGCGGAATGGGCGCCCTTCGCAACCAACCAGCACATCGCCGAGTCTCAAGCCTGATTGCGCGGCCGTGCCGTTAGGCTCGAGTTCTGCGATTACGAGCCCCTTTCGGCCCGGAGGAACGCGCACGCCCTGCAAGGTCACGCCAAGTTTCGGCTGTTCTTCCGGATCGCTGAGAAAGCGTTCAACTGAATCCGACGGTACCGCCATCCCCAGGCCGCGATTCATCATGCTGTTGACTCCAACGACGCGGCCACGCGCATCCGCTAAAGGTCCACCCGAGTTACCCGGTGCCAACCGCACATCGGCCTGGATCCATGATTGATGTTCGAAGCCGTCCGCTGGTCCGATTGCATGTATGATCCCCGTCGAGGCCGCCCCTGTAACGCCTAACGGATTACCGACGGCAATCACCAAATCGCCCACGCGCAACTGGGCGGCGGGAACGATGGAGACAGCGGGCAAGCCACGGGCTGGCACGCGCAGGCTTGCCAGATCGCGTACCGTGTCCCGCTTCTCGACCGCTGCGGGGAAGATCCGGCCGTCCGCGGTCTCCACATGCACAGTGGGGGCTTGGGCCACATGCGCGTTGGTTACGATGAGTCCTTCGCTTCTCCACATCACGCCGGAGCCTACGCCTCGCCTTCCCTCCCGTACCTTCACGGTCGAGCGGCGGATCTGTTCTGTAACAGAGGAAAGATCCACGCCCAGAAGCGTCGCGTTCACGGCCGTTCTCCCACGGTGACCGGCAGGCTGGTAACCGCGCCGCCGCGCAGCACTTGAACGGGAGCGGTTTTGCCAATGCGATCTCCTCCCAGGACTGACTGCAAGTCATCAGTGTCCTTGAGCGGATTGCCGTCGAAGCTGAGCAAAATGTCCCCAAGAAGAATGCCGGCGCGATCCGCAGGTCCGTCCTTTTCGACGCTCAGCACAATCAGCCCGCCTCCGCCGTGAGCTCCCGGGATGCGCACCGGCTGCATTCCGATCCCCAAGTATCCGCGCAGGATGCGTCCGCGGGATGTCAGTTCGTCAACAACGCGATCCACGGTTGCCTTGGGTACTGTAAGGCCACTGCCGCGAGACAGCCCCGAAGTGTTCACGCCCAGAACGCGAGCCTGCGCATCAATTAGCGCGCCTCCTGAAAATCCTGTGTAGATCGACACGTCCGGCCGGAGATAGTGATCCACGGCCCCGCCACGCCAGGTGCGCCATGCGCCGCTGACTGCGCTCATGATGCCGAGACTTGCCGTCACTCCCCGCCCGATGGCCAGCACGATGTGTCCGGCCTTAATAGATGAGCCATCCAGGAATTCGGACGCAGGCGTGTCCAACTCGTTGACACGGAGCACGGCCAGATCGGTGCTCGGATCGCGTCCGACCAGGGTTGCGTCAAGAGATTGGCCACCGGTCAGCGTGACCGTGATGCCCTCGTCCTGCTTCAGCGTGTGGTCAGTAGTAACGACGATCCCTTTACGCCAGTGGATGCCGCTGGAAGGGGTACGCTCGCGGCCATTCACCGCCATTACGAAGCTGCCAGCCTTCTCGACGGCCGTGGCCAGATCGTTCGAAAGCGTTTGAAGTGCGCCAGAAGTTGTAGTTGCCATTTATGACTCCCTGCTTTCCAGCTTGGAGTACAAAAGCCCGGCGCACATCGGAAAAAGGTCTAGGTAGTGCGCTAGCCGAACGGCTAGGTCCTGTCAGGCCAGATCCTCGCGCGTCAGTTCTTTATTGATGGCCATCGCAGCCTTGGTACCTTCAGCCGCCGCGACGACCACGGAGTGCACGTCGTGGCACGCGTCGCCTGCAACATAGAGACCCTGAACCGGCGTGCCTTGCGCGCGACTAGTGCGCACGGCACCTTTGAACGAGATCGGGCATCCGAGCTGCTGGGCCATCTGAGATCGTTGATCGTGCCCGGTGCTGAAAAACAGCGCATCCCGGTGAA
Organism: uncultured Solibacteraceae bacterium; assembly: GCA_964464925.1. Taxonomy (GTDB): domain Bacteria; phylum Acidobacteriota; class Terriglobia; order Bryobacterales; family Bryobacteraceae; genus CAYXLI01. The sequence goes on along the minus strand of CAYXLI010000010.1, from coordinate 175,556 downwards.
GGCGAGAGCCGTCTTTCAACTCAACTGCCAGGAGTCTTCCGGCATCACCAACCACTCGTCGAATTGCGGTCTCGATCACTTGGATGTTGTTCCTTTGCAGGCGAAACCGTTCCCGCGCGCGGAGGCGCGCTTCGCCATCGGTGAAGAGAATGACATCCGGAGTCCAGGCCTTCAACGCGAGCGAGAGCGCCATGCCTCCGCTGCCATTCCCATACACGGCGATCGCGCCGCCCCGGTATTCCCAAGCATCGCAGTATGGGCAATGATGGATGCTCTTTCCATAGAGTTCCCGCAGCCCTTCCACTTCGGGAATGCGGTCCACCACGCCCGTGGCCAGCAGGAGTTTTCGCGCGACTATGTGAGTGCCGTCCAGCAACTCGACACTGAAGTTCCGGTCCGCCATACCGGTGCGCATCACTGTGCATTCGCGTATTGTGACGCCGTAACGGCCCACTTCCTCGCGCGCCAACTGTAGGAATTCGCCAGGCAGTATCCCATCGCGTGTGAGATAGCCATGCATACCACGCGACCGGATGTTGCGCTGATCCCCAGCGTCGCAGACAAGCACGCGGCGCAAGCATCGCCCAAGCATTAAAGCCGCACTCAGCCCGGCGGGCCCGCCGCCTACGATAATTACGTCATAATCTGCGGCCACTCACGTTGGACACGTCTTAACTCCCGCAGTTTCATCGAGTCGCGAATGCTACAATTCGAGAGGCATCCCATCCGTGCGGATGTGGCGAAATTGGCAGACGCGCTGGATTTAGGTTCCAGTGGGGGAGACCCCGTGTAGGTTCAAGTCCTATCATCCGCACCAGATATTTATGGCGCCTGCTCTCCTCCTTGCTGTTCTCCTTCAAAACCAGTTTGCTCAAATCGCTGAGCAGGCTCACGGGCGCGTGGGCGCGGCCGCGCTGCTGATTGAGACAGGGGAGAGCGTGGCGCTGAATCCGCTGGAGCGGTACCCGATGCAGAGCGTCTACAAATTCCCTATCGCGATGGCGGTGCTGCACGATGTAGCCGAGGGGAAGTTGCGGCTCGATCAGGCCATCCCGATCCGCAAGGAGGACTATGTCGGACCAGGACAGCACAGTCCCCTTCGGGATAAGTATCCCCAGGGCGGCGTCAGCATCTCGCTAAAGGAGTTGCTGGACTACAACGTAGCCGAAAGCGATGGATCAGCGTGCGATATCTTGCTGCGGCTCATCGGCGGGCCTGAGCGTGCCGATGCGTTCGTGCGAAGTCTCGGTATCAAAGATCTCGTTATCGCGAATACGGAAAAAGACATTGGCGCCGACGTGAGTGTGCAGTATCGGAACTACGCGACTCCGGCGGCCGCGGTGCAACTGCTGAAGGCATTTCACGAGGGACGGGTCCTTCCCCCAGCCAGCCAGGAATTGCTTCGAGGAATGATGATCCATACCGGCACCGGTCTCCACCGCCTCAAGGGAAATCTGCCGCGCGGCATTGAAGTAGCACACAAAACCGGCACTTCCGGAACAAGTGAGGGCCTCACTCACGCCACGAACGACATCGGCATCGTGACGCTTCCCGATGAAAGACACCTTGCGATTGCGGTATTCGTGTCAGACTCGCGCGCGAGCGAGGAAACGCGTGAAGGAGTGATAGCGGCGATCGCAAGGGCCGCCTGGGACCACTGGGTTGGGCAAGAGGGGCCGCGAAGCAAATAGCTCAAGCAGCCCACGCTCCTGCTGCCTTGTAGACGTCGGGCGCCCCACAGAGTTTCGCTACTATCGGGATTGTGAGTGCACTTATAGGCGTTCATCCCATCCGCGAGGCATTGTTAGCCGGCCGCCCTCTGGACCGCGTCCTGATTGCGAAAGGAGCCGGAGGCGCACGGCTGCAGGAAATCATCGACCTCTGCCGCCAGCGGCACGTTCCGATCCGGTTCGAGCCGCGGAACACGCTTGATCGTGCTGCGAATGGAGCGAATCATCAAGGCATTGTCGCGTTCGGAGCCCAAACACAGTACGCACGCAAAGACGACGTTCTCGAAACCGCGCAGCTCGTCGTTGTGCTGGATGGAGTGGAGGACCCGCATAATCTTGGCGCAATCATTCGATCGGCGAACGCTGCCGGTGCCGACGCGGTCGTCATCCCGGAGCGGCGCGCCGCTCCCGTGACCGAGACCGTGGCCAAGTCTTCCGCAGGCGCGATTGAGTACACTCCGGTCGTGCGAGTCAGCAACGTGAACAGCACGCTCGAGGACCTGAAGAAGCGCGGCTTCTGGATTTACGGCCTGGACGAACGAGGATTGGAGCGCTACGACCGCGTAGAATATGCTGTCCCTACCGCGCTGGTATTCGGCGGCGAGGGCAAAGGCATGCATCAGTTGGTACAGAAGCACTGTGATTTTCTGGTACACATTCCGATGGCCGGCCAGATCTCGTCTTTGAACGTGAGTGTCGCGGCAGGAGTTGTGATGTTTGAATGGCGCCGCCAGCGCGATAGGAAATAGCTGGTACGCATCACTATCCGTACGTCCAAGGAAGTCGCAGGGCCCCGGCCGCCGGCACGGCATCGGGATAACGGTCTCTATTCGGTCCTGAGGGCGTTGATCGGATCTACCCCAGTGGCGCGCCGGGCCGGGAAATAACTAGCCAGCATCGCGGCAATCAGCAGGCCCATGGACACGATGGCGTACGTGATAGGATCTAACGGACTTACCTCGAACAGCAGCACGCTGAGCAACCGGCTGGAGGTAGCGGCTGCGGCGAGTCCGATCCCGACTCCGATGGCGGCCAGCAACAGCCCGTGCCGCACGAACATTGCGCGCAACTGTGGATGCTGCGCGCCGAGAGCCATTCGAATTCCAATCTCGCGCGTGCGTTGGGTAACCGAGTAAGAGATTACACCGTAGATGCCGACCAAACCCAACAGCATGGACATCCCGGCCGCGATGCTGATCATAGACAGCGTAAACGAAGTGCGCGCCAGGGATCGCTTGTAGATCGCTTCCACGGTCCGTACTCGTGCGACCGGCACGTCCGGGTTCACCGACCAGATCGCCTGCTGCAACTGGTTGAGAAAATCCGCCGTGCCCGTACGGCTGCTGCGGACTACGAAAGCCATGCTGCGCCGCACGGCCACCTTTTCCCCCCAAAGATCGTTGACCAATACCGGCCAGTAGACAATGGCGGGTGCCTTCTGGTTGACACCGTTATCACGCTCATCGGCGACCACGCCGATCACCTCGCGCCAAGGCGACTTCGGAGCCTCGCGAACCTGTTTACCGACCGCCGCCGCGGGGCTGCCCCACAATTCTCGCGCGAGATTTTCCGACACAAGAACAACATTGCTCCGGTTGTAGACGTCCGTCCAGGTGAAATCCCTTCCCGCAACGAAGGCGCGGCCCATCACATCGAAGAAGCCGGGCGAGATCGTCTTGTAGCGGCGAATTGGCGGAATCTGGTTTTCTGCGTATGCCTTGTCGCGAGCAAAGACCGGGTCATTGCTCGTGTTGCCATCCATGGTGATAGAGTTCGCCATCGCCACGGAGACCACGCTAGGCACCTCACTCATTTTGCGCAGCATCTCTTGCTGTATTCGCGCCACTCGCTCCGGATCCGGCACCTGCGCTTCCGGAATCGACACACGCATTGTTAGCAACTGCTCACCGTGGGTGAACCCGGGCTTTACGTCTTGCAGCGCATTCAGTGTCCGAATCATGAGGCCGGAACTGATCAACAGGACCAAGGCGAGCGAAACCTGCACCACGACCAGCGTGCTGCGCGCCCGGTGCCTCTCCTTCCCGTGGCTGGCGTTGCGATTCCCTTCCCGCAAGCCCGTTCCGAGTTGCGGCCCTGCATACTTCCACACCGGCAACAGGCCGAACAGCACACCGGCTGCGAGTGAAACAAGAAATGCAAACACGAGCACCGGCAGATCGATCCCGATCTCTTCCAACCTGGGCAATCCAGCCGGAGCGGACGAGACCAGAATACGAAGCCCCGCATAAGCGAGAGCGACGCCGAGCGCACCACCGGCGAGCGCGAGCGAGATGCTTTCCAGCAGCAGTTCCCTCGCGATCTGCCCCCAACCGGCACCAAGGGCGGCGCGCACGGCAAGCTCATGCTGGCGGCCTTCTGCCCGCACGAGAAGCAGGTTCGCGACGTTCGCACATGCGATAAATAGCACGATAGTGATCGCCCCCATTAATACCCAGAGCACTTTGCCTATATCTCCCACCGCATCGTGCTTCAGGGGACGAACAGAAGGGCCTAGGCGCGCTTCTTGCAGCATCTGGACATTGAAGCCCGGCGGCGGGGGAAAGGTCGTCGAAAGCATCGGCAGCATACGTGCCACATCGGCATTGGCTTGCTCCAGAGTCACTCCCGGTTTCAAGCGTGCTGCAGCCTGGTAGCTGAAGTTCCCGACGAAGACTTTACTGCGGTTCAACTGGAAAGGCAGGATTACTTCCGCGTCCGTTTCCAGGAACCGGAAGGTTGGCGGCATCACGCCGATCACCTCGCGCGCCTTGCCGTCGATCAGAAGCCTCCGGCCGATGACGCTCCGGTCTCCTCCAAAGCGGCGTTGCCAGTAGCCGTGCGACAACATCACGGTCTCCGGGCTTCCGGGCGAATCATCTTTGCGGGAGAACCATCGCCCAAATTGCGGTTGAATGCCGAGGATCGGCAGCATGCCGTCGGTCACAACGAGGCTGTTAACCCGCTCCGGTTGCGCGATACCGGTAATGCTCACGGCTTCGTCACGCCACAGTCCGACATCTTCAAACACCTTGCTCTGTTCGCGGTAAATGAAATAGGTTGCAGGGGATGCGTTCAACTCGCTGATGTTCAAACCAGGCGCGGTTTGCCAGATGGCAACCAGGCGTTCGGGTTCGGGATACGGCAGAGGCTTCAGAAGCACTCCGTTCACCACGCTGAATACCGCAGTGGTCGCGCCAATTCCCACGGCGAGTGTAATTAGTGTGATGGCTGAGAACATAGGTGAGCGCATTAGCCTGCGAATAACGTGCTTCAAGGACAGTGCCTCCTCAAATAGGTGAGTACGCACGAAAACCTTCGAAGTTCCCAACATTCTGATAATCTGTTTCTGCGTTCTATGAGCCGCACCATTTTCACTCTCGTTTCAGCCGGCGTCCTGACTCTGTCCTGGGCAGCCGCACAGAAATCCGAACCGATCGGATACTCCGATACGCCACAATTACCGGGGCAGAAATGGAAAGTCCATGACATCGATCGCCCCCGGCCCAGGATGGTCACCCCGGGCGCGCAGCCCGGCCAACCCCCGTCCGACGCCATCGTGCTGTTCGATGGGAAGGATCTTTCGCATTGGCAGAACGTCAAGAAAGGTCAGGCAGCGCCAGCCGCATGGAAGCTCGGCAGCGGCTACTTCGAATGCGTCGGCGGTACAGGTGACCTGGTCACTAAAGAAAAGTTCGGGGATATCCAGCTACACATCGAATGGGCCTCACCCGAGGTGATCAAAGGGTCCAGCCAGTCACGCGGCAACAGCGGCGTACTGCTCATGCATCGATATGAGATTCAGGTACTGGATTCGTGGAACAATCCGACCTACGCCGACGGCCAGGCAGGTTCGATCTACGGGCAATGGCCGCCGCTCGTGAATGCCTCAAGGCCCACCGGGCAGTACAACGTCTATGACATCGTCTTCAAGGCGCCGAAGTTTGAAGGCGGCAAAGTGGCGAAGCCCGCGACTGTTACAGTCTTCGAAAACGGCGTCTTGCTGCACGACCATCAGGAGATTATCGGCGCTATGGTGCACAGACAGGTCGCCCACTATTCGCCGCACGATGCCGAGGAGCCTCTCGGACTTCAGGACCACGGCACACCAGTTCGCTACAGGAACATCTGGGTTCGCCGTCTTACCGGATACGATCAGCAGTAATCACTGAACCAGCACTTTGGTGAGCCCTGCATTGTTGGAAGAGTCATAGACTCGAATGACGATCAGGTGCTCACCGGGCGCCAGGTTCTCCAGCCTCAGCAGGAACTTCTCCTCCGGCCCGTCAATCACTCCGTCCAAGGCTTCCAGCGGAACCCACGTGTTCGCGTCCACGGAATATTCGGCGCGCCGCAGCGTGCCCGCCGCGTCTGCCGCTTCAATGTCGATCTCCACGCGATTGCCAATGCGCCTTGCAGCGCCTGCCTTTACGACAGGAGGCGTATTGTCGAACAGCACCGGGGCGCTCACCAGCTCCGCTTCGCGCGCGCTGCCTCCCGGGTTGGACAGCTTGTCCGACGCAACTACGCGGAATAGATATTTCCCGTCGGCGAACACGTCGCCATCGAATAGAATCGAGGTTTCCGCAAAGTTGCCTCGCAACAGCTTCCAAGCCGTCTCTTCCTCACCACGAAAATATACGGAATAAAGCAGGCGGTCACCGTCGGGATCCTCCGCCTGCCAGCTTACGAGAATCTGCTGCGACACTCCCCTCGATAACATCTGCGTGGGTGTTCCCGTTGCCGCGGACGCAGTCGCGTCCCCTGTGTCCGTCACCGTAACACTGTACGTTGCGGTGGAGGGCGTCGAAGCGGGAGCGGTGACGCGCGATGTGGCCGGGGCTGCTCCGAGTTGGGTTGTCACATTGATCGACTTCACAACGGGCGGCGTGTTCTGCGGCAGATATGCCAAGGTTACGCCGGTCAGGGCCGGACTGTTTCCGTTAGAGCCAGTGAACTCCCCTTTGAACTGGATGAAGCGTGCATTGGGACTGGCGATTTTGGAGCCTCGCGCATCACTTAGCGGTTCGGACCAGTCGCTCCAAGTGCTGTCAGGCCGAGCTGAATTTCCCGATCGTGTCCGGAAGCTGAGTTTCGTGCCGGGAACGTTCTGCGCTCGCCAACTCAGGTGCCCCCAACGAGCCACCGTGGAGGCGTCCTGCACGGGCGATTCGTAAACTCCGGAAGCGCCTGGCGTGTCAGACAGGCGGACCAGTTTCCCCATAGTGCCTGTTGCAACCAGCAGTTTGCGATCCGGAGAAGGCAGCAGCCGCGTTGTCTCGCCTTCATTCGTTTGGGCCAGCAGCGTCAGCCGGCGGTCTGCGCCAAGACGGTAAATCCGCCCCTGCTGATCCGTCCCGAACAGGAGTTCCTTGCCCCACACCAACAAGTCATACGCGTTTTCGTCTTTAGAGGTCCACAAGGTTTCCACCGTATTGTCGGGGTTGATGCGGTAGACCGCGGATTTTTCTACACCCATCATCTCGACTACCTGGGGAGTAGGCGCTGTCACAGCTTGCACCGTATTTTGCTGCTTGGATGCCTCGGTCTTCGGCGGCTTGATCTCGGCTGCATTCTGGCTGGCGGCTTCGTCGGTGACCGTGATCGTGGTGGCCGGCGCGGTCACTGTGGTGGTGCTCGTGACTGATGTGCCGCCGCTGGTGGCGGCAGTTGTCTTTTGCGATATCGACCCGCCGAGAGCGGCTGCGTAGATAGTGCCATCTGGAGCAACCGAGATCGAACGGATTTCCGGCAGGTTGCTGTCGTACAGCACGAAGGCTTTGTCCTTAGCGGAAATGCGATAGAGCAGCCCATTCGGCTCACTGCCCGCCAGGAGCGCCCCGCGACCGTCGGTATTCAGGCACGTGATGTGCATCTGGCCACTGTCGAAATAGACTTCACCCTGCCCGTTCGGACTGACGCGGTAAACGCGCCCCGGGTCACCAGTACCCACGAAGACTGACCCATCCGCGCCCACATGCAGCGCCCATATGTAATGAGCCTTAGGCGTGAAGAACTCCGCCACCTTTCCATCCTTGATCCGGTAAACTTTGCCATCGGGAGAGGAGCCCGCGTAGACGGTTCCATCCTGCGCCACGGTGACCGCAAATACTTCCGGCTGCGAAGAAGTCCACAAGACCGATCCCTTGCCGGCTGGATCAACCGCAAATACCCGGCCCCGGTGGCCTGTGCCGAAATACACGCTTCCATTGGACGACTGGGCAACGCTCCATACATAGGGCTGCTCCGACGCGAACAGAGTCTGCATCGCGGGCGCGAGCGTCATGCGCCCGTCGCGGCTGAGGGACAGCCCACTGAACTTCCCCTTAGAAAAATCCTGATAATTGTTCAGCTCCCAGGCAGCCGTGTTGGCCGCCTGCGTCAAACCGGCAGCGGTGAAGAGGAGCAGTAAACCTCGTATCATTCCTTGATATCCACCTGGATGGTTTTCGCACCGGTAACGACGAAGCCGTTCTCAATAGGCATATCCAACTCGGCAACTTTGGCGGAGCGAGGCGTGTTGGATCCGTACGCTCCCTGCGCCTTGGCGAGCACCATCGCTACCGAGGCCGGGGCATTCACCAGGTCCTGGCCTTGCACTTGAAAGACGGGATCCGAACGCCAGAGCCTCACATACGCGCGGTTGTTGCCGCGCAGCCTGTTCAGGAACGTAACGATTTGTTCGCCAGTGCGCGGCTGCGTGAGCGAGAACTGCTGGTAATCCGCAACGTTGGTGGTGGTTCCGTCGCCTACGGTTATGTAGAGAGGGCCGGTCGGCGCACCTACCGGTACCTGGTACTTCAGTTCGCGCCGAACCTCCTGACCGTGATCGCCCTCCAGTAGAGCCGTAATCGTGAATTCTTCGCCCGGATGGGCTTCGCGCCGCGATGCCCAGACCTGATCGATTTGCAATTGCCGCTTCTCCGTATACGACTCGACTTCCAAAGATGCACTTCGGAGCTTGAGGCCATCCGTATTGTTCTGGAGCGCATAGCCGAGCGGAAGCGCTGTTGAAAGAGCCGCTTGCAAGGGTACATTGAAGTCCCCCGCGAAAATATTATGGATCTCCACCGGCGGCAAGCCCTCAAATTCAATTTTGCCGAGCACGGCGACGCTGCCACGCCCGAGCGTACGCTCAGTGGCGTCCAGCGTCGAATAAAGAGCCATCTGCAATAGCAGTGGAGACAACAGCGGATCGTTGACCATCTCCATGTGGTACTTCATCGGGGCAGCACCTTTTATCCAGATGTTTAATGGGATCATGCGGGGCTTTCTGGAAAGCTCCCCGACGATAGCCGCATTGCGATCCGATGTGATTGTGCCCAGGAAATCGCCGCTCGTTGAGATCTTGAAGGATGACTGCAGGTTTGGCAGCAGCGTGATCACATTGGAACGGGAGAACGGCATATCCGCGTTGCCGAGCGCCATGAATCGATGACCGAACGCGTAGATTTTATTTCCGTCGATGTGGGTGACCGTTCCATCTGCGCCTACGCTCATATCTCCGGTAATCATCTGGACGCTGATCATGGACCCGGGCTCCAGAGGCGCATTGTTCTGTTTTCTTGCGCTGGACGTGGCGCCCCCGGAAACGCCCTGCTGAGGCTCCAGCCCAAGTGCGCGCAACTGGATCCCGAATGCCTCGAGAGTGTTATGAGTAAACCCGCTGAACGAGATCGGGGTCATGATTTCCGCCAGCTTGGATTCGCGCGCCTCTTCCCGCTTCGGGAAATGAGCCGTGAGAGAAGTATCGGCGAGTTGTACCGCTCCTTGCACCTGCGCGAGTGGTCCGCCACCTGCGGCAACCTGAACCATCTCCTCAATCGGCCGAATTCCCGCAATCGGCTCTTTAGAGAAAGGAAAGGCCATCGCGAGCGCCCCAACCAGCTTCCCGTCGATATAAACCGGACTGCCGCTCATCCCCTGCATCACCCCGGTTCGCTCCAGCGGTCCGCCGGAGACACGCGCCAGGATAATGGACTGCTTAGGACCTGCATTTTCCAGCACACCGAGGATTTCCACCTGGAATTCCTCGACGCGGTCGCCCTGGAACACGGTCCGGCCCACGCCGCGCATACCTTCCCTGATATCCCTCAGAGGGAAGAAGGCGGGACCGCCCAGCGCATTGACGGCGAACACGAGGCTGGCGATCGTTGTAAAATAATTGGGTAACCTGTAGCGGGTCACTGACTCTATTCTAGACGTCTGGCGGCTGCTGGTCTGGTACGAAAAGCTGTTTCAATCGTCGAATCCGTGGTCCACGAATGAGCTCTGTAGCCGCGCCTGTAACGCCCGCACCCGTAAACCAACCCCCGAAGCGCAATTTCGATTGGCTTACCATTGGCTGGTTCTCCGCCCTCCTGGTCCTTTGCTATGCACCCGTTTTGTGGATGCTGGTGAAACAGTGGAACAACGATGAAGACATGGGACATGGCTTCTTCGTCCCTGTCGTTGCCGCCTACATCGCGTGGCAAAACCGGGAGAAGTTGCTGGCTATCGACCTGAAGCCAAACTACTGGGGACTGGCAATCGTACTATTTTCGGGATTTCAACTGTATATCGCGACGATCGGCGCGGAATTGTTCACCACGCGCATGGCCTTTATCGAATCTGTTGTGGGAACCGTGCTTTTCCTCGGCGGAACCCAAGCCCTCAGGATTCTAGCCTTCCCGTTGATGCTTCTGGTTTTCATGGTGCCGATTCCGGCCATTATCTACAACCGGATTACATTTCCATTGCAATTGTTTGCCAGTCAAGTCGCGGCCACAGCTCTCGAATTGATGGGGGTTCCCGTGCTCCGCGATGGAAACGTCCTGGAATTGCCCAGCCAGAAACTATCGGTTGTGGAAGCATGCAGCGGCATCCGATCCCTCCTTTCCCTCACGTTTCTTTCCCTTGTTTATGCGTACTTCTTTGACCAGCGCCGCTGGATGCGCTGGGTTCTGTTCCTGTGCACCATTCCGATCGCCATCGTGGCGAACGCCGGCCGGGTAACACTTACGGGCATCATGAGCGAGATCCGCCCCGATCTGGCGACCGGACTTCCGCACGAGATGTCCGGCTGGGTCATTTTCATGATCGCGCTCGCGATCCTCATTTTCGTCCATCAACTCATTTCGAGAGTCGTCAACGCCTATGTCCTTGCCCAACAGCCAAAGTGAACGCGGTTTTCTGAACTCGCGGGCCGCACAGATCCTTACGGCTGTGCTGATCCTGCAGGCCGTAATTACATACGGCATGACCCGCAACGAAGCGATTGCGCCGAAGAAGCCGCTTAGCGAAGTTCCGGCTCAGATCGGGGACTGGCGTTTGCTGCAGGAAGGCGTTGTCGATAAAGAGACGCAGGATGTGCTGAAAGCGGACGAGTTGCTGACGCGGTCCTACGGCCGGCCCGGAGCCCCGTTGCCCGCACATTTGTTCGTTGCCTACTTCAAGACGCAGCGTACCGGGCAGATGCCCCACTCTCCGAAAAACTGCCTGCCCGGCAGCGGCTGGGTGCCGTCCGTATCGGAATTCGTCCATATCGATGTGCCTGGGCGCGGTCCCATCGAAGTCAACCGTTACCTGGTAGCGAAGGGCGACAGCAAGAGCATCGTCATGTACTGGTATCAATCGAGAGATCGCGTGGTGGCCAGTGAATACCGCGCGCGATTTTTTTCGATCGCCGACGCAATCCGGTATAACCGTTCGGACACGGCTCTGGTTCGGGTAATTGTGCCGGTTGTCGGAGACGATGAAGCCACAGCTACCAGGATTGCGACCGAGTTCATCCAGGCCAGTTTCAACACCGTGCGGCAGTATTTCCCGGCGTAAACGGCAAGCTACCGCGGCCGCGCGTACCACATAGACAGAACCTGCATCGCCGGCTTTTTCCACGGTGTGAAGGATCCATCGTCAGGACCGCCGTGTCCGTCTGTCCCGACTTTCCACCAATACATGCCCGCCAGCCATGGTTGTTTGTACATGGCGCGCAACAGGGATTCGTAGCATCGGGCCTGGTCCTCCATGGAGATCGCCCGCGGATTTTCTCCCCACGGCTCTTTGTGCGGAGCTATCATGCTCGTGAAACCTACCTCAGTCAGGATGACTGGTTTCTTGTAACGGCTCTGCACGGCCGTGATGCGCTGCAGCACACCATTCATCGCAAGTGAATCCGGAAGCGGATAGTAATCGTTCAGGCCGACGTAATCGAGTGCATCCCAGAACTTCACGTTCTCGAACTCATCGCCCTGAGTGGCCGCATAGACGAGCGGTCCTGGGTAGAGTTCGCGCGATCGCGCGATGATGCGGCGCCAATCGGATTCATAGCGGGTCAGTTTCACGAACTCGACACCTACGCAGAGGACGTCCGCGTGAACGCGCCGGGCGAGTTCCGCATTGTGCTCCGCAAAACGCAGATACTGCTCGAACCAGGCACGCCTGTCGGAATCGTTCGCGAACTCCTGGTCGCCAGGGAAGCCGGGAAAAATCCAGAGTTGAGGCTTGAGCATCACACTCATGCCGAGGGCGTGGGCAATGCGCGACACCCTCTCGATGCCTTCATCGCGCTCCATACCCATATTCATGCCAATCTGCGGTGAACCCTTCCGATTTGATCCATAAGGGATGAGGGCGATCGCGTCCACCCCCATGCCGCGCAGTTGTTGCAGCATCGGCTGAACGTTTCCGGAGAAATAGCCGCCCGGGGCCTCTGCAGTGAAATTGACCCCCTTCTGGAACCTGATCACACGCGGAAAATCCGTTCGCGGCAATGGTGGCGCAGATTCGAGCAGAGCCCGCTCAGAGGCTCGGCGCTGTTCGCGCGTCTGCCGTTCGAACGCCTTCGCGCATACGCCCAGCACAACGGCGAGCACAGTTACTGCGACGGCGGCTCCCCAGCCTGGCCGCGGCTGCCGGAACAACCAGCGAATGCCCAATGAGACGGGAATCAGAAACAGAATACCGATCCAAACACCGGTTCGGCGGCCACTTCCGAATAGAAAAAACGTCGCGAACCGCCATAATCCGGCAGACCCCACTGCGATGGCGAGCCATCCGGCAACTGCACGCTGCACGCGCGAAACCAGGAATAGGATGACGAGAATCAGCGCCAGCGCACCCGCCGTCGCGGGAAGGAAGTATGTTCGCATGCCCGAAGCCTGCGCAAACATGCCAGTCCAGTTCGCGAGGATTTCAACGTGGGAGCGGAGGAAGGCAGCGGTCAGGAATGCCGGCAATGCATGCACGCAGGACGAGCCGAGCCAGTAAGCAGGATACAGGCAAGTAAGGCACGGCAGCCATCGCATTGTCTTTCGATTCTATATGCAGAAGAAATCAAGTGCGTTGGCGAGGTAGTTCTTCATGTCGCCGCGGGCCACAACCGCGTCGAGAAAACCATGCTTCAGCAGAAACTCACTCCGCTGAAAGCCTTCTGGCAGTTTCTGCCGAATGGTCTGCTCAATCACCCGAGGGCCCGCAAAACCGATCAGTGCACCAGGTTCGGCGATGTTCAGGTCGCCAAGCATTGCGAAACTCGCCGTTACACCCCCGGTCGTCGGATCGGTAAGTACGCTGATATACGGGATGCGGGCATCGTCCAAACGCATAAGAGCAGAGCTGATTTTCGCTAACTGCATCAAACTGATCGCGCCTTCCTGCATGCGCGCTCCGCCGGACGCGGAGACCACGATCAGTGGGACTTTGTGGGCCAGCGAACGTTCGATAGCACGGGTGATTTTTTCGCCCATCACAGCGCCCATACTTCCGCCGATGAACTTCAACTCAAGCGCGCAAATATTCGCGCGCCGCCCGTTCAGAAGGCCGCTTGCGGAGATAATAGCGTCCTTGAGGGCGGTGCTCTTCTGCATGGCTGCAAGGCGGTCCAGGTAGGACTTGGAATCTACGAACGAGAGAGGATCCGTAGAGACCAGATCCGTATCGAATTCTTCGTACGTGCCCTCATCGAACAGAAGGTCGAGCCGGGTTCGGGCGTCGATCTTGAAATGGTGACCACACTTCGGGCACACATGCAGGCCTTCCTCAAGCGCTTTGCGCCAGGTGATTTGCCCGCAGCTATCGCATTTGGTCCAAAGACCTTCGGTCTTGACCGTTTTGCTGCTTTCTTCGGTACCTTCAGGGGAGACGGAAGGCTTCTGTCGCGTCCACCAACTCATGGGTTTGGATAGGCCGTCTTCCATGTTAGCGCGTTAGCCGGAGCCGATTGCTCTGACGGTCCCAGGCAAGGGTACACTGGTAGGCAAATCCTTGATTTACCTACGAATTACTTTACTCCTTGCTGTTTGCGCATCCACGCTCTTGGCCCAACGGCCCGATGCGCGTAAGTCGCGCGACGCCTATGAAGAAGGCGTTCGGGCCGAGAATTCCGGGCAGTACGACCGCGCACTCAAGTCATACACCACGGCGATAGACAACGGCGGCGATAACGCCACGCTCCGCCGCCAGCGCGCCAGAGTTTACCTCAACCTGAAGCAGCCGCAGAATGCGGCGAATGACCTTACCGAGGCGTTGCGGCTGAACGCTTCGGATACCGAAGCGCTAAAACTCCGCGGCGACGCCCTGGCGGATTTGGGCGAGAACAAAGAAGCCCTGAACGACTACACGCGCGCCATTGAGTTAGGCATGCAGCACTTTACCGTGTATGCCGCAAGAGCGCGGATTTATGAGAATCTCGATGCACGCGATAAAGCGCTCGAAGACTGGGGCCGCGCGAGCAGGATGAAGTTGGATGCCCCGGAGCCTTACCGCGGGCGCGGGCAACTTTACATCAAAATGGAGCGCTACCGGGATGCCATTGAGGATCTGACCCGCGCCATCGCGCTTCAACCAAATGACGCCGTGGCCTTGTTGGACCGCGGCTTTGCACATGGGCAGGCCGGCGAATGGAGAGAAGCTGTCGCGGATCTGGACTCCTCCATACGGATCAATCCCGGTGTATCCCGCGCGTACCTGCTCCGCGGCGCCGCCCTGGAACACATAGATGCCCAGTATGCGAAGGCGATTCAGGATTACAACAAAGCAATCGAACTCGATCCTGCGGAAACCCGGAATTACCTCGCCAGGAGCACGGCGTATGCTGAGTTAGGTCAGCACGAAAAGGCACTGGCAGACCGGAACAAGGTGGTCGAGCTGCGTCCCAATTGGGCGGAGGGATATGTAGTGAGGGGCGGGTCTTATCACGCCCTCGGGCAGCATGAAAAGGGTCTGGAAGACCGAACTACTGCTATCCGCCTGAATCCGAACCTTGCAGAAGCCTGGTGCGCCCGTGGAAATGCTTATTACCTGCTAGGACGATATTCGTATGCTGTGGTTGACTTGCAGCAGGCGTTGCGAATCCGCCCTGATTATGGGCAGGCGCACGACCTCATGGCACTGGCAACGGAGCGGCTGGAGCACAAGGACACGGCGTACGTTCGGCCTCAGGTCAGTCCAACCGAATCTAAGCCCAAACCGCTGGTGTCGGTTGCTCCGGCGCCGCCTCAGGTTCAGCCGGCACCCAAACAGCAGGTACCGCCAGCCACGGCCACTCCGGTACCTGAACCGAACAAACCGGCCGCTATGGTACAACTGGCGCCGGCCGTGCCGCAGCCTAAGAGTATTCCTGCATCGCCACCTCCGGCCGCCCAGCCGGAAAAGGCGCGTCCCCCCACGCCTGCGCCTGCGACTGCTGTTCACCCCGCCCCGGCTGTGACAAAACCAGCAGCGATGCCGCCCGAAGTCCACAACCGCCGGGGACGAGAACTCACAAACGAAGGCAAGTTCGCCGCCGCGATCGCCGAATTCAATGAAGCCCTCCAACAGAAGTCCGATTTCGCACAGGCCTACAACGGCAGAGGCTTCGCCTATTTCCGCCTGAAGCAATACAAAAAAGCGATCGAAGATTACTCGATTGCCTTGCGGCTCAATCCGTCGTACGAAAATGCGCTGCGAAACCGGGCGGCCGCGAAGAGAGCGTCCGGAGATGCGGCGGGCGCCCACGCCGACCTCGAGAACGCGACTCGCCTAACCCTCCGCTAGCCCGGTCTGCGATACCATGATTTGCGAGGTGCAATCATGGCGATTTCCCGCCGGCAGTTTCTGGAATCCGCAGCATTGAGTACTCTGGCGGCCCATACGGCCCTAGGGGCGGACGTGGACGGTACCACCGGAATGCCTACGCGCATCCTGGGCAAAACAGGGGCGCGCGTTTCGATTCTCGCGTTCGGATGCGGCAGCCGGTTCCTTTCCTATCCTGATGACGAGAAGGCAGCCGAAGCACTGACCAAGGCGCTCGATCTGGGGATCACGTATGTGGATACGGCATACGGCTACGGCAAAGGCAAGAGCGAAACGCGCGTGGGTAAGGTGATCCCGCCGCGACGTAAGAACATCTTTCTGGCCACCAAGATCGACGCTCGCGGATATGACGACGCCATGCGCATCTTCGAGGGCAGCCTCAAGCGCCTGAATACGGACCACCTGGACCTCACCCACATCCATTCGCTGACCACCGCTGAGGATCTCGCGGCGGCGGAAGCAGGTGTGCTGAAAGCTCTCTATAAACTCCGTGATCAGAAGATGACGCGATTCATTGGCGTGACCAGCCACACGGATCCCGAGGTCCTGAGAACGGCCCTGGAACGGCACGACTTCGATTGCACTCAGATGGCCCTGAACGCCGCGCGTGCGGGAATGGCAAGCGCTCCAGGCGGAATGAAGGTCAATGAACTGCTCACCACCAGCTTTGAGCAGATTGCTCTTCCTGTAGCCAACAAGAAAAAGCTGGGCGTCATCGCGATGAAAGTATTCGCACAGGAGCACCTGAACGGCAAGGCTCCGGTAGAGAAGCTGATTCGCTACTCGCTGTCGCTGCCGGTTTCAGCCGCAGTGGTCGGCATGCCGAAGCTTGAGTTCATTGACGAGAACATCTCTGTCGCCAAAGCATACAAACCGCTTCCGGCCGGGGAGATGCGCGAATTATCAGACCGGCTCGCGGTGGCGCATAAGGCGCAGATCGACCGGTTCTTCAGCGGCCACGTCGACGCCTAAGCAGTCCCAACAGCCCTGCCGCAAGCAGAGCTGCGGTCCGCGGCTCAGGAATAAATTGTGTGTCAATGAATGAGGCTTGAACCGGTATGGCTGTAGTGCCCCCTACAAACGGGTAGGACGCGGAAGCATCGCTCTTGTATTGGTAATCCGTCAGAGGCGTGTGATTCTGGTCCATAACTGTAATCGAATTGATCGACAGGTGGCCTTGGGCATACGCCGTCGAATAGGGGGAGTATAGGCCGTTCGCACCCGCCTGGAGCGTGCCCGCAAGATGGAACGGAACTCCAGTCACGAACGGGATTTCGACAGTGGAAATGAGAGGCTGGTTATTGAATATCGGCCAAAATGACACTCCGGCAGCGCCCAGAGACACGGTCCCAAACTTATCACCACCGTCGAAGCTAAATCCTGTGAAAGAGGCAGTCAGGCTCACGAAGCCCTGCGAAACCGGTCCGATAATCTCGACCTGATCGGCAAAGCTCGCGGTCGAGATATTCGGGAAAATGCCGCATAAACCGCCAGAACTTGCTTCGGCGGACAGGCCGCCATAACCCGCTCTCGCGTTTCCACATGGATAAGGTGCCGAGGTGGCCGCGATGCTGGCAAATGCCAGCGTTGAGCCGGCCAGCAGGAACGCTACTGCATAGATAGAAAGCCTCATGTCAGTAGCAAGAATACACTCAGATGACTCTTA
>CAYXLI010000010.1:0-158011 GCA_964464925.1 uncultured Solibacteraceae bacterium | reverse complement strand
TGGGCGGTTCCAAGCGCACCCGAGTAGTCACCGGACAGCTTCTCGCCACTCTGCTTCAAATGGAAGGTCGGATTGCCGCTTCCGGCGTCTGTGTTGACATCGAAGATCCAGGTTCCGGTGAGATCGGCCGCAAACAGCAAGGAGGCGAACAACGCTGCTACGAGTAGTAGGCGAGGCATACGATGCGAGAATACCAGATCAGTCCCCTGCCTGAGGGTGCCCGATGCGCTAGTGACTCTTTTGCGTGGCGGCGGCCGTGCACGCTTCGCATGGGCAGATCTCGCGCAGGTGGTCGTAGGAATAAATTCCCGAGCTGTGTCCGTCGTTCCAATAGATCTTCACCGCGTAGTTGCCGACCGGTTCCACCTGCAACATTTTCAGCGCCGGCTTGTACATTTGGAACGGATTCGCGTCCGGCCTGGAATAGTTGGTCTTTTGCGGCTCGGTCCCATGCGCGCCGGTACACACAGCGCAGGGGCACTTGTCTCTGAGCAATCCTAGCGGATAGCTGCTGTGGTGGCCGTCCGTCCAGTCGATCTGGATTCCCTTGGACTTAGAAATTGCAATGTGTTCTGGATCGTTCTTCTGCATCTACTGAACCCGTTCGATATCCCGCACGCCCGGAATCCGCCGGATAGCGGACGAAACCTTCTCGAGTTGACGCTTATCCTTGATTTCCACCGTCATCTCGACGATGGCGCCATCCCCATTGCGCTTGTCATCGCTGCGCGCCTCCAGGCTGCGGATGTTACTGTTTTCGTTGAATAAGATCGACGTGAGCTGGTTCAACATGCCCGGCCGGTCATCGGTGTAAATGACCATCCGGACCGGGAACGTCTCGCTTGCGCTCCGCGCCCACTCCACATCGATCTTCCGCTCGACTTCATACATGAGGTTCTGCACGTTGGTGCAGTTGGTGGAGTGGACGGCGATCCCTTTGCCGCGCGTGACATACCCGATGATCGATTCTCCGCGAATCGGGTTACAGCACTTCGCGCGATAGACCAATAGATCGTCGATCCCTTTCACCTTGATGACAAGGTCGCCTTGCGCCGCTTGCCCGGCCTGCGTCGCGGATGGGCCGTGCTCCTTGGGCGCCTCCGGTTGCGCCTTGGGCGTCTCCTCGGCCTCAGCAATAATCTGATCGGGCGCGAGCTTTTGCAGGACCTGCCGCGCGGAATATTTTCCATAACCCAACGCCGCATGCAGGTCTTCCATCTTGCTGCAGCCGTAATCGCTGGAGACGCGCTCCAGGTCGGCCTTCGTAATCCGGCTCAAGGAAACGCCCAGCCGTCTGGCCTCGCGCTCCAGGAACTTCTGACCGATCTCGATCGCCTTCTCGCGCTCGGTCGCGTTGATCACGTGCTTGATCTTGTTCCGGGCACGCGAGGTCTTGACGATCGCGAGCCAATCCTTGCTCGGAAGGTGGCCGGTCTGCGTCAGAATCTCCACAACGTCGCCATTCTTGAGGTTGTAGCGGAGCGGAACGATGCGGCCGTTGACCTTGGCTCCTACACACGTATTCCCGACATCGCTGTGAATCGAGTACGCAAAATCGATCGGGGTCGCATCGCGCGGGAGAATGATTACGCGGCCGAGCGGAGTGAATGTGTAAACTTCTTCCGGATACAGGTCCACCTTGAGAGTGGACATGAATTCGCCCGGATCGCGCATCTCCTTCTGCCACTCCACAAGCTGGCGAAGCCACGCGATTCGCTGGTCGTCCGTCCCTTCTCTCTTGCCTTCTTTGTATTTCCAGTGCGCCGCAATGCCTTCTTCCGCAATCCGGTGCATTTCTTCAGTGCGAATCTGTACCTCGAACGGGATTCCGCCTGGACCCATGACGGAAGTGTGCAGGGATTGGTACAGGTTAGGCCGCGGGATCGCAATGAAATCCTTGATGCGGCCTGGAATCGGGTGCCATTCGTTGTGAATCACCCCAAGCGCCGCATAACAGTTCTTCACAGAATCAGTAACGATGCGAACGGCCATCAAATCGTACACCTGGTCGACGGTGATCTTCTGCCGCTTCAGCTTCTGCCACACCGAGTACGCGCGTTTCAGCCGGCCATCGACACGAGCTGGAATTCCTTCGCGCCCGAGCTTCATCTGAATATCCAGCCGAATTTGCTGCAAGGTCTCTTCGCTGGCCTGGCGCCGTGTTTCGATTTCCTTCACGATCTCGGCGTAGGAGTCAGGCTCGAGGTAACTGAAGGCAAGATCCTCCAGTTCGCCGCGAATCTTACCCATGCCGAGGCGGTGCGCGATCGGCGCGTAGATGTCCAGAGTTTCCTGCGCGATCCGCTCCTGCCGCTCCCGCGATACGCAGCCAAGCGTCCGCATGTTGTGGAGCCGGTCCGCCAGCTTTACCAGGATCACGCGAATGTCCGTCACCATGGCAAGCAGCATCTTGCGCATGCTCTCTGCCTGCCGCTCTTCGCGCGAGTGCATACTGATCTTGGTCAGCTTGGTAACCCCGTCAACACAGCGCGCCACTTCGAGGCCGAAGCTCTTCCGGATGTCTTCGACCGTGACTCCTGTGTCTTCAACGACGTCGTGCAGCAGGCCGGTCTGCAGGCACACCACGTCCATCTGCATGTCGGCAAGAATGCTGGCCACCGTCAGCGGATGCACCATGTACGGTTCACCTGAATCGCGGAATTGCTGCTTGTGGTGCTCGGCCGCGAAGACGTACGCCTCGTGCAGAGGGGCGAGATCTTCGCCCGGACGCAGAGCTCGTACTTTGGCTTCTAACTCGCTGTAAAGTTGGTCGATGGAGACTACGGCTTCGATGATTCCAGTGTAACGCGCCTAGCGCCGATGGGCGGCTTTCCCGGCAGCCTTGCCTTGTTTCAGGCGTTGTTTTTCGAGCACTTTGCGGTCTTTAGCAGCTTGCCTGCCAATCTGACGGTTGTACCGGGCTTCTTCTTTGTGAGCGCGCCGCGCTTCCTTGGCTTCATCAGCATGAAGGAACAAAGCACCGGCAATCAGCACGAGAAACACTCGCATGGATCGGCTTTCAGTATACTCAATCCGGATCGAGATCACCTGTGCCGGAAAACACAAAAAAGGCGGACGAGCATTGCCCATCCGCCTTTCCGATTGCGAGAACCGCTTGCCTAGAATCGGTAGTACAGCCCGAACTGCATCACGCGAGATGAATTGAAGGTCGAGGTGATACGGCCAAAAGTGGTGCTGTTGACATTGAAGCGCGTTGAATTGTTGGACTCGTTTCCGACGTAGAACGTCGGGTGGTTCAGCAGATTGAAGGCATCGGCGCGGAACTGCAGCGTCTGGCGCTCCGTAATGCGGAATGTCTTCAGCAGCGAAGCATCCCAGTTCCGGTTCCAGGGACCGTTGAACATGCGGCGCTGGAGGGAACCAAGAGTGCCTGCACCCGGGTTGTAGAAAACCTGGCCCGCAAACGGAGCCGATCCGTCCGGAGCGACGCCACGCTTGTCGCTCGGATTCAGGTTCGCCGGATTGATGAAGTAGGGGCCGTTCCCGGTCATGAACAAACCGGTAACGTTCGATAAGTCACCCACCGCGACCGCCGTGTTGTTCGCCGAACGTGCTCCGCGATTCAGCGTCCCGCGAGTAGAGAGCACCGAATACGGCGTGCCGGACTGGACATAAAATATACCGGCCGCAGTCCAACCGCCGGCGATCGCATCCAAAATGCGATTGTTGATATCGAAGTGCCGGCCCTTGCCAAAAGGCAGGTCGAGAGCATAATTGCCCTTGAACACGTGGCGAAGGTCGTACGGAGCGACCGACCGCTCGATGGCGGCATTGTTGTTATCCAGGAACGGTTCAAAACGCGTCTGACCGTCACCCGCCGCGTCACTGAGAACCTTTGCCCACGTATAGTTGATCTGCCACTGGTAATGGCCGTTCGCCGTGCGGTGGCGGAGATCCGTCTGCAGCGAGTTGTAGCTGGAATTGGTGTAGTTGGTGATGACGTTTCCTCCCAGGATGTTGGGGTTCGGGAAGAAGTTGATATCGCCGTTCAAACCGTTCGTCTGGTACAACTGCGCCAGCGTGCCCGGCTCGCCTTGACGGATATAAGCGAGAACAGTCGCGTTCGTCAGGAGTCCTCCGCCAGGAAGAGAATTAAAGACCGGCGTTGGCTGGCTGCCGGAAATGTTGGCGTTGTAGCGCGGGTCAAACCGTCCGGTCGCAGCCTGTGAGAGAAGCCCATTCTGCTGTGCCCGCTTGAAATCGGCGAGGAAACCGCCGGCATTGATATTTACCTGGTTGTAGTCGATGCCGCGGAGGCCCTTGACCAGGTGATTCCCAACGTAGCGCACCTCGAGGATTGTGCCCTTAATTTCCTGCTGTATGCCGAAGTTGTACTGCTGAACGTACGGCGTGACCAGGTTCGGATCCGGGATGCCGGTGGCTGAAGTGGAGTCCAGAGCGTAGTTGTCGGCCAGTGTGCGCGGCACCTTGAAAGCAGGCGTCGGGATAGCCGGAGCAGCGGCCAGACGTCCGACCACATTCGAATTAGTGACGAGCGATTGCAAGCCCGACGAGGTAGCTACGCTGTTCCGGATCGTCGTAATCGTGTCATCGTTGATGTAAGAAATGGCGTAGCCGCCACGAACCGCCGTCTTACCATTCCCGCGCGGATCCCAGGCGAAGCCGATATTGGGCGCAAAGTTGTTCTTATCCGGTTTGTAGAACGAACGGCCAACCGCGCTGCCGATAAAGTCCAGTTTGGCGTTCGGATCCAGAATCGTGTTGATCACGTTTCCGTTCTCGAGTGCCGGAGCCAGATATAGTGCGTCGCGCTCATCGAGAGGCGTCCAGTATTCATAACGTAAGCCGAGTGTTAGAGTCAGCCGCGGTTTAATCTTCCACTGATCGGAAAAATAACCGGCGTAAGTGTCATACCGGAAGTTGCGCTGGTTCGTAGCTCCATTTACGAAGCCGCTGGTCCGGTCCTTCACATTGAACGTCTGGCTGTAACCGCTGATGATGCCCGCCAGGTTCGTGTACAGGTTGTTGGCAATGTTCAGATCGGAACCGCTGATGCCGGGCAGATCCGCCGTGCTGAGCCCAGTATTGTTGGCGGAGCTGATTCCAAGCGTGTATGTGGGAACGATGCCAACGTCGTTGTACGGATTGGTCCGGATGTACTGGCTCTGGTAACCCATGAAGATCGTGTGCCTGCCCTTCACCCAGCTCGCGTTGTCCTGAACCGTGTACGTGTTCGTCTGACGGCCCTGCGCTTGGAAGGTATTCACGGGATTCGTGAAGAGCAGATTCGTGTTGCTCAGGTAATAGGTAGGATATTTGTTGCTGACATTGAACGTCCCGGGCGGCAGGTTGAAGCCGGCACGGACCTCATTGGTGAACGTGGGAGTTACAGTCCACCGCCACGCTCCGCTAAACAGATTCGCCTTGTTGTCGTTGAACGTCGGAGGAACCGTGGTGTAAAACGACCCCAGATCAGGCCGGTCCACAAGGTCGGTGTTGTAGCTATAGGTACCCGTGAACGAATGCCGCGAAGAGAGATAGTAGTCGCTCCGGAGCAGAAATACGTTGCGATCTTCATTATCACGGGCATTGAATTGATAGCCCGCCGTGTTGAGACCGTCGCCCACGTCGGTGTTGTTCGGATTCGGTAACTGCGAAATCAGTGCGGCCATCGAAGGATCGATCTGGACATTGCGCAGCGAAAGGACGTTCGCGCTGCGGAGGACACCGCCTGCACGGTACTGCATAATGCCTGTTTTCGCGCTCGGCGTCAGCACCGTGTTATTCTCCGGTGTCTGCTGACGAAGCCGAAACGCTTCGTAGTTCGTATAAAAGAACAGCTTGTCGCGGATGATTTTGCCGCCGGCCGAGCCGCCTACCTGGTTCTGATTCAGGAACGGCACTCCCACGCCGTTCTTGTTGTTAAACCAGTCATTGGCGCTGAAAAAGCTATTGCGGTTGTACCAATACAACGAGCCGTGATACGAATTCGACCCGGACGGCGTAGACAGCACGATCTGCGCAGCCGAACCACCCGTGGCGATACTGGCATTCGATGTTGCGATCGTGAATTCTGCAACCTGCTCGATCGTAGTTTTGTTCGGAATGTAATCGAGCGAGTTGGTTCGGATGAAGTTGTCTTGAATGTTGACGCCGTCAAGCGTTACGCTCGCCGCCGATGTTCGGAGGCCGTTGATGACGGTGTTCCCCCGGCCGACGGATACGCCCGGTTGCGTGATAAACAGATTGCTGATCTGGCGGTCGAGCACAGGCAGGCTTTGAATCTGCTTCTGTGTGACGGTGGTTGCAATCTCGGCATTGGCGACCTGCACAGTCTGCGCATTTGCCGAGACTTCCACGGTTTGGTTGGTTGACTGGACCTCCAACTGAAGCGCACCGACAGGCGTTTCCCTGGCGGGATCGACCTTGACACCACGCGAAATCAGTTTAGCGAATCCAGTCGCTACGATTTCGAGGTCATATGAGCCGGGATTCAAAGCGGTGAAAGCGAAGATGCCATCGCTGGACGTCTGAGCCGTCAATACGGGGCTCGCGCCTCCCGCCAAAAGAAGATTAACTGTAGCACCGGGAACTGCCGCTCCCGTTTGATCAACCAGCGAACCTGACAAGCGGCCCGTAGTTTGTGGGAACACAGTCGTACAGGCGAGCAGGGCCATCAGCAGCACGCTCTGCCAACGTTGGATTTTCATTTGTATACCTTCCACCAAGACGAATAGGCATTGGAAAAATGCCTGAACTTTGCTCTCAGGCTATCATGAAACGCGTTACGCAGGTCAGAGGGAAACGTTAAATATTTCACGCTTCTCACGTCATTTCCGTCCCAAATGCCGGATCAGCTCACACTCCCAGCTGCCGAACGACCATCCGTCGTTTCCGGCTACGGCGTAGCTGTGCTATCCTGTTGTTTCATGCTGAAGCACGCCCTGCATCATCATCACCATTCGCACTGGGCCGTGCTCTAGCTACACTTCTCTACTTCAACTAAGAGCAAAACGGCCCGCAGTGAAAACTGGCGGGCTTTTTCATTTGGAACTATGGATCTCGACTTTGCTAAATCTGACGGCCTCGTGACCGCCGTCATCCAGGATGCCGCCACCGGCCGCGTACTCATGGTCGGCTACATGAATGAGGAAGCGTTTCGCATGACTGTGGAAACCGGCTTCGCCACCTTCTATAGCCGCTCGCGCAAGAAGCTCTGGCTGAAAGGAGAATCTTCCGGTCACCGGCTTGTAGTGAAGAACATCCAGACCGACTGCGACAAAGATGCCGTGCTGGTTGCCGTCGAAGCGATCGGCCCTGGCGTCTGCCACAACGGCTACGAAAGTTGCTTCTACCGTTCTCTCCAGGACGGCCAGTGGGTCGAGACCGAGTCGCGCACCTACGATCCGAACGAGGTCTACAAACAATGAAACTGAAACTCGGCATTCCCAAGGGAAGCCTGGAAAACGCCACCATAGATCTGTTCCGGCGTGCGGGCTTTCACATCACGACCAGCAGCCGCTCGTATTTCCCCGCTGTGGACGACCCCGAAATCGAATGCATGCTGATCCGCGCTCAGGAGATGGCTCGTTATGTCGAGGATGGCATTCTCGACGCGGGCCTCACCGGCCGCGATTGGGTTGAGGAGAACGCTGCTCAAGTGGAGACTGTTTGCGACCTGATTTACGCCAAGCAGAGCTTCGGGAAAGTGCGCTGGGTACTTGCCGTACCGGAAGCGTCACCCGTTCACAGCGTCAAGGATCTACAAGGGAAGATCATCGCCACGGAGTTGGTCGGCGCCACCAAACGTTACCTGGCGCAGCACGGCGTGACCGCAAAAGTGGAATTCAGTTGGGGAGCAACCGAGGTAAAGCCGCCGGAGCTGGCCGACGCGATCGTGGAAGTGACCGAAACCGGGTCATCCTTGCGCGCCAACAAGCTGCGCATTGTGGAAACCGTACTCGAATCGAATACCCAACTCATTGCGAACACGGCTTCGTATCAGGACGAATGGAAGCGCCGCAAACTCGCTGATATTAAGATGCTGCTCGAGGGCGCGATCAACGCACTGGGCAAGGTAGGCCTCATGCTCAATGTGCGCAAGCAGGATTTGAAGAATGTGCTGTCTGTCCTGCCTGCCCTCAAGAATCCGACGATCTCGACACTCAGCGATGACGATTGGCTGGCCGTAAACACGATCCTCGACGAGAACACCGTGCGCAATATCCTGCCCCGTTTGAAAGAGGCAGGGGCGCAGGGAATCGTCGAGTATCCGCTCAACAAGATCGTGATGTAGCCATGATTCGAATCGTAGAATCCAACCAGGTCGGCAAGATCCTCGCGCGCAAGGCGGCGCGATTCCAGGAAGCGGAAGAGACGGTGGGTCCGATTCTCGAAGCCGTACGGACGCGAGGCGACAAGGCCGTTCTGGAATTTGCGCAAAGGTTCGACAATTTCGACCGGAAGACTGTGCTGGTGCCGGCCGCTGAGTTGCAAGCGGCAGAGAAACAATTGAGTGCCGCCTTTCGGAGCGCCGTGCGAACGGCGTCGAAGAACATTCGGGCCTTCGCCAAATTGCAGATGCCCGTCGCGAAAAGTGCCATCATCGCCCCTGGCCTGAAAGTGGGGCAGGTCATTCGTCCGCTCGATACGGTGGCCGCCTACATTCCGTCCGGACGCTATCCCCTGCCATCCACGCTTATGATGACGGTAATTCCCGCGCAGGTAGCGGGTGTTCCCAACGTATGCGTCGCCTCACCCAGGCCAGTTGCTGAAGTACTCGGCACCGCATCCTTGCTAGGCGCAACCCAGACGTTCCTCATGGGTGGCGCGCACGCCATAGCCGCATTCGCTTACGGGACCAGGACAGTTCCGCGTGCGGATCGCATCGTTGGTCCCGGCAACATCTACGTGGCCGCTGCGAAGAAGATGCTGGCTGGAGAAGTAGGAATCGACTTCGTGGCGGGTCCCACCGAGATTCTCATCATTGCCGACGACGCAAATCCGGCATGGCTCGCCGCGGACATGCTCGCTCAGGCAGAGCACGATACCGAAGCCTCCGCGGTGTTGTTAACCAAATCGAAGCGCCTCGCCCAGGCCGTGGCCAAAGAAATTGAGCGTCAATTGGAGACTCTGTCCACAGCCGCCGTGGCTCGAAAGGCTATCGATAAGAACAGCGCCATTATTCTGGTCCGCTCGGCCCAGGAAGCTGTGGAGATCAGCAACCGTTTTGCTCCGGAACATCTGAGCATCCACGATCCCGCGCTGCTTCCCGGAATTGTCCATGCAGGCAGCATATTCATCGGCCCTACGAGTCCTGAGGCGGCCGGAGATTACGCCTCCGGCCCCAACCACGTCCTGCCGACGACCGGTGCCGCCCGGCTGCGTGGCGGCCTCTCCGCCGCGGATTACGTGAAAGTCATATCGACGC
The DNA here is from genome assembly GCA_964464925.1 of uncultured Solibacteraceae bacterium. Classification (GTDB taxonomy): domain Bacteria; phylum Acidobacteriota; class Terriglobia; order Bryobacterales; family Bryobacteraceae; genus CAYXLI01. The sequence continues at coordinate 148,599 of CAYXLI010000010.1, read as the reverse complement.
AGGAACTGAGTCCGCGCGCGCTGGCGGCTTTAACTCCGGCCATCACTACACTCGCCCGGGCCGAGGGTCTGGAGGCGCACGCGCGCTCGGTGGAGATTCGCAATGAGCGCTAAGCGCCTGCGGCCCCGGGAGGCCGTTCTACAGATGGCCCCTTACGCGCCGCCCACCGGGGGTCGCGCGGACAAACTCCGTCTCGATTTCAATGAGAACACCCTCGGCTGCTCGCCGAAAGTTATCGAGTTTCTCAAGCAGCGGCTGGATGGGAATCGACTGGCAACCTATCCGGAGTATGTGGAGGCAAAGGCTGAACTGGCGGCCCACTTCCACGTTGCGGAAGACCAGATGCTGCTGACGAACGGCACCGACGAAGCCATCCAGGTCCTGATTAATACATATGTCGACGATGATGACGATGTCGTCATCCTGCGGCCATCCTACGCCATGTACCGCTTCTACGCGGAAGTGGCCGGAGCGAGCATCCGCGAGATCGACTACAGACCCGATACGCTCGCATTTCCCCTCGAAGAGTTGATGAATGCCATCGACCCGACCACGCGCGCGGTCCTGATATCCAATCCGAATAACCCGACCGGCGCCGCCGTGACGGTAGAAGGCATCGAGAAGATTCTGCGCCGTGCGCCCGGCGCCGCCGTGCTGATCGATGAAGCCTATTATGAGTTCTGCGGCATCAGTGCCATCCGGCTCATCGAGGAATATCCGAACCTGTTTGTCAGCAGGACGTTTTCCAAAGTGTACGGAATGGCCGGCATGCGTATCGGATGCGTTTTCTCGCAGGCCAGCAACATCGCCTACATGCATAAGGCACAGTCGCCTTACAGCGTGAACTGGCTGGCCACACTCGCCGCCCGCGCCGCCGTGCAGGACAACGCGTATATTACGCGTTACGTCACTGAAGTGCTGGCCGCTCGCGAACTGCTTTATGTGGGCCTGGAGAAACTGAAGATTCCCTACTGGGAGTCGAATGGAAACTTCGTCCTGATGAGGCTCGCCGAGCGCTCTAAAGAAGTACGGGATAAGTTGCGCGAACAGGGTATCCTGGTGCGCGACCGCGGTCATGAGATCCCCGGCACTGTGCGCGTGACCGTTGGCACCCGCGATCAGATGCGGGAGTTTCTAAGCCTTTTGGAGAAGATCTGGTGAGCAAGCGCGGTTTGATCGTATTCGATATGGATGGCGTGCTGGTGGATGTGTCCGAATCGTACCGCGAGACGATCCGCTGCACGGTGCGCCACTTCAGCGGCCAGGAGATTACGAAGGAACTGATTCAGGATTATAAGAACGCAGGCGGCTGGAACAACGACTGGGCACTCTCACAGAAAATCCTCAGCGATCTTGGCACCGAAGTGGATTACGAAACTGTCGTGGAGCAGTTCCAGAGATTTTTCTTTGGTATCGACGGAGAGCCCGGCCTCATGCTGCGCGAACGATGGATCGCCAAGGATGCCCTCTTCACGCGCCTGCAGGAGCGCTACGACTTGGCCATCTTCACGGGACGTACGCCCGAAGAGGCAAATATCACGCTGCGCCGGTTCATCCCAGACCTGCAATGGGCGAGGCTGGTGGGCGATGGCGACGTGCCGAACGCCAAGCCCGCACCGGATGGACTGCTTCTGATCGCGAGTGAAAGACCCGGCACGGCCCTTTGGTACGTCGGCGACACTGTGGATGACGCACGCAGCGCCAAGGCCGCCGGAGTCCCCTTCATCGGGATCGCCCATAAGGAAAATCCGCGCTATGACGAGCTATGCGCCCTGTTACATGGCGAAGGCGCAATCGCCGTGCTCGAAAACATCAATGAATTGGAAACAGTGCTATGAGAACGGCCACGATTGAGCGGAACACGAAAGAGACACAGATCAGCGGCTCGCTGAATATCGACGGAACGGGGACGTATCAGGTCTCGACGGGCATCCGCTTTTTCGATCACATGTTGGAGTTGTTCGCCAAGCACGGCGCGTTTGACCTGACGCTCGCCGCCAAGGGTGACCTTGACGTCGACCAGCATCACACTGTCGAGGACGTCGGCATCGTGCTGGGACAACTGTTCTCTCAGGCGCTGGGTGATCGTAAGGGAATCAATCGTGCGGGCTATTTCGTGTTGCCGATGGACGAAACGCTGGCCGTTGTCGCAGTGGATCTCGGCGGACGCTCTGCGCTCGTCTACAAAGACCTGGTCCGGACACGGCTTGTCGGTGACCTGCAGACCGAACTCGTGGTAGATTTCTTTTCCGGATTCGCGCAGCATGCGTTGGCCAATGTCCACTGCAAGGTGATGTACGGACGATCGAACCATCATAAGATCGAAGCCATTTTCAAATGCTTCGCACGCTCCATGCGGTATGCCTGCTCCGTGGATGAGCGCTTGAAGGATCAGCTTCCATCGACAAAGGGGTTGTTATGATTGCCATCTTTGATTACGGCGCCGGGAATCTGCGTTCGGTGCAGAATACGCTGAATGAGATTGGCGCGGAATACAGGCTGGTTCGCGATGCGGAAGGACTTCAGCAGGCACATAAAATCATACTCCCAGGCGTCGGGCATTTCGGCCAGATGATGCGTTCGATCGACGCGATGGGCGTGCGCGAAGCATTTCTGGATCGGATGAAGGCGGGCGTCCCATTCCTCGGAATCTGTCTCGGAATGCAGGGCCTGTTTGAGCAGAGCGCGGAGGCTCCCGATGTACGCGGTTTCGGCCTGTTTTCCGGAACGGTCCAGCGGTTTCCTCTCGACGCGCGAGTCCCTCACATGGGCTGGAACAGTCTCGCGCCCTCTAAGCCGGGTTTGCTGATGTCGGGTTTGGGCAGCGATCCTTACGTCTATTTCGCTCACAGCTATTTCGTACCCGTAACGCCTCAGACCGCGGCTACCTGCACTTACACCCAGCCCTACACCGCCGTTCTGGAGAGCGGCAATTTGTATGGCGTACAGTTCCATCCGGAGAAGTCAGGCCCCATCGGCCTGCGCATGGTGAAGAACTTCTTGGAGTTGGCCTGATGCTCGCGAAACGAATTATTCCCTGCCTCGATGTGACGGCCGGACGCGTTGTGAAGGGAGTCAATTTCGTCAATCTCCGCGATGCCGGCGATCCTGTCGAGCTTGCGGACCGCTACAACCAGCAAAGCGCGGACGAACTGGTGTTCCTCGATATCACCGCGTCGAGCGATGCACGCGACATCATGGCCGACGTCGTGGACCGTACGGCACGCAAGGTCTTCATTCCTCTCACGGTGGGCGGCGGCATTCGCTCCATCGCCGATGCTCGCAAGATCCTGATGTCCGGCGCGGATAAAGTGAGCGTCAACACGGCGGCGGTGCGCCGTCCGGAACTCATCACCGAGTTAAGCCAGGAGTTCGGTGCGCAGGCGGTGGTGTTGGCGATCGATGCTCGCAGGAAGAATCCCGAAAAATGGCACGTTTACACACGGGGTGGGCGCGATGACGAAGGAATTGACGCTGTCGAATGGGCCGCGCGCGGCGAGCGCTTGGGCGCGGGCGAGATTCTGCTCACTTCCATGGATACGGACGGCGTACAAACAGGCTTCGACTGCCCGCTGACTCGGGCTGTTTCCCGCGCGACCCACATTCCGGTAATTGCATCGGGCGGAGCCGGGAAGCCTGAAGATTTCCTGCAGGTGTTCGAAGAAGGTGAAGCAGATGCGGCCTTGGCGGCGTCCATTTTTCACTACGGCACCTACACGGTTGACCAGTTGAAGGATTATCTCGAAAAAAATAAGGTCCCGGTTCGGAGGATTCGCGATTGATTATTCCATGCATCGATTTGCTGGGCGGCAAGGTCGTACAACTCATTCAGGGTCGTGAGAAGGCGCTTGAGGTGGAGAGCGTCGACGAAATGCTGGAGAAGTTCGCACCGTTTCCTCAGATCCAGGTGATCGACTTGGATGCCGCGATGGGCACCGGCCTGGCCAATGAAGGACTCATCGTCCAGATAGCCGCGCGCGCGAAGGCCCGCATCGGAGGCGGTGTGCGCACTATCGATCATGCGGAATTTCTGCTGAATCGCGGCGCTTACCGCATCATTGTGGGCACTGCTGCATTCTCATCCAACGGAATCAACCAGCCTTTTCTGGAACGGCTGCGTGAGCGTGTGGATCCGTCCCGTGTTCTCATCGCCCTCGATTCCAAAGGCGGACACATCGTCGTGAAAGGCTGGAAGGAAGCCATCAATCTGACTGCCGAGGAAGTCATCCAGCAATTTGAGCCCTACTGCGGCGGATTCCTCTGCACCTATGTGGACAAAGAAGGAATGCTGCAAGGTACGGACCTCGACTGGTTCCGCCGCTTGCGGGCAGCCACCAATCACGAAATCACGGCCGCTGGCGGCATCACCACCATGGACGACATTCGTTCCCTCACCAGCATGCGCATCGATTGTGCGCTCGGTATGGCCATTTACACCGGTCGCCTCAAGCTTGAGGAACTGGCAGAATTGAACGCTTGAACAGGGTAACGCCAGGGCATGTTCCAAAATGAGATGGGGTCTGACCCCATCTCGAATGCGCGGACTCTTATTCCTCAGTGTTTTATCCTGCTACGCCGCCGATCCGCTCACCGCGGAATCGAACCTCCTTCGGAAAAATCCTCCTGCGTACGCAACAAAACTGCAGGCCCTCCGGCCGAATTACCAAGGCACGCTCTTCCGTCGGCCAAAGCAAGTCCCGATTGAGACAAACGAAGGTGTTCGCGCGTTGGATGAAGCCGTGAAGGCGCTCAAGCGCCAGTCGCCCCTCTCTCCTCTGGCCGATTCCAGCGAATTGGCGCGAGCCGCGCTCGAGCACGTGCGAGATATCGGTCCGAAAGGACTTACTTCGCATGAAGGCAGCAACGGCAGCACTCCCTCCAGCCGCATCCGCCACTACATCCGGAATCCAACCGCAATCGCAGAGGTCATGAGCTTTGGACCCAAGGCCCCCGAAGACGTAATCGTCGAGTTGCTCATCGACGACGGAGTTCCCGGCCGCGGCCACCGCAAGATCCTCCTGGATCCGTCACTCCAGCAGGCAGGCTCCGCCTGCGGCCCGCATAAAATTTACGGAACCGTCTGTGTGATCGATTTCTCAAACGTTCCATCGCCGGATCACGCGCGTCTCACGTTCGTTCCCTAAGATCCCGATCGACGCTGTCTCCAGCGCAAACAGCTTGGCACACTCGGGTGCGAGTTCCAGCCACCGGGCCGTGAGGATCCTCAAAATATGTCCGTGTGCGAACAGCAACGCATCACCCTCGGCCGTGACGGCTCTTTGAATTACGCGCTCGGCTCGCGCCGAAGCCTGCTCAATTCGCTCTCCACCCTTCACGCCGTCACGCCACAAATCCCACCCGGGCCTCTCAGCCTCAATCTGCTCTCGCGTCTTCCCTTCATACTGACCGTAGTTCCATTCGCGAAGATCCGGATCCACCAAAGGATCGGCAAATCCCGCCAACTGGCACGTCTTCAAGGCGCGCTGTAGCGGACTGCAAAGCACAAGCCCGAAGTGATGGCCCTGCAGCCGTCCGGCGAGGCCCGCCGCCTGCTCCCGCCCGTGCTCCGTCAGAGGGATATCATTCCATCCAGTATGCTGACCCGAGAGACTCCACTCGGTTTCACCGTGGCGCACCACCCAAAGCGCCATTACTGAACAACCTTCAGTCCCGCCGCGGCGAACCAGTTATAAAGGTCCACCACCAGCCTCCCCGCCTTTACAGCAGGATCCTGGTCCACCATAGCCCGAATCTCCTCCCGGGTCCCTTTGCCAAATACGAACAGCCCCCTCATGTCGCCGCCGTCCTGCAGTGGCCCGGCCACTACTAAGTGCCCGGATTCCGCCATTTTGCGGATATTCGACATATGCCCCTCCTGGATCTTCTGCGTCTCCGGAGTCACTTCGGGTCCCCACTTCGGCCCTTTGCGCAGGATGCCGAACGTGTACGTGGTCATCTTGTATTCCTGGGCGGCGTTTGCCGGTATCAACCCAGCCGTCAAAAGGGCGAGAGAAAAACTCCTTCGGTCCGTCATTCTACGTATCTCAAACGATCAGCCGTCCGCCCGTCAAGTTGTTAAGATTCCAAGGTCCCTTCCGTCTTCAGTAACGGACCCAGAAAGGAGGCCGATGCTGCACGTCGCTACCGAAACCGGATCGCTGCCGCACTCGCCCGGAGAGCTGTCCCAAATCTTCCAGGAGCACCAGAACCGGATCTTCCGGACCGCCTACCGCATCACAGGCAATGCCGACGATGCCGAAGACGTCCTGCAGACCGTGTTCCTGCGCCTGATCCGGCGCGAAACCTCGGACTTCACCAATACGGAGAGCTACCTGTATCGCGCCGCCATCAACGCCGCCCTCGACGTTCTCCGCTCCCGCAAGAGTGCCGCAAGCATTTCGCTCGAAGACAGCGGAGTCGAAGCCACCCACGGCAGTCAGCCTGCCTGGAACGAAATGATCGAAACGCAGCGTTGGTTGCGCAGAGCTGTTTCCCGCCTCAGCGCTAAGAACGCCGAGATCTTCGTCATGAAGTTCCTGGAAGGCTATGACAACCGCGAGATCGCCCAGGTGCTGAATACTTCGTCAGCCGTCGTGGCCGTGACGCTATTCCGCATCAAGGGCCAGTTGAAGAAGGATTTTGAGGAGTATCAGAGAGGCACATATGAAGCTTAGCGGCAGAAAGTTCGAAGAGGCCTTCGACGAAACGGTCAGCCGTATCCGGGAGGATGCGCCCGGGACCGCGCGTGCCGAAGAAGCTGCCCAAAGAGTGTGGAAGAACCTGGTTGCCGAGATGAAGAGCGCCGAACCCGCCGATCTCGGGGGACGTATCTCCGGCTGCGGAGACATACAGGCTTTGCTGCCCGCTTACCGCATCGGCAAGCTCAGCGCCGCGCGCGAACTGCTCGTCCAGGATCACCTGAAGGAATGCGTCGCCTGCCGTAACGAGTTGCATTCGCCCGGGGCGCGCAAGTCGGTCATTCTGCCCTGGCGTGACACACCCGCACTGAATACAACACGGGCCGGTTCCTTCCAGATTCGCAAGTTCGCCATCGCCGCGGGTATGGTCCTCGGCATCGGATTGAGCGCTTATCTCCTTCGCGACCAGTTCCTCGCCGCCCCGGCCGGCAGCCGCGCTGCACTTTCTTCCTCCGACGGCCCCGTCTATCTCGTCTCCGCGAAAGGCCAGCGTCTCGCGAAGCAGGGCGATGAATTCGGCGAACAGGAATGGGTCCGCGTCCCGCACGGCTCGCATGCTTTTGTAAAACTGCGCGATGGCTCGATGATCGAAATGAACGAACGGTCGGAAATGACCGTTTCCATGACGCGTAAAGACACGGCCGTTCACCTGGAACGCGGCGCCATCATCGTCCAGGCCGCCAAGCGGCGAACCGGCCACCTGCTCGTCCTCACGGACGATGCCAAAGTCTCGGTGACCGGAACTGTCTTCTCCGTCAACCGGGGCACCAAGGGAAATCGCGTATCCGTCGTCGAGGGCGAAGTCGTCGTCGAGCAGAGCGGGCGCACCAACGTTCTTCACTCAGGCGATCAGGTCACCAGCAGTTCGAAAGTCGAACGCGTGTCTGTCCGCGACGAGATCGGCTGGAGCCGTAACCTCGACCAGCACATTGCGTTGCTGAACGAGTTCGCTGGACTTGCCAGGAAGATTCAGGCTATTCAGTTGCCCGGTCTCCGCTATCAGACTCCACTGCTCTCGCTCCTTCCGGAAACTACCGTCGTCTACGTGAGCATCCCGAATTATGCCGACGCCTTGAGCCAGGCGAACCGTCTGTTGCAGGATCGGGTCCGCCAGAGCGCAGTACTTCGCGAATGGTGGCAGAAGGGCGGTGAAGATAAGCAGGAGTCCATCAACCAGATGGTGGACACCATCAGGCAGCTCTCCGATTACATCGGTGACGAGATCGTCCTCAGTGTCACCCGCACCGGCCCGAACACCAGGCCGGAATTCGTGATCCTGTCGGAGGTCAAGAAACCCGGCCTCGGTGAGTTTGTTCACTCCAAGATGAAGGAGATCGGTATGAAGGAGATACCAAAGGATCTGACGATCTCCATCGGCCAGCACCTTCTCTGCATCTCTCCCAACGGTGAGATGGCCGCCAGTCTCGTCACCGGCGCACCGACTCAATTTGCCTCAACGGCGTTCGGCAAACGCATTGCCGAGACCTATACCGATGGTGCGGGCATCGTATTCGCGGCGAATGTCGCCGCTATGCGTCCTCCTGTAGATGCTCTTGTCACCAGGACCGGCGCGGCCGATATGCAGTATGTAGTCCTGGAACGGCGCGAGATAAATCACAAGACCGAGAACAAGGCCACGGTCAACTTCTCCGGACCGCGTCAGGGTGTCGCGTCGTGGCTGGCTGCGCCTGCTCCGATCGGCTCCCTCGATTTCGTATCTCCCGGCGCAAGTGTGGCGGCGGGGTTTGTAGTGAAGAACCCGGCTTTGGTAGCCGACGATATCTTCGCGCTGATCGCGACCGCTCAACCGAAGTTCCTCGACTGCTTGCGCGATTTCGAAAGCAAGACGGGCGTACGCGTCCGCGATGATATCGCCGCTTCGCTCGGAACCGACGTCACCGTCTCCATCGACGGCCCCATGCTGCCGCTACCGGCCTGGAAGATCATCGCCGAGGTGACCGACACAGCCCGTCTGCAGCAAAGCCTGGAACGGTTGATTCAGGAATATCAGAACCTGGCATCCGCCAACGGCGAAAAGGGCGTGTCCGTCGAGACCAATGAAATCAACGGCCGCAAAGTCTACATCCTCAAAGGCGTCGAGCATCCACTCGAACTCCGCTACGCCTTCAGTGACGGCTATCTCATCCTGACCCAGGATCCCGGCGCCATGCGCCGTGCCTTCCGCGCGAAGGATGACAATTTCCGCCTGGTGAACAGCCACCGGTTCCGGATGCTGCTGCCCACCGATCGCGAGCCCAACTTCTCCGCCGTCATCTTTTACGATCTCGGCGGCGCCGCGAAAGGTCTTGCCGACCTCGCAGGGGAGGCCCATCTCAACGAGGATCAGCGCAGGAACGTAGACGAGTTGCTCCGCAACGTCGAGCCTTCGCTCATATACGCCTACGGCTCCGGCGACAAAGTCCAACTCGGGACAACCAGCGGATTCTTCGGTCTGACCATCGAGCAAATTCTTGGCTCGGCGGGCATATCCGACGTAGTTCGCATGGCACAATCGGGAACAAAACGTCGATAACTTGCGTACGAGGTATTGAATGCGTGATGTGATTGAGTTGGATCAGCTCCGGGTTGACCTCGGGGGCAGAACGATTCTGAAAGGACTGAATTGCCCGCTCAGCGGCCGCTGCATTGGCCTGCTCGGACCGAATGGGGCGGGCAAATCGACCTTGATCAACACACTGCTCGGCTTTCACGCGCCGCTCTCCGGAACGGCGCGTATTTTTGGACGCGATATCCGGTCGGACATTCATGTCCTCCGGCACCGTATCGGCTATATGCCGGAGAACGATTCGTTCATTGCTGACATGACCGGCGTCCGCTTCGTTCGTTACATGGCGGAACTGGCCGGCGTCCCCGCGGGGATCGCACTCGAACGCGCGCACGAAGCGTTTTTCTACGTGGGGCTCGGCGAGGCGCGTTATCGCAAGGTCGGCACCTATTCGCTCGGCATGAAGCAAATGGCGAAACTCGCCCAGGCTATCGTGCACGGGCCGCAGTTGCTTTTTCTTGACGAGCCCACCAATGGCCTCGACCCTCCCGGCCGGCTCCGTATGATCCGGCTGATTCGCGAAATTCGCGACACCGAAGGAATGCACATCGTGCTCTCCTCCCATTTGCTGCGCGACGTGGAGGAGTGCTGCGACGAAGTCCTTATCCTCAAGGACGGTCACGTTGCCGCCGTGACGAATCTCGAACAGGAACGCCGCTCCAATCGCAAATTCCTTGAGCTCGAAACCGTCGGCTCCGATTCCAGCCTCGCCGAAGCCTTCGAGAAAATCGGCTGCGAATGCGCCTGGTTCGGCAATGGCCGCTTGAAACTGGTGCTGCCGGATCAGGTCGAAATCCGCGAGCTTTACACCATCGCGTTCGAACGCAAGGTGCAAATCCGCAAGATGAACTACCGCAAGGATTCGCTCGAAGACATCTTCCTGAAAGCGATGGAGGTGCCCGGTGGCAGTCTATAAACGTAGCTACAAGCCATACACGGGCGCATCTACGCCGGCGCTCTCCCGCATTTTCGTCATCCCCCGGTATGCATTTGAGACGCTGTTCGACTCGCGCCTGCTGATGTCGTACTTCGTTCTCTGCTTCCTCCCCTTTCTGATTTCAGCCGCCATCATCTACCTCTACAACAATCCGCTGGCGCAAACGCTCATCGGCATGCGCGGTGATGCCTCCAACTTCCCCTTCCGCATCGATGGCAATTTTTTCTATCGCGTTCTCAGCATTCAGGGCAGCATGGCGTTCCTGCTCACCGCCTGGGTCGGTCCTACGCTGATCGCTCCGGATCTGACGAATAACGCGCTGCCCCTCTATCTCTCCCGGCCCTTCACCCGAACTGAATACGTCATCGGCAAGATCGCTGTCCTGTTCGTCCTGATCTCCGGCTTCACCTGGCTTCCCGATACGCTGCTCTATTTCCTCCAGGGTAGTCTGGCGGGCAATGGATGGCTCGGCTCAAATCTGCGCATCCTTTTCGCGATCTTCGGCGGTTCTCTCGTCTGGATGGCGATTCTGTCGCTGCTCGCTCTGGCAATTTCTGCCTGGGTGAAGTGGCGCATCGTCGCCTCCGGCCTGCTGGCTGGCGTGTTCTTCGTCGCCGCCGGCTTCGGCGTAGCCGTCAACGCTGTCCTCCGCACGTACTGGGGGAACATCTTCAATATCCCCTATCTCATCAACTTGGTCTGCCATGACATGTTCGACATTCCCATGGTCCGGAACGTCACGCGCGGGCGCCTGGCCCAGGCTTTCTCGGAGGAAATCCCCACCGGGTACGCATGGCTGACCCTCCTCGCCGTCTGCGTCTTATCCGTCCTGATCCTGAATAAGCGGCTTCGGGCCCGCGAGGTGGTGCGCTAGTGGCCGATCAAACAATTCTGTTCGAAAATGTTTCAAAGTTCTACGGCGAGGTCCTCGGCGTCAATCGCGTCAACCTGACCATTCAGCCGGGCATCACCAGCCTCGTAGGGCCGAATGGAGCGGGCAAGACGACGTTGATGAATCTCATGACCGGGCTCATCTGGCCGACCCAGGGCCGGATCCGGGTACTCGGCCTGCCCGCTTCCGATCCGGAACGCTTCTTTAAGGTAGTCGGCTACTGCACCCAGTTCGACAGCTTTTCTAAAGGCCTTACCGGCCGCGAATTCATCTACGATTCGCTCCGCCTGCACGGCCTCGGGCACGCTCAGGCGGCGCAGCAGACCCAGGAAGCTCTCGTCCGGGTCAACATGACGGACGCAGCCGATCGCAAAGTGGCCGCCTACAGCAAAGGCATGCGCCAGCGCATCCGTCTCGCCCAGTCGATCAGCCATCATCCGAAGGTTCTCGTGCTGGACGAGCCGCTGAACGGTCTCGATCCGATGGCGCGCGCCGAATGCATGGCGCTGTTTCGCTCTTTGGGTGCCGACGGCCTGCACGTCATCATTTCCAGTCACATCCTGCACGAGGTCGACCGCATCTCCGACCAGGTCATTTTTCTCACCAACGGGTACGTCGTCGCCGAAGGACAGATCCACGGCGTCCGCGACGAAGTGAAGGAACATCCGATGCAGATGCTGGTCCGCTGCAGTGAGCCCGGTGCGCTCGCAGTTGAACTGTTTTCCAATGCCGGGATCGTCGAGGCCCGCGTGCTGGAAGACGGCCGTGGTCTACTGGTCCGCACAAAGAACCTGCAGCGCTTCTATGATGTGCTGAACGGTTTGGTGGTGAAAGGCGTGCTAAACCTGGATGCGGTTGCCCCCGCCGACGACGACGTAAATTCTGTCTATCAATATTTGATCGGTTCGGAGGGTAGCCTGTGAGCACTCAGGAAATGGTTCTTCCCGCGCAGCAAGCCGCACGCGACGCACGCAAGCGCATGTGGCGCAACCAGCTTCAGACCATCTTCCGGCTCGAGATCAGAAAGAACTTCTTCCGCTGGCGCGGCCTTTGGGTTTACTTCCTCGCGTTCGCCCCGGCGGTGATCATCACGCTACACACCATCGGGGCCGTCCTCCATCCCACTACGGCCGGCAGCCATGGCATTGAGGAAGACACCAACATCCTGGCCGGCATCTTCCGGCTGTTCTATCTCCACCTCGGGATTTACTTCGGCTGCATGGGAATCTTTACCCGCCTGTTTCGCGGCGAGATGATGGAGCGCAGCCTTCACTATTACTTCCTCGCACCTGTGCGCCGGGAACTTCTCGTCATAGGCAAGTTCCTGGCTGGGGTAGTTGCGTCCTCCGTCATCTTCTCTGTCGCGGTCGCGGCAGCTTTCTTCTCGATGTACGGGCATTTTGGAGCCGAAGGCCGTCAATTCGTTTTCGGCGCAGGCTTACCCCAACTTGGTGCCTACCTTTCCATCACTGTCCTCGCCTGCTTCGGCTACGGTTCGCTATTCCTGCTCATGGGTTTGCTCTTCAGGAATCCGATCGTGCCCGCGGTAGTTATCGCCTTGTGGGAATCGATCAACGGCATCCTTCCCGCGTGGCTCAAGAAGCTCAGCGTCATCTTCTACCTTGAGCCCCTCTGTCCCGTGGACGTACCTTCCACCGGCTTGCTGAATCTCTTCCTCGTCTCAGCGGACCCGATTCCGGCCTACTTCGCCGTCCCTGGATTGCTCGCCGTTTGTGCAGCCATTCTGGCGTACGCCTGCATAAAAATCCGCACGGTCGAGGTGAATTACAGCGCCGACTAACGTCCGGGAGAAACTCGGGAGAGTTCTGGCGCCGATGCCGAATATGCGGCTCCGGCCACAATTCCACCCGCCAGGTACATCGCAATGGAAAGGAACTTCGTCTCCGTGGTCCGATCCGTCGGTCCCACCCCTAGTCCCATGGGTGCCGGAAGTGCCACCGCGCCAATTCCGGCAATCAGCCCTAGAACAGCGCCGGTCACCATCGCCCTTTCTCGTCCCGCCGCGCCGACCAGGCTGTAGTACGCCGTATTTGCAACCATGTCTCCGGCCATCGCGGACGCAAACAGATGCTCCGGAGCTTCCGCGCCCATCCATCTCGATGCCTTTGCGAGCGAGCGCATTCCGAGCACGTCCAGCCGCGGCGCGTGCGGAACCGTCCTCCGGACCAATTCGTTCAGCACAGTCACGGTGAAGGCTCCCGCAACCCCGCTCAGAATCGAGTTCGCCATACCCTCTAGACGCACGTCGCCATGTATGGTGTCTTGCCGCTGGACTCCGGGATAGCCAGGGTGTATAAAGCCATCAGGGGGGTCCCGTATGCTTTCCTTCACGTTGATGCAGCTCCTCGAGGATCACTGGGATGAACTCAGCTCAAGTGTGGCGCGGCAGATCCGATCGAATGCCGAAATGAAGCACCTCAACGCGCTGCCCGAAGGGGAGCTGAACCGCCGCGCTAAAGAAATCATGAAGTATCTCGGCCAGTGGCTGAATGGGAACAACGGTGTCACCCAAAAATACGAGGAGCTCGGACGCACCCGTTTCGAACAGGGCATACCGATGCACGAGTTCATCCGTGCCATGCAATTCATCAAGCAAAAGATGATCAACTTCATCCGGGAACAGGGGGCGGACACCGCAGTGCAGATCTTTGCCGAAGAAGAACTGGAATACTCGATCGACAGGTTCTTCGATCAGGCGGTCTATCACATGGTGCGGGGATACGAGGCTGCCCTTCACTACCACGCGACGCGCATCTCCGCCTCTACGCGGTAGTAGCGGCGTATACGCTGCCCTGTGAACTACGCGAGCAGTGTAGCTGCGCCTCGATCGCCGTAGTGCTTCGACATTCTTTCGCGCAGTTCCTGCCTCGCGCGCAGCAGCCTCGATTTCGCTGCCGCCACCGAAATCCCGAGTTGCTTTGCGACTTCTTCTATTGGTAAGCGGTCCACATCGCGCAGCACAAATGCGTTCCGCAGCAGCGGCGGAATCCGGTTGATCTCTTTTTTCAGTACCGCCACAACTTCTCGTTTTCCGAGCCCCTCTTCAGGGGTTTCGCTCCGATCCGGCAACTGCAGTGTCAATGTTTCGTCGTTAGGCAGAGGATCGTCCATGTAGACGAACTTCGCCCGCCGCTCCTGCCTTAGCCTCATCAGGCACTGGTTCACAACAATCCGCGTCAGCCATGTCGAAAACTTTGCGTCTCGCTGAAACTGCTCAATGTGCTCGAATGCCTTCCAGCAGGCGTTCTGCACCTCATCTTCGGCGTCAGCCTTATCGCGCAGAATCGACATCGCCAGCTTGGAGCACGAATTATGATGGCGCTCGATCAGGTCAGCGAAAGCGCTGTTATCGCCCCGCTGAGCCAGTATGACCAGCTCTTCGTCGGGCATTTCTTTGTACCGGATCTGGTTTTGCATCTACCCGCCTTTGTTGGAGTCCAATGTTTTGGCGCCCCATGAACGACCATAACAACGGGCAGAAACAAATACTAGATGAGAATAAAAAAGGTTTCAGTAATACAGAAATTAGCGCCTTCGATGTAAGCATTGATAAAATTACTTTTGAAATGGGTGAAGACAGCGAATCCACGATACGCCGGGTGCTTTCTTCCTACGAGATCGGAAGCAAGCTGAAGCAATTGCGCCTGCGGAAGAAGATCGCCCTCGTCGATCTCGGTAAACACACGGGCCTCTCCGCCTCCATGCTGTCGCAACTGGAAAACGGGAAAATGATCCCGACTCTCCCCACCCTGGCCCGCATTGCCATGGTGTTTGACGTCAGCCTCGATCACTTCTTCGGTAGTAAGAAACGCCGCAAGCCCTTCAGCATCGTCCACGCCAATGAGCGGATCCAGTTTCCCGAACGGCCCGGTATCCCTAAGCCGGCTTACTTTTTCGAATGCCTCGCCTTCTCGGCCGCCGAAAAAGGGATGCAGGCATTCCTGGCCGAGTTCCCCAAACGCGGTGACGACGAAGTGGCTGAGCATTTTCACGATGGAGCCGAGTTCCTTCACATTCTCGAAGGCGGCCTGGCAATCTCCTATCAGGGCGAAGAGCACTTGCTTCGCACCGGGGACAGCGTCTACTTCGATGCCTCCGAGCCTCATTCCTACCGCGGTGTCACCAAGACACCCGCTCGCGCCATTGTCATCACCGCCCCTCCCCGTCTCTAAGCTCCGGCTCATCTGCATAGCGACCTAAAGAACATCGTTTCTGTGTCGATATAGTCTCTGAGCTGGCTGGGGTGGCTGGCGTTTGATCCTCTATCCTCTATCCACGACTCAATAATTCAACCGGGGAGACTAAATGCACTTGACAGATTTGCGCCTGTGGGCGCTGACTGGACTGCTAACTGTGTCCGGCATTACGTATGGAAGTGATAGAGTTCACAGACCTTTTTCAATTGAATCGCTGCGCCTGAAAGGACCGGAACTTCAAAAGATGTGCGGCAGTTCCGATTGCCGGCACGTTTCCATTCGTCTCGATTCGCGGGCACTTGAAGAAACACTGAGGACAGCTCCTTTGGAATCCTCTCAGCGCGAGCCGGCCCTCCTTGCCGTGCCGCTGCCGGATGGCGAAATGCTCACATTCCGGCTGGTAGAGTCGCCCGTATTATCGCCGGAAATGGCCGCCAAATACCCGGATATTAAAACGTACCGGGGCGACGTTGCCGGCGATTCCAGCGCTCTCCTTCGCGTTGATTTCTCACCCGCCGGCTTCCGTGCGATCGTCCTGGCAAAGGGGCTGACGTCCATGATCGACCCCGTCCCCGGGGCCGCCGGTTGGTATTTGAGCTATTCCGCTGCTTTCACCGCTCCGCTGCGATGCGAATTGAACAAAGCAATCTCATTGAATAGCACGCAAAGAGCGGCCCAGGGCCTGAACCTCGATTTCCCGGTGTCATCCGGCAGGCTGCGTGTCTATCGCGCCGCCATTCTGGCAACTGCATCCTATGCCGATGCGGCCGGTGGCGGCGAGCAGTTAACCACTGCCCGCATCGCGTCCGACATCAATCGGACGAATGCAATCTACGAACGCGATCTCGGCGTGCGGCTCCAACTCGCCGGCACGGTGGTAGTAACGGATCCGGCCAACGCGCCGTATACGGCTCAGGCCGAGGACTCCGCTTCGGCGCTGGCGGAAGCAGCGCTGAACATACTGCCCCAGAGGATCGGCGCTGATAAGTTCGATGTTGGTGAAGGCTTCAGCGCTCAGGGTGGTGGAGGAGTAGCGGCGCTTGCGTCGGTCTGTGATCACGATTCCAAGGCCGCCGGCTCTTCGCTTGGGATGGCGACGGTCACCCCGGTCCATTGGATCAATCTGATCGCGCACGAATTTGGCCATCAGTTCGGCGCAAACCATACGTTCAACGCGGAGAACGTCGGAGGTTGCAAGAAGGCGAGCCGCAACGCCGGAACTGCGTTTGAGCCGGGAGCCGGAACAACCACGATGTCCTATGCGGCTCTGTGCACCGACGACAATTCGGTCCAGGATCTGCAACCCAGTGAAGACCTGATCTTTCATTCCTACTCCATCAAGGAAATGCTCGACTTTGTGAATAGCGGAAGCGGCAAAGCGTGCGCCGTCTCGCCTTCGTCCGACAAGCAGAATTCGGCCCCAAAAGTGACTGCCGTAGATCGCGTTGTGGTTCCCGCGCGCACTCCGTTTGTCCTGGATGCGAGCGCAACGGATCCGGATTCCGAAGATGTCGGCCGGCTAACCTATTCTTGGGAAGAACTGGATGCCGGTGCGGCCAATCCGGGCAATGAAGACGATGGGAGCCGCCCACTGTTTCGCACGTACATGCCTGTGAATACCGGCCGGCGCTACTTCCCGTCTCAGCAGTTCGTATTGAACAATGGGAATGATGTGCCCGAATTCTACTCGGCTCCGAGTGGCCCTTTGGCGGACGGTGGCTCTGTCGCCGAAACTCGCCGCTACAGGGTGGGCGAGGTGCTTCCCACGGCATCGAGGACCCTGCGATTCCGCGTGACCGTTCGCGACAATCGCAAATCTGACGGTGTCGTTGCCGCCGCGCTCGGGTTCGCGGACACGCTCGTTCAGGTGGCCGCCGATGCGGGACCGTTTCGCGTGACTACTCCGAATACGAATGATGTGGTCTGGAATGCTGGACAGACTGCGACCGTCGCGTGGGATGTTGCCGGAACCAATAATCCGCCGGTGAATACCCAGAACGTGCGAATCCTTCTGTCCACCGATGGGGGATTGTCCTTCAACGTCGTACTTGCCGAGACCGTCCCCAATACCGGCTCCGCAACCGTCAACGTGCCATCCGGAATCACCACCGCTCACGCCCGCGTCATGATTGAACCCGTCGGCAGCGTCTACTACGACATTTCCGACGCGGATTTCAGCATCCAATAGGCGCACGCCAAATCCACAGGAGAGCCCGCGACGCCCGGCTCTCCTGCTTCATTGCCCTTTTACTGCCGAAACCCCGGCCCGCCTTGCTATAGTGGAGTTCAGTCTCGCTCTCTTATGACCAATTCTCCCGTTCATGACGTCGTCTGCGCCCACAGTCCGGACTCCGATGATGCGTTCATGTTCTACGGCCTCGCAACCAAGAAAGTCCGCTCTCGGTTTGTCAATTTCCGTCACGTTCTCGAAGATATCGAGACGCTGAACCGGAAAGCGATGGAAGGTGTGTACGAACTGACGGCAATCTCTTATCATGCCTATCCCTACGTAGCCGGAAAGTACGTGCTCATGGCCAGCGGCTCCAGCATCGGCGACGGCTACGGCCCCATGATCATCTCGCGCAACAACATGTCGCCTGATGAGATCAAAGGTAAGAGAATCGCCATCCCCGGTAAGATGACCACTGCCTATCTCGCGCTCAAACTCGTGGAGCCCGATTTCGAAGCAGTCGTCGTACCGTTTGACAGCATCCCGGACGCCGTGAAGGAAGGCAGTGTCGACGCCGGCCTCGTCATCCACGAAGCCCAGTTGACCTACTCGCGTGGCGGCTTCCATAACATTCTCGACCTCGGCAAGCATTGGAAGAAGACCTATGACTTGCCGCTCCCTCTCGGAGCCAACGCACTGCTTCGCTCACTTCCGGCCGAAATTCAGTCCGAGTGCTGCCGTCTCATGCGTGAGAGTATCCAGTATGCTCTCGACAACCATGAAGAAGCGCTGAACTACGCAATGCAGTTCGCGCGCGACATGGAAGCGCCTCTCGCGGAGAAGTTCGTCGGCATGTACGTGAACCACTATACGGTGGATGCTGGAGACATAGTCCCCAAAGCAGCCCAGAAGCTCCTTGATATGGGCTACGAAGCCGGCCTGATTCCGAACAAGATCACCGTCGAATTCGTTCGTTGATGCGTCATTAGCATTGATGGGACTCTTTGGCTTTTCAATGCGTGCAGGAATTGCCTGCATAATCACGTTATCCGTCTCTGCGTTCGCACAGGACCCGCAAAGCGGCGATCCGAAGCAGCGGATCAAAGCCGTCCGCGAATACAGCAAACAGGGGGCGAGCGGCATTGAGTCGCTCCGCCGCATGCTGCAGGATGCGGATTCCTCCGTTCGCCTGGAAGCCGTAAAAGGCATCGTCGAAGTGGGCGGTGCCGCCAGTCTCGACCCGCTCATCGAAGCCACACGCGACAACGACGGCCAGGTGCAGATTCATGCCACCGACGGTCTCGTGAACTTCTACCTGCCTGGTTATGTCCAGCAAGGCCGCTTCGAGAGGTTCGGCAGCGCCATCAAAGGCAAGTTCAGTGATCAGAACGATGCCATCATCCCTGCATACGTCACGGTGCGCGAGAACGTCGTGCAGGCGATCGGCAAAATCCTCACAGGCGGCGTCAGCATGGAGTCCCGCGCCAACGCCGCCCGCGCCATAGGCGTCCTGCGCGGCAGGGTAGCCATGCCCGAACTCCTCAACGCACTCCATTCGAAGGACACCGAGGTCCTCTACGAGGACATCATCGCCATCCAGAAGATCCGCGATGTCTCGGCCGGCCCTCATCTGGCGCCTCTCTTCAATGACCTTTCCGAACGGGTCCAGACCTCCGCCATCGAAACCGCCGGCCTCCTGCGGAGCAAGGAAACCCTCCCCGCCCTCCGCAAGGTCTACGCCAAGTCCGGCAAGTCGCGCGTCGAACGCGTGGTCCTCACCGCAATTGCGAACATGCCGGAGGAGCAGGACCGCGCGCTATTTGAAAAGGCTCTGAACGACAAGGATGAGAACCTCCGCGCCGCCGGTACGGAGGGCTTGGGCCGGCTCGGTAACGCCGCCGATATTCAGAAGCTCCAGCCGCTCTTCAACTCCGAAAAGAAGATGAAGGCGCGCCTCGCCATGGCCTTCGCGGTCGTGAAATTAGGAGCAACCGAAACTACCGAATTCTCGCCCCTGCAGTACTTGTCCAACACTTTGAATTCAAAGCTTTACGGCGGGATTGCGGAGGGTTATCTGGTGGAGTTGGCCCGGCAGCCGCAGGTTCGCGAAAACCTGTATCCGCTGATGGGCAAAGGAACGAAAGCGGAAAAAATCGCCCTCGGAAGGGTTTTGTCTGCGAGTGGAGACAAAAACAGCGTAGCGCCTCTGGAGGCGCTTACGAAGGATTCGGACGGGGAAGTTGCGGAGGCGAGCTTGCGGGCGCTTCGCGTATTGAAGGCCCGCCTGCCCTGAACCCGAAAGGCGCGGTAACTACTTCGCCTTCTTCTGTTTCTGCTGACCGACGCGGATCTTGAACTGATTCGCCTTGGCTTCCTTGTGAGCCTTCCAGTCGAACCGGGCCGTCGCATCCTTCAGATATGCATCGACATCCGCATCCTTAGGAAGGACCGCCACCAAGGTCGCCGAATCCGAGCCGTCAGGGCTGCTGATGCGGTAACGCTTTACATTGGGGATTGCCATACCCTACCACGATACCACGCGGCGCGCCCTTTCACCCGGAGAAAGTCACGCATCCAGCACTTCCCGCACCTTCCCCGCCAGCGACTCCGGAGTAAACGGCTTCTGCAGGAAATGCGTCCCGGGCTCCAGCACGCCATGGTGGATAATCGCATGGTCGGTATACCCCGAGACAAACAACACCTTCAACGTTGGAAGCATGCGGACCATCTGGTTCGCCAATTCCCTCCCGCTCATCCTTGGCATGATCACGTCCGTAATCAGCAGTTGAATCGGACACTGATTCTTCTGGCAGACCTCCAGGGCCGCCTCGCCATTCTCGGCCGTCAGCACACGGTATCCCTGCTGTTCCAGCATCTCCACGATCACCCGCCGTACCCCGGCCTCGTCCTCCACCACCAGCACCGTCTCGTGCCCTCGTAGCTCTCTCTTACTTGTTCCGATCGTCGGGTCCGGAGCAACATCCGCTTCCACTCGCGGCAAATAGATCTTGAACGTCGTTCCGATCCCCTGCTCCGAGTAAACCGAAATGTCCCCGTTGTTCTGCTGAACGATTCCGTAGCTCGTGGACAGCCCCAGCCCCGTCCCCCGCCCTACTTCCTTGGTCGTATAGAACGGCTCGAATAAGTGCAACAGCGTCTCCGGATGCATTCCCGTCCCGTTATCGCACACTGCCAGCAGAACGTATTCCCCGGACGACAGGCCCGGACGAAGCCACGTATATTGCGCGTCAATGTTCACGATCTGCGTCTCGATCGTGAGTTTTCCGCCTCCCGGCATCGCATCCCTCGCGTTCACCGCAAGGTTCACAATGACCTGCTCTGCTTGTCCGGGGTCGATCAGCACTCGCGCCGCCTGTCCCGCCCGGTGGAACGCGATCTCGATATCTTCGCCCACCAGCCTCCGCAGCATCTTGTCCATATCCGCAACCAGCAGGTTCAAGTCCACAACCTTCGGCTGCACGATTTGCTGCCGGCTGAATGCCAGCAACTGTTTGGTCAGCGCCGAAGCCCTGTCGGCGGCACGCAGAATCTCCTGCAGGTCTTCCTCTTCCTCGCCGTCGGCGGGCAGCATATTCATCAGCATCTGCCCATACCCGGTAATTACCGTCAGCAGGTTATTGAAGTCGTGCGCTACGCCGCCGGCAAGCCTGCCCACCGCTTCCATCTTCTGAGACTGCCGGAACTGCTCCTCCAACTTCTTCCGGTCCGTATTATCGGCGGCAATGAACAGCACTCCCGTCACCCGCCCGCCGGCATCGCGCAACAGCGACGACCAGACGCTCACATCTACGGTCGACCGGTCTTTTCTCAGCCGCTTCGCCTCGTGCGTCCCGGAGGTCTCTCCGTGCGCCGCTGCGGACATTCTGGCCTCATAGTCCTCCACAGCCTCCGGGGGAATAATCGGCAAATCCCGGTTCAACACCTCTGCCGCTGTATACCCAAAGATCCGCTCCGCCGCCTTGTTCCACGTCTTCACGTGGCCCTTCAGATCCACCGAATAGATCGCTACCGGAGACGTGCTGATCACCGCCTCCAGCGTCTCGTTCAACTCGCGCCGGTTGGCATCGGCGTGCTTGCGTTCCGTCGCATCGCGCGCATTCAAAACCAACCCCGACAATTCCGGCGAGTCCAGTCTTTTCGCAATCACTTCCAGCACGCGCCAAGATCTGTCCAGATGACGCATCCGGAACTCGAACGATTGCGATTTGTCCGGAGCCCCCAGCCCCTCTTCCAGCCGGCCCCGCACCACGTCCCAATCATCCGGATGAACCAGCGGCAGCACGCTCTTTCCGATCAGTGCCGCCGGAGCGTAGCCAAGCACCTTCTCGAATGACGGGCTCGCATAACGGATCGTCGTGTCCTCCGTCAGCACGGCGATCACGTCGAGTGCGTTCTCGATCAGCGCCCGGAAATATTCCTCACTGCGTTGCAGTGCCTCCACGGCGCGCTTGCGTTCCGTTGCATATCGCATCGCGCGAACCAGCAGTTGGCTGTTCACCTGGCCTTTTACCAGGTAGTCCTGCGCGCCTTCTCGCACTGCCCGCACTGCCAGCGCCTCGTCATCGTGCCCGGTCAGCACAACAATCGGCACCGTCGGCGCCTCGGTATGCATCCGGACCAGCGTCTCCAGCCCGTCCGCATCCGGCAGGGACAGGTCCAGCATGATGATGTCGAACCGTTCCCGCGCCAGTTGCTCCACCGCGTGGCGTAGAGTCGAATGGTGCGTCAACCGGATTCGCACCCCCTCCGCCTCCCGGATCGCCTCCCTCAAAAGACGGGCGTCGCCTGGATTGTCTTCCACTAACAATACACTGATGTCGTCCACGGTTACCGTTTGTCCGGCGCCTTTGGCAGAGATACCGTCGTCAGCCAGAATTCCTCGATCGATCGAATAATAATCCAGAATTGCTCCAGGTCTACGGGTTTTTGAACGTAGCAGTTTGCATGCAGGC
Organism: uncultured Solibacteraceae bacterium; assembly: GCA_964464925.1. Taxonomy (GTDB): domain Bacteria; phylum Acidobacteriota; class Terriglobia; order Bryobacterales; family Bryobacteraceae; genus CAYXLI01. Next base: position 126,146 of record CAYXLI010000010.1, on the reverse strand, counting down.
TATACGCGGACTGAATGTCCTGTTCGGCATGCGACGTCGTCAGTACTACCACTGGAATGGAACGCAGGCCGGTATCGGCTTTGATATCCTCCAGCACCTGCCTTCCGTCTTTTTTCGGAAGGTTCAGGTCCAAAAGGATCAAATCGGGCCGAACCGCATCACCGTATGGAGGCTCGCGCCTCAGAAACGACACCGCCAATTCCCCGTCTGTGGCTACATACAACTCGTGCTTCAGGTCGCTTTCTTTCAGCACTTCTTTGGTCAGCCGTACATCTCCAGGGTTATCCTCTACTAGCAGGATCCGAATTACCCCGTCATTCGCACGATCCATCAGGCGCCTCGCAGGAGGCTTAGTTTGTGCGCATACCCAGCGGCTTCAGTCACCAATTCTCCCCTTCCCATGCATAATTTATCTTACACTTTGCATTTCCGCGGAGAACAACTCTCTTCTTTTCCCACTGATAGTAAAGGGAACCGCATTGCCAAGTTCGACTATTGTTCGTGAAGAAGAGTTACATTGGTTGGCCCTGAAAATGGTACCCGGACTTGGTACTAGGAGGGCTGTAGTTCTAGTCCATCAGTTTCAAACGCCTCAAGCTATCTTCCGCGCCAGTGAAGACCAACTCGCAGCCGCAGGGCTTTCCGGCACCCAGGCCCGCTCTATCGCCAGCGGCTGTTCCTTCGAAGATGCTGTCGGCCAGCAGGAGCGTCTCATCAAAGCCGGCGCCACCCTCATCCCCATCTCGGACGCGCGCTACCCGGAGCGCCTCCGCTCCATCTTCGATCCTCCCTTACTTCTATTTGCCCGCGGCCGCATCGAATTGCTGGATAGCATCTGCATCGGAGTCGTCGGTACCCGGCGCGCTACCCCCTACGGAGTAGGTGCCGCCGAGCGCCTGTCCTCTGAACTGGCCGCCGGCGGAATCACCATCGTCAGCGGCTTGGCACGCGGTATCGACACAGCCGCTCACAGAGCCGTTCTGGCGCAAAAGGGTAATACCATCGCAGTCTTGGGGTGTGGCGTGGACCTCGTATATCCCTCAGAAAATAGGAAGCTTACTACTCAAATCGCGGACGATGGTTTGCTGCTCAGCGAATTTCCCATGGGTGCGCCGCCTTATCCTCAGAACTTCCCCGTCCGGAATCGCATCATCAGCGGGCTCAGTTCCGGCGTCATGATCGTCGAAGGCGCTCAGTATAGCGGCTCTTCCATCACCGCCCGCCTCGCCATGGACCAGGGCCGGGAGGTCTTCGCCATCCCGGGCAACATCACCTCGAAAATGAGTTGGGGACCGAACCTGCTCATCAAGCAAGGCGCCAAGCTGGTCCAGGACTGGAATGACATCGTGCAGGAACTCCCGCCTGATGATCGCCGCCGCCTTTCCCTGCAGAACCAACGCGAGCTGAACTGGGACAGAGACGTGGTCCATGTCACCCCAGAAAAATCTGATGATCCGCAAGCTACTATAAAGAAAGAGCTTCTGGATTCCCTCACAGTAGACAATCCGGTTCACCTGGATGCGCTGCTTGAAACTTTGGAGTACCATTCCTCATCAGAGGTCATTGCAGCCCTCTTTGAACTGGAGATGCTCGGGCTAGTTCGTCAACTTCCCGGGAAGACCTTTGTTAAAGTATGGTAGTTTAGGCCGGTCACCTGGTACCGGTGCAGCAATCTTAATCTAATAAGGAATTAAATGGCTAACTCGCTCGTCATCGTCGAATCCCCGGCGAAGGCGAAAACAATTGGCAAATATCTAGGAAAGCAGTATGTGGTCAAGGCCAGCCTCGGCCACATCAAGGACCTTCCCAAGAAGGATCTGGCGGTCAACGTCGATAGTGATTTCGAACCCCACTACCAGGTCATTGAGGGGAAGAAAAAGCTCATTACCGAGTTGAAGCAGGCCGCCAAAGGCGTTGAGACCGTCTACCTCGCCGCTGACCCTGATCGCGAAGGCGAGGCCATCTGTTATCACCTGCAGGAAGAACTCGACGGGCGCAAAGACGGCCCGAAGATCTATCGCGTGATGTTCAACGAAATCACCGCGAACGCGATCCGCAAGGCATTTGAAACGCCCAAGTCGGTCGACATCCACCTGGTGGAGGCCCAGCAGGCCCGCCGTGTCCTCGACCGTCTCGTCGGCTATAAGATCTCCCCGCTCCTCTGGGACAAAGTCCGCCGCGGTCTTTCCGCAGGACGCGTCCAAACCGTCGCGCTCCGCCTGATCGTCGACCGCGAGCGTGAAATCCGTGCCTTCGTCAAGAGGGAATACTGGACGATCGACGTTCACCTCAACGCGAAGAAGCCGCCAGTCCTCAAAGCGCACTTCGCCAAGAAGAACGACGAAACGATTGACATTCCGAATGAAGAAGCGGCCCAGGGGATCGTCACCGCTCTCGACGGTGCCGACTACATCGTCCAGTCCGTCGCCACGCGCGAGAAGAAACGCAACCCCGTTCCGCCCTTCATCACCTCCACGCTCCAGCAGGAGGCTGCCCGCAAGCTGCGCTTCAGCGTAAAGCGCACCATGATGCTCGCTCAGCGCCTCTACGAAGGTGTCGAACTCGGCAGCGAGGGCGCCATCGGTCTCATCACCTACATGCGTACCGATTCGACGCGCGTCAGCAATGAAGCGCTCTCCGAAGTGCGCGAGATGATCGGCTCGCGTTACGGCACCCAGTACCTGCCGCAGGCTCCCAATTTCTACAAGGGCAAGAAGGACGCGCAGGACGCGCACGAAGCTGTCCGCCCGACCTCCGCCATGCGCGACCCGGCCAGCCTCGAAAAGTACCTGGCCGAAGACGAACTGAAACTGTACCGTCTTATCTGGATGCGCTTTGTCGCCTCCCAGATGATGCCGGCGCTATTTGACCAGACCACCATCGACGTTGCCGCCAAGGGCAAGGACGGAGCAGAGTACAAATTCCGCGCCACCGGTTCCGTGCCGAAGTTCGATGGCTTCCTCGCCGTCTACGAAGAAGGCAAGGATCAAAAGGATGAGGACGACGAAGAGCTGAAGAGCCGCCTGCCCGTCGTCACCGAGGGCGAGCACCTGCGCTTCAAGACTATCGAGCCCGAGCAGCACTTCACCGAGCCGCCGCCTCGCTTCAACGAAGCCACGCTGGTGAAAGAACTCGAAGCAAACGGCGTCGGCCGCCCCTCCACCTACGCTTCCATCCTCTCCACCATTCAGGAACGCGAGTACGTCAAGAAAGAGGGCGGCCGCTTCACCCCGACCGAACTCGGCATGATCGTCACCGACTTGCTGGTGGAAAGCTTCAACCATATTTTCGACGTGCAGTACACCGCGCGTATGGAAGAGGAACTGGACGAAATCGAAGATGGCAAACTCGACTGGCGCGCCGCCATGTCGGAGTTCTACGAACGTCTGAAGGGTGATCTCATCCGCGCTGAAACGGAGATGACCGACATCAAGCGGATGGAGGAGCCCACTGACCTCGTCTGCGAGAAGTGCGGCAAGCCCATGGTGAAGAAGTGGGGCCGCCATGGCTACTTCATCGCCTGCACCGGCTACCCCGAGTGTACGAACACCCGTGAGCCCCAGCCCGATCCCTCGACTGCCGAGTCGTTCACCGAACAGGACGAAGAGGAGTATTGCGAGAACTGCGGCCGCCCCATGGTCTTGAAGAAGGGCCGCTTCGGCCAGTTCTACGCCTGCTCCGGATACCCCGACTGCAAGACCACCAAGCAGATCGGTGGTGCGCAGAAGAAATCCGACGTTCCGCTCGAAGAGAAATGCCCGAATTGCGGCAACAACCTGGTTCAGAAATTCGGCCGCTTCGGCGAGTTCGTCGCCTGCAGCAACTACCCTACCTGCAAGTTCGTCAAGCAGAAGACCATCGGTGTCCCCTGCCCGAACTGCTCAGAGGGCGAAGTCGTCGAACGCCGCAGCAAGCGCGGCAAGACCTTCTTCGGCTGCAACCGCTACCCCGATTGCGACTTCGTCGCCTGGGGCAAGCCAATCCCGGAACAATGCCCCGAGTGCAGCAGCCCATATCTCATCGAGAAGTGGCTGAAGGCGGGCCCGGTCGCTCAGTGCCCGAACAAGGAGTGCAAGTTTAAAAAGGACCTGCCGAAGCCCGAAGAGGAAAAGGTCACCCAACCCGCATAGCGGCGAGGACCTCCCGGATTATAGGGCTCACCTGAGCGCGTCATCTCGTTTCCAGGCTGCGTGGATAACGCGCTTCCAGCCGCTGAACGGCATATAGCCTGCCCATGGCAAACGTCAAGGTTGCGCCACGGAGGAGGAGCCGGACCCTCCAGCCCTGCCGCGCAGCAACAAGGTGCGCACGATTTCCCGCCGGAACTCCTGAAGCACATTGACCGCTTCCCCCACGCCAAAGGCCATGGCGGCGCGCCCGGATGCATAGCGCAGACCGTAGCCCGCCGGCAGCATCGGCGTGGTGGCTAACCCGTCGGCCGTCAAGCCGCTGAAGTGAGCGAAGGCGAACACGGGCGCGCCATCTGAGCGGTGCTCCACAAAACCGCCCCTCAGCGCGTGCAAGGCGCGCCGCGAAAAGCCCTTGCATGCGCACGGATGGTAGCTGGTATCAACTCGACGGTACGACGCGACAGCGTACTCGGCTGACGCCTGCGTCATCCATCCCAAGCCCCGCCATTCCGCGCGCCGGGCCAGTCCGGCGCGGCCCGATCCCCACTCGGGCACCGCCAAAGTTGCAGTGGTTATAGAGCACCGAGAGGGCCAGCTTCGCCGATGCGCTGGGCGTGAATTCCGTCCGAAGAAAACTTTGGGGATGCGGCGTGTTCAGCACCTGTGCGTTCAGGCAGGATCCTGCCGCGAGCAGCAGGGCCACGACATGAGAGCGGCTCATACCTGGCTGTTACCAGTCCACCTTTACGGCGTCATGAAGATTGCGCGAAGTTGAGGACATTTGTTGTAGAAAATGTTCATTGTATGGTTGCGCGTATTATCGTTTGCAACTGCAGCCAGAGGGTGTCTCGGGTTGATGGGAACATGGGACCGGAATGGCCGTCGCGGACGGACGCCCGCTGGAATCGGGTCAGCCCATTGTACGAGGCCGCACGATCTTTGGCCGCGAAAAGGCTTATGCCCTGAGCTTTGCAGAACGGCAGCAGTTTGCGCTCAAGAAGCCTTGTTTCCCACCGGTACCGGGATTGGAGACGTGAGCGGGCAGGGCGGACGCCAATCGAATCGGATTACGAAATTCGGCAGATGGGCGAGACGCAGCGGCAATAATCGGCTCCCCCCCACGCGCTACAGTGTCAAAGGCCAGCAGGGTCCGCGCCGCGTCGTTCCGATCAATCTCAATCGGAAGGGCGAGCGAGGCGAGGACCCTCAGTTTCCACCGTACGGTGATTACTTCAGCTTGGCCTTGATCTTCCCGATCTCGGCGTTCACCGCATCTAGCCCGCCGTTGCTGTAGATGATCAGCAGGCGTTCCGCCGACAGGTAGCTGAGCACGCGATTCCGGAACTTGTTATTGTAATTCGACGTGTCCGACGGACTGAATCCGAACTGGCCGGCCGCGGCGCTTAGGACCCTGTTCATCTCTGTAATGGCGGGGCCTGTCAGAGTGAAATCCGCGTCGGAGAGGTTGTGGAGGACATACTCGCTCAGAACATTGGTGTGGCTGAGGGACGACGAACCGTCCAGCAGGTCCACGGTTCCAAGTTGCCGTAGTTGCGGGAGACGGAAGCGGCCGGCGCTGTCCTTGTAGAGCACGCCCGAGTCGACCGGATCGACTTGCGCGAGTATGGCGCCGGCGCGGAGCCAGTTCACCACTTTGTACTCGCTTCCGCTGGTGGGGGCCGAGTGGGCTGACGCCATCGTGATGATCAGTTCCGGCGGAAGGCCGCGCTTCATCATTTCAGCGATGGTGATAATATGATGCGCCCCCGTGCGGGAGTCGCCGGCTTGGCCCCAAGCGTCGGTGGTGCCGTTCCCGCCGAAGGCGTATTCGGCGAATTCGCTGCCATCGGCGTTCCACTGGAACACGATCGGCTTCGCCCAGTCATGCCAAATGGGGGCGGCGACCATCAGATCCTGGCTGATGAAGATATCAGCGGCGTCGTTGCTTTCGGGGCCGGCAAACGGAATGCCGTCACTGTCGCTAGAACCGTAAACCTTCCGGTATCCGCTGGCGAAATTCATGCTGCTCACGGAGTTGAACGTTTCGTGAATGGCCAGTCCGCCGGGGTAGGAATGGTGGCCGGTGTAGGCACTGCCGGGCGCCGCGTACCAACGCATAGGCAGCGTGGGGCAGTTGGAGCCATCGTTTACGAGGGGCGGAAAAACGCCGGCCTTGGCTCCGCCGTTGATGTTGCGCGCGTCGGATTCCACTGCCAGGCCTTCGTCGATCAAGCGCGTCAGCAGCGTGTCCTTCACGCTGTCGGAAACGCCGGCCCGCGATGCTACGCAGGTGTTGACATTGCGTATCGCATCATTCGTCTGGTAGCGAATGTTCGCATCCTGAATCTGGTTGGTCTGCTTGAGCAGAAATTGATAACTGCTCTGTACCAAGGCCGAATCCCCGGCAAGGGCATTTGCCGTAGAGTTCCCTGCGCCCAGTTTCGTCTGATCAGGTGCGGAGGCTTGCGCGAAGAGCACGGCCGGGAGCAGTGTCCCAGCGAGAATCATTAGTTTTCTTGACAATCAGATCTCCTGACTCAATAGGATGGCCGCCTCATGTGACGCTGGAATTACAGTTCCATGAGGACTTGCGTTCAGCGGAGAAGGATTCTGCGCAGCCCGTCCGAAGATCCAGCGCCAACGTCGTTGCCATATCCCTTGCCGTCCTTGCATTGCGGTGGTACAAGTCAACCGTGACTATCCACCAGCTCTACATCTTCAACGCGCTCTACCTGATTCTTCTAATGGTCGTCGTCATCCTGACGCGCGCAAACTTACGCCGCATCGCGGGCGCATTAGCCGGCACGTTCAGCGCTGGGGCAGCCGGTATCGCAGTCATCGCCATCTGCGAGCACGCCGGTTGGTGGCACTTTACCATGAACTGGGAACCGTACTACCTGCTCCAATTAGGAATCAGCGTCGCCCTCGGCGCCTTCGTCTTCCTGCTCACTTGGCGCCTCGCCCGCCACTTCGGCGGACGGGGGCTTGCCATTGCACTGCTCCTCGCCGCGCTGTTGGGGCCGTTCCGCGACTCAGCCTATATGTCCATGTTCCCCGAGTGGGGCTATTACGCGCCCGGCATTGCGCCCATGCTCGCCATCTCTGTGGCGTACGTGACCCTTGGTGTGGTCGGTCATGGAACGATGCGGGTGATCGCCGGTCCAGCCACAGCGGATCTCTTGACCCGCCCGCTGTGGAAGCATAGCTGAAATGCGCGTGTGGCGTTCGAACATAACATTCCCCCAACCAACCTCGGTGACAGCCTTCGCTTATTTATTTTCTGCCGTTTTTTCTGGAATTTACCCCTGCTGCCCTCCATTCGCAGAACGGCCTTCTGCCAAACTCGCGAACAGGTAAGGCAGTTCTGCCTTCACCAAGGCCTACTCAGAAGGGATAAAGGAAAATGGAAGTTTCGGAGAAGCGCATCGCGGCCAATCGCGCCAACGCACTGAAATCAACTGGCCCGAAGGACACAACAAAGACCCGCTTTAACGGCGTGAAACATGGACTCACGGCCATGCACGCACTCCTGCCCTGGGAGCATACAGGCGACCTTCAAGCAATGCTGGAATCGTTCGAGTCCCGCTTCGCGCCCACCGACAATTTCGAACGCCTGCTCGTCAAGCAAGCTGCCGAAGCCTTCTGGCGCCTGGAGCGCTCATTGCGTCTCGAGGCCAGCATGTTCGAGGCGATCGCCGCTGCCGAGATCGAGGCCTCCGGCTTCAAAGCCACCGAACTGCACGCCGGTCATCTCGAAGGCATCAGCTTTATGCAGGGTCAGGAAATGTTTGAAAAGTATCGTAGGTACGACGCGCATCTGCAGCGAGCCTTCGACAAGGCCATGGCGAGGCTCGCCGAAATGGCTTCACTTCGTAAGAAGAACGCTGAGCCGCTTCCTCCGGCTGCACCCGTCGAGCAATCCGTCAACACTACCTTGAAAGAATGCGTCGCCAAGGTGCCCTTCCCGCGCCGTCGCACGGTCCGGGTCCTTGGCGAACACTTGATTCATCCGGAACCGGTTCTAAAGCAAGCCTCCTGACGTCAGGAGTATGTGACCCCGGGCAATTCACCCGAAGCGGAATGCTTCACCGGTCTTAGACAACTGAATATTTACTGTCCGGTCTTCTTTTTCTTGTGATGGTCGTATACTGCCCCCGCGCCGGCGCCGACAGCGGCGCCCGCCACCGGGTGTCCGGTCAACGCACCGACGACCGCGCCCGCGGCAGCTCCGCCGCCCACGCGCTTGGCCGTATTCACATGCCTTCTGTGTTTTACCTGCTGCTCATAGGTCTTTTGCTGCGTCGCTGCCATCGCCGCGGGTGTAATCACCATGGTCGAAGCGGTCAACCAGGCTGCCAGGAATGTTGTTCTCATCTCTACCTCCCGCTAATGCTGGTTGCAAACACCCGGCCAAACCCCACGTCCTCACGCCTTCAATAACTTAACAGTCGGCAACACAGTACTTTTTTCACGGCCCGAGCCGGAAACCTGCCGGCATCTCCCGTTACACCATGTACATGCCGCCGTTAATCTCGATCGTCTGCCCGTAGATATACCGGCTCGCATTAGAACAAAGGAACAGAATGGTGTCCGCAACTTCTTCATTGGTGCCCAGCCGTCCTGCCGGAGTCAGCCTCACTACGTTGTCCAGCATCTCGCGAGTCGAGTGCTTTTCATGGAAGTAGTTGTCTACCGTTCCGGGACTGACTCCATTGACCCGAATCCCCTTCGGCGCCAATTCCTTGGCCAGGCCCTTCGTAATCGTCGCCACTGACGCCTTCGCCGCCGAATAGATCGTCGCCCCCGGACCGCCTCCATTCCTCGCCGCAATGGAACTCAGGAACACAATCACTCCATACTTGTTTTTGATCATGTGCGGCACCACGGCTTGCGAAACGAACCACGCGCTCTTCACGTTCAACGTCATCACTTCATCGAACAGGTCCTCGTCCATATCGAGCAATCCGGCGCGCTTCACCAGGTGCCCGGCATTGTTGATAAGGATGTCCACTCCGGGGCCGGTATGCTCCAGACGCTGTACGAACTGGCGGATGCCTTCCATCGTGCCCAGATTGCCCTCTATCAGAGAACACTCGGCCCCGGCGGACTGAACTGCCGCCTGCGTTTGTTCAGCGCCGAATTTGTACGAATTGTAGTGCAGGATGATCCGGCTCACGCCGTGCTGCGCGAGTCCCACCGCGGTCGCCGCGCCAATTCCTCGCGACGCACCGGTAACAAGAGCTGTCTTTCCAGCGAATTCATTTGTCATAAGAAGTCCCGATTATTTCACAAGCGCCAACGGACGCAGCGGTGCGCCCGTGCCGCCGCGGATCTTTAGTGGAGCCGCCACGAACAGGAACTCGCGAACGCCATCCCGCGCCAGTTCCTCTAAATTCAAATTCTCTATAATGTGGATCCCCGACTCGAAGAGTAAATGGATGTGGACCGGCATCCGCGGGTCCGGCACTTTCTCAAATGCCACTGTATCCGACCCCGCCGCGAACACCTTGCGCGAACTGATCCACTGCGCAGCCGCCTGCCCGGGCCCTGGTCCCTTGGCCTCGTTCACAAACCTCCGGGCATCCTCGAAAAAAGCCCCCCATCCCGTTCGAATCGCCACCACGTCGCCAGGACGTATTTCAACCCCGGTCTTTTCCAATTCCTCCGGAGTAATCTCGTGATCGGCGGCCAGCGGTTTCGCTCCCGCTACATCCAGCAGGACGCCCCGGCGGACAATCGGTGCAATCGTATCGACAGAGTGTGCGTGAACTCCGCTCCCATACGACTGGACGCCTTCAGCCTCAACGCCCCCGTGCAGCTTCCCTCCGCAGGAGAAATGATTCAACGCATCGATATGCGTTCCCACGTGGCCGCCCATCGCGATTGCATCGGCTGCCGAACTGTTGCCGTCCGGCGTCAGCACATCGCCGTGCTTCTTGGTCAGGCCGAATAAGAACGGCGGATGTGTTGGGTAGTGTGGCATTCCGACGAAATACGGTTGAGCCAAATCGTACACCCGTGCGCCTGCCGCCAGTTCAAGGATGTCGTTCAATGCTTGCCTCCGGAAGGAAATAAAACACCAGACCCAAAATCAGGTACACCGCAAGCAACTGCACCCCCTCCAGCCAGTTCGATTCTCCGTCACTGGCGATCTGCCCCGCGATCAACACGGCGAGCCCGATGGCAATCACTTCCGCGGGAGAGAACACCAGGTTCATCGGACGCGGCCCGATAAAATGGCTCGCGATCACCAGCACGGGCGCAACGAAAAGTGCGATCTGAATGCTGCTCCCAATCGAAATACCAAGACTCAGGTCCATGCGATTCTTCATCGCCGCCATCACTGAACTGCTGTGCTCGGCAGCATTGCCTACGATTGCAACCACGATCACGCCAACAAAGATGCTGGTCATTCCGAAAGCATGCGCCGCCTGCTCCACGGAGCCGACCAGAATCTCGCTCATCCAGGCCACCAGGCCGGCCGCTACGGCGAGCACTGTCACCGCACGTCCCACGCTCCACGTACCTTGCATTTCTTGGCCGTCGTCCTTACCCGAGAAAAGCTGTTTATGCGTCTTTAGCGAAAACAGCAGGCTGAGCCCATACGTGATCAGCAACACGATCGAGATCTCCACGCTGAGATCGTCTTCGTTTCCTCGCACCCCTCTGCCGCCTAAATAGTGATAAGCGGCCGGCACAATCAGCGAAATGGCCGCAAGCCACAGATTCGTTGTCTGGGATCGCGCGGCGGTCTCGTTGAATTTCTGCGTAGAGTGCTTCAATCCGCCCGCCAATACCGACACACCCAACACCAGCAAAACGTTGCCGATAATCGATCCCGTCAGGGAAGCCTTCACCACCGGATACAGTCCCTTCTGCAATGCGGCGATCGCGATGATCAACTCCGCCGCATTTCCGAAGGTCGCGTTCAGCAAGCCGCCAAGCCCTTCCGACGTTCGCTCCGCCAGGTGCTCCGTAGCGCGCCCAAGCCAACCGGCCAACGGAACAATCGCAAGGCAAGCCGACAGGAAAATCGCGGCCGATTGCTCCGGAGCGGCAAAGCGCAGCACAACCGCCACCGGCAGAAAGATCAGCAACCAGTCCAGGTGCTTCATCGTGGGTTTCGAGCTTGCTTCTGTCGGACCTGTTTTCCGGGAACAATGGCTGTCTCTTTGCTCGCCCAGCGTCCGAGCCGGTAGACGCGCTCGTAATTGGCCGAGTGATTTCGAATCATCACGCGAACCGAGCCGCTCGGATCGCAGGAGTACTGCTCCTCGATCTGCTCGCCGAACACGATCGGATCGTGCCGGACCTCGGCGCCATTCAGCTCATGCTGCTCCTGCAGCGCCGGCGAGAACGGAAACAGGATCTCATCCCACACGGCAATATCGCCCGTAGGCCGCCCCTGCTCGTCGCGCTGGCTGCATTCGAGATACCGGAAATGGCCCACGTTGTGCACCGGCGAGTAGAACCGCGAAATCGTAAGTGGCCCCTGCCCCGCCCCCGGCAGCGAAGTACCTTTAGGAAACAGCACGTCGAACGTCACGGCGCCGCCTCCGTCCGCTTCCCGCCAAACGCCGAAGTGGCGAGTGAACTTCTCGCGCAGCACGTAGCCCGCCCGTTCGTCCGCCTGAATGGCCAGTCCGATCGCCGTTGCCGAACGCGTGTGCGCGGATCGCTGCACCTTGCGCCCGAAAACTTCTTTCAACATGCGCGGAACGAGCGGCAGTTCGCTCCCGCCGCCCGTAATATACACCGCTTCCAACCGCTCGTAGTGCCGCAACAAATGCTCGGTCGCATCGATCGTCTGCTGGACCAGCGGGCGGCAGCGCTCATAGAATGCATCGACTGGAACTGTGACAGCCTCCCAGTCCGGACGCACCTCGCTCAGGTCCACCACGATCCGTCGTGTATTCGGATGCAGCGCCTCTTTCTTCCGTCTGCACTCCTCGTGCAACCGGAACCATTCGCCGGGAGAGAGTTCTTCCTTGATGTCGGCCGCGCTCGTGGCAAGGTCGGCGAGCTCCGCGTCAAAATCGTCGCCGCCCAATGTCGGCACTCCCTCGCTCGCGACCACCGAATGCATACGGCCTTCGATCTCAACCACTGATACATCGAATGTCCCGCCGCCAAGGTCGTACACCAGCACCCGTTCAGTAGGCTCCGCGCCTCGCAGCCTGTGCCCGTACTCGATGCTTGCGGCCGATGGCTCGTTTAATAGCCCGAGCACGCGGCACCCCGCCCGCTGAAACGGTTCCACTGTAAGGTACCGCTGGTTGGAATTCGCATTCGCCGGCACTCCGAGCATCACTTCCAGTTCGTGATCGTGCGGCCCGCGCGGCAGGTTTATGGAGCGCTTCATCGCATGCACCATCTCTTCCAATACCTGCAGCAGCGGAACAGAGTGATCTCCGAGATGCACCATGCTCTGCGGTCCCGCATCTTCGAGCGAACGCTTCAGCGATCGCACCACTGTGTACGATGGGTCGGTCTGCACGGCCCATGCTTCCCATCCATAAAGGCGCTCGCCAACTCGCGAGGCGATCAGGGGCGGAAACCACTCCTGAGCCGTACCTTCGGTATCTTCAAAGGTCAGTACGGGATAATTGCCGCGGTCCACGGCCGCGACGACGATCCGCGTGGTGCCGAAATCAACGCCAAGCTTCACTGTTCGCTAGAATAGCGCTTTGTGAAACACCGCTTCTTGCTTCTGTTCGTTTCGCTCACGCTCACCGTGACAGCACAGCAGCAGCAGTTCGCAAACATTGGCGACCTCAAGCTGGAAAGCGGCGAGGTGGTGCGCAACTGCCGGGTCGGCTATCGTACCTTCGGAACGCTCAACTCTGCGAAGTCGAACGCGGTCCTGTTCCCTACATGGTTCTCCGGCAACACGGAAAATCTCGCTGAACTGATCGGAAGAGACAAACTCGTAAACCCCGAGGGTCTCTTCGTTGTCGCAGTGGACGCGCTCGGCAATGGCCTGTCCTCGGCGCCTTCGAGCAGCGGAGACCAGCCGCGGCTGAAGTTCCCCAAGTTCACGATTGGCGACATGGTCGAGTCGCAGCACCGCCTGCTCACTGAGAAGCTCGGCATCAGCCATTTGCACGGCGTCATGGGAATTTCGATGGGCGGCATGCAGACGTTCCAGTGGGTGGTGCAATATCCGGAGTTCATGGACGTCGCGATTCCGATCGTTGGCTCCCCGCAGATGACCGCCATGGACGTTCTCCTCTGGACCGCCGAGCTGCGAGCCATCGAAGAGGACGCCGCTTGGAAAAACGGGAACTACACCACCCAGCCCCCGCTCCGTGCCCTGAACCTGATGCACACGTACGCGCTCACCACTCCGCTCAATCGCGTCCAGACTACGAAGAACGTAGTAGAGTTCATCAAGACGGCGGAAGAGTCGCGTAAGTTCGACGCGAACGATTGGTACCGGCAGCTGGAGGCAATGCTCGCGCATGACGTCGCCAAGCCTTATGGTTCGCTCGATGCCGCGGCCGGACGGGTGAAGGCGAAAATGCTGATCATCGTGGCTCTGCAGGACCATATGGTGAACCCGGCCACCGCCCTCGCCTTCGCCCATGCCGTCGGCGCGCACACCATCGCGCTCGATACCGGGTGCGGGCATCTGGCTCCCGGTTGCGAGCAGGCCGAACTCGCTCCGGCTATCGCCCAGTTCCTTCGTTAAGCGTTGCTACACTGGGAGTTTCCCCCCAATATGGCGTTGCGTTTCTACAATACCCTGTCGCAACAGGTGGAACCGTTCTCTACGCAAGATGGTAAGACGGTCCGCATGTACACCTGCGGCCCGACGGTCTATAACTTCGTCCACATCGGCAACCTGCGCACCTTCACATTTCAGGACATCCTGCGGCGCTGGCTGCGCGCGCGCGGCTACTCTCTGAAGCACGTCATGAACATCACCGACGTGGAAGACAAGATCATCCGCAGCGCCATGCAGCAGAACAAGACGCTGCAGGAGTACACGTCCGTTTATGAGAACGCCTTCCTCGAGGATTGCGCGGCTCTGCGTCTCGAGCGGCCGGAACAGCTCGTGCGCGCAACTGAACATATTCCCGAGATGGTGAGCGCCATCGAGACGCTCACGGAGAAGGGCTTCACTTACGTGAGCGACGGCTCTGTTTACTACCGCATCTCCAAGTTCCCGGAATACGGCAAGCTTTCGCATAACGACTTCAGTGGCATCCGCGCCGGAGCCCGTGTCGACGTCGACGAGTACGACAAGGCCGACGCCCGCGACTTCGTCCTCTGGAAGCAGAAGAAGGACAGCGAGCCGAGTTGGGACACACCGATCGGCGATGGCCGTCCGGGCTGGCACATCGAGTGCTCCGCGATGGCCATGAAGTACCTGGGCGAAACGCTCGACATTCATGCAGGCGGTATTGACCTGACGTTTCCCCATCATGAAAATGAGATCGCCCAATCCGAGGCGATCACCGGCAAGCCGTTCGCAAAATTCTGGCTCCATTCGGAGCATCTGATCGTGGAAGGCCAGAAGATGTCCAAGTCTCTCGGCAATTTCTTCACGCTTCGCGACTTGCTCGAAAAGGGCTACACACCCGAAGTGATCCGCTATCTGCTCACTTCCGTGCCTTATCGCAAGAAGCTGAACTTCACCTTCGATGGTCTGCAGGCCGCCAGGACCGCCATCGACCGGCTGCGGAACTACAAGTTGCGTCTCGATACGGATAAGTTCGCCGAGGGCACGAACGATAAGATCGCCCAGCGCACCGCCGCCGCAAAGCAGCAGTTGGAAGATAGCCTCGATGACGATCTCAACACGGCCGAAGCGTTGGCAGCCATCTTTGAATACGTGCGCGACACCAACTCAGCAATGGACGCAGGCGAGTTCCGCGCCGGCAACGTCGAAGGTGCCAAAGCGCTATTCTCCGAATTCGATTCAGTGTTCGACGTGCTGAAGCCGACAGTCGCCGTGGGCGGCATTACGGACGAAGAAGTCGAAGCGCTGATCGCGGAGCGTACCCAGGCGAAGAAGTCGAAGAACTTCAAGCGGTCCGATGAGATTCGCACGGAACTGCTGGAACGCGGCATTATCCTCGAAGACACCAAGGAAGGCATTCGCTGGAAGCGGAAGTAAATGAAGATCGAAACCAAGGCCGTTCACTCGGGAGATCGAAACAAGGCGGGCGACTACATTCCGGTCACCACGCCGATTCATACGGCATCCAGTTACTTCTACGATAACGTTGCGGAGTTGGATCGGGTGTTCTCGGACGAACGGGCCGGCTTTGCCTACACACGCTACAACAACCCGACTAACGCGGCTCTGGAGCAGCTGATTGCGGATCTGGAGGGTGGCGAAGACGCTCTGGCCTGCTCTTCCGGCATGGCCGCGCTGCATCTGGCGCTGACGGCAGTGCTCGTAGACCGCCGCAAGTCGGTGCTGGCTGCAAGCGCGATGTACGGCGCAACGGTGGCGATGCTGAACCAGGTCTTCGAGCCGTTCGGCGTGGACATCCGCTACATCGATATTTACGATCTCAATGCGGTGGAGACGGCGATTGAGCAGAACAAGCCAGGCTGCATCCTGCTGGAGACCATCGCAAACCCGCTGCTCCAGGTCGCCGAGCTCGACCGCATCTGCGAGATCGCCAGCAAGGCGGGTGTGCCTGTGATCGTGGACAACACGTTCGCCACGCCGCTGATTATGCGGCCCTTGGAACTAGGCGCGGCCGTAGTTGTCCATAGCGCAACCAAGTACCTCTCCGGCCATGGCGACGTGCTCGCCGGCTTCATTGTCTCTACCAACGAATACATGCAGCCGGTAAGAGCCATGTCGCGGGTTTACGGTCCCATCCTGGGGCCATTTGAGTGCTACCTCTCCATGCGCGGCATCAAAACGTTTGCCGTCCGCATGGAACGTCAATGCATGAATGCGAGCCGCATTGTGCAGTGGCTGGGAGCACATCCGCAAGTCGAGCGCGTTTACTTCCCGCAGGGCGAAGCCGTGAAGCGGCTGTTTCCTGAAGGTATGTATGGCGCAATGGTCAGCTTCGAGTTGAAAGGCGCCTCGAGAGAGGACGTCTTCCGTTGGATGGACAAGCTGAAGCTGATCGTGCGTGCTACCTCGCTCGGCGATGTGCATACGATGGTGCTGTACCCGGCCATCAGTTCGCATCGGGACCTCGCGCCCAAACAGCGGGAGCGCCTTGGCATCCGCGAGAATCTGGTTCGCGTCTCCGTCGGCATCGAGGCTGTCGACGACATCATCGCCGATCTGCAACAGGCTTTCGAGTAAGCTCGCTTCCAGGCTGTAAGCGGGATCACCAATACACCCACAAAAGCGAGCGAATTCAGCGCACCGCTGTAAAGGCCTGCTTCGCGATAGCCGATCCAATAGGAGACCCTTACCATCACTGTTAGTACTGGAGTTGGTCCAGGGCGACAGGTAGGCTCCGTGAGCTCGCAACCGATCCGCCACTTCTCCGAGGAACCGGCTGGCACGCCTTCTCAGGCGGAGAAGCCCGTTCTGGTTGCAGAAACACCTGAGACTTTCGGCGGTTTCAGGATCTCGCGAAAACTTGCGGAAAGCGCCTTTGGAGCCGTCTACGCCGCCGAAGCCGGGATTGGCTCGACCGTGCGGCAGGTTGCGCTGCGCGTAATCGGCGCAAAACTGCTGGAAGGGATCGGGGTCGCGAGCTTCGTCGAACACCAGAAGCTGCTCTGCCGGATCGAGCACCCGAATATCGCGAGTGTGCTGGACGCGGGCGTCACGGACCACGGCGACGCGTGGGTGGCAACCGAGTTGATCCAGGGGCAGAACATCGACGCGTATTGCCTGGAAAAGGCGCTGCCGCTGGCGAACCGCATGTTTCTGGTAGCCAAACTGTGTAAAGGCATTGACGCTGTCCATCGTGCTCTGTTCCTCTGCGGGAATATCAAACCTTCCAACATCCTGGTGACGGCAGAAGGCACGCCAAAGTTGATCGATCTCGTGGTGGTCCCGAGAACCGCTCAGCGGCTAAGGGAACTCAACCTCGATTACGCCAGCCCAGAACAGATTCGCGGTGAACCGCAAACCACAGCCACCGATGTATACCTGCTCGGGGTTTTGTTGCACGAGCTATCCACCGGTAGGCCTCCTTTCCAATTGAAGGGCCTCCCTGCGACCGAGGCGCTCAGGATTCTGTCCGCGGTTCCGCTTGCGAAGACGCTGCTGCCGAAAGATGTAGACAGCATCGTCCGTAAGGCAATCGCCCCCGATGCTGGCGAACGATATGCGTCTGCCGCTGAGTTCGCCAAGGACCTGGACAACTTCCTGAATCATCAGCCGCTTCAGGAGACCGCGCGCAAGAAGGGACTCCTGGCATCCGGTGTAAACAGCAACACAGGTCTATTCGGAGCAGGCGCGGCCGGCGTGCTACTAATTGCGGCATTTGCGTTGTGGACCGGTTACGTCGCGGCTCGGGATCGGCTCACTGCGCAGCGGCAGTTCGAATCGTTGCGGATGTTCGCCGATTCCACTATTGCCGACATGCCCGACGCCTTCGCGTCCTTTCCCGGTGCGACGAAACTACGAACGGCATTCGTCAAACGGACCTTGGAATACCTGGATCGATTGAGCGCCGATCCTCACGATGCGGCGGCCGAGGCGGAGTTGGGGAGGGCCTATCAGAAACTGGCCCGGGTGCAAGAGGACGCGAGCGCATTGAAACCCGCAACCCCTGGTGAGTTGCTGGCGAAGGCGCGCAAGCATATGGATATCGCGATTGCGGCGAACCCGGCGCAAATGGACTGGGCATGCGATCTCGGTTGGATCCATCTGCAGATGGCACAGGCTTCGGACGTGTCCGCCAAGGAGAGGGACGAGGCCGCTATAGCGGCGGAGCGTTACTGGCGCAAGCTGCGGGACCAGCATCCGTCCGAAGTGAAGGTGCATCTGGGCATGGCAAGCATGCTGACGGAACTGGCCTCGCGCGAAGGCTCCCCAGCCAACAAGCGCATGTATTACACGGAGGCGCTCTCGTTTTACGAGAGCATACTCGAGAACAAACCGGAAGATGCGGCAGTTATCCGCGATGTCGCGCGCACGCATCGCGCGCTGGCGGGCATCTCCGACCCAAGTGCACGGCTGGACCACATACGAACGGCCATCGAAATGGACGAGCGCTTGATGAAGCTCGACCCCCGGCCTCGCGTGGACTACGGATTGGATTTGACTGAGTTGAGCCAGGCCTATCAGTCTGCCGGTGAAAGTGCCGAGGCGGCGAAGGCGATGGACCGTGTCATTGCGATCCGCCGGAAGCAGTCCGAATCCGATCCATCGAGCGGTTCGTCACACGCGAAACTGGCGAACTCACTCAACCAGGCGGCGCTTCTTGCATTCCGGCAAGGCGACGGCGACACGGCTCGCGCCTTGTACGGCGAAGTGATCGGACGCTTCTCAAAGAGCGGTGCGCCACAGCGTGCGGAAGTGTTGGCGGAAGCCTATTCTGGACTCGCACAGGTGGATGACAACGAAGGCCACACCGTGATCGCGTGTTCAAGCGCGGCGATTGCAAACGAGAATCTCGCCAATGCGAAGTCGATGAATCCCGATCAACGAAAGCGCATTCAGGTGCAAATCGCGGCCGTCACCGGCCGCTGCCGCTAATCCTCGTTGCCCTTGTACATCGAAGCCACCCACTTCTCATAACCGTTGTAGGCCAGCGTGGGGCGGCGCTCTCCGTGAGGAATGACGCGTTCGGTAGCCTGCGACCAGCGCGGGTGAGGCTTCTTGGGATTCACGTTGGAATAGAAACCGTATTCCGTGGGAGCCAGCTTATTCCAGAACGTGGAGGGCATCTTGTCGGTGAACTCGATCTTGACGATTGCCTTCGGGCTCTTGTAGCCATACTTCCACGGGCAGTGCAGCCGGAGAGGAGCTCCGTTCTGCTTGGGAAGTACCTTGCCGTACATGCCGGTCACTACCAGCGTCAGCGGATGCATTGCCTCGTCCATGCGGAGGCCTTCGAAGTACGGCCAGGGATACCAGGACTGGCTCGGGATGCCGGGCATTTCGTTCGGCCGTTTTGCACTCACGAACCGGATCCACTTCGCCTTGGAAGTGGGTTCCACATTCTTGATCAGCTCCGAAAGCGGAAAGCCGGTCCAGGGTACGGCCATGGACCATGCCTCGACACAGCGGTGCCGGTAGAGGCGCTCTTCAAGGGGCATGGTACGCTCAAGCGTATCGATATCGAACGTCTGAGGCTTGTTGACCATCCCGCCGACTTCGATCGTCCACGGGCGCGGGTTATACTTGCCGACGTTGTTCTTGACGCCCTCTTTATCCGTGCCGAACTCGTAGAAGTTGTTGTAGCCGGTTGCCGCCCACTCCTCGGTGATGGGCCTATCGAGCGTGAACTCCTGATTCCGCTTGGCCGGGTAAGGCGACTTCCTGTCCTCCACGGCAGCACTCAAAATTCCCTCAATGCCAAGAAATCCGGCTGCTTGCAGGATTTGGCGGCGGTTCAGATACATGGCTTCCGGGGTCGCTTCGCGTTCCGGGATCTCCCATCCCTTAGGCACTTTGATCAGCATGGCAGCTCCTATTGTTCATGATCCCAGATTCGGCTTCGATTATTCCGGGAACAAAAAATTCTCCCCAGGCGTAACTCAAAACAGGGAAGGGATACACACATGTACTGTACGAAATGCGGTGTGGAAATGGATGCGAGCGCCCGGTATTGTGCGCAATGCGGAACGGCCACGCCGAGTACGCAGACGGAAAGCGCCGGAACCAGCAGGCGATTGATGCGCTCCAGGTACGACGGCAAAATCGCGGGCGTGTGCGCCGGTGTGGCGAATTACCTGGACGTGGATGTGACGGTGGTGCGGCTGGTTTGGCTCATCCTGACCTTCTGCCCGCCCACAGTGGGGTTGATCTCTTACATCGTCGCCTGGATCGTGATGCCGAAGGAACCCGAGCGGATCACGGGCGAAGTCTATCAGCGAGCCTGATCTCCCCGGGACAGAGAACGCATAAGCTATAGGAGATGCTTCGTAAGCTTGTTGTATCTCTGCTGCTCAGCGTGCCGCTCTGGGGTGTCGATCCGGTGAGGGTGCTTCTGGTAACCGGCGGTCATGATCACGAACCTTCGATTTACTCGATTTTCGATAAAGATCCGAATCTACAGACCACCGTCGATCCGCATCCGAAGGCGTTTTCGGGGAACCTGATCAAGCGCTATGACGTGGTGGTGCTCTACGACATGGTCGTACAAGGGCTCGAGGAGAAGAAGCGCGAAAATTTAAGGCAATTCGTGGATGCAGGAAAGGGCGTGGTTGTCCTACATCACGCGATCGGCGACTACATCGACTGGCCTTGGTGGTATGAGGAAGTCACCGGAGTGAAGTACGACGCCAAGACGCTCAAGTGGAAGCACGACGAGACCCTGAATGTGAAGGTGGTGCGCAAGCACCCGATCACGACCGGGATCGAGGACTTCACGATTCATGATGAGACCTACAAGGGTTCGACCATATCGCCCAAGGCCGTTCCGCTCCTCGAGACAGATAACCCGATCAGCGATAAGGCTGTTGCGTGGCTGGGAGTGACGGAGAAGGCGCGCGTTGTGACGATCCAGCTCGGGCATGATCACGCGGCGCATGAGAATCCGAGCTACCGCAAACTGGTGAAGAACGCCGTACTCTGGGCAGCCGGCTACTGAGGCACGCAATACCCGAAAAGTCAGATTACGTCGGCGAAGCTGGAGCGGAGTTTGTGGAACCATGCGTGGCCCAGGAGGAACACGACTCCCGAGAGGAGCCAAAGCTTCCATAGAGAGTGCAGTTCCGGGGCGTGTGATTCCAGAAGAATAGAACGGTAGCCGCGAACCAGGATGTAGATCGGGTTCTTCGTCAACAGCGCGGCGGCCGCCGCGGGGAGTTGGGTTTCCGGGTAGCAGATGGGCGTCAGGAAGAACCACAACGTAAGAAGAAAGCCGATGACCTGGCCGAGGTCGCGCACGAAGACGCCTAGCGCTGAAAGGAACCAGCTCACTCCCAGTGTGAACAGCAATTGCGGAATGAGGAGCACGGGGAGCCATAGCAGCGTCAGCGGGATGGAACCGCGCGCGATCAGGAGAAACACCAGGAAGACCAGGAGTGTGAAGGCTTCGGTGACCAGCCCCGCGATGACCTGATTGACCGGAAGCGTTTCAACCGGGAAAACCAGTTTCTTGATGAAATTCCGGTACTCGAGCATGACATGCGGGGCACGGCCCGCAGCTTCACTGAACGGGAGCCAAGGCAGCATCCCGGCCAGGAAATATAGAGCAAAGCCGCTCCGGCTGTTGTCGCCGGCGAAGCGCGATTGCAGCACGACTCCGAAGACGAAGAAGTAGGTGATCATGAGCAGCGCCGGGTTCAGCACTGCCCAGAAGATGTCGCCGAAGCTGCCTTTGTAACGGGCGAGGATGTCACGGCGGACCATGGAGCGGATGAGACTCCAATTGGTCCAGATGGAGAGGACCGGATACGTGAACGCTTTGCGGACATTCCGCCAGAACTTACGGCGGCGCAAAGACGCCACGGTCTTGACGCCGGCTTCGATTAGAGTGGCGCGGCCGGATTCGACCTCGGCGTCGACCAGAAGGAACGGCGCTCCCTGCTGATAGAACCAGCCCTCGTTGTCACGCAAGGGTGAGATATAGACGTGATAGTGGCCTTTCTCCGGCGGCAACGTGATCTGGACGGTGAAGTGGGAGGTCTCCGCTGGGGCCAGATCCTTCGATAGCGGAAGCCATTCGCCCTCCGAAATGAATGTACCGGTTTCGGGATCGAATAGCTGCCAGCCGAGCGTGTAGCCTTCTTCGCGGCGCCAGGTTTTGCTGCTGTGATTGACGAGGGAGAAGCGGGCCTCGACACTGCGGGCTTCAGGTTGGACAACGAACTCAGGCGCCTGATATTCGACGACGGCCATTAGCTATACAGCCATGAAGGATAGCGCTCTCGAACGGGTCCGCGCTTGATGCCTACGGCGTAGATGCCATCGCCGCGAAGGTCCGTGGAGAGTTTATAGGTCTCCAGGAGGTGCCGAACCCAGTGAAGTTCGGGGTGAGGCTCGTCACGGAATTCGCCAGTTTCCAAGAGGGTGAGTTCCAAGCCGGAATCCCGGAAGAGCATGGCGATTTCTCGCGTGGAGTACTCGCGGTTGTGACGGGCTTCGACCTCTTCGTCCGGCTTGCGGGGGCGTATGTAAGCGGGGAAGAAGCCGGGATGATAGCCCTGCAGAATGGCGCCTATGGCGCGCATGGAAGCGATGTTCGGGGTCGTCAGAACAAAGTGCCCGCCGGGTTTCAGAATGCGGTTGATCTCGCCCATCATGAACATCGGATCATTCGGGAGATGCTCGATGAGTTCACAGCAGAGGACAGTGGAGAAGTAGCCGTCTTCGTACGGAAAGCGATCCTTTTCCGCATCGAAGTGATCGATATCGCACTCGAATGTTTCGCCGGTTTCCGATGTAACGACGCGGTGGTCAACGCGGCCGACCGGACCGTAATAGCATCCGCGCACGTAGCCGTAGCCGAGCCTGGTCTTCAGAGACGGCGTAATCTGCATGTAGGCGCCCATCTCTAAGATTCGATCTTCGGGACCGCCCTTGGGTGTTATGTCCAATGTCCTGGCGAGGCGCGTGATGTGGGTGCGGAGATAGTCCTGAGCGCCGGGGTCTTCGGCAGCCCAACCGATGATGTAGTTCTCCGGGACGTGCTCATGCGCAACTTCCTCAGCGGCCGATGCAGCAGCCGCGCGTGCCTTCGGCGGCTGGATCCAGGGCCGGCCTTCGCGGACGCTTTGTAGAAAATCGAGGTACCGGCGCGCTACGAGATCCCAATTGCACTCTTCGGTGACCCAGCGGCGGGCGTGATCGCCCAACTCCTGGCGCAGATCAGTGCGGGTGACGAGGAGGTTCAGGTACTCGTAAAGAGTATCCTCTTCGGTCGAGTCCACCGGCACTTTGAGGCAGATGCTGTCCGGATACTCCGCGAAAGAACCGACATTGGAAACGATGACGGCTTTGCCGAGACCGAGGGAGCGCAGGAGAGTGCCGGAGCTTTCGCCCACGGTCGGAAAGCGAAGGTTCAGGATGATGTCAGACGCGGCGAGGTAGCCAATGAAATCCTCAATCGGGGTGAAGCCGAGAATGCGGACGTTTGCGCCGAGGCCGAGCGAGTGAATGATGGATTCCAGAGGGTAGTCCGGATGGGGCTCACCAACCAGGATCATCTTCGCGGCGGGCTGCACGCGAAGGAGGCGTTTGAACGCGCGAAGCGCTTCGGTGACCCGCTTATACGGCTTGAGGAAACCGAAGATTCCGATGAGGGGAGTGGACGGATCCAGTCCGAGCTTGGAGCGGTAGCCCTGGCGGTCGGCTTCAGGAATCCAGGCTCCATGAGGAATGACGGCGACCGGTCCGGTAAAACCCGCTGCACGCACTTCGGCGGCGACGCACTCGCTGTGCGCGATGACGCCGAGCGAACAGCTCAGCAGGCGTTTGAGCATGGGAACGCCTTCGTAATCGGGTCCTACTTCGAGCTTGCGGACACGTTCGGCAAATGCAAGGGCAGCGGCTCCGCCATCGAACTCGACCTCACGCATATACGCGTCCCAATCGTTGCGCTTGATGGTAAGGTCGGCAATCAAGTGATGCAGATTCGACTCGTGCATCACGACGACGCCGGGCGTCCGGAGAGCCTCCTCATAGACAAACGCGTGATAGCCGTTGTTGCCGACCTGGTAGAGGCAGAGGTCGAACTGCTTCGAATCGAAGCGAGCAGGCTTGTCCGGGAACACTGTCACGTCCGCAATCAGGCGGAGCGAATCGAGCAAAGCAGCGGAATAATCCGCGATGCCGCTTTTTGCGGGCGGCATGGGCGAGAAGAATGCGATCCTCATTGCTCGGGAGCTAACTCCACCGAAAATTTGCCGAGCGAAGTGGGGATCAGGACCCGCAATGGCGTGCGAACCGCGTCACGGGCGAAGTACATTTCGAGAGTGAATTCGGAGGCAGGGCCCTTGACCTTTGCGTCCAGACGATCGGCCTGCACGGTCTCACTGGAGACGCGGACGGATTCCGTGCCCTTGTACAGGAGTGTGGACTGATAGGGTGCCCCGTACAAGACGGTCTGCGCCGCGGGAAGACGGCCGGCCGCGAGCTCGCGGCGGACAAAGAAGAAATACGACAGAGCATCGCGACCGCATTGCGAAATGGAGATGCTGGACTCGCCGCCATTCTTCGTTTTGCGCTTTGCGGTCAGCTTCGTTGGATCAAAGGTAGTTGTCTCCTGGCCTTTGCGCTTGCCGCGGGTCCACTGCTTATCGAGCGTTTCCGAGCAGAAACCAGGCGCCGCCTTCGCGGTGGCCTGCTCATCCAAAGCAAAACCCGGGAGGGAAGCCTGGACGGTCATGCGGAATGTCCATTCCTCTTTTCCAGGGGTAGAAGAGAGCGTACCCTCGCCGAGGCTTAAACCACTTTGCCAATTGATGCTATAACGCAGAGTCTCGGCTTTCGGCAGAGGAGCGACACTGGCAGTCATCGCGGCCTTGGGTGTTTCGGCGGCAGCGGCTAAAAGGGTAAATAACAAGAGGCCAAAGAGCTTCATGGGCGTACGAGCGGAACCGCGGGCTTGACCTGCGCAGCAGCCCTTCGATCTCCACCGGCCACCTCGTAATAGACTTCGAGGGTCTTGCGAGCGGCGCGATCCCACGTGAAAGAGGACGCGCGCTGCAGACCGTGGCGTTCCATGCGCACCCGCAATTCGGAATCGAGCACGATGTCGCGAATGGCACGCGTCATCTGCTCAATCGATTCGGGGTCGAAGAGCAAGGCGGTTGCATTCGCGACCTCAGGCATGGCCGAGGTGTTCGAGCAGGCAACGGCGCGGCCGCACGCCATGGCTTCCAGGATGGGCATGCCGAAGCCTTCATAGAATGACGGAAAGACAAACACATCGCATGCGCTGTAGAGCAGCGGCAACTCATCATCATCGACAAAGCCCGTGAAGTGAATGCGGTCGGCCACCGTGGACTTCCTGGCGGCATCCATGATGCTGGCCGAAAACCAGGTGGGCTGCCCGACTATAGCGAGATGATGCGGAAGCTGCGGGTAATTCCGGATCAGTTCTTCAAACGCATGAATGAGGCCGATTTGATTCTTGCGCGGCTGCAGGTCCCCGACTGTGAGGAGGAACGGCGCATGGATTCCAAAGCGATTGCAGACGCGGGCGGCAGCGACTTCCCGCGACATCGGGTGAAATGCGGCAGACACACCGATCGGAACAACTGTGATTTTCGAGCTGTCGACTCCATACGCATCAACGATGCATTGCCGCGAGAACTCACTGGGGGTGATGATCTTGGCGGCCTGCAGAATCGTTCGCTTCACAGTAACCCGCAACTGGAGCGTGCGCCACCATGGAAAATATTCGGGGTGCTCCAGAAAGCTGACGTCGTGGACGCTGACGACCACGGGGACGGAACAATTCAGGGGAGCGGTGTACTGGACATGAAGGAGATCCGGCTGGTCCTCACGGACACGTGCCGGAAGGTCAACGCCAAGGCGCTTGAACGAATTTCCGGATACGCGCCTCCGCAGGAAGCACGAAGGCACCTCGTCGAGGGCCTGTTGGTCGCGAGTTGAAAGATACGCGATAAATTGGGAGCTTTGGTCGAGCGACGCAAACCCCCTCAGCAGGTTCCGGATATAAACTTCATTCCCCGTTAGGTGCTGGCCAATCGCATGTGCATCGACAGAAAAGCGCATTCGCCTATTAACCCAGTATAGTCGGTGTCAGAATCCAGCGGCCTGCAACTCACGCCAGGCTGCGCTCCAATTCAGGGAGCTTTCAAACAGTTGACGCGCATTGCCCGCCAAACGATTACACAAATCGTCGGACGCCAGCAACCGGCAAACGGACTGAGCGAATTCCCTTGGAGTGTCTGCAATCAGAAGATTGTCACCCCCGGTTCCCGGCAGTCCCTCAGCGCCAACAGTCGTGGATACGACCGGCACTCCGGCAGCCCAAGCTTCGATGATTTTAAAGCGTGTTCCGCTTCCTACAAGGAGCGGAGCGACCGCCACGCGCGCGCCTGCCAGCGCTTCGATCGCATCGTCCACGGGCCCGATAATTTGCACGCTGGGGTCCTGGCGGACTGAAAGTGGAAGATACTCAGGATTTTTCCCTACCAGTTCCCAAGTCACCTTAGGACACTCATTTTGTATCTCCGGCCAGATGCTTTTGTGAAACCAGGTTACAGCATATAGGTTTGGCCGGTAACGCATGTTACCGGAAAACACGATTGAGTTTGATTTGTTTCGAACGGGAATATGACGATAGGGGATAGCATTCGGGTAAACGGTTACTTTCGATGCAGGTGAACAGTCTGTGACAAGCCGGGCATCATCTTCCGAACAAACTAACAAATCTGTAAATTGCGGAAGCAGTTCTCGCTCCATTCGTCCGCAGGCTGCGGCGAAGCGCTTAAAGGCTGCCGCAAGGAGAAGCCCTTCCGACCGGCGGCAACGATCGAGTAGGACAGACTCGACGTTGTGCAGATCCAAGGCAACGCGAGCGCAGTGTTGCTTCAGGACTGTGACATACTCCGCACACCAGAAGTGCTCAATGATGCCGACGGCGTAACGGCGCCCCTGGAGGATAGTGGACATTGCGGAGGTGAAGCCGGAGAATCGATCGACCAGCGGCGGGGTTCCGTGAGCGAAACGGCTGGCGTTGCGAATCATTCGGGCGACGGGCCGCTCCGAGTGGAACGGCAACTCGACGACATCGACTGTGCCAACCAGATCCGCGGGAAACAAACCGGCGGGATGCGGACTGCCGGGCTCATGGAAAACGATGACGTCGACCGTGTAGCGCTGCGCGAGGTACTCCAGAAGAGAGGCGGTGCGGAGAGGGCCGCCGCCGACAACGGGATACGGCGCCTCGGGTGCGACCAAGAGCGCACGCGGCTTAGCGCCGTTTGAATTTTCGGATGGCCTCAGAGTAGACATCGCGCGTCAGTCTCGCAGTATTCCTCCACGAAAATTGTGATGCGCGTTGCAAGGACATTTCCTGGCGCGCCCGCCGCTCTTCAACATTCACCAGAAGCAGTTCCATGGCATGCACCCAGCCTTTGTGGTCTAGAGCCTCCACATGCAGCGCCGCGCCGCCGGAGACTTCCAGGATAGCGTGATCCTTAGACGCAATGACGGCGGCTCCGCAACTCATGGCTTCGAGAACAGGCAGGCCAAATCCTTCATAAAAGGATGGATAGAGAGCGGCGATGGCGCCAGAGTAGAGCTGTGCCAACTGGCAGTCATCCACTTCTCCCAGCCAGTGCAACCCGGGCTGAGGGTGAATGACCGGAGCGTCCGGGCGGGCCCGGCCGGCAATGAGGAGGTCCACATCGTGGCGTCTGTGCAATTCGGTCCAGGCTTCGACGACGGTGGGCACGTTCTTACGAGGCTCCAACGTTCCGACGACCACGAAGTAAGGTTTCGGATGCGGCCAGGGGGGCGAAGGACAAAACACTTCAGCGGCGGCTTCGGGTACCGCGACTACGCGGCTCGTGGTGAGGCCAAACTTCTCGATGGCTGCTCGCCGGACGGCTTCGGTAGGGACGATGATCAGGTTCGCGGCAGAGGAGCGGATCAGCATGGGCGTTCGTTTGCGCACGCGAGCGGCATCGAAATGCCATGCGGTCTCCATCCAGGGCGAAAGGTCGTGAATGGTGAGAACGGCGGGGCGAAGGGGAACATAGGGCACGGAGAAATTTGTTCCGTGGAAGATGTCGGCCTGATGGCGCCGCAACTCCGCTTGGATGCCGATTGTCCACCATCGGCGGGTGAGCAGGCTAGCGGGCCGCTGCTTCTGAAAACAGAGATTGGGGCAATCGAGCGAAGTGTGAAACGGCTGGTCAGAGAGCAGAGCTACGCGGTCTTCCGGATATTCCCTGGTGAGAGCGCGAGCAAGCTCCTCCGTGTAGCGCCGGAGACCTCCGGTGGTGAGAGTAAGCGGAGTTGCATCAAGGCCGATGTTCATCGGGGAGGGAACGAGCGATCTGGTCGTCTTCCTCCATCTTAGGCGCAAGCAATTCATCGCCACGTTCGGACTCGACCTGTTCGGCGAGCACCGTGTCGGCGGCTTTTGCGACTACGCGCGGGGCATCGCCGAGAGCCACTTCGGGCCCGGCGGCTCCAGCGTGATACCAGAAAGAACTTTTGTAGATTTCTCTCAAAAACTTCCAGAAAACCTGCAGAACAGCCGTGACCGGGACTGCGAGGAGAATGCCGAGGAACCCGAAGAGCTTGCCCGCAACCAGCAGCGCAAGGAAGACGGACATGGGATGCAGCCGCAGGCGGGCGCCGAGAATGCGCGGGGTCAGGATATAACCCTCAATGCATTGCACGGTGATGAATACCGCGAAAACTCCGAGGACCTTAAGCCACGAGCCGTGCTGAGACAAAGTGAGACCGGAGGCGAGCAGCAGACCCGTAGTCGTGCCCACATAGGGAACGAAGTTCAGCAGGCCGGAAACGAGAGCGAGGCCACCCCAGGCCGGGATCCGCATCAAAGCGAAACCGATCGCGTACATTCCGCCCATCATGAGTGCGATCAGCAATTGGCCGAGCACATAAGACTGGAGAATACGTCCGACTTCATCAAACAAGCGGCTGAACGCCTCGCGGTACCGAGGTGGGATCAGTTCCTCCCAGGAATCACGCCAGCCGGGGAAGTCGGCAAGGATGTAGTAGACGAAAAAGGGGACGAGCAGGAGATCGACGAAGAGGGACGCGGTGGCGAAGAAGCTGGTGAGACTACCGGCCACCCAGGAGCGCGAGGCATCCATCAAGGCCGCCGGACTCCGCAGGAATGTATAGACCCGATATCCGATCATCTGATCGAGCATGGGGGAGAAAGAGTGCAGGTGCTTGCGGGTGTCCAATGCGTTGCGCTCAGTGAACTCACCCAGGATTGCCTGCGTCGCGGTGGAACCCTCGATCCAAAGGTCGGGGATGACCAGGAGGCCGAGGCCGATGATGCTGCCACCGACGAGCAGCATGGCGAGCAACGCGGCGATCGGCCTACGAATCCCGGACCGCTCAATGCTGGCGACAATCGGGGTCAGCAGGTAGGCGACGACGACAGACGCAAGGACGGGGATAATCGCGACGCGTCCGAGCACATAGAACAGGTAAGCGAGAAAAACCGTCAGAATCGCGGCTGGAACGTAGCGCAACCACCAAAAAGGCGGCTTCGCTTCCTTTTTAAAGATCGGGGCCACGGCATTGCGCCCCCGGACAAAGACGGTTTGCCCCATCGGATGTTGGACGCGAGTTGTAGCCGTTTTGCGACTTAGGCCTGCAAAATAGCTATATGGAGAAGAAAGAACTCACCGACCTGGTGTGGAAGGCCGGTGTGCTGATCGCACTGATTGCACTGGCGTTAGTGGAATGGCAAAAGGGTCAAATGCCCGTTCGTTGCGAAGTGACTATCAGCGCCCGCCAGTACGAGGAACTGATGGCGCGGATGGAAGAGATCCAGAATGACGTTCACGATTCGGCTGATACGCTGGCCGAGATGAACGATTCCGCATCAACGCAATAGACGAACGGTGGTGCCCGTCTTTGCGGAACGGCGCGCAGCGTCGAGGATCTCAGTCACAATCAGGTTGTTCTCCAGCGAGGAGAGGCCGGACGGCTGAATCCTGCCGCGGACAACTGCCGTGAAGTAGGAAATGGAATCATCGTACGGAGCCGGGTAAGCAGACGCGGTGATCTGATCCTCATTCGCCGTGCGGTCGCGGCGGATCCTGACGGCCTCGCCGCGGATGGTTTGGATGTAGCCGTGCTGACCGTAGATATCCATATCCTTCCGGCTGAACGGCCAGTTCCATGACGCCTGCAGAACAGCCTGCGCGTGCGGATAGGTCAGGATGATTGTGGCGTCATCGTCCACGTTGCGGTAGATCTCAGGCTTGATCTGTTGGGTGACGGCGGTGACGGTGGTGGGCTTCTGATTGTCCATCAGCCAGGTCATCAGGTTTGCGCCGTAGCAGCCGAAATCGAAGAGAGCGCCGGCGCCGTTGCGGACCGGATCGCTCAGCCAGCGAAAGAACTCCGGAGGAACGCCGATTTCTTTGGGCCCCTCGTGCCCGTCGCGGACGACGACTTTTCGGATATCGCCAATCGATTTGCGCTCCTTCACCTCAGACCAGATGATCTGATTGTTCGGATACCAGGTAGTCTCGTAATTCACCAGGACCGGGATACCACCCCTCTTTGCAGCGGCGGCGATGGCCTTACCATCCTCGATGCTGACGGCGAGAGGCTTCTCCATCATGACGGGAATATGACGGGCAGCGCAGAGTTCCACGATGCCCTTATGGTCGAAGGTATCCGTGTAGATGACGACAGCTTCGGGCTTCGTGCGATCGAGCATCTCGACGACGGACTTGAACAGCAATGAGGAATCGAGCTTGTATTCTGCCGCGTAGCGGCTGCGAATGGTTTCGTCGGGCTCGGCAATGCCGACGATCTGGATGCCGGAACGAGTGAGGGCCTTGCGGAAGAAGCCGGCTACGTGGCCATGGGCGAGACCTGCGACCCCGAGGCGAAGCGGCTCGGCAGCATTCAGAGTTGCAGCAAGAAGGAGACAACAGGCGAATCGGATCACAGTGCCTGCATGGTATCAGTTCCAGGCCAGCGTTCTTGTGTGTGACAAACGCTTGTAATTTCGCATTTGATTTCAGCTACAATTGGCGGTCGAACCCGATTGTAATCAGGCCCCCATTTTCTGATAATGATCGGGCGGCCATTCACCTGTCCTGGGAGGACCAGATGCAGCACAGCTTCGATCGCAGCCGATTTTTCAATTCGTACGGGCAGCAGTTTGGGAACCCGTCGGCCACAGCTCAACAGGGCCTGACAACGTTGCTGGACCAACTCGATTCGGATACGGACAATTGGGACAATCTGAACCAGATCGCATACGGTTTCGCCACATTTAAGTGGGAAACGGCGAACACATTTCAACCCATCCATGAGCGAGGACCCGTGTCATATTTTGCGAAGTACGACCCGGGCACATCGATCGGAGAGCGGCTGGGGAATACTGAACCAGGAGATGGATACCTGTTTCGCGGGCGCGGATACGTTCAACTGACCGGCCGGGCGAATTACACGAAAAACGGCGGACTACTGAGCATAGATCTGGTGGGAGATCCGGACCTGGCGCTGCGTCCGGACGTTGCTTACCGGATTGCCGCAAGGGGCATGCGCGACGGCTGGTTCACAGGCAGGAAGCTTTCGGACTATATGCCGACGATTGGCACATCGGATTTCGTCAACGCCCGTAAGATCATCAATGGCCTGGATCACGCCGAAGACATCGCCGGGATCGCACGTAAATTTCAACTAGTGCTGAACGTTTCGCAGATCACGCCGGTGCCCGGCACCACTGTGGCGGCGACATAAGATGAGGCCACGGTTGTTCGCGCTGGCGCTTCTGTTAGCGATGGCCGCACAGGCGGAGGTTGCTCCTGTTTTTGCGCCGATCGTAGCGCAACTGAGAGAACACACGGCGATTCCGGTCCGCCTGCCAGCCACACTGCCCGACCTGGGGCAAGGGAGAGATCCGATTTACGCGGTGGTCGAGTACGCACGAACATCCGGATACAGCGTGATTCTCGCGTTTACTCCCGACTGCAATGGAGCATCCGTATGCCGCATCGGAACAATGAGAGCGCGCCGCTTGCCGAAGCCTGAGCCCGCACGCGGCAAAAGAGTGCGGCTGGCGGGCGGTGTTTCGGGCATGTATCGGGAAGCATCGTGCGGCGCAAACTGTTCGGACTCGGTGATCACGTGGCGTGAAGGAAATGTGGAGTATTCAGCAGGCGTGAAGGCGGGATCGGAAAAAGATGTAGTGAATCTGGCGAACGCGATCCTCAACGGAAAATCGTGAGGCTTCCTGATATTTTGGATGGTCATGCGGAAACTCGTACTCACTTTCCTGTTGCTCTCCTTGCACATTGATGCCGCGATAAAGCTACCCAGCGTGTTGGCAGACCACATGGTGGTGCAACGCGGCCTGCCGGTGCACGTGTGGGGAATGGCGGATTCCGGAGAGCCGTTGAGCGTGGCATTCCGCGGACAAACGCGCTCCTCAACCGCCGACGACCTGGGGCGCTGGAGCGTGTACCTGCCAGCCGGCGAGGCGGGGGGCCCATTCGACTTAACGATCCGCGGGAAGGATGCGATTACGCTAAGGGACGTGCTGGTGGGCGATGTCTGGATAGCCTCCGGCCAATCCAACATGGAGTTCACGCTCAATCGCGCGAACAATTCGCAGAACGAGGTGGCGGGCGCGAAGAATCCCAGAATTCGGCTTTTTCATGTGAAGAACAAATCGGCACTCCACCCGCAGGAGGATGCGGCGGCGGAGCCCTGGGTGGAGTGTACGCCCGGAACGGCAGCACAGTTTTCCGCTGTTGCGTATTTTTTCGGACGGGAACTGCAGCAGCGAACGGGCGTACCGATCGGCCTGATCTCGACGTCATGGGGCGGAACGCCCGCCGAAGCGTGGACAAGTTTAAGCGCGCTTTCCGCCGATGCTTCGCTGATGCCGGCGTTCGCGGATTGGGCTTCGATGACCAACGACCAGACCACGATCAATTTGCGGCGCGCGAAACAGATGCGGGAGTTCGAGAGTACGCGGGCCAAGGCACGGGCGGAAGGCAAGCCGGAGCCGTCGTATCCGTGGGCTCCGAACCTGGAGAACTCGTGGATGCCATCGGGCCTTTACAACGCGATGATTGCGCCGCTGACGAGGTTCCCGATCAAAGGAGCAATCTGGTACCAAGGCGAAAGCAATACGGGCGAAGTCACCAGAGACAACCATCGTCCGCTGATTTACCAGCGCCTGTTCGAGACAATGATCCGGGACTGGCGTCGCGCCTGGGCCATCGGAGATTTTCCTTTTCTCTTTGTGCAACTCGCAAATTTCAAGCGCGCGCCGGGCAATATGTGGCCTGAGGTTCGCGATGCGCAGAGGCAGACGCTGCAACTCGTGAATACGGGCATGGCGGTCACCATCGATATCGGGAATGCGGATGACATCCATCCGACGAATAAGCAGGACGTGGGACATAGGCTGGCGTTGGCCGCGCGAGCGATCGCGTATGGGGAAAGGCTGGAGTATTCGGGTCCCTTGTTCCGGGAGGCGCGTCCGGAAGCCGGCGCGATTCGAATATGGTTTGACCATGCCGGCGGGTTGACTGCAAAAGGAGGAGTGCTGCACGGTTTCGAGGTTGCCGGAAGAGACCGCGCATTCGTGCCGGCGGACGCAAAGATTGACCGCAGCACGATAGTCGTATCGAGCGCATCCGTACAGGAACCGGTTTACGTTCGCTACGGCTGGTCCGCCGATCCTGTCTGCAATCTGTATAATGCCGCGGGGCTTCCGGCGTCTCCATTTCGATCCGCCGAATAAATTCGTTCAGGATTCCGCTTAACCCAGACGACCGGAGATCAGAAGCATAACCACTACGGCCAGCAGGAGCACCCATCCGATAAGAGTGCCTGCCTCGTAGATAGACCTCGACAACTTCGGCAGCCGCCAATGGTATGTCATGACATCACCTCCCAATGGGTTTCACACGGTCCATGTACTTCAAGTGCGCGACATCGAGGCGAATTGCATCGCCAGTCTTGATGAACGGCGGCACCATAACGTCGACGCCATTTTCCAGGTGGGCAGGCTTCCAGGCAGTGTCCGCCTGCTGCTTGATAGGAGGCGCGGTGTCGGAAATCGTCACTTCCAGTACGTCTGGAAACTGGACGCCAACGGGCCGATCTTCGACGAATTCCGCCGAAAGTTGCATGTCCGGTATCAGGAAACGCGCGACTTCCCCAATAATTGAATCCGGTATAGAAGTCTGGTCAAAGGTGTCCGGGTCCATGAACCATTCCTGATCGCCGTCCTTATATAGGAAGGTGAGGGTGCGTCGCTGCACAGGAAGTTCTTCGAGCTTCAACTCACTTCGGAAGCTATGGTCCCAAGTGGTGCCAGTTTCAAGATCCTTCAAACGCGCGTGCATGGCACCACTCATCTTTCCCTGCCGCGCATGATACTCAGCCTGCAGCACGCGGTAAGGCCGGTTGTCGAACCGGATGGCCATGCCCGGACGGAGGGTGGAAGCAAGAATCATGGTTGATTCCCTTTCGGCCGGATTTTGCTAATTGGGATTTTCGGTCTCACGTTAGAAACCTTCTTGGCGCGGATGCGAGGAGCGGTCCACGGCCTGGCTACAAACGGATGAGTGACGCGGTCCATACACACCTCCCCTGGACCGATTTGAGTCTACTGCGGAATGTGGGCGGGTGCAACGGGTTGGCGGGTCAGAATCAGCAGCGGAAATTAGAAATGCGGCGCTCCAATCCATGCTGAAGCGCCGCAATCATTTCGTTTTGATATTGGTGCTAGGGGGCGACCCGACGGCCCATCACGATGCTAACCAGGAATACAACCAGGAACACGAAGAACAGGATCTTCGCAATACCCGCTGCGGCGCCTGCAATTCCACCAAAGCCCAACAGGGCGGCGACCAGCGCGATGACCAAAAATACCCATGCGTAGTGCAGCATTGATTTACCTCCACATCAGTGGTAAGCAATTCCAGAGCCAATCGGAAAGTGGTTATTTTTCAGTAGTTTTTCGCATCTTCGGTACCGGCAGTTTTTGCTACGTGGGTGTAATCCTACGCAAAGGGAGTTCGACTGACCGGATCATGCGCTTCCGCCGCGATACTCTGCGCCTCGATGTAGATTCGCGTGATCCGCGGGAACCGGTTCTTGATTGCGGATTCTATCCGGTCGATTGCGATCGCGGCTTCCTGGGCTGAAGCATCTTCCGGGAATCTCACATCGAGCGCCAGCAGCACCTCTTCAGGGCCAAGGTACATACTCAAGGGGCGCGATACCGGTTCCACCCGGCCGCACGCTTTCACAATCTTTTCGATCTCCCGAGCCGTGTCTGGCTGAATCCCCGTGCCCACGAGAAGGTCACGGCAGAACATGATTAATAGGACGGCTACGCCAGCCAGCAAGATGCCGATCACCACGGACGCGACTCCGTCAAACTCCGGTGCATTATAGCGGTGGCTTGCGTAGATTCCAGCAAAGGCAATACCCAAGCCAAACAGAGCCGCGGCATCCTCCGCGATGACGATGTAGGTGGTAGGGTCCTTGTTCAGGTCGAGCGCGCGCCGCAGCGTGAGATCTTTGTTCTGCTGAAGAAAGGCCCGCACCGAAATGATCAACGTGGTGCCCTCGAATACGGCGGCAGCAGCCAGCACGCGATAGTTCCATGCCGGATCCTCCAGGCGGCCGGCATGCAGAATGCGCAAAACTCCTTCATAGATAGAAACTCCTCCACCGATTGCGAAGATCATTACGGCGACGAGCAGACTCCAGAAATAGAGTTCCTTCCCGTGGCCGAACGGATGCTCCTGATCGGGCCTCCGGCGGCTGCGCTTCAGGCCGATGAGGAGGAAGACCTCATTGAACGTATCCACTGAAGAATGGATGGATTCGGCGAGCATGGCAGAACTGCCGCTCGCCAGCGCTCCGGTGAATTTGGCGGCTGCAACAGCCAGGTTGCCAATGAGCGCGGAGTACACGGCGACTTTCGATTTTTCCGCCATTTACCGCTGGTAGGACCGTAGCGTCGCCGGGAGCGTTACAAAACGATGACTGTGACAGAAGACAGGCGGCGAGCAGTCCCGAGCCCACCTTGCTCGGACAGAAGCGCCAAATAGAATTCGGTGAGCAAATTAGCGGTGATAAAAGAAAATCCAATTAAAGTCGGCTTGCGCAACTCCGAAAAAGTGCCAGAATACGGGGCGGAGGCTAAGCAGGTAACCGTCAAGCTTGCGCGTTCCGCCTCGAATCGAGCGCACGGAAGAGGGTGCGCGCGTATGACTGTTGATCTCGTACGCTGACCGGAAAGAAGTTCTCCCTCAACTTCGATTTCGACGCCACAGGGCGTCGAGAAACATTTCTGAAAACCTTCCGGCGGAAGGCCAGGCGTAGCATACCTGCCCTCTGAATTCCTTAGAAAGGAAGTAACATCATGACGAGGTTACTCGGTTTTTCAGGCTCTTGGGTCCTTCTCGCCGCCTTGGCGATTATCCCAGGTTCCAAGTCGATCAACGCGCAGGACGACGCATCGCTTGGTGTCATTCCGCCAGAATATTTTGCGCAGATTCCTGCGGACGTCCAGGCGCAATTGCTGGCGAAAGCCGAGATGTCAGGCGGAAGATCTGCCCTGACGACGGCTACAATTCTCGGCCTGAACACATTGGGCGGCAAGCCGATCGGACCAGGTGACGGTCCCCCCGGCAACGCAGGAGCGGGCAAGTTGACCGATGTAGCGATCGCTACAACGACCTTCGAGGAAGACGAACCGATGGTTGCCGCCAATCCCAAGAACAAGAAGTTTTTGGTAGCCGGGTCGCACAAGATTGGGACTTTCCCGGGCGAGGGATTTCGCGTGCGATGCGCAGCTTACGCCAGTTCGGACAACGGCGCTACCTGGTCAGCAGGAGTACTGCTACCGCAAATCCAGGGGCAATGCAGTGATCCTGTTGTGGCCTATGCGCCAGACGGAAGCCGGGCGTATTACGCATACATGGATATTTTCAGTAGGTTTAGTATCCAAGCGGGCGTGCCGACGTTCGAGGAAAGATTCGACATTCTGACGAGCCATTCGGACGACAACGGAGTAACCTGGTCAGCGCCCGTTGTCGCGCTAGCGGGCCAAACGCTGATCATCAAATTCAATCCATTCCGGATCGTACAGCCTGGCTTCGATTACGACAAGCCCTGGATCAATACGCATGTGGACGCCGGCGAAAGCAACTGGGTTTATGTGACAGCCACCCGGTTCAACAATTTCACGCCCGGCCTAAGTCCCATTTCTATCAACTTCACACGTTCCGGCAACCGGGGTGCATCCTTCACAGCGCCGATTACGCTCGAGAATGCTTCCGGGATCGTGGTGATTCAGGGATCCCATCCCGCTGGCGGAGTTGGGGGTGACGTACTGGTCGCCTGGTACAACTCGGGGACGGATGGGTTCCTGAACGGGTCTTTCCAAATTCAAACCCGCAGGTCAGCAGATCACGGGGCCACATTTGAACCGGTTGTGGTGGCCACAACGGACTCGTTTGAGTTGCCGTTCTTTCTTGGACCGCTCAACTTCTATGAACGGTGGTGGGGCGGAATGTTTCCCTCGCTTGCGATGGACACAAATGGAGGGGCGCATATCGCCTATACCCACGATCCGGTGAATCCACGCACGCCTGCCGGCTTTGCCAGCGCCGAAAGCGGGGACATCCGGTACATCAGCAGCGCGGGTCCGCCGTATACCGTCTGGTCGGCGCCCATGACGGTAAACGATGATGGGCTGGAACGGGCTCAGGGCTACCCGGCCATTATCACCGACCACAACGGAACGGTAAACATCGTTTGGTACGATCACCGGCTCTCGCAGACCTTGCCAAACTCCACTCAGTTTCAATGTTTCACACAGGGGATTTGCAACTCTTCCAATCTCCATTACGATGTGTTCTATGCGCGAAAAGTACCGGGGCGCGAGACGTTCTCCGATAACTTCCGCGTATCCGACACATCTTCGCTGGTTCAGTTTGATTTCATCGGCGACTACATCGGCCTCGCCGCCAATGAAACCACCCTCTTTGCGATATGGACGGATCGTAGGGACCGGACGAACATCCTCCAGACGAACAACGATGTGTTCGGTAGCCGCATAATTGCGGGAGGCGGCACGCCGAAATGACCGATTCCCTATCGGGGGACCACTAGAAAGAGATTCGGGAGTGGTCCCCTGCTCCTCTCTGGAAACGACTGCGCGATTACGGTATGCACAGCAAGGAACTTTCATGAAATAATAACGAACAAATCCTCATCGCCTCAGGAGGCGTTTGTTGAAATGCAGTTTCCAGGACAGGGCAAGCCGGCGGTTGGTGTCATCTATGACTCAGACCTCGGCAACCGTATTGAGAGCGCACTTGCGCTCGCCCTGCTATATGGCTTCGATGGGAAGAACGAGATCCGGGTCGTTGCCGTCAGCACGAGCAAAGAGAATCTAAAGTCCGCAGCTTTTGCGGAAATCATCGGCCGCTTCTATGCCGGTGCCTTGAGCGGTGCGCCGGCCGTATTCAGCCGCACGCTTCCAGTGGGCATGTCCGTGGATGGCAAGTCCAAAGAAGACACGCCTGCGATTGATGCGGTGCTCGCCAAGTCCGCTTACACCCACACCATTCGGCACCTGAACGATACGGCGGAAGTGGCGCCTCTGATCCGCAACGCATTCACAGCACAACACGACCAGAACGCGATCGTCGTGCTTGGCGGTCCGGCGACCAATCTGGCTCGCGTTCTGGAACTTACGGGAGCGAAAGAATGGATCGAGCGGAAAGTGAAATTTCTGGCCGGCTCAAGCAGCCCAATCTCCGCTGATGTGCCCGCCGCGAAGAAATTGTTTGCCGAATGGCCCACGCCGATTTATCTTGCCACGCCGGAAATCGGCGAGAAGATCCTGTTCCCTGCAGCCAGCATCGAGAAGGACTTCGCCTGGTCGCAAACCCACCCCGTGGCCGATGCCTACCGCGCCGCCAAGCCGATGCCGTATGACTCGACGACGGGCGACATGGCGGCGGCACTCTATGCTGCAAGGCCGAAGGAAAACTACTTCAAGGTTTCCGAACCGGGAGTGTTTTCCGTGTCGGAAGATGGGCGCATCCAGTTCAAGAGTTCGGAAAAGGGCACCCACTATCAGCTTCAATTCGACCCGGCCCAGGCGGAGCGCATCCTGAAGGTCTACACCGAGGTGGCCAGTGCCAAGCCCGTGCCACGCCAGCCGAGATTCCGTCCTCCGCAGGAGCAGAACAAGGTGGAAGAAAAGAAGGAAACTCCGAAACCTCCGGCGGAGAAGTAACAATGTTCGTTCGTAATCGTTCTACAAAGAGCAGAGGTGTATGCGCCTGAACCTATATGGTTTTCTTTCCGGTTCCCTGATTGCCGGGCTTGTTTTTGCCGGCGGAGCATCCACCACTCCGAAGAAGGGGCAGCCTGCCGAACAGAATCCCGCATTCGAATCTGCCGCGGCACCTCTTTTGAAGAAGAGTTGCATCGGTTGCCATAACGAAGCGCTTACGTCCGGCAACCTGAACTTGAAGCCATTTCTAGCTGCCTCTTCGCTGACCGAAGGCCGGGAAGGATGGGAACGCATTCTCCAAAAGGTCAAGGATGGTGAGATGCCGCCGAAGGGCGTCCCCCGGCCCCCAGCGGAGCAGATCGAGAATTTATCGAAGTTCCTCGATAGCGAGTTCGCCCGGCAGGATCAGAGCGTCAAGCCGGACCCGGGCCGTGTGACGGCGCGGCGGCTGAATCGCAGCGAATACACCAACACCATCCGCGACCTGCTGGGCGTGGAGTTTCGCGCCGACAAAGATTTCCCGACTGACGATTCCGGCTACGGCTTCGACAACATCGGTGACGTGCTCACGATCTCGCCGACGCTGATGGATAAATATCTGAACGTCGCCGAGCGCATTGCCTCGCGTGCGCTCGGCGCCGACCCACTGCCGAAGAAACCGCTGGAAGCCGAATATCACGCGCGGAATAAGACCATCCGCCGTCTGGATGTCAGCACGATCGAGGCAACACATCGTATCGACTTCGAGGGCGAGTACGTGGTCCGCTTCGGGCTGCCGGGCGAGCGCGAGAAGGACGCTAAGCCCGTGACGCTGGCCTTCTGGATGGACGGCAAGCTGCTGAACAAGATCCCGGTGGAAACGAAACCCTCGGGGCTGGTCTATTTCAATCCGTACTCCGAAGAACAGATGCGTCTTTATCTGCCTGAAGGAGACCACGTCTTTCGTGCGGGGTTCCTGGATGATGACTTTGTAAAGACTTTGTCCGAGAAGGAAGCCTACAGCAGCAAGAAGAATAAGTATCTTGAATCGATCACGTTCGTTGGACCGTATCCGTCGAACGTGGAGCGGCCCAGCCGGAAGCGGATCCTCCTCTGCGATCCAAAGAGCGGCGCAGCCTGCGTCGACAAGATCGTTTCCACACTGGCGCGTCGCGCCTGGCGCCGCCCGGTCAGCCGCACGGAGGTCGCCTCGCTTGTTCGATTCGTCGATCTGGCGAAGAAGGATGGCCAGTCCGTCGAGCAGGGATTGCAACTCGCCATTGAAGCGATGCTCGTATCGCCGCACTTCCTCTTCCGGATCGAGCGGGACGCGGCGCCGACGGATCCAACCCGCATCCACCGTATCTCCGACGTGGAACTTGCATCCCGCCTCAGTTACTTCCTTTGGAGTTCGATGCCGGATGAAGAACTGCTGCAACTCGCCGAGACAAACAGGCTGCATGTGCCGGAAGTTCTCGATGCCCAGGTTGCGCGTCTGTTGAAGGATTCGCGCTCCTCCGCGCTAGCGGTGAACTTCGCCGGGCAGTGGCTGGAGATTCGTAATCTGGACATGGTCAAGCCTGATCCGCAGAAGTTTCCGGAGTGGGGGCCTGAGTTGCGCGATGCGATGCGCACCGAAACGCGCATGTTCTTCGATGCGGTGTTGAAAGAAAATCGCCCCATCCTGGAATTTCTCGACGCCAGGTTCACTTTCCTGAACGAGCGGCTGGCTAAACATTATGGAATCCCGGGCGTCAAGGGTCCGGATTTCCGCCGTGTCGAATTGACGACCGACGAACGGGGCGGCATTCTCAGCCAAGCCAGCGTCCTCACTGTCTCGAGCTACCCGACGCGCACGTCTCCGGTGATCCGAGGCAAATACGTATTGCAGAATATCCTCGGTGCGCCGCCTCCGCCTCCGCCGCCCGACGTTCCGCCGCTGAACGAAGAAGAAGTCGGCACGGCCGGTTCCATGCGCCAGCAGATGGAGAAGCATCGCAGCAATGCGATGTGCGCGTCCTGCCATACGAAAATGGACACGCTCGGCTTTGGCCTTGAGAATTACGATGCGACCGGCAAATGGCGGAGCAAGGACGGAAAATTCAATATCGATGCCGCCGGGACTCTGCCGAACGGAAAGTCGTTCACGACGCCCTCCCAGTTGCGCGGTTTACTTACCGAAGATCTCTCCGGGTTTTCGCGATGCCTGATTGAAAAGCTAATGACGTACGGCCTTGGCCGCGGCCTGGAGAGGTATGATCGAAGAACTGTGGAAGAAGTAAACCGGAAAGTAGCGGCTTCCGGCTACAAATTCCAAAGCGTAATTTTTGAAATAGTGAGAAGCCTGCCGTTTCAGTCGCGGCGGGGAGAAGCAGCAACGACGAAGAACTCTGCACCAAAGCCGAAGGAGATCGCCCAGCGATGATGACGCGCAAAGCTCTTGCCAGAAGAAGTTTCCTGCGAGGAATGGGAACCGCTGTTGCACTTCCTTTTCTGGATGCGATGTGCCCGGCATTCGCCTCAACCGTCAAGTCGCCCGTCCGCATGGGTTTTGTCTACGTTCCAAACGGAATGGATATGCGCAACTGGAATCCGGCGTATGAAGGGCCGCTCCAGGAATTGCCCGGCATTCTCAAATCGCTGGAACCGTTCAAGCAGGACATTACGCTGATCGGCAATCTGACGCACAACAACGGGCGTGCCCTTCTGGACGGTCCGGGCGACCATGGCCGCTGCTGCGGAGCCTACCTGACCGGAGTACAGCCGAAGAAGACGATGGTGGATATCAAGGCAGGTATTTCCTGCGATCAGATCGTCGCTAACAAGATCGGAAACCAAACGAGGTTCCCGTCGCTTGAAGTTGGGCTGGAAGACGCTCGCCAGGCCGGCGACTGCGATTCGGGCTACTCCTGTGCCTATACGAACAACCTCGCCTGGCGGAGTGAGACACAGCCGCTTCCGCCTATCCTGGATCCGCGCGCGCTGTTCGAGCGCCTCTTCGGCAACGGCGTGGTGCTGTCTCCCGAAGCGCGGGAGCGCCGTGCACGCTATCGCCGGAGCATCCTGGACTTCGTTACGGAGGACACCCGGAAGCTGGAGACCAACCTGGGCCCGACGGACAGGCGCAAACTCGACGAGTATCTCTCGTCCATTCGGGAAATCGAGCGGCAGATCGAACGCGCCGAAAAGGATACGACGCAGATCGATCCGCACATGGAGAAGCCATACGGAGTTCCCGCGGATTTCGCAGAGCACTTCAAACTGATGACAGACATGATTACGATCGCGTTTCAGACAGACATGACGCGCGTGCTCACGTTCCTGGTCACGCGCGAAGGCACGTCGCGTCCGTACCGCGAAATCGGTATTCCGGACGGCCATCACCCGCTCACGCATCACCGGAACGATCCGGTGCTGATGGATAAAGTGGCGGCAATCA
This sequence comes from uncultured Solibacteraceae bacterium, assembly GCA_964464925.1. GTDB lineage: Bacteria > Acidobacteriota > Terriglobia > Bryobacterales > Bryobacteraceae > CAYXLI01. Next base: position 83,553 of record CAYXLI010000010.1, on the reverse strand, counting down.
ATACCTACCAGATGAAGCAATTCGCGGGCTGGGTGGAGAAGCTGAAATCGATCAAGGAAGGCGACGGCTCACTGCTAGACAATTGCATGCTGGTCTACGGCGCGGGACTCGCCGATGGCAACCGGCACGCGCACGAAGACCTGCCGACGCTGATCGCAGGGCGGGGCGGCAACTACATCAAGGGCGGCCGTCGCATCGTGGTGCGCAAGGAGACGCCGATGTCAAACCTGTTCCTGACCATGATGGATCGCATGGGTGTCCACGCGGAGCACTTCGGCGATTCCAGCGGGCGTCTGCAGGGACTGGACCTCGCATAGCGGAATACCGTATTTAGTAGGCCCAGGGGGTGCCGTCTTCCCGCTGCACTTCCGGCCTGAGGCGCCGGACATAGGGATACTTCCGTGCCGCAGCCTCATTCACCTCGGTACCCAGGCCGGGCTTATCGCCGATGGTCACATGTCCATTCCGGAACTGGGGCAGATCGGAGAAGACTTCGCGCACCTTATCGCCCCAGCCGACCGCATATTCCTGGATGCCGAAATTCGGCACTGAATAGTTCACGTGACTATTTGCGAAATGCGTCAGGGGCGAAATATTGCCCGGACCATGCCATGCGGTCAGAATGCCGTACGGTTCGCAGTATGCCGCTACCTTCTTGCCCGTCGTGACTCCGCCGCAATGCGCCAGATCATGCCGTACGTAGTCGATCAGGTGCCCGGTGATCAGGTTCAAACCTTCCCACGCGCCGACGTAAATCTCACCCATCGCGAGCGGCGTGGATGCCTGCTGCCGGATCAGCCGGAACGTATCCAAGTGCTCCGGTCTTAGCGCGTCCTCCAGGTAGAACAGATGGTAAGGCTCCAGGGTCTTCGCAAGCCGCACGGCCTGGTTCGGAGTGACGCGCTCGTGGACATCATGCAGCAAGCCAATGCTCTCTCCGACGGTCTTTCGCAGATGCTCGAAGAGTTTCGGCAGAATCTGCACGTAGGCTTCGGGCTCCCAGACCTCGGCCGGCGGACGTCCCTCAGCGAATGCTTTCTCTGTGGCCGCGCGCTGCTTGTCGCTCGGTGGAACGGCGTACCCACCTTCCATGCCTGGAGTGGAGACCTGAACCTTAATTACCTGGTAGCCACGGTCGATCAGGCGGCGCACGCCATCTTCAACCGCCTTGAAATCGCGCCCACTCGCGTTCGCGTACGTGAGCATCTTCTGCCGCACCTTGCCGCCGAGCAGTTCGTACACCGGCAGTCCAGCGACTTTGCCCTTGATGTCCCACAGGGCCATGTCGATGCCGCTGATCGCCGACATATGTACGGATCCGGACCGGTAATACGGCAGATGGAACAAAGTGTGCCACAGGTTCTCCGACTGCATGGGATTCTTTCCGATCAGTGCGGGTTTCATGTGCTCTTCCAGGAACGCCGCTACGCCGAGTTCGCTCCCCGTACACGTCGCGTCACCCCAGCCGATCAGGCCCTGCTGATTCGTGACGATCTTCACGAGGACGTAGTTCCCCATGGCCGTCTGCTGAGGATTGGTGACGATCACCTGCACATCGGTGATGGAGATATTACGAGGCGCTTTGGCCTCCGACTGTTGAGCCATCACCGGCAGCGGCACGGCGGCCGCGGCCATCATACGAAGCAGCTCTCGGCGTTTCATCGCGGAGAGCCTATCACAAACTATTTCGCCGCGCGCGCCTGTCTCTTCTGCTGCCCTTCGGCCAGCAGATCGAAAATCTCGCGCGTTTCGTCGAGGTCGATACACGCATCGGTGATGCTCTGGCCGTATACGAGTTCATTGCCCGGGACCAGTTCCTGGCGCCCGGCCACCACGTTGCTCTCCAGCATTACACCGAAGATGCCCGCCTGGCCTGCCGCAAGCTGGTTCGCGATGTTGCGCGCGACCGCGGATTGAAGCCGGTGGTTCTTCATGCTATTGGCATGCGAACAATCCACCATGACGCGATCCGGAATCTTCAGTGATTTCAAACTGAGCAGCGCGCTGGCCACCGATTCTTCATCGAAGTTCGGCAGTTTGCCCCCGCGCAGAATCACGTGACAATCCTTGTTCCCCTTCGTGCAGACAATCGCCGAATGACCGGCCTTCGTTACCGAAAGGAAATGATGGGACTCGCGTGCCGCACGCACAGCGTCGATCGCGACGCGTACGTTGCCGTCCGTTCCGTTCTTGAACCCGACCGGACAAGAGAGGCCGCTCGCCAGTTCGCGATGCACCTGGCTCTCCGTCGTTCGCGCGCCGATCGCGCCCCAACTGATCGAATCCGCAATGTACTGCGGCGTGATCATATCGAGAAACTCCGTACCCGCGGGCAGCCCAAGCCGGTTCAACTCGACCAGCAGCCTCCGCGCGCGGCGCAGGCCCTCGTTGATATGGAAGCTGTTGTCCAGGAAAGGATCATTGATCAGACCCTTCCATCCGAGCGTAGTTCTTGGCTTCTCAAAGTACACGCGCATCAACACGAGCAGCGAGTCCTGGTAGGCTTTGCTCATCTCGAGCAGCCGTCCGCCGTAATCAACCGCTGCCGAGACGTCATGAATCGAACATGGGCCTGCGACCACGACCAAGCGATGGTCGTGCCCATAGAGAATCTTGTGAATCTGTTCGCGGGTTTCGAAAATCAGCCGCGTGCTTTCCAGATCGAGCGGGAATTCTTCCAATAGAGTGCAGGGATTTACTAACTCCCGCGTCTCCTGGATGCGGACATCATCAATGCGATAGTTCATCCAAAATAGCAATGGTACCAGTGAGCCGGCCGCTCGTTGTACTCAGGCCGCCCGAAGGTGCGTCTAAGAGGCCATATGTTCGGTCTATTGGTGCCCCGCGCACTCGTAAGCGTATTCACACTTGCGATCCTATTTTCGCCCGCTTATCCGCATAATCTGAACCCCGGCAAGAAGGCCCGCCTCACCGGGAACCAGGCTGCGGAGGAAAAGTGGGTCTGGCACTTCGCTAATCAAAAGCGCTTGGAGCAGGTTCACGGTAAGAACGTGCGAGCTGCCGCCCGCAACGCAGCTGCGTTCACCGATGTCAACGACATGACCATCCTGCAAGGCGATCCCTTTACAGTCGCGTTACAGAATCCGTTCGATCTCAACGGCGTCAGTCTGACATTTACCCCGTCGGCAAAAAGCTACGTTGTGACAAACGGTTCAGGCACATTCGATCCGAATCTTGGCACCAAACTGGATTTTGCGACAGCTCCGGCCGTCAACCCAGGCTCAACCGCCGAACCCGGCGACGATGGTTATCTGGCCGTCGATCTTGGTTTCGGGTTTTCCTATTACGGAACCAGCTATTCCCAGGTGTTCGTCACCACCAACGGCAACCTCGTATTCCGGCCCACCGCGATGGCGCAACACACGTTTGACGTCCTGGCAGTGGATTCGGGCGAGTCGCTCGCTGGTTTGAAAAATGAGTTGCCCCGGATCGCCGGCTATTGGCACGATCTCGACGGCCGGCCCGTCGCGCTGCCCGGATCGGCGGGAATTTATCTCCGAAAGGATTCCGATCGCGTTGTGGTCACGTACAATCGCGTGCCGGATTTCGAAAACAATCCCGGAGATACCGGCGTGCATCGCTTCCAGATGACATTGTTCAGCTCTGGCAAGATTGTCCTTACCTATGACTCCGCTCAGCTCACCTCTACCGCTCTCGTGGGAATCTCACCTGGGCCGGCTAATACGGATACGCCCACGCTGATCGATTTCAGCAAACCACCGGCAGGCCCGTTGAGCACTGCCATCGCCGAATTCTTCACCACCGACAACATCGTGGACGACCTTACGGTCATCTCCGACTTTTATGACACCCATTCGGACAAGTATGACTTCGTCTATCTGATGACGGACTTCGACAGTTCACTCGGGGATGCATTTGCTTTCTACTCGCCGATCCGGAATTCGATCAAGGGCATTGGAGACAAGGTATTCGATTCTGATTCCGGCGGTACAGTGCTCGGCGGGACCAAAATTCAGGGTTATCTGAATCTCGGCAATCTGATTGGGAGTTATCCCAGTTCCCCAGTCACGCGTCTGCTGGCAGGAAACAGCTCCCTTTCCATTTTCGGTCAGGAGCAAGGCCATCGTTGGCAGGCGTACGTGCACTATCCCGACACGGATCAGAATCTGATCCTCGGCAGGGACAATGAGCATTGGAACTTCTTTTTGAACACGGAATCGACGATCAGCCGTCCGGGCGCCCGGAGATCTTCCTCTTCGGAAGGCAACGTGTGGCGCGACAACGGAGATGGCACATTCACAACCGTGAGCCTCATCGACGGCTACTCGCGGCTCGATCACTACCTGATGGGACTGCGCCCTCCGGAGGACGTTCCCGACACGTTTCTGATCACGAATCCGACCACAAACCGCTATACGCGTGAGTCGAATCCGCGTCCCGGCGCCGTCACTGGCGGCACGACTCAGCCGATCACCATGGCAAACATCCTGCAGGCGAACGGTGCCCGAGACCCCGATTACAAGTCCGCACCCAAGTCCTTCCGGGTTGCGTGGATTCTCGTGACCATGCCCGGCAAGCAGGCGTCTGACGCGTCTCTGAACAAGATCATGCGGTACCGGCTTGCGTGGGAGAGCTACTTCGCCCAGGCTACCGATTACCTTGCCTCGTTAAATACCGGCTTAGCCGATGCAGACGGGTCGCGCGTAATCTCGGTGTCTTCCGCTGCCTATAACTCGCCGGTGTTGGCTCCGGGTTCGATCGGGTCGATTTTCGGAAAGGGACTTACGGACGGGAGCACTCAACAAACCACCTCGACAACTCTGCCGACGACGCTTGCCGGCACACAGGTGATGGTAGACGGAGTCGTAGCCAAGCTCTTTTTCGCCTCACCCGGCCAGATCAATTTCCAGGTGCCTGCGTCTACGCTCCCGTCCACCACAGCCCCAGCACTCGATTCGTCCACATCCCTGGTCGAGGTGATGGCCGGAGGCCAGTTGGTTCGGGCCGGTACGTTCCAGACAAGAGCAAGCTCCCCAGCCCTCTTCACCGCCGACGGCAGCGGAACTGGCCCCGTCGCCGCTTTGGACGCATTTACATTCCAAGCCGCGCCTTTCAACGCGAAACGGGCCAACGGCGATGCAAATATCATTTCCGTATACGGCACAGGCGCCGGAAATGACGGCACGGACGTGGACGGCAACGTGGCGGCCAGTTTCTCGGCAACGATTGACGGTGCCGCTGCTCGCGTCACATATGCGGGCCGCGCACCGGGCTTCCCCGGATTGAATCAGTTCAACGTTGTCCTGCCGGCCGGCATTGCCTCCGGCGATCACAAACTGGTCCTATCCCGCGCTTCGATACCGAGCAATGAGGTCGTCGTCCGGATCCGGTAGCAGTCATTTCATACCAGCGCCGGCAATGCGGCCTCGATACGAGGCCGCAGCGATTCGTACATCGGCGGAAGCTTCAGGTTATGGCCGAGTTCCGCGGCTGGTTCGTCAATTGTGAATCCGGGCGGATCCGTTGCGATCTCAAACAGGATCCCGCCTGGCTCCCGGAAATAGATCGAGTGAAAGTACTGCCTGTCCATTACGGGGGAAACATTGTGATGAAGCTGAACAAGCTTGTGGTGCCACGCCAACTGCTGTGCGTCGTCCGCAGTCCGGAAAGCGATGTGGTGAACCGTACCCGCTCCGCCCAGGGCACGCGGGGCATCCGGCGCAAATCACATCGATCTGGTTCCCCGGTCCGCCGTCGCCAGCCGCATAACGGAAACGATTCCCTTTCTCCGCCACCAGCCGGAATCCCAACGTGCCGGTCAGCATACCGGCGGTCCGCTCGTGGCCTATTTCCGCGAGAGTCGCACTGTGAATGTTGCGAATCGCGTGTCCATCTCCATCGCCGGACGCGATCAATTCCAGCACCAGTCCATCGGGATCATGCACCATCAGGACCTCCTCGCCGAAACGCTCCGGTGCTTCTGCCGCTTCAAGACCGGCGGCCTTGGCCTTGTCCGCCCAGTGCGCCAACGAGCCCTTCGGAACAGTAAACGATGTGACGCTGACCTGGCCATTTCCATGCCGGCCGCGCCGGGACGCCGGCCACGGGAAGAACGTGATGAGGCTGCCCGGGCGGCCGAGTTCATCGCCGAAGTAGAAGTGGTATGTACCGGGATCGTCGAAATTGACGGTCCTTTTCACAAGCCGCAGACCGAGGAACCGGGTGTAGAAGTCCAGGTTCTTCTGCGGATCCGAAGCAATCGCGGTTACGTGATGAATCCCCAGGATCGAAGCGCTCATGGCACATTCGATGCTATTTCGCCGAAACGGTCGCAGAGCAGCCCGGGCAGAACTGGTAGTAGTTTTCCAATTCCGCCTGACAAGCCGTGCAAAGCTTGGGCGCACGGGAGAAACGGAATAGGATCATCGCCACGATCAGCAGCACGAATGCGCCAAGCACGGCCGACACCATAGCTCCTGAGAACAAGTTGTGAAGACCAAGTCGAATGTAGATGGTCTCCGGCCTAGCCGGATCATAACGAATCTCATGGGTATCCGAATCGGAATACGCATCGCGGAGCTTCAGGATTTCGGCAACATCCCGCGTACGAAATGGCGTCGTCGCTTCCCCGACTTTTTGGCCGTTCACGTAGTAAGAGAACGTCCCACGGAGCCCATAGATCACATAGCCATCGCCGTCGTGCTCCCGGATCAACGCCAAAACCGGCGCTGATTGACCTCTAGGCATCGAGCCTCTCACAACGGTGGCCTGCACACTCTTGGTGCGTGCGAGGAGGGCGATTTGCGGCACGACTTTCCAGCCGGCAAAGCCGAGCAGCGCGAGGGCTGCGGCCATGCACAAATATCCGGCAATTTTCAGGCGAACGCGTGTGTTCATATCACCTGCCGGAACGTATCCACCCGGATGGGGAGCGGAAAGCCGCACGCATAACAGAAGGCGTGCTGCCGGGTGACCGTGGAGGCGCAGCGCGGACAGACTTTTTTCGCCATTCCCAAAAACAAAAATATACAAATGACCAGAAGCACTACCCCGCCGCCCATGGTTACAGCCGGCAAAATCAGGAATCTGGCCGGATCGATATTGAAAAGGATATCGTTGGGATCCTCGCTGTTGTAGAGGATAATTTGTGTTGTGCCGATCGCATAACGCCTCATGTCGTCGCGTGCACCTTCAAAAGTGGGAAAGCTATCGGGCAGCGAAACCGGAATGCGGTACTGCAGGTCCTTCAAGTAGTACAGCAGTTCAATTTCTCCGCGATGCATGATTCCCCGGCGAGTCTGGAAGCGCACCACTTCGTTCGACACCACCTTCGCATTGACTGGCTGCCATTTCTTGACGTTATTCCAGGTCACCGCCATCGACACAATGCCGGCAATCACAAATAGCGCGGCGAGCCCGCCAAGAAAATATACAATTCGGCGATTCATGCAACCGGTTTCCTCAACCAAACATAACAATGGTTCCCGATGTGCCCGTATCGCGGAGAACGCCGGAGCGGCACATCCAGGTAGCGCAATGGGAACAGCAACCACCCGAGAAGGCCGTGTGCGACTGCGCGAGTGCCCCGGTTGGGGAGGAAAGTTTTCACGTATTCGAGCAGGAACACGATCAAAGTCGCGCTCGGACCGGTACGCCATCCAGCCTTCACCAGTTCCAGCTCTCTTCCAAGCTGCCGCAATCCGTCAATTGTAAATCGCCGGAAGTCTTTCGGGTACTCATGGAAAGGATGGCAGAAGGGCGTCACCAGGTGAACGAACCCTCCCGGCTCAGTAGCACGTGTGATCTCCTGCATAACGATTTCGGGATTCTCCACATGTTCCAGAACTGCATCGCATTCCACACGGCGAAAGCAGCCGCTGCGAAACGGGAGCGCCTCCGCATTCGCGACTACGTCCACGCCTGGCAAAGGAAACAGGTCCACGTTCACATATCCATCCACATGCGAGCCCGCGCCGCCAATGTATAGGTTCCAGCGGCCCAACGGAGCATCAATATTCTTCTCGTCCGGATCCATCAGAAATGGAGCCGGGGGAGCCAAAGCGCGGAAAAGGCGCTGCTGCCAGCGTTTGGAAGTTCGAAACTGATAGAGTTCTTCGACGCGGTTGGACAAAAGCAGGCTCAGCCAGTCATTTTACCGTGTCGTGGTGAGCATCCCGTCACGTGAGTGATAGCACCAAGTACAGCTCCGGACCGGAACGGGCGAACTCTCCGGCAGTGCGTCAATTCACCCACTCGGACAAGGCATTCTCCGGTAAGTACCCTGATTGCAACAACTCCCGTTTTGGTGCCCCGGTTGCCCCGCCCAAAGCGGCGGTATACTGGAGAAAACAGAGGTTCACAGATGAAGACCTACGCCAAGTTCGCGGTCCTCGTGGTCGCAATCATTGGTACAATCGCCTGGCTTGCGGCTGGCGGCGTCAACGAAACGAAGACGTACTACAAGACAATTTCCGAGGTGAAGGCTATGGGCAATGGTGCGCTCGATATCAAGCGCCTTCGCGTCGGCGGAGATGTCGAACAAGGTTCCATCGTCCGCGAAGGAAAATCCGTCCGCTTCACCATTCACCAGGATGCGCTCAAGATGAACGTCATGTATGACGGCATTGACCCGCTGCCTGATACGTTCCGCGACGGTGCGCAGGCACTTGCCGACGGACGGCTGATGCCGGACGGCACCTTCCACGCAAACAAGATTCAAGCCAAGTGCGCTTCGAAATACGAAGCGAAGCCAATGCAGAAGCCTGCGGTACATACAAGTAATCAGGCATCACTGTAGTTAGCACACGTTAGGACAGATTATGGAAAACCTAGGCGCTCTGGCGCTTCTTCTCGCCTTCTGCTTATCGATCTACAGCATTTTAGGGTCTCTGATCGGGAAGTGGAGGGCGAAGCCATTTTTGGCGCTGAGCGCGGAGCGAGCGGTTTACTCCGTCTGGTTCCTGGTGACTGCCGCTTCCGGCATTCTCATCTACTCGTTGATCGCCGGTGATTACCGGCTCGCCTACGTCGCACAGCATAGCAACCAGGCGATGAGCAACATCTACAAGTTCACCGCCTGGTGGGGCGGGCAGGCCGGCTCGCTGCTGCTGTGGGCGTGGATTCTCATCTGCTACTCGGCCATTGTGGTTTATCAAAACCGCCGCAAGTTCCGCGACATGATGCCCTATGTGGTCAGCATCCTGATGACGGTGGAAGCGTTCTTCCTCATGCTGATCACCTTCATCGTGAGCCCGTTTAATGTGCTGATGCAGGGCAAGGGCATTGTGGACGTAGGCGACGGTCAAGGACTGAATCCTCTGTTGCAGTACTGGACGATGGTGATTCATCCACCGGCTCTGTATTTGGGCTATGTCGGTTTCACGGTGCCGTTCGCATTCGCCGCCGCATCCCTAATCACGCGGCAAAAAGGTGAAGACTGGATCTACACAACGCGTAAATGGGCACTGGTTACCTGGTTCTTCCAGAGCAGCGGAATTATTCTCGGTGCGGGCTGGGCGTACGCGGTGCTCGGCTGGGGCGGCTACTGGGGCTGGGATCCCGTAGAGAACGCGTCCCTGCTGCCGTGGCTCACTTCGACCGCGTTCCTTCACTCCGTGATGATGCAGGAGAAGAAGGGAATGATGAAGGTGTGGAACATGGTGCTGGTTGCAGTCACCTTCTTCCTCTGCATTTTCGGTACGACTCTCACGCGAACCGGAATCGTGAGTTCGGTGCACGCATTCGCGCAATCGCAGATCGGCACCTACTTCTTCTCATTCCTCGCCATAGGCATCGCGGCGACCACGTACCTGATCCTGGACCGACTGGACTACCTGAAGAGCGAATCGCACCTGGAGAGTGTTGTCTCGCGGGAATCGAGCTTCCTATTCAACAATCTGATTCTGCTGGCGAGTTGCTTCGCCGTACTCTGGGGCACGCTGTTCCCTGTCATCTCCGAAGCCGTTACTGGCGAAAAGATCAGCGTCGATGCTCCGTTCTTCAACCGGGTAAATGTGCCGATCGGCCTGTTCCTACTGTTTCTGACTGGCGTGGGCCCGCTCATCGCATGGCGCCGCAGTTCAATAGAGAGTTTGAAGAAGGCGTTCATGTGGCCGGCGACCGCCGCGATTGTGCTCGTGGGCGTGTTGGTTGTGGCCGGTATCCGGCATCCTTACGCTCTGATGTCCTTCGGGCTTTGCCTATTTGTGACCGTCACGGTCTTCTCGGAATTCCTAAAAGGGACCTCCGCGATTCACTCCAAAAGCGGTCAGGGCTGGGTCGCGTCAGTGATTGAACTCACGCACCGCAACACGCGCCGCTACGGCGGGTATCTGGTTCACATGGGCATCGTGCTGATGTTCATCGGCTTTACCGGGGCAGCGTTCAACCAGGAAAAGACAATTGAAGTAGGGAAGGGTGAGACGTTCGACATCGGCCGCTACCAGGTCAAAGTGATCGACGTGACCGACAGCGAAAACGAGAACTACCAGATGCAGAAGGCGGAGTTGGAGGTTTATCAGAACGGCAAGCTGCTCCAGAAAATGGATCCGGATCGCAAGTTCTACAAGGCGAGCCGTCAGCCGAATTCGGACGTCTCGATTCGCCGCCGGCTGAATGAAGACCTCTACCTCAATCTCGCCGGTGTTTCGAATGATGGTAAGAAATTCGTATTCCAGGCCTATGTTTTCCCGCTGGTCTCCTGCATCTGGCTCGGCTACTGGGTGCTGGTGTTCGGTACGGTGGTATGCTTGATCCCGCCGAAAGTTCGGTTGCAGTATGCCCGCACGGAAGTAGTCGGTGTGGCAAAAACCTATGCGCCAGTGGAAAAGTAGTTTTCTGTTCCTCCTCCTCGCTGCGATCTGCCTTCCGCAGACATCGAGTGACATCATGAGCCCCGCGGTGCGCCGCGTGGCTGACAAACTCGCTTGCAAGTGCGGGTGCAACAATTCCGTGGGCACCTGCACTATGCTGCAATGCCACTACTCGGATCCTGCACGTAAGAAGATTGCCGGTCTGCAGGCCGAAGGCAAGTCAGACGACCAGATTCTTCACACGTTCGTACAGGAGTCGGGACTATCGGCACTGGCAGTGCCGCCGACCGAAGGTTTTTCTCTCTTGGCCTGGGTCATGCCGTTTGTCGCACTTGCGCTCGGCCTGCTCGGCTTGACCCTTTACATCAAGCGCTATCATCCGAGACGCGCTCCAGCGGCTGCCATGCCGGAAGTCGACCCTGAGGTGCTCGCCCGCTATCGCGATCGCATCGACAAGGAAGTGTCGAAACTCGAATAAATGTATCTCGCCGTCGCAGCCACTCTCGTCATTTTGATTCTTTGGTATTTGTTCCGGATCCGCTCTCAGGATCTGCCGGAACCTGAACCCGTGTCGCCCTTCCATCACCTGGAGGTCCGCAAGACGGCTATTTACGAAAGCCTTCGAGACCTGCAGTTCGAATACCGTGTGGGTAAGCTCTCCGACGAGGATTACCAGCGCACCAAACAGGGACTGCAAGGTCAGCTCGCCATCATTCTTGCGGAGATCGATAGGATCAAGGGATCGCAACCGCAGCCGAAGCCTGTGTCGAAAAATCAGCAACAACGATCCGCGGAACTGTCATCAAAAGTCTGTCCGCACTGCGGTGCAAAGTTTGAAAAGGCTCTGAAGTATTGCGGAGAGTGCGGCAAGAGCATGGCAGGAGACGCCGCATGAAACCAATCTCTCTCATCGCGTTGCTGATTGCAGCCCCCGTATGTTTCGCCGCTGTTGACGGCGTAGTGGTCAATCGAACCACAGGCAAGCCGCAGGCGGGCGTGACCGTAACGCTGGTGAAGCTCGGCGCTGGCATGGAGACGGCGGGATCCACCAAGACGGACTCCGCGGGCGCGTTCAAGATCGACGCGTCCGTCACGGCGGGTACGCCTTACCTGTTGCAATCGCAGTATGAGGGCGTGAGCTATAACAAGATGCTGCCGCCCGGCTCTCCCACAACAGGCATCGACGCGGAGGTCTATAACGCATCCGCCAAACCCGTGGATACGCAGGTTTCGCAGCACATGATTCTGCTGGAACCAAGCGACAAGGCGCTCGGCGTGAATGAGAGCATGATTTACCAGAACTCCGGCAAGCAGACGTTTAGCGATCCCTCGGGCACGCTGCACTTCTATGTGCCGCCGGGCGCGGGAGACATCGTCGTGCAGGTAAAGGGACCGGGAGGCATGCCCATCAGCCGTTCTGCGGAAAAGGGCAAGCGTCCCAATGAATACGTGGTGAACTACCCGGTTCGCCCAGGTGAGACCACGTTCAACCTCGCCTATTCCCTAGGTCCGGTGAAGACGTTTGAAAGCAAGATTCTGCATGGAGGCGGACCGGTTCGGATCGTAGTGCCGAAGGGTGTGACGCTGAAGGCCGACAATTTGTCCAACCTCGGCGTAGAACCAAGAACGCAAGCCACCATCTACGAAGTGAAGGGAAATGAGTATAAGGCGGCCATAGAAGGCACAGGCTCTCTTCGTGCTGCCGCGGAAGCCGCGGGCGGAGGCGCACCATCGGAATCGCAACCCGACGACAAGATCGATGAAGCAAAACCGCGAGTGTACTCCAGACTCTACTGGGTTCTGGGATTTGCAGGTGCATTCCTTGCTCTCGGGTTCGCAATTCTCTACCGGGCAGAACCGGTGGAGCGCAAACGATGATCACTCCCGCGATCGCGGTTGAGGGACTCTGGAAATTCTACGGCGACTTCCCTGCCCTTCGTGATATCGATCTGCGCGTGGAACCCGGCCAGTGCGTCGCGCTGCTCGGACGTAACGGCGCGGGTAAGACTACTTTGTTACGCAGCATCGCCGGCCTCTCTTTGACCGCTAAGGGAAAGATCTCGATCCTGGGCACGAGCATTCGCGAGGAGGATACCCGGCGCAAGATCGGCATCCTCGGCCATGGCATCGGCGTTTACGACGAATTGTCCGCGATCGAGAATCTGCGGCTATTCGCAAAGCTTTATGGAGTGGAGAACGCGGAGGCTGTGGCAAGCCAATGGCTGGAGCGCACGGGCTTGGGTAACGTGGCTACAGGGCTTGTCAGGGAGTTCTCGCGGGGCATGCGGCAGAGACTCGCAGTGGCCCGGGCATTCCTGCACAGCCCGCATGTGCTGCTCCTGGACGAGCCCTTCACAGCTCTGGACGACCGCGCAATCGCATTGCTGCAGTCGCTGCTAAGGAATGCGTTAGCAGAGGGTAAGACGATGGTAATGTCCACCCATCAATTGCGGGAGGCGTTGGAGCTTGCCACGCACGTTGGCTTGCTGGTGCGTGGCAAGATCGCATTTTTTGGCGAGCGCACCCGGGAGATGCTGGAAGACCCCGGCTGGCTCTACAGGAACTACGGCGAGTAACTACTCCTCCGCCGCTTCTTTGCCGGTCTCGTTCTTACGGCTGAGATCCTCAGCCAGAATGATGGCCTCCGCCAGATCCCTCATCGGACGGCGGAGCCTGCGGCTCTCGTTGCGAAGCCGCAGATAGGCTTCCTCCTCGGTCAACTTATAGCGGGACTGCAGAATACCCTTGGCACGCTCGACCAGCTTGCGCGTCTCGAGTTGACGCTTCATTTCCTGCGTCTCCTCCAAAAGCCGTGCGTTCTGGTCGGCCAGGCTCGCCTTTGAGATGGCGTTCCCCATCTGTTCGCCAATAAAGGTCAACAGGCCAATCTCTTCAGAGGTGTGGGGATGCTCATCCCGATGATGGACGTTCACAACCCCAATCAGGTCGCCGCCGCTGACAAGAGGAACGGACGCAAACGCCTCGTACGTATCTTCCACGAGCGCGGCAAAGCGCTTGAAGCGGCGATCGGCGGAGGCATTACTCGGCAATGCAACAACGGACTTATGTTCAGCCACCCACCCGGTGACACCTTCTCCCACCTTCATGCGCAGGTTTCCCAGATCCTGTGCGTGCGGCACCTGAGAGGCCCGCAAAACGATCTCGCCGGTATCTTTCTCGAGCAGGTAGATCAGACAGGCATCGCAGCCTGTCACCTGAACGGTCAAGCCGACAATCTCGCCGAGCATCTCGTCCAGAGAAAGCTCCGAACTCACGATGCTGCTGATGCGGTGTAACAGGGCGACTTGGGAAGTGGCTGGCTCCATACTAGCTGTGGCAGACATAGTTCAGCGTATGGCGCGAACGGTCTGAAATGCCAATCCAAATTTCTTATGGCACCCATCCGTCGCGGTGCTATTCTGAATTCAGCTGTGTGTAATTTGCAAGTTGTTGGTTTCACGCTACTTATAATACTCTCCTCGGGTAGCACCCGAGCAGCCGAGGGGAGGTGGCAACGCTTGCAATTGAGCAACTTCGAGGTCTCCTCCAACGTGACCGGAGACGCTCCCTCGAGAGTGGCAAAGCAGTTGTTGAGACTCCGTAACGCCTTCGAGACCCAAACAGGTCTTGCCGATCTGTCCCAGGCGTCCGTACGGGTGTACTTATTTAGACGCCAGACGGACTTTCACCCGTTTCGCGACAACGACTCGGTGCGCGGGTTCTACAGGCCGGCGCAGGACCGTGACATGATCGTGCTGCACGAATCGGCCGACGATCTCCTTCGCGTCGCATTTCACGAGTACACGCATCTGGTGCTTCACAGAAGCCGCGTGGCGCTGCCGCTGTGGCTCGATGAGGGGTTGGCGGAATTCTTTTCGACAGCCGTTGTGGACGGCCGCAACATGATGACCGGAAGACCGGTTCCTTCGCACGTCGCCACTCTTCGCACGATCAGGCTTGTACCGTTGTCGAAGCTCGAAGAAGTAGATCGCGATTCTGCGTTTTACCGGGATGCGCACGCGCTGTTTTATGGCGAAAGCTGGGCGCTGGTACACATGCTCGCCAGCGAACGGCCTTATTCGGAACGCTTTCCAGAATGGCTGGTCGCGATCACAACCGGCATCAAGGCTGCCGATGCTACCCGGCGTATCTACGGCAAAACGGAAGAAGCTTTGTTGAAAGACCTGCAACAATACATCAACGCGGGAGTCTACAGCACGCGCACTCTAAAAGGCGATTCACAGGACAACGAGTTGGAGTCGGTTACGGGGATTCCGGCTCGTGAAGCAGACGTAATGCTGGTGCGGCTCCTGGTCGAGCTTGGACGGTTAGATCAGGCAGAGGAGCGCGTCCGCGACATGCCTGATGCCCTTGTGGCGCGGGCCGAAATCGCGATGGCGCGCGGGAAGAGCGAGGAGGCGCTTCTGCTCTTCGAGAAAGCGCTCGCGCGCGGCACGCGAACTGCGGACACCTACTACGATTACGCCTCACTGTTGTATGAGACCAAGGCACCGGTCAATGACGTAATCACGTTGCTTCGGAAATCGATTGATCTACAGCCCGATCTGTATCCGGCAAGATACCTGCTGGGCACAATCCTGGCGAAACAGGGATTGTTCGGCGACGCAATCCCCAACCTGGAGGCGGCACTGGCACTGCAGCCGCATAGCAAGGGTGTCAGACAGGAACTGGAGGCCGCGCGCAGCAAAGGCGCTGTGCCCGCCACACCGGCTTCGACCATCCGCTATCCGGAGAAAGTCCGCATAGACACCGAGGACGTACAAGGCATGCTGGTCCAATTGGATTGCCTGGGCGAACTGGCCCGATTGGTCGTGCAGGAAGGAGGCAAGCGGCATTTTCTGTTGGTTACCGATCCGAGCGCAGTGACGTTGAAGGGAAGCGGCGTTGCCAAGCTGGAGTTCGGCTGCGGACCCGTAACTCCGCGCAAGGTGCGCGTGGCGTATCGTCCAAGCGAAGACCACGTACGCGGCACGGCAGGCGAAGTAGTCTTAATCGAGTTTCAATAGGAATATTAAAAAGCTGATTGTGTTTCTGGCCGTTGCCGTTCCGGCTTCGGCTGCGGAGATACCGGCCGGTACGCACGTGCTATTGTAGACGCGCGTCGCTCGCGATTCGACAGCACAGATTGCCATTCTCGTGGGCTCTGGTGCCTCGATTGGATGACACGAGGGCGCGAGGTGCAACTTCGAAGAGCACCTCGCTTGATGTCGTCTTTGACCGAACCGTTATGTTGGAATAGCGTCGCTCAGCCGCCCTTCGCTCTTCAGTTGCGCATACAGAGCGAGAGTCTTGCGAATACCCTCACGCATGTCCGTCTTGGGAATGTCGGGTACGTGCGCATGCAGGCGTGAAGCATCCATACGAAAGGCCACGGGCACTTGCGGGCCCGCACAGGTAATCAATTCTCTTGCGGATGGCCATTCTTCACCGAGCATCGTGATGAAGTCCTCGATGCGCACGACGTCGCCGGCGAGGTTGAACACATGCGCGCCCTCTACATCGGAAAGCAGGCAGCGGACGAAAATCTCTGCTACGTCCTCGACATGTTGGAAATCCATGAAGCCCGTAAGCCGGATCTGAAAAGGCTTGCCGAGCACGGCGGCACGAATCGCAATGGTCGGGTCTGCGGTCAACCCGTGATCGCGGCCGACACCATAGACGGTCCACGGCCGCAGACCCATGCTTGAAATCTTGCTGGTGGCGTAGAACACGCGAGCGCTTTCCTCGTTCGCATGCTTGAACACACCGTAGTGCGTGGCGGGCTTCAACGGATCGTCTTCTGACAAGGCACGCTCCTCGTACGACTCGCCAGGCCCCCACACCGCCGACGAACTCGCGTACACAACCCTTACGTTACGACCGGAGTCGCGGGCTGCTTCGAACACGTTCAGCGTTCCAATCACGTTGGCCATGCCGCCCGCCACCGGGTTCGCCTGGCAGAATGGCATCAGACGCGCGGCGAGGTGCACGATGTGTGTAATGCCGCGGTCCTTCACCAGTTGCTTGATGCGTGGAGTGTCTTCAATTGTGCCGGTCTCAATCCGGACTCGCGCGGCCCTTTCCGGCGTGGTAATCAGTGAGAGCCGCGTGGGACTGGGATCGAGATCATAAATCGTGACGTCCAAATCGCGGTTCAACAGCGCACGGACAACCCAGGCCCCAATGCAGCCCTGTGCTCCGGTAACAAGAATATGCATGCTTAGGGAATTGTCACACGTTGATATCTGCTACCTTATCGGAATGAGTGAATCCTTGCCGGAACCGTGGCTGCGGGGAACGCTTCAGAATCTGCATCCGCTGCACTCAGCACTGCTCTACTCATTCCAGATGGCGCGCGAGGACGCACGCCGTGCCGCACAAGATCTTACGTTTGAACAAATCTGGGCGAGGCCGGGCGGTGTCGCGTCAATCGGATTCCATTTGAGACACATACCTGGCAGCATAGACCGCCTGCTGACCTATGTCAGAGGACACGAACTGTCGCCCGAGCAGCTGGCTGCCTTGAAATCCGAAGGTGAGCCAGGTTCAACGGTCCAAGATCTGCTTGCAGAGTTCGACCGCCAATTGGACGCCGCGGCCGTCGCGATTCGCGGTGTCCCACCAGAATCCATGAGCGAAGCTCGCACAGTCGGAAGGAAAAAACTGCCGACAACTGTGGGCGGACTGCTCATTCACATCGCGGAGCACACGCAGCGTCATGTAGGCCAACTCGTGACGACAGCGAAGATCCAGAAGGGGAGCTGAACACGCGGCGACGCGCCCAGCTCCGGAATGTTTAGTGCTTTTTCAGACGGCTGCAGGCAGTTTCCGCACCCGTTGGATCGATGGCAGTGGAGCCTTCTTCGATACTCTGAATCTTGCCATCCGGGTCGATGACAAACGTCGCGCGGTTTGCTATTCCGGCCGGCAGAAGAATGCCGTAGGACTGGATGACCTTACGATCTTTAAAATCACTCAACAAAGGAAACGGGAGCTTCAGTTCTTCAGCCCAATGTCGAAGAGTGGGGAGATTGTCGGCACTAATCCCAAAGACTTGCACATCCATGCCTTCAAATTTCGCGATACCAGCCTGGTACGCGTTCATTTCCTTCGTTCAACCACCTGTGAAAGCGGCCGGGAAGAAAGCCAGCACAACGGCTTTCTTGCCACGAAAATCGGACAGCGTAACGGGCTTGTTTTCTTTCGTCTGTGGCAGAGTGAAATCAGGCGCCATGTCTCCCACCCTCAGATGCGTTTTCGGCGGGGTTTGAGGAGCCTGCGCAAACAGTGCACTAGCAAACAACGTAGCCAACGTCATAGCACGAGCGTGTTTCATTGTTCCTCCTGGTTCTTCAAAAGCGTAACACGCCACTACAGGATCGGCACAAGCTCGGTCTGTGCCTCGCCTGTCACTCGCGCATCATTCTCACCGACATACACATTGACTTCCGAGCGGATGCCAAACTCCGGCAAATACACGCCGGGCTCCACTGAGAAACACGTCCGAGGCACTATTCGGCGCTCGTCATGCGTTTCGAAGTTATCCATATTCGCGCCTGCGCCGTGTACGCTCGTTCCGATAGAATGCCCGGTGCGATGGACAAACCACTCTCCCAAGTTCCTGCTTTCGATATACTGCCGCGCTGCGTCATCCACCTGAAAACCCGAAATGTCTTTTTGCGCGGATACGGAACTCTTCACGAAATCCACGGCCGCATCCCGAGCATCCCGAACAACACGGAATACATTCTGAACTGCATCCGGAGCGGACGGGCCACAATAGCCGGTCCACGTGATGTCATAGTAAACGGCCTCCGGAGAATCCAGTTTCGCCCACATGTCAATCAGAACTAGATCGCCCTCTCGTATCTGCTTATTGCGCTCAGCGCTCGGTTCATAATGGGGATCTGACGCATTCGCATTGACCGCCACAATCGGGCCGTGGTCCGTCACCATATGGGTGGCCGTATAGCGATCGCGCAGAAATTGCTGAACGGAGTACTCCGATACAGGAGCACCTGCTCGCAACTGGTCGGCGATGTAAACGAAGGCGTCGTGCCGCGCACGATCCATGCGGCGGCCGGCTTCCAAGTGTGACTCCAACTGCGCATCCGACCACCTCGCCTCAAACGCTTGGACGAGATCGGCTGCACTAAAAACGTCGACACCGCAGGAACGCACTAACTCCACCGTGCCGGCATCCACAGTGGCAACATGCATCACCGCACACTGAGGTGAGTACTGCATCGCGATCCGCTTCGATGCACCAAGCATTTTGCGCAGTTGCTCGTGTTGTTCCTGCCACCGGGAGTAGGCTGCCTTCTTGCCTGGAACTGCATCCAGCGAGTGGGGCTCAATTCGATGCACGATTCCGCGCGGCTCGCCTTCAGCGGGTATGTAGTAATACCAGCGTCGGGTAGTCATCATATCGAGCGGCAAACCCAAGATCCGGTAAGCAAGGGGATCCCTCTGGTGGTGATCGACAAATAGCCAACCATCCAAGCCGGCATCACGCAGTGCCTGTTGTATCTCACTGAGTTGCAATTCCGGTTCTCCTCTGAACAGCCCAATCGATATCAGTTTTCAAACTAGCTAATCCGGCAACGTCCTTCTCGTCCACAACAGTGAACTGAATGGCATCGTCTCGCCAATCCTGGCTACTTCCGTCTGCATGCTGCGTGGCGACGGTGAGAGTGTACTCCTGCCGGGTGAGCAGGCACCGGAACCTAAAAGAAATATCCAGTTCATCATCAGCTTCAAGCTGCCCGAGCGAAAGATGCTCAAGTCGCGTGTTCGTTCCAAACACCTCGATGCCCAATCGATTGCGAATAAGAATACCGACGATCGGCTCTTGGGACGTTCGATGGAAATGCGCGTGAACGCGAATGGTTGCGTACTCACCGGCCTTGAGCACATTGCTGAGTACTCCCGCTTCGTTCTCAATTTCTATCGACGATATCGTGCTGGTGCGATCGCCATGCCGTGAATTCCCCGCAACTTCCGCGGCGGTGGACGCCCGCTCACCACGTTCGTGGACCAGTGCAACGTAGCGGTTCACAACATCATTGGGCGAACCGTCCAGCAGCACACGACCTTGAGACATGAGAATCGCCCGATGACAAAGGCGTTTAACCAAGCCGAGATCGTGCGAGACGAAAAGAATCGTTACGTTTCGGCTCTTTAGCTCCTCGAGTTTCCGCAAACATCGGTTTGCGAAGATCGCGTCACCGACGGCCAAGGCTTCATCGACAATCAGAATATCCGGATCGACGTGAATTGCCGTAGCAAATGCGAGCCGGACATACATGCCGCTGGAGTACTCCTTTACTGGCCGATCCATAAACTCACCGATCTCAGCGAAAGCTTCGATTTTGGGAAAGCGCGCTTCGATCTCTGTACGAGTCACACCGAGGATCTCGCTATTGAGGAAAACGTTTTCGCGGCCTGAGAACTCAGGATTGAATCCAGCGCCCAGTTCCAGCAAGGCTGCGATCCGCCCCTCGGTCGAGACGCGTCCACTGGTCGGACGGATAATTCCGCTGACAATCTGAAGTAGAGTACTCTTTCCAGAGCCGTTCGGCCCAACGATTCCAAGAATCTCGCCCGCGCGCACAGAAAAGCTAACGTCGCGTACAGCCCAAAAGTCGCGATGGCGCCGGCGGTGAAAAAGAAGCATCTCCGCCAGCCGGTCCGATGGCCGGTCATACAGCCGATACAGCTTGGAAATATTTTGAACGACTACCACGAGGTGACGCCCTCACTATAGCGCGCACGGGCGAAATGACTCAACCTTGCATCGTCGAAGTCCGGGAACCTGGTTGAATTGGGAGAGAATAACCGATCAGGCAAAACTGATCCAGCGCGAATAGCACGACTGACTCTACACCCTCCGATTCACTCAAGTTCACTTCTTTCCGCCAGGGCGCTATTGGATCACTGATTCCGATTAGATGACTTCGCTTCGACGGTGGGAACGCCAACTTCGCCGGGTACGCAATCGATACACGGCAGAGATCCAGGTTTCTCGCGTAGGTGTATGTAAAACTCTCCGTCTTCAGGCAATCCAATTTCGATGGTGTCCAACTGGCATTTGGAAAATTGATTACTGCATTGAAGGCCCCGTCATTCACATCTACGGGGTAAAGCACTTCGAACCGGCAAGTCGGCACATGCTGCCGCACGTAAGCCATGACTGTATCCGTGAACTCACCGATCAAACGCGGCAAGAACTCCGCTTCTTCCGGATAGCTCTGCGGCGCCACCGACCCGTCCGGAATGATGCTCATCGCTCGTCCGTATTGCTGTTGAAATCGAGTCTGTGTGTAAGCATCGTAAAATGGCATGCCCGTTTTGTCATACGGGAAGTACCACCATTGCACCTCGCCGAACTGCAAGTAAGGCTGTACCCCCGCTTTCTGCATTACGATCGCCATATCCAGGTACACCTGCTGGTAATAATCAGCGGTGGCCGGCGAGAAATTCGTCTGCACGGCGGGCGTATCCAGCATCACCGCACTCCCGCTCGGATAACGTTGCGCGATTCCCGCCTCGATGGAAGTGTCGCCGTGCTGGAGTTCCATACTGAATGCCGCAGTGCTGTCCAGGCCATAGCCTCGTAGAGCCTGGAAGAAACTTCGCGACCAGTCCCGTGCGGCGCGGTTCAACCTCGGAGTCGCAGTCACATCCGTCACCCACATGCCATCCGCCCCGCCTGCGAACGTCGGTCCCGAACAAATCGGAGTCATTTGCATTGAGGTACTCGTGGCGGTGATGCTGAACCCATTCCCTGCCGCACCGAGTTCGCGACTGTATATCGTTAGTACGTTCTCACTCGATTCGGCCCGCAAGCCAGTGTACCCGCTGTTCAGCTTGAGTTCGAGAGCCTTCGCGACCGTCGTCAATGTGTCTCCAACGTGTACCAAATGCTGAATCACGGTAGCCGGATCCGGGTTCTGCAAAGGTGCGATTTGCACCGCGATCACAGTATTTGGAACCGCATCACCCCCGATCGTGACTGTCACCCTGCCATACTGGTGCCCCTTTAAAACCATCTCGTAGAACCACAATGCACCTGCGTAGTGATTTATACGTCCGGAAAAACCGAGCGACTGGATCATCCAGGCTGTTCTTTCGGCAGGTAGTGCAATCGAGTGGTCCGTATCCCAGTCAGTTGCCAAGGTGGTGTGTGCTTCGACCGCGAGTGACGGCAATGTCTGGGCGACCTGCGCAAGCTCGATGAAATCAAAGTAGAAGTATTTGCCCGCATCAGCGGTGTTCGTGATTGTCACCGTATGACTGCCCGCAGCAATCAGGCCGGCGTTTACTCTGCAAAGCGCATCTTCGCCTGCGAGAAAGAGATCATGGACCGCAACGGGCTGGCTGTCGACTTGGATGTTCACAGTTCCGGCATTGAATGCGGCTCTCGTACCGACGTACAACGTATGGGCGAGTGGCGATGAGTACTGAATGCGGAGACTTGCTCCGTGCTCGGTGGTTTGGTGAATTGTGCCACCCGAGAAATTTCCAGCGCTCTTGCTCCAAGTACCGGTGTAGGCTACCTCGCTGGAGTCATCTTCAATTCGGCGGCTTCCGGGCCCTGCTACGGAGTAGCCCAAACGCGACCCACTAACAGACCAATTGCGTACTCGGACGGCAAATTCGCTCCGTACGAATTCTCCGTACTGCAAATCGGCTGCGTAGGTCCAGCGCATTTTCCTGACCTGCGTGGTAGGCACGGCGATTCCGTTCTGATCCGTTATTGAGGAGAAGTCCAGGGCTATTCGCCACCGCGAAGGGGAAGTCCCACCTTGGAGCCGGCCCCACTGTTTATCCCAGGCCAGCGATGAACCAGTGACGTACGCATACGCACCAATTCGATTGCCGTTGACACCCGTCTTCGCCGTCGCGATACTCTGTCCGCCGGTGTAAAACAGGGAAATACTCGGTCCTGTGATCTGCGCCTTCATCGCCTTGGAAAACGTATTGACGCTGTCTGCTATCGCCTGCACGATTGTTTGGACAGTGTCGACAGCATAAATCTGATACGTGTGGTGTTCATCGAGAAATGAAATGCCCACATACTCTCCAGCCGCTATGGACCCGGAGAGCGCAAAAGTGAGCGAGGCGCAAACGTACTCGCCTTCCACGGGAGTGGCGTAACTCTGGAGAGGAACCTTATAAAGGTGCTCGGCACCGTCGCCTCCGGCCCAGATCCTCAACGACGGCCAGTCCACGGTCGCATAGAGATCGGAATCAATTGGGATACAGTTCTCGCGCTCCTCTTCATAGGTCAACTGCAAACCCGACAGATCGCCATCCGGAAGATTGCGAAACAACGGGTGCTCGAAAACGTTGTCGCGATTCCATTCCACCACTGCCCAATCGAACTGCTGCCGCCAGGTGCCGGACAGCATGAATTGGTCAACTGCTGTGCCACTCAAAGCAGCGATTGCGGAAGGTCTCTCGAAGTAACACTGCAGGTCCCGATCTGGGCGCAATTTCGTCAATTGATCGTTTGCCATTTTCACTTAGAGCCGTATCAAAACAGTCAGGTCACGACCCGGAAGACTGTCCGCAGTCTGCCCAACCGAGACAATGTCTAGACCCAGTAGCGCACCGGCACTTAACGGAGGAAGTGTCATTCCATCCACGACAGTGGAACTGGTCACACCCGGGGCAATCGTTAAAGGACAATAAGTTTGTCCGTTGACAGTAAGTGCCACCTGAATTCCTGTAACTGTGGCCGCCTCGCCTACAATCGCGATCACATCGCGAATCGAGCAATTCTTCTCTACGCGAATGGGGGGTACGGCTCGCTGCTGAATAGCGAGGTAGCCCTCTACCTGCAATGAGTACTGTCCACCCGAAAAGGTACGCAGCCCGGAATCTGCAGTGTTCGTGAAGCAAGTCGTCTGACTCTCACTGTTCCCGAGGAAATTCGTTACGTACAACTGTGCCGCTGTGATGCGTACATGAGGCAACTGATCTGAATAGTTGTAATTGCCGCTGGCCAGCGATCCGAAGAAGCCCCTGACAAAAGGCAGAATGTACACTCGGTTATCTTGCTGATACACTGTCGAACCGGCGGCGTATGCTGAGGCAGAACTGCCAAGGATGGCGCGCGTAACCACACAGGAAGATCCTGCCGTATCCACGCTCTCCACCTGCATCAGTTCGTTCTGTACCTGCAACAGGCTGCCTGGCTGAAGAGTTGTTACCGAAGTGACCGAGATAGATGTCGCAGTCTGGTCCACGGCGGAGTTCAAGGTACTTCGGTTACCCGCCGCTTCGTCGAAGTAATACAACGTTAGAGTGCCGGCGGTAATCGACATCGTGTTCTGAAGAGTAGAGAATCCGACCCCTCCTACTTCAAAAGTGCCCTGCCCGACTGCGCTGATGCCGAACAAAGGCTTCGGTGGCACACCCGTATCGAAGCCCTGGGTCGAAGTCCCTATCTGATGGCGGCTTACGTTCGCGAGTTCATACGCACTCTCGATATCATGAACGTTAGCCGATCGACCGCAGATTTGAATCGTCGCCCCAGCCCTGTTTGGTATATCGAAAACCGCGGGCGAGGTCTGCGCCACGGAGCCGAACTGCCACGCTGCTTCGCTCACTACGAAGGTACTCGTGGTGTCAGGCACGATCGTCCAGTCCGGGCTGACGTTCAGCACAAATTCTGTATTGGAAATGATTGTTCGTTCTTGGCCTTTGCCCTTCCCTGACGTGATTCGGACCGCCTTGCCGCGGAATGAGTTCACTACCATCTGGATAATCTCGCCACCGATCGTATTCATTGAGTGCACAGTAGCCTGCGTCTCCGGCTGCAGTTCAACACGCCAGTAGAAGTTTGCGTGATCGAAATTCGGATCTGGAGGACCCGCAGAGAGCAACCCAAGTCCGCTGTCAGTGAACGACTCCGCAATTGCTTCTCCTTCTGCGATTCGAATCATCTCGGATGGACTTGGCCCCCGATAGACGTGAAACGCGGCCGCGCGTGCGTCAAAACTTAGTCCGTGCAGGGTGATCGTGTTAGTGTCTGCACCGCTCGGCACCGCGGCTTTCACGACTAAGGAAAGATTGCCCTCCTCACCCGAGGCATCGACCGCCGAGACAGCATAGTAAAGAATCGTGCCACCCGGAATCGTCCCGCCTACGTTTGAGATATCGGGAATCAGGCGCAGAATAGGAATGCGAGGCCCACTTATTGACGGCCGTCCGGGCTTGATGAATGGAATGGACAAGGAAACGATCGGCGCTTCGGTTGAGGTTACGGTCTCAGATGCTGAGAATGCCAGGTCGCCAGCCTCGTCCTTGTGGTCCGGCAGCAAGGGCCGCGGTACTTGTATTTCGAATCCGGGCCGCCGTCCCGAAGCATTGTACGTACCGTCGCTTTGCAAATACCACAAATCATCATGCAATTGTGCTGTGATCACAGTGCGCCGGTAGTTCATTCCCGGCGCCACTTTGATAATCCGAAACGGCTGTCGCAAGAGTCCTTCTTTCGGATACGTGAGCGTAATCAGGTCACCCGGTCGCAATCCGACCCCACGCAGGCCGGTCTCAAACTCGGCATACAAATTGCCACGAACGGCCCGGTTCAGATGCAGCCGTATGACACGTCCTGCCTGGTCGAAATTGGGAAGGCCAAATGCTGCCAAGCCGAGACTTACTTCTTGTCCCGCCCTTCTAACATCTTCAAAATCGACTACCGACAAACTGTCCTGTTGATACTCGTTGAACTCGTCCTGAAACTCGACGGTATATCGGTTCGGAGAATCGGCCGTGCTTCGCGTCCAGAGCCGCAGGCTCGGTTCGCCGCTATCCTTACGAGCGATGTCAGAGAATCCTGAGGTCCCGTCCCCGAATTCGTAGGCGGGCCATCCGCCGTTCAGCATCTCCATGCTGTTCGTTCCCGGCCGCTGCTGCGGCTGCTGTACTGACAGAGTGTTCTCGATATGCGCCTCAAGCAGGCCGTCCGGGCCATAAACTAGGTAAAGGTTCGACCCGCTACGAATGCCACGGATCAAATCCGCCGCACTTCGGCGTTTCGTAAGAACAAGATTGCATTGGAATCGCGGCACGGTCGTAACATTCCCATTCAAGTCGGCGACGTTTACGTTCTCGGCGCAATAGCGCGCAGCCTGAGCAAAGCTCGGAATATTGAGCTCGTTGATCTGCCAACCACACCTGCGCAATACATCGAGCAGCACCCAGGCGGGGTTATTCGTAAACCCGCCGCCTAAGTCAGTGCCGTCCACATCGTACGTTGGAAGTTCCATGCCTTCCAGAAGAACTTCGACTCTCGGCAGCGCCGACCCATCTGCAATCCGGTTCGGCAGAACTACCGACAGGACGGCCATACTGCCATATGGATCCCCGACCGGCGAGCCATTGTCGGTGAAGTCCAGATTGAACTCCCCTTGTCGCCGCCCCAAACTGACGATGTTGTACCAACCCGTGCCTGTCATGTTGCGCCCAGTTTGACCTTGGGGAATCTCAATTCCGTTCGCAACAACCTTCAGCACGCTATGAATCACTCCCATCCCAAGCAGAACTTCCAGATGCGTTAGATTCCCGTCGTTACGGGCAAAAATGACCGGCGGCCTGTACCACGCAGTTCCGTACACGATCGGGACGAAATCGTTATACCGTGCCTCATTCTCCACAGGCACGCTCAAGTGCTGTGACTTGTCGCCGAAGCTCTTTACTAGAATGCTCGAGGGAACGAATTCGAATCCTCCGAACCGCCGAGTGATTCTTCCAGTAGAATCAACCGAGAACATGCCTCTCTTCTCGCAGTCGTCACGCGAGAAATTACAGTCGGTAAACGCCACGCTCCCGTTCAGAGATCCAATTCCGCCAGCATCAGGCGAGTACCCGCAGCGGTAGAGTTCTGAGTACCGGCCATTCATACCGCCGTCTACAGCCTCGGCTCTCTCGCTTGCGGACGCAGGAAACCGCCAGGGGCAGCGGCCTTGGATCCGTACCGGCGGAAGTAAGGTTCGCTGCATCGCCAAACGACTCAGGAACGAAAGCCGGAAAGTCGTCTCGCCCATCTCTTCAGGTGGGTTGCTGATGCCCTTGAAAATCGTTGTGGTATCAGACTCGGCTTCGCCTGTAAATGGATCGACGAATACAAATCGCACCGTGACCCTTGCTCCCTTGAATCCAAACTGGCGCTCGATCTGCGAGAAATAAGAATCTACGTTCGCGAGCGTGATGGACACTTTGGACAATGAGTCAATCCCTTCATCAGCACTTGCACGCAAATCAAACAGATTGTGGCGGAGCACTCGCCCTGAATAGACTTGCCCCGCGACGTCAACCGTGTGCGTACTCCAAAATTCTGTTTGTCCGGACACCAGTTCGCACTGGAATAACAGGATTGGCATTCCCGTGACTTCCAGATTCTTTTGTTCCTGAATAGTTGGCATGTCGTTATAAGCTCAATTGGCTGATCAGTGTGATCGTTGTCGCATGGTCGTTGGGACCGTCGCTGGTCAATGTCAATTCATCCTGCTCGAATCGGCAACGCGGGTGTACGCCGCTCTGTCCGCGCGTCATTCGCGGCTTCGCAGGGCTTGGTTGGGCATCCACCTGCATCCCACAAACATGCACGGATCCACCTGCGGGGATATCTATTCCGAACCCGACTGACACCGCATTTCCGGCGATCGAAACAGGCATAACTGCCCGATTCCAGCCCGAAAACGCAGGGATATCCGTCCAGAGTCTGCCGTCGCTGGTCTCAACGATCAACTTTGCGGAGGCCTGGTCTACATCACGGAAGTACACGCTCCAGCAATATTGGTACGCTCCCGGAATATCCAATATCTGGGAAATACGTTGCGTCGCCGCTCCGCTGTTTGTGAGCACCAGCCCGGCCGTTCCGCCCCAGGCATCCTCTGTGCCTGCGGTAATCTGAATTCCTGGCGCAACCGACCAAACTGGTTTGGTGGGATCAGCGCTCCAACTCAGCAGGTTGTAAAATGGGTCCAGAAAGCAGAACATATTCAATTGCCCCTGGGCCTGCGTGAATAAACTCTCCAATTCGCCCCATTCGTTATCGGTCAGGCCTTTGTAGGTGAGCTTCCAACGCACGACTCGCGCACCCGGGTCCGCGATACGCATGATTGACCCATCCGTAAACTCGCAACTTGCACTCCGCAGCGCAATCGTCCTTTCCAACGGAAACTGAGCCGATGCGCCAGTTTGTAATTGCGGGAAATAGATCATGCTGACCTCGCTCCATTGCGAATCAGCAGCCGGCCGCGGCTTCGGTCTTCCTCCAGCCACTCCCAACGGAAGCTCGGTTCGGCGCAAATGCAATCATCATAGGCAGTTCCGTCCCATGGATCTACAAACCGAAACATCCCAGCAGACCCTTCCTGATCCATGAAGAATTCCTGCAATCGAAACATCTCGTCGTCACTCAGAAGATTCAGCTGGATTACCCAGACATACAACGGCTGCTTACGTTCCGGACAGCGCTGTTCCGAGCCGTCCAGGAACCGCGTCACGAAGGTACTGAACCTTGTCTTTCGCTCGGCGGGATACTGCATGACAGCTCCCGTTCGTAATTTCGGAAACTCGCTCATAAGTCACTCACCACGTCATTCAAAGAATGTGAGTGCAGCATCGCTTCACGCACCGCCCGTGCGATGTCGTCGCTGCGGTCCAGAACGGAACGGCTGTCTAGCGCCTGTATCTGAATAGTCACCTGTTGACGGGCCGCAGCAGAATCCACCCGCGGCACTCCTGACTGCGAGTACTGCACCGGTACCAGATTTCCGGAATGACTCACGCCGTTTTCCATCTGCACCGAGGGGGGCAGTTCGTATTTGGTCAGAACCGTGGGCGTCGAAACGCTCCTATTTCCAAAAAGACCGACGATTCCGGAGATCAGGGATCCCATCCCGAGCCCGGTGCCCAGAATCGTTGAGAGGATCCTACCCCCGGTGCTCTGCCCGTTGGTTTGTGTCTGTGTCTTGCTTTGACTGCTGGCCAGAGCCTTCGTGTTCTCGGCGATTGCCTCAGCCTGAGTTACAGCAACGCGACGCAATTGATCCAACTGCGCGTTCAACCTGCCAATCTCGTCCGTTTGCTGCCGTGCTGGCGCTTGCGAGCTATCGCTGTTTGCGGGGCCAGTCTGGGAAACCACCGGCTGCTCCGGAATGCCGTGATATACGCTACTCGAAAGTGCGCTTTGAAGCGGCGTGTACGTGCTCACTTCTCGGACAGCCTGAGATAAAAGGCTCTCAGCCGCAGGAACACGAGGCGTTTCAGGTCGCGGACCCGCGATGGACGCACCCACTAGTCGCTGCTCGTTCAGAGCGCAAATCTCCGGCACAATGTGCGTACCGCGTTTATGTCTGACTGCCCAGCCCGAGAGAGTCTCCAACATCTTGTTTAGTTCATCATTCTGCATAGCTTCTTTCCTTCGCCAGTTCTTGTTCCAGCAAGTAAAACGCGTCCACACTTCTCGCTGGCAGTGAATCGATCGTGACGCCGCCCAGCAGTTTCCACGCATAGAACTGCTCCAGTAAACGCCAACTCTCGGCGCGGATATAGGATGTCGGGCAGGTCGTGAGCGTCACCTGCCCCCGAGCCCACACGACGCGCTCCGGAGCAGATGGGCCCGCTCGCCACCCGCATCGGCGTTTCTCCTCGAGGCCGTCTTTCCTACACGTCTCGCATTTCCACGCGGCCCGTTTCGATTGATGGAAGTGGAAAGCGACGATTAGTTTTTTTGTTCGTCCTCGGTCAACCCGCACTCTTGCTTTACGGCCGCGACAGCCTCGACGCAGAGTGCTTCAGGCGCCCTGTCGAATAAGGAGTCCAAATCGGCTGGCGACCCGTCAATGCACAGGCCCTCAACCCTCTCAATTCCCCACAGCAGATATAGCCTCTCGATCTCGGCTGATAATACGGCTGCTTCGATCCGCTCCGCCGCCGTTCCGCCCGCTTGAAAGTACTCCATGCGCCCAGCCAATTCACGGACTTTCTTCATCAGTTCCAGGCGGCGGCCGAATGACATGCGCCTCAGCCGGAACCGCACACCGGCAAATGCTGCCGACTCTATTTCGAACGTGCTGTTGTAGTCCATGTCTATGCGAACGCCACGATCAATTCGTCGTTGAACGTTCCCTGCGCGCGGCATTCTGAGAACTTCCACTGCAGCTTCGCCTCTTTGTCCTCGAATTCCGGGACCTCAGGCACGATGCTTTTCATGTACACGCCGAGTAATTGTCCCGGCTGTTGTCCCAATTGGAACATCGCTGTGATCGGTGAGCGCTGTTTGGCTGCCTGGTACAACGCTACCGTCGCCGCGTCCCCCTGCTCATACAGACTTAGGTTGACGTTCACGTGTCGGCGTCCCGCGGCGATGCAACGTGGCCCATCGGAGCCGAATTCCCGCGCGCGCAAATCCAATTGGTTTTGAAGCGCGATCTCTGCCTGGGTCAGTGTGAAGAATCGTTCTGGCGTGCTTCCCAACCAAACCTGACCGAGGTGTCCGGGGACGATCTCGTAATCGTTGTCAGCAATTGCCGGCTCGATAGGAAACTGTGTAAGCGCAGCTTGCCCGGAAGCAAAGCTGCTGCTATCGATCACGTCCCGGGCAGCTCCTTTGAAAGAAAACTCGTGGTAGTCGCCATTTACCTTCATCACAAACTGGTCAACGGCTGCTCCCGACAGGATGCGTTGCACTGCGGAACTGGGGTCCCAATAATCGAAGATGCTCACACTTGGCAGATCATCGCCTAGCTGGTACGTGATCGTTTTTCCCATGGGCGATCCGCTACTTGGCTGCACCGAAAATGGCGCGTTTACTTCGATTGTTTGAGCATCCACAACGGCAGTCACGAAACGAATCTCCCCTCCAAAGGCCACGGCCTGTCCGGGGGTCAGCAAGTGCGGCGCTGAGTACTTTAGTCGTGTCGCCGATAGTGCAGTGTCGATCTGGCCCCCGCCGTGAATCTCGGCCGCACCACCCATAGCCGCCTTCACCAGCGGACCATAACCGGGTTCAGTGCTCTGATCCGACCAACCGGTTAGATAGGTCTGGACGTCGTAGACAGTCTTACGCCGTAAGCCTGTCGGCATTCCCGTAAAGGTCCGGCCTCCGGTCTTGTCTTTACGTTCCGGCCGCTCGACCGCCTGTTTAATGTTTAGCTGCACTGCGGGAAAACGATTCGCCGCCGTGATAGCTCCAACCTGGCCGTATTCGCTCTCACCGGCCGCGTAGAAACGATTGTTATTCGAATTGATATAGCAAGACATCGATATTCCTTCCTAGTCCCTGCTGATGTGAACGTCAAACCGAATCCGGGCCGTCTGCAGAAACTGCTTGCCTCCCGGCTTCACTGCTCCGAACTGAACCTCGTAACCGCCTGGATAGAATACGCCTGCCTCCCAAGTTCCGCGGCTGTTGTCCAGCACGTTCGTCACGGCTTCGGCATACAACTGAAGCTTCTTGTCGAGTTCGTCAACGTGATCATCCGAGATGCGCACATCCGCGACGAGCGTCGCTGTTCCTGAGAACGTTCGGAACTTCTCACGCAAGGTATTCTGAATCCGGTCGCAGTAGACGTGGACAGTCGGATATTTCCCGCTGGTTAATTTCTCCGCTAAATCCGGATTCATATTTCGCGCCAGAAAGTGGGCGTCTGCTACCGGCTCTAAGACCACGTTTTCTCGTTGCGAAATCTGTGCAATGACCGATTGCATTCCGCCATCTCCGCGCAATATTCCTATGAGCAGACTTGTGGCTGCGCTCGCGGTTCTCGCCATTGCCTAACCCCTCCTCAGGAGCTGTCGACGTCGTACAAAGTACGACGTCGGAATCTCATACGCCTGCGTGACGGGGCCCGTTGTCAGGCCGCTCACCGGCATCATCCATTTCAGGGAAGGAGCGATTGGCGCACGAACCTGCAGCGCCAGGATGTCTGGTTCTGCGCCTACCCAAACAAGCCAGCCAGCCGCGTTCTGCGGAGCATCTCCAGCGGAAACCCGCAGCAACTTACCGGAGTTCACAGTGATTGTTGCCACGTCGCTGCGAAGCCCCATCGTGCCGCGATCGGAGATCCACGCAGTTTGCACGAAATAGTCAGTCTGTGGCCATACTCCTCCGTTGATCGCGTCCAGTTCGGGCACTCTCGCTTGCGCTACCGGATCCGTCGTTACCGCTACGCCCGCGTCGAACAACGCATCCCGCGCCAGCACCGCCTCTCGGTCGTATTCGTGCCACTTCGCTGCGTAGCGGTCGTTCAATTGCACGAAGTATGCATCGCGGTAGATCAGGGCCAGTGATCGTAGCGTGTGCCAGCGCGCCAGGCCCGGCGTCACCACGACGGCGTCCAAACCGACCTTCACGTTCTCGTCGCTAAAGAGCTGAGCGACTTCGATTCCCAGGTCTCGCGACGCAAGCCGAAACTTCGCATCCAGTTCGATTCCCTCGATACTGGCGACATCTAGGATCCCGCTCTCATAAGCTCGCAGATCTTCTGAGTCAGAAACCGTGCCGTCTGTGAATAACGCCATACCAATTCCCTCTCAGTCCTCTTCTTCCGTCAACCCGTGATCCTTGAGAATCGCGCTCGCCAGCAAAGCTAAGCGCATCGATTCATTACGAACCCGCTTCTCCTGTTCCTCGATCGTGCGCAGAGCGTCTGCTCGAAACTGTTCCACCTCTTCTTCGTTAGCCAGTCGCGCCCTGCCATCCACCACCAGGCGCGCTGCCTGATGCCTTGTGACCTCCGTGAGCACGCCTGCCTTCCCACCATCCGAAGTGGCTACGCTTGCCACAATTGCGAACGGCTCGGTAATCACGTTCTCTAGAGCCTTGATCTTCTGGAAATACGCCTTCAGGTCTGCCATGTTTTCCTCCTAAATGAAAATGGGCTGCCCCCTTCCAAGGAGCAGCCCACCGTGAGATTCGTTCTGCTGGCTAGCTTCGCACCTGTACGCCGAAGTTGTTGCGCAGCACGCCGCAGCCGTACAGAACATCGACGGTAAACTGCTGCGCCAAAGTATTGGGCGCATAGCTCATCGTCACTCGCATACCGAAGTTGCCCAGTTCGGCATATTCGGCAATTGCGCCCGTCCCTACAACCGGTTGAGGGAGACGCCTCGTCACCAGACCGATGGCGTTCTTGGTGAACGCAAGATTCTGCGTAGTCACCGGGCCGCTGCCCGTCTTCGAAACGAACTGCGAGCGGAATACATAGAAATCCTTTATCTTGCCCACCGCGCCGTCGATCATGGCGCGCAGGCCGGCTTCACCGGCCGTCTGGTACTCGCTGAACCGCAGAATCTGACGCAGTTGCGAGTACGCGCTGCTGTCAACGACCAGATACTTGGGTTCGCTTGACGGTACCTTGGCGTTAAACAGTGTCGTTTCCGCGTCGTCCACGGCGCCTTCAGTGAGCGGCGCGCTCGGCGACCCCACCGGAAGGTTCGAGGTAAATTGCGAATACAGCCCAAGCAGGTCTGCTTCGATCTTCTCGGCAAGCGCGACCACCGCCGGCTGTAAGTACAGGTTCAGCAGGTCCGGAACCGCGAGCACCTTTGTAACGTCCGGAATCTGGAAGGTCGCCTCCGCATGAGTATTCAACACGATCTGCGCATTCCCCAGGTTAGGGTTCTGCGTGACCACGCTACCGCCTTCGGCGAGATTGTTCGCCACCAGTGTCGGGGGAATCGGCACGTTGATAGTGTCGCCGGTCGTAGCCATCGTTGGCTCGAAGTCCCGGTTCACCAGGTTGCCCATAACTAGGTTTCCCATCAAGGCAGGAAGGGCATCCGCAGCCACAAGTTTGCAGATGGCGTTTGCTACGTTTGCTGAAGTAATTGCTGGCATTTGTCTTTTTCTCCTCGTTTCGTTCTGGATTTACCAAGCTCGTTGTGAGACTTGGACACTAGCTGCGGGTTGATTGCAGCGCAACCCGCGCGATTTCTTGGCGAACTCGGTCAAGTTCTTCCGAGCTCATGCCGGGTCTGATTTTGTCGATGTCCACACCCGCCGCCGGCACGGACTGAACCGGTTTGTGTGCGGGTCCCAGCCCGCTTCCGCCGGGAATGCGTGCCGGTAGAAATTCAGGATTTTCGGAAACAAACTGGCTCAGATACTCGCGCACGGACTTCTCGCCCTCGTGCGAACGCGCCACCAGTCGGCCGTCTTCTCCGCGCTGGATGTCATCCTTCACCACCTTGAAGGCCAAATCGATCTTCGTGACGCCAAGCCGCTGCAGTTCGTTGCGGACCACTGAGGCGCGCTCCAGTTCTTCCGCCAACATGCGGCTGCGTCGATTTTCTTCCACCAGTTCGTTTAGCCGGCCTTCGAGTTGTTCTCGCCGGCGGCGCTCTTCTAAAAGTTCGTTCTTGTAGGCAGGCTCCGCTCGTGCCTGTTCCGCTCGAATGAACTCTTGAATCGCGCCCTTCACGATTTCTCGAATGTCTGCCGGCCCTGCATGTTTCTGTTCGTTTCTTAGCTCTTCCATAAATCTCCTCGTATCCTTCCGAATTCGCACACGTATCCTGTCGCGCGTCATGCACAGGTTGCTCCTGACGTTTCCTACGCCTTCAGGTTTTCGTCAATCTCTTGAGAGATTTGGTCCTTCACTTCTTGCCTCACGTCGCACAAATACTTATAGGCAAGTCGTTTGAAGATCTGCCGTTTCAGCGTGGGCGAAGGAATACCGAGCTGGAGTAGAGTGTTGGCATTCGCCAGGTCGTCACTGAAGTCGCTGATATCGAAATCATCCAGGCCGGAGACGTCGATCACTAGTTCGTCCTCTCGCGCCTCGGCAACCGCACGTAACACTCGCTTCATACCGTCTTTCACAGCATCACCGAATGCGCGCAGCACCTCCTGGGCGACAGCAAAATCCCGCAATTTGCTCAGCCCCGATTGTGAGTTCCCGCCCGACGTCACTGCCCCAGCCTGTGCAAGCAGGTAACAGACACGGTAGATCTCGTCCTTCAACCGCGTTAGGTTGTCTGCTGCGATCTGATAAACCTTCCCCTCTGGTTCTGTCCAGCCAAAGCGGTCCTCCTTGCCGAGCTGGATGTAATACGATTCACCCACCATCTGCTTGAAATCCCGCTCGGAGAATATTACCGGCTGCGCAAAGAGTCCCATTGTCAGCGCCCAAGCCAACGCATTGGATTTGTTGAAGTGTTCCAGTTGCAGCAGGCCGGCGCGGTTCATCAGCCACAAACCTTCTGGCACCTTCATCTCGAACAGAGGCACTCTCTCTTGCTTTGCCATCCCGTGCAGACCAGAATAGAGTTCGACAATCTCCTGCCTGTCTCCACGAGTGGTGAACACGCGATAATGGGTCCTGTCGTAGTACACCCAGCGAGTCTCTTCTGCCCACGACCGCGTCTCGACATCACCTCTCAAATAGGAGTTCCGCAGTACCACCCACTCGTAACTGCCGTTTGCGTCGGTGCTCCAGTTGATGACGGCCTCCGGCGAGCATTCCAACAGGTAGGCTCGAGCTGTCCCGGCTGCATCTTCTTCCGCTCGCGTTTCCGCAAATACAGACGTCCTTGGGAAATCCAGAATATGGAAACTGCTCCCATAGACCAACGCATCGACAATCCGTTTACGGAAGAAGTCGCTCAGGTTCGTCCCCTTCCGGTCGCAGTCTTCTGTGAACTGCGCGAAGAAACTTCTTGCTCGATCATCCGGGCCGTCCAGGTGCAGAACCGGTTCGCGTCGGAACAAAGTGGCTGAGTACCAGTCGATAATCGATCCGATATAGTTCTCATAGAAGACCCTCTGCAGGCGTTCCGTGTAGACGTCGTAACCTTCCTTTTGCCGCTGCATCAGGTATTCCGCTGCGCGGCTCTTAAGTTGTTCGCCGCCTGTGTACAAATCCTTGTACTTACGCCACATCGCTTTCTTTGCGCGATAGTCGGGGTGCTCCAGGTTGATGTTGTTTTGCACGTTTTCTCTGCCTCCAGACACACGTATCTCCACGCACCGCTGCGGCGGCGCCATTAGCGTCATCTACGCTCGTCTAAAAAATTCTGTTTTTTTGCTCTCCAAACGGAGCTTGTGGCCGAAATTCCTGCCAAACGAGATATCCCAGCGCGTCGGACAAATGCGTCCGCCGCGGATCACGATTCTTATCTACTACTGTCGTGTCCGCCTTGTAAGCCACTTCCTCAAAGTCGCGGATTAACTCCTTGCACTTGGGCGAGATCACAATCGTGCTCACTCCATTGGCGTCTCGGAATCTTGAGTTCAACAGCATCACTCTTTCCCGCACAAACGGGTTCTTTGTAGGGACCTGAAACCGCGCGTCGCGAAATCCTGCCCTGGTCAGAAAGTCGCGGATCACCCGGTAGTCCGATTCTCCCGTTGTCTTCTGGTTCTCTCCGGAGGCATCACCGTAAATCCGCAACCCTGCATAATGCACAGGGAACCGGCTCCGAAACTCCAGGCATGCATCCAGCGTCGAAGCTCGATCGATTACAATTTCATCCAGTACTCGTAACATCTCACCCTCCTTCTGCGCCACCACCGAACACATTGGGTTCACGTTGAAGTCGAGTGCCCAGAGCAGCGGCAAACTCGGATTCACGTCCACCTCCGCCACATGCACCTCGCGTTCGAATGAACTGTAGACCAGACCGCTCGAAAAAGAGAGATACTCGCCCAGCACTTCCTGACGGTAAAATTTCTCGTCATAGCTCGACCCCAGCCGGCTATAAAAATCAGGCACCTTATCGAGCAAATACCGGTTCTCGAAGGGTTTCGCCACAATGACCTGATACCCGTCGATTGGATTCTTGATGAATCGCCGGTAAACCCAGTCGAAGCCCTTTGGCGTCCAGACCGCAAAGCCGCAAAGCCTCGTCGCGAGCGGATCGCGCAAGCGGCCTTCGAGCCGGAGCCAAGCCTCCTCTTCCGTATAGCTCAGCTCATCAATCCCGAACCACGCCAGATTTGTCCCGCGGAGCCGCTCGTACTCGTCCATCGAGCGCAGCAGCACGCGCGAGCCCGAATCCTGAAACGTGACTACGCTCTCCGATTTGTTGTGCTTATACGGAATGCCATTCTCTTCTAAAATCGCTGCAAACGACGTGAAAGTAGCATCCCTCAGCATCGGATAAGTTGGTGCCCCAAGCAGTCCCACTCGCCCTGGGTTGGCGTAAGCCAGTTTGATGGCCTCCTGGCACAACGCCTGGCTCTTCCCAGACCCGATGGATCCTGAATAGCCTTTAAGCCGTGCCTCGGAGAGATGGAAACTCATTTGAGACGGCAGTGGATCATAGGCAATCGGCCGAAAGACCGTCTCCCTCGTGTTTTCCATCGTTTCGTTCATCTCGTTTCTGCTCCGAGCCTCGTTAGGCCGAAGTTCTCTTACCTGATTCGAGACTACCAAGCGCACCCCAGGAAACTTGCTCAGAAAAGATGCCAAGCGATTGAAACGAAAAGATCATATTTTTTTCTAACCTCTGTGATGGACATGCAAGAGTCGGCCTAAACGGGCTTGACTTTGTATTGCAAGGTTCTGAATGAGAGTTAGCCGGTTAAACGTCGGCAGGCGAGATGCGCAAGAGCCTTTGCCGCTCCACATACGCGCGTGCGGCGTCCACCAAACTCATCTCTAAGCCGGCCGTTCATGCGTTCCAGCTTGGGAGGTCGGTCGTGCGTTCAAAATCACTCGGGATCAGGGAGGCGCGCCTACAGCTGCTGACGCTTCGGCCGCTCAACTGAATAGTTGCATCGAAGAGGCGTCGTATGCCGCTGTCAGGTTAGGCGAGAATCCCGCGAACGACGGCACCCTCAACATCCGTCAGCCGGAAATCTCTACCGCTGTAGCGGTACGTCAATTTCGTGTGATCGAAACCGAAAAGGTGCAGAATCGTCGCTTGCAGATCATGCGGATGCACCGGATTTTCTACGGCCTTGAACCCAAAGTCGTCCGTATTGCCGTACGTGATACCGCCCTTAATTCC
This sequence comes from uncultured Solibacteraceae bacterium, assembly GCA_964464925.1. Taxonomy (GTDB): domain Bacteria; phylum Acidobacteriota; class Terriglobia; order Bryobacterales; family Bryobacteraceae; genus CAYXLI01. Next base: position 45,784 of record CAYXLI010000010.1, on the reverse strand, counting down.
GCCCCCGGCCAGCACCGTACTGAATCCGTGGCTGTTGTGATCGCGCCCATTCTGCACATTGACCAGCCCGCTGACTTCTACCACGGGAGTTCTGCCAAATTCCCCGGTCACAATCACGAGAGTTTCATCCAGCAATCCTCGAGCCTTCAAATCCTGTAGCAGAGCTCCGATTGCCGGATCCGCCTGTGCCGCAAGTTTCTTATGGATTTGAATATCGTCGTGGTTGTCCCATGGCTGCCCATCGCCGTGATACAACTGCACCATCCGTACACCCTTTTCCACGAGCCGCAGGGCCATTAAGCATCCACGCCCAATTGGCGTATCGCCATACCGTTCTCTCACCTTCGGGCTTTCTTTCTCGATGTCGAACAGTTCAGGTGCTTCTGTCTGCATCCGAAACGCCGTCTCCATCGCCTGAATCGTTCCCTCCAGTTGCGGATCCTCGCCGGTCCTGTCCAGTTCCATGCGATTCAGCTTCGCAAGCAGTCCGATCTGTTTCCTCTGCTGATCCAGCGTGTACTGCTCATTCCGGATATAAGGAATCAGTTTCTTCGGATCCTTCTCACCATTGAAAATGTACGTACCCTGATGTGCGGCCGGCAAAAAGGCCGAACTCCACAACTGAGGCCCTATTACCGGCAGTCCAGGACACAATACAAAATAGCCCGGAAGATTCTTGTTCTCGGTTCCTAACCCGTAACTCAGCCACGACCCGAGCGAAGGCCTTCCCGGCAACGGTGTACCCGTATTCAGCATGAATAGCGAGGGCTCGTGATTCGGCCGGTCAGTATGCATCGAACGAATAATGCACACATCATCGATGCACTCCCCAAGCTTCGGAAATATTTCGCTGATCTCAATCCCGCTTTTCCCGAATCGCTTGAACTCGAACGGCGACTGCAGCAAATTCCCAGTCTTTCGTTCCGTTTTCAAGTTCCCTGTCGGGAGCGGTTTCCCATGATACTTCCGGAGCGCCGGTTTCGGATCGAACGTGTCCACCTGCGAAGGCCCGCCGTTCAGGAATAGGAAGATGACATGCTTCGCCTTGGGAGTGAAATGGGGCCCGAGCTTGTGCTCATCCGCAATCAGCGTCTTTAGGCCAAGCATCCCGAACCCCGTCCCAACGGTCCGCAGCATGTCTCTTCGCGTCATCTCTCACCTCGATTAATTCACAAAAAGAAACTCATTCGAACTCAGCAGCACCTGCAGATACTGCACCCAGTCGGCGCTTTGCAAGAACTCAATCGCTGCCGCGTGCTCCTTCGCCTCAGGAGCACGCCCATACACAAAGCCATACGCCTTCGCGATTCGGCTTCGCTCATCTCCTTCTCCAACACGCTTTGCCAGCGCCTCAGACTGTTTCTTCATGAAAGGGCTGTTTAAAAAGAACAATGATTGCAGCGGAACATTTGTAGTCAACCTTCGTTCCGACGTCGAATTCGGATTCGGAAAATCGAACAGCCCCAGCATTGTGTCCAGCTTTTTCCGGCTTACATACCCGTATACTGTCCGCTTGCGGTTGTCGTCCGTGAGCCGCGCCGGCCGGCCGCCCCCGTTCTCGTCCAGTGCGCCGGAAACGAACAACAGAGAATCCCGCAACTCCTCCGCATCCAGCCTCCGCCGGTTCGCGCGCCAGAACAGCCGGTTCGCGCCGTCCACTGCGGCCGCCTTTGCATCCGTGCCAACGCTCTGCTGATAGGTCGAGGACAGCAAAATCTCTTTATGCAGCGCTTTCACGGACCATCCACTCTCGACCAACCGCGCCGCCAAGTAATCCAACAATTCGGGATGAGACGGCCTTTCTCCAAGCTGTCCGAAATTGCTCGGCGTTCGCACAATCGCATCGCCGAAATGACCAAGCCAGACCCGATTCACCATCACCCGAGCCAGCAGCGGATCCTTTGAGTCGGCTATTGCCTCTGCCAGCGCGAGCCTTGGTGCCTTACCCTGAAATTCCTTGGGCGCCCCATCGCTGAGCACCGTCAGAAAATGGGCATCGACTTCTTCGCCTTGGTTGTTCCGATCCCCCCGGACATACACGTGCTGTTTCTGCGGCTTCTCGACGTCGGAAATGATCTGCAGGAACGGATATTGTTCTGGCAGCTCACACTTGCGTTCGTTCAGGTCCGCCCTCATCCTGACCAGATGGTTCTTCCACTCCCCACTGAGGAAACGCGAAAGTCCCGTCTCCCCATAGTGCAGCACTCCCTTGTCCCCAAACAGATCCCGCCATAGATAGTATTTATCGCGCTCTAGAGAAAGCAGATCCGCGCCCGCCAGCTTGGCTCTTTGCATCGAGCCGCCCAGCCGAATCAGGTTTTCTTCGTCAACCTTCTTTTTCTCCTCATAGACCGCCAATACCCGTTGTTCAAACTTCGTCGCAAATTCACGAACGCTTGCTTCATCTTTCAAGGTCGCCCATTCATTCAGAAACGGATGTTCCTTCTGCGGCTTTTTCAGGTAATCTGTCCACCGTCTCAGGGTCTCAGGGTCGAGCGAGTCATTTTTCCCGCGAAACGCCGCAACCAGATAATCCGCGGTCCGCACTGCAAAGATCTTCGCAAGCTGATCCGCCTGGTTCTTAACAAAATCGGCAATCAGCTTCTCTTGCTCCTCGATCCGCCTCTTCTTCTCTTTAAACTCGCGAACCTGTTCAGCAGGAGCCAGGGGAAGTTCATCCAGCTTCGTGTTATTAAACACCCCCAACAGAGAGTAGTAATCCTTTTGTGGAATCGGATCGAACTTGTGGTCATGGCACTGCGCGCAGGCAACCGTCAAACCCAAGAACCCGCGCGTAGTCACGTCTACTCGATCGTCTTGAAACTCAGGGCTCAACGCATACAGCCCCAAACCGCCCGCATACTTCTCTTTGTCCGGCATCAGATCGCCCGCAATCTGCGCCTTCACGAAGCGATCGTAGGGCATGTCTTCGTTGAACGCTCGGATCACCCAATCGCGATAACGGAACGCGTTCGGATGCGGAGTCTCCCCAGTCGGATCGAGCTTGTCGTCGGAATACCGCGCCAAGTCCAGCCACATCCGCCCCCAGCGTTCGCCATAACGCGGTGAAGCCAATAATCGGTCGATCAGCCGTTCATATGCCTGCGGCGCCCGATCTTTCTCAAAGGCCTGCACCTCCTCCGCTGTCGGTGGAAGTCCGGTCAGATCATATGTCACTCTCCGGATCAGCGTTCTACGGTCTGCAGGCGCAGATGGCCGCAGCCCCGCCTTCTCCAGCCTTTCTAAGATGAATCGGTCGATCGGCCCTTGCGCCCACTTCGATTCCCGTACCTTCGGAAGCGCTGGCTTCACAACCGGGCGAAATGACCAGAAGGCCCTTTGCTCCGGCGTGATCACATACGCGTTTGTTTTCGGAAGGGAAGACCTCTCCGGCCAGACGGCACCGCTCTCCACCCACTTGCTCAGTACAGCAATTTCGCTCTCCGCCAGCTTCCCGCTCGGCGGCATTTTTAGCGATTCATGTTCGTGCCGTATCGCTTGCACTAACAGACTGTGGGATGGATCTCCCGGCACCACGGCAGTCCCGTGCTTCCCGCCATGTATCAAGGACGCGCGGTCGCGCATATCCAGCCCGCCCATCTTAGAACTCGTATGACAGGCGAAGCAATTCTTCGCGAGAATCGGTCGTACTTTGCTCTCGAATTCTTCTTCAAGCACTCTCTGATCGGCGCCACGCGCCATCAGCGAGATTAGTAGGAAGGAATATGCGACTCTTCTACCCATGTGCCAGCGTTACTTACGCGTTTAGTTTATCGCGATTGGCACGGGGCCTGCTCTGCTGCATGGATCAGCAGGCAATCCGGAAGGTACGGGCAAATACCAGAGTTAGGGCTTAAAGAAGGTCAGTGGCCTGAGGGATGTAATCTTCTTGTTTTTCCCGATTCGTGCAATGACACTCTGCTGCCGGTCGTCGCTCTTTGCGGTAGGAATCCTGCTGCGTAGCCGCACGGACCATTCCAGCTCAATATCATCACCTTGGGTCCGGACCAGGTCGACGGAACTGGTGATCTCGTACGTCTCTACGAGCGCAGTGACCCATGCAGACAGATCCGCGAAACCTTCCATCTTGTGATCGAAACCCGAAAGGAATGCTTGCGCATCACCGGCAGCTAGCGCGGATGCAAGCGGAGTGAAAATATCCAGAATATCCGTGCGCTCATCGGCGATGAGCATCATCGCCGAGAGCGGAATGGCAGTGAAGACACGGCGGGTCACGTGCGGTAACTGGCGTTGATCTTGACGTACCCCTCGGTGAAGTCGCATGTCCAGAAGCGGGTCTCACCCTTCCCCTGTCCTTTGAACTCGAGCCGGATCAGGCACTCGCGATCATCGAGCTTGGTTTTCAGCGCGGCCTCGTCAAACTCAGCGGCAATACCGCCAGAGCACACGAGCACACCCTGCATGTAGATGTCTAGGTCGGAAGGATCAAAGTCAACACCCGAGTTCCCTGCGGCGGAGAGGATGCGTCCCCAGTTCGGATCCGAACCGGCAACCGCAGTCTTCACTAAGGGCGAATTTGCGATACAGCGTGCGATCTTCGTTGCGGATTCGTTATCCTGAGCGCCAACCACGCGAATCACCACTAGTTTGCTGGCGCCTTCGCCGTCTCGTGCGATTTGCTCGGCCAAATCCTCCATCACCAGGCACAGCGATTCTTCCAACGTGCGGCGCTCACGCTCCGACGGTTTGATTCCGGAAGCGCCATTCGCCAGGAGAACCACGATGTCGTTCGTGGATGTGTCGCCATCAACAGACAGGCGGTTGTAGCTCCGTTCCACTGCGTGTTGCAGCATTTCGCGGAGGTGAATCGGCGAGATGGCTGCATCGGTCATAACGAACCCGAGTGTTGTCGCCAGATTCGGGTGAATCATACCGGAGCCCTTTGTCATGCCGGCGATCACAACTTCGCCTCCCTTTAGCGGCACTTCAGCGAATGCCTCTTTCGGTACGGTGTCCGTAGTCATAATCGCGTGGGAGACGTCCGGGAAACGGGTATCTCCAAGGTCGTCCATCAGCCGTGGAAGCGAGTTGATGATGAGCGTCGGGTCCAGTTCAACGCCAATAACACCAGTGGACGCCGGGATGACCTGCGCGACTGGCACCTTCAAATGTTTGGCGACGGCACGGCAGCACGCGAGCGCGACCTCATCGCCATTTTTCGTTGCGCAGTTTGCGTTTCCTGCGTTGACGAGCACGGCGCTCACACGGCCTCGCGAGGCACGGAGGTGCTGTTTTGCAATGCGGACCGGAGCAGCCTGGATCCGGTTTTGCGTAAAAACCGCAGCAGCAGAGGCCGGTTTGTCGGAAACGATCAAACCGACGTCCTCCTTATTGACCTTGCGAATGCCCGCGTAGGTGGCTGCGAAGCGATAGCCCAGCGGCAATCTCAATGCTTTATCTCTCCCAGAATGTCAGATTCGTTAAGACGCTGACCGTTGCGGAATGCGTCTGCAGTTATTCGTTTGCGGCCTTCGAGTTGCAGTTCGCGTAATTCGAGGGCCGTATCCTCTCCACAGGCAACCAGCAACTGCCGGTCAATGGCGTGCAACGATCCCGGTTGCCCCAGCTTCTTATGAATAGCAGGTTTTGCGCTCCAGATGTGAATCCTTTGTCCACGAAATGTCGAATATGCCCCTGGCCACGGCTGAAAACCGCGGATTAGACAGTCAATCTGAGCCGCCGGCCACGACCAGTCGATCAGCCCGTCCTCTTTTTTCAGGATGGGTGCATAGGTCGCCTGGCTGCTGTCCTGCTTCTCCGGTACGATCTTGCCCGCTGCAAGCTCGTCCAACGTGCGGACCAGCAGATCCGCGCCCAGCGGAGCCAGGCGGTGCTTTAATCCGACGGCGTCCTCATCCGGCCCGATGCTTGTTTCAGCTTTCAGTAGCATCTCGCCCGTGTCCAGGCCTGCGTCAATGCGCATCGTGGTCACACCTGTTACGGTTTCGCCTTTCGCAATAGCCCACTGAATAGGGGCTGCGCCTCGGAATTTCGGCAATAGAGACGCATGTACGTTGATAATTCCGAGCGGCGCAAGGTCGATCACATTCTGCGGAATAATCTGTCCGTAACCCACAACCACCATAGCGTCCACTTTGTACGCAGATAGCTCTTCCACCACTTCCGGGCGGCGGATCCGTTCAGGCTGCCGCACCGGTAATCCGAGCCGCACAGCAGCCTCCTTTACGGGAGAAGCAGCCACTTGTTGTCCGCGGCCCTTCGGCCTGTCCGGCTGCGTATAAACCGCCAGCACGCTGTGCCCGGCCTCAACGATTTTTTCCAGTGTGGGCACGGCAAATTCCGGGGTGCCCATGAATACCAGCCTCACTGCCTCGCGCCCATTCAGCTCCACTCGCCATTTTTGGACAGCTTGCGGATTTTGCGTTTAATCAGGTCTCTCTTCAGCACGCTCACGTGCGAGATATACAGGGTGCCGCGAAGGTGATCGGTCTCATGCAGGAACGCCCGCGCCAGCAGATCCTCGCCCGTCATCTCAAACCACTCGCCCTTTCCGTTCTGGGCTTTAACTGTCACGCGTTGGCCGCGTGTCACAGGTTCGCGGAACCCCGGAATACTCAGACAACCTTCTTCGGAAGTCTGATTCCCTTCCACCTTGACGATTTCCGGATTGATAATCACGATTTTCTGCGTCGGATCTTCGCCGCTCGAGCAGTCGATTACCGCAATTTGCTGCGAGATCCCGATCTGTGGCGCCGCCAGCCCTACACCCTTTGCCGCGTACATCGACTCGAACATGTCGTCGAGCAATCGATTCAACTCGGCTGTATCGAACTCCGTAACCGCCTTTGCCGGAATCTCGAGAACGGGGTCGCCGTACTTCACGATCGGATAAATCATCAGAATTCTTTTACCTGTTTCAGATATCCTTCGAAGTTCCGCTTTGTCTCTGTAAGGGAGTCGCCGCCAAATTTTTCGATCATTGCCTGCGCCAGCACCATGGCCACCATCGCTTCGCCAATCACCCCCGCCGCCGGAATCACGGCAACATCGCTGCGTTCGTACGCAGCCAGTGCCGGCTCCCGCGTCGGTAGATCCACTGATTCCAGCGGGCGTCGTAACGTCGAAATCGGCTTCAGGAAGCCTCGGACCAGAATGTCCTGGCCGTTGGACATCCCTCCTTCCACTCCACCGGCACGATTCGCGCCCCGGAAAAACTCGCGGCCCTCTTTGTCGTAATGGATCGTGTCCTGGACTTTGCTTCCGAACGAAGTGGCGCCTTCCTGCGCAAATCCCACTTCTACGCCCTTCACAGCCTGCATCGACACGATCGCCTGTGCCAGCCGCCCATCCAGCCGGCTATCCCAGGTAATATGCGACCCCAGCCCGACCGGCACGTTGTGCGCTACTACTTCGAAGATGCCGCCAACAGTATCGCCGGTTCGGTACGCTTCATCGACAACGCCTTTGAACCGCTGCTCCGCTTCCTCGTCAACACAGCCCAGAAGAACTTCTTCCCTCTTTGAAAGCGAGACCAATTCATCCCATGTCGCCGGGCGATTTAATTTCTCTGAGCCTACGGCGATCACGTGGCTCAGGATTTCAATGCCAAACTCTTTCAGGAAAGCTTTGCAAACCGCGCCTACTGCAACCCGCGCTGTCGTCTCTCTCGCACTCGCGCGCTCCAGAATGTAACGCGCGTCCTCGAAGTTGTATTTAATCGCGCCCGGAAGATCTGCGTGCCCGGGGCGCGGACGGCTTACCGGCTTCTTCTTGTCTTCGCCACCATCGAAATCTTCCACCGGCAGCACTTCGGTCCAGTTCTTCCAGTCCTTATTGCGGATAATCATCGCAATGGGGGAGCCGATCGTAATCGAGTGCCGCACTCCGGCCACGATCTCCACTTGATCAGTTTCGATTTTCATTCGCCCCCCGCGGCCAAACCCTTGTTGCCGGCGCCAGAGCTGATGATTTACGGAATCCAATGAGATAGGCACACCCGCCGGGAGACCAGTAAGGGTGGCGACAAGACATTCTCCATGGGATTCGCCCGCAGTTTCGAAACGGAACATGTGGAGGAAACTAGTAGTTTAGCATTTTCAGCGGTTTTACGGACGTCAGTTGTGAAAGAGAGCACAGATCTTTCTACAACTTTCTTCGTCGTATGCTTCCCCGGGGCTTCTTTACCTGCGCTTTCGCACTCTCCCAGGCAACTAGGAGAGCGTCCTTCAGTTGTTTTTCCGTAACGGACTCCAGAACAACGCTGGTCGCTCCTCGGAGGCCCCAGGCACCCTTCACGGGCAGGAAGGCCTCAGGATTCGCATCCACAAAATTCTGCTGCTGTTCAGGCGGCAGCTTCACCATCCCACGCGTGTTGTTCGGGTACCCGAGTGTTGCGAAGATCTTCCCCCCAATTCGAAAATCCGGGTGGTTCATGTGGGATCGCTCCTCGGCATCCGGCAAGCTCATCGCGATCTTCCTGAATGACTCTGCGTTCATAACAGTCTGTGTATCTGGTCCTTGTAGCGAGTGTACGCCCAAGACGCGCCCAGCAACATCACCCCGAGGACGATGAATGACAGAATTCGGCTCACAGTGTCCAATTGGCTCAAGTCATGAATGAATAGCTTCGCGATACAACCGAGGAACACAGCCAAGCCCGCCATCCGCAGTGCTCGCTCCCGTAGTAAGAATCCGGCTGACAATAACGATATCCCCTCTACCCCCAGCAGCAGAGTCATCTCGCGGCCAGGCGCGTCCCTCACAATCAGCATCGTGAGCAGCAAGGTCGCCGAGACACAATAGCCGATCCGTGCGTACCCGTCTAGTCTGAGGGCGTGAAGCAGAAGCTGCGATCCGTAAAGGATCGCCACTACGATGCCAACGGTCGACAGTCGGCTCGCCTCCTGTTCCCAACGGAAGTTGATGGTGATCGTGCGCAACACAACCAGCACCGCAAAAGCGTACGTTTGCCGGCGCGTCTGGCGATCATTCCAGTACGTTCCCGCGGCCAGGCCAATTGCTGCCAGAATCATCCACGCCACCGTCGCCCAGGATGGGCTGAACTCCTCATGTGTCACGATCGCGAGGCAAGCAGCCGCAGCCGATACGTAAAGTATGCCGCCCGTCAAGATTCGGTTCGCAACAAACGAGCTCGCAAGCAGCAGCGCGAACGGTGTCCAAACGTGAAAGGTGCGTCCGCCAAGCGCGATCGTGCGAGTGTTCCCCAAATCAACGGCAATAAGGTGAAGAAACGGGAGCGCAGCGAACCACGGCGCCACGCTCGTAATGTAACGATCCCTCAATAGCAAACCCGCCGCAACCAATAGTTCGGCCTCGATCAGCAGGGCCACGGCCAGATGAAGTCCTTCGAACCTCTCAATGCACGCGCCAGCCCCCACTGCCATCGCGATGAACAACGCTGGCTCCCACGCTCCATTGAAGAATCGTTGTAGAGGCGCTCCCTCGGAGGCGGGACTAAGTCGCCCTCGCACAAGAGTACTGACCAGGTAGGCTCCTGCCAGCAATGTCAGAAGCTTCGCGAGTTCCGCCGAATGCATCTGCTCCTGATGAAAAACTGAGGCCGTCACGAATCCAATCGCATTCAACGGCAAGAGTAAGCGTGTTCCGGACCATCGATTCTTGACAGCAATGAGACCAAACGCCTCGAACGTAATCCAGTAGATCCAAAGTACAATTTGCCCGTTCCACACACCCTGCATGGAATAAATACCGGGGTCATAGCGCAGCAGAAACGTGACATACGTCAGCATGATTCCCGCCATCGCAAGCTGCGCCCAGCGATAGCGTTCAGCCAGCAGAATCACAGAGACGGAAAGCACGACTGCCGCAATGATCGCGAATTGCGTCAACGGGCTGATGTTCAGCGTCACGAACGCGATGAAGTACGCGAGAACAGTGACCGGCTCGGAACGGTACACGAACGAGTGCGCGATCATCATCACAGAAACGGCAAGCAGGAGCGCCGTCCCGGCAATCGGGCTTTCCACCAGCCGTGCGGCCTCTATTCCGTGAACGGCATACGTGGTGAAGTAGATAGTAGCCCACCCTGCCCCAATCAGTCCGCGCCCGAAGGCAACGTAATTTTCTTTTTTCTCGGTGAGCACTCCTGCGGCAAGCAGGGACCCACCCACGGCCAGGCCGATCAACACCTTTCCGGCAGGTCCAAGTTGTGTGAGCGAATAGCCGAGAAATAGCGCGATTCCGATCACCAGGATCAGCGCTCCCAGCTTGTTCAGCAGGTTTCCACCGATCATCGCCTCGAAATCGCGTGATGGCCGGGGCGCGATCACGCGCGGATGCTCCTCCGCCGCAACCGCCTCCACCCGAGCGTTTTCCGGCAACAGCGGTTCAGGCACTCCTGGCCTTCCGCCCCCTTCCAGAACGAATACACGCTGGATCAGGTTCTGCAGAATGGGTGCGGAGTGTCGGACCTGCCCCTGAAGTTCATCGATCTTAGACTGTAATCGCCGAATCCGGACCGAGAATAGGATCGCCTGCAGGACGGCCGCGATCCCGAGGATAAAGACCAGGAACTCCATTGTTGTGAGCGCCCCCGCTAGCGTAGCATGCGCCGCAAAAGCATAGGTGAACGCTACGTTATCCGCGAGTATTCGCGAGGTGGCAAGTGAAGTGCGTAATAATGGATCCGAGGGTCTCGCACTTTGACCGCACCCGCCGCTTTGGAATTGTTTTTGAACCGAGCGCGCCGTCGCGTCCTGATGAACGTTATCGTCGAACAGGCTAGCGTCGCGTTCTGCGTGGCTGCGGCAGCAGCGATTCTGTTGCTCGTACTCGGCACCCAGATTCTGAATTGGTACTGGCCTCTCCTACTCGCGGTCGTCGCGGCTTCGGTCGGGTTGTGGCGCGCGCGCAGGAAAATGCCCGGCCTCTATCGGATTGCGCAGATCATCGACGCTCGCCTTGGCTTGCACGACGCACTCTCGACGGCTTACCACTTCCTAGGTGCATCTAAGAGCAGCGAAATAATCGATCTCCAACGAGTGTCCGCTGGTGACCTGGCGTCCACTGTGGACGTGCGCGCTGCTTTTCCCGTACATACGCCACGATCGACATGGCTGGCCGCAGGTCTCATGGCGATCGTTGCCGGTATGTTCGGAGTGCGCTACGGCATCACGCACAGCCTCGATCTGCAGAAGCCGATCACGCCGATCGAATTCAGCCTGTTCAAGGCTGATGACACGAAAAAGCAGGCCTATAACAAGAAAAGTCTGGTGCAGGAGAAGATCGAGGAGCAGTTAAAGCAGCTCGGGATTCCACTGGATCAAATGGAAGCACCCGCCGCCGAATCCGATCAGGTCAAAACCAAGACCACCGATGTGCTCGCTACACCGGAAGGCAAAGACGCCCTGCAGGGAACCGAAGACGGCCAGAGTATAGGCAATAAGCCTTCGGAAAGCCCTTCTGAGCAAGGCGATTCCTCAGAGAAGGGAGAGGCCGCCAGTTCCGGCAAGCAGAACGAGACGGGCAGCGAAGAAGGCTCGGCGGGCTCTCCCGAGCAGGCTGGCCAGCAAGGCAAACCTCAGGAAAACGCGCAGAACGGAAAGACCGGATCGAATTCCAACGAGCCGAATCTCGCCAGCAAGCTGCGCGATGCTTTGGCGAATCTCATGTCGAAGCTAAAGACGCCATCCAAGTCCTCAGAGAATGGGCAGCAATCTCAGTCCGCTCCGGCAAATGGTCAAGGTCAGAAACCGCAGCAGACGGCGGCGAACCAGAAAGGCCAGCAGGGCAAATCGCAGGGCGAGGGTCAAGGAGACCAGAACCAGCAGGGCGACGAGAAAGCCGATGCGGGAGATCAGGGTCAGTCCGGCCAAAGCAAGTCCGGCGACAAGAGTTCCGAGCATGCGGCCAACCAGGACTCCAAAAGCGGAATCGGCAAACAGGACGGTGACAAAAGTGTTAAGGATGCAGAGCAACTAGCTGCCATGGGCCGGATCAGCGAACTCTTGGGGCGTCGGTCGCAGCAGGTAACTGGCGAGATGACCGTAGAGGTGCCCTCGGGCAAGCAGCAGCTCAAGACCGCTTATTCGCAGAAGAAAGCTGCTCACTCCGATGCCGGTAGCGAAACGAATCGCGATGAGGTGCCGTTGATCTATCAGCCCTACGTACAGAAGTATTTCGAAGAAGTGCGCAAGGTTCCTTCCCCGGCCGTCAAGAAGAATTAATTCAGCTCAGGCCCGGCACTCTACTTCGTCGTCTTGTTCTGCATGATGCTGACGGCAAGCTGATTCATTACCGATGCCTCATTCCGCGCCACTTCATAGTAGGCGGCCCGCAGCAACTGATCCTTCCGGTTCATCAACGTCTCGCGGATGTTCTGCTGCACGCGGGGATCGTTCAATTCCCGCTGGCCGGCCGGTTCGCGTGAGATCACCTTCAGAATCCGGAATCCTTCAGCAGTCTGGATGATGCGGGACATTTCTCCCGGCTGCATGCTCATAATAAGCTTCCGCAATTCCGGGCTCAGCTTCTCCAGAGAGCTTTCTCCGACAAAACCCACGTCCCCACCATTGGCCGCCGTCGGATCTTCCGAATAGTTCTGCGCCACCATGGCGAAGTCCTCGCCGGATCGCAGGCGCGATTCCAGCATGCGAATCTTCGAAATAGCCTGCTCGGGCGTCTGTGCCTTGTCGTTCTTGAGATTCCGCACCGACGGATCGGCCCGCGGCGTCACCACGACCTGCAGCAGGTGGATCTGCGGCTCCGCTAGGTTGAAGTTCGCCTTATTTGCCTTGTAGAACTCTTCTACTTCCTTGTCTGAAATGGAAATGCTGGAGGTAATTTCCTTATTCAGTAGCTTTTGCACACTCAGTTCACGCCGTAGTTGAGTCTTCAACTCGTCGATGTTCATCTTCCGGCTCGCAAGTTGCCGCTGGAATTCTTCCTGCGTATAGGGTGCCTTCAATTCGCTCAGTTTCGTTTCAACGTCCGAATCGACGGCCATCAACCCCGCTTTCTCCGCACGTTGCAGCATAATCTCGCTATCCACCATGCTGTTCAGAAGCTGCAGCTTCTGGATCATCATCGTCTGACCGTCCGTGGGCTTGTCCGAACCGGAAAACTGCAACTGGAACTGCTTGTCCAATTGCTCGTAGGTGATAGGCCTGTTGTTCACCATCGCCGCGACGTTTGCCGGGATGGACTTTTTGCAGCTGACGGACACGAACGCAAGGGCGAGGCAATAGGCTGCCGCTGAGGATTTATTCATGTGGGCGACAGTTTCATAATACCGGATCTATGCCGTAAGCTTCTCCAGGTCCGCTGCTTCCCCGAACTTTACGCCTTGTAACGTCGCATCGATGTTCCGTAAAAGTCCTGTAAGCACTGCCCCAGCCCCGATCTCGATGCATCGCCTCACACCTTGTGAGGCTAAGCAGCCGATGGATTCTGTCCAGCGGACCGAATTTGGAATCTGCTCGATCAAGCCTTGTCGCGCCTCTGTGCCGGTCCGGATTACCCGCGCCTCCCAATTGTTGATCAACGGAGTCTCCAAGTCGGAGAAGGCAACTGCCTCGAGTTCCGGCCGCATCTTCTCCTGCGCCGGCTTCATCAGCGCGCAATGAAATGGAGCGCTGACGGGCAGAGGGATGGCGCGCTTGGCCCCGGCCGCCTTCGCCAATTCCATAGCCCGTTGTACCGCCCCGGCATTACCCGCAATCACCACTTGATCCGGAGAGTTGAAATTGGCAGCCGATACTACTTCTCCCTTCGCGGCCTCAACCAGGATCGGTTCAAGTTTCCCTTCCGGCAGTTTGAGTATCGCCGCCATCGCTCCCACACCCTCGGGAACGGCCTGCTGCATGAACTGCCCGCGCTTCCTTACAAGCCGCAAGGCATCGGCAAACTGCAAACTCCCTGCCGCGACCAGAGCCGAATATTCTCCGAGGCTATGGCCCGCCACGTACTCCGCGGAGAACCCTTTCGCTGCAAGCACTCGGTACGCAGCCGTCGACACCGTAAGAAGTGCGGGCTGGGTATTCTCCGTAAGCTTCAGCTTGTCCTCCGGACCATCGAAGCAAAGCTTGGACAGGCCGAACCCCAATACGGCATCGGCCTCTTCAAACACCTCCCGCGCTTCGGCGAAGCTGTCAAATAGTGACTTGCCCATCCCGGCAAATTGGGAGCCCTGGCCGGGGAACAGGAAAGCAGTTTTGCTCATGAAGCAACTATTGTAAATTGCGGCTCACAACGCGATAGACTCAGGGGTTAGTTCCTGCGCAAGGGAGATTCGCCGTGCGGCTGTCCGAAATCTGCGTGAAGCGCCCCGTCTTCGCGTTCATGCTGATCCTGTTCATTGTGGTTCTCGGGATTTTCAGCTTCGTCGACCTCGGAGTCGATCTGTTCCCGCGAAGCGACCCTGCCACGGTTTACGTCCGCGTAGCTCTTCCCGGCGCTAGCCCCGAAGAAGTGAACTCCCAAGTGGTGATGCCGCTCGAAGAGACAGTCGCCTCCGTCAGCGGTATCGATGAAATGCGTGCCATTGTGACCGAAGGCAGTGCGAACATCATCGTCACCTTCGTGCTCGAGCGCAACATTGGTGAAGCCGCTGAGGATGTGCGGGAAAAGGTACAAGGCGCCATGCGAAAGCTGCCTCCAAACGTTCTCCCTCCAACCGTGCAGAAAGCCGACCCGGACAGCGACCCCGTTATCACCATGGCCGTTAGCGGCGCGCGGCCTGTCCGGGAACTCACCGAAATCGCCGACAAGCAGATTCGTCGTTCTCTTGAGACCGTTGACGGAGTAGGGGGAGTGGACATCACCGGTGGCCGCAGCCGCCAGATCAATCTTTTCCTCGATCTCGATAAGCTGAACGCTTATCACCTGAGCGCTCAAGAGGTTCGTGCGGCGCTGGAGAGTGAAAATATAGAGGCTCCCGGAGGCCGCATCGTCCGGGGAATGACGGAACTGGGAGTCCGGACGCTCGGCCGTGTCGAACGCGTAAGCGAATTCAACAACATCATCGTAAAAAACGTAAACGGTGCGCCCATCCGTGTCCGTGACCTTGGTTATGCCGAGGACGGAATGGCGGAGCGGCGGTCGTTTGCACACTATCAGGGCAAACCCGCGGTACTGCTCGACGTCCGCCGTCAGACCGGTACCAACACCGTCAAAGTAGTGGAGCAAATTCAATCAAAGGCGGCCGAAATCAATAAGCAACTCCCTGCGGGCGTACACCTGGACGTCATCAAGGAACAGGCCACCTACATCAAGAACTCCGTCAAGGCACTCGAAGAGCACCTCATCCTTGGCAGTCTGCTGGCCTCCATGATCGTGTGGCTGTTCATCCGTGACTGGCGGATGGTCCTGATCAGTTCCGTGGCCATTCCTACCTCCATCGTGGCGACCTTCACGTTGATGCGCATGCTCGATTTCACGTTGAACTCCATGACGCTGCTGGGCCTTACTCTCGCCGTCGGCATCGTCATCGACGACGCAATCATCGTGCTCGAGAACATCTACCGTTTCATGGAAGAGAAGGATATGCCGCCGTTGGAGGCATCCATCCAGGCCACCAAAGAAATCGCGCTCGCTGTTCTGGCCACCACGCTCTCACTGGTCATCATCTTCGTGCCCATCGCCTTCACCACCGGATACGCCAAGCGATATATGAACCAGTTCGGCTGGACCATGGCGATGTCCATCATGGTCTCAATGCTCGTCGCCTTCACTCTTACACCGGCTCTCAGCGCACGATTGCTCAAGCGCAAGCCTGCCAAGGACGGCGACCCTTCCGCGCCGCACGGGCACAAGGATACCTTTGTGGAACGCTGGTACGTGAACACTCTCGGCTGGGCCTTATCTCACCGCTGGGTCATTGTCGCAATGTGCGTCGCCACTCTCGCGTCCACATTCGTTGTCAACCGCTACATCGGACGCGACTGGATGCCGCAGGAGGATCAGAACGAACTCGCCGTTTCAATCGAACTGCCGGAAGGTTCCTCCCTGGAGGCAACGGAAAACGTCGCCATGGAAATGGCGCATAAGTACGAGCAAGTGCCCGGAGTGTTGACCACCATTCCACAGACGTCCAGCGGCATCGTGGACCGCGTCACCATGGCGCTTACCACCATTTTGCTGAAACCGGCGGATGAGCGTCCCGACATCTCGACCATGGGTCAGAAGATCCGTGACATAGCCAGGCAGTACCCCCACACTCGCCCGCGCATCACATTCCCGAACGTGCTTGGCGGTCGCGATACTTTCGCTCCCATACGCGCGCAGATGCTCGGGCCGGATATGCGCCGTCTCGTGGAGATCGCAAAAGAGATCTCCAGGCGTATGATGCAGGAACCGTC
Organism: uncultured Solibacteraceae bacterium; assembly: GCA_964464925.1. Classification (GTDB taxonomy): domain Bacteria; phylum Acidobacteriota; class Terriglobia; order Bryobacterales; family Bryobacteraceae; genus CAYXLI01. The sequence continues at coordinate 29,465 of CAYXLI010000010.1, read as the reverse complement.
CATCACGGATATAAAGGCGAACCTGAACCTGAACAACCCCGAGGTTCAGGTAAACATAGACCGGCAGCTCGCGTCGGACCTTGGCGTCCGCGTTTCAGATGTGGCCAGCGCTGTCCGCCTTCTGATGTCAGGTGAAGACGAGATCTCTACCTTCAAAGAGGGATCTGAACAATACCCCGTCACCATGCGCCTCTTACCCGGCCAGAGAGATGATCCAGCGGCCCTCAGCCGTCTTCTGGTGCCGTCGGCCAAGCAGGGCTTGATTCGGCTGGATTCTATCGCCAAGCTGGAGCGGGGCTTAGGTCCCAGTCGCATCGACAGGTTTAATCGTCAGTTCGCCGTTGGGATCTACGGGAACGTGTCGCCCGGACATTCGCTCGGCGAGGGGGCTGCCAAAGTGCAGGAGATCGCCGATTCCGTAAGCATGCCCGCCGATTACAAGATGACGTTCTCCGGCCAAGTCAAGATTCTTGAAGAAACGACCATGAACATGATTCTGGCCTTCGGCCTTGCTTCCATCTTCATGTACATGGTGCTGGCGGCCCAATTCGAAAGTCTGGTTCATCCTTTCATCATTCTGCTCACGTTGCCGCTATCTATTCCTTTCGCTCTGTTGTCCCTGATCGTCACAGGCAGGTCTCTGAACCTGTTCAGCGCGCTGGGCATACTCCTTCTGCTCGGCATCGTGAAGAAGAACGGCATTCTACAGATCGACTACATGAACCGGCTCAAGCAAGAAGGCTATCCGCTGCGAACAGCGGTGCTTGAAGCGAACCGGGTGCGCCTGCGGCCTATTCTTATGACTACGTTCTCCATCGTCGCGGGCCTCATACCCACTGCGGTCGGCATGGGTGCCGGTGCATCCCAGCGATCCGCCATCGCCGTGACCATCATCGGTGGACAGACCCTCTGTCTGCTCCTCACGCTCTTGGTCGTACCGGTCGGCTACTCCTTCGTGGAGGATGCGCGTGAATGGGTGATGCGCCGGAAGCGCTCCGCCCAGCCCGCGCAAGCCGGTGCGGTCGGCGATTGAACCATACGGGGCGTCACGGTGCACCAAACCATTAAAAGTTTGTAAATCTGAGGATCGTTTGCCTCACTTGCTGCGTCTTATCGGGCGTAAGGAGGATGGCATGATCGCTTCCACTCAGCAATCAACCGCAGGGAAGGCCGCGCCAACCATTCACGAAGCTACAGGCGCAGTGTACTGCCCCATGTGCACCCGGACCGTCGAAGTGACGGTTCTCTACGCCAGCAAGTCAGCGAAAGTAAAGCCCGGCCAGAAATGCCCGCGCTGTTCCGCTTCGATTGATGCTGGGTACGTGATTCGGTACAATCGGGCCGCCTGATATTTATTCTCGACTCTTAAATTTCTTGTGCTAGGCTGAAACTGGATACCGAAGTAGGTGCTGAAGAATGAAACGTAAGTCTGCTGCCCCCATAGAAGCGCCAGTTGTCGATGCAGAGATTCTGCAGAAGGCGAAGGCAGCCCTCAACAATGAGAACCCCCGGCCGATCCGGAAGTGCGAGGTTTGCCAGTCCGAAACCGTGGCTCCAAACTCGACCGAGAACCTTTGCTGGGTCTGCCGCAGGCTTAAAATCAGTGCTTGGAAGGAATCCGATCAGCAGGTTAGCGCTCAAGAATAGCGCGCTGGTAGACGAACGCGGCCACCGCGACATCTTCCACTCCTAAACCGACCGATTTAAAGATTGTTAAGCCCTTGGTTGGCTCTGCGGACGCAAAGGCAGCCAGGGGCTTCACGTTGTGCCACTCCGCTTCAGAGAGTGCCATTGTGTAGTCACCCGCTTCAGTCTTTCCCTGCTCGATGTCGTCAACAACCAGCAGGTCCGCCGAGAGAACCAATCCGGCGGGTAGTTCCCGGCGGTCGGCATAATTCGATCCCATCGCATTCACCAATACCGGCCGCTGGCGAATCCAGGCCGCGTCCAGAACCGGCTCCCGCGCATATGTCGCGGTAACGACAATATCCTTGTCCGATAGGGCCTGCTCTGCGCTATCGACCGGTTCAACCGGAATATCGAGAGATTTACTCGAATCCTCAGCGAATTGTCGGCGCTTTTCCGGATTTCGGCTCCAAACCTCCACCTTCCGGAGGGAACGAACTGCTGCAATCGCCTCAAGCTGCGTCCGCGCCTGAAATCCGGAACCGATAATGCCCAGTGTTGACGCACTCCGGGACGTCAGCAAGTCAGTCGCAAGACCGCTGACCGCCCCAGTGCGGATCTGGCCCAGATGATTGGCATCGATGGTCGCAAGCGGCTTGCCCGTCTCTTCTTCATAGAGCAGCACCGTAAACCAGGCGCCGTGCCGCGGGTTGGTCGAGTAGATTTTGGCCCCAAAGTATCCGGGAATCGAGCCGGCAAGCTGGTGCAACGTACTGTGGTTCGAAAGAATCAGCCGGCGCCGGGGTTGATTGCGGGCGTCTCCAGCCCTGAGCGAGCGAAAACAGGCGCGCATGCATTCGATCGCATCGGCCATCGGAAGCAGGCGGAGAACATCGGATTCTGTGAGGCGGAGCATACACCCCTCCCGGATTGCCTCGTCCCGCCAAACGGAAACCTAAATGGGACGAAAATGGGCGGCCATTTCAGCCGCCCTCTGAGAACCCTTACGAGTGGGCCGGATCGCGCTTCTCAGGGTCAATCCCGAGATCGACAATTGCCTTTTGAGCCTTGGCTTTGTCGAACTTGCCATCCTGAGCCAGTCTTGCCAGTGCGGCGGCCACAATCGATTCGGCGTCGTTCTCGAAGAAGCGCCGCAGGTGCTGACGGTTATCGCTGCGGCCGAACCCGTCCGTTCCGAGCGGCACCATACGGCCGGGAAGCCATGGTGCGATCTGGTCGGGAACTACCTTCATGTAATCCGTAGCCGCAATGATCGGACCTTCGGCACCCTTCAATGCTTGCAGGACATACGGCTTCTTCGGCTTCTCGGCCGGATGGAGGCGGTTCCACCGGTCAGTGGCCAGCGCTTCCCGGCGCAGTTCGTTATAGCTCGTGACACTCCATACATCGGCGGCAACCTTGTACTTCTCCGCCAGGATCTGCTGAGCTTTCAGAGCCTCATTAAAGATCGGTCCGCTTCCAAACAGGTGGACTGCCGGTTTGCCGAGGGGGGAGTCCTGATACTTGTAGATCCCGCGCAGAATCCCTTCCTCAACACCCTTAGGCATCTCGGGATGGGCATAATTCTCGTTGCAGACCGTCAAATAGTAGAAGCAGTCCTCGTACTCGTGATACATGCGCCGAATACCGTCTCGAATGATGACAGCGATCTCGTACGCATATGCCGGATCGTAAGTGATACAAGTAGGAACAGTGCTGGCGTGAACCGGCGTGTGCCCGTCCTGGTGCTGCAGTCCTTCACCTAACAGAGTCGTCCGGCCCGCGGTGCCCCCCATCAGGAAGCCCTTGCCTCGCGAATCGGCGAAGGCCCAGATCAGGTCGCCGATCCGTTGGAATCCGAACATCGAGTAGTAGACGAAGAAAGGAATCATCGGCACGCCGTAGTTGGCGTAAGACGTTCCCGCAGCGGTGAAGCTGGCCATACTGCCCGCTTCGGTGATGCCCTCTTCCAGGATTTGCCCGTCTTTGGCTTCCTTGTAGTACATCACCATATCCCGGTCGACGGGATTGTATAGCTGGCCTTGACTTGCATAGATTCCGATCTGAGTGAACAGCGAATCCATGCCGAAGGTACGAGCTTCGTCCGGAATGATCGGGACAATGTACTTTTTCAGGTCCGATTTCAACAGGTTCTTCAAGACACCGACAAACGCCGACGTCGTCGACGCGGCACGCCCGCCCGAGCCCTGAATCGAATCATGGAACAGTTCGAGGGGCGGCACTGGCACCTGCTCGCGCTTCGGGTTCCGGCCCGGCAGCGAACCGCCCATCGCCTCCACCCGCTCGTGGATGTACTTAGCTTCCGGACTGTCCGTTTCGGGCCGGTAGAATTCCAGCTTCTGAACCTTCTCGTCCGGGACCGTCATGTCGAACCGCTTTGTGAAGTAAGCGATCTGCTGTTCGGTCAGTTTCTTCTGCTGGTGTGTTGCGTTGCGTCCCTCGGCAGCTTCACCTAATCCGTACCCCTTAATGGTCTTAGCGAGGATCACTGTCGGCGAGCCGGTGTGCTGAACTGCGCGCAGGTAGGCGTTATAGACCTTTTGGGGATCGTGACCGCCGCGCCTTAGATGTGCAAGCTGCTCGTCGGTCATATCTTCAACCATCGCCGCTAATTCCGGATACTTGCCGAAGAATTCCTTACGGACATAAGCGCCGCCCTTGGCCTTGAAATTCTGGAATTCACCGTCCACGCACTCTTCCATGCGGCGGAGCAGCAGGCCGTTGTAATCGCGTGCGAACAGGGCATCCCAATCGCCTCCCCACAACACCTTGATCACGTTCCAGCCTGCGCCCCGGAACGCGGCTTCCAGTTCCTTCACGATGTTGCCGTTTCCACGCACCGGGCCGTCTAGCCGTTGCAGGTTGCAGTTCACCACGAATATAAGATTGTCGAGCTTCTCCCGCGACGCAAGCGTCAGCGCGCCCAGCGATTCCGGCTCGTCCGTTTCGCCGTCCCCGAGGAAGCCCCAAACCTTCCGCGCAGTCTTCGGGATGATGCCCCGGTTCTCCAGATAGCGCATGAACCGGGCCTGATAGATCGCATTGATCGGTCCCAGTCCCATCGATACAGTCGGAAACTGCCAGAAATCCGGCATCAGCCATGGGTGCGGATAGGAGGACAGCCCCGGATGCTCGCGCAGTTCGTGACGGAAGTTCTTCAGGTGTTCTTCATTCAGGCGGCCTTCCACGTAGGCGCGCGAGTACATACCTGGAGACGCATGGCCTTGGTAGTACACAAAGTCTCCCGCTTGGTCTCCATAGGAGCCGTGGAAGAAGTGATTCTGCCCAACTTCGGTAAGCGTCGCGAGCGAGGCGTAAGTCGAGAGGTGTCCGCCGATGTTGTCGTCGTACTTGTTCGCACGAACCACCATGGCGAGCGCATTCCAGCGGACCAGATTCTTGATACGGCGCTCGATCAGGCGGTCGCCCGGGTACGCGACTTCCTGATCGACCGGCACGGTATTGATGTAAGGCGTGTTCAGACTGGCGGGAACGATGACGCCGAATTCGGCGGCGCGCTCCTGCAGCTTTTGCAGCAGGTAGCTCGCGCGGTCAGGTCCTGCCGCATCGATGATCTCGTCGAGGGATTCCAGCCATTCGCTGGTTTCCTGAGGATTTAGATCCTCACGGACGGCTTCTTTGGTTTTCAGCATTGGGTTTCGCGGAGGTTCTTATACCACGATAACGTGTCATTGACAGGGGTGCAACGCAGGTCGCCTCCGAAAGTCCCTAAATACAGCCCACCGTTCCGAATTCAGACACGTATGTTATTGATACTGCTAATCTTTTCTTACGACTTCGCTGCAAATGGAGCGGTGCCGGCTTTTCCATTGCCAAGACGCTAGGCTAGATGCAGCAAAAGAAAAAGCGCCTCTTAATCTTGGTCAACTTGACCTGCTAAGTACTACTACAGTCCCGTTACCAGCCAGTGAACCCATCCCGACGGTATCACTCGTCGCCCGAGCACGCCTATCTGGTACCGTAATATGTTCTTAACGAAGCACTTATACGACCTCGATCGTGCTTTGAGAACTCGCTCTCGAACTCTCCTGGAAAGCCGTTGCTGAACAAAGCTTCCCCTCAAACAGGTAACCTAACTGATTGCTGGTATTAGTCTCTGCGGTACGAAAGTACCTTTGACGTTTCCGCTTTTCCTTATTGCTTAAGTTTCCATGGTTTGCAAATATAAAGCACCCAAACCCGAACCGAATATGAGCGTTCGAATACTCCTTGTTTTGTTGCTGGCGATGTTCGCAGCGCTGGCCTCAGGACCTTACACTCCGCCGAAGATCGATCCCCAACGGGACGAGATGTACAACACTGGAAAAGCGATTTTCTGGGGTGAGGTCAAATTGGGGTCCGGTATGACCTGCGGCGAGTGCCACGCCAAGAAAGACACTCTGACCCGAAGCCGCCTGCAGAAAATACGTTTTGACCTGCAGGGGAAAATTTCCACCTGCGTCGGCGCATCAGACCGTGTCCACGGCAACGTGGATTCGAAGCAGATGGAGGCGTTAGTGCATTACCTGGCTAAACGGTACCGCTTATGAGAGAGAACATACTCATGATTGCCCGAATGGCCGCAATTGGATGCATGAGCACGATGTTGTGGGGCGCATCACCCTGGCTCCCCGAACCCGGCAAGCTGGCTGTCAATATGTTCTACACATTTGACACCTTTCAGGATTATCATCCTGGGGCGAAAACTGGCCGCCTTCCCCAGCCGTATAAGCAGTACACCGGGTACACATTCTTCGAATACGGGCTGCGGAACAATATTTCTGTCGATGTAGAAACCGGCTATACCGCAACCAGTTATCTCGGAAATGGCTTGCAAGGCATCGTCGACACCACCGTCGGCGCGCGTTGGCAGGTACTCTCAGGGGAGAGCTACGTCGTGACCCTCCGTGGCGCCGCCATCATCAACGGGAGCTACGAATTGACCCGCACGGCCAACTTCTCTCCCGGTGACAAGGCCTCCGGCTTTCTCACTTCCGTTCTGGTCGGTAAGAATCTTCCCAGGAACTTCTTCTCGTTTCTTGAAACCGGCTACCGCGTCCGTACGAATCCCGTCCCTCAGGATTTCTTCGGGAATGCGGGCATCGGCAAGAGTTTCCGAAGATTCACCGTAAGCACCGGCTACCAGACCTCGCGCTCCATGAATGGCGTCGATATCGGTACGCCCGGCTTCCGCCCGCTGCTTTTCCCGGCGACAAAGAAGATTTTCGGCGCCATGGACTTTAACGGGACCTATCGCTTCAAGTCGGGAGTGAACGTCGGCTTCAATTACAGCAAGATCCTGCACGGCCGCAACGTCGGCGTGAAAGATGTCTTCGCCGTGAGCCTCGGATTCAACCTGCCCGGCAAGCTCCCACACTTCAAATAGATCTGCCCGAATGCCGGACGCTCTCAACGTCCGGCATTCGTCCCTTACAACAGCTCCCTCGCTAGCTCGTCGTAGTTGCTGGGCGTAATGAGCTGAAACCGGATCTCCAGATTCGTGAATCTCCTTAAATCTCGCTCCATCTCTTCCGTTGGAATTTGAGTTCCGGCCACGTACAGGTGTCCAGGCTCCACCCGGAATGGCAGCACATGCCACTGCTCCATAACCCGGGCCGGCAATGAGCGCGCCACTGCTTTCTTCACCTGCTGCGCATACACTCGTCCTCTCGGTAATCCCTGCTGCACGCTCAGCGCATCGTATAGATCCCTCTCGGCCAATAAGCCGAGCATCAGCATGTGCTCGCCCAGCCGCACCCCTTCTCTCTGCGTCGCTACGGCCACCTCGAGTTGGTCCGGCGTAACATAGCCCTCGGCCAGCAGGACCTCCCCGAGCCGTTTTCCCGAGACCCGCAGTGCGGTCTGTGAAGGATACGCGTGTTCCGTTTTCAGCCACACGAGCGGCCGTCCGAGCGCCCGCGCATTCCCATATCGCCACAAAGCCTGGACAGTCGCCGCCGAGTTGATCAGGTTGGCATAAAGAGTTCGGATCGGCACCCACGCCGCGAACCACCAACCAAAGATACGCGCCACGCAAAACGCCCTCACCATCATCCGGATAATTCCCAGCATCCCGGTACACGTGAGCAGCCCGCCAAACTGCGGCAGCATCATCTCGCCCAGCCCCCACCGTTGCCCCTGCCATCGCGCAACCGCAAGCGTCGTCAACCCGTAAATGCAGACGCCGTTAGTAAGCAGGCTCAGGGGATTCCCGATCAGCCCCTTGCGGTCCCGCCACAACCAGTACTTTTGAATCCAGTCTCCCTGCCACCCGTGCCGCTCCCACGTCTGCAGCGCGATTCCCATCACCCATCGCGTCCTCTGCTTCACCGCCGTACGAAACGTCTGCGGAAAGTACTCGCGAGTAGCCACGACGGAATCTCCCACCCGCCGCAGCGGAATGAAAATCTGTTTCCCGCCGAGCGCATGCACCCGGATCCCGTTCTCGTAATCTTCCGTCAGGCAGACCGGCTCGAAGATCCGGTTGCTCTCCGCAGCCGCCAGCCTTTTCAAAGCGGCGCGTGAAAAGCTCGTGCCCACTCCACACGATGGCACAAACGCCCCGAAGAACCCCCGGGCCGGCATATCTCTCGTCTGCGTTTCGCAGAATTCATCGCAGTAAACCCCATGCGTTGCCATCCACACCGGAGTAGGAAGCGGTACTACCGGCACCTGCACCATGTCGTACCGGTCCGAATAGTAGTTCACCAGCCGCAGCGATGCGGGATGGATTAGATCCTCGGCATCATGCGTCATTACGATGTCGAACTGGACCTGCCGCTGTTCTTCAAATTCGAGGATCCTCTGGTAGATCCAGTTCAGGCAGTCGGCTTTCGAAGTGGGCCCGTCATGCGGCACCATGGCGAGGTGCACATTTGCATACAGCCTTTCCAGATCTCTCACTGCCGCCAGCGTAGGCTGATCATTTGGGTAGGCGCCGATAAAGATGTGGAAATTTTGGTAGTCGATTGCCGCGAGATTGTGCTTCACCATATTGGCGATCACACGGTGCTCCCGCCACAGCGGCACAAAAATGGCAATCTTCCGCTCCGGCTGCGCGCGCAACTGCTCGCCCGTCAGCCTCGGGAGCTTTCGCTTGTTGAGTTTGCGGCAGATCCAGTGGAATCCGCACAATAGATCGAGGATCAGATCATCCACGCCGCTAATCAGCAGCCAGACACTCAGCGGAACCAGAATCGCCGCAATCCAGGCGTCCACCGTGCGCGTCCATTCCACCACAGAATGTTAGTGCGCTGAGCCCCCCGGAATTCTCCGTGCGAAACTCGGAAATATGCGGATTTTTGCCGCCTTCCTGCTGCTGGCGGCCTCCCTGCACGCGGAGAAGTTCCGCTTCTCGATCCTCGGCGACCGAACGGGTGAAGTTCAACCCGGTGTGTACGAGCGCATTTGGCGTGAGGTCGATGCCCTTCACCCCGACTTCGTCATCAATGTAGGCGATTCCGTTCAATCTGGCACTCGCGCCGAATGGGAGCAATTGCGAGCTATCCTGAAGCCCTATTCCCGCTACCCTTTTTATTTCACGCCCGGGAATCACGACATCGATTCGCCCGAGTCCCGCAAACTCTTCCAACAGTTCACCGGCCACCCGGCGCACTACAGCTTCAACCATAAAGGCGCACACTTTACCGTCCTCGATAACGCCGAATCGGACGAACTGAGCGATTCCGAGTTGTCCTTTCTCCGGGCGGATCTGGAAAAGCACAGGTCCGCTTCCCCGAAATTTATCTTCTATCACCGCCCTGACTGGCTCCTGCTTGCAAAACTGCAGAACCACGACTTTCCCATTCACAGACTTGCGAAAGAATTTGGAGTCTGCTGCGTAATCGCTGGTCACGTGCACGTTTTGATACACGCCCCGAACGATGGCGTAACTTACTTGGCGGTCGGCAGCTCCGGAGGCCACCTCCGCGGACCCTACGACTTCGAAAAAGGCTCGATTTACCACCACACCCTCGTCACCGTCGACGGACCGAACGTGACCTTCACCATCAAAGAAGTCCCGCCTCCAGGTCACAAGCCCCACTCCCTCGAAATACGGTAATGGTCACCCTATTTCCAGTCATCTCCATCCGCGCTACCCTGTAATTTCATGGACTACATCTCCCCGACGCAGCCTGTTGAGCCTGCTCGCCTCGTCGCCACCCTGTCCGATGGCACCAAAGTAAAAGAGCGCATCCCCCGCATGCGCGCCTGTGACGAAAAAAATGAAAAGGGCAAACTCTGCGCCGGCCACCTCAAACGCTGGTATTTCTTCGGACCCGAAATCGCCGCCCGGTTCGGTGGACCCAATGCCGAACTGTACCGCTGCGAGCGCTGTAAGACGCTCTACCTCCCCAACCCGTCCGAGGCTCCCCGTTCCCAAACCCTGAGCTATTAGCGGATTATCATTTCCGATTCGAAACTATCAGTTTGGATAGTCCCGAATCGGGCTATATTATTGATTCCCCGTGGGCACTACGCGTGCCGTGCAAAATGCATGTCTCAAAACGTGCAGGCAGCCCACTCCTTCCCTAACCCGATCCGCCTGAACTGGATGCTCTCCCGCACTGGCGACCCAATCGCGGAAAATCCTGTCCTTGATGAAATCGGCACTCCCATCCTCCTGATGGATGCCGACACGCGTCTCTTCTACTCCAACCACGCCGCCGACCTCATCCTCCGCCAGGCTGATGGAATCATCGTTCACGCTGGAGTTCTCATGACTATGTCGGCGCAGACGACCACCCGCCTCCACTCCTCGGTACGCATGGCCATCTCCAGCGGCCGGAACGACGTCTTTTCCATGCCCCGCCGCAGCGGACGTCTGCCCTTCGTCATCCGCCTCGCCCGTGTAACCGCGCGCGAGCCGTTCTGCTTGGCCACACTGGTCGATCCGGAAGCCACTATCGCGCCCGACCCATCTACACTGGTCGAGCTCTTCAATCTCACTCACGCGGAGGCGCGCCTCGCCATCGCCCTCGCAAAGGGAGAAACAGTCAATGACGTCGCCGCCCAGTTCAGAATTAAGGTCAGTACCGTCCGCAGCCACCTTCGGACCGTCTTCGCCAAAACTGGAACCTCGCGCCAGAGCGACCTCGTTCGCATCGTCCTTACCATCGGCGTGCGTCTCCAGACGCCCTAGAACGGAACCTGCACCGCCCGTTCCGCCACCCGCAAATCTACCGTTCCGGACGCTATGTCCGCGGCCGGCAGTTCGAGATTGATCTGATAGAGGTACGCCTGCCCTGGAGCCGCACCCGCGTACAGCACCCGAGCCGGCACACCGCTGACTGCTGCGGTCACCGGCGCCGCGAGCGCCTGACCGTTCAATGCTCCCAACCCGGTTGCGTAAATCTCCAGATATCGATCCGACACCCTCCTCACTCCCGACACCGCCGGATGTACTGGGACGGACCGCACCGTAATCGGATCTGATTCCATCCCCGCGCGCTGAATCTTCACAACGAAGGTCGGAGACGAAACGAACGGGATCGCGAACTCCATCCTTTCCGAAGTAGCCGCAATTACGGCCGCACGCGTTCCATTTACCACCACCTGAGCATTCTGCAGATGCACCCCGCCGATCGCGATCACTTCCCCCGGGGCAGCCTCCTCCGGAGCCGCCGTAATCCGTGGCAGAACTCCCGTGAAGTCCTCCGGCTTCAGAAAGACATCGAACCGCACAGCCGAACCTGGCGTCACGTCCTGCGCCACCGTCCGGAACAATTCCACCCCACCGCGCTCCAGCCGTACCCGATACCGGTCCGGCGTCAAATCAACCGCTCCGAAAAAACCCGTTCCGTCTGTGTTCACGCGAGCCGTGAAATCCCGCCCCGTATCGGACTCAATGGCGATGTCTACACCATCGTGCAGCCACGCTGGGCCGCCATCCACGTGCAGAACGCCCAGCACGTGCCCGCGCTGCGGGCTAGCCTTCCAGGGCAGCACCGGCACAGCGGCTGGAGACGCAAACGCATCTCCAATCGCCTTGTAGAACTCCGCATTTGGGATTACCGGCAATCCCGCATCGCTCAGTGTGTTCGTACTCGCGTAGCTGTAGAAAACAACCCCGCCGACCGCAACGCTCTGCACCCTTCGCAGTTGCTCCAGCGAATCGGTAATCGAGTTCAGATAATTCGCCACACCAACGGCCATCATGCGCCCGTACTGCCGGTCTTTTTCGTAGTCGATCCAGTGCTGCAGAAAGCCGCCGTTCTGCGCCTGCCGGAAGTAATTCATCGGCATCCCGATATCCAGAATCCCTTCCTCCATCCACGCTCGCCAGTCCTGGTACACCCGGCTATACGCGTCCTTGTTGCGAAACTGCTCGTCGGTGGGCGGCCCGTCTCCCCACGTGATCAGCGCGCCCGACACCTTCAATGACGGCTTCATCTCCGCGGCCCTTAAGTACACCTGCCGCACCAGCGCCGTTACCTGGTCCCTGCGGAACTGCGCGAAACTTGTGCCCTGCAGTCTCTCAAACCTCTCTACTGCCTTGGGGTTGAACCCATAGTCGTCATCTTCCGGATACCGTATATAGTCCAGGTGTATGCCATCCAGGTCGTAATTCCTCACGGGGTCAAGAATCACTTCCGCCAGGTACCGCTCTACATCCGGATGCCCGGGATCCACGGAAGACGAGATCTTCCCGCCCGCGGTCATGGTCATCCACATGGCATCACCCGTGGCCTTCGGCCCGTGCAGATTCCAGGCGTGCTTCGGATCGAGCGGCGCCCTTGCCAGCGGCCACAGCGGCGTCACCGGATACCATGCATGCACTTCAATGCCGCGCGCATGCGCCCTATCAATCAGATACTGCAGAGCATCAAACGAAGGGGACCAATCCGCATCCTCCACAGCCGGCTCAATCGATTTCAGGAAATAAGAGCCGCCCCGGTTCCGGACCTCCATGAGAATCGCATTGCCCTTCGCCGTCGCAACGTCGTCCACCATCTGGTCGATCTGGGCCGCGTTCTTATATCCCGCGTGAAATGCGTCTGCCCAGAACGCCCGATACTGCTGCCCACACACCGGCAGCACCAGCATCAACCCTAGTAGGGCCTTCATGGAATGTCCACCACCGGATCAGGCCCGGCTCCCTGCGGCGTTCGGACCTCTGTCTCCACGTGCCGGCCCTTCAGGTCGACCACGTACACCGTATCCTGTTCTTCCGCCGACGCGAACGCCCGCGTACCATCCGTTGACAGATGCAACGATACGGGCGATGCCGGCAGCAAGATGTAGTCGATTTGCTGCCGCGCTTTCGGATCTGCAATCCCGATCTTTTTTTCATGCATCAGCGCATACACCAGCCGGTTCCCATCCGGAGTCAGTGCAATTCGCACAGGTCCCTCCCCGGTCTTGATAATCGCGATCTGCGAATTGGATGCGGTGCTGATCACGCTGATCATCGCCTCCTCCCGGTTGCAGACGTACAATTCCTTGCCGTCCTTGGACAGTACACTCCCCTCCGGCCTCTTCGCCGTCGGTATGATCTTCACTTCCCCGTTGCTCAACCGGATGGCCGACACCGTATTCGACGTGCTGTTCGAAACGTACGCCCATTTGCCATCAGGCCCGAGCGTCACCATGTGCGAAGTCTTGCCTTTCGTTTCGTACGTGCGGATCACACCCCTTTTCTCTCCGTCCACAAGCAGAAGCTGATCCGGCGCCTCCGTCGTCACCACAACATGTCCGGTCTTCGGATCCACATCCAGCCCATGCGGCCGGCGGAATTTGCCCAACGAAATATCCCCGATCTTTTTCCTCGCCGCTACATCGATGACCGACAGGGAATTGCCGCCTTCCCCCGCGTTCTCAATCCGCATAGTCCCGTTATCCGATGTGTAGAGCAACTTCCGGTCGGGTGAGAACGCCACCTCATGTGGATGCTGCCCAACCGGCACCGAAGCGATCACCTTTCCGTCGGTTGTGTAATAAACCAACGCATTCGCGCCTTTCTCTAATACCAGGTACTTCGCGCCGCAGACTCCGCCGCACAGTAGAACCGCCCAAATCAGCCTCTTCATCGGCAAGCATCGTATCACTACCTGCACCTTCGCTTGCCCGCGATAAACTAAGGGGCAGAATGACTGCAGATCAAATCCTGTCCTCCATCATCGATATCGGGATCGTGCCGGTTGTGCGCACATCCACCGCGGAGGGAGCGATCAAAGCCATCGAAGCCATCTATAAAGGCGGCATCCGCTCGGCCGAGATCACCATGACTGTCCCGGGCGCCATCAAAGCCCTCGAGAAACTCGCCGACCAGTTCGGTGACAAGATTGTTCTCGGCGCCGGCACCGTTCTCGACCCCGAAACCGCCCGTGCCTGTATGCTCGCCGGTGCCCAGTTCTTCGTCACCCCCAGCTTGCGCCTCGAAACCATTGAGATGGCTCGCCGTTATTCGAAGCCGATTTTTCCAGGCGCTCTCACTCCCACCGAAGTGCTCGCCGCCTGGGATCACGGCGCCAGCGCGGTCAAGGTCTTCCCGGCCAGCGCGGTCGGTGGTGCCAAGTACATCAAGGCTCTCAAGGGCCCATTTCCTCAAATCGAAATGATCCCCACCGGAGGTGTGAATCTCGACACGGCGGCGGACTTCCTCAAGGCAGGCTCCTGCGCCGTAGCGGTCGGCGGCGAACTCATCGACGCCAAAACCATAAAGGAAGGCAAGTTCGAAGTCTTCGAAGAGCGCGCCCGGCAATACCTCGCCGTTGTCCAGAAGGCTCGTGCCGAAATCAAGGCCACTGCGGCCGGGGCCTAGCCCGGCGCGCTACACTTGTCTTTTATGGCCCTGAGCAAGGAATTGCTGGAGATACTCGTGTGCCCGCTCTGCAAAGCGGATCTCGATCTGAAACCGGATGGGAGCGGCCTGAAGTGCACGCAGTGCAAACGAGTTTACCCGATCCGCGATGACATCCCGGTGATGCTCATTGACGAAGCGAAGATCGAAGAATAGACGATCCCGTTGATGGACCGAGTACTGGAACATCTTCCCCGGGGAGCGCGGGTAGCAGTGGTGCGGCTGCGCTCGCTCGGAGATTGTGTCTTAACCACTCCGGCGCTCGACATCTTGAAGCGCAGCCGTCCGGACCTCGAAATCGCCGTCGTCGTGGAAAACCGGTTTGCCGCCGTCTTCGAAGGCAATCCCGACATTCAGCTTATCCTTCCTCCGGAGATTGCCGCCCTGCGCCGCTTCCGTCCCGAACTCTGTCTCAATCTGCACGGCGGCACCCGGAGCATGGTCCTCACCGGAGCCAGCAGGGCCCGGATTCGCGCCGGCTTCGCGCATCACAGCGGAGCCCAGCTCTACAACTGCCGCATTCCTCGAGCGCAGGAGATTCTCGGCGAGGAACGCACCGTCCATACCGCCGAACATCTGGCCTCGGCCAGTTTCTATCTCGGAGCGGAATCTATACCCATCCCGCGCGCGAAGCTCTTCGCTGAGCCGAGGCCAGCCGCCCGCCCATACGCCGTAATCCACGCCGTCGCCGCGCAAGCAGAAAAGACCTGGTCTCCTGAGGGGTTCCGGGCAGTCGCCGAACACCTCAGTCGCGATCTCGAACCCGTTTTCATCGCCGGCCCTGGAGAAGACCTCTCGGCGTTTTCGAAGTACCGCACGATCGTCGGCGCTCCTCTCAGTGAAACCAAGTCACTGCTGCAATCGGCAACACTTTTCGTTGGTAATGACAGCGGCCCCGCGCACCTCGCCGCCGCCTTTGGTCTGCCCGTAGTCGTCCTGTTCGGTCCTTCGGACCCGGTCATCTGGGCGCCCTGGCGCGTCCCCTCCCAGGTTCTTTCAGACCGTGCGAATATTCGCAACATCCCGGTGAAACAAGTCATCGGAGCGCTCGATACGCTACGGGTGTCGCGATGAACAACTTCAAACGCCTGCTTCGGTTTGTTCGGCCTTACTGGTCCCCGCTGATCATGAGCGTCATCCTTATGGCCATCGCAGGCGCGGCACACGCGGCAATGGCTGTGCTCATCGGCCCTGTCTTCGATCGAGTGCTCGACCCAGGTTCTCCCGACACTCCCCTACGGATTGCAGGCACTCCGATCTACCTGAACCAGTTCTTCCCTGCCTCCATCCACAACGTGTGGACCATGGTGGCGATTGCCATTTTGGTCGTCTTCCTCATCAAGGGCCTCTCGGATTACTTCGGCAACTACATCGTGAACTTCGTCGGAGTTTCGGCTGTCACCGACATTCGCCAGACCGTCTTCGACAAGGTTCTCCAACAGGACGCGCAGTTTTTCGAAATGCAATCCACCGGCCAGATCATGTCGTCAGTCATGAACGATATTGAGAAGATCCAGCTCGCCACTTCGAGCATGCTGGCCGACTGGCTCCGTCAGACCTTTACGGTCATCGGCCTGCTTTACGTTCTCATTCATCAGGATTGGAAACTGGCTTTCTTTAGCCTCACCGTGCTGCCCATCGCCGTGATTCCTACCGTTCGCCTCGGCCGCAGGATCCGACGTACGACCCGCCACGCTCAGGACAACGCCGCGGAACTCAACCAGATCCTTCAGGAGACCATCAGCGGCCAGCAGGTAGTCAAGTCCTTCGCCAGCGAAGCGCACGAATCGAAGCGATTCCATGGCGCCGCACTCAAACTGCGCTCCGCAAACCTTCGTTACGTGGCGCAGCAGGCCGTCGCCTCACCCGTCATTGAATTCTTCGCCGCTCTCACCATCGTTGGTCTGCTCACCTACGCCCGCACCCAGATCAAGTTGGGTCACATGACCACAGGTGAATTTACGTCCTTCGTAATCGCCCTGCTCATGCTGTATGAGCCCGTCAAACGCCTCACCGGAATCCACAATATCTTCCAGCAGGCGCTTGGTGCCTCACAGAAGGTATTCGAATACCTCGATCGGGACATCGTCATTCAGGACAAACCAAACGCGAAAAGTCTCGCCGGCTTCTCGCATTCCATTGTCTTTGAAGATATTACGTTTCGTTATCCGAACTCGCCGGGGGCCTTCGTTCTGAACGGCATACAGCTTGAAGTGAAAGCCGGTGAAGTGGTCGCTCTGGTCGGCCCCAGCGGAGCCGGTAAGACCACACTTGCGAATCTTGTGCCGCGATTCTACGATGTTCTGTCCGGAGCGGTCTTGATCGACGGCAACGACGTCCGTGACATCAAGCTCAGCTCGCTGCGGAAACACATCGGCATGGTCGCGCAGGACACGTTCCTGTTCAACGACACCGTCGCGAACAATATCCGCTACGGCAAGCCTGAGGCAACTGTTGCGGAGATCGAGGCCGCCGCTAGCAACGCGCTGGCGGAGGAATTCATCTCGCGACTGCCGGAAGGCTACGACACCATCATCGGCGAGCGCGGCGCGAAACTCAGCGGTGGCCAGCGTCAGCGTATCGCCATTGCCCGCGCACTGCTAAAGAACGCTCCGATCCTGATCCTCGACGAAGCCACATCGCATCTCGATACCGAGAGCGAAGTCCTCGTGCAACGGGCGCTCGCAAACTTGATCGAACACCGCACGGTGATCGTGATCGCGCACCGGCTGAGCACCATCCGGCGTGCCGACAAGATTGTCGTCCTCGACAGCGGTCGCGTTGTGGAAACTGGTACACACGATGACCTCATCAATCACGGTGGCATTTACCAGCGGCTTCACGAATTGCAGTACCTGGAAGCCGACCCGCTCGTCGGCGGCTGATCGGCGGCTTACTTTTTCTTCAGCTCCGCATCGATAATCGGCTTCAGGTTCGCAAGATCGGGATTCGCGTTGAATTTGCGGCCATTCACGTAGAACGTCGGCGTCGCGCCGAGTCCCAGTTGCATGGCTTCCTTCAAATCTTTATCCACCACGGCGCGGTACTTGCCTGCGGTCATCTCGGCCGTGAAGCGCTGCATGTCCAGCCCTACTTCGTTCGCCGCGGCAACGATGCGCTCGCGGCTCAGATTGCGGAAATTCGCGAACAGCTTGTCGTGCATCGGCCAGAACTTCCCCTGTGCATCCGCCGCCATCGAGGCTTCAGCCGCCAGGTGCGCCATCGGATGCATCTCCGAAAGCGGGAAGTGTTTGAACACAAGCTTCACCTCGTTCGGATACGCCTTCATCACTTCGTAAGCCTTCATCACCGCGAGCGAGCAATACGGGCACTGGAAGTCGGAGAACTCTACGATCGTTACCTTCGCATTCGCCGGCCCCTTGACTGGAGAGCCGTCGGTATTCAGCTTTACCGGATCCTCCAGCAGCGGTGGTGGAGGCGGAGGGGCGATCTTCGATGCCGCGAGTACCTGTTGCGCCTGCGCGGGTGTCTTCCCTTCCGCGACCGACTTCACTGCGAGTGCGGCCAAGGCCTTGCTGTACGCGCACGCCGGATCCTTCACGCGGCATTCGGCAATTTTCATGTTGCAGCCGCACGTACACGGCGCTTCCCGCAGAATCGACAGCGCGACGGGCTTCTGCAGCGCAGAGAGTTTGCTCATATCCACGCCCGCCAATTCCTTCGCGGTCTGCCAATCCGTAGGCGTCTGCGCCTGTGTGGCAAGAGCCAGGCACAATGCCGCCGCCACGGGGAGTTGCTTCCAATGCATATCTCTATTATCCAGTAACTCCGCGTGAAGTGACTTTAATGGCCTTTCCGCACAACTTCTGTTGTTCGTTTGCATTTAACTGCGCAGGAGGCAGAAACAAATGAAAAAGATAATGATTGCAGCAGCCCTGATGACCAGCCTCATGTCGGCGGCGGAAGTAGATTACCGCCAGCACGAGCAGCAGGGGCGAATTGCCCAGGGAATCGGCAGCGGATCGTTGACGCCCTTCGAGGCCGCTCGCCTGGAATCGGAAGAAGCCGGCTTGCGTCGTGAGATCAATCGCGACCGCGCTATCAATGGCGGTTATCTGACCCGCGGCGAGAGGGCGCTGGTGAATCGCCAGGAGAACCGTCTTAGTGATCAGATCTACCGCTACAAGCACAATGCGTGGTATCGCTAAGGGGCGACGCAGCGGAAGCTGGCGGCATCGTCCACGCTGCCGCTTCCGCTGTACCGGGCCACTTGCGGATACGGGCACAGCGGCCGCGACCGGTTCGTCTGCTTCGCCTTCAACACCTCGGGCTTCGTTCCTTTCTCCACCCAGTTCACCAACGGCGTCATGGCGTCAAACGCGTCCGGCCCCACACCGCCCCGGCAGTGGAACATTCCCGGAACCATAAAAAGACGGAAGAAGTCCGTGGTGCCTGCCCCCATCTTTTCCCGCATCTGCTCGTAATACTCCACACCCATCAGAGGATTCAGTGCAGGGTCCGCCCAGCCGTAGTACATGAGGATCTTCCCGCCGTGCACCCGGAACGCGCTCAAGTCAGTGTCGGTAGCATCCAGGATCGCGTGCATAGTTCCCAGACGTGCTGGATCTTTCTCAAAGTCGAAAGTCTTCCAATCGATCGATTCCTTTGAACCGGAAAGGGCCACATCGCGCAGGAACGAACTCGCGAAACCGGTTGACAGAGTAGCACCGTCATTGCGAATGAACCAATTCAACAGCCCACTCCGATTCCCTGCGATTGCCTCCGCTCCTACCGGAAAGCCCGGAAACAGGCGCTTGCCGCCCGCGGTCACATCGGTATGCATACGCTGAATCGCCGCGATCTGTTGTGCGGTAAAGCAATCCGCGCCCGTCCTGTCGCCGCTGCATTTCGGAAGATCGCGCTCCGGTTGAAAATCGCATTTTCTCGGATCGCCGATGATGCCGTCCTTCAGTCCATCTTTCTCGTCGCAGCTTGCATATACGCGGTCCGCTAAGGTCCTCAGTTGCTCCTCGCGAAGCCCCGCAGACAGCAGCACTTGGTTGATCCAGGTATAAGAAAGCATCGTTCCGGTAAAATTCAACACCGGCGCTCCCACCACAATCCCGTCGAAGTCCGCTGGAAACCGCTGCGCCGCGATCAGTCCTTGCCGCCCTCCTGTCGAGCAGCCGTCGAAGTACGCTCGCGCGGGCAACGCGCCATAGTAAGCCTGAGCCAGTTTCTTGGCTGTCTCCGCCGTCACGTGAACGGCACGGAAAGCGTAGTCCAGCAGCTTTTGCGGATTGCTAGCGAAGGAGCCTTGCGGCTCGATCCGCGCATCATGTCCTGTGTTCGTGTCCGCGGTCGCGAAGCCACTACGTAATGCCACGGCACGCGTCCTGTCACGCGCCGGTGCATCCAGCGGTTCTCCTGCAAACCCTCCATTGCCGGACATGTACAGACGGCCGTTCCACACCGATGGCAACGTGACCACGAATCGCACCTCCGGCTGAACCAGCCCGGACACTCGGCAGTGCTCGGGCACGCCATCGGTGGCCGGGACCAGCTCAGCCGTCGCGACCGTGAATTCATAACCCGACAAACTCCGCAATGCGGAACATCCTGCTTTCGGCAAACGATTTCCGGGTGCGGCTTTCCACTCGCTGAACTGCGCTCCGTTCTGCGCGAATAGGCAGCCGGCGAACAACACGAATATGTAACGTCCAATCGGATTCATCCAGAGAAGGCCTCGCCGTAGATGCTATCATCAACAGCCTATGAAGGCCGTTGCCGTCTTCCCCACGATCAAAGAAGTGCGCATCATCGATCACCCTGAACCTGCATTGCGGTCCGCTAGGGAAGTAAAGCTGCGGATGCTCAACGTTGGGATCTGCGGAACCGACAAGGAGATTGTCTCTTTCGATTACGGCACGCCCCCCGACTCGTCCGAGTACCTGATCATCGGCCACGAGTCACTCGGCGAGGTCGTGGATCCGGGCGGCTCGACCTTCCGCAAAGGCGATCTCGTCATTCCTACCGTTCGCCGTCCCTGCAACCACCCGGAGTGCATCGCGTGCCGCAACGGACGGCAAGACTTCTGTTACACCGGCGATTTCACCGAACGCGGCATCAAACAGCAGCACGGGTTCATGGCCGAATACGTAGTAGAGGATGAGTCTTATCTCAATCTGGTGCCCTCGGCGTTGCGTAACACCGCCGTTCTTGTCGAGCCGCTCACCATTGCGGAGAAAGGTCTTGAGCAACTCGGCGAAGTACAGCAGCGGCTGCCTTGGTATAAGCAGGACGGGAAACCGAAGCAGGCGGTCGTGTTGGGAGCGGGCCCGGTCGGACTGCTTGGCGCGATGGCTCTTCGCATTCGTGGCTTTTCCGTCTGGGTCTATTCCAACCCCAGCCCTGACGGGGATCGCGAGGCCATCGCCCATCAGATCGGGGCGGACTTCATCGATGCCTCGAAAATCTCTCCCGAGTCTGTCCTACAGGATTTCGCGAAGACGCTCGATGTGGTTTACGAAGCAATCGGCGCATCCAAGCTCGCCTTTGACTTCCTGGCCGCACTGGGGCCGAACGGTGTCTTCATCTTCACGGGAGTGCCCGGGCGCAAAGCTCCCGTGCCAGTAGATACCGATCGCCTGATGCGCAATCTCGTTTTGAAGAATCAGCTTCTGTTCGGCACCGTCAATGCACCCAAACGTAGCTTCGAAGCCGCCATCGCAGACCTCCAGAAGTTCGAAGCCGCGTGGCCCGGAACGGTCGCGCAGATCATCTCCAACCGGGTTCCTATCGAGCATGCGCTGGAGCCGCTTTCCGGCAAAGTGCCCGGCATCAAGAACGTGATCACGATCGGCAGCTAAAATCAAACTCATGGATATTACTCGCCGGGGCGCATTACAAACAGCATTCGCACCACTCCTTGCGGCGGCTGCACCGAACACATCGCCGGTCCGCCTGGCCGTTTCCACGTATTCCTATTGGCACCTTCGCGGCGACAAGTATCCGGTCGAGAAGGTGGTCGAAAACGCGGCGGCTCTCGGCTTCGATGGCGTCGAATTACTCCACCGCCAGATGACCGACGAGTCTCCGGAAGCTCTGAACAAACTCAAGCGCATGGCCTTCGAGCGTGGCTTGGCCCTGGTGATGCTATCAATCCACCAGGACTTCGTCTCTCCGAAGAAGGAGGAGCGCGAGGCCGCGGTGCAGCACACGCAGAAGTGCATCCGCCTCGCGGCACAGCTCGGAATGGGAGCAATCCGCCTGAACTCCGGCCGCTGGAAAACCGTGCCCTCTTTCGATGACCTCATGAAGGTGAAAGGCAACGAGCCGCCTCTGCCCGGATATAAGGAGCAGGACGCGCTGAACTGGTGTGTCGAATCGATGCGCGAATGCCTGCCCACCGCCGCCGAACATGGTGTTGTAATGGCGCTCGAAAACCACTGGGGTCTGACCACGAGCCTCGACAATCTCCTCTACATCCACAAAGCAGTCAGCTCGCCGTGGCTCGGCATCAATCTCGATACAGGCAACTATCCTGGCGATCCGTACGAGGGAATCGAGCGCCTCGCGCCCTACGCCACTATCGTGCAGGCGAAGACCTACTATGGAGGAGGCGTCTGGTACACACTGGACCTCGATTACGATCGCATTGCAAAGATCCTGCGCAAAGCAGGCTTCCGCGGGTGGGTATCTCTGGAAATGGAAGGGAAGGAAGATCCGCAGACCGCAGTGCCGAAGAGTCTGCAGCTGCTGCGGTCTGCATTTTCGAAGGCCTAACGGGCCTTTATGTGAGCTTGGTCTCACCCATCAGCGAGAGATCCACCGCACGGGCCGCTTTGCGGCCTTCGGCGATCGCCCACACGACCAGCGACTGGCCGCGGCGGGCGTCACCGGCTGCGAATACGCCCGGCACGCTGGTGTGATAGTGCTCGTCGGTATGCACGTTGCCGCGCACGTTTAACTCGCATCCGAGTTGCTCAACCAGCCCGCCCTTCACCGGTCCGGTGAAGCCCATCGCAAGCAGGACCAGGTCGGCCGGAATCGTGAACTCGGACCCGGATACTGCCTCGAACTTCGGCGGGGGCCCGACACGCACGCCGTGCAACTGCTTGACGTTTCCGCGCTCGTCGCCGGTGAACTTGGTAGTGGCAACGCTCCAATCGCGCTTGCCGCCTTCTTCATGAGAGCTTTCGACGCGCAACTGCAACGGCCAGAGCGGCCAAGGCGTCAGCGGCGACCGGTCGGACGGCGGCATCGGCATGA
The DNA here is from genome assembly GCA_964464925.1 of uncultured Solibacteraceae bacterium. Classification (GTDB taxonomy): domain Bacteria; phylum Acidobacteriota; class Terriglobia; order Bryobacterales; family Bryobacteraceae; genus CAYXLI01. The sequence goes on along the minus strand of CAYXLI010000010.1, from coordinate 6,784 downwards.
TCTCGAACTGCGTGACGGATGCTGCCTTCTGGCGATGCGAGGTGCCGATACAATCCGCGCCGGTATCGCCACCGCCGATCACCACCACATGCTTACCCGTCGCCGTAATCTGCTTGTCCATTTGATCCCCTGCGATCTTGCGGTTCTGCTGAGGCAGAAACTCCATCGCAAAGTGAATTCCCTTTAACTCCCGGCCGGGCACGGGCAAGTCGCGAGCCTGCTCGGCGCCTGTCGTGATCACGATTGCGTTGAACTCCTTGCGCAGTTCGGTAACAGGCAAATTCACGCCTACGTGGGCGCCGGTCACAAACTTCACACCCTCGGCGCGCATCTGATCGAGACGGCGGTCGATCGTCCACTTCTCCATCTTGAAATCCGGAATGCCATAGCGCAGCAGGCCGCCGATGCGGTCCGCCTTCTCATAAAGAGTGACCCAGTGGCCGGCGCGGTTCAACTGCTGCGCCGCCGCAAGACCTGCTGGGCCGGATCCGATGATCGCAATCTTCTTGCCTGTGCGATGCGCGGGCGGCTCAGGCTTGATCCAGCCCTGTTCCCACGCATGCTCAATGATTGTCTTCTCGATCTGCTTGATGGTGACCGGCGGCTCATTGATGCCCAGCACGCACGCGGCCTCACACGGCGCAGGGCAGATACGTCCGGTCCACTCTGGGAAGTTGTTTGTCGCATGGAGCGTGCGGATTGCCTGCTCCCAGCGCCCCTTGTATACGAAGTCGTTCCAGTCTGGAATGATGTTCGTCAGCGGGCAACCCGTGTGGCAGAACGGTACGCCGCAATCCATGCAACGCGCGCCCTGTAGTTGTACCTGTTCCTCCGGGAACGGCTGGTAGACCTCGAAATAGTCGTTGACCCGTTCGGCCACGGGCCGGCGCTGCGGCAGTTGCCGCGTATACTCCATGAATCCGGTAACCTTACCCATTAATCCGTTCCTCTTGCAATACCTTGGGTTCGTTTTCCACTGCCGTGGCACGTGGGCGCTGCGCACCCAGGACGCGCTTGTATTCGTGCGGATAGACCTTTACGAATTTTGGCAGCATGTCCGCCCAATTCTCCAGAATCCATTTGCCTCGGGGCGATTCAGTCGCTTCCACATGGCGCTCGATCAGGTTCTGTAGCGCCTGTATTTCGGCGGCATCCGTGACCGCTTCCAGATCCACGCCGGCCCTGTTGCAACGCGTCGAGACAAACTCGCCCGTCTCATCGAGAACAAACGCGAAGCCCCCGGACATGCCCGCCGCAAAGTTCTTGCCAGTGCGTCCGAGAACGACGACCAATCCCTTGGTCATGTATTCGCAGCCGTGGTCACCCACGCCTTCCACCACCGCGGTTGCGCCGGAATTCCGGACGGCGAAGCGCTCTCCCGCTACTCCGTTGAAAAACGCTTCGCCGGATGTCGCGCCGTACAGCACAACATTGCCGATAAGAATGTTCTCTTCCGGGAGGAAAGTTGATTGCCGGGGCGGGAACACCACCAGCTTGCCGCCGGAGAGTCCTTTGCCAACGTAGTCGTTTGCATCGCCTTCCAGTGTGAGTGTCACACCTTTGGCAAGGAATGCGCCGAAGCTCTGTCCGGCCGAGCCGGTGAAATAGAACTTGATCGTATTGTCCGGCAGGCCTTCTGAGCCGTAGCGCTTCGCGATCTGGCCGCTCAACATCGCGCCTACCGTACGGTGGATGTTTTTGATAGGAAGCTTGATCTCTATCGGCGTCTGGTTTTCAATCGCTTCCGACGCGTGTTCGATCAGCTTGTAATCGAGAGCCTTATCAATGCCGTGGTCTTGAGAAATCAGGCAGCGGCGGCCCACCCGGTTCGGAACCGCGGGGCGGTACAGAATCGAGGAGAAGTCGAGGCCTCGCGCCTTCCAGTGTTCGACCGCTTCTTCCATCTCGATCATGTCAACACGGCCGATCATCTCGTCCATCTTTCGGAAACCCATCTCAGCCATCAACTGCCGAAGTTCTTCCGCGATGAAGAAGAAGTAGTTGATCACGTGCTCGGGCTGGCCGGTAAACTTCTTGCGCAGCGATGGGTCCTGAGTCGCAATACCGACCGGGCAGGTGTTTAGGTGGCACTTGCGCATCATGATGCATCCCATCGTCACCAGCGGAGCAGTGGAGAAGCCGAACTCTTCGGCGCCGAGAAGCGCCGCGATTGCGACGTCACGGCCGGTCTGCAGTTTGCCGTCCGTTTGCACGCGGATCCGGCTCCGCAGGTCGTTCATCACAAGAACCTGCTGGGTCTCGGCGAGCCCCAGTTCCCACGGAATGCCTGCGTGCTTGATCGAAGTCAGCGGCGACGCGCCCGTTCCGCCGTCGTACCCGCTGATCAACACCAGGTCCGCATGCGCCTTGGCGACGCCTGCCGCCACGGTGCCCACGCCGACTTCGGCGACCAGCTTCACCGAGACGCGCGCTTGTGGATTGACGTTCTTGAGATCGTAGATCAACTGCGCGAGATCTTCGATCGAGTAAATATCATGATGTGGCGGAGGCGAGATCAGCCCCACTCCGGGAATCGAGTGCCGGGTGCGTGCAATGTTCTCGTCCACCTTGTGGCCGGGAAGCTGGCCGCCTTCGCCGGGCTTGGCGCCCTGTGCGATCTTGATCTGCAGCTCGTCGGCATTCACCAGGTAATTCGTGGTAACACCGAAGCGGCCAGAGGCCACCTGCTTGATGGCGCTGCGGCGCCAGTTGCCATTCTCGTCGCGTTCGAAGCGGTCTTCGTCTTCCCCACCCTCGCCCGTATTGGAGCGGCCGCCGATGCGGTTCATCGCAATCGCGAGCGTCTCATGCGCTTCCTTGCTGATGGAGCCGTAGGACATGGCGCCCGTGGCAAAGCGCTTCACGATTTCACTGGCCGGTTCGACCTCTTCGAGCGGCACAGATTTTGCAGCCTTCTTTAGCTTCATCAGCCCGCGCAGGGTGCACAGGTTCTTCGCCTGATTATTGATGAGGTCGGTATATTCCTTGAAGGTCTCGAAGTTCGACTGTCGCACCGCATGCTGCAGCTTGCTGACGGTCAGTGGATTAAATAGGTGATACTCGCCGCGCACGCGGTATTGATACGCGCCGCCCACGTCGAGTTCGGTGTCCGAATCGGAAACCGGGCGGAACGCGTAATCGTGCTTCATCTTCGCTTCGCGAGCGAGCACGTCCAGGCCGACCCCTTCGATCCGGCTGGCGGTTCCAGTGAAATACTTGTCCACCAGCTTCTTGTTCAGGCCGATGGCTTCAAAGATCTGTGCGCCGCGGTAGCTTTGCAGTGTGGAGATGCCCATCTTCGAGAACACCTTCAGCAGACCTTTGTTTACGGCCTTCTTATAGTTCTTCAGGGCGTGCTCGAACGTCATCTTCTGCGGCAGTTGACCGCGCAGAGCCATCTCTTCGAGCGTTTCGATCGCGAGATAGGGATTGATCGCGCTGGCGCCATAGCCGATGAGCAGGCAGAAGTGCATCACTTCGCGCGGCTCGCCGGATTCGATGATCAGAGCAACCTGCGTACGCGTGCCTTCCCGGATCAGATGATTGTGTACCGCGGTCAGCGCAAGCAGGCTCGGGATCGGCGCAGATTCTTCGTCCACACCACGGTCCGAGAGGATCAACACGGAATAGCCGTTCTTGATGGAAAGCGAAGCGCGCTTGCAGAGGCCGTCCAGCGCGCGTTCGAGTTCGGCCTCATCGCCGTTTACCCGATACAGCATCGGTAGTGTGCAGGCGAGAAAATCGCCCCAGGATACGCGGCGTAGCTTTTCCAGATCGCGGTTGGTCAGAATCGGGTGCTGCAGCTTCAGCGTGTGGCAGTGCTGCGGCGTTTCCTGCAGGATGTTGCGCTCATTTCCGATGTAGCTGGTGAGCGACATCACCAGCTCTTCGCGGATCGGATCGATCGGCGGATTGGTCACCTGCGCAAACAACTGCTTGAAATAGTTGAACAGCGATTGCGGCTTATCCGACAGGCAGGCCAGCGGCGTGTCGATGCCCATCGACCCGATTGCTTCCTCGCCGTTCGAGGCCATCGGCGTGAGCAGGATACGGATGTCCTCGTCCGTATAGCCGAATACCCGCTGCCGTTGCGTGATGGTCTCGAGATCGGACGCGTACACGCGCGGCGGTTCCGGAAGCGCGTCGAGTTCGATCTGGTTTTCCTTCAGCCACTGGCCATAAGGTCGGCGGGAGGAAAGCTTGTTCTTCAGCTCTTCGTCCGGGATGATGCGCTTTTCTTCCAGGTCCACCAGCAGCATCCTGCCGGGCTGCAGGCGGCCTTTGAACTTCACTTCTTCCGGCTTTACTGGCAGTACGCCGGTTTCCGACGCCATGATCAGCATGCCGTTATGCGTAACCAGGTACCGTGCCGGACGCAGTCCGTTACGGTCGAGCGTTGCGCCAATCACGCGCCCGTCCGTGAACGCGACAGCAGCGGGGCCGTCCCACGGCTCCATCAGAGAGGCATGGTACTCGTAGAATGCCTTCTTCTCCGGCGACATCGTCGTGTCCGCATCCCACGCTTCCGGGATCAGCATCGCCATGACGTGTGGAAGTGCGCGCCCGCCCAGCGTGAGCAGTTGCACCGCGTTGTCGAGAGAAGAAGAATCGCTGCCATTCGGCGAAATGACCGGGAAGAGTTTCTTCACGTCATCGCCCAACTGCTCGGTATTCAGAATCGACTGCCGGGCGTACATCCAGTTCACGTTGCCCTTGACCGTGTTGATCTCGCCGTTGTGGCAGACGTAGCGGAAGGGATGCGCCAGCGGCCAGGTGGGAAAGGTGTTTGTCGAGAAGCGCTGGTGCACCAGGCAGAGCGCGCTCATGCAGTCCGGATCCGAGAGTTCAATGTAGAAATCGGTAATCTGCGGAGCGAGCAGCAGTCCTTTATAGACGATGGTGCGCGAGGAGAGCGAGGGGATGTAGAAGAAATCCTTATCGCGAATCTCGTCGTGGTTGAACACTTCGTTCTCCGCGCGCTTCATGACCACGTAAAGCTTGCGCTCGAGTTCGTCTTGACCCATCCCGTGCGCGCTGCCGATAAAAATCTGTTCGATATAGGGCTGCGACGCACGCGCTACTCGGCCGATCGCATTTGCATTGATCGGAGTGTCGCGCCAGCCAAGGACCGTTAGGCCCTCCTCCTGGGCGATACGTTCGATGATGCCTTCGCATGCGAGCCGCTGCTGCCGTTCCACCGGCAGAAAGACCATGCCGACGCCATATTCACCCTCCGGCGGAAGAGTGAAGCCGAGTTTCGCACATTCACGTCGGAAAAACCTATCCGGAACTTGGATCAGGATGCCGGCCCCGTCGCCGGTTTCCGGATCGCAGCCGCACGCGCCGCGGTGCGTCAGGTTCACCAGAATCTGGATTCCCTTCGTGATAATCTCGTGGGTCCGTTCTCCGTTGATATTGACGACGAAACCGATACCGCAGGCGTCGCGCTCATTCTTCGGATCGTATAGCCCTTGCTCCACAGGGAGCCCGTTGGGTAAACGCTCGTGGTTCATTGACACTCCTCCCCAGGGGGATGAAAGCAGTATAGCAATCGACCAACTTTAGGTCAAATTAAACTTGCCCATTGCATTGTTAGCTGCTCTTAATATACACTGAAGCATGTGAGCTTCGATTCACTCCAGCTTTTCCGGGATATTGCTGCAACAAAAAGCCTTAGCCGCGGTGCCGAAATGAACGGCATAACTCCCTCCGCCGCCAGCCAGCAGATTCAGGAACTGGAGAAGGCTCTTGGTACCACCCTGCTCGACCGTTCTACCCGTCCTCTGTTTATAACTCCTGCCGGCCGGCTTTACAACGAGATGTGCCGCGATATCTTGCGGCGCCGCGAGGAGTTCCACGCCGCCTTGGGCGAGTTGAAACTCGAAGTGGAAGGCACTGTTCGGATTGCGTCGATCTACTCGGTCGGCATTTCGGAAATGGCGCAGTTGGAAGCGAAATTCCACGAGCGCCAGCCCACAGTGCGGCTGCATGTCGAGTACTTGCGGCCAGAAAAGGTTTATGAGGCAGTCCTTTCGGACCGCGCGGAACTCGGGCTGGTAAGCTACCCGGAGCCGACCCGCGAGATTGCCGTTTTGCCGTGGCGGGAGGAAGACATGGTGCTGGCGATGTCGCCCAAGCATCCGCTCGCCGGGCAGCAGCGTGTGCACGCCACCGAGTTGCAGCACCTGGATTTCGTCGGCTTCGATGATGACCTGCCAATCCGGCGGGAAGTGGACCGGTATCTGCGATTTAACGATGTCAGTGTGCACGTCACTCTGCATTTCGATAACCTCCAAACCATCAAAGAGGCACTCGAAGTCGGCTCGGGCGTGAGCATTGTTCCGGCGCGGATCTTAAAGACCGAACTCGAGCAGGGCCGGCTGGCGGCCGCCTCCATTGTGCCCGCCCTCTCACGGCCGCTCGGCATCATCTATCGCAAGAAGAAGAAATTCCATCGCGCGGCGCAGGCGTTCCTGGAAGTCTTACAGGAACAGCCCGTAGCGCTGATCTCCGCCGTTGTCTAAAACATCTCTGCGCTAAAATGTTTGTGCGATGAGCACTTCCCGCGCGATGCCCGGTGGCTGGGTAGACCCCAAGGATCTGCCTACCGGTGATAACGGCAGAGCCCTCTGCCGTTGGTGCTCACTGGAAGTGCCCGCTGGACGCCGGACATTCTGCTCCGGCTTCTGCGTGCATGAGTGGAAGCTCCGGAGCGACCCGGGTTATCTGCGGGATCATGTGTTTCGCCGCGACAAAGGCATCTGCGCCATGTGCGGTCTGGATT
>CAYXLI010000009.1:123100-244553 GCA_964464925.1 uncultured Solibacteraceae bacterium | reverse complement strand
ATCGAGTTCTTCTTTACGATTCCGAACAGCACCAGAATGCCTACCGACGTATAGATGATTGAGTAGTTCTCATTCGCAAGTAGCAGCGAAATCAAAGCAAACGGCACTGAGAGCGGCAGGCTGAGCAGAATCGTCACCGGATCGATGAAGCTCTCGAACTGCGCCGCCAGCACCATATACATGAAGATGATCGAGAGCAGAAACGCAATCATGAAGTTCTGCGCGGCCCGCCCGAACTCCTTGCTGGCGCCGATCAGGCCGGAGCGGTACTCCGCCGGCATCTTCATGTCTTCCATCTCCTTATTCAGGATTTCGAGCACATTGCTGAGTGACTGTCCGCGCACCAGGTTTGCCGTGATCAGGATTTGACGCTGCCGGTTGTAGCGCTCTATTTGTGTTGGTCCTGTTGCCGGCACCAGCGCCGCCACGTTCGAGACGGGCACGTTGCCTAGAGTTGCGGAAGGAACATACAACCGCTCCAGCGCGGCCGGGGAATCGCGGAACGCCTTGTCCACACGGATCTGCACGTCGTACCGGTCATCGCCCTCGCGATATGTACTCACCTGGTCATCTCCGCCCACCAGCGTGCGCAACGCGTTTGCGACGGAGGCCACATTCACGTTCAGATCTGCTGCTTTATCGCGATTGATCTGTACGCGCAACTCCGGCTTGCCGGCTTCGTAGGAACTGTCAAGATCCGTCACGCCCGGCGTTTCTGCAAGTTTCTTTTTGATCTGCTGCGCATACTTGTCGAGCGTCGGCAGGTCGGGACCTTGCAAGAAGAACTGCAGGTTCGCATTCGATCCGCCACCCTGAATCAGGGCAGGCAACTGGACGCCTACAGTGATGTCGCGGAACTTGGCCAGGCGGTCGCGCGCCATCAGCATGATGTCCTTCTGAACCGCCTTGCGGTCTTTCGGGTCCACCAACTCCACTAGTACGGATCCGCGATCTACCTGCTTCCGCGAATCGGCGCCGATCGCGGAGAGAAGATTCTTCACTCCCGGCAACTGCTTCAATTCCGCTTCGAGTTGCTTCACTACGGATTCCGTTCCCGCTAATGAGGACCCGGGCGGCATTCGAAACAGCACTTCGAATTCACTCTGGTCATCTTGCGGCAGGAAGTCCTTGCCGATGATCATGAATAACGGCACGCTCGATAACATTACGAGTACGGATATTGCCACGATCACCCAGCGATGCGACATCGACCAGCCGAGCATCCGGCGGTACAGTTCATCGACCCTGTGAAAGAAACCGCGCGATTTCGAGGAGTGCGCAACGTCCGACGTCTTTACCTTCAGGAAGCGAGAGCACAGCATCGGCGTAAGTGTGAAGCTCACCAGCAGCGACACCATAATCGCGAACGCGGCCGTGTATCCGAAACTCGACATGAACCGGCCTACGATGCCGCCCATCATGGCGACCGGCAGGAAGATGATCACCAGACTTAACGTTGTTGCCAACACAGCCAGGCCGATGTCCCGGGTGCCCATCAGCGCGGCTTCCATCGGCCCCATGCCCTTTTCTTCCGCGAACCGGAACACGTTCTCGAGCACCACAATCGCGTCATCGATGACGATGCCGACCATCAGCACCAGCGCCAGCATTGTGATCTGGTCCAGCGTGAAGCCCATCGCATTCATGAGCGTGTAAGTGGAAACAATCGATGTCGGAATGGCAACGGCTGCAATGAGCGTGGATCGCCAACTCCGGATGAAGAGGAAGACGATCGCAGCGGCAAAGATTCCGCCCAGGATCAGGTGTTCCTGTACCGCCTGGAAAGCGTCCGATATGAATCCGGACTGATCGCGAGTGTACGTGATCTTGAAATCCGAAGGCATGGATTTCTGCAACTCTGCAATACGGTCTTTAATGGCGTGAATCACCGTCAAGGTATTCGTGCCCGCCTGTTTGCGCACTTCGAGTACCACCGCCGGCGTGCCGTCCAGCCGCGCTAGCGATCTCGGCTCTTCCACTCCGTCCACCACATGCCCGATATCGTTTACGCGCACCGGACTGCCGGCTACGGAAGCAACGACAATGCGGCCGAAATCCTCCGGATGCTCCACGCGTCCCATCGTGCGCAGGGAGAGCTCTCTGGAGCCCTGGTCCACTCGTCCGCCCGGCACTTCCACGTTTTGTGATGCGACGGACGCGCGAACCTGCTCAATGTTCAGGTTGTAGGAGTTGAGCTTTTCGCCGTCGAGCCAGATCTGCACCTGGCGCGTACGGTCGCCCACAAAGCGAACCTGTCCTACGCCGGTGATGGATTCGATGTTTTTCTTGATGCGGTCATCCACTATCTTTGTGGTCTCGCGCAGATCGCGCCCCGACGCGACCACCACGTTGAGAATCGGCGAGGCGTCTGTCGCGATTTTTTCGATCACTGGTGGATCCGTATCCCGCGGCAGGGTCGTTAGAATACGCGAAACCTTGTCGCGTACCTCCTGCGCCGCTACTTCTGGATCCTTATCGAGCAGGAACTGCACGACTACGAGCGAAACGCCTTCCGATGAGATGGAGCGCAGATCGTCGATGCCGCTGATCGTATTTACGGCCTCCTCGATACGTTTGCTCACTTGGCTCTCTACTTCTTCAGGCGCAGCGCCCCGTAACGTCGTCGTAATCGTAACTGTCGGGAAATCGACTTTCGGGAAGAAGTCCACGCCCAGTTTTCGATAGGCGTCCATGCCGAGCACCACCAACGCGAGAACCAGCATGGTGGCGAAGACGGGCCGCCGTATACAGATTTCGGCTAATTTCTGCATCGCTAAACTTTTCCTGTCGCCCGCACCGGGGCGCCCTGAATCAATTGCGGCAGCGCGGAAACCGCGACCGCATCACCCGGGTTCACCGCTTGACGCGGCACCTCCACCCAGCCATTCAGTTCCTGGCCGGGTGAAATCCGGAGTTCCAGAGCCTTCCCGTCGCGTATCAGAAAGAGTTTCGTTAACCCGGCTACCGTGTAGACCGCCGCGCGTGGAACTACCACAACATCCGCGTGGTTTGCTACCACAAGCTGCACTTGTACGAACATCCCAGGACGGAGCCGTGTGTCTTTCGACACCAGTCTTGCCTCCGCGGTCAATGAGCGCGATTTTGAATCCAGTGTCGGATTCAGTTCTTTGACCACCGCCGTGTACTGCACTCCGGGCGCGGCATCGGTGGTGAAAGTCAAAGAAGTGCCAACCCTTACCGACGAGGATGCTGTTTCCGGAATATCGACGCGCAGGCGCATCGGAGAAGTCTTCACCAGCATCAGCACCGGTGTGTTCTCTTTCATATATTGGCCCGGCGATGCCATCTTCTGCGTGATCGCTCCGTCGAATGGGGCGCGCAATACGGTATCGGCCAACCGCTTCTCCGACAGCTTTACTTCTGCTTGCAGCGCCCGGATGCTGGCCAGTTGCGTTCGCATCTCATCACGAGCCGCCTCGAGCGCCGCGTACCGCGCTCGAAAGCCCTTCTCGATTTCAACAAAGCGCTCGTTGGAGATATCGCCGGTCTTCACCAATTGGGCGGCGTTATCGAACTTTGATTTCGCGTCTTCCATTTGGGCCGTCGCTTGACGGATCGCAGCCGTGGACTCCGGCGTCACATTCTCCTGGTTCGAATTCAATCCCAGCCGTGCGAGAGCCTGCGTCACGGACGCCTTCGAACGCTCTAGTTGGTAGGTCAACTCGCGGCTGTCCAACTCCGCCAGCACCTGCCCTTGCCGCACGTTCTGCCCGAAATCCGCACCGATTGACCGAATCCGCCCGGGAACTTCAAAGCTCATCGTTACGCTTTCGTCCGGGTTCAGAGACCCGGTAACCGAAATCGTCTTATCCATTTGCCGAGTCTCCGCGCGGACTGTCTGCACAGCAATCGGCTCTGCCGGCTTTGGTGTGCTTGCCGCTTCAGCCTTTTTCTCGTTCTTTGCACAACCGGTCAGCAGGACCAGCGCGATTCCCAATACTATGATTCGACCGATCATAACTTCTCCTGTTTGGACAGGCCTCCTAGAAAAATCGTCACCATCTCCGTGGCGACGTCGTGATCTGACATGGGAAGAGGCGAGCAATGAAATACCTTGTCGTACAGCGCGTAATTCGCGATCATCCCCAGAAATGCCCGGGCGGCAACTTGCGGATTCACGGGACGCATGGCGCCCGCTTCCACCCTGCGCGAAATGTACTCGGAGATCAGTCCCACCAGGCGCCCGCTCTTGTTTTGGAACAGATCCTTCAATTCGTGATTCTCGAGATTGCTGAATAGCAGTAGGCGCACCAAGTCGGCACCTTCGATGTACCAGTGGAAAATCATGGATGCCAGCTCCACGAAAAAGCCTAGATCGTCTTGTTTCTCGAGATACTTCGCTTTCAGGGCTTCGATGACCTCAACGCCCGAACGCGCCGCGGTCTCAATAATCGCCGCATACAAATCGCGCTTCGTGCGGAAATGTTCATAGAGGATGGGCTCGCTGACACCCACGGCTGCTGCGAGTTCGCGCGTCGTGGTGCCGCGGAAACCTCTTTCGGCAAATAGCCGAATGGCGGCTTCAACAATCGAAGCTTTTCGCTCCTCCGAGGTAAGCCGGGGCTTTGCGGATATGGTTTTTTCCAAAGGGGTGACCTTAGTAATTGCTAGCTTAGTAGGTACTAACCTAGCATAAGCTAAGAAGTTTGCACAAGTCTCGACCTCTCAATGGCGAACTGTAAACGAGATTACTCTTTTTGGGGAAACAGCTCTATCTCTGACGCGTCCTAACGAATGACGAGGCAATCGTGACTTTCCCTCATCACTGAACTGACTTTGAAGCCGCAGGAACCTCCAATCTTGCGGCTTTCTTTTTCGGTTCTGTCCATAAGTTCTGCCCCTTAACTATGAATCCTTCGACTTCGTACCGAATTCTTTATGTGGATGATAATCCGGGTGATCGCCGGCTTTTTCAGGAAGCTCTGGCCGGTCATCCTCACGTGGAGCTAAGATTGGCCCATACCGGCGAGGAGTTGCTGCAGATTATTCAAGGTGAAGAGTTGCCGAATCTGATCCTTATGGACTGGAACCTGCCTGGCATTACGGGATTAGAGTTGCTGAAGCGGCTTAAGTCCGACTCTCCGTCGAAGGCGATACCCGTTGTTGTATTCACAACCTCGCTCACCCAGCAAAAAGTCGTCGAGATCTATAACGAGCGCGCGAATTGTATCGTCGAGAAGCCGCTCGGGTTCGATGCCTTCGCGGCCTTAGTCCAGAGAATCGAGGATTTCTGGCTTCACACATCCATCCTTCCCTTGCATCTGGTCCGGGAAGCCACCGCCCAAGTCTAAATAGTTCACCGTGACCATCATCGGTCTGTTGTGTGTCACGGAACTAGATTTCCCCCAGGGATATCCCTCACATCTCAGGGATCTTACTTAGCTAATTGTTTCTAGTGGTCCTGCCGATTCCTTCACCTGGAAGGATTCGATATTGGCTTACACAGTATTCGTGTGTGAAGCTCAGCCCGTCGCGGTGGAGGGACTCTACCGCATTCTAGACGCACAGCCTGACTTCACGATCGCAGGACATGGGGCAGACTTGCCGGGATCTCTTTCTGAGATCGGCTCGATTCTCCCGGACCTGATCGTTCTAGGACAGTCCAATCCGCCGCGTCCCCTCCTTCCGCAAGTGCCCCAGTTGCTTGCGGCATCACCTCGTTCGCGAATCATCCTTTGGGTAGTGGAGAGCGCCGAGCAGGAGACCTTTCGCGCTCTCCACTCCGGCGCCCGCGCCCTTATCAGTAAAACCGCCCCAGTTCAAACCCTCGTCGAATGCTTTCGAACTGTCGCGTCCGGGCGGGTGTGGTTGGATAGCGCTCATGAAATCAGCTTGGGATTCGGCGACTCCCCCTCGGTGCTACGCATAACCCCACGCGAGCGCGAAATAATCGAACTCATTTGCCGGGGCTTGAAGAACAGGGAAATCGCCGAAATTCTGCGGATCACACCGGGAACCGTCAAAGTTCACCTGATGCATATTTTCGAAAAGACCGGTACTAAGGATCGATTTCAACTCGCCCTCAAAGCACGCCAGCACTTCGGCATCGACCCCTGCCCGAACATCCAAGGCATTCAGCCGATTGCAAACGGCATATGACCGGTCATATGCTCATCCTAAGTAACGGAAATTCACTGTGACTCAGACCGGCGAGTATCCAATCACGGCGTGCGCGAAGAAGTCAGAGGTGGATCAGGCGCTTGCAAGCCTCTGGGGCCGCCTGCTTCTGCCTTCGTTTTCTGACCTCTTCTTCATCGCGATCACACTATGGCTGTTCACCATGGGCTTTGGCTGGTCGCAGCTTCTAATGGATGGAGACACCGGCTGGCACATTCGTACGGGAGAATACATTCTTCAGCACGGCTCCGTTCCCGTTAAAGACATATTTTCCTGGTCGCGCCCGAATGCGGACTGGTATGCCTGGGAGTGGCTTTCCGATGTCATCTACGCCAAGTTATACGCTGCGTTGGGCTTGAAAGGTGTCGTACTCATATCGGGCCTCCTGATCACCGGCACGGCCGCGGTCACACTCAGGCACATGATCTGGCGCAGGGCAAACGCCTTCATCGCACTCGCGCTTAGCCTGTTGATGGTGGGTGCCGCATCCATTCACTACCACGCGCGCCCCCATGTTTTTACGCTGTTCTTAGTTGCCATCTCCGTTTGGATGCTCGCCGCAGATCGGGAAAGGCCATCGCCAGCAGTCTGGCTGCTCGTTCCGATCATATTGCTGTGGACCAACTTACATGGCGGTTTTGCCGTCCTCATCGCATTGATCGGTCTGACGGCGGGGGGAACGCTCCTCGAGCAGGTTCTCGCCTGGCACAAAAGCGGCATCGCGGATTGGCGCGTTCCTGTGCGGTACTTCTGCCTCTTTTTTGCCTGCGCCGCGGTAACACTGGTCAATCCGTATGGGTACCATCTGCATCAGCACATGGCGCAATACCTGAGTTCTTCCTGGATCAAGGATGTGGTGCAGGAGTTTCAGTCCCCCAATTTTCATTCTGAGAGCATGCTGCAGTTCGAACTGCTGCTTGCTCTTGGATTGATTTCCATTCTGCCGCTGGCTCGGCGCGGGCGCCTTGTCGAGGTGTTGTGGATTCTCTATTTCGCGCATCAAGCGCTGATTTCGGCCCGCCACGTCACCCTATATGTAATCGTCATTTCACCTTTGATCGCGTCTGAGCTCTCGCTCTGGTGGGTTCGCTTCGCAGAAAAGAGCAGCCCGAAATCCGTCGTCGGAGTTCTCTCCCAACTCTCTCTGGATTTCGGGAAGAGCTTCCGAAGAACGGCGATCTGGACTCCCGCTTTTGTGGTCGCGCTCATTTTTGCGAATGAACCTTTTAAGTGGCCAAAGGATTTTTTTGAAGAGAAGTTCCCCATCAAAATGGTCGATCAGAACAGCGCATTGCTGAAAACTTCCAGGCTTTTGACAACCGACCAGTGGGGCGATTACCTGCTATTCCGCTTTTACCCCTCGGTGCGGGTGTTTGTGGATGGCCGCAGCGACTTCTACGGGCCGGAAATCGGCAAAGATTATCTCGCCATGCTTCAGGGCGGATGGAATTGGTGTGGTTTAATGGAGCGCTACGGATTCGATGCGGTGCTGGCCCCGGTAGAGTGGCCGCTGACTTCTTTGCTGAAGGAGCGCCCTGAATGGAAAGTGTTGTCGGACGATGGCAAGGTGATTTTGTTCCGGAAGGTTAAGTCGGATCGCTAAGGCCAGGGGGTGAAAAAACCCGGTGAGCAGACTAATGAAAGCAACCAAGACCGCCGAAAGTACTATTTTGCAGAACAGTATAGCCGCCTGCGCGTGTCGAGACTGCCCGTGATTTTTCAGTGCAGGGGAATGGTTCAGAGATCGAGGGAAGGGAGACCGCAGGCGGCAGAGACCGCTCCAGCGCCATGAGCCCAGAAGTTTGGATAGCCGGTATAACTGGAGTCGCCGCCACGGCCGAGGACCTCTGGCACCGTGAGGTATCGAATTGGATTCCGCTGGTGGCATTCCTCGGGGGAATCACCTGCCATGTGTGGAAGGCAGGCATTTGGGGCGGCCTTGAGTCGCTGGGTGGCGCGGTCGCTGGCTTCCTGGTTTTTTTGATTTTTTATTTGCTCGGCGGAATGGGCGGCGGAGACGTAAAGCTGATGGCCGGCTTCGGCGCCTTGCTGGGTTGGCATCGGATCTTGCAAGGGGCGTTGTGGACGGCCGGAATTGGCGGCCTCCTCGCTCTAATGGTCATTGCATATCGGGCAGTAAAGCGGTTGTGGAAAAAACCGCTTCCGGAAGAGAAGGAATCAGAGTTTATCCCTTATGCTCCAGCGATCACGCTGGGCGTTTGGCTCGCTATGATCCCCAAGTAACTGCGCCTGCGCAGCGGCTGGGAAAGAACCGGGCTTGGCCCGGGAACACGTTTTGGGTAGTCGGGAGATTGAACTGAATGGATCGCAGATTTCTAACAGTGCTGGCTGTGAGCCTGCTATTCGCTCTCATCGTGTCGACGATTTTCTACAGGATGACAGCGGGCGGCAGCGCGGGGGCTCCCAAGCAGGAGCCTACAAACATGAAGGACGTGGTGATCGCGGCCAAGCCGTTGCCGGTGGGTGTGACTATCAAGCCGGGTGACGTCAAAATCGGAAAGATCTCCGCGGACCTGTTTCCGAAAGGCTCTTTCGCGAAGATCGAAGAGGTAATCGATCGGCCGGTGATCAGCAACGTCCTTATGGATGAGCCGATCCTTGAAGGGCGTCTCGCAGCGCGCGGCAGCGGGCTCGGATTATCTCCTATCATTCCGGTCGGCATGCGCGGCGTTACCGTGCGCGTGAACGACGTCGCCGGTGTCGCGGGTTTCGTGCTGCCAGGGTTGCGCGTGGACGTGCTCGTCACGGGGCGTCCGCCAAATTCGGATGGCTCCGTCACCACCACCTGCCTGCAGAACATGCTGGTGCTCTCGGCCGGCCAAACGATCCAGCCGGATGCGCGCGGCAACGCCATCAATACGCCCACCGTGACTCTGCTTGCCACTCCCGAGCAGGCCGAGATCCTCACTCTGGCGGGGACGCAAGGGGCAGTGCAGTTGGTTCTGCGTAACGGCAGCGACAACTCGATCGAGAAGACATCCGGTTCCACGGTTGGCCAGTTGTTCGGTGTCAAGGCTAAGCCGGCGCCGGCTCCCGTATCAAGACCCCGTCCGAGGCCGGTGGAGGCCGCTCCGGCCCCGCCGCCGCTGCCACCGCCGCCGCCCGAGGTCATCGTAATTCGAGGCAATCAAAAATCAGTGGAGCGTGTCGGCTCCGGGGCTTCCAATTAGTCAGGATCAGAAAACATGACTCTCTCTCGCAGCAGTCGTCTTAACCGGCTCTTCCGCTATTTGCCGATCGCCGTCGCGGTTGTCGCCGCGTCTGCCGTGGCATTCGCTCAGGTGGAGGAATTGAAGCTGACGGTCGGCAAGAGTATCGTCCTTGATTACCCGACCGATATCCGGCAGATCTCTACCAGCGATCCCGCCGTGGTGGACGCAATTGCCGTCACCACCCGTGAAATGCTGCTCCACGGGAAAGGCAACGGCGTCGCTACCATCATCGTCTGGTCAAAGACCGGCCAGCGCACGATCTATAGCATCACGGTAGAGCAGAACCTCGATCCCCTGCGAAATCTGCTGAAGGAAACTTTTCCGAACGAGACCATCCACATTGTTTCTTCCCGCGACTCCATTGCACTGACGGGCAACGTCTCCACGAAGGAGGTGGCTGATCGCGCCATCGCTCTCGTTGCCCCCTTCGGCAAAACAGTCGTGAACAATCTCAAAGTTGCTCCCGCTCCTTCGGACCGGCAGATCGTGTTGCGAGTGAAGTTCGCGGAACTGAATCGCAATGTCGCGCAGAGTTTCGGTGTCAACCTGGTTTCCACCGGCGCCGCGAATACTCTGGGGACGGTTTCTACCGGACAGTTCCCGAACGCCGTGCCGAGCAATCTGCGTCCCGGCGGCGTCACCAACTTCTCGATCTCAGATACATTGAATATCTTCGCCTTCCGGCCTGACCTGAACCTGGCGACTTTCATTCGCGCCCTGCAGCAGCAAGGCGTCCTCCAGATCCTGGCTGAGCCGAATCTGGTTACCAGCAACGGCAAGGAAGCAAGCTTTCTGGTCGGCGGTGAGTTTCCCGTTCCCGTATTGCAGGGCGGGGGCAACGCTGGCGCCGTCACCATCCAGTTCCGTGAATTCGGTATCCGGCTCAATTTCAACCCGCTGCTGACCGAGAACAATACGATCAAAATGCACGTCAAGCCCGAGGTCAGTACGATTGATCTCGCCAACGCCGTGAATCTTTCCGGCTTCCTGATCCCCGCTCTGGCAACGCGCCGCATCGAGAGCGATGTGGAACTCGGCGTCGGGCAAAGTTTCGTCATCGGCGGCTTGTTGGATGAGCGGGTAACCGAAAGCATGTCCAAGATTCCGGGGCTCGCGAACATCCCGCTCCTCGGGGCACTTTTCAAGACGCGTGAAGAGAAGAAGAACCGCACCGAACTGATCGTGGTGGTTACTCCTGAGTTGACCGAACCCTTGAAGCCTGGACAGAGTGTAACGCCTGCCTGGCCGTGGGAGTTCCTGGGCCCGATGGATCCATCGAAGCAAAGTGTGATCAAGCTGGAGAACCTTGACCGGCAGAAACAGGCCTCCGCAAAACCTGTGAAGCAGGAGAAGGACGGCCAATAGTAAAGGTTTTCCGATGATTCCTCGCAACATGGAAATCACCGCACTCCTGATCTCGCCGGATCGCGCGATCGCCGACCAGTTCGGAAAGACACTGGCGATTACACGCGCGTTCCAGCTCGTCGGAGATCTGAAAAGCTATCCGGCCAGCCAGACTCTGGACATGCGCCTGCGGCAACTGCGTCCCGATGTGGTGCTCTTGGATGTTGCGTCGGATCTTGATGCTGCGTGTGCGCTCATCCGTCATCTTGCGGGGCTGCAGTCGCCGATCCACGTCATCGCGCTGCATACCAGCAATGATTCGGACGCGATTCTGAAAACCATTCGCGCCGGCTGCACGGAATTCCTGTGGGCGCCCTTTGAAGTTTCGGTGCAACAGGCGGCCATTTCCCGTATTCAGCAGCTGCTCCAGCCGGAAACGCCGGGGGACCGGGAACTGGGGAAGATAGTGGCCTTTTCGAGTACCAAGCCTGGTTCGGGCGCTTCGACACTTGCCGTGCAAACGGCGTTCGCACTCCGCCGCACAACGGGGAAGCGTGTTCTACTGGTCGATTTCGATCTGATGGGGGGCAGCGTCGGCTTCTATCTGAAGCTCGACTCGGCGCCTAGCATCGCCGATCTTCTTCATCAGCGTGAACATTTCGACCCATCTTCCTGGCCGGCCTTGATCGGCAACGCGTCCGGAATCCATGTGCTCCCGGCGCCGGACCTGCCGCACCCCGAACCGGTCGAGCCGAACCGCCTCCATGAGGTGCTGCAGTATGCGCGGACGATGTACGACTGGGTAGTCGTGGACCTGCCCTCCATCTTCCATCGCGTAAGTTTACTGACCGTTTCTGAGTCCGACCGTGCATTCCTGATTTCCACTTCGGAGCTCGCCAGTCTTCATCTGGCGCGCAAAGCCGTGAAACTGCTGAATCACCTTGGATTCGACGCGCTGCGCTATCAGATTCTCATCAATCGCGTGGATAAACGCGACGGGTTCAATACGAATGACCTGACCAAACTATTCGATTGCCGAGTAGACGTCAGCCTGCCTAACGATTATTTTTCGTTGCATCGTGTGGTCACTTTAGGTGAACCGCTCGATACGGACTCCGACCTAGGCAAAGCTATCGATGGGCTTGTTGTAAAACTAACCGGCGCCGTTGCGCAGGGGAAATCGGGACCTGGCGGGACGTTCTTCCCCCGGCCAGCGTACACACCCGTCTAGATCGTAAACAAATTGTATGCTGCCGACCTTTGACCAGAAGACGAATCAGATCAGTTGGGAGCAGCGGCTCCTTAAGAACGCGGGCCAGACGAAGTCGCATCTGAAGCCCGAGTATCAGGAGCTGAAGTTCACCCTTCACCGCAAGCTTCTCGACAAGATCAATCTGGAAGCCCTCGCTGCGATTGATAATCAGCGCGTGCGCTCTGAGGTGCGCCAGGCGCTGATTACGTTGATAGACGGTGAGCCCACGCTGCTGAGTTCCATCGAGAAGCAGCAGATCTGCGACGAAGTTTTAGACGAAGTCTTCGGCCTTGGCCCGCTGGAACCGCTCCTGCAGGATCCGACCATCTCGGATATTCTCGTCAACGGTCACAAACAGGTTTATGTTGAGCGCCGCGGTCTGTTGGAGTTGACGACCGTCACCTTCCGCGATGACCAGCACCTCCTCCGCATTATCGACAAAATCGTGTCGCAGGTCGGACGCCGCGTAGATGAATCGACCCCGATGGTCGACGCGCGTCTTAGTGACGGATCGCGTGTCAACGCGATCATTCCACCGCTTGCTTTGGATGGGCCGCTCATGTCCATCCGCCGTTTCAGTCAGGACAAGCTGACCGCTCCCGACCTGGTAGACCGCCGGGCAATGACGCACGGCATGATGGAATTGCTGGAAGCGTGCGTAAAGGCACGCATGAACATCATCATCTCGGGTGGAACCGGTTCCGGTAAAACGACTCTTCTCAACGCCCTCTCTGCGTTCATCAACCCGAAAGAACGCATCGTCACGATCGAAGACGCGGCCGAACTCCAGCTAAAGCAGCCCCATGTGGCTCGCCTCGAAACCCGTCCGGCGAACCTTGAGGGCAACGGCGCAATTCGCCAGCGTGAGTTGCTGGTGAACAGTCTTCGTATGCGTCCGGATCGAATCGTGGTCGGCGAAGTTCGCGGTGGGGAAGCGCTCGACATGCTCCAGGCGATGAATACGGGCCACGACGGTTCATTGACTACCGTGCACGCCAATAGCCCGCGTGATGCCATTTCGCGGCTCGAAGTCATGGTCTCAATGGCTGCCGCAAATATGCAGTTGGTGTCCATCCGCCAGCAGATCGCCAGCGCGGTGAACGTGCTGGTGCAGCCGATGCGCCTAAGCGACGGTTCGCGCCGCATCATGAACATCACTGAAGTGACCGGCATGGAAGGCGAAGTGGTCACTCTGCAGGATATTTTCGTTTTTGAAAAGCGCGGTCTCAGTCCGGAAGGGAAAGTAATCGGACGCTTTGCCGCCACGGGTATCCGGCCGAAGTTTTACGAAAAGCTTCTGTCGGCAGGCATTCGTCTCCGCCCCGATCTCTTTGATGAGGTCCTGGAGGTTGTATAACCTATGTTGCTTTTTATAGGCATCGTATTTGCGGTTTGGCTCTGCTCTGTCGCGATCTGGTGGGTACTCTCCAATTCCGTCCGCTCCAAGGATCTGGATAAGGTCAAGGACCGCCTGCTCGGAGCCCAGAAGGGCGCAAAGAAGAAGACGGATGAGCCGCACACGTCAGCTCTGTTTGAGCCGGAAGAAACGGACAAGGGACAGGTCGTAAACCAGCTCCTCAAAAAGTACAACCTCTCACAGCGGCTCGGCGAGCTACTGGAACAGGCTGGCGTGAAATACAACCCCGCCCGATTCGTGCACACGTGCATGGGATTCTTCATCGGCGGCTATGTTCTCTGGTGGTTGTTCGTGCCGGGATTCCTACGTAACTGGGGTATTCTGGTGGCGATTATCTGCGGGTTGCTGCCCCTGGTTCACATCATCCGGTTACGCAAGAAACGGCTGCACTCATTTGAGGAAATCTTTCCGGATGCTTTGGAATTTGTCGCGCGCTCTATGCGTGCCGGCCACGCCTTCTCAGTGTCTCTCGAAATGATTCATCGCGAGTTCCAGGATCCGCTCGCCGGCGAATTCAAGCGCACGTTTGAGGAACACAATCTCGGTCTGCCTCTGGACGTGGCTCTGCAGGGGCTATCGAAGCGAATCCCGCTGCTCGACGTTCATTTCTTCGTCTCGGCCGTATTGCTGCAGAAGCGTACAGGCGGCAACCTTGCGGAGATTCTCGACAAGCTCGCATATATTATCCGCGAGCGTTTCAAACTGCGCGGACGAATCCGGGCCATCAGCGCTCACGGCAAGATGACTGCCACGGCGCTGAGTTGCATCCCGATTGCCGTTGCCGTCCTGATGTTCTTCACCAACCCGGACTACGTCAAGTTCTTCTTTACTGACGACGTTGGGAACATCATGCTCGGCGCGGCCGTGGCGCTTCAAGTCGTCGGCTACCTAATCATGAAGAAGATCGTTTCCATCGAGGTTTAGAATGGCTCTCCTGCTCACAGCTCTGATCTTCGTTCTCATCTCGGTGGCCATCACGGCTGTCGGAATGCGCGTCTGGATAAAACCGAAGGAGGCCATGGAGCGCGTGTCCGGCGTGATGCTGGACCAGCGGGATGTGTCTCCTGCGCACCCGAGTCTCGTTTTCCGCGAAATACTGGAGCGGCTCGGCAAGTACATGCCGGAGAACCCAAAGGATCTAAGCGTGATGCAACGCAAGCTGATTCGCGCCGGATTTCGGAATCCGAATGCGATTCGCATGTTGTACGGGGCCAAGTTAGGATTCGGCATTCTCATTCCGGTACTCATGATCTTGCTTGTGAGCGGCTCCAACGCCGATCCGACCAATAAGTTTCTGGCGATTATTGCCGCCGCCGCCCTCGGATTCTTCGGGCCGAACGAGTACGTAAAGATCATCGGACAGCGCCGTCAGAAAGATATTCAGAAGGGCCTCTCGAATGCGCTCGATCTTATGGTCGTTTGCGTCGAGTCGGGCCTCGGACTCGATCAGGCGATCATGCAGGTCGCCAAGGAACTCGATCATGCCCATCCGGCAATTAGTGAAGAGTTCGCGCTGGTAAATCTCGAACTCAAGGCTGGAAAGCGCCGTGTGGAAGCTCTTCGCAATCTGACGGAGCGAGCCGGCGTCCCCGATCTGAAAAAACTCGTTGCCGTTTTAATCCAGGCCGACCGGTTCGGCACCAGCATCGCCCAGAGCCTTCGCGGACACGCCGACTTCATGCGTATTCAGGCGCGCCAAGTCGCTGAAGAGAAAGCCGCGAAACTGGGCGTCAAGCTCGTTTTCCCGATCTTCTTCTGCATCCTGCCGTCACTCTTCGTGGTGACTGTCGGACCCGTCACGATGAAGATCATCCGTGAGTTGATCCCAATGATGAACGGGATCTGATGAAAGTAAAGCACTGAACAAAGGAGATATAAGATATGGACCCAACAACAGTTCGCGTAGTATGCGCAGTGATTGCCGTCGTGCTGCTCGGCTTGATCGTCATGCGCCGTAAAAAGAGCCCGGAATAGAACCGGCCGGTACGAAACAGATTGTGCGGGAGCGCTCACCGCTCCCGTGCGGAACAGCTTAACTACAAATCCGGGCGGCTCGAACGAAGTTACGATCCGCTCACATGCTCTACTCGTGTGTCTTGAAAATAGGCGTTGAACTGGACTGCTATGAACTTCAAGCGTTGCATTTGGGCCATCGTAATGAGCTTCGCGCTCAGCGTGTCGGCCTTGGCGGGAACATTCGGTATACCGGTTGCGGTTGGGGGCCATGCCTCCGACCTGGCTCTCGATGAGGGCCGGGGTGTATTGTATGTCGCCAATTTCACTCGCAACCAAATCCATGTGATGTCCCTGGCCGGCAACACCTTGCAGGAGTCCATTCCGGTAGCTCCGCAGCCAAGCGCCATCGCGTTGTCACCCGACGCGCGATTTCTCGTCATCGTCCACTTCGGCAACTTCGCCGATCCCATTCCGTCGAACAATTCCATTACCGTGCTCGATCTGAATTCGCGCGAGCAGAAGTCATACAAACTCGCGACCCCGCCTATCGGCGTTGCTTTCGGAACGGATTCCCAAGCGCTCATTGTGACCACGACGGACTTCATCCGGTTTGATCCGGTAACCGGCACTGCGACAAAACTTGACACGGTTGCAAACGTTGCAGCTAAAACCCTTCCCCAGCCTCCTGCTACGTTTCCGAACACGATCAAATCCGCCAGCCTCGGTGTGAGCGGCGACGGCCTGAATATCTATGGCTTCGGCGAAGGTGTGACCTTTAAATACGATGTACTGGCGAAGAAGGTGATTCCAGGTGGTTATCGCAGCGCTGTTCCCATCGGACCCCGTGTCGTCAGTGTCAATCGCGATGGCACTGCATACATGGCCGGCTGGCTGATGGTCGACTCAAACGGAGTCTTCAAGAATCTGTTCACTAGCCGAGCCGGGCTGCTGGATATTGGCAGCACAGCCTTCGACGACCGCCGCGGCGTCCTGTACGCACAGATTCCGGAATCGGGCGCCACAGTGGCCAGTGCGCCCGTCCTCAAAATCGTGAGCACCGACAATCTTGCCCTGAAAGAGCAACTGCAACTCACCGAGAACCTTACGGGCAAGAGCGTCATGAGCAGCGACGGGAACACGCTCTATGCTGTCTCTGACAGCGGCGTAATGGTGATGCAGGTCGGATCGCTCGACCGCCTCCCCCGAATCGTGGCGGACAAGCAGGATCTTGTATTCCGCGGGAACTTCTGCGATCGCGGCACCATTACGCAGACCGTTGTCATTTCCGATGCGGGAGGGCGCAACATCCCGTTTACTCTCACTCCGACGACCCCCGGTGTGAACGTTTCGCCTGCGGGCGGTGTGACGCCGGCAACGGTCCGAGTGACGATCGACGCGAACGTCCTGCAGTCGGTCAAAGGGACCACGTCAGGTCTTTTGCGCGTTCGTTCCAGCGCAGCCGTCAATGTACCAAAAGATATACGGCTGCTGGTGAACTCGCGAGATGCGGATCAGCGCGGCTGGTTCTACAACGTACCCGGAAATCTCGCTCACATAGTCGCCGATCCCATTCGCGATCGCTTCTATATCGTCCGGAGCGATACGAACGAGCTACTGGTCTTCGATTCCAATACGTACGCACAGATCGCCTCTCTCCCGACAGGGAACAATCCGAGCTTTGCCGCCATTCTCCCTGATCAGCGCTGGCTGCTCGTGGCCAATCAGGATTCAGAATACTTCAATGTGTACGATCTGGAGACGCTTCAGTCGGCCCCGATCATCAACTACAGCAACGGAGGGGCGCAGGTTCTGGCCGTTGGCGTGACGTCTCGGAACGTGATTGCGAACATCATCGATTCGGAAGGCAAGGGACACATTTACCGCGTCGACTTCGACAAACGCATCGTAGTGCGCTATCCCTCGCTCGGCGTATATTCGAACGACAACATTCTGCCCGGAACAACCATGGCGTCGGCGCCAGACTTCTCGAGCGTCCTCATCGCTCAGCCCGATGGCAACCTGATGGTCTACGATGCCCAGTCGGACACCTTCTCTGTTTCCCGCAAGGACACTGCCACCAACTCCGGTCCGCTCGCCGTAGCGCCTGGCGGCAATTACTACGTTGTTGGGAATCGACTCCTGAATGCATCGCTGATCCCGATAAGCACCCTTGAGAGTGCCACGGGGCAGGCGTCTGCGTTCGCGTTCCTTGGCAATACGGGGCTGCGCCTCACTGCGCCGAACGCATCTTCCCCGGGTGTGATTCAGAAGGTGGATCTGCAGACCGGCGTCGTCCTCAAGCCGACCCGACTGGTGGAGGCGCCACAGATTTCGACGGTGGCAAATCCGTTTCCGAATACATTGGCCCTACTGCCGAATGGCCGCAGCATGATTGTGCTCTCCACCTCCGGCTTCACCGTGATCCCGATGAATTACGATGATGCGGCCGCGCCGCCTCAGATCGAACGCGTAGTGAACGCGGCCGACCTCACGAAGCCGATCGCTCCCAAAGGTCTGATCACCTTGTTCGGCTCGAACCTGAGCCCCATGTCGCTCGGCAGTGGAGAAATCTCGCCGTCCGCAGCGCTGCAACAGAGTTGCCTGCAGGTGAACGGCGCTTCGGTGCCGGTGCTCTACGTTTCCAATAATCAGATCAACGCGCAGTTGCCTAACCTTGATGGCAGCACCAGCATGAAGCTGGTTACGCCCGGTGGAACCAGCGACACGTTCCGGCTGACCATTCAGCCGACAGCTCCCAGCGTTTTCCGGATTTCATCCGCTCCCGCGGTGTTCAAGGCGAATAGCAACGAAATGGTCAGCACTGCGAATCCGGTTCGCACCGGTGACTACCTGACCATTTATGCAACTGGTCTTGGCCGGACGACTCCCGATGTAGAGCCGGGTGTTCCTGCTCCTCTCGACGAGTTGGCCCCGGCTAATGTAGCTCCGAGCGTGACGCTCAACGGCACGGCTCTCGACGTAATGTTCGCCGGCCTCGTTCCTGGCCAGGTGGGTGTCTATCAGATCAACGTTCGTGTGACCGACTCGGTCCCGCCGTCAGACAACGGCGTACTCGAAATTCAGCAGGGGACTGGCGCCACCGCGCTGCCGGTCCGGGTTGTTCAGTAACGGCGAGGGTGCTCCTCGCGGAAAGGCTTTTTAGAAACAGATCACTGCTATGCGAATTCTTTTATTCAGTTTGACCGCCGCGATGACGATCATGCCTGGCTTCGCGCAGAAGTACGAGTTCGGCATTGCCGGAGGCGGCAGCTTCTATCAGTCGAAGACTGTCACCGGGCCCCGCGGAAGCGCAGATGCCGGTTTCGACAGCGGCTATGCCCTGAGTGCGAATATCGGCAACAACATGTATGAACACGTGGGCGGCGAACTGCGCTACACGTTCCTGAAGAACGATCTCAAGCTCTCCTCCGGCGGCACGAACGTTGGTTTCGGAGCCCAATCGCACGCCATCCATTACGACCTGCTTTTCCATACGAGCGGCACGGGGGCTTCGGTTCGTCCGTATGTCGCTGCGGGCGCCGGCATCAAGTATTTCCGCGGAACGGGGGCGGAGGTCATTGCGCAGCCGCTCGGCAATATCGCCCTTCTAACGAAAGCGAATGAAGTAAAGGGAATGGTTTCGGTCGGCGCCGGCGTGAAGATCAAGGTGGCTACCCGTGTGCTGCTCCGGCTCGACGTGCATGATTATCTAACGCCCTTCCCGACCAAGGTGATCACTCCCGTGGCCGGTGTTTCCAGCCCGGGCGGCTGGTTCAACAACATCGTCTTTACTCTTGGCGTGACGGTAACTAACTAGATTTTCCGGTCCCATTCGGGCCGGCAGGCAAAGGCTTTCTGACTATGAGGAACAAGTACCGGAATCTGATACTCAGCATCGTCTGTTTCATGGCGACTGCCTGGGCTGGAACATTCGGCACCGTTGTGCCTATCGGTGGCCAGGCGATCGACCTGGCTCTGGATGAGGCCCGCGGTGTGCTTTATGTTGCCAACTTCACCGCCAACCGGGTGGAAGTTATTTCGCTGTCGGATAACTCACTCGTCCGGTCCATGAACGTCGCCTCGCAGCCGAGTTCCGTTGCTTTGTCGCCGGATGGAAAGTATCTCGTGATCGCACATTACGGCGCGTTCGCCGCTCCCCTTCCATCTTCGAACGCGATTACCGTAATCGATCTGCAGTCGAACGCCCGGCAGACATTCGTGCTGGGCGCGCCCGCGTTTGGAGTAGCGTTCGGCGCTGCCGATCAAGCGTTTGTGGCCACCTCTACGGGCTTCTATCTCTTCGACCCGCGCAGCGGCGCTATGGTGCAGATTGCCTCGATTGCTGACATTCAGGCCAAGGCGCTTCCTCAGCTCAGTAACACGTTCCCCCTGCAGATCACCACTGCTTCGCTCGCCACCTCGCGCGATGGCGTGAAGGTCTTCGGGCTCACGGAAAACCTGCGTTTCGTTTACAACACGCTGACCGGCGATCTTCTTATTCAGAATTACGTGGCCTCTCCGGTGCAGGCTCCGCGCGTGGTCAGTGCCAATCAGGACGGGTCTAAGTTCCTGGCGGGCTGGGCTCTGTTTGAAGGCAACATGAATCTGGAAGGCCGGAACAGCATCATTTCGCAGTTCCGCAACGCCACCGGCGATCTGGCCATCGGAAGCCACGCGTTCGACACTTTCCGGAACGTAATCTACGCGCAATACCCCACCGCGGCCGGTTCGAGAACGAATCCTGTACTGCAGATCGTAGACGCGGACAACCTGGCAGTCCTGGAGCGTCTGAATCTTCCGGAAAGCCTTGCCGGCAAGAGTCTCCTGAATGGCGACAACAGCATCATGTACTCTATCTCCGATAGCGGCATCCTCGTTCTACCCGTCGGATCTCTCGATTCGGCACGCCGTGTACGCGCCTCTCAGGAAGACGTGGTGTTCCGCGGCAACTTCTGCAGCAAGCAGCTCGCCACGCAGGAAGTTCTTATCGAGGATCGCAGCGGCGCCAATACGGACTTCACGATTGTCTCGTCGAATACCGGCGTTCGCGTCTCTCCGGCCGCAGGAACCACTCCGGCCCGTGTCCGCCTCACTGTCGATCCGAATACGTTTCTCAATCAGAAGGGCACCACTGCGGTTACCCTGTCCATCACGTCGCAGGCTGCCATCAACCAGATCGACTCCGTCCGCGTGCTCGTGAATAATCGCGAGCCCGATCAACTCGGCACCTTCGTCAACCTTCCCGGCAAGCTGATCGACATTTTGGCCGATCCCGATCGCGACCGCTACTACGTGCTGCGGCAGGACAAGAATCAGATTCTCGTGTTTGATGCCAACACGAATTCGCAGTTTGCCACGCTGAAGACGGGCAACACGCCCACGCAACTGGCGATATCGTTCGATCGGAAGTATCTCATGGTCGGCGGCGATGATACCCAGATGATTTGGGTCTACGATCTTGACACACTGCAGGCGACACCTCCGGTCCGCATGCCCGGTGGGCACTACCCGAAGTCGATTGCTTCTACGGGGGGAACCATTCTGGTGGCGAACCGCGTGGCCGGCGCCACGCATAAGATCGATCGTGTGGACCTGAACAACCGCACCGCCACGGAGTTCCCGGCGCTCGGCGTTTTCAAGAATGACATCAACGTCAACACCGTGCTTGTCGGCGCGCAGAACGGCTCGTCTATCATGGCCGCGATGGCCGACGGCACGGTGATGCTGTACAGCGCCAGTGCGGACACGTTCACCGTATCGCGCAAGGATTTTGGGGCGCTCTCCGGCGCTTACGCTGCTTCAAACTACGATCAGTTCGTGATTGGCAACACGTTGCTGAACGCTTCCCTTGTGCATGTCGGTGATCTGGATGCCGATGGAGCGAAGTCATCCGGCTTCTCGTTTGTGGACCGCGCGGCGATTCGCGCCACCGCGCCCGATGCCTCCAGCCCTGGCTTGATCCAGCGCTTCGATTCGGTGAACGGCCAACCGATGACGAATCGAATGATCGAGGCTCCGGTGCTCAGCGATGTGAACCTCCAGTTGCCGTTCACCCGCACGATTGCGCCGCTGCCGAAGCGAAACGCCATCATCGCGCTTACCACTTCCGGGCTTACTGTCCTGCCTTGGAGCTTCGACACGCCGGTTGGAACGCCGAGAGTCGATCGCGTCGTCAACGCGGCTGATTATACCGAGAGCCTTGCGCCAGGGAGTCTGGTCACCATCACCGGCGCAAACTTGTCGTCTGTGACTCAGGCCTTCACTGGTTCCACCACGGCTCTCGGGGACAGCTGCATTCTGGTGAACGGTCAGGCCTTGCCGATCCTTTACGTCTCGCCGTCTCAGATTAACGCAGAGTTGCCGACCGGTACCGCTGGTAACCTGACGCTCCGCATCGCTACCCCCGGCGGGATTCTCGACAATTTCACGATCAACACTACCACTACGGCACCGGCCATCTTCCGCAGTACGATTCCGGGCATGGCGGACCCAGTCGCCACCATTCTTCGAGCAGAGAACAACCTTCTTGTTACGCCGTCTAATCCGGTTCATCGCGGTGACGTGCTCAGCATTTACGCGACTGGCCTCGGCGCTACGTCCCCCAATTTTGTGGCGGGAACACCGGCTTCGAACTCACTTGTCTCGGTTGCAATTCCGCCTGCCGTCACACTCGGCGGCGTTCCGGTTCAGGTGCTGTTCGCGGGCTTGGCGCCGGGTCAGATCGGCGTTTACCAGATCAATGTGAAGGTGTACAACAACGTGCCCACCGGGCTTTCTGTTCCGCTGCAGATCAGCCAGGGTGGCAACTCCACCTCCGTCGCTGTGCGAGTCGTGGAGTAGCACCGGAGGCCAACGTTTTGCCGGGTCTTTACAAATTTTGCACAACTCGGGTTTTATCACTCGCGTATAGTGTCATATAGTGCGACCAACAACTCAGGCGATATTTGTTTTAGCTCTGTTCTGCGTTGTTGCCCTGGCACAGTCGGACCCGGCCACAACTTCCGCGAACTCCACCGTGCCGCAGTACGTGGGCAGCGCGGTCTGCAAGACTTGTCATCCCAACATCACTCTGAACTTCTATAAGAATCCGCATTACAGGAGTATCGCCTCCGGTAACCAGCCGCCCGAGCGCACCGGTTGTGAAGGCTGCCACGGGCCCGGAAAGGAACACGTCGAAGCGCGCGGCGGGAAGGCCACAATTCCGCACGCGTACTCGCTCATGAAGCCGGCCGGGATTCTCGATAGCTGCCTCACTTGCCACAATAAGGACCTCTCCCGCGCGAACATCCGCCGCTCTTCGCACACCCTCGCCGGCGTCGTCTGCACCAATTGCCACTCGATCCACAAATCGCAAACGCCAAAGTTCCTGCTGGCCAAGAGACAGATCGATGTCTGCTACGAGTGCCACCAGCAGATCCGCAGTCAGTTCGCTATGCCTTTCAAGCATCGCGTCAACGAAGGCTTTATGCAGTGCACGGATTGCCACAACCCGCACGGCGCACCCGCCCCAACCTGGCGTATGTCCGCCAGGCCCCGCATGGTCGATCAGGCACAAACGAATGAGGAGCCCTGCCTGCGCTGCCACACCGACAAGCGCGGGCCGTTTCTCTTTGAACATGCCGCCACGCGCGTGGATGGCTGCGAAGTGTGCCACAGTCCGCATGGCTCTACGAATGCCCGTCTGCTGAGGCGTCCCGTCACCTTCACACTTTGCCTGGAGTGCCATAACGGGGCGGGCACGTTCGGCCGAAGTAACTCTGGCATCCCGACGCAGTCCGGTTCGCACAATATGGCCGATCCGCGCTATCAGAACTGCACCACCTGCCATGTGCGGATTCACGGGTCCAATGCGGATTCGAGGTTCCTGCGATGAGATTCCGATTCGTCCTCCTGTCGGCCGCCATGATGGCGCCGCTGTTCGCACAGGCTGTTATGGCTCCGGGAAATGAACAGGCCGGAAATCCGCGCGGAGACAACTATGGGGACTACAACATAACCTCCTCCTTCGAAACGGGCTACCGATTCTATACCGTGAACGGCAATTCCAGTAAGTATCGGAGCGACGTGAATTTCCGTAACGGGCTCCGCCTGCTCGGCGGAAACCTCGCCGCCTACTCCAAAGATGGCCATGGGCATTACTTCGATGAGCTGTTGATCAATGTGCAGGGGCTCGGAAACGACCCGTACCAATTCTCTTCGTTGCGGATCAGCAAAAATGGTCTGTACCGCTATGACATGATCTGGCGTGAAAACGATTATTTCAATCCCGCACTAACTATCGCGGGAGGACAGCATTTTCTCAACACCACTCATCGTCTGCAGGACCACTCGCTCACTCTCTTTCCGCAGTCTTCGTTTCTGAAAATCTTCCTGGGTTATTCCCGTAACGTGCAGGACGGTCCGGCTCTCACTACAATCCAGCTGTTCGACAGCCGCGGCGATGAGTTTCCGCTGTTCAGCAACATTCGAAGGCAGCAGAACGAATACCGGCTCGGTGCGGAAGTTACTCTGGCCGGCAATCGCATCAACTTCCTTCGAAGCTGGGAGTACTTCAAAGAGGATACAACCGAGTCTGGCGTGGCCTTGCAGGCGGGAGACAATCCGAACGACACCACAACGCTGACATCTTTTCAACGAAGCCAGCCATACCATGGAAATACAAATAGCTGGCGCGTCAATTGGGTGAATGACCGGAGCCGCTATCTCCAGATGAATGGCCGCTTTGCTTACGCTGGCGGCCGGCGCAATTTCGTATTTGATGAGAACGCCATTGGCACAGGCCGATTTGGCGCTGCCAATCAGTTGCAGACGTATGTGCTTGGCAACGCGCGCCGCCCTGTCACGGCCGCTAACCTCACGCTCAGTGCATTTCCTTCCAAACGCCTCACGTTCGTGAATCACACGGGCTATCACAACACGCGTATCGATGGGGATGGAAGCTTTACGCAGATCAACATCGCAAATCTGAACACGACGCAGTTCAATTTTGAATTTCTCGGTATTCGCACTTTGACGAACCAGACGGACCTCAATTACCGAGCGTCCGATGCGCTTTCCTTGTACAGTGGGTATCAGTTTTCGAACCGGAAAATCCGGTCGGTGCAGCAGTCCACATTCTTTGGAACTGCGGACCGAAGCGCCGCCGAACAGGAGAACACCCTCCATGCCGGTACTTTCGGCCTCCGTCTTCGCCCGATTAAGCCCCTCTCCGTCAATCTGGACGCAGAGATCGGCCGCGCCGATAATCCCTTCTTTCCGATCGCAGAAAAGAATTACCACGCGCTAAACGGTCGTGTGCAGTACAAAGCGAAGAGTTGGACGTTGACGGCATTTGCCAAGACCAACTACAACACAAACTCGGTCAGCCTCTCTGCCTTCGCGTCTAGGTCGCGGACTTACTCAGCCGATCTGTCTTGGGCGCCGAAAGAGTGGTTCAGCGTCGATGCGGGCTATAACAAAATGCACCTGGATACTGCTGGCGGCATTTCGTACTTCGTGCTCGGAGATCTGCTGAATGGCACTTCGCGGTACATCAGCAATATCCACGCCGGGAATCTGCAGGTGAGGTTTCGCATGAATCGGCGCACCGAACTCTTTGTGGGATACAGCCGCGTTCAGGATACAGGAGACGGACGCTCCACTGTTGTCCGGAATACGAATGATGTCGCAAATCTGGCTTTCTACCTTGCCCAAACTTTTCCGCTCACCTACGAATCGCCTATGACCCGCATTTCCGTAAAAATTTTGCCTAAACTCCGTTGGAACGCCGGATATCAGTACTATCATTATCGGGAGGGGTTTAAGAGCCTGCAGAATTACCGCGCTCACACAGGGTTTACCAGCTTGACCTGGGCGTTCTGACGGACCTATGCACTTCCGCGCCGACAACTTTACAGTAACTGTTCTTTTGCTCATCGCATTCACCGTGGCGATGATTGTGGTCAGGCAAAAGCGCGGGCTTTATAACAACTGGCCGCCTCTCTATTGGATTCTGGTCGTCGTCTTCACTCTTGTGCGCTCGGAAGAGACGTTCAATTTCAGCGTGATTCTCGTCGGATTTGCAGCGGGCATGCTGCTCCGGTTTGAATTCTTGAACGATCTCTTCGTGAAGATTCTTCGCGTCATCGAGGCACTCGTTTTTGTCTATGTCCTCTATCGCAGCGTGGAGATGATCTTCTTCTAGATCTCCTGCCGCTCGACCGGCAGGCCGGCTTCTGTGTAGGCTCTCCAGCCGCCATCCAGAGAAATTACATTCCGGTACCCCATCTTCTGCAGGTTGTCGGCTGCGAGCGCGGAGCGAAATCCGCCTCCGCAGTAAAGCACCACCTTCGCGTCCTTATCCGGAATCTTCGTTTCTACGTCGCGCTCGATAATGCCCTTGCTCAGATGCATCGCGCCGGCGGCGTGGCCGGAGCCCCACTCATTATCCTCGCGCACGTCAACCAGAATCAATTCTTCTCCGTCGGACTTCATGCGCTTGTAGTCCTCGATATCGATCTGCTTCACGCGGGACTTGGCGTCGTCAACGATCGCAAGGAACCCTTGACTGTGGTGTTTGGCAGGCATGCTCATTCTTCCTCAATACGCCGCACCCGTGCGCCGGCGCGTTCCAGTTTTTTCTCTATGCTCTCATAGCCCCGGTCCAGGTGGTACACGCGATCGATGATCGTTTCGCCCTTGGCAACCAGTGCGGCGAGTACAAGCGAAGCGCTCGCACGAAGGTCCGAGGCAATTACGCCGGCGCCGCTCAATGATTTCGCACCCGCTACGATCGCTTTGCTGCCATCAATCCGGATATTGGCCCCCATGCGAACCAGCTCCAGAACGTGCATGAACCGGTTCTCGAAGATCGTCTCGGTGATCAGTGAGATTCCTTCTGCCTGCGTCATCAGCGCCATATATTGGGCCTGAAGATCGGTCGCAAAGCCCGGATACTCCTGTGTGGTCATGTCCACGGCTTTCAGGGTTCCCGATCCTTTCACACGCATTGTGTTTCCGGATTCCTGAATGTCCGCTCCTGCTTCGCGCATCTTGAAGGTGAGCGCTGCAATGTGCTCGGGCACACAATCTCGAATCAGCAGATCCCCTCCAGTCATGGCGCCTGCAATCAGAAACGTGCCTGCTTCGATCCGGTCCGCAATGATCGTGTGTTCCGCGCCGTGAAGCCGGTCAACGCCTACGATCCGGATGGTACCCGTGCCGGCGCCTTCGATCTTCGCGCCCATTTTGATTAACAGGTTCGCAAGATCTACCACTTCGGGCTCGCGCGCCGCATTCTTCAAGACGGTTTCGCCTTTGGCTAGCGTCGCCGCCATCAGCAGGTCTTCGGTTCCCGTGACGGTGATTCGATCGAAATACACCGTGGTTCCTCGTAGGCCTTCCGGTGCCGACGCTTCTATGTAGCCGTGCGCCTGTGTCGTTACTGCGCCGAGCTTCTCCAGGCCCCCAACATGCAAATCGATTGGCCGGGCGCCGATCGCGCATCCTCCGGGCATGGAAACGCGAGCCCTGCCGCAACGCGCTACCAGCGGACCCAGCACCAGGCTCGAGGCCCTCATCGTCTTAACCAGATCATAAGGTGCGGCCGGATCCGTGATGCTGGCTGCCTGGATATGATGTGGCCCGTTCGGTTCTTTAGTCAGCTCGACGCCCGTGTGGGACATCAGCTTCTCCATCGTTCTTATATCGCGCACCCGCGGGATGCGGTGCAGGATGACCGGCTCTTCCGTCAGCAGGCAGGCAGCCAGTGCGGGAAGCGCGGCATTCTTTGATCCGCTGATGCAGATTTCGCCCTCTAGTCTCGTTCCACCTTCGACAACCAGCTTTTCCATAGCTATTCGTTGAGGGCCAGCTTCAGCCGGCCGTGCGCGCCTTCCAGCAGTTTCTCCGCCGCTGCGCGATCTAATCCCTTCTTTGCCATTACGATGGCAGTCTTCACCGATCCACCTTCCTGCAGGCGGGTCTTCGCGTCTTCATACGGAATGTTCGCTGCCTCAGCGATGATGCGCGTTGCCCGATCCACCAGTTTTTCGTTCTTGGGTTGTACGTTCACCATCAGGTTCCCATATACATAGCCCAGCCGGATCATTGCGCCTGTGCTCAGCATGTTAAGCACTAGCTTCGTGGCCGTCCCTGCTTTCATGCGCGTTGAACCGGTCACCACCTCAGGTCCCACAAGGGGCTCGATTGGGATTTGCACCAACTGCGACAACTCCGAATTTGGGGAACAGCTGATGCCTACAGTCTGAGCGCCCAGTTCCGTTGCTTTCCGGACAGCGCCAAGTACATATGGTGTTCTGCCGCTCGCCGCGATCCCAACCAGGACGTCTCTGCTCTTGAATCCTCTGCTGACCAGGTCCCTGGCTCCCGAATCTGGTTCGTCCTCGGAGGCTTCTGTCGCTCGCGAGAGTGCTGCTTCGCCACCGGCGATGATTCCTTGAACTAAATCGTAAGGGACATTGTAGGTTGGCGGACACTCGGAAGCGTCCAGAACGCCGAGGCGTCCGCTCGTTCCGGCACCGAGGTAGTACAGGCGGCCCCCTCGCTCGATGGCGGCTACAATTGCATCCACCGCCTGGGCAATCCTGGGGATTTCTGCCGCCACGGCCTCCGGAACCCTGCGGTCCTCATTATTAAGGATCGTGAGGATTTCCGCCGTCGGAAGACGATCAATCTCTTTCGAAGCGGGGTTGCGTGTTTCCGTAAGCAGGTTTCGAAGCATGTTTGAAGAGCTTGTATGAATTCTAGCGCGGGTGGACCGCACAGAATCGGAACCCCCACATTTGTGCTCTGAATGGGGGTGGGTTACAGAAAACTCTCTGTCGATGGAAACCTGTCTCTATTTTTTATACACTTATGGTACGTAACCTCTGAGTTAACGTGTTGCGGTGATTGTAACTGGGGGTATTACGTAACACATATGAGGATAAGTATAGCTACGAGAATGTGTTAGGACGCCAGTACTTAGTACTAAAAAGGTGACGTGAGTCTTGACTTCCCAGGGGCTGGCCCGTATGATCTACCTATGCGCCAAACTAGCGGGTGGATGTCCCGTCATCTGTATAACTTGGCGCATTCGGAGGACTCGGTTTTACAATGAAAAACATACTTGGACTTGTTGCGGCTCTCGCACTAAGCTCCGTGGCGGCGTTTGGTGGCCCTTGCTCCACCACGACCGACATGTACACGTTGAACGGTCTTGGCACTTCCGGCTGCACGTTCGCCGGCCTCACGTTCTCGAACTTCTTCTTCAGTAATTATCAGGACAACGCGTTTGCCAACAGCAGCACGTACACGGTGCCAACCTCGCCGTCGTATATTAACGAACAATCCATGGCGAGCGGCCTGAACATGCAGAATTACATAGTGAACTTCACGCAAAATGGCATTGCAAGCGTGACGGTCACTATCACGCCGAACATGGCGAATGGCTGGATGCTTAGCGTGCCATGGGCCGGTTCTACGGCGGCAAACTTCGCGTTTGAATTAAAGTACAACATCAGCCCGAGCGCGACTGCGGTCCAGAGCATTAGCGGTCAGACGAACGTCAACGTCGCCGGAACCCCGAACGTGCTCGACAGCTCGGTCCTGCAAAAGGGTGTGCTGCTGAACGGTCAGGCTCCGATCAATAATTCTGTTATCGGAACTGGTTCGGTTCCCGTGGGCAACAACACATTCACTGGCCTGGTTCCCAACAGCACGGTCCCGGTTGGCAATTTCGGTCAGGTTGTGGACAACTATGTTTCCCAATTGGCGTCCACAAGTACCGCTACCATGAATACCGTTTCGATCGCGAACACCTTCACCTTGGCACCCGAGCCGATGAGCCTCACTCTGATGGGCGCCGGTTTGATCGGTTTGGCTCTTTTCCGCCGTCGCACGGCCAAGAAGTAACCCTCGCCCGATCCGAAGTTCTCAGCAAACGCCAAGGCCTCGCGCCTTGGCGTTTTGCATTTCATGCAGCCGAATGAAAAAGCCCACCGCCACTTGAAGGCTGGTGGGCTTTTCTGTGTTGGAATGAGCTGAGATTCTAGGCGCTAAACGAGCTGCCGCAGCCGCAGGTCGACTTCACGTTCGGATTGTTGAACTTGAAGCCCGAGCCTTCCAGCGTCTCTACATAGTCCACTTCGGCGCCGTCCAGGTAGAGGAGGCTCGCCTGGTCCACGAAAACCTTCAAGCCGCTGAAATCGTAGGTCTTGTCCAGCAGGCCAGGGCTATTTTCGAACTGCATCGAATAGCTGAAACCCGAGCAGCCGCCGCCAACCACTGAGATCCGCAAGCCGGCAGGCTTCGGCTCCTGCGATCCCAGAATCTCCTGAACCTTACCTACCGCTGTCTCTGTCAATTGAATCATTTGTATACCTCGGATGAACCTTTCCCCATTGTAACCACAATTAGTGGCCACATCCATACTTTAGGATGCTGGGTGAACGCTTTGGGATGCGGCTCCGAATCTGTTATCGTATTCAAAAAGCGCGCTGTTCGCACACGTATCTGTGTTTAACTCCGTTGGAACCGCAAAAAGTTGTTTCACGTCGAGATGGGTATGGACACCTTGACTGGCGTGCTTCCTTTTCCCGCTACCGGCGAAGAGACTCGGACTAAGACAAGAGTGGATCACCGAAACTCCGACGAGGCAGCCCTGGTCCGGCGCATTCAGGCCAAGGACGAGATCGCATTCGGCGAAATCGTCGAGCGCTATCAGACTAAGGTTTTCTCCATCATCTATGGGATTCTTCGTAACCATAACGATGCAGAAGACATAGCTCAGCAGGTGTTCGCCAAGATTTACTTTTCCATCGGCAACTTCGACTTTCGGAGTTCGCTCCTGACTTGGATTTATAAGATCACCGTCAACGAGTGCTACGACTACTTGCGCAAGAAGAGAGTGCGTAAGCTGGTTTACGAAAGCGATTTCTCCGAAGAGGATTCTCAGAGGATGGAGAACTCTGAGACAGCGCGCGATAAAGCTCCCGCCGTGGATTCTACCCTCGAAAAGCGGGATCTGATCCTGAAACTTCTCTCCAAGGTGTCGGAGGAAGATCGCACCCTCATCATGCTGAAAGAAGTAGAGGGGCACTCCGTTGAAGAACTGGCGGAAATGACCGGAATGAACGAGAATACAATCAAGGTCAAGCTGTTCCGGACACGACAAAAACTGTTAAAGGCTGCGCAGCGGCTCACTCGTGGTGGGCTGGTTAGCAACTCGTAGCCCCGGTAATGGCAAATTATAAGCGAACGTTACGATTCGTGATGGTGGTAGAAAGCTTTTGGGGAAGAAAGTATGCATGAGCCGTTGAAAGATTACAGTGAGGAGCCCGAAGAGGATCGAGCTGTTCTCGAACTGCTGCGCTCGTTGCGGCCGGAGGGCGAAGTGGTACCGTCCCCCGGTTTTTACGCACGAGTAATGAACCGGATTGAAAGCCAATCCAAAACCTCCATCTGGAGCATTTTCAGCGACTCGTTATTCGCTCGCCGTCTGAGTTACGCATCGCTGACTTTCCTCGTGCTCCTGGGCACCTATTTCGTTTCTACGACGGAAAGCAATCAGCCTCTGGCGGCTTCCACGCCGGAAGCTATCCTGGCCGGGGACGAACAACCCCAGCCTGTAGGCCGTGACCCGCAGCGGGACCGCGCCGTTGTGCTTGTGAATCTAGCGAGCTATCAAGAGTAAGCCCGATGGAGCGAGCGCCCTGGCAGAACCCGCGCATTCTGTATACCCTGATCTTTGTCTTCCTCTCTGGCGCAGTCGCCGGGGCTATCACGATGCGTTTAGGCTTCTCGCCGGAGAGGCATAAGCAGGTGTATTGGCGCGAGGGTGGCCGCGAGATCGCCATTCAGCGCTTCCGCACCGAATTGAATCTGACGCCCGACCAGACGAAAGAGTTCGAGACTGTTCTGGACGATTTCATGATGTACTACCAGACGCTACAGGCTCAGATGGATGACGTTCGCGCTACCGGCAAGCAGCGCCTCATGCGCATCCTCAACGAGGATCAGCGTCAGAAGTTCGGCAAGATGCTGACCGAGCTGCAGGAGAAGAAGCTGCACTAAAGTTCTTGCATCGGTTCCGCAGTGATGATAGCCTGGATCCACGTGGATACATTTAGGGTTTCGGCGTAGCTGAGGCCTGGCTAATTGCGACCACGTAAAAAAATGCTAAAGGCGACTCGGTCCGAAAACAGAGACCCTGGCTGCCCAGCTCAGGGCTTTTTCATTTTTGGCCGAATCGCACGATTGGAGGATACCAATGAGCGATCGGCTTCCCACGCTTTCTACTCCCGAAGGGGAACTCGTTTCCGTCCGCGTCCTTGTGGACCCGCGTTATCTGGAAGATCTTCTGGAGTGTCTGGCAGAAGTAGATTTTCCCATTAACCCGCAGATCTATCACGGCCGTCCCACGTCAGTGGAGTTCCCTGCATACGAAGCCAAAGTGGCTTCGCTTCGTAAAAAGGTGCAGTCGGCCGGCTTCGCAGGCAGCGCCATCACCGTCAGTCCGATGGTGGATGCGCTTTTTGCCCACGCCTCCTGAAAATTGTCATTAAAGTTCATTAACCGAATGTGAGCATTATGCGTCTATCTCGGAGTATGACCTATTTGCCTGCGGTACGACCCGAGAAACAGCCCCGGACTGCGCCGGTCAGCATAACAGTGGATCCTGCGTACCTCGAGGATCTATTAGAGTGTCTCGCAGAGCTCCAAACGCCCATAGATCCGAAGATATTCCATGGTCCCGAAACGATCGTCCAGTTCCGCATAGCCGATTCAGAAGCACCCCAGGTAAGGAAGGCGCTGCGGCTCGCCGGCTTTCACCGGGTCAGCTAGTACACCAACAGAACGTCCCCACTTCTGGCGGGCAGTTCGACCGTCCATTCCATTCCTGAGGTCGATAGAGAGGCCAAGCCCAGTTGAGGCGTGGCCTTTTTTCCTTGTGCCGCCATGGTCAGCTTCGCGGGAGCCGCGGCGTTGTTTATCACGACAACCGCCTTGCTGCTGCCCATCGAGCGAGCGTAGGCCCATTGCTGCTCCTCCACGACCAGATTCTCCGTCGCGCCGGTCCGCAAGGCCGGAGTGCTCTTTCTCAGGCTGAGCAGTTTGCGTACGTGGCTGAAGATCGCTTCCTGGTCTGGGCTCCGTTGGAATTCTTCGCCCGGCCAGCCGCCTGGGAAATCGCGCCGGTTGTCAGGATCGTCGCCGCCGGGCATTCCGATCTCATCCCCATAGTAAATCATCGGCGTGCCGCGCATGGTTAACAATGCCGTGAAGGCCAGCTTGAGTCCCTCCGCGGTTGCGCCCTTTTCGTTCATGAAGCGCATCACGTCATGGAGGCCAAGGAACGTGACCAGCCGTTCGGGGTGGGAATAAAGGCGATCGTTGGCCAGCATCTTCGGAAGGTCTCGCACGGACTTGCCTTGTGCGAACGCCGAGCGCATCTTGTAATAAACGGGAAAGTCGAACAAGCTGTCTACCGGCGCGTCACCTCCCTGAAAGAAACTCACCATTGCTGGGTCCCCATCGAACACCTCTCCAACGGCCCGCAATGACGGATACTCGCGTTTGATTGCACTCATCCAGTCGCGCCAGAAGTCCCTTGGCACGTATGGCCAGGTGTCCTGTCGAATTCCGTCGAGTCCCGTCATTCCAACCCACCACAGCGCGTTCTGAATGATGTAGCGGGCCGTTTCCGGGTCGTTCTGGTTCAGGTCAGGCAAGATGTTCGCAAACCAGCCCTCGAGTGTACTCTTGCGCAGCGCGGCCGATGAGTGCGGGTCAGCCAATGTCCAGGTCTGCCAAGTCTCGTTGATATGGGAGGCTTCGGTGCCGTTGTACCAGGTTGGAGTCGGCGGATCCTTCACCCAGGGATGATAGGGGCCAGAGTGGTTGGCGACCTGATCATGGATGATCTTGATACCGGCCTTGTGAGCGGCGTCCACCAATTCCCGCAGTTTCTCCATGGTGCCGAAGTGTTCTTCGACGCCGTAAAAATCGACGGCTCCGTAGCCGTGATAATCCGTAATTGCTTCTCCGCCGTAGGTCTCCCGCTCGTTCAGCCGGTTGGCGTTATCGTACACCGGATTCAGCCAGATTGCCGTGACGCCGAGATCCTTCAAATAGGGAAGCTTGTTGATAATGCCCTGGAAATCGCCGCCATGGTAGTAGCGGCCTTTTTTCCGGTCGAGCATCTGCGCTGGTCCGTCATTTGAGGGGTCGCCGTTAGAAAACCGGTCTGGCATGATCAGATAAATCACGTCTTCCGGAGAGAAGCCCTGGAAGCGTCCTTTCCGGTCGAGGGGCTCACTGACTTCGAAGGAAAACTCCCCGCGGCCCTGCCCGTGCACAACTGAGAAGGTGTAG
The DNA here is from genome assembly GCA_964464925.1 of uncultured Solibacteraceae bacterium. GTDB lineage: Bacteria > Acidobacteriota > Terriglobia > Bryobacterales > Bryobacteraceae > CAYXLI01. The sequence continues at coordinate 210,859 of CAYXLI010000009.1, read as the reverse complement.
TTGGAAGGCTTGGTTCCGCGTGGGATCGCGAGGTCGGCAAAGAGGTAGGTACAGTTTGCATTCCATTTGTAGTCGAAGGCTTTCAGCGGACCTTCCACCTTCGCGTTGCACAGATCCTTGCCGCGCAACAACAGCCGGACCGGATCGATCGAGTGTCCCGCCCACCAGTTGGGCGGCTCCACTTTCGTAACAGAGGGCTGCGCCAGCAGGCAAGCGTGCGCAGTCACCAATAACAGAATCTCCTTCATATCAAGCGTGCTTTTTGAGCGTTCCTATTCCGGTCGTAGCGACGGGTTCCGACGCATCCTGAACGCGCTGCATGAGCAGCGCCGCGAGAATCATGAAGAATCCGCCGGCCACAACAGCCGCAAGCCGGTTGTTGCCGAGCAGGTGCGACATGACCCAGCCGAAGCCGAGTGATGCGCAGATCTCCGGCAGCACAATGAAAAAGTTGAATATACCCATATAGACGCCGGTTTTCGCTGGTGGAATGTTACCCGACAGAATCGCGTATGGCATCGCGAGGATGCTGGCCCATGCGACCCCGACGCCAACCATGGAGAGCAGGAGAGTATTTTTTTCGTGAATCACTGCCACGCTCAGCAGTCCCACAGCGCCGGCCAGAAGGCAGACGGTGTGGGTCATCCGGCGGCCGAGCTTCCGCGCTACCGCCGGCAACACGAGCGAGAAGGCGAAGCAGACCGCAGAATACATCCCAAAGCAGATGCCCGCCCACTCCACGCCGCGCGTATACAGATCCGAAGTCGTGTCAGCGGCCCCGAAAACGTTGCGGGCAACGGCAACTGGGAAGTACAACCACATACAGAACAGGCCGAGCCAGGTACACACCTGCACAGCCGCAAGCTGCCGCATGGTCGGCGGAATGTCACGAATCGATCCGATGATTTGACGAGTGCTCGCCGCCAATCCCACGTTCTCCTTCTGCCGTATCCGGAACTCAGCAAGGTTGTCAGGCGAGTACTCCGGAGTTCGCAGGATCGTCCACAAAACAGCTCCAAAGAATGCCACGGCTCCGATCTCGAACGAGAGTTTCACGACGGTGGGAATAGCGCCCGCGCGGTTACTGACGTGGAAGATCGTAGTCATCAGCCAGGGCAGGGAAGATGCGGCCACGGCACCCAGCCCAATGAACACGCTCTGCATTGCGAAGCCGCCGGTACGCTGTTCTTCCGGCAGCATGTCGGCAACGAACGCGCGGAACGGCTCCATGCTGATGTTGATAGATGCATCCAGGAGCCACAGCAGCCCCGCCGCCATCCACAGCGTGGAAGACCGCGGCATCAGAACGAGCGCGATCGAGCTGAGAATCGCGCCTACTAGAAAATAGGGGCGCCTCCGGCCTAGCCGCGACCACGTATGATCACTGGCATGCCCGATGATGGGCTGGACGATGAGTCCCGTAAGCGGTGCGGCGAGCCACAGAATCGGGATCTGGTCGGCATCCGCGCCCAAATACTCGTAAATGGCGCTCATGTTGGCCATCTGGAGGGCCCAACCAAACTGAATGCCCAAAAAGCCGAAGCTCATGTTCCAGATCTGCCAGAAGCTAAGATGCGGTTTTTCCATCTACTGCCACCCCGGTCAAATCCGATCGTATAACTTTGCCAGGCGATACAGGCGATCGCTCATTCCCGTAGTAACGTCCCTCCAGCGGAAGCGCCAGCGCCAATTGCCGCCCGGCACGCTGGGAATGTTCATGCGCGCCTCACTACCGCAGCCCATTACGTCCTGCATGGGGACGATTACCGTATTCGCCACGGAGGCGAGCAGCGTCGCGATGAAATCCCAGTGGATCTGTTGGCCGTCGCTGCGCAGATATGCCATCGCGTGCGCCTTCTCTGCCCGCACCTCTTCTGCCGTCCGCGTGCTGTCGCTCTCGCCGGTGCTTCGCCACCAGCCGGCGGTCGTATCGTTGTCATGGGTGCCGGTGTAGGCGACAACGTTGCGAGGGAAATTATGAGGCAGAAAGTTCGGTGCCTGCGGGTCCGTGCCGAAAGCGAACTGCAGAATGGCCATGCCCGGAAAGCCGAATTCGTCGCGGAGCGCCTCCACTTCCGGCGTGATCACGCCCAGGTTCTCGGCGACGATCGGCAGATCACCGAAAGCATCGCGCAGTGCACGGAACAGCTTCGACCCTGGCCCCTTCATCCAACGTCCGTTTACCGCTGTAGGCTCGCCGGCCGGAACCTGCCAGTATGCCTCAAAGCCGCGGAAGTGGTCGAGCCGCAGGATATCGAGCATCCGGAAAGCCGCGCGGAACCGCTCGATCCACCAGGCAAAGCCGTCGCGCTCCATTTCCTGCCAGCGATAGATCGGATTGCCCCAAAGCTGGCCAGTCGCGCTGAAGTAATCCGGAGGGACGCCGGCCACGAAACTCGGCCAGCCGCGGTCATCGAGATGGAACCACTCTGGCGCGGCCCAAACATCCGCACTATCATGAGCCACGTAGATCGGAACGTCACCCATCAGGCGGATGTTCTTGGTCCGGCAATAGGCGCGCAGAGCGGACCATTGGCGGAAAAACTCGAATTGATAGAACTTCAGACAGTCGATCTGCTCCTCGAGTGCATCGGCGGTGAGCTTGCTCCATTGCGGCCAGACGAGCGAGACACCATTCGCCTCTTTCAGCGCCATGAACCGCGCGAATGGCTCGAGCCAGGGCGCCTCGGCCACGCAGAACGCATCGAACGCCTGCTTCAGGCCGGCACTCCCGGATGTGCGGAAGTTCTGATACGCCCGGCGGAGCATTCGGTGTTTCCACTCGATCACTTCACCGAACGCCACGTAACCTTCGGGGAAGGCTGGGATATCCAACGTCCCGAGCAGACCTTCTTCGACTAGCTGATCGAGGCTGATGAGCAGAGGATTGCCGGCAAAGGCCGAAAAGAGCTGGTAGGGCGAATCGCCGTAACCAGTAGGGCCGAGCGGCAGCATCTGCCAAAGCGTCTGTCCCGAAGCGTTGAGAAAGTCGGCAAATCGAAACGCTTCGGGGCCGAGATCACCGATCCCATAGCGCCCGGGCAGCGACGTGGGGTGGAGAAGAATGCCGCTGCATCGAGGGAACTTCACTGGTTCTTGCCCGACGTGACTTCCTTCACCTTACCGTCTTCGAGCACGATGCGTACGTAGCTGATTTTGTCGCTGTAGCGGAGACGTTCCACAAGCTTGCCGGAATCCTCCATGCTGATCCTGGAAGCGGGCTCGCCGAAGCTCCTCAGAACGTCCGCGCGTGTCATGCCCGTCTTCACGTCCTCCACTGCCGGCAGCTTCGCCGGAGGCGTTCCTGCCTTCTCGGGAACGACTGGAGCGATTACGGCCTGCGTGGCCGGCGCGGACGTGTTCACGGAGTTTCCGGCCGCCCCCGCCAGGACACCTCCGGCGCGGCCTAGTGTCTTTCCAATGGCGCTCCCGGCGGTCTTTGCACCTCCGGAGGCTGACGCGGCTGCGCCGGATGTGACCGCCCGCTCCACAATCGACTGTGCGGCCAGAGAACCGGCTAATCCGAGAGATAGCAGTAAGACGCGCATATGTGACCTGACTCTACACCATTTTTGAACAGCGTCACGCTACTATCAAACTGATGCGTCAATCGCTGATCCCGGCCGCCCTGGCCGTCCTGCTCACCGCGTGTGCGCCGCAAGCTCCACGCGAGTCTTTCTCGAAATTGGCTGAGGAATATGTATACACCTCTTTGTCGTTTTCGCCCGTGGGGGCGACGCAGGTGGGATACCACAAGCACAATAACGTGGCTCTCGATTATGAATTGGACGATGTCAGTCCGTCATCGATTGAGCGCCAGAGGCGCTGGTACCAGGAGTTCCGCCAGCGGCTTCTGCGAGTCTCAGAGGACTTAGGCGCCGAGGATCAGGCTGATTACGATATTCTGCAAGACCAGATCTCGGCCAATCTCCTGGAATTGGACACCATCCAGAACTACAAACACAACCCGGCCGGGTATGTGGAACTCGCGGGGAACGCGCTCTACGCGCCGTTCATTCTCGAGTACACAGATAAGTCGACGCGTTTCAAACAAATCATTTCACGCATGCAAAAGATGCCGTTGCTGATGGACCAGGCCAAACGCAATCTCGAGACCGCACCTGAGGTTTGGACCAAAGTGGCACAGGCGGAGAATGAAGGCAATATAGCTCTGATTGATACTGAAATGCGCGCTGCGGTCCCTGCGGAGGTGAAGTCTGAATATGATGTAGCCGCCGATACCGCGCTTGCCGCGCTGCGCGGGTTCAACACATATCTGAAGAACACACTGTCCCAGACAAGTTATCCGTGGCAATTAGGGAAATCAAATTACGATAAGAAGTTTCACTTCATACTGGAAACGGATCAGAACCCGGAGCAAGTACTGAGGGCCGCCGAAGAGGAGCTGAAGAAAGGCCAGCAGGAGATGTACCGGCTTTCCCTCCCCATTTGGCAGAAACTGCATCCGGACGAAAGGAAAGAGCCGGAGATGCATGAAGCCATTCGTGCCGCGCTGAACGAAATCGTCAAGAATCATTCCACGCCGGAGTCATTCTTCGCGGATACGGAAAAGGATCTGGCGGAGGCGACGGCATTCGTGAAGGAGAAGGACCTGCTCACGCTGCCGCCGCGCAGCAATCTGAAGGTGATTCCGACGCCTGAATTCATGCGCGGCATTTATGCGGTGGGCGGATTCAGCGCCGCTCCTCCGCTGGAGCCGCAGCTAGGCGCGTTCTACTGGATCACACCCATTCCGAAAGACTGGCCGGCAGAGCGGGTTGAATCGAAGCTGCGCGAAGACAACGTGTATGGCCTGAAGATCCTCACCATTCATGAAGCAATGCCTGGGCACTATGTCCAGTTGGAATACGCGAACGATATTCAGCCCCCGCTGCGCCGGGTTATCCGTGCCGTGTTCGGCAATGGAGCATATGTCGAGGGCTGGGCCGTTTACGCGACGCAAATGATGCTGGACGAGGGCTACATGAACAATGATCCGGGCATGCGGCTGGCATTCCTGAAGAACATGCTGCGCGTGTATGCGAACACAATTCTGGACGTGCGTTTTCACACGATGGGCATGACGGATCAGGAGGCCATGGACCTGATGTTGAACGAAACCTTTCAGGAACGGCAGGAGGCAACGGCCAAGCTGCAGCGCGCGAAGTTGTCGTCGGTACAGTTACCCACCTACTTCGTAGGCTGGCGCGATTGGAACAGGTTGCGTGAGCGCTACAAAGAGACGCAAGGCGCCAATTACAAACTGAAGGAATTCAACGAGCGTGCGCTCAAGGAGGGATCCGTACCGCTGCCGGTACTCAACCACTTACTCACTGGCAAGGCGCTGTAAGTATTCCCGCATCCGCCGCAGAGCCTGCCCGCGATGGCTGACGCTCTGTTTCTGATCGGGCGCAGCTTCGGCGAAGGTGCATCCGAACGGCGGGTAGAAGAAGTACGGATCGTATCCGAAACCGCCCGAGCCGCGGGGCTCATCGATGATCTGCCCCTCTACCTCGCCGGAAAAAGTTGCCTCCAGCTTACCGGCTTTGGCAAGTGCAATCACGCAAACGTAGCGCGCGGTTCGATTCTTAACGTTTCGCAGTTTCTGGATGAGCAGACGGTTGTTGTCATCGTCGGATGCGTTCGGCCCCGCGAATCGGGCGGAATACACTCCTGGCGCTCCTCCCAGCGCGTCGACAGAGAGTCCCGAATCGTCCACAAACAGGTAATCGTCCGCGAACCGGCTGTAGTATTCCGCTTTGAGAATTGCGTTCTCCTCGAACGTGGCGCCAGTCTCTTCCACGGGAGGAATCCCACTCAGGCCCGGAAGCGGCTCGGCCCGGAACTCACGGAGTTTCCCGGGATTTGTTGTGGCGCAGTAGAGCCTCACTAGGCGCCGAGCACCTGTTTCTGGAGTTGAATCAAATCTCGCACGCCAACGGCGCCGAGTCCGATCAGTTCATGCAGTTGCTTCTCTTCAAACGGGGTCTTCTCGCCGGTAGCCTGCAGTTCAATGAACCGGCCGGAACTTGTCATGACGACGTTCATATCCACTTCGGCCTGCGAGTCCTCCTCGTAGCAGAGATCCAGCATCGGCGTGCCGCGCACGATGCCGACGCTGGTGGCCGCCACGGCTTCGTGAATGGGCAGCGTCCTTAGTGCTCCGAAGCGGACGAGTTTCTTCAGGGCGAGGGCGAGCGCGATGTAAGCACCCGTGATGGAGGCCGTGCGAGTACCGCCGTCGGCTTGAATCACATCGCAATCGACGATGATGCTTCGCTCGCCAAGTGCGTTCAGGTCGACTACGGTCCGCAAGGAACGCCCGATCAGGCGCTGGATCTCGAGCGTCCGTCCCGACTGACGGCCTTTGGCAACCTCACGCGGGCTGCGCGAGACGGTGGAGCGCGGCAGCATGGAATACTCCGCGGTCACCCAGCCTTTGCCCGTGTTCCTTAAAAACGGCGGCACGGTATCCTCAACCGAAGCTGCACACAGCACCTTCGTGTTGCCAACGGAGATGAATGCCGAGCCCTCCGCTGTCATCAGGTAGTCGGTCTCTATGGTAACCGGACGCATCTGGTCCAGCTTGCGGTTGTCTACGCGTATGTTCATTATCCGCCCTTCAAGCCGTAGTAGATCACGATGGAGAACAGCAGGAAAGCCAAAAGCAGCAGTAGAAGACAAGGTAGGGCACCGCGTGTGACCGGCTCTGAAGCCGTCTTGCGGCCCTTCACCGCACGGAATTTGGCCATCGATCAGATCGTATCATCCCATTCGTCTATCCTATGAAACGGATGAACCGCCGGACACTGCTTCTGCTGCCCATGCTAGGCGCCGGGTGCGCCCGCAAAGAGAATCCGCTGAAAGATATGTTGCCCGTGCAGGTGCAGCGTGAGTACGTGCTGAAGGAGACGCACCGCAACCCGGTGGAGCAGGCGCCGGAACTGGCGCGGAAACTGGGGTTGCGGCGTTGGGAAACAGCGGTTTATCGCGCGAAAGAAGAGATCGATGTTCAGGTTTTCCAGATGAACGCCGAAGCGAACGCGTTCGAGATGATGCAGAAATGGAATAAGGCGGAAGGCGCCGTGTTCTTCAAAGGGCCGTACGTTCTGGTTGCCACCTCACCGACGCTGCCCCGGCAGGTGGTACTCGAGTTCGTTCAGGATTTGCGGGCTAACCTAAAACTGTAGAATTCAGTCTACGGAGTGTATGCCGGTGTTTTCCTGCCTCAAGCAGGTGCCATAGTTGGCCGATATATCTAATGAAACGTGCATGCCTACGCTCGCGACTACAAGGTTCGGTAATGTGGACTATGATGACGGAGCGGTCATTGAGTTCCCGGCCGGGGTGCCGGCCTTTGAGAGCGAGACTCGCTTTCTCCTGGTGTTTCGGGAGGAGACGAAGCCGTTCATCTTTCTGCAGAGTATGAATACACCGAGTTTGTGCTTCACCATGATTCCGGTGCAAATGGTTGATGTGGCTTATCGGCTTCATCTGTCAGAATCTGACCGAAATCTGCTCGGCTGGACAGGAGACCGGTCCCGGGACCCTGGCGCGGACGTGCTGTGTTTAGGTATGGTGTGTGCTGATGAGGGAAATCCGCCGACAGTGAACCTGCTCGGACCGGTTGTGATCGATCAGCGGCGCAAGAAGGGGATTCAGGCAGTTAGAGAGGATGGACTCTATTCGGCACAACAGCGGCTGTTTCCCGCAGAGCGAGGAGACGAAACATGCTTGTGATCCGTAGAAGAGCGGGTGAAGTGTTCGTGATCGGAGATGACATCGAGGTAGAGATACTCGACATCAGCCCGTCACAGGTGAAGCTCGGAATTCGAGCACCCAAACAGGTAACTGTGCTGCGCAAAGAAGTCCTCCGAACTCAGCAGGCAAACCTGGCGTCCTCGCGTCCTATCTCCACGCAGTCTCTCGCCAACATGATCGAAAAACTCCGGCAATAGGCTCACACCCCTACTTCTTCCTCCGATAAGCAACTTGAAGGCGCCGCCGGCAAAGCGGCGAAACCGGGAAAGGAGTCCCGGCTGAGATCAAATTCAAGGAGAGAAGATGTCGTTTTCAATCAACACCAATATTGCGTCGCTGCAGGCTCAAGATTATATCCGCGTCAACAGCGAATTCCAGAGCAAGACCATCAACCGAGTGACATCGGGATTGCGCATCGTATCGAGCGGCGATGATGCGGCGGGTCTTGCTATTGCCAACAACCTTCGCTCGGACCAGGCTGTTCTGACACAGGGTATCCGGAACGCGAACGACGGCTTGAGCCAGTTGCAGATTGTCGACGGCGGCATGAACAACATTTCCAAGCTTCTGGACCGCGCCAGAACGCTGGCCACGCAATCGGCTTCAGGGACATTCACTGGCAGCCGCTCGGTTCTGAACAGCGAATTCCAGAGTGTCATTCAGGAAATCGATCGCCAGGCGACTGCGGTTGGCCTCAACGTCGGCGGTCAGTTCGCAAAATCGCTCGCAGTATTCGTGGGCGGCGGCAGGGGAGTAGGCTCAGCAGCCATCACGAATGGGTCTGTCTCGGTGGACCTTAGCAACTCGACCGTAGACGCCAAGAGTCTAGGGTTGAAGGGAGTCTCGGCATCCGGCATCGATTCGGTTGATATCGGAACGGGCTCGGCAGCCACCAGCGTGTCTGCGATCGTTACGAACAGCACGAACCAAGGTTCGCTCGCCACCGCGGGATTTACGGATCTCTATTTCAAAGGTCCCGGTTTCGGCGATTCCAATCGGGTGAAAGTATCTGTAAACCTGTCGAGCGTCACAGACGCGGATACCCTCGCAACCGCAGTCAACGCGGCGATCTCCGCGGCAGGCACTTCAGGCAGCCAGGCGGCGACGGCATTCAAGAATGCGGGGATTACCGCTTCGGTGGGTGTGACGTCCACGGGCACTAAGTTCTTGCAGTTCACGTCCAGTAACACCGCCTTCCAGGTGGAAGCAGGAGACCGCATGTCGAATGCTCTGCTGGGTAATGTGACCTCCAATTCGGACCCGACGGGTCTAAGTCTCACGAACACCGTAACCGGTGCTGCGGCTACAGCGGCGGCGGCCACTACTTTTGGGGCGTCCGGCGCGGGCACGGTGACCGTGCGCTTCACCGGCTCGAATCTATCTTCTCCCGTGGATATCTCGTTGAACGTTGCGTCGGGTACCACAGTTGCGCAGGCATTGACTTCGTTAACGTCGGCAGTTGCGGGCAACTCAGCTCTGCAGGCAGCTGGTATCAGTGTCCAGACGGCGACGGCGGGTGGCGCTCTGGTGTTCCAGAATGCGCGCGGCGAACGCTTCGACGTGCAGGCATCGGGCGATGTGAACAACAATCTCGGGCTCGGCAGTTTCCGTAGCAGCGCGGGCACAAGCGGCACGTTCGACTACACCAGTGTGGCCGGCTCGGGCGGTGCGTTCAGCGGCGCTGGCCAGACGCTGCAATTTTCGGTTGGTGGAGGTGCGACGCAGTCGGTTACACTTGCTGCTTCGGATACCGCGAGTGCAACTGCGGCGGCAACGGCACTGAATGCCGCATTCGCGCAAAATTCGAATTTGTCGGCCGCGCAGCTTACTGCGTCGGTTAGCGGCGGCCAGTTGACCATCACTTCCGGAAACAATTCGCTGTTCCGGCTGAATACGGTGGGGACGGACGATGTGGGCTTCGGCGGCTCGGCTACGGGCGTTTCGTTCACCTCCAACGCACAAGCGGGGAATACGAATGTGAATTTCTTCGCCTCGGGCGGAGCGCAGCAGACGGGAATCCTGGCGTTCTCCGCGATCCGGAATGCCTCGGATACGCAGACGCTGACCATTACGGCAAATGATAACGCCGGTGCAACGCAATCGCTCGCGGTGAAGCTCGAGAACGATAGCACGGCTCGGACGGGAGCCTCGGTCGACGAAGCGGTCGATCAGATCAACAAGCAACTGCAGCAGTCGAACAACACTACACTGCAGCAGATTGTAGCGGTCAAGGACAAGGCCTCAGCCGGTGGTGCGGAGGGCATCCGGTTCATCAGTAACCTGACCTCATTCAAGGTCGGCGTCGGGACCACCGGTAGCGGCGCCGGCGTTGGGAATCAGAACAGCGTGCAGAACTCCTCCACCGTCGGGTCCGGCAGCACTGCCGATATCAGCAGTCAGAGCACTGCGCAAAATGCTGTGACCGCACTTGCGAACGCTGTCAGCACACTAGGCACGTCGCAAGCCGTTGTCGGTAAGGGGCAGAACAACTTCAGCTACGCCGTTAACCTGGCGCAGTCGCAGCTGAGCAATCTGGCTGCGAGCGAATCCCGTATTCGCGATGCGGATCTGGCCGCTGAAGCAGCCAACCTGACCAAGGCACAAATCACGCTGCAGGCAGGTATCGCAGCACTTGCGCAGGCTAATTCTGCGCCGCAGGCGATTCTATCGCTGCTCCGCGGATAGCTCGCTCGGCCCGTTGTAACTTCCTCAACCGATGTCTCCCGCGGCGGGGTACCAACCGCTCTGCCGCGGGTATTTTTTTCTCCGGAGAAAATCATGTCCGTTCGTTCGCGCCAAACTACCGACGCGTCCGTGTTGTTTCAGTCCGGCAAGCTCGAGCATGCGGCATCGATGTGCCGCCGGATCTTAAACAAGCATCCGCGCGATGCCGATGCTTTGCAGTTGATGGGCCTTATCGCTGCGCAGAGCGGTGCGATTGGTCTTGCCATTCAGTGGCTTGGGAAAGCAATTCAGGCGGCAGGTCCCCGCTTCGACCTATGTCTGAACCTCGCCCGCCTCCTGCAGGCAAACGGAAATCCTGAGGCAGCCATCCCCTGTTACCTGCAGGCTCTCGAAGCGGCGCCTCGCAACGCGAGCGTGTGGCTGGCCCTCGGACGTCTTCTCGCCGCGCTTGGTAGCGAAGAGGCTGCTGGATGTTTCCGCCAAGTGAATGAACTGGGTGGCGAACCTGCTGAAGTGGCCGAAGCAGAAATGCAACTCGGGCACATTTACCATGCCCAAGGGAACCTTGAAGCTGCCGCCGGCTGCTACGAATCGGTTCTCTCGAGCGATCCCGATTCGGCAGAGGCGTATTTCAATCTCGGAGTTGTGCGTACGATGCAGGGATTGCAGCGAGAGGCGCGCGCTGCATATCGGGAGGCGGTGCGGCTCCGGCCTCATTACGCGGAAGCGCACAACAACCTTGGAATTCTCGAACAAATTCGAGGCGAGTGGGACCAGGCGGCACGTCACTACCGTCATGCGATTCAGACGCGTCCAGACTATCAGGATCCGTACTGCAATCTAGGGCTGCTGCTACAAGATCAGGACGCTCCGGAAGCTGCGTTGGGCCTGTATGACGAACTGATCGCCCGGCATCCGCATCACGCCGACGCGCACAATAATCAAGGCAACGCGCTGCTCGCGCTAAATCGCATCGATGCAGCGCGCGCGTCCTATCAGACTGCAGTGGCATTGCGCCAGAATCATGCTGAAGCCCATTGGAATCTCGCCCTGGTTTACCTGCTCACCGGCGATTACGTCAACGGCTGGCGCGAATACGACTGGCGATTGTTGCGCGATCCAAACGCGATACCACGCTTCGACCAGCCCTTCTGGGACGGCTGTAGCTACTCAGGTAAGACATTGCTGGTCCACGCCGAGCAAGGCATGGGCGACACCATCCAGTTCATCCGCTATGTGCGCCAGGCCAAACAACGGGGTGGGAATCTGCTGTTGCTTTGCCAGCCTCCCCTGGCCGGATTGCTGTCGGGTTGTGCCGGCATAGATGGCATTTTCCTGGAGCGTCGTGAACTCCCGGCGTTTGACTACCACGTGCCACTGCTGAGCCTGCCTCGGATACTCGGAACCACACTCGAAACAGTTCCGTCCAGCGTGCCGTACCTCATGCCGGACCGGGCCCTGGTGCGGCAGTGGGCAAAGATCGTTGAAAGCCGGTCTACAGCGCGTAAGGGCTGGCGCATTGGATTGGCCTGGCGCGGCAACCCGAAGCACAAGAATGACCGGAATCGCTCCGCTCCGGACTGGTTTATCGAACGCATCGGATCGCCCCAGGGCGTGACGCTATTTAGCCTGCAAAAAGACGGCGGAGCCATCCCCTCAAATCTCATCCCGATTGGCGAAGAGATGGCCGACTTCGCCGACACTGCTGCGGTCATGGCGAACCTCGATCTTGTGGTTTCGGTAGATACTGCGGTCGCGCATTTGGCAGGCGCGCTGGGACGTCGAACCTGGACGCTGCTTGCTTACGCGCCGGACTGGAGGTGGATGCTGAATCGGGAAGACTCTTCCTGGTATCCGGGCATGCGGTTGTTCCGGCAGCAGTCTGCAGGCGACTGGGATGGGCTCGCGGCAACGCTACGTCGCGAACTGCAGCAGATCACTAAAAATCCTGCCAGTCGCCGCTATCCTTGATCTCTAGAAGGAGCCGCTGTTGGTTTCGCAGTACAGCGGCTTCCAGACAGAGCCTCCTCCTCTCCGCCTGGATCCGGATATGGAGTCGACTCGTTTCCTCGACCGCCTTCTCTAAGGCCGCGCGGACCTCCGTATCTGCTGATTCCTCAGCTCCCAGTTGCTGCAGAAATTGCTCTCTTCGCACAAGCAGCCGAACGAGCAACTCGAAATCGGTAACCTCGGCCAATTGCATCTGCTTTGAAACTTGCGCTAGTCCGGCGAGTGCGGATCTGGTTGTTGCCGTCATGCACTCGACTTCCCGAACAGTGCCAGGGTGACACTCTTGAGACTGGCATCGAGCACCGTTTGCTGCGATTCGAGTTGCGCCAGCAGTGTGTCCGCTTGCTGAAGCTTTTCCGAAAGTGCCGCCTGGCTTTGCGCATTTCGCGTCGTCAGGTCTGAGATCTGGTTCGTCAGCCGATGGTCTGTCTGGTCATATTGATTGATTTGGATTTGAATCAACCCCGAAATCGGGTCGCTCATTTGCGCCAGATTGCCCTGCAGGCTGCCGAACCCGCTCGTGCTGCTTCCCACAAGCTGAAATGCCGACGTGAGTTGGGAATCCGTAAGCGCCGCGAATGTCTGATGATTGAACGACAGTTCGCCCGTCGTACTCATCTCGAGACCCAGGTCCGCAAAGCTCTTCACCAAACCGCTCCCCTGAAATGCACTCAGCTTCCGGAGATCCGTCTGCGCCTCGCGCACCACGAAATCGCCGCTCAACACGCCTGCTCCGGCCCCGATCTGTCCATCGACCTGCTTTGAAACGGCATTGAACTTATCCACGAAGTCGCTTAATGCGCTCTCGAGTTTGCTGCGGTCGCTGGTGAGAGAAATCGTAGCGGTCTCACCCGTTGTCGTCGTGCCTGCAATATTGAACGTGACCCCCGGAGCCACATCATTGATCAGATTGCTGGACTTACTCACCGCAACCCCATTCAGTTTGAAGACCGCATTCGATCCCTGATTGGCCGCACTCAGCCACGCCGATGGCGTGCCGTCCGGATCGTCAGTCACGGCCAGGGTCGTCTGCCCTGTAGTGTTCGAAGTCACAGACAGATAATTGGGCGTAGCGCCGGTACCGGTCGTCAGAATCGAGGCCGTCACACCCAGCCCAAGGCTGTTGATCTCATCGCGCAATCCCACCAGGTTGTTTTGGGTCGGCGTGAGGGAAAACTTTACCGTCTGACCCCCAGCGGTGATGCTCATATTTCCGGTAGCAGAGACTGCCGAGTTCTGCGAATCCGCGTATCCGGTGACCGAAGTTTCCGATGCGGCCTTAGCTACCGAGCTGATATCGCTCACCGTGAAGGTCGCCGGAGCCGTCGCTGAAGCCGAAACGATGGTCACTTTGCTTGCATCGGAGCTGCTCGCCGTAATTGCCTGATGATCCCCGATTGAGGCCAAGTTGGTGAGACTGTCTGACAACGCCTTTACGGCGTCCTGCAGCGTCGTCGCCTCCAGCTTCTTTTGCACCGTGTCGCTTTGCTGATTCTGCAGCGCCTTAACCGGCAAATTCGCAATCGTAGACGAACGGCTCAGAATAGTCTGGAAATCGTCTGAGTACTTACTAACACCGGTGAATACAAGTGGCGAGAGGCCCATACCTGCTGGACATATCGACCCGTTTGGCCCCGGTCTGTATTCAGATTTTCCCGGAATAAGTGACGGGGTCAAACTCCCATTACACCGGCGTAGATCTCCTGCATCCGGTTCACCGACGAGGCCAGACTGAAGTTCTGCTGTACACGCTTCCAACCCGCACACGCGTACCGTTCCCGCGCCGCACGATCTGCGACCAAAGCCGACAGCTTCCCGGCCAGGTCGTCCGAATCGCCGGGACGAAACAGCAGCCCGCTCGAATTCTCTTCGATGATCTCCGGGTTGCCGCCCGTACGCGAAGCCACCGCACAGCATCCACAGGCCATGGCCTCAAGTAATGCGTTCGACAGCGCCTCTGACAATGACGGGAGCACGAAAATATGCATCCGCTGCAATCTCTCGCGCACGGCCGGTGTGGATCCTTCCACGGTCGTCGCATCGGCTACCCCGAGTTGTCGTGCCAGTTCCTCGAGATCCCGGTGAAGCGGCCCTCCTCCCACAAGATGAAGCCTCGTGTGCGGAGCCGCCCGATGCACTCGTGCGAACGCTTCAATCAGTGTCCTGTGCCCCTTCTCCGGACGGAAAAGACCGACCGCGCCAATTACCAGGGGTTCAGGGGCGCGCTCGGGAGGGGGAGAGAATTCACTCGTGTCGATCGCGTTGTAGCACAAGTGAATCCGGGACTCCGGTACCTTCTCCTCTTCCGCCAGCTCCCTGGCAACCGCCCGGGAGTTCACAACGATGCCGTCCACCAGGGAATCGCTCAGCCGCAGCAGATGCCGGTCCACGCGGCTCGCCAGCGTCCGGTGTGCACGCTGGCTCGACAGCACGTAAGGCACGCGGAACAGCCGGGCCACGGGCACAGCGAACACGTCGGTAGGGACATCGAACGCGTGTACGAGGTCGATCCGCTCCCTTCCCAGAAACTGCCCCAGTTCGATCGCCACCCCGATCGGTGGAGGCTTATACATAGAGCGGATCCGGAACGGAACGACGCGCACTCCCGCGGCTTTCAGTTCCTCGTGCCGGATCCCATCCGGACGGAAGCATCCCACGGTCGGTTCAAATCGGGACCTGTCCAGTTCGCGCGCGATAATACTGAGTTGCCGCTCGGTCCCGCCCGCAGTCAGGAACTGCGACATCAGCAAAACCCGCTTTACTTCCACGCCAGCCGCCTGCGCCCGAATAGCGCGTAATACATTCCCAGGAACGCCGCCGCGTTGATCATGCAGAAGTAGTAGGGCAGCCGCAGTAACTTTTGCCGCAGATGCCCGGCCGCCCCGACCAGCACCAGCGCATAGAAAACAGCCTGTAGAACTGCGGTGGCCAGGTAAAACGGACGGTCCAGCAGAAACAGGTTGGACCCTAGCAGGAGCAGCATCGCTAACGGAACTACCAGCCGCCCCGCCTTATGCGAGAGGAAGAAGAACAGCGGAAGAGGACGCGGCGGCCAGGCCAGCGCGCGCAGTTCTTGCAACTGCTGGAAGTTCCCCGTCATGATCCTGACGCGGCGCTGGAACCCGTCCATCTCGTGAGCCTCCTCTACGCTCACGGCGTCCGTGTCGTACACCACGCGATAGCCCTTTTGCAGAATCCGGACGGGAATCACGTAGTCATCATTGATCGTGCCCGCGTCCGGATACGGATAAAGTTCCCGCCGAATGGCGTAGAGCGAACCATGACAGCCCAGAATCGAGTGCAGGGCCGACTCCTGCTGCTTGAGGAATGTCTCGTATTTCCAATAGAAATCTTCCTGCTTGCCGATGTCCGCCGCCTCGCTGCGCTTCACACCGTAGATGCCGCTGACGGCGCCCACCGATGGATCTGCGAAGTTCCGAACGAGTTTGCGAATCGCGTCCGGCTGCAACATGCTCGCCGCATCGGAAAATATAATAATCTCGCTTTCGATGCCGCGCACGCCGTCGTTCAGCACGGCCAGTTTGCCCCGGTTCACCGGATGGGCAACAATGCGCACGCGCGGGTCCGATTCAAAACGCCGCGCAGTATCCACGGTCGCATCTTTCGACCCGTCCGACGCAATCACGATCTCGATCCGGTCCGGCGGATAGTCGAGCGCCAGCGCGTTCCGGATCTTCGCTTCGATTACAGCGCCTTCGTTGTACGCCGCTACAAACAGAGAGACCTGTGGCTCGATCGCCGCCTTCCGCACCGGCCTGCGGAGCATCTTTCCGAGCACCAGCAGCACCAGCGGGAAACCCGCGTATACGTACAGTACCGTGATGAGAGACAGCCAGAAGATCGCTTCCGCTGCCGAATTAGGCCACACGCGCTGCTTTCGACCTCATCATGAGTTCCTCGAATTGCTTGGTTACCTGCTCCCAGGAAAACCGGGAGCTCACCAATTGCCAACCATTTTCCGACATCCGTGCTCGTGCGTCCTGGTCTTCCAATAAGGCCACGCATCTCGCCGCAAACGCTTCGGGCGTGTCGCCAATCGCTATATTCCGGCCGTCTTCCCAGACAAGTCCTTCCGCGCCGACCGTCGTCGAAACGATTGGTGTGCGCGCCGCCATCGATTCATATACCTTCAGCCGAGTTCCTCCGCCGATGCGAAGCGGCACGATCGAGATCGTGGAGTTCCACAAATAGGGCCGTACATCGGCCACAGTACCCGTAATCGTGATTCGTGGATCCGCCGTGCCGAGAGCCTGAATCGCGGGATCCGGTTTCCTTCCCACAACGGCCAGCGAGCAGTCTGGCCGCTTCGCGCGAATCAGAGGCAGAATCTCCCGGACGAAGTACTGAACTCCGTCGATGTTCGGCATCCAGTCCATCGAGCCAACGAAGACCAGGTCATGCCGCTTCTCCGCGCTCGGCCTGGGCGCGAAGTATTCCAGGTCGACGCCTGTGGAGATATCGGATACATGCTCGATCCGGTACATCTCGCGCATGAGTTGGGCATCCAGCGGAGATACCGCTACAACGTATCCCGCCTTGCGGCAGCATTCCTTCTCATATCGCAGCATGCGCTTTGCCTGTACTCCGAAGAACCAGCGGCGGAAGGGATCGCCTCCATGCTCCGCATGCCGCTTCCAGATCATGCTCTCCACGTTGTGTTGGAACAGGACCGCGCGTTCCAGTTCGGGGAAGTGTACTGCCGATACCAGGAAATCGCATACCATGCAGTCGAATCGCTCTCGCGCCTGCAGATCCCTAACGAGGCGTTCCATCTCCTGCGAATAGAAGCGTCCCACCGCTACAGGTACGGAGGAAAGCGCGCCCGCCGCTACCTGCGCCAGAAACGCGGGAGACCCCCGCTTCGGCAGGGAGCGTTTCACTGCATAGGATTTCGTTGAGTACTCGCCCGCGCGCGCTGGGCCTTCCGGTTCCCCAGCATCCTCGAACGCGGCGTAGTGTACCTCGTGCCGGGCATGCAGACGCTTCAGCATCTCCAGCGTACGAATCTGCCCGCCCTTCGTCGTCGGATGAAGGAAGTTGGCGTTTACCCAGAGAATCTTCATCGGCCGGCGTAGCTCGCCTGCGCCGGCGTAAGCATGCCATCCCACCAGCGATCGCGGTTGCCCTTCAGATGAATCTCGCCCCACATCTGCAGGTTCAACAATCTCCAGATGCGGTCGGTCGCGTCGTGCGCGCCGCTTTGATGACTCGTCAGCAATCGATCCACTTCCTGCATATCCAGATAGGACGCGAGTAATCCGTCCTTGCTTCGAAGTAGCGCAAACAGCGGCTCGGCGCGCTTATCCAGAAGCCAGCTTCTTAGCGGAGTCGGGAAACCCATCTTGGTTCGGTAGATGATGTCGTGGGGCAATAGATCTTCTACGGCCTTCTTCAAAATGTATTTGCCTTGATTGCCGCGGATTCTCATATGGTCCGGCACGGTTGTCGAGAACTCCACGAACGGGTGATCCAGGAACGGCACGCGGCTCTCGATCGAGCACGCCATACTCATCTGATCCTGTTTCATGAGCAGTTCCACCAGGTAAGTCTTCTGGTCCGCGTACAGCATTGTGGACAACAGGGAACCGCCATCTTCCCGCCAGTAGTTCCGGAACGCCGAATAGGGATCGCTGCCGCGAACCGAGAGCTTCCGCTGATCCCCAGCCCCGAAAGCCGAGTAGAAGTTATCGATGTAAAGCGATTCCAGGCTCTCTCCGCGCCCTACGAACGTGTGCTGGAGTTTGCGCCTTACCGGAGCGGACAACAACCCGGAAGTAGCCACCCGTTCGCGGACCAGACGCCTGGCAGCTTCCGGCAGCACCTTGTATGCGCCGAGCCATTTACGGTTGAGTTGATAGAAGTTGTACCGGCTGTACCCGCCGAACAGTTCGTCGCTGCCTTCGCCTGTCAGCACGACCTTCACCTGCTGTGCAGCGAGTTTGGATACGAAATACAACGACACGCTGGAGGGCCACGTAATCGGCTCGTCCTCGTGCCAGATCAGCCGCGGGAGGGATCCGAAGAAGTCCTCCATACTGACGACGACTTCGTTATGCTCCGTCCCGATCGATTCCGCCACCTGCCGGGCATAACCGAGTTCGCTATACGCCGCTTCGCCGTAGCCGACCGAAAAGCTCTTCACGCCACCGGAGGTCATGCGCTTCATCAGCGCCGCGATTGCGCTCGAATCCACTCCGCCGCTCAGGAACATGCCGAGCGGCACGTCGCTCATCAGTCGCATGCGAACCGTGGTTTCCAGGCGCTCTCGGCAATCGCGGATCCATTCTTCGTCGCTGCGCTCAATTGCCTGCGCCGGTGGTGCCGGAACATCCCAATACGGTTCGATGTCCAGTTTCCCATCGTGCAGCGTCAAGCGGTGCCCCGGCATCAGCTTGCGGATTCCCGCAAACAGTGTCTTGTCCGTGTTGGTGTAGCCGAAGGCCAAATGCTCGGGCAAAAGGCTCTCTTCGAACTGGACCGAGACCAGCGGATGTTCAAGCAGTGCCTTGATCTCGGAGCCGAATACAAAAGTACGCCCATCCCACCAGTAGTAGAACGGTTTGATTCCCAGCCGATCCCGCGCGCAGAACAGCGTTTGCGATTTTCGCTCCCACATGGCAAACGAGAACATCCCGCGAAACCGGTGGACGCAGTCCTTTCCGAACTGCTCGTAGGCGTGCAGAATGGTCTCCGTATCGCAGTGGGTCTTGTAGGCGTGTCCGGCTGCTTCCAGTTCGGGCCGCACGTCGGCGTGATTGAATACCTCGCCGTTGTAGACGATCCACAGGTCACCGGACTCATTGCACATAGGCTGGTGTCCAGCGCCGAGGTCGATGATGCTTAACCGGCGGTGGCCTAGTTGCGCATGTTCGTCACGATAATAATTCCCCGCATCCGGTCCGCGATGCTGAATCGCCTCTGTCATCCGCACCACGACGGAATCGGGGCCCTCTATGGGTGCCGTCGATACGAAACCGGCTATGCCACACATTTATCCGCGCCTCAGGGCTGCCGCCGGCCGGAGGGGCGGGGCTGTAGCGACGACGGCTCGCGCCGGAGCGGGGCCGCGGCCTTGCACCGCATCGATGTCGATTCCGGCAATTCCCATTTCATATCGCGCCGCCTGATACAAGCCGACCGTCAAGCCCAGCAGCGATGGCAGGTAGTGCGCATACGCGACGCTCGAGAAGAATGAGGTAACGGCAAAACTCAGCAGGGACAGGAACATGCACGTCGCCATTTTGTGAATGTGCGCGAACCTGGGCTGATTCCGGCTTGCCTTCTTCAACTTGATCATGAACCGGAATGCCAGCACCAGCGACCCGGCATACAGGAGAAAGCCGGGAAGGCCGGTTTCCGATGAGACCTCCGTAAACGAGTTGTGCGTTTCGCGCCATGGCGCGCGAAGGCCCAGCGAACTCGCATCATCCTTGGAAGCGACGGAGAACTGCCCAATGCCCACACCGAACAGAGGATGCGTGAAGCTCAGGCGTACGCTTTGTTTCAGCAGGAACCAGCGTTCCTCCTTCGAGTCCAGCGCCATCTGGTCTGACTCGTTGCTCGCGTCCTTGCTGAAGATGGTTCGATAGCGGTCCTTCAATTGCCCGGACGTGAGCACCACCATGCCGCCGATTAACACAAGGCCAACTACGAGACCTTTGAGTTTGTTTGCCGGTGAAGCTCCCCAGAAAATTACCGCGCCTACAGCCACAATCGCCAGGAGAGCGCCGCGCGAACCGGTCGCCGAAATTGTGTAGATCACCGGTGGAATGGCAAGAAAGGCCAGTACCCTCGCCACTGTCGAGGACGTGATCATAATGAGATACAGAAACGGCAGCCCCACAAGCAGCAACTGCGCCGCATCGTTCGGATTGGAGAGCGTGCTCTGCCCGGCGACGTACAGTCTGCCGTCTTCCCCGATTTGTTTGAATAGTCTCGCGAGAATCACGATCACCACGGACGAGATCGCAAGGGTGTTCATGATCTTGCGAACGTCTTTGGAAGTGATCAACAGCCCGGCAACCAGAAAATACGCGAGCAGACTTTTCACCCACTTGTCGGAAAACGTCTCCCAGCTTCCACCCTTCCACACGCTGAACGGCATCCCGACCATCACCCAAAATGTGAAGGCGAGCAGCAGGACACCGATCTTGGTCTGCATGGAGCGCTCGATACCGCGGGTTAATACACAGACCGCGAGAGCGGCGACTGATGACAGGAACGGCAGGTGCAGGTAGGGAAACGCGAAATCCCCGAGCCGTCCAAAGGCCAGGAATGTAAATACGATGAGTAAGTACAGCCCCAATTTGTGACTGCCGCCCGGCGTTTCATATCCCAATCCAGCCCGCACCCCATTCGGCATCGCGCCCCGCATGGGCGTGATCGATGGTGTTTGCGGTATTTGCATCGTCCTTGTCATCTAGTTCCCACTCTTCCTGTCGCCGTCATGTCCGCCCGCTCGGGTTCTGCCTCATAATCCCGGAACCAGAGTTCCAGCATCAGAATTGTCCAAAGCCAGTGCGTGTTATTGCGACGGCCCGAATCGTGCTCCGTCAGCAGCTTTTTGACAAAGCTGGAGGACACGATGTTTCGCCCGGCCAACTGCTTTGACGTCAAATGATCCCAAAGGAATTCCCGCAGGCTTCCGCGCAACCAGTGCGGCAAGGGCACGCCGAAACCCATTTTCGGCCTGTTTAGCAACTCTGGCGGCAACCGGTCTCCGATCGCTTCCACCAGGATCTGCTTGCCTCGACCGTTCTTGATTTTCCAGTCATGCGGGATGGAAGCAGCCAACTCGCCCAGGTGGTGATCCAACATTGGGCACCGCACTTCCAGCGAATTCGCCATCGACATGCGATCTACTTTCACCAGCATGTCCCCCTGCAGCTTCGCGGTCGCTTCGAAGTATAGGGCCTGTGTTAGTACATCCTCGTCCCCTGGTACTAGAAAATGCGCGAGTGTCCGTGTCAGGAACGCCTGATCCGCAGGCAGCATCCACGCGGGTTCCAGCAACTCTTTCCGCAAGAAATACGGAGCGTAGTTGTTTTCGAAATAACGCTCGAGAGCAGATTGCCGGCTGATCATCCGAAGATAATTCTTGCCATAGGCAGAGTAGGGCAGGGCATTCGCCAGCGCGCTCAGCAGGCCTTTGGCAATTCCGGGTATCCGGTCCGCCTTCCTCAGTTTCTGGATCAGAAAAAAGCTTTCATACCCGGCGAATAGCTCGTCGCCGCCGTCGCCCGTGAGCGCCACCTTAACGTGCCGCGCGGCAAACTCGGAAACGATAAACGTGGGTATTGCAGAAGCGTCGGCAAACGGCTCACCGAAATGCCGCACAAGACGGTTCACCAAACTTACGGAATCCGGCTCGACCAGGATCTCGTGGTGCTCGGTCCCATACTTGCGCGCCACCATCCGGGCCCAATCCAATTCGTTGAACTCACTCTCCCGGAAGCCTATCGAGAACGTCTTGACGGGATCCCGGGACTGCATCGCCATGGAAGCAACCACGCTCGAGGAGTCGATTCCGCCGCTCAGAAATGCGCCCAGCGGCACATCGGCGATCATCCGGAGACGTACCGATTCATCGAATGTGTCCCGGATCTTCTCTCTCGCGATTTCCGGCGTCATACCGGAGACAGGCGCTTCCTGTGGCACAGGCATCTGCCAGTAACGGCCTTCTCTCGTCCGTCCATCGGCGCGGTACGTCAGCCAGCCGCCGGCCGGCAGCTTGCGGATTGCTTTGTACGCACTCCAGGGGTCGGGCACGTATCCGAACTGGAAATAGAGCCGGATAGCCTCATCGTCGATCTCCAGAGGCACTTCCGTCACCTTCAGGCACCCTAGTTCGCTGGCGAAATAGATCCCGTTCGGCAAAATCGCGTAGTAGAGCGGCTTCTTCCCGTAACGGTCCCGCACCAGAAGCAATTCCTGCTTGTGTTTGTCCCAGATCGCATACGCGAACATCCCGCGAAGTTTGCGAATGCCCTCGACGCCTTCTTCCTCATACAGATGGAGCAGCGTTTCAGTGTCACTATGGGTCTTAAAGTGGTGGCCTTTGGCAATCAGCTCAGAGCGAAGCCGGGCATAGTCGTAGATCTCACCATTGAAAACCACCCAAATGCTACCGTCTTCGTTACAGATGGGCTGGTGTCCCGTGCTGAGGTCGATGATGCTCAGCCGGCGCATTCCGATGCCGCAGCCGCCGTCCGTGTGGATTCCTTCGTCGTCCGGGCCGCGATGCTTCATTTGTGCGCACATCGCATGGACTACGGATGCATCCGCCACCCGGTCCTTTTGAAAAAAACCTGCTATGCCGCACATAGTTGCAGTCTTCTTATCGGCGAGCGCCAGCAAACGCCAATCTCTTTACTGTACCAAGTAGGTGTTGTCAGGTTCATGAAGACTACTATTCCCGCTACACTGGGGGCGGACGTATCCAGCCTTGCGCGCTCTGCTTGCATCACTCTTCCTGTTCCGGCTCCTGGCCTCTACTCCCGATCAGAACCTCATTGCCAGGACGCGGGATCGCATCCGGGCCAACCGTTTGACGGCAAATGAAAGAAAATTTGACCAGATCGGCTGGGTGCCGAGCATAACGGAGGCCCTGCGGTTGGCACGGGAGCACCACCGTCCTGTGTTCCTGCTCACTTATTACGGCAATATCGCAACGGGCCGTTCCTGTGGCGATTCGTTCACGCTCCGTGCGAACGCCTTCGCGAACGATTCCATCATCTCCACCCTCAACCAATATTTCGTTCCGGTCTACCGTTCGTGGGACGAGCTGTCGGCGACGGGCTCTGCCTCCGCTGAAGACAAGGCCGAACACCATCGCATTATCCAGGAGGCAGATGCCCGCAAGATTCCACTACGTGACGTGAGAATCTTTATCCTGAATCCGGAGGGGCATCTTCTGCCGGCGGATCTAGGTACGTCGGATGCGTTTCGGATCCTTCGTGGCTTGTTGCAGGTTGTGATGGAACTGGGTACGAAACAGGGTGACGTTCTCGTTAAACCGAAACCTCAGTCTATGCCGCCCTCCGTACCTGCGGCCTCGCTGGTCCTGCATACGGTTGCCCGGGGAAGCCGCACGGGCAATTGGCGCGAATTCCCGGCGGAGAACTGGACCGTTCTTACGAAGGAGCAATGGGCAGGGCTGCTTCCGCCCGAGCCTGATATCCAGCCGGGTGTTTCCTGGGCAGTGGCTCCAGAGCTGGCGCGTACTCTTCTGACCACCTTCTACCCGGCTACAGAAGAGGACTCTCGCAAAGACCGTGAGCGCAACGCCGTCAAGAAGATGAGTCTCAAAGCCCGCATTCTTTCCGTGGAAGATGGTGTCGCCATCGCTCGCCTTGAGGCGTCCTGGTCCGGGAAGCGCAGTTTCTATCCGGGCCGCCCGGTGGACAATGACCTGGACGTAAAGGCCGAAGGCTTCCTCCGGTTCCCTGCTGACCGCACGGACGTTTACAGCCTTGGCTTGGCGACTACAATGGCCTATTTCGGCGAGGAAGAGTTCACCGCCACTCTGGAGGATATGAAGGAAATCCCGGCCGGCCCTGGTGCGCGATAATGCAACTATGCCAAGCCCGGTAAGGATTGTGGCGCGCATCAGCACCGTTGTCCTTTTGCTGAGCGCCGGCGCATTTGCACAGGCGCCCAAGGCAGCGAACAAGCAAGTGGACGCTGCCACTCCTGTCTTTTCCTACATTTCAGGCCCGGCCAATTGCACGCAGCCGGCCGGCTATCCCGATCCTGCTCTCTGCGTTGTTCCGGATGAAAAACCTCCAGGTAGTTTCAAACCGCCGGGTGTCGGTGGAAGTTACATCGATCCGAATTTCGGCGCCAAGGTCCGCATTCTAGCTCCGCCCACATCGATTCACGGCTATGCCTCGCCCAACGCCATGAGTGCGTCCAACAAATACGCGCTCTTGAGCCTGAACGATTCTCCGGCAATTGTCGAGGTCGCAACCGGGAAGAAAGTGATGAACGTCTCGATTCCTTTCGAGGGCACCATGTGGGACTCCCGGGATGACAACATTCTCTACTATCTGCAGGGAGCGACAATACAGCGCTACGATCTGAACACCCGCCGGTCTGTCTTGTTGATGGACTACTCCAAACCGCCCTTCAATTTTCAGTCGGTCAAGACAGGGTCCAGCAGCGACACTTCGAAAGATAATTGGATTCCGTTCTTCGCGCTCGCCGAGAAGCAGATCTGTGTATTCGATCCGAACCGGGCGAACACATACTGCAATAGCTACGGCCCGGCAGTCACGGGCAAGAACTATGATCCGAGCAATGATGCGGCGATTATCACCAAAGGCGTCGACTCGCAGAGTAATAAGCGTTACGTGATTCTCGCCAGCCGCCCCATTGCCATCTATTCGGTCAACAATGCCACGGGCAAACTCGACTTCGAGACGCTGGGCACGGTTCCGGGCGATCACATTGATGTGTTTGAGGATACCGGTGGAATTCAGTACGTCTTTATGGCGCTGGAAACCGCGACGCCATGCGAATTTGCAGTCACCACGCTGCAACTGAATAAAGGCAAGGACATCTACACGCTGCAGGAAAACGGAGGCGGGCGAAAGCGTGTTTTCCCGCTTTACAACTGCGGCGAGGCTCATCCGAATTGGGCGGACTGGCACGCAGGTTGCGCCAAGTTTGCGCCGTACTGTGTGATCACCACGACGTATGGCGGCTTCACCGCGCAGTTGGATGGCAAAACTCCGATTGTTCGAACGCCCCACATCTCTGAAGTCATGGTGATGCGTGGGAATGGCCAGGAGATTCGGCGGCTCATGCAGCACCGTAGCGTGCCGATCAAAGGAGAAGATGCGCAATCGTATTGGACTACTCCGCGCTCCTGCATTTCGAATGACGGGAGTCTGGTGTTGGGAGACTCGAATTTCGGGGAAGCCAACAAACAGCGGGTCTTCGTGGTGGAGACCGGCTTCGGGAAGACAAAGATTGCGGATAGCGGCGTGGTGAATAGCGCCGGGCAACAAAGCAAGATCAGTCCCGGGGGATTAGCCACGGTCTACGGAAGCAACCTGGCGAACTGCCGCGCTGCCGCGGCACCGCCCTATCCATCCACGGTCTGCGATACTTCTGTTCTGGTCAATGGCGCCACGGCTCCGGTGACATATGTCAGTCCGGAGCAGATCAACTTCCTCGTTCCACAGGCCACGCCTCCCAACAAATCGGCGCGCATCACGGTAAGCCGGGGTTCAACCACGAATGATACCGATCAGACCACCGTGTTCGATTGGGCGATGCTCGAGGCGGCCCCGGGGGTGTTCAGTTACCAGTTGGACGATGGCGTAGCGCGCGCGGTCGTCCAGAACTCCGATGCCACTCTGAATGGTCCTGCCTCGCAGGATGGCTCTATCCGCCCGCTTGCCCCAGGGGAAACGGGAGTTATTTATGCCGCCGGTCTCGGCCCCGTTTCGCCTGCGGTGGCGGACGGGGCTGCCGCGCCTGCCGATCCTCTTTCGCGAACGGTCAACACAACTGAGGTCCTGATCAACAACGTTCCTCAGACCGTGCTTTTTTCCGGACTAGCTCCGCAATATAGCGGGCTATTTCAGGTGAATTTTGTTGTAGATCCGGCTACCCCGTTGAAAACGGAAAACGATCTACAAGTTCGGGTTCGGGGCGAAGCGTCACCTTCTTTAGCCGTAAGTATTTCTGCTCAATAGGCTTTTCCTGCCTGCCAGAAACTATAATCACAGTATGTGCAGCAGAACGTCCGCGGCCTTTTTCGGACTCGCACTCTCATTGCCTTTGATCGCAGGCTCCATCAGTGATCAGAAACTGGTGCCGTGGGTGCAGGGTAAGGTGCGGAAGCTCGAGCCCGGCGCCGCCGACCGCCGCTTTGATCAGATCGGATGGGCCAGCAGCCTCAGCGAAGCGATAAAATACGGGCGCGAGAACCGTCGGCCCGTCTTCGTGTTTACGCACGATGGCGATGTATCTACCGGCCGGTGCTGAGGTGGCGCGTTCGCGCTGAGGGCGGGTCCGCTCTCCGATAAAACTGTAATCGACCTGTTGAACTCCTACTTCGTACCGGTCTTCGTCAGTAACGAAGCCTATACCAAAGGGGGGGTGCCTGCCGGAGATGCGGCTGCGCTCCAGGCCATCATCAAAGAGTCGGTCGCAAAGAATTTGGGTTACGGCACCGTGCACGTCTATCTGCTCAGTCCCGACGGGCATGTCGTAAGTTCCATTGGCGTCGTGCGTGCCCTGCAGAACGACAATCTCAAGAAGTTTCTGCAGACCGCGGTGGCTGACGCGAAACTCAAGCCGGGTGCACCGGTCATCAAACCCCATGCGCAGTCTCACCCCCCCAAGGCTCCGCAGGATTCTCTCGTGTTGCACATCACCGCAAAAGGCTTCAACGAAGGCGACTGGCGCCAGTATCCGGCGGAGAACTGGGTTGTACTGACTCCAGATGAATCCCGCAAGTTGCTGCCGCCGGCGAACGCAAAGCCCGGCACTACGTGGGAAGTGGACAAGGCCGTGGCTCACAAAATCCTTACCACGTTCTATCCGCAGACGGAAGATACGGATACAAGCGATCGCAATCAGTTCGGCGAGTACTGGATCAAGGGCAAGGTATTGTCGGTCAATGGGAGCATCGTCCAATCCCGTCTGGACTCGATGCTGCAGATGGGCCGCTCGTTCTATCCAGGAAGAAAAGAAGTGCAGCCGATCAACGCCGAGATTGTCGGCTATCTGAACTCGTCGCCGGATGGTAAGCGGGTAGATTCCGTTGAGCTGACCACTGTGAAGGCAACCTTCGGGGCGGAAGAATTCGGGGTAGCGCTTCGCTCGGGCTATGAAGCTCCTGCGCCCTAAGCCTCCTCGAGGATGCAAACGTCTTTCAGGTTCCGGTATTCCTCGGCGTAATCGAGACCATAGCCGACAACGAACTCATCCGGAATTTTGAAGCCGACATATTTCACATTCACCGGCCGCTGCCGCCGTTCGGGTTTATCGAGCAGTGTCGCTATCCGCAGCGAACGCGGCTTCCTCTGCTCCAGCAGGTGGCTCAAATAATTCAGGGTCACGCCACTATCCACAATATCCTCGACAATCAGCACGTCAGCGCCTTCAATCGGCATATCGAGATCCTTCGTGACTTGTACCTGTCCGGATGTGGTTTTGCCCTTGCCGTAGCTTGATATCCCCATGAAGTCAAGCCGTGTGGAGCGGCGGATCGCACGCGCCAGGTCCGCATGGAACATGCACGCGCCCTTCAGGATGCAGATGAGATAGATCACCCCTTCGGGGTAATCGGCTTCGATCTGCGCACCCAACTCCTGGATGCGCGCCTGGATCTGCTCCTGGGTGATGAAGACCCGCAGCTTAGGTGACGACATTGCTTAATCCAGCATCATCGCACGCGGACGGGCTTAATCTGCAACAAGCAGGCGGCTGCTGGGCGGGCCAAGATGAATGTGCGGGCCCGTGGCTTTGCCCTGAATGGCTGCCCGGAACGCGAAATACGGAATGTGTTTCGCTACCAGGTACTTCCGTAGCCATACACCTTCTGATTGGTCCGGATTGAGTGCCACATCCACCCTTCCGCGGTGATCGAACCCGAGCGCGCGATGAGTGGCGGTCTCGCCCTTGGCGCTAACCGGCAGAGGCTTGGCAAAGCGTTTCTCGAACGCGCTGGCAAGCACCGTGAAGTCCCGGTCGGAGAATGCTCCGTTGCCTTCAAAGCGTTCTGCTACGGCGGCATCCGGCAGACTTTGCCGCTCGGAGTCCATATGGGAAACTTCAGTGCGAGCCATGTTCTGCAACTCTTCGAGCAGTTTGGCGCGGCTTTCGGCCAGTTGGACCGTGCGGCGGCGGGTCTCGAGGTCTTCGTTCAGGAGACCCATTTCCGAGCGAGCCATCACCCCTTCGTCCACCAGCTTCTTCATTTGCTCGATGTGCTCTTCCTGTCGCTGGGCCTTACGCTTGGCGGCGGCTACCATTTCCTCCGCCTGTTCGCGCGTCATCTCCTCGATGGAGACTTTTCCGTAGAGCGTCCGGTTCAGGATCTCGTCGTCCTTTGCCTCCGCGAGCGATCGCTCGGCTTGCTGCAGGCGGATGCGCGGCAACGCTCCGGCATCCACAAGCTCGCGGATGCGCTGAATCTCTTGTTCAGCCCTGAGGGTGGGTGAGATCTGTTGTGCGGACACTACCCCCAGGCACACGAGCACACCGAAAGACAAAAATAGACGCACTACTGCAATTGTAGTACATTAGTGGATGGGAGACTAGTAGTATTCGGAAGCAAGAATCCGCTCTGGCAAAGCCTCACGAGCAACCAATCATTGCCGATTCGCCCCGCTGGGTTACGGCCGTTCGCGCCGCGCAAGATAAGAAAGCTCACGACATCAAGGTCCTCGATCTACGGGAAATCACAAGTTTCGCTGATTTCTTCGTGATTTGCACAGGCACGAACTCCCGGCAGAATCAGGCGATTTCCGACGAAATCCACCTCGCCATGAAACGCGAACTCGGCGAACTGCCGGTCAGCGTGGAAGGGTTTACTAACGGTGAATGGATCCTGATGGACTACGGCGACATGCTGATCCACATCTTCCTGGAACGCACACGCACCTATTACGACCTGGAGCGTCTCTGGCGCGGGGCGAAGAACGTATCCGTTCCTAACCCAGAACCTCCGCAACACTCGTAAGCGTAGCGCCCTGCGCTTTTGCGTCGGCAAACATCTTGTTCGCCGCGCCCTCGCTGAGGCTCCTGACTGCATCCTGCACGATCGCGACCCTTGCGCCGGTCTTCAGCAGACCAATGGCCGCATACTGAACGCAGATCTCCGTAACCACTCCATACACGACGTATTGCTCGGCTCCAAGGTGCTGCAGAAGCCGAGGCAGGTTAGGATTCTTGAACACGTCCAGCACGCGCTTCTGCACAAGGATCTGTTTTGCGGTAGGAAGTACAGTTGGGTGCGTGTCGAACGGGATTACCGACTGCTCGCTGAGTACAGTTGCGGCGGGCTTACGTTGGCCAAGGCAGCCGAGAATGCAATGCGGCGGCCAATTGACGAACTCGGCATCATTCTCCCGATGCGCATCCATTGTCGATATGAGTGGAATCCCGTTCGCTCCGGCATATTGATTCAGGCGAGCGAGCGAGTCCACGATCTTTTCAGCTCCGGGTACGTACAGGCTGCCGGTCGGGAAAACGAAATCCAGTTGTGTGTCTACGTCGACGAATACAGTCTTCATACACGTAGGTTCTCCGTAATCTCGAGCAGTTCCGAACTATATTCGACGCGGTGACCCGGCTGAATCTTTCGCAGAGCCTCGCGGCAGTAGTCGCGAGCCTCGGCCGCGGTTGGGATCGACTCAACTACCTGGCCGTGTAGCAACGCCGGGCGAAGCAGCGCCTCAGAAGCAGGATCGCCCGGCGAGCAACTCGGGCACTCCCACGAACCGGCAATAAGGTCATGATCGGCGAAGCGGAAGACTTGTTTTGATGCCGCCACGGTGCTCTTCTCGGCACTGGTCTTGGCTGTGTAACGCTTGCCTCCGGAACCGCGGATCTCCACCATCTTGTAGACGGCCGAAAGATTCGGGGCGTCGTCGGAAGTCGCCAAAGCCGTACCTACGCCGAACACGTCGATCGGAGCGCCTGCGTCGGTGATGGCCTGCAGTTTCCGTTCGTTCAGGTCGCCTGTTGCCATAATCTTCGCGTCCCGCATGCCCGCATTGTCGAGAATCTGACGCACTTGCTGCGATAGTCGAATTACGTCGCCGCTGTCGAGGCGGACTCCCCAGATAGGTCCGCCCAGTTCGGCCGCGAGCTTTGCGCCTTCAATCGTGTCATAGGTGTCGATCAGGTAGGCAGTGCCTTCGCCCAGCAGGTTTCGCAGTTGAACAAACGCCTCGCGTTCCGTCGGGTAGGCCAGCACCCACGAGTGGGCCGCGGTCCCAAAGACCGGCACGCCATAGCGGAATCCCGTCTCGACATTACTGGTGCCGATGCAGCCCCCGATGTAGGCGGCACGTCCCGCCAGCACCCCGGCCTCCGGTGAGTGGGCCCGGCGCGCTCCGAACTCGACGACCGCCTTGCCGCCCGCGGCGCGGGAAACCAGGACCGCCTTCGTTGCGATCATGGATTGAAAAGAGACGGTGGCGAGCAGAAACGTTTCGGGGATCTGCGCCTCAATCAGAGGACCGCGGATGGTCAGGAACGGCTCGCCTGCGAACAGCGGAGTGCCTTCACGCACTGCGAACAAATTTCCTGTGAACCGTAGCGAACGCAGGTAGTCGAAGAACTCCGAGTCCACCCGCGCGAACTGCGGAAGTTTGCGGATGTAGTCGATCTGCTCGCCCGTGAACTTGAGGTTGAGCAGATAATCGACGGCTTGCTCCAGACCGGCTGCCACCAGGAACTCCCGATTCGGAGGGAGGCGGCGGACGAACAGTTCGAACGTCGCGACCTCATTCATTTTGCCGGCCTGAAAAAAGCCGGCGGCCATCGTGAGTTCGTATAAGTCGGTCTGTAGAGAGCTCATTTCTTCTGCGCCTGGGCGGGCTTCAGGTCCTTGATCGCCGTTTGGAGGCCATCCACGACCGCGCCACCGGCCACGTAAATCGCGGGCTCATTCTCACGCTGGGCGAGATAGCCCTCGCCAGCCTTGCCCATAGTGACATGCTCGGTGCGTTTGCCAGCTGCCCAGTAGACGCGTATATCCACGTCCGTTGTCGCCGGCCGGGATTTTTCTTCGAAACCCGTGGCGTTCAGATCGCGCAACTTGTCAATTACGCTTTGAACGGAAACGGCATCCATCGTCTGCCCATCCTTCTTCCAATCGCTGCCGGACTTCTGAAGGACGATCGTGTTCGAGCCAATCCGAATCTCGACTTTGCTGAGCTCGTTGAAGCCGAAGTCTAACAGCTTCTTGTTTCGGAAGCTGTCGAGATTCTTCTCGAAGCCCTGGCCGATGTCGCCCGGCAGCTTGTGCAGCCCGGGCACCGTGGAACTCTTGGCGAAGTAAATGTTCTCCTTGTAGTTTTTCTTTACTTCGATCTGTTGAGTCCCGCTGGCGTCCGTTACCTTCACCGTGGCGATGCCGCCGCCGATCAGCTTCGGATCCGGCTTGCCCGTCGCGTTATCCATGCGGGCTTCGCGCAGATGCCGCAGCAGTTCCTCCACCTGGAAGCCATCCGCACGATAGGGTTTCGGCTTCACGATCTGCCATTCGCCCTGGTTGTTCTTGCCCAGTTCGAACTGAGGCCGCCTTTCCTTATCACTGCCTGTGAACTCGATCCGGCTCACCTTGTCGGCATCGAACGTGAGCAGCCGCTTGTCCCGTAGGTCGTCTGGCGTTTTCTCAAGTGAGTTCTTGGCGGAAGTGACCAGCGTGAACACTCGCGGATCTCCGTCGAGCTTGGCGTATACCGTGCCGGATGTCGGCGTGTCATCTCCAATCAGCAGCTTTTGGGACTTGCCGTCTTTCCCGGAGACGCTGATCTCGTCTTGTGGTTGATTCAGTCCGAAAGCTGTGAGGTCGCCGCCCTTCTCCTCCACCAGCCGGTCCCAGGTCAGACCCGTCACGGTGGAGACCAGACCGCTGGCCGCATCCTGGTCTACGGCGTATTGCTTGGGCCCCTGCATCCGCCACTTACCAGACGAGTCCTTTTCAAGAACGGTTGGTTCTGCGTCCTTCTTCTTCAACTGCAGTTGCTTGACCTGATCGTCCGCAATCGTGATCAGTTTCGGAGGCGCATCTTTGCTCTTCTCTGTGGCAGCGGCCGCTTCTTTCGCCGCTTCCGATTTATTCGACCAGTAAACGACACCGGCCAGTGCCGCAAGC
This sequence comes from uncultured Solibacteraceae bacterium, assembly GCA_964464925.1. Taxonomy (GTDB): domain Bacteria; phylum Acidobacteriota; class Terriglobia; order Bryobacterales; family Bryobacteraceae; genus CAYXLI01. Next base: position 178,536 of record CAYXLI010000009.1, on the reverse strand, counting down.
AGCACAACACCGATCAAAAGACCACGGCTTGTCTTCATCGCTAATTACCTCCGGCGCCACCAGACTCCGACGCCCGCGATGATGCTGATGAGCGGCAGCAGAACCACGGTGGTAGCAAACACGGTATTCATCTGTGCCTTGGTCAGCATCAGACGCCGGTCTTCTTGCTCCTTCGGACGAATCGAAATCAGGTCTTCGTCGGAGGAGAGCCAGTTCAGCATGTTCATCGCCAGGTCGCGGTTGCCGTTGAACGCGATAATTCCGTTTCCGACGAACGAAGAGGAGCCGACTACGACGAAGCGGCCTTGTTGATTCGGTTGGCCTGTGTTGTAGCTGCCCGATGCGCCAAGAACCAGCGGCCCCTTCTTGTCATTCGGGCTCTGCTTGATCTCAGTGCCTTTGAGGTTTATCGTGGCGAAGCTATTCTCCGTCGTGGAGAAGAGTTTATCGACTGCCGTCTTCTCGCCGGACTTTACATCGAGTGAACGCGCCAGCGGAAACGCCGTCGCTACGCCCTTCAGATCCCGCACAATTGGGTTTGCTTCGTAGGAGGAGACCAGCGGCACCGCGGCATTGAATCCAAATAATTGGCCCACGCCGCTCAGATCGAGCACCAGGTCCTTTTCAGGCGTCACGCCCCACTTTGTCAGCAGCGCAACTAGCGGAGCATTCTCCGCGATGCGCTCCTTGCCGAAATCCACCGGAGGATCGATCAGAAACCAGGCGCGGCCGCCGCCCTCCACGTATTTCTGCAGTGCATCGACTGCGGGCTGTACGTAATCGAACTTCGGTCCGGCTACCGCCACTAGAGTGCACTCTTTCGGAACTTCGGGTTTCTCGATGAGAGAGATCGAGCGAGTCTTGTAGTTGCTGCGCTCGACCAGGTCCTTCAACCGGCTAAGGCCGTCGCGGCTGTTGTCGTCCAGGCCATGCTCGCCGCTGCCCGTCACGAAGCAAATGTTGCGCTCGCCCCCCTTCAATGCGCGGATCAGCGCTCCGGTAATCTCTTCTTCAGTAACCGATTTGGCCTCTTGCTGCTTGGCTCCCACGGTGATGAAAGCAGTGCCATACTCGCGGGCGCCCATCGACTTCGCAAGTTGCGGGTTCTTCACGGGGTCGATGTATTCGACTTTCAGCTTTGGCGAGATCGTGTCATACCGGTCGAGCAGGTCCTTCGCGCCGGCGAAGTTCGATGACTTGTCGAAGTAGGTGATCTTCACGTCCTGCTGCAGGTTCGAGACGACCTTTTTTGTCTGATCGGAAAGGCTGAATTTCTTCGTCGACGTGGTGTCGACCGACTTGTTATACCGGTTCGCGAGCCAGTTCGCGAGCCCGAGCACACCAACTACGATGAGGACGTAAACAGTCGCGTACGCCGTAAATTTCGTTTGCCGGGATTGCATCCAGTCTGTCTTCATTTATGCCCTCCACCGCAGCGATTCCAGCGACCGCGAGGTCAGGAACAGCCCAAGAAAAATCATCGAAAGATAGAACACAACGTCCTTGGTATCGATCACGCCCTTCGAGAACGGTTCGAAGTGCGTGACAACCGAGAGATACGCAACCACCTTGGCCCACGCCTCGGAGTTATAAGCGCTCACCCAGTCGAGCACCCAAAGTAACAGGCAGATCGCGAAAGTCGCGGTGCCGGCGATGATCTGGTTGCGCGATGTGGTGGAGATGAAGGTGCCAAGCGCGAGCAGCGTACCGCCCTGCAGCAGCAGGCCTAGGAAGCCGGCCAGAATCGGTTTCCAGTCCGGCTTGCCATATGCGAATAACAGGCTCAGGTTCAGGGCCGCGATGCAAAGGATGCATAGGTACAGTGTCAATGCGGCAAGCCATTTGCCGAGAATGATCTCGATGTCCCGCACGGGCGAAGTGGCCAAAAGTTCGATCGTGCCCGCACGTTTCTCTTCCGCAAACAGGCGCATGCTGATCATCGGGATCATAAATAGCCCAATCACGCTGACGTTCATGAGGATCGGACGGACTACCCACTCCATCATGTCCATGGGCTGCGGCCGTCCCATCATCTGGGCCTGCAGGCTCCGGTCCACAAAGATCGCAACATACAGGTAGAAGAACCAGCCCGAGAGAAGGGCGAAAAATGCCATCAACCCGTAAGCAATGGGTGAGGAGAAGTAGCTCTTCAGTTCTTTCTGAAAAATCGTAATGATATTTCTCATTGCTGTACAACTCCTTCGGGTTCGACTGCGGCATCCTTGCCGGTCAACTGCAGGAACACTTCTTCCAGGCTCATCGCCATCGGCCTCAGTTCTAAAAGGTTGTAGCCGGACTGCACGACCATACGCGCAAGGCCCGCGCGGATCGATTGGTTCTGAAGGCTTTCGGCTTCGAACAGGTGGCGGCCGTCCCGGCTCTCGCGTTGCGCGATGCGGCTGACGCCCTGAACCTGCTCCAACTTCCGGAGAATCTCGCCCGCCTCTCCGCCCTCCACTTCGACGGCGATCGTTTCTGCTCCGCGCAGGCGGTTCGTGAGGTTATCCACGGTATCTGTGGCGACCACGTGGCCTTTGGAGATGATGATTACCCGCTCGCAGATCTGTTCGACTTCCGGCAGAATGTGCGTGCTCAGAATAATCGTGTGAGACCCAGACAGACTCTTAATTAGAGAGCGTGTCTCGATGATCTGCTTGGGATCGAGTCCCGCGGTCGGCTCATCCAGGATGAGTACGTCGGGGTTATGGATGATCGCCTGGGCGAGTCCGACGCGCTGCTTGTACCCTTTGGAGAGCTTTTGGATCAGGCGCGTCCGCATATCGGCCACCGAGCAGCGCTCCATCACTTCGTTCACGCGGCGCGGGATGTCGGCTCCCGCCAAGCCTTTCAGCTTGGCGACGAAGGTGAGATACTCGTGCACCTCCATGTCCGGATAGAGCGGCGGCGTTTCGGGTAGGTAGCCGATGCGCTTCTTCACTTCCATCGGCTGCTCCGTCACGTCGTAACCTGCTACGTTGGCCTTACCCGCGCTGGGCGGCATGAAGCAGGTGAGAATGCGCATCGTGGTCGTCTTACCCGCACCATTCGGCCCAAGGAAACCAACAACCTGCCCCTTTTGGACCTCGAACGATATGTTATTGACCGCGGTATTGCGCGCGTATCGCTTGGAAAGTCCTTCAACTTTGATCATCGGAATAACCTTTAATTAAAGCCATCCGCACACACACGACGGCTCTTCTCGCCGCCGGCTGTTCGGACAGCAGTGTATGGCCTAAAGGCCCATGATCTGGAACCCGGCGTCTACATAAATGACGTTGCCGGTGACACCTCGTCCCAGAGAACTACCCAGAAAGACGGCCGTATCCGCCACTTCCGCCGGTTCGCAATTCCGGCGGAGCGGGGCGTGAGCGGCAACGCCTTCCAGAACTTTTGAAAAATCCTTGATGCCTCGCGCCGATGCCGTCTTGACGGGGCCCGCGGAGATGGCATTCACACGGATATTGGACGGACCGAGATCGCTTGCAAGGTACCGCACACAAGCTTCCAATGCTGCCTTAGCCACGCCCATCACATTGTAATTCGGAACAACGCGAACCGAACCCAGGTAGGTAAGAGTCAGCAGGGACCCGCCGTTCGTCATTAACGGAGCAAAGGCGCGCGCCACCGCAACCAGGGAATAACTACTGACTTCTTGAGCCAGCAGATAGCCGTCCCGCGATGTCTCCACAAACGGGCGGCTTAGGTCTTCACGGTTCGCGAAAGCAATACTGTGGACAACTACGTCCAGCGGGTTGCCGCCGAGCTTCGCAACGAGTGCGGCCAGTTCCTCGGGCTTGGTAACGTCGCACGGGAGAACGTCAACTTCCGGTGACAACTCCCGGCCTAGTTCCTCGACGGTTTCCTTCTGGCGCTCACCTTGATACGTGAGCACCAGTTTGGCTCCTTCCCGAACGTACGCCTCCGCTATCGCATAGGCCAGACTCCACTTATTGGCTACGCCGAGCACCAGCGCGCGCTTGCCGTCCATGAGCTTTTGCATGAACTGACCATTTTAGCGGAAACATGCTAGCGGGTGGGATCGCGGATGGGCGAGTAGTCCTACAATGTTTCCATGACGCCCGAGTTTGTGCGGCGCATGATCATCGCTGCCCCCATGTTGTTCGTCGCCGTTTTGTTGATCCTCGATCCGGCTGGGTTCGTTCTGTTTATGAGGTGTCTTGCCAGGACCCTGGAGGAGCGATTGGCCGCCTTCCAGGGGCGCAACCCCTGGCCGATGCCGGCGGCTCACGAGGTGACACCGGCGGTTTGCGCGTCGGTCCGAACTGCTGGCTTCGCGCTCTTGGGTCTTGCCGGGCTGGCCGTGTATTCCGTGATCTGATTGCCGTGGATCTGCCTACGTTTTCTTTCGTGCGGCTGTTCGCTTGGCGTGCTTCGCCAGGGCCTTCGGCGATGCGGCGGACAGGCTTTCCCGTTTCAGAACGTCCAGACGGGCCCTGGAACGTTTGGGCGAAGGCTTAGCCGCAGCGCTCCCCTGTCCCACCTCGATATCGTGCTCGGCCCGTCTTCGGGTTTCTTCAGAGACAGCGCCCTTCTTGGGCGGCGGCAGAGCCACGCCCGCGCGCCGTGCCTTCGATAAACCGATTGCGATGGCTTGCTCCGGAGACCGGGCCCCGTGCTTACCCTCGCGAATGTGCTCCATCTCTTCGCGCACGAATTCGCCTGCTTGCGTGCTGGGCGCTTTCCCTTCCTGCTTATCCTTCTTCGCCCGCTGAATGGTTTTCTTCTCCGGCATGGAAATCACCTCCTGTAACGATTTCAGGCGCGGTCGCGGGCAGCGGCAACTCCGGCGTTGTGTGCGCAGTTTGCGCAGCAGTAGAACTGGCCCGCACCCTCAATTCCGTGACCGATGATTCTGCACTTGCAATGCGAGCACACGGGAGCCATTGCATGGATCGCGCATTCGAAACTATCGAACGTGTGTGATCGGCCCGCCATTACGACTTCGAACGATTTGTCGTATTCGTTTCCACAAACTTCGCATTTCGCCATTGAGTTCCCTCTCTTACGGCTGGGACAGATGCTCACCTGTTAGAGGGTTCTGACGCCGAATTCACATCACCGGGGGCTCGAACTCTGCCCGTCCGGTGCGGCGTTGGCGGAGCGCCCGGCTGTCACAGTGGCAACTCTGCAACGTGTGATAGATTGTGCGGGTCTCCATCATGACTTGCAAACTCCTCACCACTTCCGTCCTTTTGTCCGCACTCGCCTTATGTGCGGATCGCGGAGAAGAGATCAAAATGTGGCCGAAAGGCGCCCCCGGGTCCGAGGGGATTACGGCGCCGGAAGTGTCAACTCCCTCCAAGGTCGCGAAGTACCAGGGTTGGGCAGGCAACTACACGGTCACGCATTACCCGTCTCTCTACGTTTTCCTGCCGCCGAAGGAAAAAGCCACGGGCGCGGCGATGGTCGTGGCTCCAGGAGGCGGGCACCGGCAACTTGTCATCGACAAAGAAGGCTGGGAGATTGCCGATTGGCTGAACGCAAACGGTATTGCGGCCTTCGTGCTGAAGTACCGGCTCGCGAAAGCTCCTGATTCCAAATACACGTTGCCGGAACAGGTCTATGCGGATGCGGCCCGCGCCATGCGCATTGTGCGCAGCAGGGCGGGGGAATGGAACATCGATGCGAATCGGATTGGCTTTATTGGATTCTCGGCGGGCGGAGAGGTGGCTGGCATGATTGGAACAAAGTTCGACAACGGGAAGCCGGACGCGCAGGATCCGATTGAGCGCGTCAGCTCACGGCCGGATTTCAACGTGCTGGTCTATCCGTGGTACCGCCCGGGAGCGATGCGGCCTGACGAACCGCCGCTCTTTCCTGTGCCGGATAATGCGCCTCCTACCTTTATGGTCTGCACCGATGACGATCGCTCGCACGTGGAGCCTACAGTGAAGTTCTATCTCGAACTCGAAGCGAAGAAGATACCAACAGAGATGCATATCTACGGCGCGGGCGGGCATGGCTTCGCCCTCAGGCCGAGCGTCAAGCCCCTTTCCGTCAACACGTGGCCGGAGCGGCTGAAGGATTGGCTCGCTGAACGCGGCATTTCGAAGCGGGTGGCCGAATGAACCACTTCGACTTGGCGGCCGCGGCCCGGCAGGAGATGGTGCGCGAGGGCTTCGATCCCGATTTTCCTCCTGGCACGGACGAGCAGTTGGCTGACATTCGCCGGCAGCCGCCGGTACTCCAGGATGGAATTCAGGATCTGCGGGATCTCCTATGGTCTTCGATTGACAATGACAGCACGCGCGACCTGGATCAGATCGAATGGGCGGAACGCGTCCCGGACGGAATTCGCGTGCTGGTCGGCATCGCCGATGTCGCCGCCCGGGTCACACAGAATTCTCCCATCGATCAGCACGCATCCGGGCAGACGACATCTGTCTATACCCAGGTGCGCACGTTTCCGATGTTGCCGGAAGAGCTATCGACCGATCTGACTTCGCTCGGTGAAGGCGTGGACCGGCTGTCCGTAGTGATCGAGTTCGTAGTATCTGGCGGCGGAGATATTGCGTCGCCTAAAATCTTTCGCGCCCTGGTGCGGAACAAGGCGCAACTGACCTATGATGCGACGGGCGCCTGGCTGGAGGGACGCGCGGCTGCCCCGGTGAAGGTGGCGGAATCGGCTGACCTCCAGGCGCAACTGCGGCTGCAGAACGAGGCTGCCGGCGCGCTGCGAACACAAAGGCACAAACTCGGCGCCATCCAATTCGATCGTTCAGAGGCGCAAGCTTCCGTGACCGACGGGAAGGTCACCGGTTTTAGCGCGGTTCATAAGACTCTGGCGAACGACCTGATCGAAGACTTCATGGTGGCAGCGAATGAAGTGATGGCCCGCACGCTGCGAGACCGTGGAGTCCCCTCAATCCGCCGCGTCGTGCGTACGCCGGAGCGTTGGCCGCGCATCGTGGAACTCGCAGCACGCTACGGCGAGAAACTGCCGCCGGAACCGGACGCCAAGGCCCTGAATGATTTTCTGCAGCGGCGGCGCACTGCGGACCCGGATCACTATGCGGATCTCTCGCTCGCCGTCGTGAAGTTGATGGGTCCTGGGGAGTACGTCATGGCCCGTCCCGGTGAAGAGGAACAAGGCCATTTCGGGCTGGCCGTGCACGACTATACGCATTCGACGGCGCCGAACCGGCGCTTTGCGGACCTGGTGACGCAAAGGCTGATCCGGTGGGACAAGCCCTACACCGAAGAACAACTCGTGGAGATCGCACGCAATTGCACGTTGAAAGAAGATATGGCGCGCAAAGTGGAGCGCACTATGGCCAAGCGCATCGCGGCCGTGGCGCTGCAGGATCGCGTGGGGCAGACATTTCGCGGAGTCATTAGCGGCGTGACCCCGAAAGGCGTGTTCGTGCGCGTGTTTGATCCGCCGGTCGAAGGCCGCATCGTGCGAGGCGAAGCGGGAGCGGACGTCGGCGACCGCGTGCAGGTGCGGCTGATCGCGACCGATCCGCAGCGCGGCTATATCGATTTCGCGCTATAGTTTCCGGCCGAGGATCTGGACCACGCTGGACACTCCGTTGTGCAGCGTGCCCTCCCGAATATCGCGCTCGAGTTCCCGTGCAATCAGAAATTCGAGACCGGCCAGTTCCGTCTGCAGTTCGTCCACGCCGGCGAGCATGTCGGGATCCTTCGGGCCGCCAGTGCCTCTCGGAATCTGATCCGGACTGTAGGCCTCCAGGATGAAAAGTCCGCCCGGCTTGAGTCCGGATACGGCTCTCTGGTACAAGGGCTGCCGGATCGCCGATGGAAGATGGCACCAGATTGCGACGATTACATCCCAACTCGCGGGTTCAATCTTGTAGTCGGCAAGATCGGAGAGGACCGTTTCAATCGCGACGCCGTGTTCCGATGCCAGCGCGGACGCCGTCTTGAGCCCCGGAGCGGAAAAGTCCACAGCGGTCGCCGTATATCCTCGTTTCGCTAACCAGACGGCATTGCGGCCTTGTCCTTCGGCCAGGCACAGCGCCGAGCCGCTCTTTCCCAAGAACACTTCATTCGAAGCCAGGAAATCATTCGGTTCCACTCCATATACGAAAATCGACTGCGAGTATCGCTGATCCCATTTCTCCGAGTGTGAGGACATAGCTGCACTCCATTTTAGGTGCTGGGAACTCACGTCTAACATCCTGAGAGACAATCTAACCATGCGGCTCGTGTTCGCTTTCTGGTCCGTCGTCACACTTCTTTCAGCACAGTCCTACGATATCGTTCTGCAGAACGGGCGCGTTATGGATCCGGAATCCGGGCTCGATGGCGTCCGGAGTGTGGGGATTCGTGCGGGCAAGATCGCCGCCATATCCGGGACGCCGCTAAAGGGCAACACGGAGGTAGACGCGAAGGGCCTCGTCATCGCGCCGGGATTCATCGACCTGCACGCGCATGGGCAGAAGCCGGAGAACTACCGCTTTCAGGCTCGCGATGGCGTTACCACCGCACTCGAGTTGGAGATCGGCGTCTCGCCCGTCGCCCCCTGGTATGCCGAGCGGGAAGGGCACGCCCTCATCAACTATGGCGCCTCCTCCGGGCATGTCGGCTCCTACATGCGGGTTCTCAGGGACACGGGGCAGTTCCTGCCGAAAGACAATGCGATGTCCCGTCCTGCAACGGCGGAGGAGAAACAGCAGATCCTCTCGCTGGTAAAAGAAGGCCTCGATCAGGGCGGTGTCGGTGTTGGGCTCGGCATCATGTACGTGCCTTTCTCGGCCAGGGAGGAAATCTATCAGGTCTTCCGGACGGCAGCGGACCGGAAAGTCCCCGTCTTCGTCCATATGCGCTACAACGGCACGAAAGACCCGGGAGCAATTGCCGCTGCGCAGGAAGTTCTGGCAGACGCCGCGGCTACTGGCGCCCCGCTCCACATCGTCCATATTACGAGTACCGGCCTTCGCGACGTTCCTACGCTTCTGCAGATGATCGGCGGCGCGCGCGCTCGCGGGATTGACGTCACCACCGAGGCCTATTCCTACACCGCCGGAATGACGCGGCTGGATTCGGCCGTTTTCAACGAGGGCTGGCAGGAGGCGATGGGTGTTAGCTATGACAGCATCCAGTGGGTGCTGACGGGCGAGCGTCTGACGAAGGAGTCGTTCGACCGCTACAGGAAGCAGGGAGGATACGTAGTCATCCACAGCATTCCGGAAGAGGTGGTGCGGTACGCGCTGGCGAGTCCCCTCGTCATGGTCGCAAGCGATAGTCTTCTCGAAGAAGGCAAGGGTCATCCGCGGGCGGCCGGAAATTTTTCGCGAGTGCTCGCCCGCTATGTCCGGGAGCAAAAGGCACTCACATTGATGGATGCGCTGCGAAAAATGAGCCTGCAGCCCGCGCAGCGGCTGGAGGGAGTGGTTCCCGGGATGAAGAACAAAGGCCGCATCCGTTTGGGTGCCGATGCGGACATCGCCGTGTTTGATGCCGCCCGGGTGCAGGATAAGGCAACCTTCGCGAATCCGGCGCAATATTCCGAGGGAATCCCGTATGTGCTGGTCGGCGGGCAGTTCGTGGTGAAGAATAACGAATTGCAGAACGTGCTGCCCGGGAAGGCGGTCCGGGGTGCGCACAAGTAAGTACAACGTTCTCCGCGTAGATGGGACGAAAGCCGCCCGGTCGGACGACCGTGTGGTTGTCGAGGAGCCTCTGCAGATCGCTCTCTCTTATTCCTTCAAAGACGCCAGAATCGTCAAAGACCTTGCCGTGACCATGCGCACTCCCGGGCACGATCTCGAACTCACCGCTGGGTTCCTGTTCACCGAAGGAATTGTCCGGCGCCGCAATGAGCTGGTCGACCTGCGTTTTGTCGGTCCGGGCGAATCGAATGAAGTCATGGCGGAGCTAAGCTCCGGCGTGGATGTGGATGCGCAACGGCTGAACCGGAACTTCTACACCACATCAAGCTGCGGCGTCTGCGGAAAAGCTTCGATCGATTCCCTGCAGGTGACTGGTGTCGACGATATCGCCCTGAACGGCCCCTCTGTCCGCGCTTCGATGCTGATGGCACTTCCCGGCTGCATGTTGCGGGCTCAGCAGACTTTCGCCGAGACAGGCGGCTTGCATGCCTGTGGTCTCTTCGATGCGCAAGGCAGTCTCCAGTTCGTTCGCGAAGACGTCGGGCGTCACAATGCGGTAGACAAGGTAATAGGAGCCGAATTTCTGGATGGCAGGACGCCGATGTCATCGTCGATCCTGGTGCTGAGCGGGCGAGCCGGTTTCGAACTCATCCAGAAGGCCGCGGTGGCCGGAGTTCCCATTGTGGTCGCCGTTGGAGCCCCGACCAGTCTGGCCATCGACACCGCGCGGCGGTTCGGCATGACGCTGGCCGGCTTCGCGCGCAATGGCCGTTGCAATCTTTATTCCGGTGAACAGAGAGTAGAAAGGGAACTATGAAGATTCGTTTGACGCAGACGGGCGTGCGCTTTCGTTTGACGCAGTCGGAAGTCAGGACGCTCGGCGAGCACGGCTCTATTCAGGAATCGGTCGCGTTCATCCCAAAGAACCTCCGCATTGAATTGCGGACCACCGGGGTGGACGCACCCGCAGCCAGCTTCGACGGCACAGTGCTGTCCGCCGAGCTGCCCCGCAATCAGGTCCGCACCTGGGCCGCTTCGGACGAGGTCGGCCTGGAAGGCGAGTCCAACGGTGTGCGAATCCTCATAGAAAAGGATTTCAAGTGTCTGCACCCATCGGATCCGGCGGACAATCAGGACACTTTCCCCAACCCCGCGTTGTAAATGATCTATGTCGGCACCAGCGGCTGGAACTACAGGCACTGGCGCGAACTCGTATACCCGAAGGGAACCGCCCAATCGAAGTGGCTCGCATGGATTGCGCGAGAGTTCAACACGGTTGAGCTGAATACCTCCTTCTACCGCATTCCCACTGCTAAGAGTATGGAGACGTGGCAATCCGCCGTGCCTCCGGGATTCCGCTTCGCAGTGAAGCTCTGGCGGGGCATCACGCATTATAAGAAGCTGAAGTCCTCCAGCGGATTTGTCCGCCGGTTTCTGGACGTTGCGGACACGCTCGCTCCCGGACATCGAGGCCCCATCTTGATTCAACTGCCGCCGAATCAGGGGCTCGATCCCGGCAAGCTCGATGAGTTCTTGCGGGAGTGGCGCGGCATCGCCCACACCGGCTGGCGTGTGGCCGTCGAGTTCCGTAACGACTCTTGGCTGACGCCGGAAACCTACCGCATTCTGGACCGCCACCAGGCCGCCCTGTGTCTCCACGATATGCAAGGAAAGGCCAGCGTGGACGAGCCGAACGATGCGAAATTTGTCTACATACGCCGGCACGGCTCGTCCGAAGCCGGACCCTATCAGGGTAGTTATAGCCCCTCTCAACTGCAGCGCGATGCCGCACGAATCCGCGCCTGGAACGCAGAGGGCAAAGACGTCTTCATTTATTACAACAACGACATCGGCGGACACGCGTTCTACAATGCCCGCGGCCTCCGGACCCTCTGTTCCGCCTGAAGAGTCCGTCTCGCCACCGAATTCTGCGATTTAGCCCCATTTCCGTCGTTGGATCTCCGGCGCCCATGCTCCAATAAGGCCAATTAAAAGCGAGTGGCGCTTCCTGCAACGGACGCTTTCCCTAACCAAGATGCCCTGTGGAAGCGCCATCCGCCTCGCCTCCCTAACGCTCTCCCCTAACCCCGCCGATTATATGGAGGAAATGGCTACCTTCGCCCCTGGCACCCCGATGACGTCCCGTTTCTGTCCCACGATCCCCCAGACCTTTGAGGATCTGGGAATCTCGCAGGCGCTCGTCCTCGACCTGATGTTGCGCCGGCTGCTGCTGGAGGGATACTCCACCCTATCCACACTCAGTGAAAAGCTGCGGCTGTCCATTCCGATCATTGACGCCGCCTTCCGCCACATGCGCCAGCAGCAGTTGGTGGAGGTGAAGGGCATGGTCGGGAACGACTATTCCTTCGTCCTCTCGCAGGCAGGCCGCCAACTCGCGGGCGATCGTTTCCAGGTCAGCCAGTACGCCGGTTCAGCGCCCGTCTCGCTGAAGGATTATCACGCGGCCACCCACACCCAGGCAGTCCACCTCGATGTAGACCGTAGGGCGCTTCGCGAAGCGTTTTCTGACCTGGTGATCACGGACCGCCTGCTGGACCAGCTAGGGCCCGCCCTCATCTCCCACAATTCGATCTTTCTCTACGGACCCACCGGAAACGGCAAGACGTCCATTGCGGAACGCATGCTCCGCGTCTACCGGGACGCAATCCTCATCCCTTACGCGGTCGAAGTAGACGGCCAGATTATCAGCTTGTACGATCCGGTCGTCCACCAGCGGCTCGAGCAGGACGACCCCTCTATCGATCCGCGCTGGGTGCTCTGCCGCCGCCCTTGCATCGTCGTGGGCGGCGAACTCATTCCCAGCATGGTCGAACTGCGGCTGGACGAGTCCTCCGGTATCTACGCCGCCCCTCTGCAGATGAAGGCCAACAACGGCATCTTTATCATTGACGACTTCGGCCGCCAGCTCATGTCCCCTCGCGACCTGCTGAACCGCTGGATCGTCCCGCTCGATCGCCGCGTGGACTATCTCACCTTGCGCTATGGCGTGAAGTTCCAGATTCCGTTCGAATTGCTGGTCGTCTTTTCCACCAACCTCGATCCTGCCGATCTGGCGGACGAGGCCTTCCTTCGCCGTATTCACAATAAGATCTATATCGAGGCGTGCGAAGCCAGCGTCTTCGATCAGATTTTCTATCGCGTTGCCGAGAGCCGGGGGATCCAAACGGAACCGGAGAGTGCGGAGTTCCTCCGCCGCCTCTGCCTGCGCGAGGGCCGCTCGGAACTGCGCGCCTGCTATCCGGCGGATATCTGCACAATTCTGGAGTCGATCAGCCGCTATGAAAACCGTGAAATTCGCATGAACCGCGGCGATCTCGAACGCGCCGCGGCCCTCTACTTCGCCCGATCCTGATCAGCGCGCCTGGAGGAAACGGACAATGCGCTCCATCGCGGGCTCCAGCACCGTCATGTCCGCCGCGTAGCACAGCCGGATGGAGCCTTCGCCCCCGTTGCCGAACGCAACGCCCGGCGCCAGCCCCACCTTTTCCTCCAGCAGTATCTCTTTGCAGAGCGCGAACGAATCGGTCAGCCCCTCGATCTTCGGGAAAAGATAGAACGCTCCGTCCGGCGACGGCACGGTCACTCCCTTCACCGAACGCAGAGCCGCCAGGCAGAAGTCCCGGTTCGCTTTCAGTTGCCGGATCATTTCCCGCAGCGTCTCCTCGCCCCACAGCAGCGCCGTCTCTCCGGCCTTCTGTGTAAACGTAGGCGCATGGGACACCACGAACTCGTTCAACTGCGTGGCCCGCGCCGCCAGGTCCCGCCGCGCCGCAATCCAGCCGAGCCGCCAGCCCGTCATGCAGTAGCTCTTTGAAAACGACTGCACCACGATGACAGCATCGTCCCGCGTCGCCTTCTTCAGAATCGTCGGTGTCGCGGACGGATGGATATAATCCAGCCGCTCATAAACTTCGTCCGCCATCAGCCATAGCCCGTGCCGGCGGGCAAAGTCGAGCAATTGCTGCTGCTCCTCTTCCGTCGCCACCCACCCCAGCGGATTCGATGGCGAGGTATAAAGCAGCAGCCGGGTTCTCGGGGTAACCGCCGCCTCCAGTCCAGCCATATCGATTCCATACCGGTCCCCGCGCAGCACATGCGCTACCTGCCGCACTTTCGCGTTCGACATCTGTACGATTGCCGATCCGTTCGGCCATGCCGGAGTCAGCACGATCGCCTCATCACCCGGATCCAGCACGCATCGGATCGCCAGGTGCAGCGCCTGTACCCCCGAAGCCGTCACAACAAACTCTGACGCCCAATCGAGTACCACGCCATGGATCTCCTGGTAGTACCGCGCAAGTGTCTTGCGCAGCGACGGCATGCCCGCATTTTCTGTGTAAAAGGTAAACCCGTCGGCCATGGCTTTCTGAGCCGCGCGCTTGATGAACTCAGGCGTTGGAAGGTTCGATTCGCCGAAGTAGAGCTTCAGCACTCCCTCCATGCCCATCGCGATCTCCGCCAGTTCCCTGATCCGCGAATGCGGCACTTCGAGAGCGGACGCGGCAACAGCGGGTGCGGTCACGGCAGTGGACATGTCTCCATCTTAAAGCTGGCGGGGAAGAGGATTCTAAAACTTCGGGATGGATCGGAGCATCGCGCTGCTATTCGTGCCGCCAGGCAGCGAAACAGTGTGTACCGGACGCCAGTTCTTATCGAGCGCTCCAATGTACTTGGCCTTGTTTCGATCCTCGCCCATCAGGATGATGTTGATCCCCTGCGAAGGGTAGCCCAGGACACGATACTGAATCTCGCCCTTGTCAGATCTCCAGCGGTCTACGGAGGGCTCGCCGAGCTTGCGGACCACAGCGAAATAGTCGTCGTCCGCGCTCAGGCCGAGTTCGTTCTGGATCACCGTGCTGTAGACCACGCGCGTACCGTCGCGGGTTCCCCGGAAGAATCCAACCAGCACCACGCACGCGACAATCCCCAGAACCAGTACGGCTCCGATCAGGCGCCCGATGCGCGACTCTGTCCCGCTCTCCAGGCGGATTCCCACCACCGGGGCCGGGGCAGGGGAACTGGGCTCGGTTGCCGTTGCCAACGGCCGGTAGCCCTCGTTGACCGCACGCGGCATCTCGATCACCCGGCGCTCATGCGGCATTACCTGACCCGCCCGGTACTCCAATTCCTTCAGCAACCCGACGATCATGACCGGTTCCTCGATGCGCGACACTTCACCCAGAAAACGGCGCGGAATCCATAGCTCCGCGTTCGTCTTTGTATTCAGAACCAGAATCTCCGACCACGTGGATCGCCGGAAAATCCATTCATTATGTTCAATGTTCAGGATGGACGGATAGAAGGCGAACGGACGATTCCCCATCTGCTCGATCGGCGGCGGAATGGGAGGCACAGACATCTCGCTTTATGTTAACCGATAGCGTGCAAATGGGTGCCCGCCAAAAGCAAAAGCGGGTGATCCTGTTCGGATCACCCGCTTCGGTAAGAACTCTACAGTTCAGTTAGCTCTTCTTGGTCCGGCGGCGAAGCAGGCCGATACCGGCAAGACCAGCGCCGAAGATGGCGAGGGTCGCCGGTTCCGGAACCGGGGCGTCTACGATGGAACCCTGAATGCTGGTATGACCAAGGTTCGTGACCGGAGCCACAAGGCCGAGCGGGTTGTTCGTCAGGAGATACGCGATCGTATCGACGCTCCCCGAAGTCGAAGTAAAGGTGACCTGCGCGTCATTCGAATTGGAGCTCACATGCCAATTTCCACCACCGGCACCGGCGATGGTCCCGTTGAACACAACGTTACCGGCCGTCGGAGAGCTCTGGGAAATCGTCAGTTGGAAACTCACAGGCAGAACGGAAACGGTTGCGCCTGGAGTTGCACCTAGTCCTGCCGAATACGACACGATAATCTCGCCGAAGCTGAGATTCGTAGGCGTCGAGATGGTCGACGAACCAATCTGCTGAAACCCGAGGTCGACTTCGTTACCTGATCCATCGACTGCAGCGACATAAGGCGGATTGAATCCGTTGTAAGTTGCGCTAGTAGAATACGTCACGCTGGTGGCGCTGCAGACAGCCATTGCGCCCATCAAAAGAAGTGCGAGTTGAAGCGTTTTCTTCACTGAGACTTTCCCTCCGTAAAAGTCAGAGATTTTCGCCTGCGAGTAGTACACTCCACGCGCAGTTCCCATCTCTGCTGTACCTGGGTAGCTTAACATGCTTTGTTCGTGCCTGACTAGTAGATTTGTTCACCTAGAGATTACCTTAGTTCTAAGTATTGTTTTTGTACTGTAAGTCACAACGTGTCATGTAGTTCAGCGATGGTACTTAGGTTCCCGGACTATGTCGATTGGTCGAGGGAAAAATCCGTCTTATACACTGAATCCATTACAGAAAACGAGTACTACCAGAACCTTAAAAACCCTGCTGCGGATCCCAAACAGGCATCTGCCATCGTCCAGGGGTTCATGAGCGACAGCCGCAAGAAGATCGGTTCGGCTCAGTCGTATTCGGTTCGAATTAACCTGAAATATACATTTCACTCGTTCAAAAAGTTTACGGTGAGTTACACTGACCCGGTGTGAGGTTTTTGCGGCCCGGCATCAGTCGACGTGCGCGCCTGCACTGCTGCGGCAGCTAAATTGGAGGAGGGGGTCCGGGTGGGAGCTTTATGTGCAGTCCTGGTGGCGCAAGGCGAAAATCACCCGATCGCGCCGGACCTTCCGAACAGTTTGCGGCTGTACCGGGTTTTTCGTCCGTGGTAGAGGGCTAGCGTGACTGCTACTTCCGTCTGCCATTTCTCCACCTCCCGGAGTTGCTCGTCCGATGGGTCATTATCTAAGGTGAGCAGGTGTGCTCGCAGGCCTTCCACCGCCTGACGGTACTCCTCAAACGCACACTCAAGTTCAGACCGCAAGGCTTGCGCCTCGGGACGTCTCGTGGACATCATCGGAACGTTTGATCGAAACAAAAAGAAAAACGTTTCGGCTGCATTTACAGCAGATCCAGTGTTTCGGCGATCGCACTCAGGTCGCACGTTCCCGGTGCGGTGGTCACGGCCGTCCCGGCCGGATCCTGAAGCGAATCCAACATCTGAATAAGCGAAAGCTTGGCGATACCATAACGCTCGCTGGCGCTCAGATCGCGGCCGTTCTCTCTCATCCAGGCGTTCAAAGTGGAGTGGCTCAGGAAGACGCTCGCCGGCCACCACTTCTTCCGGTCTGCCGTAACTTCAAAGACATATTCCGTTCCAACGGCATCTTCCCGGTGCGTCATACGGATGCCCGAAAACGAATACAGATAGACAAATCCGCTCTCGGCCGAGTAAGTCTTGAAACGACGCACGTCCGGCGCACCGCGCAGCGGCTCTTCCTTCTTGGGAAACAGCTTGCTCCAGAAGCTCACAATCGCCACTATGATAGCTGTGTGAGGCTGTTCGCTGCTCTGCTGATTCCGCTAGCCGCTTGGGCACAGGCACCGCAGAAACTCGCCGTTTCCTGCCAGCCGGAGGCCATTGAAAAGCTCGGACTCAGTTGCTCGTTTGAGGAGCCCTGCCCCGTGTTTCTCGAACTCAGCGACCTGGAAGTCGTGGGCTCGAAACTCTTCCTGACCGGCAACCTGCACACCGCGACCATTACACTGGAGTCCGTCCTGCTATCCAGCGAGGACCTGGGCAGGACCTGGACCGAGCCATCCAAGAGATATGAGAACGCCGCTCTGGATGCCATCCAGTTCATCGACTTTGAGGTGGGCTGGGTCAGCGGTCAACTGGTCCAGTCTTTCCCGCGTGATCCCTTCTTTCTGCTGACTACCGACGGCGGTAAGACCTGGCGGCGTGCACCGGTTTCCGGCGAGTCCAGAATCGGCGCAATCGAAAAGTTCCGCTTCGACTCGCGGACTTCCGGCAAAATGATCGTCGATAAAATGCAGGCCGACGAGAACGGGATGCGGTACGAACTGTACGAGTCGATGACCGGAGGCGAAAGCTGGAGTATTCGCGAGGTCAGTCCGAAGCCGGTCCCATGGAAAGCGCAAGCGCCCACCCGCGACGTTCGCATCCGTCCCGATGGCCCAACGAAGACCTACCGGATCGAGCGGAATCAGGCCGGTAAATGGTCGGCCCTTGCGAGCTTCGCCATTTCGGCCGGCGAATGCAGGCCTCCCGAGCCGAAAACGGTGGAGGAGCCGCCTCCTACCGCCGAGTCCGAAGCAAAAGCGAAAACTGACCCGCAGGATCTCGGCACGTTTGTCGTGAAGTCGCAGGACTCGGACACGAAGCCCTCCAGGAAAAAGAAAAAGTGAAACACGATCCCATCGAGCTGGAACTCTTTCGCCATCTGCTCGCTTCCATAGCGGAAGAGATGGGCGCAGTTCTGCGCAAGGCGTCCTTCTCGGCTAACATCAAGGAGCGCCGCGATTACTCGTGCGCGGTCTACGATGCGGCCGGGGAAACCGTCGCCATGGGAGACCACATGCCGGTCCACCTGGGCGCCATGCCTATGTCGGTGAAGGCGGTGAATGAGGCGTTTCGCCTCGAGCCCGGCGATGTAGCGATCGTGAACGATCCGTTCCGCGGAGGCACTCATCTGCCCGATATTACGGCTGTTTCCGCGGTATTCCTGGACGCCCGCCGCAAGCCGTCCTTCTACGTCGCCAGCCGTGCGCATCATTCCGATGTAGGAGGCATGAGCCCCGGCTCCATGCCGTTGGCGCGGGAGATCTATCAGGAAGGTTTGCGCATCCCTCCCGTGCTGCTCATGCGCCGGGGGAAGATAGACGAGCCCCTGCTTGGGCTCATTCTGGCAAATGTCCGCACGCCTGTGGAGCGCCAGGGCGACCTGCTGGCGCAACTTGCCGCCATGCGCCGCGGCGAACTGCGTCTCCTCGAACTGGTGCAGCGGTACGGGCTCCCCGCGGTCAATCGCAACATCGCGCGCCTGCAGGATTACAGCGAGCGCATGATGCGGGCCGTGCTCCGGCAGATGCCGCCCGGTGAATACCGCGCGGAAGACGTCCTGGACAATGACGGCATTACGGAAGATCCTGTCACGATTCGGGTGGCGATTCGCATCGGAGCCGATCGCGCGGACGTGGATTTCAACGGTTCCGCGGCACAGGTTGCGGGCTCCGTAAACGCAAACTTCGCCATCACCGTCGCGGCCGTCACCTATGCGTTCCGCTGCCTCATCCAGGAAGATGTGCCGTTCACCGCGGGGCTTCTTCGGCCCGTGAAGATCGTTGCTCCTGAGGGAAGCGTCGTGAATGCGCGTCCGCCCGCGGCCATGGCGGCCGGCAACGTAGAGACTTCGCAACGCATCACAGACGTGCTTTTCCGTGCTCTCGCGCAAGCCGCGCCGGACCGGATTCCAGCGGCCAGTTGCGGCACGATGAACAACGTGACTTTCGGTGGCTGGGATCCGTTTCGCGATAAAGCCTTCGCCTACTACGAGACCATCGCGGGCGGCATGGGCGCGGGGCCTCACGGACCCGGGCTGTCCGCCGTTCACACCCACATGACTAACAGTTGGAACACACCCGTGGAGGCTTTTGAGCATCTCTACCCGGTGCGGATCCGCAACTACGGCATTCGCCGGGGCTCGGGCGGCCAAGGGAAGAATCGAGGCGGAGACGGTATCGTCCGCGAATACGAATTTCTGACTCCGGCGGACCTCACACTCCTTACGGACCGGCGGCAGCGCGGCCCCTACGGCCTGCATGGCGGTAAGGACGGTAAACCCGGGAGCAATACGTTACTTCGAGGTAAATCAAAGACTCGTCTCTCCGGCAAAACAAGGGCTTTGATGCTTAGCGGCGACATTCTTCGAATTGAAACCCCCGGAGGCGGCGGCTTCGGCGGTGATCCGGTATCATGAAGAATTGACTGTGAACCAGACGGAGCCGCAAGTCCTGACACTCGACGCGCAACCGCATAGCAGCAGTGTCCACCCGCAGTCGTTGCTGCTGGTGTTTCTATGCACGCTGACCGGTGCAGCGGCACAGGTGTTCCTCAAACTCGGGGCCACCAACATAGCGCATCCGCGCATTCTGCAATTAATCACGAATATCCCGCTCATGATGGGCTACTCGTTATATGGCATCAACACCCTGCTGCTCGCGCTCGCCCTGCGCAAAGCTCCGCTGTCGTTGCTGTACCCGATCATCTCACTCACATACGTGTGGGTAACGATTCTGGGTGTCCTCATTTTCAAGGAGACCGTGAATCCGTTTAAGATTGTTGGGCTCTGCATTGTGATCGCGGGAGTTGCATTCCTGGGTATGGACGGGCGCAAGTGAAGACTCCGTTTATCTCCATCCTGCTCGTCCTGATCGCGTCGTTCATCGGATCCTTCGGGGCCGTATTTCTGAAATCGGGAGCGCACCGCCTTCGCAGGCATTGGTCCTCGTTCGTCTTCAACTGGCGGTTGTTCGCCGGCATCGCCTCGTTTCTGTTATCCAGCGTGTTCTTCGTAGCCGGCATCCGCCAGGGTGAGTTGACGCTTCTCTATCCCATCATGGCGCTCGGTTATGTTTGGACGCTCTTCTGGTCGCGGCTCTTCTTTCACGAAGCCCTGACGCGGAACAAGTTTTTCGGTCTCGGCCTCATCCTCATCGGCATCGCCTGCCTCAACCTTGGCAATAAGTAACTACAGGACTACTGTCCGGCAAGGTTCTTGCGCCTGCTGCTCTACGTACCATTCATAGGTCGATGCCAGCCCAGTCTTAAAGCCGATCTTGGCCTCCCACCCGAGGCCGTTGATCTTGGATACATCCAGCAGCTTCCGCGGTGTCCCGTCCGGACGCGATCGATCGAAGACCAGTTCGCCATGAAAATTCACAATGCCGCGGATCAGTTCCGCCAGTTCGTGAATGGCGATATCTTTGCCGACTCCCACATTAATGATCTCGTCGTCGTTGTAATGCTCCATCAGGAACACACAGGCTTCCGCAAGGTCGTCCACATGCAGGAACTCGCGGCGCGGCTTGCCGGTTCCCCAGATCACCACTTCTCTTGAGCCGCTGATCTTAGCCTCGTGGAACTTCCGGATCAGCGCAGGCAGAACGTGCGAATTTTCGAGGTCGAAATTGTCGCCCGGTCCGTAAAGATTCGTGGGCATCACTGAGATAGCCGAAAAGCCATATTGCTTGCGGTAAGCCTGCACCATTTTGATGCCTGCAATCTTGGCGATTGCATACCACTCGTTCGTGGACTCCAGTGCTCCGGTCAGCAGATATTCTTCCTTGATCGGTTGCGCCGAGAACTTGGGGTAGATGCAGGAGGAGCCCAGGAACTGGAGCTTTTCCACGCCATACCGGTACGCAAGATCGATTACGTTGGTCTGGATGTCGAGATTGTCGCGGAGAAAATCGGCCGGGTACCGGCTGTTGGCAAGGATCCCGCCGACCTTCGCAGCCGCTAAAAAGATATATTCGGGCCGCTCGGCTTCAAAAAACTGCGCGACCTTCGTGCGGTCTCGCAGATCGAGTTGTGCGCGGCTGCGGGTAATGACATCGACGTAGCCGTCGTTCCGCAGCCGCCGGCATAAAGCCGACCCGACTAAACCCCGATGTCCGGCAACAAAAATCTTGCTTTGCTTCTTCACACGCTCTCTTCAGTGCCGGGACACGGCCGTGTTTGCGAACTAGCCGTGCGAATAGCCTCGCAACAGAATCTTATGCCCGGCATCGGTCAGCGTTTGCTCTTGTCTCGCCAATTCCAAATCGTGCTCTACCATCAGTCGTACGAGTTCTTCGAAACTCACCCGTGGCTTCCACCCCAGCTTCTTCTGAGCCTTGCTGGAGTCTCCCATCAGGTAATCCACTTCGCTCGGCCGGAAGTATCGCGTGTCCGTCTCCACATACCGCGTCCAATCCAGGCCACAGCAGTCCGCCGCCACGTCCAGGAATTCCTTCACCGAGTGCGATTCGCCGGTGGCGACCACATAATCGTCCGGAACATCCTGCTGCAGCATCAGCCACATTGCTTCGACGTAGTCGCCGGCATAACCCCAGTCGCGCCGCGCATCCAGATTGCCCAGAAATAACTTGCTTTGCAATCCTACCTTGATCCTTCCCAGCGCCCGGGTGATTTTGCGGGTGACGAAGGTCTCACCTCGCCGTTCACTCTCATGGTTAAACAATATTCCATTTGAAATGAATAACTTATAGGCCTCACGGTAGTTGACTGCAAACCAGTGTGCGGCAACCTTACTTACGGCGTAGGGACTTCGCGGATAGAAAGGGCTGCTCTCGTTCTGCGGGGGCGACGTCGCCCCGTACATCTCCGATGAACCTGCCTGATAGAAACGCACATTCGCACCGGTGCGCTGCACGTGATCCCGCATCGCCTCAAGCAACCGGAGCGTTCCGGTAGCGACCACATCGGCCGTGTACTCGGCCTGATCGAAACTCACTCGTACATGGGATTGCGCAGCCAGATTATAGATCTCATCCGGATTTACTTTCTCGAGGATGTGACGGAGCGAATTGCCGTCGGTGACATCGCCGTAGTAGAGGTGGAGCGCTGCGTTCGGCTCATGTGGATCGGAATAAATATGTTCCAGGCGGTCCGTATTGAATGTCGAGGCACGCCTCACGATCCCATGCACTTCATAGCCTTTTTTCAATAGAAATTCGGCCAGGAAGGACCCGTCTTGTCCAGTGATTCCGGAGATGAGCGCTTTTTTCATTTCAGGTCTACTCGTAAGATGATAGCGCGCTCAGGATCGATGGTACTTCCCTCGAACGCGGTTGTTTCGAATCTCTACGAGGTCGGTGAAGGACTTCATCCCGTGACCGAGGCTGACCTTTGTACCCTCCACGTTTGCCCAGCGAACCGGCACTTCGATGGCCTTCAGGCCCAATTCCTTCGCAATGACGAGATCCTCCACGTCAAAGCTGAATCCTTCCAGCAACTGACGGCTGAAGATTTCTCGCGCCGCGTCCGCCCGATAGAGCTTAAAGCCGCACTGCGTGTCATGGAAGGGCAAGCCGGTGACGGTGCGCATCACCAGGTTGAAGAACCGGCCGGACCATTCGCGGAAGCTGGATTGGTGAACTGTAATCTCGGCGCCTTTCACTGCACGGCTTCCGATCGCCACAACGGCCCTCTCCCGGACTGCGGCCTCATACAGCCTTTCGAACTCGTCAATAGGCGACGAAAGATCCGCGTCGCTGAAGAGACACCACTCTCCCTTGGCGGATAGCATCCCGTTCTTCACGGCGTATCCCTTGCCGCGATTTCCGGGATTCTTAACGAGCCGTACGAAGCTGCTTCTATTGGCGAATCGTTCGACCAGCCGCGCCGTATCATCCGTCGAACCGTCGTCCACCACGACGACTTCGGCAAATTCGAACGCCTTCGCTGTCAGGTATTGATCGACGATCTCCAGAGTGGCCGGTAAACGTTGTTCTTCGTTGTAAGCGGGAATAACGACGGAAATTGAGACCAATAGTTGATTATAACGTTGCGTTACAATCCCCCTTCGTAACCGTCACCGGGAAGCGCCGCCGCCCGAGGAATCCTCCAACATACATGACGCACACAATCTTTCACACAGAAGAGGATTGGAAACTCACGATTTTGAGGGTCGTTCTCGGCTGCGTTTACTTCGTCCATGGTGCTCAGAAGGTCTTGGGCTGGTTTGGTGGGTATGGCTTCTCGGCCACGATGCATTCGTTCACCACCCAAATGGGCATCCCGGAAGTTTTCGCGTTCCTTGCCATTCTGGCGGAGTTCGCGGGAGGTCTGGGGCTGATCGCCGGACTGCTCGGGCGAATCGCCGCCTTCGGCATCGGCGTGGAGATGTTGGTAGCCGTGGCGATGGTCCACTCGCGGTTCGGCTTCTTCATGAACTGGAGCGGCCAGCAGGCAGGAGAAGGATTCGAATACCATCTGCTGGCGATCGCAATGTGCGCTGCGGTGGTGATTGGCGGGAGCGGTGCGCTGTCAGTCGACCGTTGGCTGGATCGTCGTGAGCACACTCACGGCCACGCCCATCCCATCCCGGCATAACAGGAACTATTTCTTTATGTCCCGGTGTGTCTCTTTGACTTTGTAGCCGGCCTTCTGCAACCGCGCGCGGATCTCTGATGCCATCATCACCGAGCGGTGATGGCCGCCAGTGCATCCGAATGCGATTGTCAGGTAACTCTTGCCTTCGCGAATGTAATGGGGCATCAGGTAAATGAGAAGTTGCGAGATCTGCTCAATGAACTCTTGCGTCTGAGGAAACGAGCGGACGTAGCGGGCAACGCTGGGATGCCGTCCCGTCAGGTCCTTGAACTCAGGGATATAGTTCGGATTGGGAAGAAACCGGACGTCGAACACCAGATCGCTATCCGGCGGAAGACCATGCCGGAATCCGAAGCTCATCACATTCACCATCACATTCGCGCCTGCACGATGACCCTTGAAGGTCTCAGCGATGAAGTCCCGAAGCTCATGTACGTTGAACTTCGAAGTGTCAATGATGTGATCTGCCAATTTGCGAATCGGGGCCAGTTGCTCGCGCTCTGTCTTGAGGCTCTGCAGGACTGAATCCTCGTTCCCGAGCGGATGCGGACGGCGGGTCTCGCTAAAGCGCCGGACGAGGCTCTCCTCGCCGGCTTCGAGGAATAGCAGCGAGGTTGGCAACTGCCGCTTCACTTTGTTGTACATCGCGGGGAAGCGCCGTAGCGCCTCCCCTTCGCGGATGTCTACTACGAGGGCCGCGCGGCGCGTGACCCTCTGATCCCGGGTTAGCTCAGCGAACTTCGGGATCAGTTCGATCGGCAGGTTGTCCACGGAGTAAAAGCCTTGATCCTCCAAGGCTTTCAGTACCGTTCCTTTACCGGACCCGCTCAGGCCGGTAATGATCACCAACTCGCTCTGTTCGGGCTGTACCTTCTTCTTCGCTGCGCGTTTTGCCATTCGACCCGAGCTTGTTTATCCCTCGATCAGGTCGAAATGACCGTCGGGACGCATCATAAGCACAGACAAGCAATCCTTGTTGGCATCCCGGTAGACGACATAGTCGCCGGGCTTCTCCAGTGCTAGCATCGCCTCATCCAAAGTGATCGGCTTCGGGTTCTCGCTGTGATCGACACGAAAAACGCGCCTCTTGCCATTTGCTGGAGCCACATTTCGCTTCGGCATAGGTTCTGCCTCTACAGCGGGCACCGCCGCGGGAGCGGCCTTGCTCTCAAATGACTGTCGCGTTCCCTTAGTGTCGCGGCGCTTTTGCCGAACCTTAAGCACCTGCTTCTCCAGCTTGTCCATAGCGCTGGTGATGGCCAGGTATTGGTCCGGGTCACTAGCTTCACCAACTAGTGAGTGGTCCATGTAATTCACCGTGATCTCTGCACGGTGCAGGTTCCGTTTCTTGGATAAGATAACGCGTGAAAGCTTCTCACCCCTGCCGTCCAGCAACTTTCCCAGCTTGGTCAGACGGGCTTCCAGCTTTCCTTGCTGCGTTGGATAGAAAATCTCAAGTTTGCCTGTGTAGGTTACGTTCATCGGATGACTCCCTAGGAACACGCCGTCCGCACGGCCGATGTCCCTTTCGTTAGCCACTGCGAGTCTTACTCCCGTTTTCTACGCTGATGCGTGGACGGGATCTTCATGTCTTCCCGGTACTTCGCCACAGTGCGGCGAGTGACCTGAATGCCCTCCGCCTGAAGGCGCGCCGTAATCTGCTCATCGGTAAGTGGTTGAGCGGGATTTTCATCCTCGATCATTTTCTTCACCTTACGTTTCAAAATGAGCAGGGGCGTCGCGCTTCCCGAGGGCCCTTGCACAGCTTCTGAGAAGAAATAGCGGAGTTCGAAGACACCCTGTGGGGTGTGCGTGTACTTTCCAGCAACCGCACGGCTGACCGTGGATGGGTGTACTCCAATCTCCTCGGCCACCTCCTTGATCATCATCGGCTTTAGCTCGTCGATGCCCCGCTCCAAAAACTCCATCTGGCGGCGGACTATCGACTGGCAGACTTTCAGGATGGTCTGCTTGCGCTGCTCGATGTTCTTCATCAGCATCAACGCCGAAGCGTAACGCTCTTTTATATAGTTCCGGACTTCTTTGCTTGGCTCCTGATCCCGGTCGAGCATCCGCCTGTAGTTCGCATTCAGCCGAAGCTGCGGGAGATCCTCGTCATTCAACTGAATCAGGTAGTCCTCACCATCTTTGGTGATATAGACATCGGGCTCGACAGCCCGGGCTGTGTTCGACGTATAGCGGAGTCCCGGTTTCGGATCGAGCCGTCGAATCATGTTGACAGCGATCTGGATATGTTCCAGGGGCCTTCCCATTACCTTGGCGAGTTCTTTGAACTGCCGCGTCTCCAGCAGTTTCAGATGATTCGCAATGATTTGCCAGGCCACTCCGCCTTCGCCGTTTCGTCCCGCGATCTGCAGCAGAAGACACTCGCGCATGTCGCGCGCCGCTACACCAGCGGGATCCAGCGACTGGACCGCCTTCAGTGCGGCTTGCACATCTTCGAGCTTATGCGGGCCCGATTCGGCAATCTCCTCAAGCGTCAGAGGCAGGTAGCCTTCATCGTCCAGGTTTCCGATAATAGTATCCGCAGCATCACGGACGTTCTCCGGCAGGACCTCAATCGACAATTGAGACTGCAGGTGATCCGCCAGCGTCACCGGCGACGACAAAAATGTTTCGAACGACGGTTTTTCGACCGACTCCGACGACGGACTCTTGAACCCCGGATCCAGGTAGTCGTCAAAGAAAGAACCGAAATCGATCTCCTCGAACGGATCGGATTCCTTCTTCGGCTCCAGCAGGTCGGCAGGTTCGGTGGCCACCGGAGCATTCTCCGCCTGCATGACCTCACCGCTCGGATAGCTGTCCGGCGTATCCGGCTCGAAATCGGCGGCTTCGGCGGATCCGTTCGTCGCTTCGAGAATCTGGTTATCGGCTGGATCGGCTGCTCGCTCCCGCTCCAGGATTTGCTGCACTTCCTCCGGCGTCATCTCTTCGACGCCCTCGGCTGTCTCCTCCAGAACCGGATTCTGCGCAATCTCTTGCGCGATCATTTCCTTCAGTTCCAGGCGATTCAGTTGCAAAACCGTCACCATCTGGACGAGGCCAGGGGTGAGGACCTGCTTCTGCGAGACTCTTAATTGCAGTCTGGGCGAAAGCAAACTCATCTAGGGCCATCATAACAAGCTTGCACAGCGATGGAACCCAAAATGTAGCGATTTTCAGCTACAACGTTTGTGTCACCTTTGATAATGTGCGTGGACGGTCCGGATCAAGCCCTTTCTTCTCAGCAAGACAGGCCACAAACATCTGCGCAGGCAAGATGTAGGGGATCGGCGTATAGACCTCTTCCGGCAAGGGGCTTCGTTGCTTAGAAAGCTTCAGCGGAAGTGCCACGGAACGCGGCGCCATTTGAATGGCCTCGCGATTGCTAAGGTCGGTAATGATCAACGTCTCCGCCTTGAGCGCGATCAGTTTCTCCAGCATCTGTTTCACGCCCGGCCAGGTCACGCCCGAGGGCGTGAACAGGAATGCAGGGAACCCGCTTTCCACCATGGCGATCGGCCCGTGCAGAAAGTCTGCTGACGAGAACCGCTCCGCCACGACGTAACAGGTCTCCATCATCTTCAGGGCGAACTCGAATGCGTTTGAGTAGTTGAGTCCGCGCCCGACCACGACGGCATTCTTCATGAAGGTGTACCGCTCAGCTCGCCCGGTGATGTCCCGCTCCATCTCGAGAGCTGCCTGGGTTCTGCTCGGAATCTGCCGCAAGTCATCGAGTTCCACAGGGGCGCCGAGCGCATATGCCAGCAGGTACATCATCAGCATCTGGCCTGTGTAGGTTTTGGTTGCCGCAACACTCTTTTCGCGCCCGGCCCTCACCAGCAGCACGTGCTCGGCAATCTTTGCCAGAGAACTCTCCGGCTCGTTAGTGATGCCCACCGTTAGAGCGCCCGTTGCCTTTCCGCGTTCGAGAACCAGGTTGGTGTCGGTGGATTCACCGGATTGGGAGATAGCCACGACGAGCACGTCCTTCAGATCCAAGGACGCCTCATAGAGCGTGAAGATGGACGGTGCAGCCAGCGACACTGGTATTCCGGTCGTGATCTCCAGCAGGTATCTGCCGAACTGTGCGGCGTTGTCCGATGTTCCGCGTGCGGCCAGCAGAATCATTCTGGGGCGGCGCGCCTGCAGCGCGCGCTTTAGTTTCTCGATCGGCCGAAGCTCATTTTTCAGCGTGCGTTCCAGGGCACCCGGCTGTTGCCGGATTTCCTCGAGCATTTGCGACATGTATTCAGGATACGTAGCGTTGCAGGCAGGGTGCAAAAGTCTATAGCGGTATGCGTAGTTTCGAATCCGGCCCTACCCAGATCGGATGTGTGGCAATCTCCGTAGAAGGAAATGAGAGAAGCCGCGGCTTCAAGACGAGCACCGTCTCCGAGTCGATGGTGTTCTTGGTGTTGCGAGAGAACAAGGGGCCAACGATCGGGATGACCGCCGCGCCGGCAAGGCCGCTACGAGCGGTCGATTTCTCCGAATTCACGAGACCTGCAACAATGGCAGCCTGATCGAAGCGCAGACGAACACGGTTGTTGAACTTCCGGTTCGAAATGATCGGGATGCCGTTGACGCCATCCCCGCCGATGACCTTGTATTCTGCTTCCACCTCGAGCGAAACCTCGTCCATGCCATGCACCTTCGGAGTAATCTTCAATACCAGGCCCAGATCTTCGAAGTTAAATGTGGGGGCGAAGCCGATACCGAGCGAAGCGTTCTGCGTACTATACCCATAGGTGGCCGTGAGGATCGGGAACTTGTCGCCAACGTGCAATTGAGCGGGTTGCCCGTCGACCGAACGGACCTCGCTATGGAACAGACTCGTAGATGTGGACTTCGTGTAGTTCGCCAGCAGTTCCGAAGTCACTACTCCGATGCCGATCAGCGACGCGCCTCCGCCGAACGTGAGGAAGTTCGCCAGACCGTTCGGTATAGCAGCGGGCAGTGTTCCAAACAGCTTCATCTTGCCGAAATTGACTAACGATGTGGAGCTTGGCAATTCGAATCCGAAGCCGAGAGAGGTTGTTTTAGAGACGGAGTACAAGTCAACCTCAACTGCAACCTCAGGCCGTTGAGACAGCATCTGCTGGAAGAGTTCCAGAGCCGGCCGGACCTTGGAGATACGATCTCGCAGCAGCACGACGCGATGTGCGGAGTCGATCCCGAAGCGGGTAATTTCCATCACCTGCTGAATGCTTCGAGCCAATTCCTGCGCCTCCTGAATGGAAACCGGGTCCGGAATGGGGATAGCTACGGAGATATGGGTCTCGACCTCCGCCCGCTTGGCGGCCGTGTCCTTGACCACGAGCATCAATTTCTCGCTGATGGGCACGACGAAACTGCCGGTGGCCAACTGAAGGGCATAGAGGGCATCCCGATAATTCAAATCGTTGACGACGAACGGAACGTTCGGCGTGGCCTGATAATCGCCATCGAAGACGACGTCGAGGCCATAAGCGCGCGTGACCTGCTCCCAAAGCGCCTTGGTGTCCGAACGAAGTTGGAAGCTCCTGGTTTCGGTGGAGGCCTTGAGCTCGGCTGGAGGCTGTGGCTGGCGAGCCTCGTAGAGTTCCTTTGGCGTGGGCGGGGAATTATCGGCGCCGTCCGGCGTGCCGGCGTCTCCGTCTTGAGTATTTGCCGATTCGGGCTCCGCAGTTACTTCGGCCGGGACGGTTTTTGCAGCCAGCATTGCGCGGGTGCGCAGAGCCTGTGCCTTACCCCAGAACAGCTTGTTCTTGGGAGCCTGCGCGGCCGCCTCCGAGTAGAGCAGATAGGCTTCAACAACCTTTCCTTGCTTCTCGGCCCGTTTCGCCTGGTCAAACAGCAACTCGGGCGAGGTGTCCTGCGCCGCAAGGCACGCACCCACTAAGAACCCAGCCAGAATCTTGCGGCAGCTCACCAAGTAGCTATGACGAGCCGGAGCGCCGAAACGTGGAGATTAACATGCCTTGCGAGCGATCGGCTCAGCACTTCTTCTCAGCGAGCGCCTCTACCTGAACCAATTGGGTCGGGTACTCCCCTGTATAGCAGGCGTAGCAGTAGTGTTCATTCAGATCCGCTACGGCCTGATGCAAGCCGTTGATCGACAAAAACGCCAATGAGTCCGCTTCCACAAACTCACGGATCTCTTCGACGCTCTTCTTTGAGGCGATCAATTCATTCTTAGTTGGCGTATCCACGCCGTAGTAACAGGGCGAGATCGTAGGAGGGCACGAAATCCTCATATGCACTTCGCGGGCGCCCGCATTTCGCACCATTCGCACGATCTTCTTGCTGGTGGTGCCGCGCACAATAGAGTCATCGACAAGCACGACACGCTTCCCTTCCAGCAGATGACGGATGGGATTCAACTTCAGCTTAACTCCAAAGTCGCGAATGGCCTGGGACGGCTCAATGAAGGTTCGGCCTACATAGTGGTTGCGAATGAGAGCTTGACGGAAAGGGATGCCCGATTCGTCCGCGTAGCCTAATGCAGCCGCTACCCCTGAGTCCGGCACCGGCACGACCACGTCCGCGTCCGTTGGCTTCTCGCGATAGAGTAACCGCCCGAGCATTTCTCGCGAGTTCTGTACGCTCCGGCCGAATACCAATGAGTCGGGGCGAGCAAAGTACACGTGCTCGAAAACACACTGCGATCGAGGTTGCGGAGTTGCGAACCGTTCGCGCTCGATTCCCTTCGGGCCAACAATCACCATCTCGCCTGGTTCAACGTCACTGATGTAGGTGGCATCGATCAAGTCGAAGGCGCATGTCTCGGACGCAAACACCGTTGCCACGCGACCATCCGTCTGTTCCAACCGGCCCATGGCCAATGGGCGGAATCCGTGCGGGTCGCGCGCGACGATTACGCAGTCCTTAGCTAAGAAGACCAGAGAGTACGCACCTTCAAGCTGTAGCAAAGCTTCCCGCAACGCGCCGGCGAGCGTGCGTTCCCGAGAACGAGCGACGAGGTGAAGAACCACTTCCGTGTCACTGGAAGCCTGGAAGATGGAACCTTCCCGCTCGAGTTCGTCTCTGAGTTCCGCCGCGTTGGTCAGGTTACCGTTATGTGCGACGGCAATCAGCCCTTTATTGCAAGCCACGGAAAATGGCTGGGCGTTCTTAAGAACAGTATCACCCGCTGTCGAGTATCGCGTGTGCCCGATGGCAGCGTAACCCGGGAGGCTACCAACCGCCTCCGGCGTGAAAATGTCCGCAACATGCCCCATTTGCTTATAGTTGCGGATCTCACGCCCATCTGAGCAGGCTATCCCGGCACTCTCCTGGCCCCTATGTTGTAACGCATAAAGGCCCAGATAAGTGAGGTTTGCGGCTTCCGGATGACCATATACCGCGAATACACCGCATTCATCGTGAAACTTGTCCGAAGGGACGACGACAGCCGAAGTGGTTTCCATTTCAGGCATGTTGGTGGATTTGAAGCTGGCTTTCCAGTGCGCTCTCCCGAATGTCACGTAAACGGGACACATCGCATTGGACGAGGGGGGTAGTCCGGTTGCGAATCAATACCCTCGCCTCAATAGTAACACCGATCTTCGGTGCATCAATCCCGAATTTCGCCGCTATCTCTTGCACTCTTTTGATGTTGGCGGTCGAGATAACGATTCGGGAAGGTCCTTCATGGAACAGCAGGAACTCAGGCCGCAGATCGCTATCGAGATCCACGGAAACTCCGACCTTTGCAGCACTTTCGGCCAACGCCACGGCCAAGCCGCCCTCACCGACATCATGGGCTGATTCCGCGAGCCCTTCATTCACAACCTCGCGAACCGCAGCCTGCACCCGCTTCTCATAATCCATATCGAGCGCCGGAGGCAAACCCCAGAGTGAATTCAAAACCTGCTTGACATACTGCGTACCGCCGAACCGGACATCATCGCACCGCCCGAGTCCGCCGAGCAGCACGACATCCCGTCCGGGATTGCGGAACGCGATGCCGGCCGGCACCGCCGTCTTCATTAGACCGACGATGCCGACGACGGGAGAAGGGAAGATCGCCTCACCGAGTGTCTCGTTATAGAGGCTGACGTTGCCGCCGGTGACCGGAGCTTCGAAGAACTCACAAGCTTCGGCCATCCCTTCAATCGATTCCACGAGCTGCGCCATGATTTCCGGCCGCTCCGGATTCCCGAAGTTCAGATTGTTCGTCGTCGCCACCGGCAGCGCACCGACAGTCGACAGATTCCGGCAACACTCCGCGACGATGAGCTTGGTTCCCTCACGAGGGTCCAGATAGCAATATCGTCCATTGCCATCGAGCGACATCGCGAGAGATGTGCCCGTTTCCTTCACTCGCACGATCGCCGCATCCGTGCCGGGAGCCTGCACGGTATTCGTCCGGACGGTGTAATCGTACTGCTCCCAGATCCAACGCTTCGAACACAAATCGGCCGACCCGGCCAGTGTTTCCAGATCCTTCGTCAAATCCCTCGAAGCCGGTATTTCCGGCGCCTCCACGGGCACTGTCCGGTATGGTTTGGTATGTGGCCGGTCATACTTCGGAGCCTCGTCGGCGAGCGCCCGATTCGGAATCCCGGCGACGACGACGCCGTGGTCTTTGACCACCAACTTGCCGGTATCCGTCACGGACCCGATGGTCACGGCGTCGAGGCCCCACTTCTTGAATACGTCAAGGACTTCCTGTTCGCGGCCCTTTTGCGCCACAATGAGCATGCGCTCCTGAGACTCCGAGAGCATGATCTCGTACGGCGTCATGCCGGTCTCGCGCTGAGGCACATACTGCATGTCGATTTCGACACCCGTCCCCGCACGGCTTCCCATTTCGCAGCTCGAAGAGGTAAGCCCAGCCGCTCCCATATCCTGAATTCCAACGATGGCGCCGGTGGCCATCGCTTCGAGGCATGCCTCAAGCAGCAGCTTCTCCATAAACGGATCACCGACCTGAACGTTTGGGCGCTTTTGCTGCGATTCCTCTGTAAACTCAGCCGAGGCCATCGACGCGCCATGGATGCCATCGCGGCCAGTCTTGGCGCCGACATAGATTACGGGATTTCCAATTCCGCTGGCCTTTCCGTAGAAAATCTGATCCTGCTTGAAGACACCGAGTGCGAAGACGTTCACCAGCGGATTGCCGCTGTACGACTCTTCAAACACGCACTCGCCGCCGACGGTCGGGACGCCGAAGCAGTTGCCGTAATGGGCGATGCCGCTCACGACGCCTTCCAGAATCCGCGCGTTGCGCGCATTCGTCAGCGGACCGAATCGCAGCGCATCCATGACCGCAATGGGCCGCGCGCCCATCGTGAAGATGTCGCGCAGAATGCCGCCCACGCCCGTGGCCGCCCCTTGAAAAGGCTCAATGAAGCTCGGGTGGTTGTGCGATTCGATCTTGAAGGCAATTGCCCAGCCCTCGCCGATGTCGATGATGCCGGCGTTTTCGCCCGGTCCCTGCAGCACGAGCTTGCCGCGGGTCGGCAACTTTTTGAGATGGATGCGGGAGCTCTTGTACGAGCAGTGCTCGCTCCACATCACACTGAAGATTCCCAGTTCGGTAATGGTCGGCTCGCGCCCCAGGAGAGAAACAATTTTGTCGTACTCGCCCGCCGTCAACTGGTGAGCGCTGATGACTTCCGGAGTGATGGTTGCCATTCTTTACTTCACCGCCAGCGCCGAAACAATCGATTGAAGAACCACCAGGCCGTCACTGCAGCCCATCAGCGGCTCCGCCGCGCGTTCCGGATGCGGCATCATGCCGAGGACGTTTCTGCCTTTATTCAAGATGCCCGCGATATCACGGGCCGAGCCGTTCGGGTTCTGCACGTACCGGAACGCGACGCGATCTTCCGCTTCGAGCTCATCCAGTACGCTTTCGTCCGCCACATAGCATCCTTCCCCATGCGCGATAGGAACAGTGAGGATACGGCCTTTTTCAGCGGCTGAGGTAAACGGCGAGTTGGTTGTCTCGACACGAAGCTGGACATCCTTGCAGAGGAATTTCAGCCCGGCATTCCGGAGCAGGGCTCCTGGGAGCAGGTGGCTTTCCGTCAGGATCTGAAATCCGTTGCAAACGCCAAGAACCAGGCCGCCATCTTCGGCGAACTTCTTCACGGCGTTCATGACCGGGGAGAATCGCGCGATGGCGCCGCAGCGCAAGTAATCACCATACGAGAATCCGCCCGGCAGAATGACTGCGTCCACGTCGCCGAGCTTCGCGGCATCGTGCCAGATAAACTCGGCCTTCTGACCCAGGATGTGCGACACCGCATACCAGGCGTCGTGGTCGCAATTGCTACCAGGAAACACAACAACACCGATTTTCATGGGGGGTATTTTTATTGTACCGCCGTCCCAGACCTGTCCACCCCTATCAGAGCTATCACAGAACGAGGAGAACGAGGGACGGCGACCTCAGTTCCTAAGGTTTCTCTGGCTTTTGTGATAAATCGTTGATTCGTCCTGGGACTGCGAGTTCCGAGGGGGTACGCCGAGTGAAATTGGGTTCGTTTTCCGCCAGACGCATGGCAGCGACGGGAGCAGGGATGGATTCGAGGGCTCTGAAGAAGTCCGGATGGGCGAGGGCCGGTTGCGGCGGCTGTTCTGAGGCTTTGCGTTCGGCCTGGATCTGGCGAAGTTCCTTGACGGCGCGTTCGTAGGTGCGGCGGCACTCGCGTTCGTACCGCTGGAGCGTGGCCCAGGTTTTCGAGTTTTCGGCCAGGCCGATGGCGGCGAGTCCCTGGAGAACCTCGGGTGAGTAGTTGGCCTCGGGTTCGTCCTCCACAATTTCTTTCATCGCCTTATTCAGGGTGACGGTTTCCATGACCCAGATGCGCTGCTGGCGCCAGCGGGCTATGACGATTTCGTCGACGAGGTTGGATTCCACCTCGCCCTGCGGCTGGAAGTAGTCGAACCAGCCTTGCTGGAGGGCTTTGAAGTCCTGCTCGTTTTCGGTGGTGATGCAAAGGAAGGCCGCGACCGGGCCTCTGCTGTTGCGGGACGATATTTGTAGGCCTGCCGGGGTGGCCGGGCCGGTGGACAGGAGCGCGTTCGCGCGATTTGCCGTGATTTGAGCTTGCGTGGGCATAGGAGGTTTCTCTATCTCTACGGTGTACCGGGGCTTCGCGTGTCAAGTGCTTTGTAATTACAAGTTACTGATAACGAGGGAAATCGAGGAGGTAAAAAAGTTGGCTACCGAGAGCATGTCCATTTCTCCGTTGAAAGTGAGCGACTCTACGGATCAGGCGCTGGTGAACTAGAAAACCGGGGCCACGCTCCAACGGTACGAACGCGAGTGCAGGCCTCCAAACAGCCGCCGCAACCGGCCCTCGCTGCCATGCTTCTGGCGGAAAACAAACCAATCTCACTCGGCGCGCCACTCCTGAACCAGAGCCACGGCCCGCTTTGGTCCCCGATTCGCAAGAATTTTGAATTTTTTCCCGCGGACGCGGTTATAACTCACGAAAAACTGGCCGACTTGATTGATCAGTGTGCTGCCCAGGTCCGAAAGCTTTCGAATATGTGCATGATCATGCGATTCTACGGCTACTCCAATCAGGCGATCGTTTCGTTCCGTTTTGCCCTTCTCCGTCTGTTCGGCTTCGATCACACCGACCAGCCGAACCTGCACCAGGCATCCGGCCGAAGTCTGCGCGTCCATCACAATCATGATGTCCAAAGGATCTCCATCCGGCGCCTTGGTCGATGGAATGAAGCCGAAATCGTACGGGAACTCCATGCCTCTCGGCAGCACCCCTGCCAGTTTCCAGGTACCAATTTCCGGGTCCCATTTCAGCTTGCTCCGCTGGCCCTTCGTCGTCTCAATTACGGCGAGGCACTGGCACGTCTTCTCATCCAATCCGTGCGGAATTTTCTGCAAGTTTTTCACGGCAGTAGGACTCTCGGGCGGCCTCCCCGTTTCAACCGCTACACTGGAGTCAACCGGAAAAGGCCGTCGCTTATGTTTGCCCGAATTTTCATCTTTGCCGCTCTTCTTCCCGTCGCCACATTTGCGGAGACGCCCGCCTGGGTTACTAAAAGTAACGCGCATACTGAGGTTCTGCTCAAGGTACTCGCAAAGGTGTCACCCGAAGGCGCTGGGCGAATGGGTGTCGACGGTCTCGATAACGAGATACTCGATCTGACCGCAGGCCGCGAACAGCGGGCCCGCAAACTTCTTCAGGATGCCCAGTCCGAACTCTCCAAACGCTTCCAGGCCGAAAAGGATCCTCTGGTCCGCCAGGATCTCGAGATTCTCTTGCAGGCTACGCGCCGCGCTATTCACTCGTCCGGAGTGAACGAGAGAATGCTGATTCCGTACACCAGCGCTTCCCAGCTAGTCTATGGCGGCCTGAAGGCGCTCCTCGACGACCAGGTTGCGGAATCCCGCCGCCCAGCCGCCCTGATCCGCCTGCGAAAGTATGCGGGCATGGAG
Organism: uncultured Solibacteraceae bacterium; assembly: GCA_964464925.1. Taxonomy (GTDB): domain Bacteria; phylum Acidobacteriota; class Terriglobia; order Bryobacterales; family Bryobacteraceae; genus CAYXLI01. Next base: position 142,547 of record CAYXLI010000009.1, on the reverse strand, counting down.
CCGGGCTTTCGTCCCATCACGGAACTCGCCATCGAACGCACCCGGGAAAAGATGAACAAACCGGGACTGCTATACCCGGCTAAAGCGGAAGTGGAGTCCGACCTCGCCAACAGCAACTTTTTTGTGAGCGGCGTGGGAATGCTTCTGGAAAAATACAAGATCAAGGAGTACTCGGATGCGTACGCGAAATTCAAGCAGCAGGCCGCCGATTATGACGCGTTCGTCCGCAGGGAAATCCTTCCCAAAGCGCGTACGGATTTCCGTCTCCCTCCGGAGTTGTATGCGCTCGCACTCGAAGGCTATGGCGTTGACATTGCTCCGGAGAAACTGGCAGCCATGGCCCACCAGGCATTCACCCAGGTCCAGTCCGAGATGCAGGTCCTGGCAGCCAAGGTAGCTAAGGAACGCGGCTTCCCGTCGAGTGACTACCGCGACGTCATCCGCGAACTCAAGAAGAAGCAGTTCGTAGGCGAAGAGATCCTCCCGCACTATAAGAAACGTCTCTCCGATATCGAGCAGATCATCCGGCGCGAAAAGCTCGTCACTCTGCCGGATCGTGCCGCTCGCATACGGCTCGCGACGGAAGCCGAGAGCGCCGCCGTTCCTGCTCCTCACATGCAGCCGCCTCGCCTCATCGGCAACAAAGGTGAGGTTGGCGAGTTTGTTCTTCCGCTAGCCGCTCCGAGCAGCAAGGGCGAAATGAAGAAATTCGACGATGATACGTTTGACGCCGCTTCGTGGACGTTGACTGCACACGAGGCGCGCCCGGGTCACGAAATGCAATTCTCCGCAATGGTGGAAAAAGGAGTCTCGGCCGCGCGTGCCATCTTTGCGTTCAACAGCACCAACGTAGAGGGCTGGGGTCTGTATAGCGAATACATCATGCGCCCCTATATGCCCGCTGACGGCCAGCTAATCTCACTGCAAAACCTGCTTCTCCGCGCGGGCCGTGCATTCCTCGATCCCGAACTGCAGATGGGCAAGATCACTAAGGAACAAGCACTCCATGTCCTGAAAGATGAAGAGGTGCTCTCGGACGCAATGGCAAATTCTGAACTCGAGCGCTACACATTCCGGGTGCCCGGACAGGCAGTCTCGTATTTCTATGGCTACACGCGCCTCCGCGAAATCCGGGCGGCGCTGGAGAAACAACTCGGCCCTCGCTTCAATCAACAGCAGTTTCACGACTTCATCCTGTCCCAGGGGCTGCTTCCTCCGGACATGTTGAAGAACGCTGTCCTCACGAACTTCCAGTAGTCCAAAATATCCTCTTGACATTAGTCGTCATCACGAGTAATATCAAGTCATGGCAGGACGGCTCGCCAAAGAGATCAAGCAAACAAAGCCTTGGCGCTTGGCTGAAGAAGAAGCCTTCCTGAACCTCGCGCGGACCTACGAGCACATCGAACTCCGTATTGGTGAGCTGTTTAAGACGAACGGCTTGTCCCACACGCAGTACAACGTGCTTCGCATTCTCCGCGGCTCGCACCCGGATGGCGTCACCTGCGGGCAGATCGCGGATCGCATGGTGACTCACGATCCGGACATCACGCGACTTCTCGACCGAATGGAATCCCGCGGCCTGGTCTCACGCGAACGCAGTAAAGAAGACCGCCGCGTTGTACTCACCAACATCACCCAGCAGGGCATCCAATTGGTCAACTCGCTCGACCGGCCGCTGGAACAATCTTTGAAACAGCAATTTGAAAAGCTCTCCGAACGCGATACCCAGAACCTGATCCGGTTACTGGAGTTGCTGCGTGAGGAAGGCTAATTCCAGGCCTAAAAGTCGTCTACACGACTATCGTGAACACGTAAAGGAGATTTGAAATGAACACTTCCGCTACTACCCAGTTTGATGTGACCGCCCTCGATAAGGCGATAAACGAGCAGATCCTCGCGGGCGACATTCTGGGCGCATTTGACAAGTACTACGCCGATGATGTCGTCATGCAGGAAAACACGGCCGAGCCCTTCGCCGGCAAGGCACTGAATCGCAAGCGCGAGGAAGAGTTCGTGAACTCGATCGAAGTCTTCCACGGTGCGCAGTTGCTCGGGTCTGCTGTCAATGGTGACGTGTCCTACTCCGAGTGGGCGCTCGAAGTTACCTTCAAGGGCGGCCTACGCATCACGCTCACCCAGGTGGCCGCACGCCGCTGGAAGAACGGTCAGATCGTCCACGAGCGCTTCTACTACAACAAGGGCTAAGCGTTACAGACTCGCGGCAAGTTTCGCGAGCAATGCTGTGCGGTCGGCGATGCGATCGACCAGGATACTTTCCGTTGGTGCGTGAGCTCCTTCGCCGACCGCGCCGATTCCATCCAGCGTCGGCACTCCGAGTGCCGCCGTGAAGTTCCCGTCTGAACCGCCTCCTGTAGCGAGCTCTTTCAGATCTACTCCCATCTCTGCCGCGAGCTTCCAGGCCGTTTTGTACAGGGCCGCCACGCCCGGGGTCCTCTCCATCGGTGGCCGGTTCAACCCGCCCGAAACCTCAAGGGTGCAGCGTTTGTCAAAGGGCCTCAGTGACCGGAACTGCTTATCCAGTCCGGCCGCATCCTTCATCCGAGAGATCCTTATATCAACTTCCACCCGGGCCTCGGCTGCAATCACGTTCGTTCTCGTACCGCCCGAGATCACGCCTGGGTTCACCGTCAGCCCCTTTTGGAGATTCGTAAAACCTGCCATCCGCTCGATCTGTCTCGCCAGTTCCAGAATCGCGCTTGCCCCGCTTCCGAAGTCGACGCCGGCATGGGCGGGCTTGCCCTTTACAACCACCGTGTAGTCACCGACGCCTTTGCGCGCCGTTTTCGCCGCGCCTTCCAGTCCTTGCCCCGGTTCGAGCACCAGTACGGCTACACTCCTCCGGGCCTCCTTCTCTGTCAGTGCTCGCGACGACTCGCTTCCCACCTCTTCATCGGAGTTGAGTTGCAGGACCACCTTGCGGTTGACCGGCATGTCCAACTCGCGCAGTACGCGCATCGCGTAAACGAAGAAAGCGACTCCCCCCTTCATATCGAGTACGCCCGGCCCCCAGATCCGCCCATCCTTCACCCGGAACGGCATGTTGGCGAGCGTCCCTAGCGGATACACGGTATCGGAGTGGCCCAATGCGAGGATCTGCCCCTTCTTCCTGCTCCCCGGCAACTCGAATTCGCACTGCAGATGCGGTCCGAATTTGCCGCCTTTCACGCGTCGGACCTTTGCAATGTCGGCTACCCGGTTCTCGAACAGGTCCGCGAACCTGGCTATCGCGGCAGGGTCGCCGCTCGGCGATTCACACTCCACCAGCTCGCGAAGGAACGCGATCAGCTCAGCCTGTTTGGAACGCACAAGGGAAACGATTTCGTTCACGATTGTTATAATAACGAGACCGCATGCAAACCTTGGACATAAAGGCCATTGAGGAGGTTCTTCCTCACCGCTATCCATTCCTTTTGGTCGACCGGATAGTGGAATTGGAAGACATGCGCGTAGTAGGTATTAAGAACGTTACCTGCAATGAGCCGCACTTCACCGGACATTTCCCTGGCAATCCGGTCATGCCCGGTGTCTTGATCGTCGAAGCGATGGCACAGGTCGCCGGCGTCCTGGTGTTGAAGCGCATCCAGGATCGCAATCAGAAGCTGGTGTTCCTTGCCGCCATCAATGAAGCGAAGTTCCGCCGTCCGGTGGTACCCGGCGATCAACTTCGCCTTGAGGTGTCATTCCTCAAGCTGAAACCGAGCGTGGCGAAGATGCAGTGCAAGGCCCTCGTAGACGGCAACATCGCCGCGGAGGCGGAACTGGTCTGCACGTTGGTGGACAAGGCCGCCTGGCAACCTCCCACGGCGTAGAGAGCCATGCCCATCCATCCCTCCGCGATTGTTGACCCAAAAGCGGAAATCGATCCAACTGCCGAAATAGGCCCGTTCTGTGTGATCGGAGGCCCTGTGCGAATCGGCGCCCGTACACGCTTGCTCTCCCATGTCTGCGCCGAGGGGCCGCTTACCATTGGTGAGGACAACACGTTCTATCCTCAGTCGAGCGTGGGGTTCGCGCCTCAGGACCTGAAGTATCACGGCGAGCTTTCCGAAACGATCATCGGCAATCGCAACCGTATTCGCGAGTTTGTCAGTATTCATCGCGGGACCGAAGGCGGCGGCATGGTCACACGCATTGGGTCGGACAATCTGTTCATGGTCTATGTCCATGTCGCGCATGACGTACAGGTCGGAAACCACACGATCCTGGCAAACTCGGTGGGCCTGGCTGGACACGTCCTCATTAGCGATTGGGCGGTCATGGGCGCTTTTTCCGGAGTGCACCAGTTCTGCCGTGTCGGCCGCCACGCGATCGTGGGCGCCTACAGCGTCATCACGCAGGATGTGCTGCCATTTTCGAATTCCGTCAGCGTCCGTGAGAACAAGATCTTCGGGGCAAACCGCGTGGGCCTGGAACGCCGTGGCTTCTCAACAGAATCCATCGAAGCGTTACAGACCACATTCCGCCTTCTCACACGGGCGGGACTGAATACTTCGCAAGCGCTGGAGCGCGTACGGGCGGAGGTGCCCCAGACCGCCGAGATCGAGGAACTGATCGCCTTTGTGCAATCCAGCCAGCGCGGGTTCGTCAAGTGAGATACGGCGTCATCTGCGGCAATGGGCGTTTCCCTGTGCTCGCGCTGGAAACCGCGAAGTCACTCGGACACGATGTCATTGCGATCGGTATCGAGGAAGAGGCCTCTCGCGAGATCGAGTCTCTTGTGCCGCGGACGTATTGGATCTCGCTTGGCCAATTGAGTAAGCTGATCGAGATTCTCAAAGGCGAAAGTATCACTGAAGTCATCATGGCCGGCCAGGTGAAGCATACGAAGATCTTCTCCTCCATACAGCCGGACTGGCGGCTCGCAAAGCTTCTCTTCGCCTTGAAAGGCAAGAACACAGCGGCACTCATTGGCGGCGTCGCGAAGGTGCTCGAAGACGAAGGCATCCGGCTTGGCGATTCCACCCGCTTGTTAAAGCCGTTGCTGGCCGGAGAGGGTGCGCTAACGCGCCGCAAGCCCGGCAAGGACGAAGAAAACGACCTGCACTACGGCCGCAGGGTGGCGAATGCGCTAGCCGGTTTCGACATCGGCCAGAGCGTTGTGATCGCCGAACGTGCCTGTGTCGCCGTTGAGGCTATGGAAGGTACGGACGCTATGCTGCGCCGTGCCGCCTCACTGGTAAACGGCAAGCCGCTTCGGCTTGTCAAAGTATCGAAAGGCCGCAGCCATATGCTGTTCGATGTCCCGGTTGCGGGCATAGATACGATTATGGTGATGAGGGAAACAGGCACGACCGCGATGGCTATCGACGCGGGCCGTACGCTCTTACTCGACCGGGAAGAGATGCTGCGCGAAGCCGACGGCGCCGGCATCGCGATTGTTGGTGTGAAGCCCGACGAAACTTAGCGTCATCTAAAAAGGGAGGTGTTATGTCACTGCCCATTTTTCAGCCGCGTAGCGGGGAGATAGACCCCGTCTGCGGGATGACGGTGCAACCGGACCGTGCAGCGGCTACCGTAGATCATGAGGGCAAGACCTATTACTTTTGCGCCAAAAGCTGCGCGCAAAAATTCTCTCTCGATCCCGAAAAGTACCTGAAGCCTGCACCAAAACTCGTCGAGGACCCGGTCTGCCACATGAAGGTGGATCCCGCCCATGCCGCCGGCGCCGTCATGCACAACGGCGATGCGTATTACTTCTGTAGCCAGGGCTGCGTTCACAAATTCGAAGCGGAGCCGGAGAAGTACCTGCACCCGCAACTCCCTCCGCAGGCGGCTGAAGGCGTCCTGTGGGTCTGCCCCATGGACCCGGAAGTACGCGAGCCTAAACCCGGCGCATGCCCCAAGTGCGGCATGGCCCTCGAGCCGGAGAGCATCGCGCCACCTGCGATGAAGACTGAGTACACCTGCCCCATGCATCCGGAGGTAGTGAGCGATCACCCAGGCTCATGTCCCAAGTGCGGTATGGCGCTTGAACCGCGTGAAGTTGTGGCGGAGGAAGCAAATCCCGAACTCGCAGACATGCAGCGGCGGTTTCGCATCAGCGCGGTTCTGTCGGTCCCTCTGCTCGTAATGATGTTCCTGCCGGAGAGCGCGTGGATGACCTGGATCGAGTTCGCACTCGCAACTCCCGTTGTCCTCTGGGCCGGCTGGCCCCTCTTTGAACGCGGGTGGCTCTCCATCCGCAACCGCAGCCTGAACATGTTCACGCTGATCGCGCTCGGCACTGGCGCGGCATACCTATACAGTGTCGTGGCGACGCTGATTCCTGACATATTCCCTGATTCGTTCCGCACCGACGGCCACCTCGCCGTTTACTTTGAACCCGCCGCCGTGATTGTCACACTGGTGCTGCTTGGTCAGGTGCTGGAATTGCGAGCCCGCGGCCGAACCAGCAGCGCCATCCGCGCCCTTCTCGGCCTCGCGCCAAAGACGGCGCGCCTCGCCGGCACGGAGCAGGACATCCCTCTGGCAGATGTGCATCCCGGGATGCTTTTGCGCGTGCGGCCGGGTGAAAAAGTTCCGGTCGACGGTATCGTTACGGAAGGGGCAAGCCCGGTCGACGAATCGATGGTGAGCGGCGAACCGATTCCGATCGAGAAACAACCGGGTGACCGCGTCGTTGGCGGCACCGTGAACGGAACCGGCTCGTTTGTGATGAAAGCCGACCGCGTTGGATCGGAGACACTATTAGCGCAGATTGTTCGGATGGTCAATGAGGCGCAACGGACACGGGCGCCGATCCAGCGCCTTGCTGACGTGGTCGCGGCCTGGTTCGTTCCGGCCGTGCTATTGGTTTCGATCGTGACATTCGCGGCGTGGGCGATCTACGGGCCCGAACCGAGACTGGCGCATGCGCTCGTGAACGCGGTAGCCGTCCTGATCATTGCCTGCCCGTGTGCGCTGGGTCTGGCAACGCCCATGTCGATTATGGTCGGCACCGGCCGTGGCGCGACGGCTGGCGTGCTCATCAGAAATGCGGAAGCACTGGAGGTGCTGGAGAAGATCGATACGCTCGTTGTCGATAAGACGGGCACGCTCACGGAAGGCAAACCAAAGGTGGTCTCCATCACTACGGCGAATGGATTTACTCAGGAGCAGGTTCTCCGCTGGGCCGCAAGTGTCGAACAGGCCAGCGAACACCCGCTCGCCACGGCAATCGTGAGCGCGGCGCGCGGCCTCACACTCGGCAAAGCCGAGCAGTTCCAATCGACCACAGGGCAGGGTGTATCCGGTATAGTCGACGGCAAACGGATCGCAGTCACGAACGACCCCACCGGCTTTCGACCGGAGGAGCATCGCCAGCAAGGTCAGACCACGGTCTTCCTCACGGTCGACGGGCTGCCGGCCGGTATGCTCGCCATCGCTGATCCGATCAAGGCCTCCACGCCCGAAGCAATCAGGCTGCTCCGCGCCGAGAACATCCGGGTCGTGATGGTCACTGGAGATAACGAGAGTACCGCTCGGGCTGTGGCTGACAAGCTTGGCATCGACGAAGTGCGGGCCGGTGTGAAGCCGGAGGGCAAGGCGCAGGTGATCCGGGCACTACAGCAACAAGGCAAGCGAGTCGCTATGGCCGGAGATGGCATCAACGATGCGCCCGCACTGGCACAGGCCGAAGTCGGCATCGCGATGGGCACAGGTACGGACGTAGCTATCGAGAGCGCGCGCATCACCTTAGTGAAAGGAGATCTTCGTGCCATCGTGCGCGCCCGGCGCCTCAGCGACGGCACGATGCGAAACATCCGTCAGAACCTGTTCTTTGCGTTCGTCTACAACCTGCTCGGCGTGCCGATTGCCGCCGGCGTGCTCTACCCATTCTTCGGCCTCTTATTGAGCCCCATGATCGCCAGCGCGGCCATGACCTTCAGTTCCGTATCGGTCATCTCGAACGCTCTGCGTTTGCGGAACCTCGAACTATAAGCGCCGCCTCCTCCGCTACCTCCGCTAAATTAAAACTACATGCAGGACTTCGAAAAGCTTGGTTCCTTTTACCTCGGGCGGCTCAAGGATCAGCCCGATTCGCTCCTCCTGTACGACAGCAAGGATTTGGTCACTCACGCCGTGTGCGTGGGTATGACAGGCAGCGGCAAGACCGGTCTCTGCATCGATCTGCTCGAAGAAGCCGCGATCGATGGCATTCCGGCCCTCATCATCGATCCAAAGGGGGACCTCACGAACCTGCTCCTGCAGTTTCCGGATCTGAAGCCGGAGGACTTTGAACCTTGGATCAACGAGGACGAGGCGAAGTCCCAGGGCCTGACCACAACCCAATTCGCGGAACAACAAGCCAAGATGTGGAGCGAAGGCCTCGCCAAGTGGGGCCAGTCCGGCGAACGCATCCGAAAACTGCAACAATCAGCCAACTTCGCCATCTACACGCCCGGAAGTTCCGCCGGCCTGCCGCTTTCCATCCTGCGATCCTTCGCGCCTCCGACTTCCCCAGACGACACGGAGGCCATGCGCGACCGCGTAGGCACTACCGCCACGGCCCTGCTTTCCCTGATGGGCATCGATGCCGAGCCGCTGAAAAGCCGCAAACACATCCTGCTCTCTACGCTCTTCGATAAAGCATGGAAGGAAGGCCAGACGCTCGATCTGCCGTCGCTCATCGCGCAGATCCAAAACCCGCAGGTCACCCGCGTAGGTGTGCTGGATCTCGAGTCGTTCTATCCCGCGAAGGAACGGTTTGAACTGGCGATGAGTTTGAACAATCTGCTCGCCTCGCCTGGTTTCGAAGCATGGCTGGACGGCGATCCGATGGATATCGACAAGCTGCTCCACACGGAAGAAGGCAAGCCGCGTCTAGCGATCTTGTCGATTTCGCATCTATCCGATTCGGAGCGCCTCTTCTTCGTGTCGCTCGTACTAAACGAGTTTCTAAGCTGGACGCGCGCGCAATCGGGAACCACCAGCCTGCGCGCCATTCTTTACATGGATGAGATCTTCGGCTATTTCCCGCCGGTCGCCAATCCGCCGACAAAGAAGCCGCTGCTCACATTATTGAAGCAGGCGCGTGCCTTCGGTGTAGGGATCGCGCTGGCGACGCAGAACCCGGTCGACCTCGATTACAAAGGACTCGCCAATTGCGGCACCTGGTTCATTGGCCGCCTGCAGACGCAGCGGGATAAGGATCGGCTTCTCGACGGTCTGGCCAGCGCTTCGGCCGATAGCGGCGCTCATTTCGATCGCAGCCAGATGAATGACCTGCTCTCCAGTTTGGGCAAGCGCGTTTTCCTCATGAACAACGTGCATGAGGATCATCCGGTGGTTTTTGAAAGCCGCTGGGCGCTGAGTTACCTGCGTGGGCCGCTGACGCGCGCCCAGGTAAAGGAGCTGCTGGGAGAGAGAGCATCGCCGTCCGCACTCTCGAAAGCACCTGAGAAGGCCGTGGTTCCGCCACCGGTGCTGCCGCCTGAAATCAATCAGGTTTATCTGCCGGCGCGGGGAGCATCGCAGGTAATCTACCATCCAATGGTCATCGGGGCTTCCCGAATCCAGTACAGCGATCCGAAGAATAGCGTGAATGAGGCACAGGACAAGGTCTTTCTCGGTCCCATAAAAGACGACAGTGTTCCGGTGCAATGGGAGGAAGCAACAGAATCCGATATTGACGTGAACGAGTTAGAGAAGGCTCCAGCCGAGGGAGCACAGTTCACCACGTTGCCCGCTCTGGCGGCTCAACCGAACAGCTGGACTCAGTGGCAAAAGGACTTCGCGAACTGGCTGTATGGTTGCCAGCAGTTCACGATTCTGCACAGCCCAGCGCTCGACATCAAATCGAATCCAGGCGAATCCGAGAGAGACTTCCGGGTACGCTTGCAGCAGGCAGCCCGGGAAGAGCGCGACCGGCAGACCGGAGAAATCCAGCGGGACTACGCCCCGAAACTCGCCGCATTGCAGGAGCGCCTCCGCAAGGCCCAACAAAACGAGGAGAAGGAGCGCCAACAGGTACAGACGCAGGGCCTGCAAACAGTTCTGACCGTGGGAGCGAGCCTGCTCGGCGCATTCATGGGCAGGAAGGTCCTCAGCAGGACGAATCTCACTGCCATGACGTCCGCGGCGCGTTCGGTAGGCAGGGCGACGAAGGACTATCAGGATGTGAACCGGGCGCAGGAAAACGTTGCGGCCGTACAGGCGGAGATCGATGCATTGAACCAGCAGTTCAAGACCGACGTCGATGCGCTGGCAACTAAGATAGACCCGGCGACGGAACAACTCGATACGGTCTGTATCAAACCAAAGAAGACGAACATTTCAATTCGGATGCTGGCACTTTGCTGGGCTCCCTACAAGGCTGACGGCACGCCTGCCTGGTGATCCAGAAAGAGATAACAGCCACCAAATTCGGAATAAGATCCCATTGGTACAATAAACCTTTCCCATGCAAAAAACAGTTTCCCCCGCTTCTCGTGTTGCCGGAGTTGTGCGCATTCCGGGAGACAAGTCGATTTCACATCGCTACGGCATGCTTGCTTCGATCGCGGAAGGCACTTCGAAGATACATAACTACTCCACGGGAGCCGACTGCCAGTCGACGCTGGGCTGCATGCGCGCGCTCGGTGTCCGGATTGAGAAGACCGGTGATGCGGTGCTGATTCACGGGCAGGGACTTGATGGATTGAAGGAGCCCGCAGGTGAACTCGATGCCGGGAATTCCGGTTCGACCATTCGCATGCTTTCGGGCATTCTGGCAGCACAGCCGTTCGTGACGCGCATCGGCGGGGATGAATCGCTCTCCCGCAGGCCCATGGCGCGGATCATGACGCCCTTGGCAGAGATGGGTGCCGCGATCACCGCGAGGGAAGGGAAATATCCACCGCTCGAAATCCGCGGCGGCAAGCTGAAGGCGATCGACTATGCACTGCCGGTTGCCAGCGCGCAGGTGAAGAGCTGCGTGCTGTTTGGCGGACTATACGCCGACGGCACGACAACGGTCCGCGAACCGATCAAGACACGCGACCATAGCGAACTTGCTCTCCGCGAGTTCGGCGCCGAGGTCACTTCGATCTCCGGCGCTATTTCGGTAGAAGGGCATCCGAAGCTACAGGCGAAGGAGCTCTTTGTGCCCGGCGATCTCTCCGGAGCGGCGTTCTTCCTGGTGGCAGCGTTGATTCGGCCGGGATCGGAATTGACCATTCAGGCTGTCGGCTTGAACCCGACCCGGTCTCAGTTGATCGATTTTCTGATCTCGCTCGGCGCCCGTATCCAAGTAACCAATTTGCAACAGGCCGGCGGCGAGTTGATCGGTAACCTGCGTGTAACCGGCGGCGAAATTCAGGGCGGCGAGGTATCGGGCGCACTGACTGCCGGTGTAATCGATGAAATACCCGTGCTCGCGGTGTTGGGCGCTATGAGTGAAAAAGGCCTGACAGTCCGTGACGCGTCCGAGCTGCGCATCAAAGAAACTGACCGAATCGCGACTGTCACTGATAACTTTTCCCGCATGGGAGTGTCTATGGAAGTGATGCCCGATGGGTTCCATATCCCGGGCAAGCAGAGACTGCGAGCGGCGGAACTCGATTCCTTTGGGGATCACAGGATCGCCATGGCGTTTGCCGTCGCAGCCCTCGCGGCGGATGGCCCTTGCGTGATTCACAATGCGGAAGCGGCATCCGTCTCCTATCCGGAGTTTTACGACACGCTTTCAAGCATTGTTCAATGAGATACCTTTGCGTCCACGGACATTTTTATCAGCCGCCTCGGGAAAACCCCTGGCTGGAAGCCATCGAAGTTCAGGATTCCGCCTATCCGTACCACGATTGGAACGAGCGCATTACCGCTGAATGCTATGCGCCGAATGCCACCACGCGCATTCTCGACGGTGAAAATCGAATTACTCAAATCGTAAACAATTACTCGAAGATCAGCTTCAATTTCGGGCCCACCGTGCTTTCGTGGCTGCGGGAGAAAGTGCCTGACCTGTACGCGAGTATCCTTACCGCTGACCAGGAGAGTCGAGCGCTTTATGGCGGTCATGGGTGCGCGATCGCTCAGGCGTACAACCACATGATCATGCCTCTGGCGAATGCGCGCGACAAGGAGACGCAGGCGCTTTGGGGGATCGCGGATTTCGAGCATCGCTTCGGGCGCGCACCGGAAGGCATGTGGCTGCCCGAGACCGCGGTGGATACCGAGACGCTGGATGTGCTCGCCGGGCTGGGTATCAAGTATACGATCCTGGCTCCGTCGCAAGCGGCGAAGTTTCGTGAGATCGGCGCGGAGGAGTGGGAGGACGTCTCAGGTGCACGCATCGATCCTACCCGCGGGTATGAGTTCACGACGCCATCGGGCAAGAAGATCGCGCTGTTCTTTTACGATGGCCCGATTTCGCGCGCCGTCGCGTTCGAGCAGCTGCTGAACAATGGTGAGATTTTCGGGCAACGGCTGCTGAGCGCGTTTTCCGATGAGCGCGATTGGGATGAACTTGCGCACATCGCGACCGACGGGGAGAGCTACGGCCACCATCATCGCTACGGGGAGATGGCGCTCGCATACGCACTCCACAGCATTGAAAACAAGGAAGCCGCCCAAATCACGAACTACGGGCAGTACTTGGAGATGTACCCGCCGAAGCATGAAGTGCAGATCTTCGACCGCACTGCATGGAGTTGCGTTCATGGGGTAGGCCGATGGGAACGGGATTGCAGTTGCAACTCCGGCGGGCACGGCGACTGGAACCAGGCGTGGCGTGGACCCTTACGCGAAGCACTCGACTGGTTGCGCGATGAGATCGCGCCCAAGTACGAAAAACGCAGCTCTGAGTTTCTGAAAGACCCCTGGAAGGCGCGAAACGACTACATCAGCATCGTGCTGGACCGTTCAGACGATGTCCGGTCCGAGTTCCTGGCCGAGCACGGTAGAGGCGAGTTGACCGAAGCCGAGCAGGTGGAGGTCTGGAAGCTGCTCGAGATGCAGCGGCACGCGATGCTCATGTACACAAGCTGCGGCTGGTTTTTCGACGAACTGTCCGGTATCGAAACGGTGCAGGTGATCGAGTACGCCGGGCGCGTTGTGCAACTTGCGCAGGAGTTGCTCGAGAACGGTTCCCTGGAAGAGAAATTTCTGGAACGGCTGGCAAATGCCCAGAGCAATTTGCCTGGCATGGGCAATGGGCGCGATATCTACCTGAAGTTTGTGAAGCCGGCGATGGTGGACCTGAACAAAGTAGCGGCCCATTATGCGCTCAGCTCTTTGTTCCGAAACTACACGGACGAAGCCCAGATCTACAGCTACAAGGTGGAGCGGAGCGACTTCAAAGTGAGCGAGGCGGGCCGCCTGAAGTTCGCCACCGGATGCGCGCGGTTTACATCGCTCATCACACGCGAGAGCGGAGTGCTGTTCTTCGGAGCGCTGCATCTCGGCGATCACAATCTCATGGGCGGTGTGAAGACCGCCGGCGATGCTCAGGATTTCGAGCAATTCACCCGGGAGGCTTGGGACGCCTTCTCGCGCGCGGACGCTCCGCAGGTGCTTCGTACACTCGACCGGGTGTTCGGCCATACCTACTCGCTGCAATCGCTGTTCAGGGACGAGCAGCGCTCCATCCTGAACCAGATTCTCGGTTCCACGCTCGAAGAAGCGGAGACCGCGTACCGGCAACTCTACGAACACAACGCCCCGCTGCTGCGGTATTTGGGCGAGATGAAGACACCACTGCCGAGGGAGATGCAGGCAGCCGCGCAATTCGCTTTGAATGGAATCCTACGCCGGGCTTTCGAGAGCGCCGACATGGACTTCCCGCGCCTGCGCGGCCTGATCGAAGAGGCGCAGAGATCCGGCATTGAGCTCGATACCACGACGCTCGAGTTTAGACTCCGCAGGACGATTGAGGGCCTCACGGATCGCCTGCGCGAGCGGCCGTTTGACTCCGAGTTGCTCACCCAAGTCACCCAGCTTGTGGAGTTCGCGGGCAGCCTGCCGTTTCCGGTGAACCTGTGGAACGTGCAGAACGTGTGTTACGCGCTGATGCGGCAACCGGCTGAAGCCGTGAATGGCGATGTGGAGAAGGCCGCGATCGTCGCCGCGCAGTACAAGACGCTGGCACAGGACCTGAAGATTCGCATCGAATAGTGTGATGCGGATTCCCGTTGCTACTTACCGGGTCCAATTCAATCGCGATTTCCGATTCGCCGATGCCACAGCCGTAGTGCGCCACCTGGCGCGGCTCGGCATCTCGCATCTGTACGCGTCGCCAATCTTCGAGGCGCGTGAGGGAAGCACGCACGGCTATGACGTCATCGACCCGAGCCGGCTGAATCCCGCACTCGGTTCGGCGGAGGATTTCGATGCCCTGGTGAGTGAGCTGAGGTCGCACGGAATGGGCCTGCTCGTCGACCTGGTGCCGAACCACATGGCGGCCAGTACTCAGAACCGCTGGTGGATGGATGTGCTGGAGAACGGGCCTGCTTCGGAGTACGCATCCTGGTTTGGAATCGACTGGTCAGAGCGTATTCTGGTGCCGGTATTAGGGTCGGCGTATGGCGCGGCGCTGGAGAACCAGGAACTGCAACTCGTGTACGCGGACGGCGAGTTCCGGGTGACGTATTACACATACCAATTCCCGATCGATCCGGCGAGCTACGGGCTGATTCTGCACGATGGAGCGCCGGAGGTGTTGAGCGATTGGCTGCAAGCCATAGAGCGCCTCCCTGCATGGAGCGCATCTGACTGGGTTGCGCTGGAGACGCGCCGCGACGAGAAGGAACAGCGCAAACAGGAACTTGCTGCAATTTTGCCGCGGGATTTCCTGGAGCAGCGGCTTCGCGAGCTCAATGGTGTAAAGGGCGATCCGCGATCCTTCGACGCGCTGGACCGTTTGCTGTGCGCCCAGCCATACCGGCTTGCATACTGGCGGACGGCTCCGGAGCGCATCAACTACCGGCGCTTCTTCGATGTGGCTGAACTGATCAGTATGCGCGTGGAGCAGGAGGAGATGTTCGAGGCCGCCCATGCGCTGATCTTCGATCTGCTGCGCACGGGCAAAGTGGAAGGGCTGCGGATCGACCACATTGACGGGCTGCTGGATCCGCAGGGGTATTTGAAGCGCATAGCGTCCGCAGGGTGCTACACCGTGGTTGAGAAGATTCTCTCGGACGGTGAACAACTCCCCGCAGACTGGCCTGTGCAGGGCACGACGGGATACGATTTCGCGGGCATGTTGAATGGCCTGTACGTGCGGCCGGACGGGCTCAGTGTGCTCGATGAGATCTACCGCGAAGCGACGGGCTTTGAGGGGACACTTGCGGACGTAGAGTACGAGCGCAAGAAGCACGTGATGCGGGAATTGTTCCGCGGCGACTTGCAGCGGCTGGGGCGCAAGCTGCAGAAACTGGCAGAAGAGGATCGATACTGGCGCGACCTGAGTCCGCAGCAGATTCAGGATGCTCTCGTGGAAGTCACGGCGTGCATGCCCGTCTACCGTACGTACACGCGCGGCTTTGCGGTATCGCCCGAAGACCTGCGCTACCTCACACAGGCGGTAGGGGAAGCCCGGAGGCGCAACCCGGATCTACATCCCGTGGTGTATGACATGCTGTTCAACGTCTTGACGCTGCAGCAACAGAACGAGAACTGGCTTCGTTTCGTGATGCTGTGGCAGCAGATGACGGGCCCGATCATGGCGAAGGGTGTCGAAGACTCGGCCTTTTACAATTACAACCGGCTGGTGTCCATGAACGAGGTTGGAGCGGTGCCGAGGCCCGTCTCTCCCGGCGAGTTGCACACCTTCTTTGAAGAGCGCCAGCCGCACACCATGAACGCGAGTTCCACGCATGACACCAAGCGCAGCGAAGACGTGCGCGCGCGCATCAACGTGCTTTCGGAACTGCCCGATGGCTGGCGGAAAGTAGCGGAAAGGCTGCTGCGGAAAAAGCCAAACGGAATCCATGCGAACACGGCTTTTCTGCTCTACCAGGTAGTGCTGGGGGCCTGGCCGCTGGACGACGCGCAAGCCGGCGGTTTCCGGGAGCGGCTTAAAAACTACATGCAGAAGGCTGCCCGGGAGGCACGCATGTATACAAGCTGGCTGGAACCTCGGAAGGATTACGAAGATGCGCTGCTCGCGTACGTCGATGAACTGCTGAATGACGATGCTCTGATGCACACGGCGGCGCCGCTGCGCGACAAACTCGCGTTTTACGGCGCGGTGAATTCGCTCTCTCAGTTGTTGATCAAGGCGACCGCGCCGGGAGTGCCGGACTTCTACCGAGGGACCGTCGAATGGGACTTGAGCCTGGTAGACCCCGATAATCGCAGGCCAGTGGAGTTCTGCGAACTGACGGACTTTGCCGAGCGTGCGCCTGAATTGCTGGCCCACTGGCGCGACGGCCGGGCGAAGATTTTCCTCACGGAAAAGCTGCTGGCATTCCGCAAGAGCCGCGAAGCACTGTTTCGGGACGGCAACTATGTACGGCTCGCAACGGAAGGGAAACGCGCCGAGCACGCCTTTTGCTACGCCCGGCGGCATGGTAGCGCATGGGTGATTACAGTAGCTCCCAGGTGGACCGCAGCCTTGTCGTCCACTGCGCGTGTGCCGACCGGTTTTCCAGCCTGGCGGGACACGGCTGCGATTTTACCCGACGATGCCCCGCGCACATGGCGTAACGTGTTGACAGGCTCGCGTTTTACTGTGATTGATGGTCAGCTGCGCCTCAGCAAGGCACTGTCCGAGTTTCCCGTTGGATTGCTGGCCGGGTGAATCCCGGGGACGCCGTTATTCATCTCTAAGTAGGGGACATAGGCCGATTTTATTCTTCCAAGGGCTGACAGATCTGTGGTAGTATGGTGATGCTTTCATGGACCAACGCCCCGAACCCCGGTCCCAAACAATCCCCACGGAGTGAACAAACCTCAAGAATGAGTTTTACCGTTTTTCTCGGAAACATCCCCGTCTGGGTAACCGCTGATGATATCAAATCGTGGCTTGCCGCAGAGAACCTGGTTGCCGACTCGATCAAAGTGATTCGCAACCCGGAAACCCAGGAATCGAAGGGATTCGCCTTCATTGAGGCGCCGAACCAGGAGGAGATGAACGCCATCATCCGCCGCTTCGACCGCGCCCCTTTGGAAGATAGACTCCTTCGCGCCAACCCCGCTCAACCGCCAAAATCCAAGCAGGGCGGCTCCGCCCCGGGCCAACAAGCTCGACCGAGCGCCTCTGGTGACCGCACTCAAACTACTTTCGCTAATCGTCCAAATCGCGCCGGCAAGAAGCACAAGCGTCCGGAACGCGGATCGCAAGGCCCGCAGAGCGCGTTCGCAGAAGAACTCGCCAAAGCTCTCTAAAAGCTGGAGCAAGTCTCCAGCTTTCCCTCGTGTTGCCGAACCCTCTCCAGTGCCCCTTTACGGCGGCACTATGCCTCCAAATTATTTATTTGCAGTGGTCTAGGCAAAGGAGTATGCTTAGGTGAATCTCCTGGGCCGGCCAGGCACGTGCCGGCGAGGTGGCTCGTGTGAATGATCTATTGTTGGTTCGTGTCCTATTCGCGCTCGTTCTGGGCACGGTAGCGTTCTTCCTGCGTCCGTTCGGTCTTTCCGGACCGGTTGGCGCTGCGATCGGTGTCCTTTTCTCCGGTGCCATAATCCTCATTGAACTCCGCTTGCAGCGCGTCAGTCTGCAAAAGTTGATCGGTGCCGCAATGGGCTCCGTATTCGGGATTTTGGCAGCATACCTAATTTCTCTCGTCGTCTCCCATAGCAACGCCGTCGACCTCAATACACTGCAGTTTCTGCAAGTGGGGATCCTGTGCCTGATGGCTTATGTGGGCGTGGTGGTTGGCGCGGCAAAGGGCGAAATGCTTAACCTTTCCGCACTGGGTGGACTCATAGGCGGAGAGAAAACTCGTCAGCAATTTAAAATCCTTGATACCAGCGTTATTATCGATGGCCGGATTGCCGATATCGCGGAGACCGGGTTTCTCGATGGAATCATCGTTATCCCGCAATTCGTTTTGCGCGAATTGCAACTGGTGGCCGATTCCGCCGATTCGATGAAGCGCAACCGTGGACGCCGCGGTCTGGACATTCTGCAGCGACTGCAAAAGCTGCCGCAACTGACGGTCAGGATCATGGAGGACGATTTCCCGAATATCCGGGACGTCGACATGAAATTGATCGAGTTCGGGAAATTGTACTCGTGCAAAGTGGTCACCAACGATTTCAATCTGAACAAGGTGGCTCAACTACATGGCGTAGAGATCCTAAACATCAACGAGCTTGCCAATGCGATGAAGCCGGTGGTGCTGCCGGGCGAAGTGATGCGTGTGTTTGTACTGAAAGAAGGCAAAGAGTACAACCAAGGGGTTGCCTACCTGGACGACGGCACGATGGTTGTGGTGGACAACGCGCGCAAGATGATCTCGAAGACCATCGACATTACTGTGACGAGCGTATTGCAGACGACGGCGGGCAAGATGATCTTCGGACGGTTCGACGAGCGCTCCCACGCCATCTACCCGGAAAAATCAGCCGGACATACGCGCGATACGCATACGGCGACCGCAACCGCGACGGCGCCAGTGCCTCCGTCGTAGCTGCTCCGTCTTAGCGACGGACCATGACCTCGTCGACGTAGCACCAGGCCCAATCCTCGCCCGGTTCAAAGGACGAGACGATGGGATGCTTGGTCGCATGAAAATGCTTCGTCGCGTGCTTATTCTTCGATGAGTCACAACAGCCGACGTGCCCGCAGGTGAGGCAGAGGCGAAGGTGCACCCATTTGTCGCCTGTTTTCAGACACTCTTCGCAGCCGTTCGTGTGCGGCGTTACTTCCTGAATCTGATCAAGATGTGTGCATTCGGTCCGCATTGGGTTCTCCTTAGCCATGGATTGGGATCCGCACCCGGAAGCGCGTGTCTCCGGGTTGTGATTCGAGGTAGATATCGCCCTTGTGGCGTTCAATGATGCGCAGCGCCGTGTCGAGGCCGAGACCGGTTCCTTCGCCAACTCCCTTCGTGGTGAAGAAAGGATCGAAGATGCTGGACTGCATGTCCGCCGGGATGCCGGGTCCGGTATCTGCAATTTCGACTCCGACGAGTTTGCCGTCTGTCCAAGTATGAATCTGGAGAGTTTTCGGACGGTTCGGCGGGTTGTCCTTCATCGCATCGGTGGCGTTGTCGATGAGGTTGGTCCACACCTGATTCAGCTCGCTGCCGAACGCGCACGCTCGCGGGAGTTCCCCGTACTCGCGCACAACCGTGATGCCATTCTTCCTGATCTTGTGGCCCAAAATGGTGAGAGTGTTCTCCAGACCCGCGTGAATATCTACCTCCTGCAAGGGAGCCTGGTCCATGTAGGAGTACTCCTTGATGGCGCGCACGAGTTCAAAAATGCGGGCCGCGCTCTGCTCAATCTCGTGGACCAGGGCGGCGGCCGCGAAAGATGTCGCTATGACATCGATGGCGTCCACCAGGAATGGTTTCGGTAT